>JANQHD010000046.1 GCA_028282805.1 Phycisphaeraceae bacterium | reverse complement strand
TCAACTGGTCAACTGGTCAACTGGTCAACTGGTCAACTGGTCAACTGGTCAACTGGTCAACTGGTCAACTGGTCAACTGGTCAACTGGTCAATCAGATTGTATTCGGCGCGCATGGCCAGTCGACCGATTGACCGATTGACCAGTTGACTGATTCACTTCTTCCGCGCCACCAGCGTGTACATGTGCGGGATCGCGCGATTCATCGGCTCGGGCAGCTCGAACAGGTTCGGCGTGACCTGCTTCATCAACTTGAAGCGCGGCCAGACGCACTCGGCGATCTCGTCGAAACGCTCGAGCGTCAATCCCGCCGCAATCACGGAGTTGATCACTTCGCTGATCGGGTGGGCCCAATCATAGGTGGTGTTGTGCTCGGTCTTCGCATCGCGGTCGGCGTACGTGCCGGGCTCGTCGAACCGCAGCGGCTTGCCGTCGGCAAAGTACGGGTACTTGATCGCGAGGCCTCGGCCGTCGTCGGCGTCGTCGAAGATGTCGCCGAAAGGGTGGCTCTCGTTGACGTACAGCAGCCCGGCGGGTTTGAGCAGGCCGGCGACCAGCCGCGCCCACCGCCGCACGTCGGGCAGCCAGCACAGCGCGCCGACCGACACGAACACCACGTCGAACTTGCCGGCGACGTGCTCGGGGGTGTCGTACACGTTGCAGCACACGAACTCGGCCGGCAACGCCAACTCGTCGGCGAGCCGGCGGCCGACCTCGATCGCGCTGGGCGCGAAGTCGACGCCCACGGCCTCGGCGCCGAGCCGGGCCCACGAAAGGGTTTCCATGCCCATGTGGCACTGCAGGTGGATCAGCCGCTTGCCGACCACGTCGCCGACGAGTTCGACGTGCGTGGCCGACAAACAGTGCCCGCCGGCCCGCAGGTCGTCGAGGTGCTCGCGGTACATCGGCGAATCGAAATGGATCGCCACCCGCTCGTCCCAGTTGGCGAGGTTGGCGTCGTACTCGGCTTGATGATCGGTCATGAGCTACACCCTTGTCGAACAGCGATAGCCGGCACCTTACAGGTGCCGGTCGATCATCAGCAAGTATGCTGCCAGCTACTCAGGTTCGCGAGCATGGTAGACGCTCAGCGTGCCGTTGAGGTTGGCGGTGTAAAGGGTTTTGCCGTCGGCGCTGAACGCGAGCGACGCGGGGCCGTGGGGGGCGGCGAGGCGTTGAACGAACTCGGGGCCCCGCGGCGTGATCTTGCCGATGACGACGTGGCTGTTCGACGGGGTGCCGACGATCGCGGCCCAGTGGGTCTCGTCGGGGTGCACCGCCAGCGCGGTGGCGTCGCCGCTGAGCGCGATCGCGTTTTTGGTGCGCTTGCGTGGCAGGTTGTCGGTCGCCTTGCCGCGCTTGATGCGCGCCAGGCGGGCGATGACCTCGGGGTCGCTGCGGTCGGCCCGCTTGAGCGCCTCGGCGGCCGCGTCGCCGGCTTCGATCAGGGCCCGGGTCGCCGCTTCGCGCACGGCGTAACGCTCGTGGCCGAGCTGCGCGACCCATTGCGCAAGTTTCTCGGGCGTGTGCTTGACGGTTTTCGCTTCGACGGGCTGGCCGAACTGGTTGACGCTGCGCCCGTCGACCGCGAGCAGCACCCCGCCGTGGTTGAGCAGGGCGAGGTGGTCGACGTCGTTTAAGCCGATGGCGACCCGGCCCTGGTCGCGTACGGTCAGCGCGTCGATGTAGCGGACACTCACGGGGTTGCCCGACGCGACGGCCACGCGGCGCGCCGAGCGGTCGACCGCGACGGCGTGAGGGTAGTCGCTGTTCTCGCGCGGCGGCATGGTAAGATAGAGTGCGCCGTTGCTCGCGCCGAACCAGTGCGCCCGGTCGCGCTCGAACAGCAGCACGGATCGGCTGTCGGGCGACCAGCGCCACTGCTGGTTCGAACCGGTTTTCTCCACGACCAGCGTGCAGCGGACGTTGCCGGTCGGCAGCTCGTAGAGCGTGGCCTGGTGGTCGCTGTGGTGGACCAGCAGCGTCTTGCCGTCGGGCGCGAGGCGCACACCGCGCGCGGCGCGGTCGCCTTCGAGCGCGACCAACGGCTCGAGCCGACCACCCCGACCCGGCCACCGCCACACCGATTTTTCGCCGGCCAAATAGACGCCCGCGCCACGTCGGCCGGCGGTCACGTGATCGAAGCCGGTCACCGGCGCAACCGACTTATCGCTGGCGGGCGCGGCGTCCGCTTGCGTGTCCAACCGGCAGATCAGATACGAGGCCCCGGCCCACAGCGACTTGCCGTCGGCGCTGAACGCCACGGGCCACGCCGTGCCGCCGGGCAGCTCGAGCGTACGCTGGGTTTCGCCCTTATCGGCATCGAGCAGCTGCACGGCGGCGCTGCTCAGGCCCACGGCGATCCGCGCGCCGTCGGGGCTGAACGTTCCGATCTTCGCCGCGGCGTTCGGCTTGAGCGTCCACAACGGCTCGCCGCCCTCGACCGGCCACAGGCAGAGCTTGTCGTCGCCCACGCTCAACAGCTTCGCCCCGTCGGGCGAGAAGGCGACGGTGCACACGTCGTCTTTGTGCGCTCCGAGCGTGTGCAGCAGCTTGCCGGTTCCGAGTTCCCACAGCTTGACGGCCTGGTCCGACGAGGCGGTGGCCAGGGTTTTGCCGTCGGGCGAAACCGCCACGCCGTACACGCTCTCTTTGTGCCCGACAAACTCGCGGACCTTTTCGCCCGTGCGGAAGTTCCACAGCACGGCCTTCTTCGCGCCGTCGCAGGCCACGACGTGGTCGCCGTCGCCGACCAGCGCCAGGCGGAACACGTCCTTGCCGTGCTCGAGTTGGCGCACGACCTTGCCGTCGGCGCGGTTCCACACGGTGACTTTGTCGTCGTTGCCGCAGTCGATGACGAGCTTGCCGTCGGCGGTGACCACGGCGCACCACGCGTAGCCGCGCCCCTCGGCGGCGAAGCGCGCGAGCTGCTCGCCGGTCTGCGCGTCCCAGATGCGCGAGCTGCCGTCCTGCGAAGACGACAGCACGCGCCGGCCGCCGTCGATCGGCGTCAGGCTGGTGACGCGGCCGGCGTGGCGGAACGACGGGTCGCCGACGAGCTGTGGCAACGCGTAGCGCAGCGGCTCAGCCGGCGGCGCGGCGTGCAGCGGCGCCAGCGCCAGGTTCAGCCCGAAGGCGGCGAGTGCGAAAAACTGTATCCACTTGGTGGTGTGCAAGCGTCGATCCCCGAGTGGTGCCGGGTGCATTGTAACCGTAAACGCGTCCCCCCATTACGACGCGGAGCAACGGCGTGTTTTCACGTAAAAAGCCCCCGAGTTGCAACCCGGGGGCTTCGGTCGTCTTTGTGGGCGCGGCTTCAGTTGTCGAATTGGGCGTCGAACGCCAGTTCGCTGCGCGGGAAGTCCAGCGAACGGGTGAAGGCGCAGGCCTCGGTCGCGCCGTGCTCGCGGTCCATCCGCCCGTCTTCCCACTCGACGCTCAGCGGGCCGGCGTAACCGACGTCGTTGAGGGCGACGATGATCTGCTCGAAGTCGATGTCGCCCCGGCCCGGCGAGCGGAAGTCCCAGAACCGCCGCGGGTCGGTGAAGTCGGTGTGCCCGCCGAACACGCCCACCGTCCCGTCGCCGTGGCCCCACCACGCGTCCTTGACGTGGCAGTGGTAGATGCGGTCGCCGAACGTGCGGATGAACTTGACGTAATCGACGCCCTGGTAGCCGAGGTGCGAGGGGTCGTAGTTGAAGCCGAAGCGTTTGTGGTGGTTCACCGCCTTCAGCGCCCGCTGCGCCGTGGCGATGTCGAACGCGATCTCTGTCGGGTGCACCTCCAGCGCGAAGTTGACGTTGAGCTTGTCGAACTGATTCAAGATCGGCGTCCAACGCCTGGCAAAATCCTTGAACCCCGCTTCCCAGAACTTCTGGTCGGTCGGCGGAAAAGCGTAGATGCTGTGCCAGACCGACGAGCCGGTGAACCCGTTGACCACGGCGGGCCTGCGGCCCCACTTGGTCTTGTCCTTCGGCTTGAGGTCCATAAAACGCCGCGCCGCCTTGCCGGTGGTGATCATCTTCTTCGCGGCGCGCTTGCGCACGCCTTCCGCTTCGCCGTCGCCCCACACGTCGTCCGGCAAGATCGACTTGTGGCGCCCGTCGATCGGGTCGCACACCGCCTGGCCCACGAGGTGCGCCGAGACCGCGTAGCAACTCAGCCCGTAATCGCCGAGCACCTCCCACCGGCCTTGGCAGTACTTGTCGCTGCGCGCCGCCCGGTCGACGTCGAAGTGGTCGCCCCAGCAGGCCAGCTCCAGCCCGTCGTAGCCGAACGACGCGGCCTTGTCGCACATGGTTTCGAACGGAAGATCGGCCCACTGGCCGGTGAACAGGGTGACGGGACGGGTCATGAGCTTCGGCCTCCGATAAAAACACCGCTGGGGTGGGGTGTGCAGTTTGAAGTACACGATTTGACGTGTCAAAAGGGTCGTGACGCTCAGGTTGAACCCAATAAATGTCGATTTGATGGGTTATGCGGCGCGACCCCCGCGCCCACGGAGTGTTTGCATGAGCGACCAGGTGCAACTCGGCGCCGATGGGACCAGCATCGCGGTCAGCCCCGACGGGATGCAGGCGATCCTCTCCCTCGGTGAGGCGGCCCACCCCGACGCGGTCTCCGTGGAAGCCCTGCGCAAGCAGGCCGAGGAGCTGGGCCTGGCCGTGGGGCTGGAAACCGTGCGGATGATCGAACAGGGCCTCGAGAAGTTCCGCCAGGCCGGCAAGGACACGCGGGTCGTCATCGCCCAAGGCATCCCGCCCAAGCGCGGCGCCAACGGGCGCATCGCCTGGCAGCCGGGCCTCGACTTCGACGAAGACGAACCCGACGCGTGCGACGAGGAAACCGACGACGCGCCGCCCGCCGCCATCGACCACTACAGCAAAAACACCTTCCTCACCGTCGACCAGGGCCAGCACCTGGCCACGCTCTACCCGCCCGCGCCCGGCGAGGCGGGCTTCGACGTCTACGGCCAGCGCATCGCGCCCAAGGCCGGCGTGCCCTACAACCTCAAGGCGCACCACTCGATCCGCATCAACGGCCGCGGCGAGGTCTTCGCCGCCATCGCCGGCCTGCTCACACGCGGCGACCACCACCTCCGCGTCGACGCCATCCTCCAGATCGAAAACGTCGACTTCCACACCGGACACGTCGACTTCGACGGCGACATCATCATCAAGGGCGGCGTGTGCGACCGCTTCTTCGTCGAGTGCACCGGCGACCTGCAGATCAGCGGCCTGATCGAAGCGGCGCACATCTACTGCGGCGGCGAACTCGAGGCCGACGGCGGCATGGCCGGGCGCGAGGCGGGCTCGCTCATCTCCGTCGGCAACGCCCACGCGCGGTACCTCGTGGGCGTGCGCGGCGCGTTCGACGCAGACCTGATCGTTGACCGAGAGATCATCAACAGCCGGATCGACGTCGCCGGCGACCTCGAACTCCGCAAGGGCGACATCATCGGCTCCGAGGTCTGCGTCCAACGACACGTCAAGGTCAACACCCTCGGCAGCGAGGCCGGCGTCGCCACCACGCTGCGGCTGGGCTACGTGCCCGACGTCTCCGAGACGTTGACCGCGATCGCCCCCCTGCTGCCGCGCATGCTCAAGCACCTCGAAGAGCTGCAACGGCAGCTCGAAGACCTCAGCGCCCGCCCCGACCAGGACAACGAGGCCACGCAAAAACGCAAGCTCGAACTCCAGGGCGCCATCGAACAACTCCAGCACAAGCACGACACGCTCGCCCGCCGTTTCGAAGCCCTGCTCGCCCGCTTCGAGCACGCCAGCCTCGTCGACCTCGAGGTCTACGACGCGATCCACCCCGGCGTCAGGCTCGTGCTGCCCAAGTGCACCCTCGAGTTCATCGAGACCATGCCCGGCCCCCTCGTGCTGCGACGCAGCGACGACGGCAAGATCCACCTCGGCTCCACCAACGGCGTCGACATCGCCGTCGAATCCGTCGCCCGCCCCTACCGATCCCAGGTGTGGTGACAAACCACAAGTTTAGCGACGGCCCGCAGGGCCGGGCGACGAATGACTCCGAACTCCGCATTCCGCATTCCGCATTCCGCATCCCCCCTCTTTCGGTTACCCTGCTCCCCCACCGAAGGAGCCCCCCGTGTACCTGTTCCCCGCGATTGACCTGATCGATGGCCAGGTCGTCCGACTGTTCAAGGGCGACTACGACCAAAAAACCACCTACGGCGACGACCCCGTCGCCCAGGCCCAACAGTTCGCCGACGCCGGCGCGACGTACCTGCACGTCGTCGACCTCGACGGCGCCAAGGCCGGCCGCCCGGTCAACCTCGGCGTCATCCAACAGATCTGCCACACCACCGGCCTGGTCGTCGAGGTCGGCGGCGGCGTCCGCAACGACCAAACCGTCAAGCAGCTCGTCGAGGCCGGCGTCAAGCGCATCGTCATCGGCACCGCCGCGCTGCGCGACTGGCAGTGGTTCGAGCAGCTCGCCCACAACCCCACGCTCGCCAACAAGGTCGTGCTCGGCCTCGACGCACGCGCCGGCAAGCTCGCCGTCGAAGGCTGGCTCGAAACCACCGAGACCACCGCGCTGCAAGTCGCCCGGCGCGTCGACGGCTGGCCGTTGGCGGGCATCGTCTTCACCGACATCGCCACCGACGGCACCCTCGCCGGGCCAAACATCGAGTCGACCCGCGAGATCGCCGAGGCGACCTCCGTGCCCGTCGTCGCCTCCGGCGGCGTCGGCACCCTCGACCACCTGCGCGAGCTGCGCCCCTTGCCGATCTTCGGCTCCATCGTCGGCCGCGCCCTATACGACGGCGCGTTCACCATCACCCAAGCCCTCGCCGTCGCCGAACACAACGCGTAACACCCCCCAAGCCGCTGGCTGAGCCCCGCGAAGCCCGCGGGTCCGGCGCAGCTCCGTGCATAGTCCGCGCGCTCCCCCCGCGGGTCTACCACGTTTTCTCGCACAACCCCCCACCATTCCCCGCGGGTCTCGCCCCGCTCGACCGCGCGGCTTGCCATCCCTTAACATACCCCGATGCACCCGATCTTCGACGAGCGTCGGTACCTGATCCCCTTCCGCGCGGTGCTGCTGCCGCAGATCTTCACGGACGTGCTGGTCATCGGCGCGGGCGTGGCGGGCCTGCGCGCCGCACAGGCCGCCGCCGAACACAGCGACGTGATCGTGCTGGCCAAGGGCGAGCTCGACGAGTCCAACACGTCGTGGGCCCAGGGCGGCATCGCCGTGGTGCACGACGACGCCGACTCGTTCGACGAGCACGTGAAAAACACGCTCGACGCCGGCGCCGCCCTGTGCGACGAGCCGGCCGTGCGCCGCATCGTCGAGGCGGGCCCGGCGCGCCTCAAAGAACTCGAACAATGGCGCATGCACCTCGACCGCGACGACAAAGGCGCACTCCGCCTCGGCCGCGAGGGCGGACACACCGCCCACCGCATCGTCCACTCCCACGGCGACGCGACCGGCATGGCGCTGAGCAAAGCCCTCATCGGCGTCGCGCAACAAAACGAGCGCATCCGCCTGTTCGACCGGTGCTTCGCCCTCGACCTGATCACCGAGGCCGGCCCCGGCTCGCGCGTCGTCGGCGCCATCACCCACCACCCCAAGTACGGCCTCCAAGTCATCTGGGCCAAGGCCACCATCCTCGCCTCCGGCGGCTGCGGGCGCGTCTACCGCGAAACGACCAACAGCCCCATCGCCACCGGCGACGGCCACGCCATGGCCTACCGCGCCGGCGCCAAGCTCGCCGACATGGAGTTCCAGCAGTTCCACCCCACCACGCTCTACATCGCCGGCGCCTCGCGCGCCCTGATCACCGAGGCGGTGCGCGGCGAAGGCGCACACCTGGTCAACCGCCACGGCCAACGCTTCATGCTCGACGTGCACGAGCTCGCCGAGCTCGCCCCGCGCGACGTCGTCAGCCGCGCCATCCTCGGCCAGATCGAACAGGCCCCCGGCGCCAACGTCTACCTCGACGCCCGGCCCATCGGCGGCGAACGCTTCGCCGATCGCTTCCCCGGCATCACCAAGCTGCTGGCGCAGTTCGAGCTCGAGCCCGGCCGTGACCTGATCCCCGTCCGCCCGGCCATGCACTACATGATCGGCGGCGTGCTCGTCGACGAACACGCCCGCTCCTCCGTCGAGGGCCTCTACGCCTGCGGCGAGGTCACGTGCACCGGCCTGCACGGCGCCAACCGCCTGGCCAGCAACTCGTTGTTGGAGGGCCTGGTGTGCGGCGAGGTGGCCGGGCGGGTGTGCGCGGAGATGATCGACGGCGCCCCCGCCGCGCCGCTGAAGATCGTCAGCGACATCCGCCCCTCCGACCGCAGCCGGCTCGACGTGCCCGACGTGCACAGCTCGCTGCGCAGCGTGATGTGGCGGCACGTCGGCATCTCGCGCAGCGGCGAGCGTCTGACCGAGGTCGCGGAGATGTTCGACTTCTGGGCGCGCTATTCGCTGGACAAGATCTTCGACGACCGCGACGGGTGGGAGGTGCAAAACGCCCTGCTCGTCGGCGCCCTGATCACCCGCGCCGCCGCCTGGCGCACCGAGAGCCGCGGCACCCACCACCGCGAAGACCACCCCGCCCCCGACCCCGGCATGCGCGGGCGCGGGGTTTGGCGCGCGGGGGAGGAGGGAGCGGAGGTTAGAGAGTTGGATGCGATCGCGGTGCCAGAGAAAATCCCAAATCCCAATCACCAATAACCAATTAATGACCAAGCACCAATGTCCAAGACAACTCAAGATCATCCGTGGGACTTGGAAGAACGCACCGCGAAGTTTGGGGAAGACGTGATCCGGTTCGCCAAAACCATCGGCGTGAGCCCGGTCACCAAGCGCCTGATCGACCAGGTGATCGGGGCGGCCACGAGCGTCGGTGCGAATTACGTCGAGGCGGACGAGGCCGAATCGAAGAAAGAGTTCCGCCATCGCATCTCGATCTGTCGACGTGAAGCCAAGGAAGCCGGCCACTTCTTGCGGATGATTGCGGCGGCGGATGATAGCAAAGCGGAAGCCGCACGCCTGCTTTGGAAGGAGTCACGCGAACTCGTGCTGATCTTTGGTAAAATTGGCCGCGCCGCCCAATCTTGATCCTTGAGTCATTGGTCATTGATTGGTTATTGGTGATTGGGATTTGGTGATTCACAAGGTGTTAGGAACTCTCGCATGACCAACCCCTCCCTCTGGGCGCCGTGGCGCATGGAATACATCCGCAGCATCCCGCCGGAGGAGTACCCGGGCGGGTCGTTCCTGTTGGATTACTGGAACAACCCCGACGCCGACGGCGAGAACCTCGTGCTGCACCGCAGCGCGCGGAGCTTCATCGTCATGAACAAGTACCCCTACACCAACGGCCACCTGCTGGTCGCGCCCGGTGAGGCGGTGGCGGACCTGCCGCTGCTGTCGGCCGAGCAGCGCGGCGACCTGATGGAGATGACGACGGTCGCCGAGCGGCTGCTGGCCGCGGCGCTGAACCCGCAGGGGGTGAACATCGGCATCAACATCGGCCGGTGCGCCGGGGCGGGGCTGCCGGGTCATCTGCACGTGCACGTGGTGCCGCGTTGGGCGGGCGACGTGAACTTCATGTCGGTGGTGGGTGGGGTGCGGGTGATCCCCGAGGCGTTGGAGAAGGTGCGCGACGAGCTGTTGGCGGTGTTGCCGAAGGTCTTGGAGGCGCGGGGGTGAGGCGTCAGGCGGCCTGAGCGACGAAGGCGATGCCGAGCTCGTAGCCGCCGCGGCCGTCGGGGATGCAGCGGACGACGTGGCCGCGCAGGTCGATGCCGCGCTCGGGCCCGTGGGGGGGGAAGACGAGCGTGACGGGCTCCTCGACCGGCAGGGCCGTGTCACAGTGGGCGCCGACGCCCTCGTCGGACATGTCCGACAGGTGCACGGTGCACATGGGCTGGCCGGCGGTGTCGGTCGAATCGGGTCGGCGCAAGAGCGTGACCGCGGCGTTGATGTTGTGGCGGGTGGTTTGCCGGCGGTCGGCGCCACGCTCCCACACCGGGTAACGCGCGAGGGCGGCACTGGACGTGTGGCTCGGCTTGGTCAAAGATGACATTGCGTCGCTCCCTGTTGCGAACCGGGACCCCTGCTACCTAGCGTATCGACACGATGCGTGACCGGCTTAATCGAACTTGACCGACCAACCGTACAAACCCGCACCAACCGCACACCCGGCCGCGCCGGGGCGGGTCTACCTCGTGGGCGCGGGGCCGGGCGACGCGAAGCTGGCCACCCTCGCGGCGGTCGAGGCGTTGCGGCAGGCCGACGTGGTGGTGCGCGATGCGCTGGCGAGCGCGGCGTTATTGGACCACGCGCCCAAACACGTGCGCGTGATCGAAGCCGGCAAACGCGCCGGGCATCACACGCTCAGCCAGGACGAGATCAACGCCACCCTCGCCGAGCACGCGCTGGCCGGGCGGACGGTGGTGCGGCTGAAGGGCGGTGACCCGTTCGTGTTCGGCCGGGGCAGCGAAGAGGCCGCGTACCTCGACGCGCGCGGCATCGAGGTCGTGGCGATACCCGGCGTCACCGCCGCGGTCGCCGCGCCGGCCTACGCGGGCATCCCCGTCACCCACCGCCACCTGGCGTCGACCGTGACGTTCATCACCGGTCACGAAGACCCCGACAAAGCCGACACGCTGATCGACTACGCCTCGCTGGCGCAGCTCGCGGCGGCCGGGGGCACGCTGTGCTTCTACATGGGCATGGGCCGGCTGAAACAGATCACCGACGAGCTGGCGGGCCACGGCCTCGACGCGGCCACGCCCGTCGCGGTCGTGCAATGGGGCACCCTGCCGCACCAGCGCACCGCGCGCGGCACGCTCAGCGACATCACCACCCGGGCCAACGATGCGGGCCTCGCGGCGCCGGCGATCATCGTCGTCGGCCAGGTCGCGGGCCTGGAGGGCGCAGGCATGCACGGCTTCGAACAGCAACCGTTGCTCGGCAAGACGATCGTGGTCACGCGCACGCGCCAGCAGGCGTCGGGCTTGCGCCGACAGCTCGAAACGCTCGGCGCCGCGGTGATCGAAGCGCCGACCATCGCCATCGAGCCCCCGGAAGACGACGCGCCGTTGCGCGAGGCGGTCGAAGGCGTGGGCCGGTACGACTGGCTGCTGCTGACCAGCGAAAACGCGGTCGCGGCGCTGGGCGAGACGCTCGACGCACTCGGCCGCGACGCCCGGCACCTGGCCGCCGTGCGCATCGCGGCGGTGGGCGAGGCGACCGACGAAGCGCTGCGGGGGCGGTTGGGCATCGCCGCCGACTTCACCCCGACCGCGTTCAGCGCCGAGGCGTTGGCGCGCGAGCTGGTCGAAGCCCACGACGTGAAGCACAAGCGCTTTGTTTACCTCAAGGCCGACATCGCCCGGCGCACGCTGGTCGATGCGCTTGCCGCGGCGGGCGCCACCGTCGACGAGGTCGACGCGTACCGCACGGTGAAGGTCGCGTCGCTGCCCGACGAGCTGTGGGAAATCGCCCAAGCGCAGCGGATCGATTGGCTGACGTTCACGAGCAGTTCGTCGGTGCGGAACTTCGTCGAGCTGGCGGGCGAAAAAGTGGACCTTGTGCGCGGCGTTCGCGTGGCGACGATCGGGCCGCGCACCAGCGAGACGGCGGTGGAACTCGGCATGAGCGTGACCGTCGAGGCCGAGCCGTCGACGATCGCGGGCCTGGTCGAGGCGATACTCAAAGCCTGCGGTTGACCGGCCGGTCGCCGAGCCATACGCTGGGTTGCTCGGGAGTCCTACAACATAAACGTCCGACCAGGAGACACGCCATGGCCCACAGCGTCCCCGACCTTCCGTACGCGTTCGATGCGCTCGAGCCGCACATCGACGCGCGCACGATGCAGATCCACCACGACAAACACCACGCGGCTTATGTCGCCAAGCTCAACGGCGCGATCGAGGGCACGGCCCTCGCCGACACGCCCGTCGAGCAGCTCATCGCCGACCTGTCCGCCGTGCCCGAAGAGACCCGCGGCGCGGTGCGTAACAACGGCGGCGGCCACGCCAACCACACCCTGTTCTGGCAGGTCATGAGCCCCGACGGCGGCGGCGAACCCACAGGCGAGCTCGCCGCGGCGATCGACAGCGCCTTCGGGTCGTTCGACGCGTTCAAGGAGAAGTTCGCCAACGCCGCGGCCACGCGCTTCGGCTCCGGCTGGGCCTGGCTTTGCGTCGGCGCCAGCGGGGCGCTGGGCGTCTGCTCGACGCCGAACCAGGACTCGCCGCTGATGGCCGGCGTGTGCGACTGCCCCGGCACGCCGATCCTCGGCCTCGACGTGTGGGAACACGCTTACTACCTGAACTACCAGAACCGCCGCCCGGACTACATCGCCGCGTTCTGGAACGTGGTCAACTGGGCCAAGGTCGCCGAGCTCTACGCCGAGGCGAAGTAAACGTTTGGCGTCACCGACACATAAAGGCCGCGGATGCCATCCGCGGCTTTACTCAAACCCACGGCCACACCGTGGGTTTTTCATTCGCGATCAGCGGTCTCGAACACCTACAGTTCACTCCTTGCCCATCCACTGCTCAGGGGTCAGCACGGGCATCTCACTGATCACAAGTTCAAACCGCGCCGCCCGATCCCAAGCCTGCGACCGGCCGAAGTCGAGCGTTAGCTCGGCCGAGTGTGTCAGGCATTTCCCAAACCAAACACGCTCGACATCCAGATCGGTCGACGCGGCCCCCAAAAGGGTGTCGTTCTTGTCGTAGACCGCGCCCGAAACACGATAGCGGACCTGATCGAAAGTCACGCTCCTACCCGTGATCTCCGCGGTCAAGCGGGGCGTCGGATCATCGCTCAGCTTGAATCGGGCCCGATGAAAACCGACTAGGTGAACGGGCTGCTTGTTCCATGTCACGGGCTTCGACTGGACGTCGATATGGATGCCCTCTTTGAGCTTGAAAGCAAAACCGGGTTTTGCAGGTTCAGGTGCGCGGTTTTCTGCCGGCGCCGATACAACCGGTTCCGCGGCAACCCCTGCTGTTTCGCTAAACAACAGGCCCGCGACGATGAATAGGAGACCAACGATCAATCCCGGACAAAGAAGTCCTTGGCAGCGCATGGCATGGCTCCTGTGATGGCAGGTTGAGTGGACCGAACAACCTCACGGTTACCCTGACAGACGGTTTAGGGCCGTCGTTGTTGAGCGTAAACCCAAATTATTCGCGATCGGCGGTCTCGAACGCTTGCAGCATCATCTCGGGCCCCTCGTCGGGGCGGGCACCGACGTCGGCGGTGTACCGGCCGTCGGCGTTGTTGCGGGTCGCGGCCGAGCCGTCGCGCAGCAACACGTTGACCCGCGCCGACTCGTGGTGCGTGCGGGTGACGACGCCGAACAGCGCCAGCTGCTCGTGCACGACGAAGTTGCTGTCCATCGCCAGCGCCCGCATCGGGTCGCCGTTGCGGTTCTCGGCGAGCGTCGACAAACGCAGCCGCCGCTTGTCGACCGGGTCGAACTGCGAGATGCGCGACGCGTGGCGGTACCAGTAGCTGCCCTGCGCCTGGGTCTGGCCGACCTTCGCCAGCTCGTCGTCCGTTTCGACCTTCTGGTCGGCGCCGGGGCAGAACAGCGCCAGCGGTTGGGCCGCGAGGTGCTCGTCGAGCAACAGGCCGAGGCCCACGGGCTCGCCGGCGTTGGTGGAGATGAGGCTGGTGAGCATGCCGGTGGTGCGGTAGAAGTCGAAGATGTCGACCGGGCCGCTCACGTCGGGGCCGAACGGGATCAGCCCGTCGTACTCCGCCGCGTACGCGTGCACCGCCACGCCGAGCTGGCGCTGGTTGGCCTGGCACGCCACCACGCGCGCCGACGCGCGCGCCTTGGCCAGCGCCGGCACCAGCACGCTCAGCAGCACCGCGACGATCGCGATGACCACCAACAGTTCAACCAGCGTAAAGGCGCGGCGGCTACCCATGGTGCCCGATTATACCGGCGTGGCCCGGTCAGCGGCCACGCGTTTTGCGTCGCAACAAGCCCAACGCCCCCAACCCCAGCAGCGCCACGCTCGCCGGCTCGGGCACGACCTTCGATTCCAGGCTCACCCGGTCCACGTTGAACGTGCCGTTGCCGTCGCCGTTGACCGGCAGCAGCGCGATGCCTACTTGCTTGCCGACCCACGCGTCGCCCGCTTCGACCGCCGCGCTCCACGCCAGCTGCTCCGACAAAGCCGACTCGCCGACGCTGCCGGCCGTGATGATCGTCGAAGCGACGATCTGCAAGTAGCTTTCCAGCGCGGCTTGCGTGTTGTCGGTCCCCGGGGCGGTCGCGCCGTCGGGCACGTAGAACAGACGTAGCTCCAACTCGGCGAAGTCGGGCGGCTTGAAGCCCAACGCCGAGTCGCTGCTCTTGCCCACCCACACGCTGGCGTGGTAGGTCATGCCCACCTCGTAGGTCGCGCCGGTCAGTTGGTAGATCGAAATCCCCGCGCCGGGCACCGCGGCGATAAAGCCAAGCTGCTCCTGGTCGGCGTTGCCGATCAGCGATGTGGGCTGGTTGAGGAACACGCCCGTGCTCAGCGTGCCGGTGAAACCCTGCTGCGTGGCGACCGGCCCGGTCTCCTGCCAGCCCTGCACGATCGGCAGCACGAACACCGTCTCGGGGTTTTCGAACGACGCGTTGTTCACCGGGATGTCCCCGGCCTGCGCCACCGAACCGGCCCCGGCGATCCAAAGCGCGCACAACACCATCGCGATCTTCTCTCTCTTGGCTCCCACTCTCGTCTCCCTTACAAAAAAACTGTCGGTGAATCGCCGCGCGGCACGCGGCGGTCAGTCAGTGTACGTCGCAACAGACGCCCCGGGCAAGCGGTTTGTTGCAAATCATCGGGGCAAAAGCCGACCAAATTACACGTCGAGCACGCCGAGCATCGACGCCACGTCCGTGAAGTTGTCGCGCGGTTTGCCCACCGCGGCGCCGCGTTCGAGTTCCGCCGCGTCGATCTTCTTCCAGTCCGCGTAGCTGACAAAACGCACGCCCCGCTCCCGAAGCAGGCCTTCCACCGCCGCGTCGTCGCGCACCTCGGCGGGCCTGAAGTTGGGCAAATCACACAACAGCGTGTCCACCGTCGCCGCCGAGTCGCCCTTGTTCGTGCCGATCAGCCCCGACGGGCCGCGCTTGATCCACCCGGCGACGTACATCTGAAAGGCGCCGGTGACCCGCCCGGCCTCGTTGGGCACGGTCCCCTTCTTCTCGTCGAACGGCACCCCCTCCAACGCCACCCCGCGGTAACCCACGCTGCGGAACAGCACCCCGCACGCAAGCGTCTCGGTCTCGCCCGTGCCCTCGGCCCACTGGTTGCCCGGCTCCCCGGCCATCTTGTTGATCTCCAGCGTCACCGCTTCCACGCCCCCCGCACCGGTCAACGCCTTGGGGCTCTTGTAAAAGTGCATCACCAGCTTGCGCTCGTTGCCCGCCGACGCGTTGGCCACCACTTCCTTGAGGATGTCGAAGTTGCGCTGGTTCGACTTGCTCTGCGGCAGGTTCAGCTCGGCCTGGTCGGTGTCCGAGATGTCCAGGTACTTCGCGTCGATGACGAAGTCGCACCCGGGGATCTCGGCCAGCTCGCTGAGCTCCTTGGGGGTGAACTTCGCCTGCACCGGGCCGCGCCGCCCGACCACGTGCACGGTCTTGACCTTGCTGCGCTTGAGCGCCTCGACGGCGTGGGTGGCCATGTCGGTTTTTTCCAGGTCCTCGGCCGGCATCGCGAGCACGCGCGCCACGTCCGCGGCGACGTTGCCCTGCCCGATGACCACCGCCGTCTCCTGGCTCAGGTCGAACCCGCAGCCGCGGTACTCGGGGTGGCCGTTGTACCACGCGCAGAACTCCGTGGCGGTGTAGCTGCGGGCCAGGTCTTCGCCGGCGATGCCCAGCGACCGGTCGGTCTGCGCGCCGAACGCCAGCACGACCGCGTCGAAGTGCCGCTTCAGCTCCTCGACGGTGATGTCCTCGCCCACGGCGACGTTGCCGTAGTAGCGGAAGTCTTCGTGGGCGGCCGTCTTCTCGAACGTCTTGACCACGTTGCGGATCTTCGCGTGGTCGGGCGCGACGCCGAACCGCACCAGCCCGAAGGGGGCGGGCAGCTTCTCGAACATCGACACGACAACCGAGATGTCGCTCTTGAACAGCGCATCGGTCGCGTAGAAGCCGCTGGGCCCGCTGCCCACCACGGCGACACGCAGCGGGTTGCCCTCGCTGCCGATCGCGGATGCGGATGGTGTGGTTTGTCCTGTGCCTGACCCTTCCTGCGACTGCGACATAGTGGTCGACTCTTTCGTGTTGTCGGTGTGGGGCGTCGGGTGAGAATCGATTATCCTCACGAGCATGAGTTTACCGCAAACCATCCTGTTCGCCACGTCCAACGCGGGCAAATTGAACGAAGCCCGCCAGATTCTTCAGCCCCTCGGCTTCACCGTCGAGGGCTTGGAGCAGCTCGGCGCAAACGTCCCCGAGCCGGTCGAAGACCAACCCACCTTCGAAGGCAACGCCCTGCTCAAGGCCCGCCACTACGCCCGCCTGTCCGGCCGGCCCGCCCTCGCCGACGACAGCGGCCTGTGCGTCGACGCCCTCGGCGGGGCCCCGGGCGTGCTCAGCGCCCGATACGCCGGGGTCGACGGCGACCGGCCGGCCCGCGACGCGGCCAATAACCAACGGCTCCTCGCCGAGCTGGCCGGCGTGCCGGATAAAAAACGCACCGCCCACTTCGTCTGCGTCATGGTGCTCGCCGACGAGCGCATGACCTGGGCGCAGGCCCGCGGCACGGTCGCCGGCCGCATCGCCCACGCCCCACGCGGCCAAAGCGGCTTCGGCTACGACCCGCTGTTTATCGTCGAAACGCTGGGCAAGACCGCCGCCGAGCTCGCGCCCGAGCAGAAAAACGCCGTCAGCCACCGCGGCAACGCCGTCCAACGCCTCGTCGCCGCGCTCGCCAAGCTTGCGCCCGACGCCTGAGCGGCGCGAAGCTGTTCGGGTTGTAACGCGCATAACGCCTGCGCCCCGCCCACAAAACAATTCCGCCCCACGCCCGCCCGCCGATCAAAGTGACCCGCCAAACAACCGATCATGAATTACGGTTAACCGGTGTCGCTCGTGACCAGATTCGGGCCGGAGTGGGAGCGTATGTCAACGATCAGCACAAATACTGGCGGGCTCAGCAACGAGGCGAAGAAGAAGATCATCTGTGAGGCGATCGACGACATCTCTCACATCGCCACGCTGCCCGAAATCACCGTCAAGATCATCGAGCTCGTCGAGAGCCCGGATTCCACGGCCCACGACCTGCACATGGTCATCGCCAACGACCCCGCCCTCTCCGCACGCGTGCTCAAGGTCGTCAACTCCGCCTTCTACGCCCTGCCCGGACAGATCGGCTCGATCAACCGCGCCATCGTCCTGCTCGGCCTCAACGCCGTGAAGAACATCGCCATCGCCGCCTCGCTGGCCAAGCTCTTCCGCGGCGGCCGGCTCTGCCCCAGCTTCAGCGCCCCCGACCTGTGGGAGCACTCGCTGGGCGTGGCCGCGGGCGTGCGGCTGCTGGCCGACAAGATCAGCCTCAACCTGCCCGACGAGGCGTTCCTCTCCGGCCTGATCCACGACATCGGCATCATGGTCGAGATGCAGGCCCGCCGGGCCAAGCTCGTCAAGGTCTTCGAGCAGCTCAACGCCAAGGCCGACGGCGGCCTGACCTTCCGCCAGGCAGAACTCCAAGTCTTCGGCGTCACCCACGAGGAACTCGGCTTCGCCCTGTGCACGCAGTGGAAGTTCCCCAAGTTCCTCGCCCACGTCGCCGGCTACCACCACCGCCCGCTGCAACTCGAAGGCGACAGCCAGCTCATCGTGAGCCTGGTCCACGTCGCCGACGTGCTCGCGGCCCGGCACGGCGTCGGCTACACCGGCACCGTCGACCGCCCCGAGTTCGATGAGGGCGTGACCGACGTGCTCAAGCTCACCGCCGAGCAACTCAGCGAGGTCGAACAAGAACTCCCCGCCGCGGTCGAGGTTGCCGCTCAGCTCATGTCTTCGTGAGCCGAAGCGGGTACCCCGCGGCGCAGTTTCATTTTGGCGTCTCTCTTTCTCCCTCCGGGCGACCAGAAGTACCGCTTCTGGCCGCCTTTTTTGTGCGCGGGTTCTGGGGGCCGGGTTCCGGGGCTCGGGTTCCGGGGGAAGCGCTCCCCTGCGGGTCGCGGCTAAACGTGTCGAAAGTGACTCCGCACTCCGCACTCCGAACTCCGCACTTCTACATCTTTCCTTGTTCGAGCTTGATGCGGCGGACCTTGCCGGCGGATTGGCGGGCGATCTGTTTTTCGACGCCGGCGCGCAGGGCGCGGTCGAGCTGGTAGAGCGTGGCGGCGTCGGCGACGATCACCGTCAGCACGCCGCGGTGCAGCGAACGCAGCATCGATCGGCCGACCAACGCCGCGGGCAGCAACCGCTCCCACAGCGGCACGACCTCGGCCAGCTGCCGGTGCGGCCGGGCGTAGCGCTTGTCCCAGAACCGCTCGACCACCGCCCCGAGCGGCGCGGTGCGGTCGTCGCGCCGACGCCAGGCGTGGCGCGGGTCGACCGGGCGGGGGTCTGGTTCGGCGGGGTTCATGGCGGCGATTGTAACCGACGCCGGGCGGCGGGTACGCTGGTGCCATGACGGGCATGACGAAAAGTTGGCCGATCGTGCTGGCGGTGGCGCTGGTGCTGGCCGGGGCGTGGGTGTGGCTTGGGCCCTTTGCGCCGGCCGAGCGCAGCGACGGGCTCGACGGGGCGCGGGGCCGGGTGGTGGCGGTGGTCGACAGCCGAACGCTGCGCGTGCAACTGGAAAACCGCGACCAGCCCACCGACGTCACCCTCGCGGGCCTCGGCGCCTGGCCGGACGGCCGGCACGGCGACCTGGCGGCGGGCGAGGTTTGGGTCGGCGTCACGGTGGAACTGGACACCGATGCGCCGGTCGGGGCGTACGTGTACACCGACGACGGGCGTTTTATCAACGAGCAGTTGATCGACCAAGGCGTTGCGCCGCATGACGTTACGACGCCCTGCCGCGCGTCGGCGTGGTTCGCCCGCCTCGACCGCTACGCCCGCGGGGCGCGCCGGGGCCGGTGGGCCGAGGTGTTGGGAGATGACGCGAACTAATCTGCTGCGTCGTCGTAGAACCGGGCGTATACTTGAGGGCAGTTTTCATCTCTTTCAAAGCACCATCGGGCCTGATCATGCGCAACCGATACGACCACCGCGAGAGGATGATCGCCGAGACCAACGCCTGGCTGAACTGGGCGCTGCAGACCGACCACCCGCTGCCGCGGATCCCCCGCCGGCGGGTCGACGAGGGCGGGTTCTCGGCGATGCTGCGCGTGCCTGCAGCGAGGGCCGCTTTCGACCGATGGTGGAGTAAGACGCTCGACGCGCTCGAACGCATCAAATAACCTGACCGGCCAACCGCTCTGGCAAAAACGAGGGATTCATGGCGATCTACACGAAGATCAACAAGGAATGGTCGGTTCGGCTGCTGCTGATCACCGTCGCTTTTACGGGCTTCGGGTTCTACTGCCTGTACGACGGCAAGGTCGGCTACCCCCACAAGAAGATGCTGTACGAACTGACCCACACGCAGGACGAGCAGGGCAACTGGCGCGAGCTCGACGAAGAGGTGTGGAAACCCAAAGCGATCGGGCAAGGCCTCGACCCCGAGAAGATCTCGCCCAAGGACTTCGAGGAGGTCACCGACGGCGACATCACCGCGCAGTTCATCATGGCGGGCATCTGCTTCCCCATCGGCGTGCTGTCGATCGGCTGGCTGCTGTACCACGGCCGGCGCAAGCCTTGGGTCGACGAAGAGGGCTTCAAGTTCACCCGCGTCGTCGTGCCGCTGGAGTCGATCAAGCACATCGACAAGGACCTGTGGAAGTCGAAGGGCATCGCCGTGCTTCACTACGAGGGCCCGACCGCGACGGGCGCGTTCAAGCTCGACGACTGGAAGTACAAGGGCGCCGACGCGGTGCTGGAACACATCGAGCAAGCACTCGGCCTGAAAGAGCCGGAAGACGAAGCCGCAGCGCAACCCACCGAGAACGCGTAACCCCCAACCTCAATCGGACGCCTCGTCGGACGCCTGTTCGGCGGACTCGTCGGGGCTGTCGGTGCGCCCGCCGAGCGTGTCGAGCGCCGCGTGGAGCTGCGCCGGCTCGCCGCATTGGTCGCGCCCGATGTACACGCCCGGCTGCCGGTCGCCGCGCAACAGGTGCCAGGCGACCAGCCCGAGCCGCTGCTGCCCGGCGGCGTCGAGCCGCAGCGGCGCGTCGTCGAGCCAGCGCGGCAGGCGCTGCGCCAACCAGTCGAGCTGCGGTTCGATTTGTTTCGGCTGCACTTCGCCGGCGAAGGCGATGCGGCCGGGCGTGACGACGAACACGCGCGCCGCGCCCTTGCGTGAGCCGCGCTGCAAGCAGGCGAAGCGCAACGCGTCGCAGCTGCGCCACTGCGCCAGCGCCTCGCCGCGGAACACGGCGGCGCGGTCGAGCTTCGCTTTCAACGCCCCGGCCAACTCGAAACGCAGCCCGTCGGCGGCGCGGCGCATCTGTTGCTCGAACCCGGCGACGCCCGCCTCGGGGTCGCGGCAGAACGCCAGCGCCGCACCGACCTGCGCGCGGTATTCGTCGAGCGGCACCGACCCATCGCACGGCGCGGGGCACTTGCCCATCTCTTTGTACGCACACGCCTGGCCGTGGGGCGACTGCACGAGCACGTCGTGGTACCGGCACAGGTCGAACAGGTCTTCGAGCGCCTCGACGGCCGCGCGCGACGACTGGGCGGTGGGCATCGGGCCGAACGACTCGGCGCCGGCCTTGGGCTGGCGCGACGCGACGAACCGCGGGTGCTCGGCGTCGGGCTCGACGCTCACCCAGTGCGCCCGCCACCGGCGGATCATCGAACTCAAGGTTTTGGGGAACATCGCCCGCGCGTGCTCGAGGTACAGCCAGTCGCGCTCGAACCGGCTGTGGGCGAGCCGCCAGACGACCCGGCGCGTCACGGCGCGGTAGTCGGCGCGCTTGGTTGGCTCGTCGTCGGCCCGTTCGCCGAGCCGGCCGACCAGCGCCGCGCGCAGCGACGCGGCCGTGCCCAGCAGGATCGGCCGCCCCCCGCCGTCGAGCAGCGCGTAACACGCGCCCTTGGCCGGCACGGAAAGCCGCCAAGTTTCGACATCGATACCCGGCTCAACATCGAGCGCGAAGCGGAGCGCCGGTGCGTTGACGGTCAGCTCGCTCATGACTCAAGCCTCAAGTCTCACGCCTCAAGCCTCGCCTCAGATCGGCATCCCGGTGATCTCGACCTCGAAGACCATCTTGCCGTCGACGACGCCCTGGCAGTAGCAGACGATGCGGCGGCGGTTGCGTTTGACCTCGCGGCCGAGGATCAGCAACCGATCGCCGGGGGTGACCTGGCCGCGGAACTTCGCGGCGTCGCAGCCGGTGAAGCCCATGAACTCGGTGTCGGGCTGCTCGTGGATGAA
Source organism: Phycisphaeraceae bacterium (assembly GCA_028282805.1). GTDB lineage: Bacteria > Planctomycetota > Phycisphaerae > Phycisphaerales > Zrk34 > JANQHD01. The sequence continues at coordinate 14,020 of JANQHD010000046.1, read as the reverse complement.
CAGGAACGACGCGAGCTGCGCGGCGGATTCGATCATGAGCACGCCGGGGTAGACCGGTCGGCCGGGGATGTGGCCGGGCACCCAGAACTCGTCGTCACGGATGTCCTTGTAGCCGATGGCCCAGAGCGTCTCGCCGCGCTGGTTCATGTGGAACACGCCGTCGAGCAGCGCCATGTCGCCGCGGTGGGGGTTGATCTCGGCGATCTGGTCCTTGTTCAACAGAACGGTGCTCAGGTCGTATTGGTCGAGGTCGAATAAGAACTGCTTGGCCATGTGTGTATCCTGCGGGGCCGGTTGGCGGGCGTGCGACGTTAAAAGCCCGTCCGACCATAAGCGCCAGACGGGCTTGGATGCAACCGCCGTTCGCTTCAAACGGCGATGCGTCGAGTGGATTGCGAGCTATCCCTGCGTGTCGGCCGGCTTATAAAACCGGCCCGGCACGATGGATCAGTCGCTGCGGATTTCCAGGATCGCCACGCGCACGGCCTGGGCCGCCGCCTTGATCTCCTGCATCTGCTTGCGGGCACGCGTGCCGGCGGCCTTGTTGCCGCCCTCGGCCTTGCGGATGTCTTCCTCGGCGGCCGTGACAAGTTGCTTGAGCTGTTCGTACGCTTCCATGGCATCTCCTTATGCGTTTAACGCCTATCGCTTCAATGAACGAACGGTCCGACGTGACATGATCACGATACCCGACCGCCTTCGCCCCCTGCAAGGTGAAAATCGGCGTTTACCCCCATTATCGGGCCAAAAATCAGGATGGTTTTTTACCTGATTCCCGACGACGAAATCGCAAAAAACGACAGTAATTACTATAAAACATAGGCTTACGAAAAACAGCGTTAGCGGATGATCGGCAGGATGGATTTGAAAACATCCGTGCCCGCCTCGTGGACCAGTTCCAGCAAAAGCGATTCGCTGGTCGTGGGGATGGCCCCGATCTGGCTCAAGCGGCGCAAGGCCGAGGCGTGGTCGGATGGCCGGCGCGAGCCGACCGCATCTTCCGTGATCGCGACCACGTAACCCGCCGCCGACAGGTCCAAGGCGGTCTGCAGCACGCACACGTGCGTCTCCACGCCGCACAACACGACATACGATCGGCCCAGCGCCTCCAACCGCCGCCGCACCTGCGCCACCGCGGCGCTGAACTTCAATTTCTCGTCGATCGGCTGATCGCCGGCGAGTTTCGAACGGATCGTTTCAACCGTGGGGCCGAGGCCGTCGGGGTATTGCTCGGTGACGATGATCGGCACGCCCAACGCCCGGCAGCCGTCGATGAGCACGCCCGCGCGTTCGACGACCCGCTCGTGTGCGTCGATGGTCGGCAGCAGCCGCTGCTGGAAATCAACCACGAGCAGCACAGCGTTTTCGATGGTGAACCGGGGGATGGCCATGCGGTGTCTCTCCGCGACTCATTCTACACCAAGCCCCGGGTTGAGCGCAGCGAAACCCGGGGGCTATGGGAGAGCAAACTCGAAGGACGAAACTCGAAGCTCGAATCAAATGGCAATGTCTAATGTTCAATGCCCAAAGCGCGTGCCGGGGTTGTTTGGGCATTGGGTCATTGATCACTGATTCGTTCTTCGAGTTTCGTTCTTCGAGTTTTCCCCCTCGATCCCGACCGCCAGCGGGTCGTCGGGCACCACGAAGTAGCCGCCGATGAACTTGGCGCCGCCGCGGACCTCGAGCGACGGGGCGCGCAGGTCGCCCTTCCACTCGGCCTTGGGGCCGACGACGACGGGCCCGCCGGAGAGCACCGACGCGTGCATCGCGCCGAGCACCTCGACGCCGCCGTGCGCCTCGACGGTCTTGGCGGCGATGCGCCCGCCCTTGTGCACGATCACGCGCCCGCACGTCTGGATCGTGTTGACCGGCTTGTAGTTCTTGACCACCACGTCCTCGACCATCACCACCTTGTGGCACTTGGGGCACGGCACCGACATCGCCCGCTGGCCGACCTCGAAGGCGTGCCGGCAGTGGTAGCACATGACGGGGCGTGGTGTGGTCTTGGCCATGGGTGCAAGCCAAATGACGAAGGACGAAGCTCGAATGACGAATCAAACCCCAATACCCAATGCCCAAACGGCGCAGACGACATTCGACCTTGGATCATTGGGTATTCATTCGTTCTTCGATTTTCGTACTTCGAGTTTTCGGTGCTATTTCGCCGCCGCTTGCGGCTTAGCGCCCGCTGCGCCGGTCGTCTCGATCTCGACCTTCGGGCGGGCCGGGGCCTTGCCGGCCTCGGGGCCGACCTGCACGTGACCGGTGAAGCTGGCGCCCTCGGCGACGACGAGTTTCGCGGCCCGCACGTCGCCGACGATCTTCGCCTTGGCGTTGAGCTGCACGCGGTCCTTGGCGTTGATGTTGCCCTCGACGCTGCCGTCGACGGTCACGGTGCCCACCTCGACCTGGGCCTTGCACGAGGCGCCGTCGGCGATGTGCAGCTGGCCCTTGGCGCTGATGGTGCCCTCGAACCGGCCGAGCACCCGGCAGCTCGAGTCGAAACTCATCTCGCCCTTGATGTGGGTGTCGGGCCCGATGACGGTCACTTGGTCGTCGGCCATGGATCATCCTCCTGAAACGGCGTTGGTCGATGCGGGCCACGTCGTGCGACCCAGGTGGGCACTGTTATACCACAAGCCGGCCGAAGGCCCGCAAACGCCCATTTCAACCGGGAAAAACCGCCCCGCTCACACGACCGCCGCCGCGCGCTGTTTCACACCACGGCGAACACGTCGGCGATGCCCAGCCCGCCCAGCACCAGCGCGACCAACCCATTGAGCGTGAAGAACGCCATCGTAAACCGCCCACGATCCGCCGCCCGGTGCTCGACCACAAGCAAAAACGCCACGATCAACAGCCCGACCTGAAAGTACCGGTCCATCACCGCGTCGGTGCGGTAGATCGCCACCAGCAGCGCCAGCCCGCCGAGGTGCGCCGCCTTGGCGACCCACAGCGCCCCGCGTCGGCCGAGCTTCGCGGGGATCGAGTGCAGGCCCGTGGCGCGATCGACCTGCTCGTCCTGCAAGGCGTAGATCACGTCGAACCCGCTCACCCACAGCAGCACGAAACCCGCCAGCAGCCACAGCATCGGCTCGCCCAGTTTTTCGGGGGCGATCGCCAACCCCGCGGCCAGCGGGCTCAGCGCCAGCGCCGCGCCGAGAAAGAAGTGACACAGCAGCGTGTAGCGCTTGGTCAGGCCGTAAGCACCCAGCCAAATGATCACGACCGGCGCGAAAACAATCGGCCAATAGTTTTCATACCACAGCCAGAACCCCGCCGCGCCCGCCGCCAGCAGCGCCGCGCACACCCCCATCGCGGCGCACACGGCGCGGCCGCTGACCCGCCCCGCCGGCAGCGCCCGCCCCGCGGTCCGCGGGTTGTCGGCGTCGATGGCGCGGTCGAAATACCGGTTGGCCAGCATCGCATAGGTCCGCGCGAAGAACATGCACGCCACGATCAACACCAGCTCGCCCCACGCCGGCCAGCCCCCCGCCGCCCAGAACGTCGCCAGCAGCGCAAACGGCAGCGCGAACACCGAATGCGACAGTTTGATGTCCCGGCCGATCACCGCCAGTTTCTCGAAAAACACGGGCATGCGGGGATGATAGCCGAATCGCGCCCACGCGACGCTTCAGTCGGCCGTACAATGGCCCGATGATCACTCAAGGGGTTCCGGAGGTGCGCTGATGGAACTTGACGTCGGCCCGTTCACCTACACCGTCCGCCTGGTGCGCGACGCGATCGAGCACGAGGGCGAAGCCTGCTTCGGCCTGTGCGACCACCTGAACCGCACGATCCTCATCTCCGATGCGCTGGACCCGACCCAACGGCTGCACGTGCTGCTGCACGAGCTGTTCCACGCCTGGCAGCGCCACTGCCCGGCGCGGCTGGACGACGAGGAAGCCGTGGCCGACCTGGTGGCGCTGTCGATGACGCGCCTGGCCGTGCAGCTCAAAGCGAACCCGCACCTGCTCGACGAGTTGGACGCCCCCGCCGAGCCGACCGAGGCGGCGTGCGGCACCAGCGCCGGCGCGCCGACGGACGAGGCGCTGCGCGTGCGCAAACGCATCGTCGTGCCGCCCGACCCCGAAGACCCCCACGACCGCGGCTGGGTGGTGCGGGTCTTCGAGCCCGAAACCGAGCACTGAAACGCGCGCACCGTTAGCCCTTGGGTTTACGCCGGTTCACGTGCACCGTCTTACCCGCCTTCTTCGCGGCCTTGGCCGGCCGATCCTCAGCGGCGATCCGTTCCAGCAGCATCTTCGCCACGTCCGAACGGATGCCACGCGGCAACAGGTCGAGGATCGCGACCTGCACGGTTTCATCCTGTGTCGCAAACCACTGGTATACGCGGCTGGCTAACTCGATCTGGCTCATCCCATATCGTTGAGCCGCTAGGTCAATCGATCGCTTCGCCTCCGGCTCGACCGCGATCTTGATGATTTCCCGGCTGGGCATAGACAAGACCCTTCACACGTCGGTTGGCGACCCCCGCCACCGAACCACAATTTAGCGAAGTTTTTTGTAGCCACATGTAGCCTTCTGTCGACGACATACCTAACGAGGTTTTGGGTCGGTCCTTTGGGCCTCGTCATCAACAACACCCAACATATATTGAGCGGGGTTCGGGTTTCGGGAAACGGCATGGCGCAAGCCATGCCGTTCCTGATTTGTGGCGCTTGAATCGTTCGTACACAAAGAACTAAAAACTCGAACAAATGATATCGCACAAAATCATTACTTGTTTTCGTCGCCTCGGAAGTTCGCCGGGCTCTGGGCCCAGCGCGTGCGCAGCGCGTGCGGCACGCCGACCAGGTCGAGCAGTCGGCCGACCACCATGTCGACCAGATCGTCGACCGACTCGGGCAGCATGTAAAAACCCGGGTTGGCCGGGCACACCACCGCGCCCGCTTCGGTGACGGCGGCCATGTTTCGAACTTCGATCAAGCCGAGCGGCGTCTCGCGGTGGCAGAGCACGAGGCGTCGGCGCTCCTTGAGCGTCACGTTCGCCGCGCGGTGCAGCAGGTTGTTGCTCACGCCCGTGGCGATCGACGCCAGCGAGTTGTTCGAGCAGGGCACCACGATCATGCCGTCGTGCTTGAATGAACCCGACGCGATCGATGCGCCCACGTCGCGGTAGTGGTGCAGCACGACGCCGTGGTCTTCGCGCCCGGCCAGCGCCGCGAGGTCGACGCCCTCCATGCCCAACTCGTCGTGCAACAGCCGTTGGCCCAACGGCGAGACCACCAGGTGCACCTCGACGCCGGCTTCGACGAGGCAGGCGATGGTGCGCTGCGCGTAGGCCGCGCCGCTGGCGCCGGTGATGCCGACGATGATGCGCTGGGGTGTGCTCATGGCGGTATCGTAGGGAATCGGTGCGGCGGATGTCACACCCGTGACGCAAAAGCCCGGACGGCCACCGCCGAGCCCGCTTATTCATCAGAACCCCGCCCGGTGGCCCGGCGGTGGCGACTGGCGTAAACTACCGGGCTTTTACGCGAAAACGAGCAGGGAACAGCATGTCACGCAAGGTATGGATCACGGGGCTGGGCACGGCCAGCGCAGCGGGCATCGGCATCGAGCCGCTGTGGGACGCGGCCTGCCAGGGCCGATCGCTGCTGGGGCGGATCGAGGCGTTCGACCCGTCGGGCTTCCCCTCGCAGGTCGGCGGCGAGGTGCGCGACTTCAAGGTCAACAAGGTCGTGCCCAAGAGCTACCGCAAGGCCACCAAGGTCATGGCCCGCGACATCGAGCTGGCCGTGGGCGCCGCCGACGCGGCGGTGCGCTCGGCGAACCTCGTCACGCCCGGCACCGACGCCGACGCCCCGCGCACCTACCCCGGCGAGCGGACCGGCTGCCACATCGGCGCGGGCCTCATCGCCGCGGAGCTCGACGAGCTGACCGGCGCGCTGGTCGAGGCGCAAACCGACGGCGGTTCGTTCGACATCCACCGGTGGGGCCGCGAGGGCATGAACCACCTCACGCCGCTGTGGCTGCTGAAGTACCTGCCCAACATGCTCGCGTGCCACGTGACGATCATCCACGATGCGCAGGGCCCGTCGAACACGATCACCTGCGCCGAGGCCAGCAGCGGCCTGAGCATCGGCGAGTCAATGCGCGTGATCCAGCGCGACAAGGCCGACCTGTGCTACTGCGGCGGCGCCGAGAGCAAGCTCAACCCCATGACGTTCTACCGCCAGGTGCTGACCGGCCGACTCAACACGCAGGACAACGACAACCCCGCCGGCGCGGTCCGCCCGTTCGACCGGACCGCCGCGGGCATGGTCATCGGCGAGGGCGGCGGCATCGTCACCCTCGAAGCCGCCCAGACCGCGCAGGCGCGCGGCGCAGAACCCTACGCCGAGCTACTCGGCTTCGGCGCATCGCACACCGTCAACCGCGACGGCGACTGCCTCAAACCCGACGCGCAAGGCACGGGCATCGCCAAGTCGATCGCCGCGGCGTTGCGCGACGCGAAGCTCGACGCCGACGCGATCGACGCCGTGGTCGCCTTCGGTACGTCGAACGCCGACTACGACGCGGCCGAAACGGCGGCGCTGAAAACCGTGTTCGCAGGCCGCCTCGCCGACGTACCGGTATGGTCGGCCAAACCCTACGTCGGCATGTGCGGCGCGGGGGCGGGCGGCATCGACGTGGCCCTCGCCGCGATGATGCTCAAGCACCAGAAGCTGCCGGCAACGCTGAACTGCGATCAGCCGGTCGACGGCTTGAACTGCGGCAGCGCCCCGGCACGTGATGCAGCATTGAATCATGTGTTGGTTTATACGCCGTCGCTGGGGGGGCAGAACGTGGCGTTGGTGTTGGGGAAGGCTTGAGGCGTGAGGCTTGAGGCCTGAGGTTTGAGGATGGAGTGAAGTGTGCGGTGAGTCGAGATCATCGGAAATTACGAGCCTTCGAGTTGGCCGATGCGCTGGCCATCGAAGCCTATCGTGCCACACGACCGTTCCCGCCCGAAGAGCGGTACGGGTTGACCTCGCAGATCCGTCGTGCCGCGGTGTCGGTGCCGACCAACATCGTCGAGGGCTGCGCCCGGCAATCGAAAGCCGATTACTTGAAGTTTTTGAACATCGCCTTGGGCTCGCTGCGGGAACTCGGTTACCTGTGCGACCTTTCGCAACGTTTAGGGATTATGCAAGAAGACGACGCCGCGGCGATCGGGCGGCGTTACGATGAAGCCTGCCGCGTGCTGTGCGGATTGATCGAATCCCTGCGCGCCAAACAAACCGCGTGAGACCGACCATGACTCAAGCCTCAAGCCTCAAGCCTCAAGCCTCTCCTCGCATCGTCATCACCGGGATCGGATGGGTCACGCCCCTCGGCCACGACATCGAAACCGTGTGGCAACGCATGCTCAACGGCGATAGCGCGATCGACTTCACGAAACAGTTCGACGCGACGACGTTTCCGACGACGTTCAGCGCCGAGGTGAAAGACTACGACCACAACGCCTTCGTCAAGCACCCGCAGCTGCACGAGCACGTCGGGTCGAACAGCGCCTTTGCGCTGGGCGCGGCGCGGCAGGCGTGGGACTCGGCCGGCCTCGACGGCTTCGACGCGCTCGACCGCGACCGGGTGGGCATCTACCTCGGCTCGGGCGAGGGGTCGCTGGACTTTGAGAACTACGTGGCGACCAACCTCGCCGGGTGGGACGCCGACAAACGCGGCATCGACGCGGTCAAGTGGGCGCAGACCGCCAAAGAAAAACTCAGCGTGTGGCGTGAGGTCGAGCAGGAGCCGAACATGCCGCTGCACCACCTGGCCGTGGAGCTCGGCGCGCAGGGCCCGGCGTACAACTGCCTGACCGCGTGCGCCGCGTCGACGCAGGCGATCGGCGAGGCGCTGGAAATATTGCGCCGCGGCGACGCGGACGTCATGGTCTCCGGCGGCGCGCACACCATGATCCACCCGTTCGGCGTCACCGGGTTCAACCGCCTGACCGCCCTGTCGAACCGCAACGACTCACCGGCCACCGCGTCGCGCCCGTTCAACCGCAGCCGGGACGGGTTCGTGCTCGGCGAGGGCGCGGGCATGGTGATCCTCGAAACCCTCGAACACGCCCAGCGGCGCGGCGCTGCCCCGCTGGCCGAGGTGGTGGCCTACGGCTCGAGCGCCGACGCGTTCCGCATCACCGACATGCACCCCGAGTCGCGCGGGCCCATCGCCGCGATGCGCCTGGCGCTGGAAGACGCCGGGCTTAAGCCCGCCGACGTGGATTACATCTCCGCGCACGGCACGGGCACCGAAGAGAACGACAAGACCGAGACCCGCGCCATCAAGCGCGTGTTCGGCGACGACGCGCCCCACACGCCCGTCAGCTCGATCAAGAGCATGGTCGGGCACCTCATCGCCGCGGCGGGCGCGGTGGAGCTGATCGCGTGCGTGCTGGCGATCCGCGACAACGTGCTGCCGCCGACGATCAACTACGCCGACCCCGACCCGGACTGCGATTTGGACTACGTGCCCAACGCGTCGCGCCCGGCCGAGGTGAACGTGTGCCTGTCGAACAGCTTCGGTTTCGGCGGGCAGAACGACACGCTGCTCGTGCGACGATTCCAATGAGCCGAACCCAACCCGCCCGTGGCAAGGCCAAACGCGTCGGCCGATGGCTGCTGCGCATCTTTTCGCTGGTGATGCTGGGGGCGTTGGGGTTGGCGTTGTGGGCGTGGTGGATGGTCGAGAGCACGCCGGCGTACTGGTTCCCGCCGATCAAGCCCACCGAGCGGGTCGCGCAACAGGCCGCGGCGTTCGAGAAGTGGCTGCCCGAGCGGTTCAGCGAGGTCCGGCCGTACGGCGAGCCGTGGCAGATCGCCATCGAGACCGACGCCGTGAACGAATGGCTGGCGGCGCGCATGGGCAAGTGGGCGGCGAACCAGGGCATTGGCCTGCCGGAGCAGCTGGAGGGCACGGTGTTCACCCTGCACGGCGGGCGGCTGATCGTGGCGGGCATGCTGAACCAGGACGGCAAGCAGCGCGTGGTCAGCGCGGCGTTCAAGGCGTACAACGGCGAGGCGGGGGACGTGGCCGAGCTTCGGCTGGACGGGATGTACGTGGGCAAGCTGCGCGTGCCGTTGGAGGCGGTGTTGGATCTGGGCGAGCGTTTCGACGACCCGGAGAAGGTGCGGCGCATCCGCGCGGTGCACGAACAGGTCGAGCGGGTGACGCTCGACTTCGAGCTGGACGAGGTGCGCCGGGTGCAGATCACAAACGTTGCGCTGCAAGAGGGTAAGGTCGTGCTGACCTGCCGGACGGTGCTGCGGTAAAAACCAATGTGAAAATTAGGTGTTGCTCGGCGGGGTCGTGGGCGTTATGTTCGAGCGCGTGACAGGTGCCCGGCCGCTGGAGGGAAGAGAACCCAGCGACCGGGTGAAAAGGGAAGCGTGGTGAGCTTTCGCCGCCCGGAACCGGTTCGGTTCATGGGATGGGCGGGCGAGAGCGAATCCACCGCGGACGCGCCGCCGTGATGGGCAGCCCCCGCAGACCGTTCCCATCGGTTTGCCAAGTGTGGGGCAGCGTTCGGTCAACAGAGTCACTGCGTCGGGCTACGGCCCGGCGTGGGAAGGCGACCGAACGAGCTCTAAGCCGGAAGACCTGCCTGACACGTTTGACGTGTGCCCTCGCGTTTTACGGGCACCGGGCAAGGCGCTGTCTTCCGACGACCCCGGACAGAAGTATGCCACCCGGTTTCCCCGCGCGGGCCGGGTGTTTTTTTTGTGTCACGGGTCAGGCCCCGCGCGAATCGGGGCAGGAGTGTTTTATGCAGCGCTACGTTTGCGCCGCGGCCGCGTGGGCCGCGCTCATCGTCGTGTCGGCCAGCGCACAGGCCGGCTTCACCTTTTCCGACATCACCGACTGGACCGGCAGCGGCGCCCACGAAGCGGCGCTGGTGATCGACTTCAACGACGGCCAAGCGCCGGCGGCGTCGGGCGAGTCGCACTCTTTCGTTTGGGGTTACCGCTTCGACGGCTCGAGCGTCTCGGCGGAGACGCTGTTCTTGGACGTGATCGCGGGCGTCAGTGAATTGTACGCCGAGTACGATTCGCAGAGCGCGTTCGGCATGGCGCTGTTCGGCATCGGCTACGACCAGGACGGCGACGGCTTCGCCACCACCGACGCTGCGCCGTTCAACGCCCTGGGCCTGCACGACACCGACACCGACAGCGGTTCGGTTCAATCGGCCACGGCCGACGGCGGCTTGGCCGTCGACAGCGACGACCGCTACGCCGAGGGATGGTCCACAGGCTTTTGGGGCCAGTACGTCGCCACCGGCAACCCCTTCGACGGCGGGTCGTGGGGCTTCGGCTCGGGCCTGTCGGCCGACACGATCGGCGACGACGGTTGGCTGGGGCTGAGCTTCGCGCCCGGTTTTACCGGCGGGCCGCCGAGCAACCCGGTACCCGAGCCGGCGAGCCTGGTGCTGCTGGCGTTGGGGGCGGTGGGGGTGATGCGTCGCAAGTAAACAGGTACGGGCAATCACCGGCGGCGCGCCGCGTGGCGCGCCGCCTACTTTTTCGAAGAGAGACCAACCATGAAACACACAAAACGATACGCGCTGTTCGCCCTGGTGGTCGGCTTGCTCGCGTCGGCCGCAACGGCGTACGATTTTGACGCATCGGACTTCGCCACCGAGGTGGTGCGCTACACGCCGGGTTCGGGCACGGGCTTGTTCAACGACGCCAACGCCGCGCTCGGCCGGCCCACCGTCGACACCGACCCGGACTTCACCCTCAACCCCGCCGAAAGCATCCCGGTGGTGCCCGTCTACCCGGCATGGGGCAACGACCAGATCGTCACCGTGGGCAACGGCGGCGAGTTGATCGTGGCCTTCGATCACCCGATCACCGATGACCCGGACAACCCGTTCGGCGTCGACCTGATCGTGTTCGGCAACAGCTTCATGTCCATGGACTTCAGCGGCGGCGGCTGGGACAACCGCGACCCGAACGCCAAGTCGGTCGGCGGCGGCGGCTTCACCGAAGCGGCGACGGTGTCGGTCAGCAAGGGGTTTCAAGGCCTGCCCGGCGAGGTCGCGGCGGACCCGGACACGTGGCAGTGGCATACGTTCACCGCCGGCCCCGGCGTCGACGAATACGCCCCGACGCTCGGCCGGGCATACGACGAAACCAACCCGCACCAGCCCGACGCGAGCTGGGCGTGGAACCAGTGGTGGGGCCGGCCGACGGACCCGACGCTGCCGGTCGACCCGAGTTTAACGTTCGCCGACCACGCGGGGCAGACGGTGCGGCAGGTCGCCGATTCGTATTACCACGCGCAAGCCGACGCCTACGCGGCCGGCGGCACGGGCTTCGACCTGGCCGACCTCGCCGCACCGCTCGACTGGTTTCGGTACGTGCGTGTGGACAACAGCAGCACCGCCGAGGTCGATGCGTTCAGCGACGTGGCGGCGCTGTTCGATTGCGCGGCCGGCGACCTGAACTGCGACACACACGAAGACGCCGACGACATCGACTACCTGTTCGCGCGGCTGACGGGCGAAGGCGGCGTGGTGGCGCAAACACGGCTCGACTTCGACGGCGACCACGACGCCGACCAGGCCGATGTCACACACCTGGTGGAGGGCGTGCTCGGCACACGCCGGGGCGATACGAACCTCGACGGCAAGGTGTCGTTGGTGGATTTGAACGTGGTCGGCGTGCACTTCGGCGCGGCGGGCGGATGGGCGGCGGGCGATTTTTCGGGCGACGGGCGGGTGACGCTGGTGGACCTGAACGAGCTGGGCACGCACTTTGGTTTCGACGCGAGCGCTGCGCCGGCGGCGGTGCCTGAGCCGACCAGCTTATTGGTGTTCGTGCTCATGGGCGCGGTGTGTGTGCGGCGTGGTCACTTAAGTGACCACGCCAAACGGGGGGCGCACGCATGAACCGTCACACCGGTGCGTTTACGCTGGTCGAGCTGTTGGTGGTGGTGGCGATCGTTGCGCTGCTGGTGGGTATTCTGCTGCCGGCGCTGGGCATGGCGCGCGAGCTGGGCAAGGGCGTGAAGTGTTTGAGCAACCTGCACCAGTTCGGCGCGGCGGTGTTCGCGTACCACGCGGAGCACGACGGGCGTTACCCGCCGGCGACCGCGCTGAAGATCGAAGGCGGCGTGGCGGTGAGGTACGCGTGGGACTTCACGACGCGGCGCGACTGGTCGGGCGGTCAGCCGCGCGACACGGTCGAGCCGGGCCTGCTGTGGTCGGGCGTCGATGCGCCGAGCGAGGTGCAGCAGTGCCCGTCGTTCAAGGGCTCGGCCAACTGGGCGAGCGACCCGCACACGGGCTACAACTACAACACCAGCTACCTGGGGCGTGACTTCGGCAAGCCGGCCCGCGCGACGGAAGTGCAGAACCCGTCGCGCACCGCGGTGTTCGGCGACGGCGAATACGCGGCGGGCGCGAACAAGTTCATGCGCTCGCCGCGCGCCACGGTGTACGAGTCGTTTTCGGGCCGGCACGCGGGCACGCAGGGCTACCGGCACCACGGCAAGACGAACGTCGCGTTCGCCGACGGCCACGCGCAGGGCTGGGCCGAGCGGTTCACCGAATCGGACGAGGGCGGTGAGCTGGTCGCCGAGGGCACGGGGTTTCTGTCGGAAGACAACGCGCTGTACGATTTGGAATGACGGGCCGGGGCGAGCGTCGTTTCAGCGACGCGGGCGCACAGCCAAACTCAAAACGTCGCCTCGAACGCGCCGGGGTGGTGGGTGACGCGCGTGGGCTTGTCGCAGTCGTCGGGCCAGACGACGCCGACGACGTCGAAACGGATCGGCCGATCGTGCAGCTTGTAGCGTTTGGCCAATTGCCCGGCGAGGGCGGTGAGCTTGGCCTGCTTGGCGCGGTTGACGTGGACCTCGGGCGGCGGCGATTCGCTGCGCATGGTTTTCACTTCGACGACGGCCACGGCCCGGTCGCCGCGTTGTTGCGCGATGAGGTCGACCTCGCCGAAGCGCTGGCGGAGGTTGCGGGCGAGGATGCGGTAGCCGGCCTGCCGGAGGTGCTCGGCGGCGGCGCGCTCGCCGCGTTGGCCGAGCGTGAGGGGCTTGCGTAAAAAGCGGGGCCACCGGGGCGTCATGGGTTTATGATAACGCGTGCGGCGGTTGACCGCCGATGTGATAAGTGGTTTGCTGTGCGCTGCTGCGAAGGGACCAACGCCATGAACGCCAAAGCCACGCCCGTGTTGCTCGCCCTGTTGATCGCCGCGATCGCGGTGTCGACCTGGCTGATCACCGAGAACCAGAACAAGCAGAACCAATTGCTCGGTGACCTGGTCGCGCGCGTCGAGCGGATGGATCGGCCGACCGAACCCGCAGCGGTTCGCGTCGACGCCGGCGCCCCCGTGCAACCCGCCCCGCCGACGACGCCCGGTGTGGTGGTGACACCCGAGGTGGTGTCGCCCGAGCCGGCGCCGGCCGACAAGATCGAACCGATCGTTACCAAGGTGGTGGTCACCGAATCGCAGCCCGAGGTGGCGGTCGATGACGCGGTGGCGGACGACGCCAAGCCCGCGCCGGCCGATGCCGTGAATGTGGCGGTCGAAGCGGTCGATGCCGCCGCGCCCAAGCCCGACGCCGGCGAGGTGTTGTGGGAGAAGTTCGGCCCGACCATCGAGCAGGTGATCACCGACCTGATGGCCGGCCGCGACGAGGCGGTGACCAAGCGGTTCACGAAGGAGTACACCGAACGGCTGGCCACGGCGGGCGTCGACATCAACGCCGTGATGCAGATGAAGCGTGAGCAGAACGGCGCGCTGCTACGCATCAGCTCACACCAACTGCTCGAGCACCGCCTGCCGACGAACGGCCACGCCTTCCGCGTGACCACGGTGACGGAAAACAACCCCCGCTTCGTGTTCACCATCACGATCACCGACGACATGAAGATCGACGGCATGCAGGCGAGGTGAGGCGAAAGGGCAAAGGGCAAAGGGCAAAGGGCAAAGGGCAAAGGGCAAAGGGCAAAGGGCAAAGGGCAAAGGGCAAAGGGCAAAGGGCAAAGGGCAAA
>JANQHD010000008.1 GCA_028282805.1 Phycisphaeraceae bacterium | reverse complement strand
TGGTCGTCCGATGGGAACACAAACTCTTGATGTACCGCGCCTTCGTGCACGTGGCGTGCCTGATGATCGCGCTAAGAAGGTTTTGAAATGGCTTCTAATAGCGCTGCCGCGAATCATACGCGGTCTTTGGTGCGGTGGTGATCACAAAAAGAGGGCCGACCAACAGTCGTTGATCGGCCCCGACACTACTCTCACCTGTTTGTATCAGCCCGTCGTGCGGTCACGCGCGGCGGCGGAGCATGAGCAGGCCGCCGAGCCCGATTAGCAGCAGGCTCGCGGGCTCGGGCAGCGCGACGATGCGGCCGTCGGCCGAGTTGTCGTAACGGAAGTCGGAGACCAGGTCGAACGCCGGGTTGCCGTTGGCTAGGCCGCTCACGTACGCCTGCAACGCGTTCTGGTCGGACAGGCCCAAGCGGGTGAAGCTGTAGTTGGTCGACAGGTAATCTTCGAAGACCTGGTCGCCACCGGTCAGCAAGAAGTCGAGCGTGGCGATGTCGAGCGTTCCACCGGGCACGACCACGCCGCCTTGCACGATCACATCGCCGTTGACGATGAGTTCGACGATGCGTGAGCCGGGCGTGACGAGGTTGCCGTCGTTGTCGAGTTGCATCGCCGTGGCGGTGATATCGTAGACGACCTGGACACCCTCGGAGACATGCAGGAAGCGCCCGGTGCCGCTGACGCTGTCGCGGATCGGGTTGATGCCCGACCCGCCCAGCGGGTCGTCGATGGTCTTGGAGTAGGCGTTCTCGAAGATCAGCTTCACGTCGTCGCGGCTGACGTCTTCGACGATCGAAATGATGTTGCCGAACGGCGAGATGTCGAACGTGGTCAGCACCGACACGTCGCCCACCTCGATGTCGTCACGGATGCCGCCGCCGTTGACGAAGGCCAGGTCGGGCAAGTCGACGCCAAAGTTCGCCGCTTCGCCGGTCGCCGCGGCGAGCAGGCCGTCGGCCACGAGGTTGCCCAGGCCGGCTTCGTTGGCGCGGATCACATCGCGGTTGCCGTTGCCGTCGAGCTTCTCGGAAGACGTGGCGATGACATTGCTGGCGAGGTTGGCCACGAAGGTTTCGACCGGGGCGACGACGTTCGCCTGCACGGTCGCGTCGGAGGCGATGCCGGTGTTGGCCTGCGGGTTGGAGGTGCCGTCGATGGTCAGCAGGTTGCCCGCCGCGTCGAAGTTGAGGGTGACCCGGCCGAGGTAGCCGTACTCGGGCCCGCTGGTGACGACGGGGATCGCGGTGGTGGTGTTGGGGTACACCGGCTGGTCGGCGCTGTCGCCAGCGAGCAGGCCCGTGTCGGCCACGCTGACCGGTGCGCCCGCGCCGTAAGCGGTGGTCGGGGAACCGGCGCCGAGGTCGGCGAGAATCTCGTCGCCCCCGCCGGCCACGATCAGGTCGATGCTCGATGAAAGCGCAGGCGCGTTGGCCAGGTCCTCGGCGATGCCCTGCAGGTGGCTGACCAGCACGACGTGGTCGACCGCGCCCAGCACCGTAACCTCGGCGTTGACCGCCGCGACCACCGGGTCGACCGTCACCCCGCCCACGCTGGTGATGAACGGCAGGTTCTCGGTCGTCGCGCCGATGATGCCGACCGTCTTGTTGCCGGCCGCGGTCGGCACGGTCACCGTCGTGCTGCTGAAGATGTCGCTGCCCACCAGGCCCGACAGCGCCGGCTCAGCGCCGAAGTTGAGGTTAGCGCTGAGGTACGGCACGCTGGTCTGGCCGAGGAACTCGGCGAGCACGGAGGGCCCGGCGTCAAACTCGTGGTTGCCGAGCACCGCCGCGTCATAGCCGATCGCGTCCAGCGCCAACGCGTCGTAAAACGTCCGGCTGCCCGTGGCGCCGGAGTCGAGGCTGGCCTGGAACTCAGGGCTAGGGATGAAGCTGTCGCCCGCGTACAGCGTGACCACGCCGTGGTTCTGGGCGGTGTAGAAGTTGCGCGTGTCGTTCACCAGCGTGGCGAACTCGTCCACGGCGGAAATGTTCGATTCGCCGTCGTTGTTGTGCAGCACGGTGATCGAGTACTGACCGAAAGCGCTAACCGACATACCCAGCGCGCAACACGCGCCGGCTATCCATGAGCGGAGTTTCATAGAAACCCTCCTGACAATGTGGGACGACTCTCACCCGAATCCCCATTGGATCGGGAACTAGTGTCTCTCCGCTCTACCCGCTTCGTGCCACGAAAGTACCAGCACACCATTTGGTTGCGGTTTGGTTCCGATCACGTTACAAACAAAAGTGGATTAGTCATTATTAAAAGCTAATCGTTGCGACGCGCACGTGTTCGGCATCAGGTGCGCGCACGAACAGCTTTTGTAAGCGGCAACCACGCACGGCCGCGCGGAAGCGATACCCGTTGTTGTGTCGCGAGGCCCCGCTGCGCTACGCGTGTTCGCCGCACCAGAGGGGTGTGCCCATGTGCTGTTGGGGGATGACGCAGTCGGGGGACCAGAACCCGGGGATGGGCGTCTGGCAGTCGGGGCACCTGCCGGATTGCAACCGGTTGGACTGCACGAGGAAGCCGTGGCGTTCGATGACGGTGGCGCGGCAGTTGGGGCAGTGGGTGTGTTCCCACGGGCCGGTCATGCCCGGGCGGTTGCCGGCGTAGATATAGCGCAGGCCCGCGGCCTGGCCGATCTCGCACGCGCTGATCAGCCGGTCGGTGTGGGTCGAGGCGGTGTCGGCCATTTTGTAGTCGCTGTGGAACGCGGTCAGGTGCCACGGGATGTCGGGCGAGATGCCGACGAGAAAATCGGCCATGGCTTTGAGTTCGTCGTCGCCGTCGTTGAGGCCGGGCACGATGAGCGTGACGATTTCAACCCAGAAGCCCTTGGCGTGCAGCTGTCGGATCGTGCGCAACACGTTCGGCAGCTGCCCGCCGAGCGCGCGGTATTCGCGGTCTTGGAAGCTTTTCAGGTCGACCTTGTACAGCTGCACGTACGGCCGGATGTAATCGAGCACGCGCTCGGTGGCGTTGCCGTTCGACACGTAGGCGCCGATCAGGCCCTTGGCCTTGGCGACCTTGAGCACCTTCACGGCCCACTCGCTGGTGATCAGCGGCTCGTTGTAGGTCGTGGCGATCACCGGCGCGTTGTGTTGCAGGGCGAGGTCGACCATGTGCTCGGGGGTCACGGCGTGCGCGTTGGACACCGCGTCGGGGTCGCGCAGCGCCTGGCTGGTGACCCAGTTCTGGCAGTACGAACAGTGCAGGTCGCAGCCGAGCATGCCGAAGCTGAGCGCATCGCGGCCGGGCAGGGCGTGGTAGAAGGGTTTTTTTTCGATCGGGTCGCACGCGAGCGCGCCGACGTAACCGCTGGGCGCGAACAGCCGGCCGTCGGCGTTGAAGCGCACGCGGCAGACGCCGGTTTTGCCCTCGGGGATCTTGCACTCGTGGCCGCAGGCGTAACAGAGCAGCCGGCCGTCGTCGAGCGTGTCGTACAGCTCGGCCGCCTCGGTCAGTTCGCTTAAGACGTTTTTGAGCGACAGCATCGCGGCCTTGTCGGCGGGGTCGGCCTTGTCGGTGCGCTGGATCATGCCTTTCATGATACGCGCCGGCATGCGCCGGGGAACACAGAAAACAACGCCCCGCTTGAAATCGTCGCGCCGCAGCGGTTGCCGGTTACGGGATGTAGATGGATTTCGCTTCGATCACGAGCAGGTCGTCGGGCAGTTTGAGCGGCTCTGTGTGGTCGGTGGCGAAGTACAGGCCGTGGGCGTTGATGAGGTATCGCTGCTTGATGCCGAATAGCTTGATGCCGACCGGCGCGTGCACGGCCACGCGGTTGGCGGCGGTGGCGGCGATGTCGAGCCAGACCTCGGGCTCAACGCGAACGATCGGCCCCATGGCGCGCTGCGCCGTGATGGCCTGTTGAGCGGCAGCGGAGGAGGCCGCGGTCGAACCCGCAAGGGCACCTGTGTTCATGGCGTGTTCCCTTTCGTTGACCTCATCATAATCGCGCCGCACCGGTCAGTCGTGCGAAATCGACGCCGGCCCATGGCGGACGCGACATACAACCGCCAGGCCCACCCCATCAAGTGGCTGAAGTTTGCGCTTGACATTTATCTATTTTCGTCGAAAATAGACTAATGGCCAGACCCTACCGAACAACGTTGGATGAGCGGGATGTGTTTCGGGCGTTGTCGCACCCCGTGCGGCGGAAGATGGTGAGCGTCACGATCGGCACCACGCGATCGTTCGCTGATCTGGCGAAAACCGCGGGGCGTAGCAACGCCACGGTCGCCAGCCACCTGCGCATCCTGCGCGAGGCCCAGGTCTTCCGGGCAAAACGCGACGGCAAGCGGGTGCGCTACGAGGTCAACGAGCGAACACTCAAACGCGGCACGCGCTGGCTCAACGACCTGTTGACCGCTCAATCTTCATAACGACGGATAAATCACGCCGGCACCGACCTTTGTCATCAGCGGCCGTCGTGCCCACGATCGCGATTGCATGCCCCCTCATCGCTCGTAAACAAAGCCATCCGGCACGATTACGCGATTTTTATCTGGACTAAGCCCACGATTGGTGTACATTTGTCATTCGGGCGGTGGGCAACCGCCCGGTCGTCACAGCGATTAGAAAGGGAAGAGAGCAATGAGAGGGATCCAAAGGGGCATTTTGCGCGTGTACGCCGCCATGATCGTGGTGGTGTTTTCTGCTCAGGTGGGCGCAAGTCAGGTCATCAACTTCGATTGGAACATCGAGCCGATCGACCCGACGCACGTCGGCGACAACGGCATCCTCAGTTCCGCCGGCGGCACCGTGTGGAACGGGCTGCAATCGGCCGACGCGGGTGTGATGTCCGACCTCGACGACGAGTTCGGCAACCTCACGCCGGTCTGGGTCGAGCACGTCAACCCGTTCGGCGGGTACACCGAACCCGGGCCGCCCGCCAACGACCTTCAGTTCGGCGGGTACGACGGCGATACCGTGCACATCGGCGGGCTGCTGCCGAACGAGCTGTACGACGTGGCGCTCTACCTCGGCCACAACAGCGGCTTCCAACTCACCCACGGCGGCGGGTCCCCGGTCGTGGCGCTGGGCAACCCGACTTACAACCTGCCCGGCAACGCCAACGCGGATTACTTCTTGTTCACCGGCCTCGCGCCGGTCGCGGTGCCCGGCGGGTTCGGCTTCACGCTGTCCAACTTCGACGGCCAGGTGCTCGGCGCACAGATCGAGGGCGTGATCCCCGAACCCACCTCGCTGGCGCTGTTGGGCGCGGGCGGCGTAGCGCTGCTGCGCCGACGCCGGTGAAGCGAGCCGTCATTCACTGGTAGCGCGGCACGCCGGGGTCGATGTGCAGCGACCACGCGTCGATGCCCCCCGCCATGCTGCGCACGTCGGCAAAGCCCTGTTCAAGCAAAAAACCGGCGACCTGTCGCGAGCGGACGCCGTGGTGGCAGTACACGACGATCGGCTTGTCGGCCGGCAGCTCGCCGATCCGCTCGGGCGTCTGCGGCATCGGTATGTGCAACGACGGCTCGATGCGACACATGCTGCGCTCGTTGTCGTTGCGGCAATCGAGCAACACGAAATCTTCGCCCGTGTCGAGCGCGGCTTTGATGTCTTGAACGGTCGTGTCCATGCGTATGAAAACTCGAAGAACGAAACTCGAAGTTCGAAATAGATAGGTTTCGTACTTCGAACTTCGAGTTTCGAGTTTACCCAATCCCGCCTTTGAGGTCGCTGTCGTCGCCGCCGAACTTGTCGAGCAGGGCGCCGAGGTTCTCGCCGGTGCTGGCCTTGCGGGTGTCCTTGACCGAGTACTTGCGGATGTCGTCGCGGCTGGCCTTGTCGGATCGGCCGCGCGGGCCGCGTCGTTCCTGGCCGGGCTCGGGGGCCATCAGGGCCTTGAGCGACAGGCCGATGCGGCGTTTGCCGCTGTCGACGGCGAGCACCATGGCCTGCACTTCCTGGCCGACCTTGACCGCGTCCTCGACGCTGGCGACGCGTTTGTTCGACAGCTCGGAGATGTGCACCATGCCCTCGATGCCGGGCTCGAGCTCGACGAACGCGCCGAAGTCGGTGGTGCGGGTGACGGTGCCGGTGACGGTCGATTCGGGCGGGTAGGTCGCGTCGACCGCGTGCCAGGGGTCTTCGCCGAGCTGCTTGATCGACAGCGACATGCGCTGGCGTTCGGGCTCGACGCTGAGCACCTTGGCGTTGATGCGGTCGCCCTTCTTGAGCACGGCGCCGGCGCTGGCCACCCGGCCCCAGCTCAGCTCGCTCATGGGCACGAGGCCCTCGACGCCCGGCTCGACCTCGATAAACGCGCCGAAGCTGGCGAGCTTGACCACCTCGCCGGTGACCTGGCCGCCGACGGGGTAGCGGTCGCCGAGGTTCTCCCACGGGTTGGGCAGCGCGTCCTTCAGGCTCAGCGCGATGCGCTGCTTGTCGGCTTCGATCGACAGCACCTTCACGCGCACCTTGTCGCCGACCTTGACGACCTGCTCGACCTTGCTCACGCGCTGGTAGGCCAAGTCGCTGACGTGCACCATGCCGTCGACGCCGCCGAGGTCGACGAACGCGCCGTAGTCCTTGATGGAGCTGACGACCCCGTCCATGAGGTCGCCGGGCTTGATGTTTTCGAGCACCTTCTCGCGCTCGGCGGCGCGCTCGGTTTCCATCACCGCGCGGCGCGAGAGCACGATCTTCTTGCCGCGGCGGTCGAGCTCGATGACCTGGCACTTCAGTTTTTGGTTCAAGAACTCGTTGAGGTTCTCGACGCGGTGCAGGTCGATCTGGCTGGCGGGCATGAACGCGCGTTGGCCGGCGATCTTGAGCTCGAGGCCGCCGGTGTTCGAGCCGGTCACGCGTGCCTCGACGACCATGCCGCGCTCGAGCGATTGCCACGTGGCCTTCTCCACGGCGCCCTGGCGCGAGAGCTTGACCAGGCCCTCGTCGCCGAGCACGCCCTCAACGACGAACTCGAGTTCGGCGCCGAGCTCGGGGGCCTTGTCGAACTGGCTGAGCGGCACGATGCCCTGGCTCTTGCCGCCGAGGTCGATGAACACGTCGTCGTCGTGCACGGCCACGACCTTCCCCTTGGCCATCGCGTGGTCGCCGGCGTGCGCCACGGGGTTGGGCTCGGTGAGCTTCGGCTGCTCGACAAGGTCCATGACGGACATGTCACCGAGCGCCTCGGCGATCTCCTTTTCGAGCTCGGGGGTCGTTTCGTTCAGGTCTTGCTTGTCGGAATCAGTCATTCAATTAGCCCAACTAACACTCGGGGGCAGGCGGGTGATCAAAAAGGACACGCCGACCAAGCGGTTTCGGCAACCTCGGGCCGGCAGAGCATTTTACGCACGTTGATGGCCAAACCACAAGCCGCCCTTCTCCAACATCGGCCAGGTTCAAATACGGCGTTAGCGTGTGATTAACGGCGGGGCGATTTGCCTTCGACGGTCAGCGAGACCGACTTTTTCGCGGCTTTGGTCGAGCCGCAGCAACCGCCCCCGCGCTTGCAGAACCGCCGCGCCACCAGGTACCCGAGGTACACCACCGCGGCGGTAATCACGACAATGACGATCAGCGGTTCCATGACCGATTGTAGGCCTCACGCCGACGCGATCCACGTGCCGAGCTGGTAAGTCGCCACCGCCCCGACCCACGCCAGCAGCGTCATGTACACGAACCCGAAGCTCGCCCACCCCCAGTTCAGCTCACGCGCCATCGTCGCCAGCGTCGCCCCGCACTGCATGCACAGCGCGAAGAACACCATGATCGCCAACGCCACCGGCACGGTGTACACCTTCGATCCGTCGGCGTGCGTCGACGCGGCCATCGCGCCGACCAGGTCCGCCGACTCCTCGTCGACGTCGCCGCCCAGCGAATAGGTGATGCCCAGCGTGGCGATGATCACCTCGCGCGCCGGGAAGCTGCCCAGCACGCCCACGGTGATCTTCCAGTCGAAGCCCGCCGGCGCGAACACGGGTTGCACCGCCTTGCCCGCCCGGCCCATGATGCTCTGCTCGATGTACGCGCTGTCGACCGCGTAGCTCAGCGAATCGCCCAGCGCTTCGTCGGCCTCGATCAATGCGGGCAGTTGTTCAACCGTGACGTTCTGTTGTTGGGCGAACTGTTCGGTGACCCGCTGTTCGACGGCCGCGGGGCGGGGGAAATACATCAGCGCCCAGATGATGATGGTGAACGCGAAAATCACCGTGCCGGCACGGATCAAGAACTCCTTGCCCCGATCCCACATCCGCCAGACCACGTCGCGCAGCTGCGGCACGCGGTACGGCGGCATCTCCAGCACGAACGGGCTCGGCTTGGTCTTCAGCACCAGCTTGAGCACCAGCGCCACGGGGATCGCCACCGCCAGGCCGACGAAGTGCATCGCCAGCAGCACCAGCCCCGCCACGGTCGCGCCGTACTGCGGTTCGATGAACGCGCCGATCAGCAGCACGTACACCGGCAGTCGGGCTGAGCAGCTCATCAGCGGCGCGATGAGGATGGTGGTCAATCGGGCCTTGGGGTCTTCGATGGTGCGTGCGCCCATGACGCCGGGGATGGCGCAGGCGTAGCTGGAGAGCATGGGCACGAAGCTCTTGCCGTTCAGTCCGCACCAGGCGAACAGCTTGTCCATGAGGAACGCGGCGCGGGCCATGTAGCCGGAGTCTTCGAGGATGGCGATGAACAGGAACAGGACGAGGATCTGCGGCAGGAAGATGACCACGCCGCCCACGCCCGCGATCACGCCGTCGACGACGAGCGACTGGAGCATCGGCGAGCCTTCCAGCCAGCCGCCGGCGATGTCGCCGAGGGAGCCAGACACGTAATCGATGCCGTCCATCATCGGCCCGGACCACGAGTAGATCGCCTGGAAGACGACCCACATCATGCCCACGAAGATGACCAGGCCCGCGACGCGGTGGGTCAGCAGCTTGTCGACCGATTCGGTGGCGGTGGCCTTGCGGACCGTGGGGTGAGTGACCACGCCCTCGAGCAGCTCGGCCAGCCAGCCGTAGCGGATGACCGCCTCGGCGCTGACCGGGTCGAGGTCGTTGTTGCTGAGGCACCGGCGCGCGTTCTCGCAGGTCGCGCAGTGCTCGGTCGGCAGCTTGACGCACGAGTCGATGTCGAACAGGAAGCGGTGCAGCTCCGCCTCGGTGTACTTTTCGCCGGTCGACTCGCGCAGGCACCGCGTCGCTTCCTTGACCGCATCGGGCCAGTCGACGCCGACCATCTTTGTTTCGTCTTCCAGGGCGTGGGCGATCGCGTCGCGCAGCTCTTCGACGCCCCGGCCCTTGGCGGCAACGGTGGGCACGACGGGCACGCCCAGCCGGTCGCTGAGCAGTTGCGCGTCGATGGCGATGTTCTGTTCTTGCGCCTGGTCCCACATGTTCAGCGCGATGACCATGGGCAGGCCGAGCTCGCTGATCTGCGAGGCGAGGAACAGGTTGCGCATGAGGTTCGACGCGTCGGTGACGCAGACGACGACCTCGGGCTTCTTCGTGCCTTCCATGTGCCCGGTGAGCACGTCGAACACGACGCGTTCGTCGAGCGACGCGGCGGCCAGCGAGTAGGCGCCAGGCAGGTCGATGAGGGTCATCGACTCGCCGTTGACGGTGGCGGTGCCGACCTTCTTTTCAACGGTGACGCCGGGGTAGTTGCCCACGCGTTGGCGGACGCCGGTCAGTCGGTTGAACAGCGTGCTCTTGCCGGTGTTGGGGTTGCCGACGAGGGCGATCTCGATCTGGTCGGTGGTGGTTGGTTCTACGGGGGTATCGACGGTGGCCACGGGCCCCTCCGTCAGGCGGGTTCGACCTGGAGCATGGCCGCCTCGCTGCGCCGCAGCGACACGCGAGAGCTGTCCAGCTGCACGGTCACCGGATCGCCGAACGGCGCCACCTGCACGACCTCAACCGCCCGGCCGGGCAACATGCCCATCGCCATCAGCCGTTGCGTCACCGCGAGCTGGCCCTTAATGCCAACGATCCGTCCACGCTGCTGCTTCTTCAGTTCGTTCAAAAACACGGCACGGTCCTTCTCGCGCTGTCACGCGTTGTTGAGAATGGCTCTCATTATCAGAAAAAACATCGTAATGATCAAGGGGCTTAATTGCAACGATTATATCTTTTTTGTGTGAAGCGAATCGATCAGTCGGTCAACTGGTCAACTGGTCAACTGGTCAACTGGTCAACTGGTCAACTGGTCAACTGGTCAACTGGTCAACTGGTCAATCA
>JANQHD010000012.1 GCA_028282805.1 Phycisphaeraceae bacterium | reverse complement strand
CAACATCAGGCTCGCCGGTTCGGGCACGGCCGGGGCGCTTCCGGGGGCGGGGGCGGGGGCCGTGATGCTGCTGCCGAAGTTGGTGCCGATGAAGTTCAGGTCGCCCAGCGACACCACGCCGTCGTAGTTGAAGTCGCCTTCCTGCCACGTCGAGCCCGTGCCGAAGTTCGAGCCCAGCGCGTTGAGGTCGACCAGCGAGACCGTGCCGTCGCCGTTGGCGTCGCCCGTCAAGGTCGCGATCAATATGACCCGGTCGGCCTCGTAGAAGATGCCCAGCGACAACGAGCTGCCGGCGTCGACGATCATGTCGGCCCCGTCGATGCCCGCGCCCTGGTCGAACGCGCCGTTGACGCTCGCCCCGGTCACGATGACAAACTCGTCGCCCGCGTCGGCCGTGGTCAATTGGTCGACCGAAAGCGCACCGGCGAGCGTCACGTTGCCCGTCACCGCGAGTTGGTCGCTTGTGTCCGTGACGCCGTCGGCTTCGATCACGAGCACGGCCGAGGCGTCTTGCGTGTAATCGCCGGCCACGTTCAGCGTGCCGATACTCGAACCGGGGCTGACCGTCGCGCCCGCGTCGGCGTCGATGTCACCGACGACCGAGCCGCCGCCGCCGAGCGTCTGGCCCGAGCCGAGCGTGAAGCCGCCGGTGTTCGTAGCGGACACGTCGAAGGTCGCGCCGGCCTGCACCTCGATGCCGGTTGTGTTGCTCAGCGTCGCCGCACCGGCCAACGCGAGCGTGCCGCCGGCGATCGTGGTGTGGCCGGCGTAGGTGTTGTCGCCCGCGAGGGTGACCTTGCTCAACCCCGTCTTGGTCAGGTTGCGCGGGTCGGCGTAGTCGCGGACCTGGCCGTTGATCGTGACCTCGACGCCGCCGTTGCCGGCGATCGTCAGGTCGTCGAACATCACCAGGTCCAGGTCGATGTCGTAGGTGAACTGCGGGCCGGTCGAACTGGGGGCGAAGGGACCGCCTCCGCCGCCGTTGGTGGCGCTGATCACGAGCTGCGGCCCGACGCCGTCGAGCGAATCGGTGAAGAGCACCGCGTTGCCCTCGATCGTGCCGGACTGGTCCGACCCCCCGCCGAACGCGCCGCTGAAGACCATTTTGTTCAGCATGAACTCGAGCCCGGTCGAGCGGGTCATGTCGTTGGTGGCGACGTAGCTGACGGTGTCGGCCACGGGGAACTCGAGCACCGCGCCGGCGAAGGCGTCGGTGTGGAACATGGTTTCGACGTTGCTGGTGCTGCCCTCGACCCAGGCGCCCCCGGCCGACCAGTTCATCTGCAACACGGGCGAGGCGGTGGCCAGCCCGAGCGTGATCTCGTCGAGCCCGGCGAACTCGCTGTTGCCGCCGAGCGAGTCGAAGCGGATGCCGAGCAACCGGCCGACCGCACCGGCGTCGGTGATGGCCGCGAACGTGTGCGAGGACGTGGCCCACGAGCCGGTCGGCACGACGTTGATCGTGTCGAGCACGACGGCGTTGTTGCCGGCGTCGAGGTAGAACAGCTCCATGTTGATGCTGTCGACGCCCACGTCCCACTGCGAGAACTGCCCGCTGGTCGCCAGGTTGATCGAGAACTCTTCGCCGAGGGCGATGACGTGGCCGGTGACCTGGTACGGCGTGCGCAGGCCGGAGATCAGCCCGCGGTACGAGCCGGCGAAGGCGTTGTCGTTGCGCGCGGCGACCTCGTCCTTGGCCGGGGAGGTGTTGTCGCCGTTGTTCGACCAGTCGGTCAGCTCCTCGAAGGTGTGGAACGGGCTGCCGTCGATGGTCGCGCCGTTTTCGAAGCCGCTGTTGGTCAGCACGTTTGCACCCGGCTGCGCGCCGCCGGCCTCGGGGCGGAACGTGAAGTGGTCGAAGATGTTGACCGTGGCCTGGCCGGAGTTGAGCTGCGCGAAGCGCGGCTTGTCGTATTCCGACTCGACCTCGGTCAGGTTGTGCTGCAACTCGGCGAGGACCGTGGGGTTGGCGCCGGCGACGTTGGTCGATTCGCCGATGTCGGTGGCGAGGTTGAACAGCTGGAAGCTTGCGCCGCTGCCGTTCTTGACGAGCTTCCAGTCGCCCTTGCGGACGCCGACCTCATCGGCCGAGCGGACGACGATCACGTCGTGGGGGTCGGCGGTGTTCGTGCCGTTGATGTAGGGCAGCAGGTCGACGCCGTCGATCCCAGTGTCGGCGGGGCCGAACGAGCCGCCGCCCGCGGCGAACGCGGTGGGCAGGATGTCGACCGAGTGGACCGGCTTGTCGTAGACCGTGCCCTCGACGGAGGGATCGACGCCGGCGCCGGCGATGATCATCGGCACGCGGATGCCGCCCTCGTAGGGCGTGCCCTTGAAGTCGCGGAGGTGGCCGTTGTCGCTGGCGTTGGAGCTGGCGCCGCCGTTGTCGTTGATGAAGATGATCAGCGTGTCGTCGGTGATGCTGTCGGCGTTGTTGCCGTCGTTGTTGGGGTCTTCGAGCGTGTCGAGGATGCGGCCGATCTCGTCGTCCATCGTGAGCATCATCGACGCGTACTTCTTGCGGTTGCCCGAGAGCCCGGCGAGGCGGGGGTCGTTGATGTCGGGCGAGTTGTTGAGCGGCCCGTGCGGCGCGGTGAACGCCTGGTACAGGAAGAACGGGTTGGTGTCGTTGTGGTGGTCGGCGATGTAGTTGACGGCGAACTGGCCGAACGTCTCGGTGATGTACTCGCCGCTGTGGGCGGATTCGATGACGGTGTCGGCCACGTTGCCCAGCGCGTCGACGAGGGTCTCGCGGATGACGCGGGTCTCGTTGGTCTGGCCGCCGACGTTGTAGTTGCGCGAGCCGCGCCACAGGCCGTAGAACTCGTCGACGCCCTGGCGCTGGGGGCGGTTGCCGAACTCGGTGGGCGAGGTGTCGGCGATGGAGCCGACGTGCCACTTGCCGACCGCGCCGGTGGTGTAACCGACCGACTTCATGCGCTCCCAGATCGTCGTCGTTTCGACGGGCAGGCCCTCGAACGGGCCGGTGGCGGAGGTGAGGTTGTTGATGTTGTACTCGTAGCCGACGCGTTGCTGGTAGCCGCCGGTGGTGATCGCGGCGCGTGAGGGGCTGCACACCATGGCGGTGTAGGCGTTGGACATGGTCACGCCGCGCGCGGCCAGGGCGTCGAGGTTGGGGGTGGGCACCTGCGAAGTCTCGCCGCTGAGCCCGTCCATGAACCCGAAGTCCGCGTAGCCCGCGTCGTCGGAGATGATGACGATCACGTTGGGCGATCCCTGGGCCGAGACGTCGAGGGCGGCGGCCAAGGCCACGACCAGCGCCAGGGCGCTGACAACAACGGATAGGTGCTTATTCATGAACAAAGTCTTGCCGCTCCAGTGCCCGCGCCGGACCCGCGGGTTGCGTGCGGTGTATCGGGCGTGTTCGTGCTTTCTCCAAACCTGCCCGGAAGAAATCGGTCGCGGGCCGTGAAGCCCGCGACCGGTAAGTCAAACGATCTCACTGACGACGACGGAGCACCATCAGGCCGCCGAGGCCGAGCAGCGCGAGGCTGGCCGGTTCGGGGGTGACGGTGAACTGCACGCCGAGGTCATCGATGCGCCAGCGGTTGGGGTCGGCCGGAGCGGTCGCGCCGCCGCCGGAGTGGGCGACGAACTCGGCGACGAGCGTCGAGGGCAGTGTGCCCGAGACGTCGATCCGAGCGTTGTTGACGCTCACCGCGCTCTCGCCGGACTCACCATAGGTCTGCAGGCCGCTGCCCACGGAGATCACGGTGTCGCCGAAGTCGGCGCCGCCGGGGTCGAGCGTGCCTTCCCACTGGAAGAGCGCGCTCGTGCCGTCGGTCACCTTGCCGGCGTCGCCGTCGTTGCCGACGAAGTACAGCAGGATGTCTGTAAAGCCATCGAAGGTGACGTTGGCGGCCCCACCAAAACCGTTGTCGTTGGTGATGGTGATGCTGGTGAGGGTTGCCGTGATCGATTCACCGGCGGTGTCGATCGCGTTGTTGCCGCCGGTCACACCCCATTCGCGGTCGGACGTGCCGCCGTTGGTCTTGAGGTCGCCGCCCGCGGCGGTGATGGTGATGACCGCCTCGAACTCGATACCGGTCCCCGCATCGGTGAGCGTGCCGGTGTTGTAGTCGTGGGTCGCCGCGGTCTTGTTGCCACCATCGTAGAACAGGTTGTCGGTCACGATCCCCGCCGAGGCCACGGAGGCCCCGACCAAGAGGGCGGCCATAAAGGCCGTACTGAATAATTTCATCTCACTGACTCCTTCATCAAAGAAGCGGTTTCCGAACAAACTTGTCGCCGCTCTCTTCTCCACAAGCCCCGAGTTCACCGCGCCGCGATTGCGATGCGCTGCTCGCGGGGCTTGAGTTATTCAGGCATCACCATTCCTCCTATTCCAAGGCCACCTGATCCGGCGGCCGACGGTCGGTGCGTGATTCAGGCACCGGCACAAACCGGGGTGCGTGTCTTTGCAGAACCGTCACATGTACGATCTTGACACTCCGGCCAGCCCGTACCCACGAGATGAAACGCAGACGAGGCCCACAGAGGGCGGTCGTCCAACAGGCCGCGGCGGATTGATATGAGAAGATTCGGGAAGTGCAACCACATCATGGCTTCCAATCCGCGAAAGGGCCCACACCAGACAACGAACCTCGCTGTCCGGTTGCAGCGCCGATCGCCCTCTTCCCGATTGATATACCAGTACCCCCAAGCGACGAGTTGTTAGCTGTGAAGGCCAATTATCCGAACAAACCACGCTGAAACGGGCTTTTTGCGCGATACGTCAAGTAATTGGCTCATTTAAATGCTAACAACCCACCCCAGGGGGTACTCTATGATTAGCCATCGCAGGTGCGGTGCGGACGATATGAGATGCAGGACGAAACGACCAATCGCGAGAAAGCGGAAGGCATGAAGGTGGAGTCGGTCGCCCGCCGCTGGGCGGGGATCCACCCCACGGTGTTGTCGTACGTACGCTCGATGGTCAACCGCCCCGAAGACGTGGAAGACATCGTCCAACAGGTGGCCGTGGCAATCCTGTCCGATAACACCCCCCGCCCCGACGAGAGGCACTTCAACGGCTGGGTGTTGGGCATCGCCCGCAACCGCGTGCTCAAGTACTGGCGCGACGAGAAACGCCACCGCGTGGTCATGTTCAACACCGACACGATCGACCGCGTGGCGGCGTACTACCTGGACAACCTGCCCCGCAACAGCCTGGTCATCGAGGCTCTCGAGCAGTGCATGACCCGGCTGACGCAACGCGCCCGCCACCTGTTGGAGTTGCGTTACGTGCGTGACATGAAGCCGCGCGACATCAGCGAGCGCCTCGGGCTGTCGAGCCGGGGCATCTCGGTGACGCTGTGCCGGATCCGCGAGAGCCTGCGGGCGTGTATGAACGAGAGAATGCAAAACGCCGAGTAGAGACCATGACCGAAGAACTAGCCATCCAATTGATCCACGGCTACCTCGACGACACCCTGTCGGAGGAAGACCAACTGCGTTTGCGCGACTGGCTGGAGGGATCGCCCGAGCACGCGGAGCTGTTCGCCGAACTCACCATGGTGCACACCAACGTCCAACGCCTGTTGGAAGTCAACGACCTGGGCGATTCGATCCACACCCTGCTGAAGAACAAGAACGCAGAGACCGGCCAGACCATCGACGTCGGTTCGGCGATCGAAAACCCACCCGCACGCCAGGACACGCAGGACACCCCGCCGCTGCTCGACCTGCCCGAGTACCAGCGTAAGCCAGCCAAAAGCCGCAAGACGCGCGACACCTCGAACAATGCCAAGGACGACGACCACCACGCCGTGTTGAACATGCTGGGCGTACGCGTTTACCAGAAGACCGTCGACCGCACGCCGCGGCAAGGCAACGCCCGCAAGTACCTGGCGGCGGCCCTGATTCTCATCGCCGTGCTGCTCGGGCTGTTCTACCTCAACCAGACGCCGGCGGACAACGAGGCGTTCGTCACCCTCGCGGCCGACCACGGGCTGGTGTGGGACGAAGACGGCGCACAGCCGGCCGTCGGCAGCAGGCTGGCTCCCGGTCATTACGTGACGAAAGAGGGCATCGGCGAGATCCTGTTCGACCGGGGCGCCAAGGTGCTGCTGGACGGCCCGTGTCGGTTCGAGTTGACCAACGACAACGAACTGACGCTGCACCGCGGCAAGCTCGTGGCACGCATCACGCCCGGGGCCGCCAAGTTCACCGTCAACACACCGCAAGCCAGGGTCGTCGACCTCGGCACCGAGTTCGGCGTCGAGGTGTCGGCGGACGGCTCGACCCTCGCGGCCGTGTTCGAGGGCAAGGTGGACCTGAAGGGGCACGACAAGAACCAGACCGCGACCAACAACGTCGTGCTCAGCGCCGGCTGGCAGGGCGTCGTGGATCACACGGGCAGCGTCGAACCCGCGGTCACCCATATCCCTTACGACCACGCGTTCACACGCACGCTCGCCGATTCGTACAACACCCTGGAACTGGAACTGAGCGGCGACGTGAAGTGGAACCGGCGTGCGCCGGCGACGGTCAGGCCCGAGCGATTCCACACCAACAAGTTCGCCGTGGTCTTCAACGAACGGCGCAACGTCAAGCTCGCCCAACCCCTCGGCGACGTCATCCGAGAGCCCGGGAAATACAAGGCTCACGAGCTGCGCGACAGGATGAAGAAGATCAAGGCCGGGAGCGTGGTCGACTCGTACCTCATCCACTTCGACGCGGCCCGCGCCGAGAACACGAAGGTCAAGACAGCCCACATGACCATCAAGTTCCCCCGGCCGATCCTTGGCGTGATCGCAAACAACAAAGCGATGTTCGAAACCGACAAGCTCTTTAAGCGAACCGGCACCAAGTACCCGCTGACGGCGTACGGCACCGGCGTGCGCGGGATCGACAAGGGCGACAACGCCGACCTGCTCACGATCCAACCCGACGGCCAGACGATCACCCTGCAACTGAGCGGTCGGCACTACGACCACATCCGCGTGCTGATCGACAGCGAACCGCCCGGCGCTAAAGACTGACCGGCGGACGCGGAGCGAACTTACAAACTCTCAATAACCGTTACTTACAAATCGCGCGAATAGTTTTTCTTGCGATTCGCGATTTTTGTTGTTGCATACGGCAGGATGCGCCGATATATTTCCGCGCAGTCACGAAACGAGTACCTCGATACGAGGCAGGTAAAACGATGAACGCCGAACAGCAAAAACTGAATACCTTCGAACGCACGTCCTGTGCGTTGCTGTTCGGCGCCTTGGCCGAGCCCGGGATTCTTTCGGGCGCGGTCGGCAGAGGCCCAGGGTATCCGAACGGCACCGCCGGTGTGCTCCTGGATACCACGCCGGGGCTCGCCGCCTGGTTCGGGCACATAAGCCGATTCGGCATGCCCGTATCACGGCTCGCCGCGTAAGCCCGGCAACCCACGACCAAAATCCAGGGAGCACGCTGAAATGCAGTGATTTACTGCATTCGAGGCCTTGTGGTGCAATTGGCAGCATGCCGCCCCTTCAAGGCGGAGCCGCGGGTTCGAGTCCCGTCAAGGCCATTGATAAAAACACGGTCGCGTAGATCAGCCCGGTAGATCGCCTGCATGACGCGCAGGAAGTCGCTGGTTCGAATCCAGCCGCGACCATTGACAAGTAAAGAACGCGATGTAGCTCAACGGCAGAGCAGGCCCTTCATACGGGAAAGGTTGCTGGTTCAAATCCAGCCATCGCGATTGCGACGCGGCGTAGAGGAGCGGAGTCCTCGTCGGGTTCATGACCCGAAGACCGCAGGTTCGAATCCTGCCGCCGCCATTGAAAACTTATGAACGCGCTTTGATCCGTAGGCCAGACGGACGACCGACCGGGTGCGCGATCGGTGCGCAAACTTATGCCGCGTAGCTCAGCGGCCAGAGCGCCCCCGTCACGTGGGGGTGTGCGTGGGTTCGATTCCCACCGCGGCGATTGACACAAGGGCTGGTTGGCTCAGCCGGTAAAGCGCCCGCCTGAAAAGCGGGAGACCCAGGTTCGACTCCTGGAC
Organism: Phycisphaeraceae bacterium; assembly: GCA_028282805.1. Lineage (GTDB taxonomy): Bacteria > Planctomycetota > Phycisphaerae > Phycisphaerales > Zrk34 > JANQHD01. Next base: position 17,077 of record JANQHD010000012.1, on the reverse strand, counting down.
CAGCCATTGTTCGCGTCGCACGCGCGGCGCAGCGGTCTTTGACAAGTGAAGAACGGATGGATGCAAGAAGACGACTTGGGCCCCGCCGCAATGGGGCGGCGGGGCCTGGCGGTCGTCTTTACTGACCCGTAGCTCAGCGGCCGAGCAACCGGCTGATAACCGGTGGACAGAGGTTCGAATCCTCTCGGGTCAATTAATACCGACACGGATCGCGGCATAGACCCGGGCGCAAGAAGCCGGATCAACGCGCCCGGTGGGGCTCTGGCCCTCTGTGATCCGCACGGCGCCGTAGCTCAGTTGGAACGAGCGCTTCCCTGTCACGGAAGAGGTCGCGGGTTCGATCCCCGTCGGCGCCGCTTTGCATAATCACACGCCACGGTAGCTCAACATGGCAGAGCAGCTGTCTTGTAAACAGCCGGTTGCCGGTTCGACGCCGGCCCGTGGCTTTCCCCACCCCGAAGCTCAATCGGATGAGCGCCGGACTACGAATCCGGTCGTTGCAGGTTCGAATCCTGTCGGGGTGATTGGATTGGCGATCTGCGATTGCCGATTTAAAACAAAATCGCAAATCGACAATCGGCCATATACTTGGGCCGTAGCTCAACGGGCAGAGCGCCCGGCTTTGAACCGGGAGGTTGCGGGTTCGATCCCCGCCGGTCCGGCTTGCCCACCTCGTAGCTCAACGGAAGAGCATCGGCCTCCGAAGCCGAAGGCTGCAAGTTCGAATCTTGCCGGGGTGATTGGATGTTCGATCTTCGATGTGCGATCGGCGAATCGATTTCCAAATCGGAGATCGCCGATCGCACATCGCAGATTCATCCGCCGCCGTACCCCAACTGGCAGAGGGAGCCGGCTCAGACCCGGCGCAGTGTAGGTTCGACTCCTACCGGCGGTATTGCTTCGATCGCACATCGGAGATCGGACATCGCACATCCCCCTGGGACCGTAGCTCAACTGGGAGAGCGCCCGGCTTGCACCCGGAAGATCGGGGTTCGATCCCCCGCGGCTCCACTTGCATTTGATCATTGGCCGTTCACGCACCGGGGCTGTAGCTCAGCTGGAAGAGCGCCCGCATGGCTCGCGGGAGGTCGCGGGTTCAATCCCTGCCAGCTCCACTTCAAAACCCCACACAGAAAGGAGGTCGGCCATGACACACACGAACGCCGACGTGCTCGTGCTCAACAAGAACTGGGCCGCGCTGCGCATCGTCACCGCCGCCGAGGCGTTGGCCGACCTGTTCGTCGGTCGCGTCGAGGCCATCGACAACGACTTCCAGACTTACGACTTCGCTTCGTGGCACGAGCTGAGCGGTTACGCCGCGGAGTTCGAGCCGGGCGAGCAACGCTTTGTCCGCACGGTCGCCAGCCGCATCCTCGTGCCCTCGGTGGTCCGGCTGCTGAAGTTCGACCGGGTCAAGCGCGCCACACTGCGTTTGAGCCGGAAGAACATCTACCTGCGCGACAACTTCACCTGCCAGTACACGGGCAAGAAGCTGCCGACCAGCGAGCTGAACCTCGACCACGTGGTCCCCGCGTCGCGTGGCGGGCGGACGTGCTGGGAGAACCTGGTGTGCTGCTCGGTGGAGATCAACGCCCGCAAGGGCAACCGCACGCCCGGCGAGGCGGGGCTGAAGCTGATCCGTCGGCCTCGCAAGCCCGACCCAGGCCAGTTGCTGTTCTGTTCACCCCGGTTTCGCCACGACACGTGGAAGCACTTCGTCGACGCGGCCTACTGGAACACGGAACTGCACGACTGACAATTCAACGCGTGATACCGATCACGAACCCCCGCGCCAGCGAACATCTTCTCCGGGGCGGGGGTTTCTATATCAGAGTGGAGCTCGGTTGGGTGAGCGCCCGGTTAGGGTCCGGGAGGTCGCGGGTTCGAATCCTGCTGCTCTGATTGTGACGGAAGCCGAAGCGGCCGAGGCACCAGGCGGTGATCCTGGGATAAGCGGGTTCGAGTCCCGTCCGTCACCTTTAATCGCAGAGCGTAGCTCAGTCGGCAGAGCGCCCGGTCCGGATCCGGGAGGCCGCGGGTTCAAGTCCTGCCGCTCTGATTGTTTCGCGGTTTCTTTCTTGGCGGGATCGCGACGACTTGCCAATCGTCCTCGTAGAGGATCGTCCCGGGATTGTCGGCCTTGATCATCTCAACCGGCAGACCCTTTTCCCTGAGCAGGGCCACGATGCTGCGGACTTTCTCGATCGGGTCCGTTGCGCACGACCGGAACCACGAGATCGCTCGATGCGTCCCGGGTTCCCCAAGACAATCGGGCTCCTTCAGGTGTTCGTTGAGCCAATCGATCTCAGCATCAAGCCATTGCTCTTCGTGAGGCAGCAGCATCCCGGCTTCCCGGAGTTCGAACACCGCCTGGAACACACCCAGCAATGAATGCGATTCTAAATCCTGTTTCGGGATGACAAATCGTACGTACATCAGATCCTCAGTCGAACCAGTATATTAATCACCCCGCGTCGTGAGCTCACGTTGGCAGAGCGGCTGGCTTCCAACCAGCAGGCCGCCGGTTCGATCCCGGCACGGCGCATTACACGAAACAAAGGGTAAAATGAAAGCGAGGTGTGACATGGGTTACACGATGATGGACGGCGTGCCCGTGTGGGGCGTGCCCGATGAGAGCGCGGTCAAGCAGATCAAGACCTGCCTGGCCGAGAAGGAAGCCGCGGCCGGCGCACTGATGGGCGACCACCACCTCGGCTACGCGATGCCGATCGGCGGCGTCGTGGCGTACCACGGCATGGTCTCGCCCTCGGGCGTGGGTTACGACATCGCCTGCGGCAACAAGGCCGTGCGCCTCGACGTCAAGGCCGAGGACGTCCGCAAGGACATCGACAAGATCATGGACATGATCTTTCGCGGGATTTCATTCGGCGTCGGCCGGAAAAACCAGGAGCGGGTCGACCACGAGCTGTTCGACGACGAGACGTGGGACCTGGTCGACGACCTGCACATCCGCGCCCCCAAGTGCCGTGACCTCAAGCAGCTGGCCCGCCAGCAGCTCGGCACGGTCGGCTCGGGCAACCATTACGTGGACCTGTTCGTCGACGAGCGGGACCGCGTGTGGTGCGGCGTACACTTCGGCAGCCGGGGCCTGGGCCACAAGCTGGCGACGCATTTCATCAAGCAAGGCGGCGGCGCGGACGGCATGCACGTGGCGCCGGTGGTCTTCGAAGAGGGCTCGCACTTGGGCGAGTCGTACATCCGCTGCATGAACCTGGCCGGCCGGTACGCCTACGCCGGGCGGGACTGGGTGTGCGACAAGGTCGCGCGTCTGCTGAAGGCGCCCATCGTGGAAGAGGTTCACAACCACCACAACTTCGCGTGGAAAGAGACGCACGTGATCGACGGCTCTGAGCACGAACTGTGGGTCGTCCGCAAGGGCGCGACGCCCGCGTTCCCCGGTCAGCGTGGCTTCGTGGGCGGCTCGATGGGCGATATCTCGGTCATCCTCGAGGGCGTGGAAAGCGAAGACAGCGCCGCGGCGCTGCACTCGACGGTCCACGGCGCGGGCCGCGTGATGAGCCGGACGCGCGCCGCGGGCAAGAAGCGCTGGGACAAGAAGGCCGGCGGTTTCGTCCGCAAGTCCGAAGGTGAAATCTCGAAAGAGATGATGAACCAGTGGGTCAAGCGGGCCGGCGTCACGCTCCGCGGCGCGGGCACCGACGAGTCACCCCACTGCTACAAGCGTCTGCCCGACGTGCTCGAAGCGCACGGCTCGACCGTGAAGATCGTGCACACGCTCACGCCGATCGGCGTGGCCATGGCCGGCGAGGACGAGTTCGATCCGTACAAGGATTGACCCCCGGAAGTTCTTCGGCTCTTGCCGATCCGTCGTATTCACAGCGCGACGGATCGTTTTCAATCGGATCGGTAGCTCAACTGGCAGAACGGCCGGCTCTTACCCGGTCAGGTGTGGGTTCGAAGCCCACCCGATCCACTTCATGACCCCGTAGCTCGAGCGGCAGAGCAGCGGACTTTTAATCCGTTGGGTGTGGGTTCGAGCCCCACCGGGGTCATTGGGGATGTGCGATCTTCAATCGAACAGATCGGAGATTGCAGATTGAAGATCGCACATCCCCCTCGCCCCGTAGCTCAATCGGAAGAGCGCCCGTCTTCTAAACGGGTGCGTGTCGGTTCGACCCCGACCGGGGCGGCTTTCATCACACTTGCACCGTAGCACAACGGTAGTGCGGCTCCCTGTTAAGGAGACGGTTGCTGGTTCGACCCCAGCCGGTGCAGTTCAACATACGCGCGTAGCTCAACGGTAGAGCGGCGGTCTCCAAAACCGTCCGGTGCGGGTTCGAATCCTGCCGCGCGTGTTTCCTTCATATGGGATCAACACCATGCGTACGCCGACGGCGCGTCGCCCTCGCCCCGCGATCGGGTCAGGCGTGTTCCGTGTCACGGATTCGAAAAGCGCATAGGTGTGTGGTAGCTCAGTTGGTTAGAGCATCCGATGGTCAATCGGAAGGTCGCCGGTTTCGAAGCCGGTCCACATCCACCATGGCACAGGGTTGAAAACCCTCGGGGTTCAAATCCCCCTCCCGGCGTGAGCAACGCCACCACACGGGTCGCGGGACCACCCCGCCGCCCGCGCCGGTCGCCTCGTGCGACACCGACGACACAGCCCGCAGCCCGGCGGATACCGCGGCGTCACAACGTGGCGGTCACCCGGCCCCGCGCCTTCGAAGGTCAGCCCGATCGGGGGTGGGCGCTTCGGGGCGCGCAGCCGTGCGACGCCAGCGCGTTCCCTGATGCCGCTCAAGCCGGCTCCGCTGTGAACTCGGGGCGCGGGCCACGCGGGCCTCCCGTGACTCGCTTTTATCAAATCACCATTCGTCGTGGCGTTCGCGGCGGTGAATCGTTTTCACCTTGTTTTCAAGGAGCCTGGACCATGTTCAGCAAAGTGCGTATCCGTAAGCACGAGGTCGGCCTGTGGTTCCGCCACGGCGACTTCAAGCAACTGCTCACCAGCGGCGCCTACCGGCTGCCGCGCATCTGGTTGGGTCACGACCGCGTCGAGATCGTCGACCGCACATCCAGCAAGTTCGAGCATAAGATGCTCGACACGCTCGTCGCCGAGCCCGGCGTCGCCGAGCACCTGACCGTCGTGGAGCTCAACGACGACGAGCGTGCCCTGGTCTGGAAGGACGGCCGACTCGGCTGGGTCCTCAAGACCGGCCGCCACGCGTTCTGGAACAAGCCGGCCAAGATCGAGATCGAGAAGTTCAACGTCAACGACTTCAAGTTCGACCACCCCAAGCTCGAGGCCGTGCTCAACTTCCCCGGCGGCTCGCAGGTGCTCGACGGCATCCGCGTCGAGTCGCACGAGCGCGTGCTGCTGTTCCGTAAGGGTGAGCTGATCGAGCAGCTCGGCCCGGGCCTGCACGTGTACTGGATCGGCACGGGCAAGATCACTTGGAAGACCATCGACCTGCGTGAGCAGGTCGCCGACGTGGCCGGCCAGGAGATCATGACCGCCGACAAGGTCACGCTGCGTGTGAACCTCGTGGCGACTTACCAGGTCACCGACCCGGTCAAGGCCGTGACGGTCGTGGCGGACCACGCGCAGGCGCTGTACCGCGAGGCGCAGCTGGCGCTGCGTGAGGCGGTCGGCACACGCCCGCTCGACAAGCTGCTGACCGACAAGGACCAGGTCGGCAACGAGGTGCGAAACGCCCTGGCGTCGCGCGCCGAGGAGTTCGGCGTGGTCGTCCGCAGCATCGGCCTCCGGGACATCATCCTGCCCGGCGAGATGAAGGCGATCCTCAACGAGGTGATCCTCGCCCAGAAGCAGGCCGAGGCCAACCTCATCCGCCGTCGCGAGGACACCGCCGCGGCGCGCAGCCAGGCGAACACCGCCAAGCTGCTGGCCGAGAACCCGCAGCTGGCGCGCATGCGCGAGCTGGAGGCGATCGGCGACGTGCTCAAGGGCGTCAAGGCGACGTTCGTGCTCGGCAAGGGCGACCTCGTCGAGCAGGTGCGCAGCCTGACGGCCGACGAGCAGGGCTGCGCGCTCCGCGAGTTTTCCGAGGACCACGATGAGGACTAACCCCTGACCCGACCGCCGCCTGACCTTCCGGATTTCCGGGGGCGGGCGGCGGTCAATTCAAAGCGGTCGAAGCTCAACCGGCAGAGCGCCGCCCCGCCACGGCGGAGGAGCAGGTTCGATTCCTGTCGGCCGCATTGCGATCAATCACGCATCCATCCGTTCTTTCCCGGCCGGGTGGCCGAGTGGCAAGGCGGCGGCCTGCAAAGCCGTCTTTCACGGGTTCGATTCCCGTCCCGGTCTTATCAGGAAGGTGAACGCCGAGTGGGTCGGCGCCCCGGTTGCTAACCGGGTGGTCCCCTGACCGGGATGTGGATCGTGCCCACCGCCTTCCGCTTGGGTGAGTCTTGAGGGATGAGTCTTGAGTCTTGGGTCTTGAGCAAGTCAATCGTGTTGCGCCACTCAAGACTCAAACCTCAAGACCCAAGACTGACACGGGGCAGTTGGGCATTGGCAGGCCCACCTGGCTGTAACCCAGACGCCTTGATAGGCCTTGGCGGTTCGACTCCGTCCTGCCCCATTGCTGCCCTCAGGTGTAGCGGGTTTGCACGCCTGACTCTGAATCAGGAGGCGCCGGGTTCGAGCCCCGGGAGGGCATTGGTTACGAAAGCGAAGCGTGCAACCATGAACACAACTCGGCGTCGCATCCTGAGCATCGGCATCCTGGCGGACCACTTCGGCCTGTCGCCGCAGACGCTGCGCGTGTGGGAGAGCCAGGGCCGCATCTCGCCCGCCCTGCGTACGGCTGGCGGCCACCGCCGTTACACCAAGACGCACGTGCGCGCGATCGCCCGACTGCTGGGCGCCCCGTCGCCCGTCAAGCAGGCGTGACCGGTGAAATAAGATGCAAGGTCGCTGCGGCGCGGGCATCGATCGCGAGGCGCGCCTTATGGTGGCGGTTGAGTTTAGCGCGGCGACCAGCCGGCGGTGGCGTCGGTCCACTGCCGCGCCTCGTCGCGCAGCGCGGCGAAGTTACCGGCCTTGACCCACGATTGGTTGATGAGCGTATTGCCCACGCCCACCGCCGCGGCGCCGGCGTCGATCCATTCACGGATGTTGTGCAACCGCACGCCGCCGGTCGGCACGAGCCTCAGGTGCGGCAGCGGCGCGAGCACGGCCTTGATGTAGCTCGGGCCCAACTGTTCGGCGGGGAAGACCTTGACCATGGCGGCGCCGGCCCGGTCGGCCGCGACGATCTCGGTCGGCGTCAACGCCCCCGGAAGGATGGGCACGCCGGCTTGCTGCGCAACCTCGATCGTGGGCAGATCGGTGATGGGCGACACGAGGAACTGCGCGCCGGCGTCGAGGCAGCGGCGGGCGTCATCGGCGCAGGTGACCGTGCCGTTGCCGATGAATTGCCCCTTGCCGAGTTGCTTGCGCAGCCGCGTCACCGCCTCGAGCGCCCCCGGAGTCGGCGCGGTGATTTCGACGGCTTCGAGCCCCCCCTCGAACAACGCCAAGCACACGCCCACCAGGTCGACCGGCTCGTGGCATCGGATAATCGCGATGACGGGGTTGTGTTTCAGCATGGCAGACCGTTCGTGTTTCACTTGATCAACGAACGATTCAGTTTCACGACGGGGTTTCGTACTTCAAGAACCGGAAACCCGGAGCCTCGGGGATCGTGATCTCGACCTGCCCTCCCGGGCCAACCGGCAGCGATAAGGTCTTGCCGGTCAACAGGTCCGTCACTCTCAGCGTGTTGGTGCGCACAAAGTTCAGTTGAAACGTGCCGGTGGCCGATTCGTTCAGGCGTTCGCGGAAGACCGTCAGGTAGCCGTTGCCGGTCTGCGGGTTGTGGTTCTGGAAGCCGGTCCAGCTGGCGTTGTCGGGCTCGTCGCCAATGGGGAAGACGTAGCCCTCGTACATCGCCAAGCGGTGCTTTTTGTACGCCGAGAGGACGTGCCGCACGCGCTGGCGCGCGGCCGGTTCGTAGTGTCGCGTTTCCTGGAAGAAGATCGGGCTGGACATCAGGGCGATGCCCACGGCGTACTCGTGGGTGTGCTCGCCGGCGTCGGTCGGTGCGCCTTCGAGCACGTGGTCCACGTTCTGCACCGTCACCTGGAACTGGTTGAGGTTGACGTACCTCGACAGGTTCCACGCGTCGTTGAGCACCTTGTGCGGCACGTAAAGCACGGGGTGGCGCACGGTGCGCATCTTGCGGTTGGCCAGGTAGATGTTGCCGTACTCCCGGCCGCTGAAGTAGCCCATGCGCGGCGGAACCTCGGTCACGTCCCAGTTCACACGCGCGGTGTGGTTCGAGTGCTTGATCAGATCACGGGCCTTGTTTACTAGGCCGTCGTACCGTGATTTTGTGTCGAGCTTCGCAAAATCCAGCTTGAAGTGCTTGAAGTTGCCCCGGTCGTAGTTCGTCTTCAACGCCTCGGTGGGCGCGGTCCACGCGGCCCACAGCCCGAGCGTGACGCCGAGGCGCTCGGCCTTCTTGCGGACGTTGACCCAGCCCTCGGGGTAGACGGGGTAATCGCCGAACATGTCCACGGCCCCCCGCCCGTGCTGCACCTGACCCGATCGCGCGGCGGGCATCCAGTTGGGTTTCTGCCAGCCGTCGTCGATCTGGAGCACGTCGATCCCGAGGTACGCCACGGACTCGAGTTCCTCCAACACGTTCTGCTCACGCGCCGCGTGCAGGCAAGGCGGCCGCTTGTCTTCCGTGCCCCAGGTGTTGGCCATGATGAATACGTCGCGCTTCGGGTTGATCGGGTAGCGCGCCCGGTCGAAGCGCTTCAGCGCCAGGTTGCCTTCCTGTTCACCGCCGCGGTGCAAAACCAGCCATGTGGCCCAGCACGTGCGGTACCCGTCGGCGTTTACGTCGGTGGGGTAAAGACCCGCGCCGGTCACCGACACGCGGTCGCCGTCGATCACGAATGCGCCCGTCGCCACGTCATCTTTTGGTTTCAGCGCGGTGTGCTTGTTCGATTCCTTAACCAGGGTCAGGCCCCGCCCCTTGCCCTGCAGCACCAGGCCGTTCGCCCAGTCGATCGTGGCCCGTTTGCCCGTGACGGTTTGCTCCTTGAGGATCGACACGTCCATGCTCGTCTTGATGCCCTGCATCAAGCCGAACGCCCGGCGTTGCGTCCAAGGCTCGGCCAATTCGATCGCATCAACAACCTGCGGCGTGAACACCTTGCGTGAACCGTCGAACCCCGGCAACGCCTTGAGTTGGAGTTGGGTGCGCAAACCCGGCGCGCCGGGATACGCCCACACCACGTACCGCACCCTCAGCTTGTCGTCGGGGTACTCGAACTCGGCTACCACTCGCAGATGATCGCCGGTAAACCGCTCGTCGTTGTCTTTCTTGGCCTTCAGCGAGATTAGCCGGGCCTTACCCAACCCGCCCAGGTCCCAATCACAGGCCCCAGCCGCTTGCGGTTTAGCGACGAAGCTCGTCGTCCCGCACCGCAACTCAACCGTCGCCAGCCCCCGCTCGATCAACGCCCACTCCCTCGCCACTTCGCCCGTGCTCACGGCCAGCGTCTTGCCGTCGAACACCATCTTAGCCTGGCCAAACACCCCGGTTGATTGGATCGCTTGCGCACACGCCGATTGCGTGAACGCCACGGCCAACAACACGGCTACATTGGCGAGCGACCAAGAGACACCGAAACGGTCGAAGATACCGAACATGCCAAGCCCTCCAGCTGTTGAAACCCGTCGGTGGGCTCCAATTCCTAGAATAACCTATACACCTTCTCCGTGGCGTGTGCAATGACTGCGGGGCACCCGATCCCGGTTACGCGCATCAATCGCCCGCAACGGTAAGAGCGACACGGGCATAGGTTTAGCTGGTGGGCCAATAGTCGACCCCCGTGTCGAACTCAATGCCGGCTCACCACGCCGTCGGTGCCTCATCGCACGGTCAGTTCGTCGATGAACACCCCGCCCTTGCCGACGGTGGACAGCGTGATCGTGTTCGCGCCGCTCTTGAGCTTCACGTCAACCTTGAGCGTGGCCCAACTGGTGCCCCAATCGTCGGTGTTCTTGAAGAACAGCTCGGGTTCGACGACCTCGCCGTTAACGGTCAGCTTCATCACGCGACCCTTCCGGCCGCCACCGGCCTTGCCCGAGTAACGGATCGCCAGCGTGAACTTGCCGGCGGTGCCGTCGTTCTCCTGGTACCACTGCACGTAGCCGGTGTTCTGGCCGAAGTCGAGGAAGCCCTTGCCGTGGTAGTGCTTGCCGTCCGTGCTCACCTTCGCGCCTTCGAACTTGGCGGCCTCGGCCTGGTCGCCGGTCTCGGCTACGACTTCGGGGGCCTGGTCGGGGCTGCCCCAGTACAAGCCCTGATCGGACGCGAAACGCTCGGCCATCTCAAAAAGCTTCTCGTCGCCGTCGTAGACCACCGCCTTCACGGTCGTGCCGAGCTTCACTTCGAAGCCGCCGGTGTACGGCGTGCTGCTCGTGGTGGGCGCTGAACCGTCGAGCGTGTAGTAAACCTTGACATCACGCTTCAGCGCATCGCCGCGCACGGCGACGGACTGAACGTCGATGTGCACCTTGCTGGATGTCAACAACTGCGGCTCACCGCAGATCGCGCCGACGGTGACCGTGATGTCGCCGGTGTCGCGTGTGGTTTGCAGGAACGCCCGGCCGAGGCCGAAGAACGTGGCGCGCGAAGCCCGGCCGAAGTTGTTTTCGGTGTTGACGGGGTTGCCGCTTTCGAGCGAAAGGATGCGGGCCGGGCCTTCGACGTGGTAGTGCACGCGGTTCTCGGCGTACGGGTTGAGCACGCCCGCCGCGTCCGTCTGCGCCACGGTGACGATCGGGCACCGTTCGCCCGACGCGCTGACCTTCAACGCAGCCGGCGCACCGGCGGTCTGTTGCACGGCGCGGGCCACGACCTTGCCGTTACGGTACCCCACCGCTTCGAGCTTGCCCGGCTGCCAAGGCACCATCCAGTCGCACTGCATCTGGTCCCACCGCCTGCCGGGCTTGTCTTTGCCGAGCGACTTGCCGTTGAAGAACAGCTCGACCTCGTCCGCGTTGGAATAAACCCACACGGGGACCAAGGTGCCGGGCTCCATCTTCGGGTGCGTCCAATGCGGCAGGATGTGCACCATCGGCTCATCCGTCCACTGGCTCTGGTAGAAGTAGTACAGGTCTTTCTTGAAACCGGCCAAGTCGAGCGCGCCGCCCATGAAGGCGCGGAACGGCCAACCGCCGTGCACGTAGCCGGCCTCGCCGAGGTAGTCGAAGCCGGTCCAGCGGAAGTGGCCGCTGTGCCACGGCAGGTCGCGCATCAGCTCCCAGTTCTTACGCGCGGTGATGCGGACCATGGCGTTGTCGTACGACGAGTTGAAGATCTGTTTGCGGTTGCGGTCGCCGCCGGGCGGGGCCCAGTCGTAGAAGAAGATCTCCTCGTCGGTCAGGTCGGGGCACGGGAACGGGGCCTGCCGTTTGTTGTCCTTGCCGTCGCGGTACCAGGTCTGCGTGCGGTAGTAGCCGCGCACCTGCCACGTGTGCGGCGCCTCGGTCGACACGAACGGCTTAGCCGGCGGCGGGCGTTTGAAGAAGGTCATCTTCTCGCTGCCGCCGTTGATGCCGATCACGTCCATGTCGCCCGGGTTGGCGCTGCCGGAGGTGACGGGGCGCGTGGGGTCGACCTCGTGGCAGACCCTGACGATGTCCTTGGCCACGTCGCCGTGAGTCTCGTTGCCGACCGACCAGATGACGATACACGGGTGGTTGCGGTCGCGCTTCAGCCAGTCGCGCAGGTCGCGCTCCCACCACTCGTCGAACGCCTGGGCGCCGTAGTCGTGCGGGGCCTTGCGCTTCCAGCCGTCGAAGATTTCATCCATGACGAGCATGCCCATCTCGTCGCACAGGTCGTAGAAAGCCGGCACCTGCGGGTTGTGCGCGACGCGGATCGCGTTGCAGCCCATGTCCTTGAGCAGTTGGATCTTCCAGCGGTTCAGTTCATCGGGGATCGCTGCGCCGACCGGGCCGGCCTCGAGGTGGTCGCTGACGCCCTTGAGCTTGACGTTCCTTCCGTTGAGCCAGAACCCCGTCGCCGCGTCCCAGCGGATCGTGCGGATGCCGAAGCGCGTGGTCGTTTCATCGACCACCGCCCCACCGACCTTGACCCGGCTGACGGCCTTGTACAGGTGCGGCGTGTCGGTGTCCCAACGCATGGGCTTGGCCACACGCAGCGTCTGCTTCGCCGTCACGGTTTGACCCGCCTCGGCGTCGAGCGCCTTCGAATCCAACGCGACCTGCTTGCCCTGTGGGTCGAGCAGTACCGTTTCCAGCACCAACGCGGTCGCCGCGGGTCGATCGTTCGTGATCTCTGTTTCGATCGCCACGCTCGCGTTGTCGTTGGTCACCTTGGGCGTGGTGACATACACGCCGTCGCGCGCCACGTGCAGCGGGTCGGTGACGACGAGCTTGACGTGACCGTAGATGCCGCAGCCGTGGTACCAGCGTGCGGCGGGCTCGAGCGAGCTGTCGACACGCACCGCGATCACGTTCTCGCCGGGCTTGAGGTGCTCGGTCATGTCGTAGGCGAAGCTGATGTAGCCGTACGGCCGCTTGCCGAGGCGGTGGCCGTTGACCCACACCTCGCTGTTCATGAACACGGCGTCGAACTCGATGGCAACGCGCTTGCCCTGCCACGACGTGGGCATATCGAAACGCTTGCGGTACCAGCCGATGCCGCCGGGCTTGTAGCCGCCCTTGTCGGTCTGCGCCGCGTCGGGGTGGTAATCGGCCTCAAAGGCCCAGTCGTGCGGCACGTCGAGCGTGCGCCATGCGCTGTCGGCAAAACCCGGCGCGTCCGCCCCGGGGTGGTCGCCCAGGCTGAACTTCCAGCCCGAGTCGAAGGACCGCACTTCACGCGTGGCCGGCGTGCAGGAAGCCATCATCAACACCACCATCGTCACCGTCATCAAGCTGTATCGTTTCATGTCTCAATCCGTCAGGCGTGCGAGGATCGCAAGCGAAACCGGATGCCCTTCCGCCTCGCTTGCACCGATCCGAATGTAGGAGGAATCTATGATACAATTCCCGGATCACGTCCGCACTGGACACGAATGGGCCACGAAAAAAGCCGCCGCGTTGAAGCGACGGCTGGGGGTTTGGGTTTGTCAACGCCGAGCCTCCGCAGGCCTGATACTCGCGATCGATTTGTGATCATGCGGCGGATCTCGTTGCCGGTCGGCACGAACGCGCCCACCCCGTGCGGCGCCGTGATGTCCGGGTTGAACGCGAACGGCGCGGCGCAGGAAACAGCATGACCACACACATCATTGCGACGGAAATGGCGAAGGGTCTTAGCGGAATCATGAGCACGTACTTCGGCGGTGGGCCGTGACGATCGGCCTCGGTTTCGCAACTCCACGTATGCGTTGAAATAACCGCCTGATCGTCGAACCCTCATGCAACAGACGCACGTTTCTTCGGCTTAGTGCAATTTTCGCTTATTGTTCGTATGTTAAACAACTGGGCGTCTTGATACGCCTGAAGGATATCGCATCTGATTCGGTCCGATCCCTTCGCTCAGATTCACACCGTTCACACCTCGAAGGAAACACCATGGTTCGGCTCACACAAACACTCGACGCGACGACGACGATCACCCGCGGGCTGCGACGCTTGCGTGGCGCAGCCGCTGGCCTGTTGATCCTCACGACCGCTTCGCGCGCCGTCGCGGCCAACGATTGGGAAAACCAAGCGGTCATCGCCATCAACAAGGAACCGGCCCGCGCCACGGCGCACCCGGGCGCCACGATCGCCCAGGCGCTCGGCGATCGTGAACGGTCGCCCTACTGCCAAAGCCTCAACGGCAAGTGGCGGTTCAAGTGGTCGGCGGACGTGAACCAACGACCGACCGGTTTCTACAAGCCCGAGTTCAACGACGCTCAATGGGGCACGATCGACGTGCCTTCCTGCTGGCAGATGCGCGGGCACGGCATCCCCATCTACACCAACATCCAATACCCCTTCGTCAAGAACCCGCCGCTCGTGCGGCGCGAAAGCGGCAACCCCGTCGGCTCGTACCGAAAGATATTCACCGTGCCCGAATCGTGGGACGGGCGCGCGGTGTTCGTGCACTTCGACGGGGTCAAGGCGGGCTTCTACCTGTGGGTCAACGGCCAGAAGGTCGGCTACAGCCAGGGCAGCGCTACCGATGCCGAGTTCAACATCACAAAACACCTTAAATCAGGGGAAAACCTGATCGCGGTCGAGGTGTTCCGCTGGACCGACGGCAGCTACCTCGAAGACCAGGACGGCTGGCGGATGAGCGGGATCTACCGGGATGTGTACCTGTATTCGACGGCGAACGTTCACGTGCGCGACTTCTTCGTGACCACCGACCTCGATGCGCAGTACCAAGACGCGATACTCACGGTTGATGCGAAGGTGCGAAACCTCGGCGCGAGCCTCGCCAAGGGATTGCAACTCGAAGCGCGTTTGCTCGACGCCGACGGCAGTGTCGTCACCACCCTTCGGCAAGCCGTCGACGGTGTCGCCCCCGGCAAGGAGAACGCCGTCCAACTGCGCGGTGAGGTCGCCAACCCCCGTAAGTGGTCGCACGAACAACCAAACCTGTACCGGCTGGCGTTGGTGCTCAAGGACGCCGATGGCAAAACAACCGGAGTGGTCGGCTGCCGCATCGGTTTCCGCGAGGTCGAGGTCCGCAACCAACAGGTGCTGCTCAACGGCAAGCCGGTGATGTTCAAGGGCGTCAACCGCGTGGAGCACGACCTCGACGAGGGCAAGACCGTGCCCCTGGCGACGACGATCCGCGACGTCAAGCTGTTCAAACAGAACAACATCAACTGCGTCCGTACCGCGCACTACCCGCACGACACACGGCTCTACGATCTGTGCGACGAGTACGGCATCCTCGTGATCGACGAGGCCAACGTCGAGAGCCATGGCATGCGCTACGGGCCCGAGTCGCTGGCGAAAGACCCCACCTGGCAAAAGGCCCACGTCGAACGCGCCGTGGCCATGATCGAGCGCGACAAGAACCATCCCAGTGTGGTCATGTGGTCGCACGGCAACGAAGCGGGCAACGGTGTGAACATCGTGGCCATGGACGACGCGGCCCGCCGCCTCGACCCGACACGCCCCACCCACTACCACTTCGACGGCGAGCCCGAGAGCTGCGACGTGCTCGGCGGCCGCAGCCACAACCCCGGCAACCCCAACGGGTGGAACCGCTACCTCTCGCTGGCCACGCTCGAAGCGCATGCCAACGGCGACGACCCCCGGCCGTTCCTGCTCAACGAGTACGCCCACGCCATGGGCAACGCCTTGGGCAACCTCGCCGAGTACCAGGCCATGTTCGACAAGCACCCCAAACTCATCGGCGGCTGCATCTGGGACTGGGCCGACCAGGGCCTGTGGCAAACCAAGGACGGCCAACGCTTCATCGCCTACGGCGGCGACTTCGGTGACCACCCCAACAGCGGCAACTTCTGCCTCAACGGCGTCGTGCTCTCCGACCGCGGCGAGACCGGCAAGCTCGCCGAGTGCAAGAAGGTTTTTCAGAACGTCGCGTTCACCCTTAGACACAAAGCGAATTGCACGGTCGAACTACACAACAAGTACCTGTTCAACGACCTGTCACAATACACCGTCGATTGGCAGCTGCTTGAAGAGGGCAAGCCCGTGAAGACCGGCACGCTCGGCACCGTCACCGTCGCGCCGCAGCAACGTAAGACCGTCACGCTGCCCATCGACCGCTCGACGTTCCACGCCGACCGCGAATACATCGTCACCGTTTCTCTGCGTTTGAAAAGCGACCGCCCTTGGGCCAAGCGCGGTTTCGAACAGGCGTGGGAGCAGTTCGTGTTGCAGCCGCGGGATTACCTCAAGGCCGCGAACCTCAAGATCGCCGGCCACGTCAAGCTCGACCAATCACCGAACCGGATCACGCTCACCACGGGCGACAAAAAGATCGTGTTCGACACCACCACCGGTTGGTTCACCCGCTACGCCGTCGGCGACAAGGTGCTGATTGAGGGCGGGCGCGGCTTGCACTTCTGGCGAGCCCCCACCGACAACGACGGCCGGTTCAAGAACGACAGATACGCCGGCACTTGGTACAAGGCCGGACTCGACCAATTAACAACAACGGTCGCCGATTACCAAGTCGATCGAATCAGCGACAGCCATGTGCAGCTGCGATTCGCCTACGACATTTCCGCGCAAAAACAGGCGTGGTTCGACTGCCAGATCACGTTCGACGTGTTCGGCGACGGAAGCGTCAAGGTCGACACCGTCATCGAACCCAAGGGCAAGAACCAGCCCACCTCGCTGCCACGCGTCGGCGTGCAGCTGCAACTGCCGAAGGGCCTCGAGCAGTTCACCTGGTACGGCCGTGGCCCCTGGCACTCGTACATCGACCGCAAACACGGCGTCAAGCTCGGCCTGTACACCGGCACGATCGACGACCAGTTCGTCAACTACCCACGCCCGCAAGAGAACGGCAACAAGACCGACGTGCGTTGGCTGAGCGTCACCGACGACCGGGGTCACGGGCTGCGCGTCGCCGGCTTGAACCCCTTCGAAGCCTCGATCCACCACTACGAAACCATGAACCTCACCAACGCGTGGCACACCTACGAGTTGAACAAGACGCCCCACAGCTTTTTGAACATCGACTACCGCAACGGCCCGATCGGCAACGCGAGCTGCGGCAACATCCCCCCGCTCGATAAGTACAAGCTCAAACCGACACGCATGCGCTACCACTTCGTGATCCAACCGGCCCGCGGCGATTGATCGCGCCCCCCCAACCACACCATTTCGCCCTATGAAAAAAGCCCCCGGCCATAAGGCCGGGGGCGTTCGGTTTCACAAGGTGAGCATCAACTCATCACGTCTCAGCGACGCCGACGCGCGAGCGCCAGACCGCCGAGGCCGAGGAGCATCAGGCTCGCCGGCTCGGGGACCGCCGGGGCCGAGGGGCTTCCGGGGGCCGTCGGGATGGTCTTGCCGAAGTTGGTGCCGATGAAGTTCAGGTCGCCCAGCGACACCACGCCG
>JANQHD010000044.1 GCA_028282805.1 Phycisphaeraceae bacterium | reverse complement strand
TCGGCCGGCACATCGACCGCCCCGTCGACCGTCCCGGCCGGCGGGTCGGCGCCGACGGTCCACGTCGGTTGGCCGGTGTTGTCGGTGACGACCCAGTTGTTCTCAGCGAACGTGCTGAGCCCGTCACCGCCGGCGTCCCATTCGATCACCGCGCCGAACGCCGACGTGGCGAACGCCACAATCCCGAGGCACAGCACTCCTGTTGCAAACGTCCGTTTCATAGAAATTCCTTCCATCAGAAAGCCCTCCTTCAGGCTCTTCGCATCCGAGGCCCGCGGCTAGCGACGCGTCGAACACGAAACACAACCAAGTACCGCCCGTCAGCCGACGTCGACCGCGAGCGTTCGCACTAACCCTCTCCTCGATTGTGTCCCCCAGCTCCCCGCCCACTTCGTACGAGCAAACGCATCAGAACGATGCGATTGTGATCAATGACACAAAAACCGTGTCTAAACGGCTGTCCCTCTTCTGTCGTTGGGTTGGACCGGCGACGGGTCGATCGGATCTACCCTCCAGTGATCTGACGCGGCTGCCCTCAACGAAATCGGGCAGACTCATCGCTCCTGTCCCACAGTTAATTCAAAGTGTGTCAGGCGCGCGTTACCCGAAATTGCGCAAAAAAATGGTGGTTACATGTTTTCAACACCCGATGACGGCTCAAATCAGGCCTCGCCGCACTTCATTTCACGCCAAGACACAGGTTTGGCGACGATAATGCCCGCGAAATCAACTCGATACACGTACCGCGAGGCGTCAGATCACAATTAATTGGACAATCATATCAATTTTCGGTTGCACTCCAGTCGCAACGCCGTATGATGTGCGACCCGCCACCGCTGGGCGGGACATTGGGCACCGGAAGCGGTAACCTCTGCCGCTGTGCCCAAATCACGAACGGCCCCGGCCCCCGGAATGAAGCCCGGCCACCCGGAACCGAACCGCCGGAAGCCCCGGAACGACGCTATGAATGCGAAAACGCTGATCAAACTCGTTATCGGTCTCGCCCTGCCCCTGATCGTGCTCGCGATCCCCACCGAGTCGCTGGGCCTCGAAGGCCTGACCACCATGGAACACCGCATGATCGCGCTGTTCCTGTTCGCGATGCTGTTCTGGGTGCTTGAACCGATCCCGATCTTCGCCACGTCCACGGTCACGATCGTGCTGGCGCTGCTGTTCATGTCGAACAAGGGCTTCGCCTTCGCCCGCCCCGCCGCCGACGCAACCGCCGATCAGGTGGCTGAGTTCGGCACGATCATGAGCTACAAGTCGCTGATGGCGAACTTCGCCGACCCGATCATCATGCTGTTCCTCGGGGGGTTTTTCATCGGGGCCGCGGCCACGAAGTACCGCATGGACACGAACCTGGGGCGCGTGCTGCTCAAGCCGTTCGGCAAGAAGCCGTCGATGGTCATGCTCGGCATGATGGTGATCACCGCGATCTTCAGCATGTTCATGTCCAACACCGCGACGACCGCCATGATGCTCGCGGTGCTCATGCCCGTGCTCAAGTCGATCGACGCCAAGGACCCGGCCCGCATCGGGTTTGCGCTGGCGATCCCGTTCGCGGCGAACATCGGCGGCATCGGCACCCCCATCGGCACGCCCCCCAACATGGTGGCGATGAAGTACCTGGTCGACGACAACGGCAAGGAACTGATCGACTTTGCTCAGTGGATGATGTTCGCCGTGCCGTGGGTGATCGTGGTGCTGGTGATGGCGTGGGCCGTGTTGAACTTGTTCTTCAAACCGGCCTCCAAGGAGATGACGGTTAACTTCGAGGGTAAGTGGGTGCGTTCGCCCAAAGCGATCGTCGTTTACATCACGACGGCGGTCACGATCGGGCTCTGGATCCTGTCCACGCCGTTGAAGCTGGGCATGAGTTCGACGGTGATCGCGATGATCCCGGTGGGCGTGTTCACGGCCACGGGCGTGATCAACTCGGCGGACCTCAAGCAGATGGGCTGGGACGTGCTGTGGCTGGTGGCCGGCGGTTTCGCGCTGGGCATGGGCCTGA
Source organism: Phycisphaeraceae bacterium (assembly GCA_028282805.1). Classification (GTDB taxonomy): domain Bacteria; phylum Planctomycetota; class Phycisphaerae; order Phycisphaerales; family Zrk34; genus JANQHD01. The sequence continues at coordinate 12,413 of JANQHD010000044.1, read as the reverse complement.
AGGAAACGGGACTCAGCGCCACCCTGATCGACGCCATACCGTTCGACACGATGGCCCCGCTGGCGATCGTGATCGTCGGTGGCCTGCTGGCGTACGCGATGGCCAGCTTCATGAGCAACACGGCCACGGCGAACCTGCTGCTGCCGGTCCTGGCGGTGCTGGGCGTGGCCTTGAAAGACCAACTGTCGCCGCTGGGCGGCTGGGTGATGATGCTGATGGCGGTGACGTTCTGCTGCTCGCTGGCGATGACCATGCCGATCAGCACGCCGCCCAACGCGATGGCGTACGCGACCGGCTGGATCCGCACGGGCCACATGGCCAAGGCGGGCATCGTGATCGGCATCGTGGCGATGCTGCTGGTCGCGGCGTTGATGTTCGTGCTGAAGTTAACCGGTTTCTTTGCCGCGATTTGATCGCTTTCTCACGGAGCACGTAGGATTTGTTGCTGACCATGACCGATCACGACTCCAACGCCCGCATCGAGGCGACGCTCGACCGGTACTTCGCCGGCGACGAGCGGGTGTTGGCGATGGAGCCGGGGCAGGTGCTCATGAAAGAGGGCGAGCGCAACGCGCGCGTGTTCTTCGTGCAGACCGGCAAGGTCATGGGCCACATCGAGACCGCCGGCGGGATGCGGACAACCACGCTCAGCGCCGGGCCCGGCGACGTGGTGGGCGTGCAGAGCTTCTTCTCCGGCACACACATCGCGGCCCAGACGATCATGGCCGTGGAACCGACCACCGTGTCGTGGATCGACCGCGACACCTGGCCCGAGGAGGCGATCTCGATCGAGCGGGCGCTGATGCCGGTGATCGTCAAGGAGATGCTGCGGCGGCAGAACATGGTCGCCGAGCTCGCCGAGCAGCGCCGCGAAGAAGAGGAGCAGATCGAAAAGCTCGAGCGCTACTCGTTCCTCGGCCAGCTGGCGGCGGGCGTGGCGCACGAACTGAACAACGCCCTGACCGTGCTGGTGCGCGGCACGGCGTGGGTGGGCAAGGCCATCAACGACCGCGTGGCCAAGGACCAGGCGCTGCTGCGTGAGACGTACGAACTGGGCATGACCGAGGGCCGGACGGTGTCGACCGCCGAGGCCCGCGAGCGCATCGACGACCTCAAGGCGCGGTTCGGCCTGACCTACGCCCAGTCGCGCAAGCTGGCGCAGACCGGGCTGAGCGATGAACAGATCAACAAGATCCGCAACCTCAAGAAGAACTTCGACACGGTCATCGCGCTGTGGGAGCTGGGCGCGACGCTCAACGACATGCAGCTGGCGGCCGACCAGGCCGAGCACGTGGTCGAGTCGATGAAGAACCTGGGCGCGCGCGGCTCGATGCGGCGCGAGCCGATCGACGTCAACGACTCGATCCGCAAGGCGATGCGCATCATGCACAACGCGACCAAAGGCATCGAGGTCGTGGAGAACTACGGCCGGATCGAACCGGTGGCGGGCAACCGCGGCGAGCTGGTGCAGGTCTGGTCGAACCTGGTCAAGAACGCGGCCGAGGCGCTGAACGGCGCAGCCGGCCGCACGGGGGAAATCAAACAGATCACCATCACCACCGCGATGAGCGGCGGCGACGTGCGCGTCACCATCGAAGACACCGGCCCCGGCATCCCGCCGCACCTGCTCGGCCGCATCTTCGAGCCGTCGGTCACGACCAAGAAGACCGGCCTGAGCTTCGGGCTGGGCCTGGGCCTGTCGATCGTGCAACGCCACGTCACCGATTACGGCGGCGAGGTGGGCGTCGACAACCACGAACACGGCGCACGTTTTACCGTCACGCTTCCCACAGGAGCTTCAACACCATGAGTAAGCCCGCGATTCTGTGCATCGATGACCAACGCGAAGTGCTGGCGGCGCTGGTCAAGGACCTCGACCCGCTCAGCGAGTTTTTCTACCTCGTCGACTGCGAGTCGGCCAACGAGGCGCTGGAAGTGCTCGACGAGTCGGCGTCGTCGGGCAACGCGGTGGCGTTGATCATCTCCGACCACGTGATGCCGGGCACCAGCGGCGTGGACCTGCTGAGCAAGGTGCGCGCCGACAAGCGCTACGCCGGCGTGCGGATGCTGCTGCTGACCGGCCTGGCCACGCACGACGACACCATCCGCGCCATCAACGAGGCGAAGATCAACAGCTACATCGCCAAGCCCTGGCAGCCCGAGCAGCTGCTGGCCGAGGTCAAGAAGCTGGTCACCGGCTACCTGCTGGACGCCGACCCCGACGGCTACCAGAAGTACATGGCCGTGATCGACAACGAACTGCTGATGGAGCGGCTGGCCCAGCGCGGCGCCCCGAACGTGAATTGACCCGACCGGCCGCCCCGCGGCCCCTGTGGGGGCGTGAGCGGCCGGGGCCGGGCAAAAACTTGTGACCGACCGTCCGGCGGCTTATATTCCCGGGGCTGCGCGAAATCGCTGGCCGCAGCCGTCTTACCTAAAAAACGCCTCAACCCGCAGACGGGTTGTACAAACCACCACCCCACGCAAAGTGAGGAAGAAATGACTACCGCCATGACCGACGCACCGACCACCAACGCCAAGCTGCTGAGCTTCGTCGAAGAATCGGCCGCCATGCTCAAGCCCGACGCCGTCTACTGGTGCGACGGCTCGAACGAAGAGTACCAGGCCATGGCCCAGGCCATGGTTGACGGCGGCACCGCGATGTGGCTCAACCCCGAGAAGAAGCCCAACAGCCTGTTCGTGCGCTCCGACCCGGCCGACGTGGCCCGCGTCGAAGACCGCACCTACATCTGTTGCGAAAATGAAGCCGACGCCGGCCCGACCAACAACTGGAAAGCACCCGCCGAGTGCAAGGACCTGCTGCGGGGTCTGTACGACGGCTGCATGACCGGCCGCAGCCTGTACGTGATCCCCTACTCCATGGGCCCGGTCGGCAGCCCGATCGCCAAGATCGGCATCCTCCTGACCGACTCGCCCTACGTCGTGGCCAACATGCACATCATGGCCCGCGTCGGCACCAAGGTGCTCGACGTGCTGGCCGACAGCGAAGACTTCGTCCGCGGCATCCACTCGGTCGGCTACCCGATCGACGAGCCGAAGAAGGCCGACCTGCCCTGGCCCTGCGATGCTGAGAACAAGTACATCACCCACTACCCCGAGACCCGCGAGATCTGGAGCTACGGCTCGGGCTACGGCGGCAACGCCCTGCTCGGCAAGAAGTGCCACGCCCTGCGCATCGCCTCGGTCCAGGCCCGCGACGAGGGCTGGATGGCCGAGCACATGCTCATCCTCAAGCTCACCAGCCCCGCCGGCGAGGTCAAGTACGTCGCCGCCGCGTTCCCCTCGGCCTGCGGCAAGACCAACCTCGCCATGATGAACCCGACCGTCGAAGGTTGGAAGGTCGAGTGCATCGGCGACGACATCGCCTGGATGAAGTTCGGCGACGACGGCCGGCTCTACGCGATCAACCCCGAGGCCGGCTTCTTCGGCGTCGCGCCCGGCACCAACTATGACTCGAACCCCAACGCGATGGAGTCGCTGAAGTCCAACAGCGTGTTCACCAACTGCGGCCTGACCCCCGACGGCGACGTGTACTGGGAAGAAATGGACCAGACGCCAGACACGTGCGTCGACTGGCTGCGTCGCCCCTGGACGCCGGACTGCGGCCGGACCGCGGCGCACCCCAACGCCCGCTTCACCGCCCCCGCCAGCCAGTGCCCGGTGATCGCCGACGAGTGGGAAGACCCCGCCGGCGTGCCGATCAGCGCGATCCTCTTCGGCGGTCGCCGCGCCACCACCCAGCCGCTCGTCATCGAATCGACCGACTGGGAGCACGGCACGTTCCTCGGCGCCTCGATGTCTTCCGAGAAGACCGCCGCGGCCTCCGGCGGCCTCGGCCAGCTCCGCTTCGACCCCATGGCCATGCTGCCGTTCTGCGGCTACCACATGGGCGACTACTTCAAGCACTGGCTGACCCTCGGCGAAAAGGGCGGCGACAAGATGCCGAAGATCTTCTACGTCAACTGGTTCCGCAAGAGCCCCGAGGGCAAGTGGCTGTGGCCCGGCTTCGGTGAGAACAGCCGCGTGCTCAAGTACATCTTCGAGCGCTGCGAAGGCACCGCCGACGCCGTCGAGAGCCCCATCGGCCTGATCCCCGCCGACGGCGCGATCGACCTGGCCGGCCTCGACGTCTCCGACGCCGACTGGGCCGAGCTGATGAAGATCGACACCGGCGAGTGGCAGGAAGTGGCCAAGGCCATCGAAGAACACTTCGCCAAGTTCGGCGACAAGCTCCCCGCGGAACTGTCCGCCCAGCTCGACGCGCTCAAGGCCCGCTTGAGCTAAGCGTCACCCAAGTTCAACCAAAGCCCACCCATCGCCATGGGTGGGCTTTTTCTATGCGTAACCGACACGATCGTCACAGGCCGAACCGCTCGCGGCTTAGCGGTTCAGGCGCGCGAATCGAGCGCCGATGTCACGGGCAGTGTTCCGCGTCATCGCGTTCATGTTGTGCGTGTGTTTCGCCGCTGCGCCGCTGCGCGGCGAAGGGCTGTCGGCCGAGCACGTCGTCGTCGTGGTCAACGCCAACGACCCGGCCTCGGTGCGCGTGGCGGACTATTACATGGCCGTGCGACAGGTGCCCGAGCACCACCGGGTGAACGTCACGCTGCCGGCGGGCGCGACGGACATCGACCGCGCTACGTACGAACGGCAAGTGCGCCAACCGGTACGGCGACACCTCGAAAAACACGGCCTGAAAGACCGGGTGCGCTGCGTGCTGCTGAGCTACGGCCTGCCGCTGCGGATCGGCAACGAACCGCTGAGCGAAGCCGACCAACGCGAAGCGAACGAGCTGCGACAAACCAAGCGTCAACTCGAAAACGCGATCGAACGGCAGGTGTCGGCCGTCGCACGGATCGGCCGCGAGGGCGACACCCCGTCACCGCTGCCGACTGACAGCGCGGTGGCGCTGTCGGCTTATTTGCAGAAACAACTCGTCGCGGCGCATCGGCGGATCGAAACGCTCGACGCGGCCGAAAGGGAGCGAGCCGCCGCGGAGCTGTGGCGTTGCCAGGCGGCGCTGTTCGGGCCCGCGGCGATGTTGCGGCGCATCGAAAACGCCGGCGGCGACGGTGCGCGATTGGCACGCATGAAACGCCACATCGACGGCGTGCGGCTGGCGATGGATCGGCTCAGCCGCGACCACCGGCCCAGTGCGCAGCGCGAGCGTCAGCGGTTGCGGCGCGCGTACTTCGGTCTGGTCGGCGCGTGGACGGGGGTGCGGGCCGACCTGCAACAGCTCAAGCAGACCGTGGGGGCGGCGCTCGACAGCGAGCTGGGCTTGTTGTGGTGGCCCGCCACGGCGCGGCGCGGGCGCATCGTGAACACCGCGGCCTACCCTTACGCCCACGTGCGCCACCGTCTCGGCGAGCCGCGCGTGCTCATCACGGCCCGGCTGCACGCATCAAACGAGTTGACCGCCATCCGCATGATCGCCGACGCGGTCCACGTCGAACGCACGGGCCTGCGGGGCAACGCGTACCTCGATGCGCGCGGCACCGACGAGCCGGGCTACGCGCCGTACGACCGTTCGCTGGTCGCGCTGGGCGAGCGGCTGCAAGCCCACGACGCGGTGGGCCGGGTGGTGCTCGACCGCCGCGAGGCGCTGATGCCGACCCGCAGCGGCGACGACGCGGCGCTCTACTGCGGGTGGTACGGCCTGCGGAAGTACAACAAGCCCGTTGCGCTCGTGCGCGGCGCGGTCGCGTGGCACATCGCCAGCTTCGAGGCGACCGACTTTTCACCCGGCAGCACCGAGTGGGTGCCCGGCTTGTTGCGCGACGGCGCGGCGGTGTCGCTGGGCGCGGTGGCCGAACCCTACCTCGACGCGTTCCCGTTGCCCGACGACTTCTTCCAACTGCTGATGACCGGCCGGTACACGGTGGGCGAGGTGTACCTGATGACCAAGCGCTACGCGTCGTGGCAGATGACGCTGGTGGGCGACCCGCTGTACAACCCGTACAAGGCGAAGCCCACGTTGGCGCTGAGCGACGTGCGACTGGCCCGGCCGATCATGCCCGATGTCGATGAAGCCGCCGCGGCGATCGCGAGCGCGCTGGTTGAAGAATGATTTGAATCCGGAATCCGGAATCCGGAATCCGGAATCCGGAATCCGGAATCTCAAGACTCAAGACTCAAGACTCAAGACTCAAGACTCAAGACTCAAGACTCAGGACTCAAGACTCACGCCCCACCGCTCCATCCGGACTTGCGCTGCGCTACAGTCCGGCTTGCGATGCGCTGCGGTCGGGCTTGGTCAGGGGGTCGTGTTGTCCGGGGGGTTGGAGACCAGCTCGGTGACGTTGAGCAGCTGCGCTTTGAGCAGGAGCAGGCCGGCTTCGAGTTGGGGGTCGTAGCCTTCGGCCAGCAGCTGCGCGGCGGTGGTGGGCAGCGGCTCTTCGTCGGCGGCGTCGGCTTGGTCTTGCTCGCCGGGCTCGTCGGGGCCCTTGACGACGAGGTCGGGGTCGATCTCGGCTTCGTCGTTCTCGCGGAAGATGTCGATGTACATGCGGGCGCGGATGAGGCGTTCGACCTCGCTGTCGGTCATGCGGATCACCACGTCGGGTTGCACGCCCCAGGCCGCGGCCTTGGGCCGGCGGTGGATGATGCGGCCGGACGGCAGCTTGTAGTAAGTCGTGGTGACCTTGAGGTAGGCCTCGAAAGCGCCGAGGAAGGCGACCTCCTGCACGGAGCCCTTGCCGTAGGTGTTCTCGCCGACGATCAGGGCGCGGTGGTGGTCCTGGAGGCAGCCGGCGAGGATCTCGCTGGCCGAGGCCGAGCCGCGGTTGATGAGCACGACGAGCGGGAAGTGCTCGTAGGTGTCCTTGGCGTCGGCGAAGTGCGAGCGGTGGGCGGTGACGATCTTGCCGTCGTCGACGAAACGGTTGGACAGGGCCACGGCCGCGTCGAGCCGGCCACCGCCGTTGAAGCGGAGGTCGAGGATCAGGCCGCGCACCCCGCCGCACTCGCGCATGGATTCGATGGCGCGGTCGAGCTCGGCGGCGGTGTCGGGGCCGAACTGCGTGACGCGCACGAAGCCGATCTGCAGGTCGGGGTCGATGATGAAGTCCCACGCGCCGCCGGGCAGGTGCTGGAAGCCCTTGACGGAGACGATCTTGATGCGTTCGCGCACGAGGGTGACCTGGCGGGTGTTGTCGGTGCCGGGGGTGCGGATGCCGAGCACGACGGCGGAGCCTTCCTTGGACTCGCCGGTGATGGCGCGGACGGCCTGGTTGAGGCTGATGCCGGTGGTGGAGCTGCCGTCGATGGTGCAGATGCGGTCGCCGGCCTTGAGCCCGGCGCGGTGGGCGGGGGTGTCTTCGAGCGGGCTGACGATGGTCAGCTCGTCGTCGGTGAGCGTGATCTGCACGCCGACGCCGACGAACTGCTGCTTGGTGGTGCGCTCGAAGCGTTCCTTTTCGCTGGGCCAGTAGATGCTGGAGAACTCGTCGAGGGTGGCCATGGCGCCGGCGGCGAACTCGTGGACGAACACCTCGTCGGGCAGGCGGACGGTCTGGCGGTTGTAGGTCAGCGCCTCGCGGAGCATGTTGGCGCACTCGGTGTAGGTCATGCGGCGGGTGCGTTTGACCAGCTGATTGCGCTGCGCGTCGAGGTAGTCGAGGAAGCGCTGGCGCTGGGCGTCGTTTTTCAAACCGGCGAACTCGGCGCCGAGCGGTTCGAGCTGGCAGAAGATGCGCAGGCCGTCGACGCCGCCGATGAACAGGCGGTCGTAGCTGGAGCCTTCGACGTGGTTGTCGGAAGCGCGGGTCATGGCCTGGAGCAGCATGGAGCGGTTGACGCCGCGCAGCTCGTGACGCCAGCCCTGTTGCTCGTCGCCCTCCCAGCGTTCGCCGGGCTCTTCGCCCTGGCTGATGGCGAAGTCGTCGGAGAGCTTGTAGTAGGTGTCGGGCACGTAGAGGCGCAAGATGCGCAGCTTGCGGGCGACGCGGCGGAGCGGCTGGTCGTAGGTCGCGTGGTCGTCGATCAGCAGGTCCAGCCGGCGGTAGAGCACCAGCGCATCGAACCACTTGCTCGAAGCCTCGGCCACCGACGCCGCGGCCTCGGCGCGGAGGATCAGGTCGGCTACGTCCCGCCGCTTCAGGAACACCTTGGGGTCGTCGGTCAGGCCCTGGGCCAGCACCGCGTCGGACAGCGCCTCGGGCAGGTCGTCGTCTCCGAGCGACTCGGCCATGTCGGCCATGTACTCGTCGAACGCCTTGTGGATCTCGGCGCGGCGCTCGGTTTCGTTGGCCTTGTAACGGGCCAGCCGCTGCTGGAGCTCGGCGAGCTCGGCCTGGGTCTCGGCGTCGACGGGGCGCTGCTCGATCTGGGCCCACAGCTCGGCGATCCGGGCGTTGGACGCGGCGTACCAGGAATCGATCGGCTCGGCCGCGGGGGCCGCCCAAACCCGGGGCAGCGTGAGCATGAGCCCGAGCACGACACACACCAGCCCGACGCGGGCCCACTTCCACCTGGTCATCTCACTCATACTGCTGAACACCGTTCTCGCGGGTAGGATCGAACCGAGCGGGCTGACCCGAAATCAGCCCCAACTATTATTCTCGACCGGATCGGCTTTGTCATCCAATTAACAGGGGTAAGACGGCCGACAGGGCCCGTTTTTCGCGATAGAATCGGGCGATGCTCCGGATATTGTCTCAAACCGAGATGCCCCACGAACTCAGGCTGTGGCTGGTGATGATCCTGCTGGTGATCTTCCTGCTCGTGGGGGTGGTGTTGGCGCTGGTGCTGGGGCGGATGCTCGGGCCGCGTGGGCCGTGGGCGCGGATGGACCGGGAGCTGTCCGCGAAGATGCGCCAGCCGTCGCAGGTCCCCGACGCCTGGGAGGAATCGGCCAAGCGGATGCGGGTCGCCGACGAACACGAGCAGGCGTGGGACGACGAAGCGCCCGACGATGAAGACGATGACGAAGGCAACGACACCTACGACCGGGGGTTCTGATCGCTTGACCACCGCGTGTCGAACCGTTCAGCCCGCCGGCGTGAACGTGGCGCCGTCGGCGAAGTCCAGCGCGATCGGCGTGCCGGCGGCGATCTCGTTCGCCCGCCAGCGATCGGGCAGGTCGCCCACGAACGGGCAGCCGCACACCTCGACCACCACCGCGTTCTCGCCGTCCAGCGCGCCGATCACCCGGCCCTGCACGCGGCGCGGTTGGCCGGCCAGCGGCTCGACGTACCCCCCGCCCTTGGACACGAAGTCGACCTTCCACACCGCCCCGCGGATCACGCCGGCCGTGCGCTTGCCCACCTCGGCGTCGATCGATTCGGGGGCCGCCAGGTGCAGTTGGTAGTTCGTGCCTGCAAGACCCAGCACGACGGACCCGGCGTCCCGGCCAAGCAGGCGGACCTTGGCGATGGCAATGGCGGATGTGGCGGCGTTCATGCGGTTTTTCACCCTTTCCAAACGTGGCCGGCATGGTAGCAACCCCCGGCTCGAACGCCAACGACGCCCTGCTATAATCCCCGGTCGTAAAGACACCGCCGCACCGCCGGCCCTCACAGAAATCACCCGCTTGTCCCAGACCCAGATCAACAAACGCTTCGCCACCACCAAGCTGACCTGCGTCTACGCGCACGTCGGCCTGTTCGACGTGGCCGACCGGCAGGTCTGGATCGCGCGCAAGCGTTTCGGCATCGTGCCCGAGCACGTCGCCCACGCCCGCATGATCAAGGGCGGCTCCAACTCCGCCTCCGTCGCAGACAAGGACCGCTTCCTCTGCTTCTGGTTCAACCCGCCCCGCAGCGGCGACGGCCTGGTGCACGGCCAAGCCATCGACTGGGCCGAGGGACACCTCATGGTCCGCCTCGACCCCAACTGGAACTACACCACCCAACAGCTCATCCGCGCCACCGACACCGCGCGCATCGACCGCAACCTCGACCAGCAGTACCGCTGGGGCCGGGCCATCTTCGAGGCCTACCGCCAGCTCGCGCCCGACTTCCCCGTCAACTGGCACATGATCGGCCCCCGCCCCAAAGACTCGATGTTCCACATCGTCCGCCACCCCGGCAGCAGCGCCGCCCAGGCCGAACGCGACACCGACGAGGGCTGGGCCACCTCGTAAACCAAAGCACCACCCGATCGCGGGTTCAACTCGAGCCGTTGTCGTCCTTGGCCGGCTCGCGGTAGATGTCCTGGTAGAACTCCAGCACCTCTTTGCCGGGCACGTCGCGGCTGCGCGTGTGCTGGAACGCAAACCGCTCGAACAACGCCATCGCCCCGTTGTCCGAATCGACGCGCGTGTCCAGACGCACCTTCAGGTACCCGTGGTGCCGGCAGAAGCTCAACGCCATCTCCAACAACCGGTTGGCGATGCCCGCGTCCTGGTGCTCGGGCTCGACGCGCAGCCGGCGGATCTCGGCCACGTCGTTCTCGTCGTCGGCCACGCCGATCATGCCCACCACCGCCCGGTCCACCTCCGCGACCCAGAAGTGCGAGCGGCGCGACTCGAGATACGCCTGCTCGATCATCTCGATGTCCGCGCCGGTGTCGTTGTCGGGGATCTGCCCCACCAACAGCCCTTCCGTGTACAACCGGCTGACCGAATCCTGGTCCGCCGCGTCGTACGTGCGGATGTGCACGCGTTCGTCGTGTTTGAACTCAGATCCCGCCGACATGGGCAAGCCCCATCAGGTGACACAGTTCCCGACCCTAAAAAGCATGATACCAACCACGCCTCGCAGCGCCCATCACAACCTGCGCGGTTATTAGGCAGCGCGTGATTTATTGGTCAGGCACCGGGTGAAACCGGCACGCACCGGTCCCGGTGTCGACCACGGCCACGGTGTACTCCGCCGCCCGGAACAGTGCGCCGGGGTTGATGACCCGTGTGTCGCCGACTCTTTCGTCGCGCGTGCGGTGGGTGTGGCCGTGAAACAAGTAGTCGGCGCCCTCCGCCAGGGCTTGCCGCATCGCCGCGTCGACGTGGCCGTGTTGAAACACGACCGTTTTGTCGCCCGCCGTCAGCCGCCCCACCGGGTCGTCCACCATGATGCCCAGCGACTGCGCGTACTTCCCCAGCGACTGCGCATCCCAATCGGTGTTGCCGAACACCACGTGCACCGGCGGCGTGAGCGCGCCGTTGCGCTCGACCCGCTCGATCAGCGCATCGATCACCTCCACCGTGCCAATGTCGCCCAGGTGCAAAATGACCTCCACGCCCTCGGCCAACAGCAAACGCACCGCCCGCTGGGTGGTCGAGGCACGGCCGTGACTGTCAGAAAGCAATCCGATTTTCATGGGTCTCAGCACCACCGGCCGCCGAGCAAACAGCGTGCCGTTCCGTCGTCATCCCTCGGCGCACAGCCGGCACCATACCTGGTGCCGGTCCCGGAACCGGCAGCAGGTATGCTGCCGGCTAACCTGCTACTCCAAGCGCGCCAAACCCTCGGCCACCGTCTCCAACTCGCGCTCAACCTGCGCCAACTGCTCGCGCGTTTCTTCCACCAGGTGCGCCGGGGCCTTGTCCACGTAGCCCTTGTTGTTCAAACGCCCCGCCAGTGCGCCGCGGCTCTTCTCAAGTTCGGCTCTCCGCTTGGTCAACCGTTCAAGCTCGGCAGACGCGTCGAACTGCTTGTGCAGGTACACCTCCGCCAACGGACGCACCACCACCGCCGAGTGCTCGGGCCGCTGCACGTCCGTGCCCAACGCCACCACCCTCACGTTCGCCAGGTGCTCGACCAGCGGCGCGTGCGGCAGCAACTGGTCGGCGATGTCCTCGTACAGCTTCGCCGACACGTCCACCACCTCGCGCGGCGGGACGTTCTCGTCGTTGCGCACCTGCCGGATCATGCCCACCAACTCCTGCATCCGCTCGAACATCTTCTCCGTCGCCTCGTCACGCAGCGACGCGTCGGCGGTCGGCCAACCCGCCTTGATGCACAGGTCGCTCGGCGGCAACGCCAAGCCCGCCACGCCGCGCTGCGGCGCGACCTGGTTGAGCCGTTGGAACAGCTTCTCCGTCACGAACGGCGTGATCGGGTGCAGCAAACGTAGCGCCGCGTCGAGACACGCCGCCAACACCGCGCGGGCCGTCGCGCCCTCGGCCGAATCCTCGCGCACGGTCGGCTTGATCGCCTCAAGGTACCAGTCGCACAAATCACGCCAGAAGAAGTCGTACATCGCCTGCGCGTACACGTTGAACTGGTACTCGCCCAGCGCCTTATCGACGGTGGCGATCGTCTGCGCCAAGCGTGAGAGCACCCACTTGTCCGCCAGCGAGCGAGCCGGGTCGTCCCCGACCCCGGAAGCCCCAGCCGGCCCGGGCGGTGGACCGCCGGGCTCGCTATCAAGATGACTCAGCGCGAACTTCGCCGCGTTCCACATCTTCGTGCAGAAGTTCCGGCCGAGGTCGAACTTCGGGCTCGTGTTCC
>JANQHD010000038.1 GCA_028282805.1 Phycisphaeraceae bacterium | reverse complement strand
GTAGCCGGTGCCCTCGCCGTCGCCGTTGAGGTTGAGGAACGCGCCGGAGCTGATCGAGATCGCGCCGGTGCCCAGGGCGCTGTCGGCCGTGACCGTCAGATCGCCGTCGGCGATCGTGATGTCACCCGAGAAGCCGCTGTTGTCGGCCGTGAGCAGCAGCGTACCGTTGCCGCTCTTGGTCGTCGCGCCACCGGCGAGCGGGGCCGCGACCTCGTGTGTGGCGCCGATGTTCCACTCGTTGACGTCCATCGAGCCGCTGGTCAGGTCGTCGAACGTGATCCGGTCGTTACCGCTGACCGACAGCTTGTTGACCACGACCGCCGTGTCGATGTCGATGGTGCGAGGCTCGGTGAAGGTCAGGTCGCTGAACAACACGTCGTCCGACGCGCCGGGAAGGACCGGGTCGCTGTTCCAGTTGGCCGCGGTGGTCCAGTTGCTGTCGCCGTTGGTGATCCACTCGATGACGGCAGAGGCCTCGAGCGAGAGCACGTGCTCGGTGCCCGTGTTGGTGATCTTGAGGAACTTGCTGTTGACCACGAGCGACTCGAGCTGCGCGTTGAGCGCGTCGATGTTCGCCGGGACGGTCCAGTCGGTGCTACCAGCGATCGTGGGGTTGACCCGGGTGCCCTCGATGCTGAAGAAGCCGCCGGCGGTCTTAGCCGCGAGGGTGGTGCCGTTGGCCGAAAGATCGGTGTGGGTGATCGTGCCGGAACCCGCCGCGCCGGTCCAGTCGAGCGAGCCCTCGAAGGAGGTGCCGCGTAGCGGGTTGGCGTCGCTGAGGGTGATGGCGCCGGCTTGGAGGTCGAACATGATGTCCTGCATGCCGTTGCCGCCGGCGGGGTTCGTGCGGATCCAGCCGGCGTTGACGGTGCCGCCGCTGAGGATCGTGTTGACGTCCGCGCCGAAGTGAGCGTACTCGGCGGAGACGTTGACGGTGGACGTCGCGTCGATGTTGACCGTACTGGAGTTGCTGAGGTCAAAGTCGCCGGTGATGGTGACGACCGAGCCGTTGGTGATGTTCAGGATCGACGCCTGGTTGACGTCGATCTCACCGAGGCCGGCTTCGGCGGTGATGTTCAGCGCGGTGTTGTCCAAGGTCAGGACGGAGTCGTTGAGCACGCCCAGCGACCGGCCGTTGGCGTTCGACCGGCCGAGATTGACCGTCGAGTTGGTGAAGTTCGCGATGACCGCGTTGCCCGATGACTGGCCGAGATTCAAAGCCGACAAAGAGCCCGTCGTGGTTGCCGTGGTGGGCAGCAACGAAACCGTCGAGTTGGTGATGTCGAGCGTGCCGGCATTGAGCCTGATCTGCACGTTTTCGTTGATCACGGGCAGGGTGGTGCCGTCGGCATTGTTGATGACCCAGGCGTGACCGGAGAACTGGTAGTCGATCATGTTTCCGCCGGGGAGGTTCGCGTCGGGCACGGCGAGCTGGCCCGGGGTGCCACTGCTGAGCGGTGTCCAGTTGGAACCGATGACCCCGTTGCCGGGGAACACAACACCGGTGGAGTTATCCTGCGGACCGTTGGTCCAGTTGCTGTCCGTCGTGCCGTCCCACGTGTAGGTCTCGGCGAAGACGGAGGTCGACAGGCCCACCAGGCCCGCCAGAGCGAAGCCGTAAAGCCTGCCCTTTTTACTCGTGCTGAGTCTCATCACTAACTCCTTTTCCAGTTACGGCAAACGCCGTGTTTTTGAAAGAAACAGATGCCCTTTGATCAATACAAAAGCCACTCAAGCCGATGCCTCGTCGGCAAGAGAGAAATAAGGTCAATGCACAAAAGCATTTACAGATCGACAAATGTGTGTAAGCCCTCCAAGTGCAACTTCTCAAATGAAAAATAAACCACGAATCAGCCGCGGACAAACCAAATAGCGAATTTGTCTTGTAAATTTGCGCAAAGAGTCCCATATACGGACCAATAATGCGCACAAATGGAATTCGGGTGGTCCTATCTTGCAGTCCGGGGGAGCGATGGTTTCGCACCATCCCACACAAGCCGATGCGCGACGATAAGCTTGTCGCTCAGCCAGCCGGCTTGATATTTAGATTAAGTTGCCCAGATTGATGCCGCGTCGGTGTCAGCCGTTGGCCCGGACCCGTTCAGGCGGCCGTCCCCTCGGCCATGACGACCTGGGCGATGAAGGTTTCGACGAGTTCGGCGTCGAGCTTCGTGCCGCGTTGTTCGAGCAGGATGTTGACGATCTTCTCCACCGGCATCGCGGCGCGGTAGGGCCGAACCGTGCGCAGCGCATCGAACACGTCGGCGACCTGCACGATCCGGCTGGCCAGGTGCAGGCCGCGCGGTCGGCCGACGGCGGGGTAACCGCTGCCGTCGATGTGCATGTGGTGTTCAAAGGCGACGATCGGCGCCACGGCCGGCACCTGATCGGTGTTGTAGAGCATCCGCGCACCGTCGACGGGGTGGCGTTGGACGACCCTGAACTCCTCGTCGGTGAACTTGCCGCTCTTGTTGAGGATTTCCGTCGGGATACACTCCTTGCCCACGTCGTGTAACAGGGCCGCGACCGTCAGTTCGTGCACCTGCTTCGGCCCGAGCCCGACCGCTTCGGCCAACGACGCCGACAGCATCGCAACGTTGATCGTGTGGATGAAGGTGTACTCATCGAAACGCTTGAGCGTGGCCAGCGACGGCAACACGCCCCCCGCGCTGAGCAGGGCCGTGCGGATCTCGGCGACGAGGCAGCCGACGTTGTCCATCACCGCAACCTGGCCGGCGTGAACCTGCTGCCAGGTCTCGCGGAGCGTGTCGGCCCGCTCGCCCACCGCCTGCGCCCCCGCCGAGGGTGCGGCGACTACCGCCGGCCCGTCGTCGTCTTCGGCCAACACCCCGAAGCTGAAGCGACTGTTCACGTGCGCGGTCGCATCGGCGGGAGCGTCTTTCGATAAGGCCCGAACGACTTGCAGCGTGTCTTCCTGGCTGAAGCCGCGGTTGAACCGCAGGTAATCGATCCCCCGCCCGCGCAGCCGTGCGCCGATGCCCTCGACCATGCCCGCGCTGGACGGAAGGATGCGGTCGCCGAACGCGACGCGGTCGTCGAGGAACAAGACCGTCGCGTCGCCGTGTTCGCCCGCGGCGCGCCCGAGCAACTCGGCGGCGCGCCGCAGTTGCTCCTGCGCCGTGGGGTGGTCCGGCGCGTAGAGTTCGCTGGCGAATAGCGCCGCCTGGAGCGCCATCACGCCTTCGTCGACCCGGGTTATCGTTTGAACACACGGATGCACCGCGCCCCCCCTTCGTGCAGGAACCCGATCAGCCGTGTGCCCGAAAACCGCCAGCCGGCCAGCGATTGACGCACCTCTTCGGTCTTGCCGTGAACGGCCAGGGCCACGGCGAGCCGCCTGGCCAGCCTCGCGTTGGTCGGCCGCATCGATTCGGTCAACCGCAGCAACGCCCGGCACGCACGGCTCAGCACACGCGGCGAACGCTCCGCGGCCATCTCCACGATCGACGCAACCAGGCCCGCCCCGGCATCCCGCTCGCCGAGCCGCCCTTCGAACAACTCGCCGAGTTGCTCGACCGAAGCGTCGTCGTTGCGCTCGACCAGGCAGCGAGCCGCGTAGCGGCTAACCTCTTCGTTCGAGTCGGACAACCAGCGCCCGATCGTGCTCGCCTGCACGCAGTTCCGATCGACCAGCACCGACGCCGCCGTCAGGCGCACCTCGTGCTGAGCGTGGTTCATGAGCATCTGCATCAGGGGCGCCACCCGGCCTTGCTCGGCGAGCCTGGCGTAGCAAAACACGGCCTGCACGCTCTGATCATCCCCCGCTGTGACCAACTCGCCCACGGCCGCCTGAAGCACCGGGGGCTCGATCGTGTCGAGTATGCCGTGCAGCCGGCCGCAGGCCTGCGGGTTGTTGACGCCGTTGAGCCTCGCCAACACCGCCGCGGCCACCGTCGCGTTCGTACTGCTCAGCAGCCGCGTCGCTTGTTCGGCCATCGTGCCCGATTCGGCCGCGCGATCCAGCAGCAACTCGACAACCGCCCCCCACTCAAACGCCTTCAATAGTTCCTCGGCCGCGCCGCGTGTCGGCTCGCACACCCGGCACTCGGCCCAGCGCTCCGCTTGCTGCTTGGTTTCCAGCACGGTCAGCAACCGCCCTTGTGCGATCAGCGATTGCAAGCGATCCGCCAGGTAACGCAGCGCGCCGTCGCACTCGCCCTGCTCGGCGGGGTCATTGGTTTCGAGCGTCATCACCGCAACCTCGGCGGCGTGGGTGTCGGCTTGCTCGCTGTAGCCCATATCGTGCGAAGCGCCCGAAGCGCTCTCGTCGTCGTTCAAGCCGGACAACTTGTTCAGCTGGTCGCTATAGTCATCGGGCGTGTACTGCTCCGTGCTGCGTCGCTCGAACACCTCCGTCAGGTCTTCCAGCGAACCGTCGCCCAGTTGGCCGATCTGCTGCTCGATCTGGCTGAGCTGTTCGCGGAGCTCGGTGACGTCTTCGCCCGACTGCTCGGTGGGCTTGAGGCACTGCGACAGCTTGCGGCACATGCGCAAAGTCTCGGGCGATAATTGCAAACCCTTAAATTGGACCGAGTTCATCGCGGTGACGATCTCGTCGGTTTCCAACACGTCGGCAACCTCGCTGACGAGCGCCATCGCCGCGTCGCCGTTGCCCGAAGCGGCGCGGAACAGCTTGTGGCGCATCTCGGGGTTGAGCCCGCCGACAAACTGGCGCACGCGCTGCGACTGGCCCGAGCCCGCGGCACCGGCCGAACGTTCGAGCGCCTGCCGCAGCTCACTCATCTCAATCGGGTCGGCGCCCTCGCCGTTGACCTGCTCGGCCAAGTCGCCCGCCGAGGCCGGTTGGCCGTCGGGCGCCCCAATGGCCTTCTGCACCATGTGTTCCCAGTTCGGGCCGGCGTCATCATCACCGTGGCGCACGCCGTCGCGACGCCCCAGCCGATCGCAGTCCAGCGAGACGGAGCGAACCCTGCCGTCGGTGGACTCGGCGATGCACAGCTCGAACGATGGGTCGGACAACTGGCTGGCCGAGCACCCCAGGCATTGCGCCAGCGCGACCACCTGCTGCGTCGTCAGCTCACCGACAAACTCGAGGGCGGCCACGTTGTGACCGTGCATCTGCTGCGCAAACTCGTCGAGCGCCGCGTCGCGCCCGACCGATCGGCCATCCAAAGTAAAACCGTCGGGCGTGAGCGTAACGGTCAAAGGCCAACCGCCGCCCGCGCATGCGCGCTGCGCCGTCACCGATTCTTCGGCCTTGTCCCACACCAGCGGGTGATCCAGGTCGTACAGCCGGATGGCCTGCGTGGTCTGCCAGACGCACGACAGCAGCCGGCCGACGAGCGGTTGATGCTCGCTTGACTCAGCGTCCCTGTGCCGTGATGTATGTTGTTCCGCTGACATGTTTGACCCCGACAGGACCGATCACGCGGCGTGGGTCGACCCTGGAAGATCGGTCGACGCGCCCGTCTGATCGGCATCGCACCATTCGTGCGCCACCTTGCCTTGAATCCGTGTACAGCCCAACCCGCTGATGAACTCCAGCACGTCGCTGTCGTTGACCCCCTTGGCAACCAGTTCCAAACCCAAATCCGCGGCGAGTTGGATCACCGCGTTGGCCACCGAGCGCGATGCGCCGGCGCCCTCGAATGCGCTGCGGATGAACCGGCGGTGCAGCTTGATCGTCTTGGCCGGCAACCGGTGCAAACACGCCAGGGGCACCATCCCGCAACCGAAGTCGTCCAGCGCCACCGGGTATCCCGCCTCGTTCAAGCGTTCGGCGACCCCCACGATCGTGTCGAGGTCGCGCATCACCGCGGTCTCGCGGATATTGATCCGCACGCCCGAAGGCCCACGGTTCAGCACACCGATCAATTCGTTCAAATACACCGTCAGCTTCGGGTGCAACAGCTGTTTCTGCGACATCGATAGGTCGATCAGGATGGCCGACCGTGAGGGGTGTCCCTCCTGCCAGGCCTTCAACTGCTGGGCCACCTGCGACCAGTAACGCTGTTCCAACGCCTCGGGGTGCGACATCGCGTCCAGCGATTCGACGAACCCGACATCGCCCGACTCGTTGGGCGATCCGCTCGGCCAGGTCGGCGCCACGTCGATGCCCACCACCTCCTGCTGGTCGACCGAAAGCACCGGGCGGTACCGCAACTCGAAGCTCTGGTCTTCGATCGCCTGGCGCACGTCTTTCTCGACCGCCACGTGCTTGAACACCTCCTCGCGCATGTCGCGGTCGAACAGCACGCACCGCCCCTTGCCGGTGGTCTTGGCGCTGTACATCGCGGCGTCGGCGTCGCGCAGGATCGCGTCCACCGTCTGGTATTCGCTGGTCACCAGCAGCACGCCGATGCTCGCCGTGGCCGCAAAGCGGTGTTCGCCGATCGTGATGTCTTCGCTCAGCGATTGCAGCAACCGCTCGCCGACCGCCACCGCCGCATCCGAGTCCTTGACCTCTTCCAACAACACCACGAACTCATCGCCGCCGAGGCGTGCGGGGTGCGCCGCGCCCGATTCGTTGTTGTTGCGCGACCGCCCGGCGAGGTCTTCCGACCGCAGGTTGGCGTTGAGCCGGTTGGCGATCTCGATCAGGTACGCGTCGCCCACGTCGTGGCCGTAGCCGTCGTTGATCAGCTTGAAGCCGTCCATGTCGATGAACAGCAGCGCAAAGCCGCGGTCGGCGTGGCGCTTGAACTTGTCGATCTCGCGTTGCACCTGCTCGACGAGCAGCTTGCGGTTGGGCAGTTTCGTCAGCACGTCGTAGTACGCGCTGCGGTGCAGCAGGTCGAGGTGGCGTTGCTCCTCGCTGCGGTCCACGAACGTCACCGCCACCGCGTTGCCGATCAGCACCGCCGCGAACTCGAACCACCGGCCCTCGAACTGGATCGGCTGCTTCTCGCGCACGGGGTAGCCGTACTGCATCGTCTCGACCAGCCGCTTCTTCAAGCGGTCGTCCAACAAGCCCGGCAGGGCCTTGCTGATGTACTGGCCCAGCACGTCGCCGGCGCGGCGGTTGAGGAAGTCTTCCGCCGAGCGGTTGATCAGCTTGATCTCGAAATCCGTGATGACCGTCGGGCTCGGACGGATCGGCTGCAACACCATCACGCCGCCCAACGAGCTGTCGAGGATCGTGTTGAGCACCACGGTCGACCGGCGCAACGCCATGAAGTCCTGCCGCGTGCGCCGTTTCCGCAGCGCCCGGCGGACCACGATGAACATCATCAGGCACGCCGCCAGCACCAAACCGCCCGCGGTGAACAGCGCCGGCATCTCCCACTTCGACCAAACGTCGTCGACCACGGGCTGGTTGTTCAGCGCCAGCGTGTTCATGAACAGCATCGCCAGCAGGCCCGGCACCAGCGTCAGCAAAAGGCACAGGCCCAGGTACTTCAGCGCCTTGGCCCCGGAGTGGTGGCTCTCTTCGGGCGCGGCCACGGACGGGTCGAGCCGGCGGGCCTTGGCAATCAGCTTGGCGACCTCGGGGTAAGGCTTGCAGAAACGCAAGCCCATCACGTACTCGCAGGGCCCCAGCGCCCGGTGCCATTCGACCGTCGCCCGCAAGACCAGTGGTTTGCCGCCCGACGCCGTCAGCGTCAGAGTGATCACCCCGCGCCGCAACTGGTCCGAGATGATGCGGATGCCGCTTTGCGACAGGTCGAT
Organism: Phycisphaeraceae bacterium; assembly: GCA_028282805.1. Taxonomy (GTDB): domain Bacteria; phylum Planctomycetota; class Phycisphaerae; order Phycisphaerales; family Zrk34; genus JANQHD01. The sequence goes on along the minus strand of JANQHD010000038.1, from coordinate 61,483 downwards.
CACGCTACCGAGATCACACGCGACATCGTGCAAACGATATCTTGCGTGCGCGCGGCGATCACTGTTGCGTTGCTTCTGGGCGCCCATATATCTCTATGGTCGGACCCGACATAAAGGTTCTTAACGCATCGGCTGCGTAATAATCGCAATTAACACCGCGCAGGCTGTCCGATAACGGGCCGCAACCGATCGTACGGTGGGCGACGCTACCTCGCTGGAACATCGAGATGGTGCAATGAAAGCGATAAGGCCGGTCAATGCACCTCAGCGCTACGCCGGCTTGGGCTCGACGATCTGGATCGTGATCGCCGGCGCGGGGGCGGTGATGGTCTGTTTGCCGATGCGCATCTCGCCGACGAGGATGAGGTTGTACGTGTAGCCCACGGGGAACTTCGTCGAGCGGATGGTCACCGTACCCATGTCCTTGTCGACGGGGATGGGGCCGGGGCGGACGTACAGGCCCTTGGGCGGTTCGAGGGCAACGACGCGGATGTTGCGCTTGCCGTCGGCGAGGCGGTGGACCTTGATTGAGACCTTCGCCTCACCGCCGCGCGGCACCTCGACGACCTTCTCGTCCGGCTCGACCAGCGACAGCGTGAAGTGCTTGGGCGGCACGACCGCCATGAGCAGTTGTTCCATGCACGGCCTGTGCTTGTAGATGAACGCCTGCATCACCTCTTGCGCGGGCCGTGCTTCGCGCACCACCGACTTGCCATCGATCGTCGCCGCCCCGCTCAACTTCGGCGCAAGCAACTTGTCCGTGAGTTCCGGGGGCGCGGTGATGGTGAATCGGACGACCTTCTCTTTGGCGGGTACGGCTGCGCCGCGCGAGGCAAACCCGTCGGGCAGGCCCGAGAGGTACAGGCGAACCGGACCGTCAAAGCCGTGCTTACGGATGACCTCGGCCGACAGCACCGCGGTGCCGCCGGGCGCGATCGAGCGGTTGATCGGCATCAGGCGCAGCTCGAAGTCGGGCTTCGGCTCGCTGATCACCAGGCGGTACTGGTAGGCGTCGCCCGAAGCGGACTGGGTGTCGCGGATGCGCACCACGTAGCGCCCGTCGCGCGGCACGGAATGGATCAGCTGGCTGTCGGCGTGGTGGGTGATCAAGGGGAACGCGGGGTCGACGTGGTCGTCGTTTTTCGTCAGGTACTTGCCGCGCGCGTCGAAGACCTCGACGACCGCGTCGAGCGGCGAGTCGAGCCGGCGGGCGAGCGCATCGATCACGATCTTCTGCCCCTTGCGTGCGTCGAACGCGAAGCAGTCGGCGTCGTTGGGCGAGCCGATCGTGCCGTTGACGATCACGGGCAGCTTCACCACCTCGGGCTCGCGGTTGAGGTTGTTCGGCTCACGCTCGCGCTGCTCGGGGATGCCGCCAACGTGCAGCGGCAACGCGTTGGAAACGATCCCGTTGGCTGCGGTGACGCGCACGCTGTCCAACCGACCGGGTTCGGCGTCGGGGGTGAAGTCGAGCGTTTTGATCGGCAGGTTCGCGCCGGACACCCGCAAGCGTGTGGTCTGACCGGCGGGCACGCCGAGCGGCGTGACGTGGGTGATGAACGGCAGCTCGCCGACGCGCAGGCGGTAGACGAAGTCGTTGCGGCCGCGCGACAGCGCATCGGTGATCTCGATCAGGTACTCGCCGCCTGCTTTGAACGTGTGGATCAGCACCGGGTCGGGGTGGTGGCGGAAGTCGTCGACGTAAGCGATCGGCTTGCCCCCGGCGTCGTACAGCGTGAGGTTGGCCTGGAACCAACCGGGCACGGCGTCGGCGAGGTAGGGCAGGATCGCGCGGGCCTGGGCCTGGAACACGAGCGTCTGGCCCGCGGCGGCGCGGAAGCGGAAGACGTCCTTGTCGCCGCCGAAGATCTGGCCGTTGGCCACGGCGGGCAGCGGGCCGAGCGCCTGCGGGTTGTCCGGCTTGCTGTTGGGCTCGGCTTCCCTGACCTCACGCAACTGGTCGACGAAGAAGCGGTAGCGGTTGGACACGCCGTCGTGGGTGATGACGTGCAGGTCGCGCTGGCCGGGCGTAGCGTCCTTGTCGATGGTGACGGCGATCTTCAGTTGCGTGGCGCTGGTGTCGGGGGCGGAGGGTTTGGCTTTGCCCTTGGCCTTGCCTTTGTTTTTGCTTTTCGCCTTCGGGTCGGGTTTAGGTTTTGGCTTGGGTTTGTCGGCGATAATCCGCGCGGACACGTGCCGGCCGGAAATGCTGACGGTCTGTGCGCCGTCGAGGTTTTGGCCGTGCACCGTGATCTGCACGGTGGTGCCGGCCTTACCGCCCGCGGGGTAGGTGAAGGCGATGTGCGGGTCGGCGGCGCCCTCGTCGGCATACGCGCCTTGTGAAAGCAGCGCACCGGCGATGCACAACGCCGCGCCGACGGCCCACGTGCTTGCGCGATTGATCGACATCGGCTCAGCCCTTCTTCTTCGTCGGCGGTTTCGGCTTCGTGCCGGCCGGGTTTAACGCCTTGACCACCTGCGCCGGCTGGTGAAGCTTTTTGCGGAGCGCTTGCACCGCGGCGGGCTTGGTCGCACGGAACGCGACGGCGTCGGGCGACGAGGCGCTGTAATAACCCGTCGGCGTGAACACCACCCACCGGTCGGTGCGCGGCTCGATCTGCACGAGCGTCGCCAGCAGCTTGCCGGTGCGCGGCTGCCAGAGCTTGACGGTGCCGTCGAGGCTGGCCGAGGCGAGCTTCTGACCGTCGGCGCTGATGGCCAGCGCGTTGACCCAGTCGGTGTGCGACTTGAACGTACGCTCGGGCTGGCCCCGGTTTCTGAACGCGCGGATCGTGTGGTCGGACCCGGCGACGTAGACCGACGAACCGTTGGGCTGCCATTGGATGTCGAGCGGCGTGCCGGGCGCGCCGTTGACCGCGCGGTTGGCGCGCGGGTTGGCGAGTTGCCGGATGCGCAACGACGACTCGCTCGCACCGCCGACGGCGACCACCAGGTTCTGCGTCTTCGGTTGGAAGGCTGCCGCCTGTACCGCGTCGTTGTGTTTCAGCGTCTTCTCGTGGACCCACCCCTCGGTCAGCCAGGCCTTGACGACGCCCTGCGTATCGCACGAAACCAGGTACTTGCCGTCGGTCGAGAAGCGCAGGTCGGTGACCCAGTTCTGGTGATCGGTCAGCGTTTTAACCAGCGTGTTGTCGACGAGTTGCCAGATGCGGATCGCGCGGTCGGCGCCACCGGCGAGCAGGTGTTTGCCATCGGGGCTTACCGCCAGCGCGTACACCGTGTCGGTCGGCTGCTTGAAGTTGGCCACGGCGTCGCCGGACCGCGCATCGATGAGCGTCACCTGCGACGAGCGCCCGGGCACGCCGTGCGCCACGGCGATGTGCTCGGCGTGGCCCACCACCACCAGCGCGGTGACCTGGCCGAGCAGTTGGCTCGCGCCGAGGCGCTTGGCGAGCCTGGCTTGGCTCAGGTCCCACACCAGCACCTCGCGGTAACCGCCGACGTAGAGCGTTTTTCCGTCGCGGCTGAACGCCAGCGCCGACAGCGGCAGCGCCGGCCCAAAGTCGATCGTGCCGGACTGGTTCTTGGCGTTACCCACGGTCACCGGCACGTGCAGGCTATGCTGCGCCGCGCACGCCGCGCCGATCACCAGCAACACCATCAACGACGTGATGATGTGCTTCATGAGCTTGATGCGTGTTTCGCCTGCGGTCACATGATCTCCTTGAGCGTACCGCCGCTGGGTACCGCGCCGCTGGCCGACGGCGTCACGTACGCCACGCAGCCGTGCGGGTGCGGCAGCTTGCCCGCCGGGTCGATGCCGAGCAGTTCGTAAATGCTCGCCGTCAGGTCCCACGGGTAGACCGGGCGGTTGCGCACGTTCTCGGCGCGCCGGTCGGACTCGCCGACGACCTGCCCGCCTTGGAAGCCGCCGCCGGCGACCACCGTCGAAAAGCAATGGCAGAAGTGCTGCCGGCCGCCGTTCCACGGCGGTTCGCGGTGCACCTTGGGCGACCGGCCGAACTCACCGCCCCACGTGACGATGGTGCTGTCGAGCAGGCCGCGCTGTGAAAGGTCTTCGAGCAACGCCGCGAAGCCCCGGTCGAGCACGGGCAGCATCTTGTCCATCTTCTCGAAGTGCATCTTGTGCGTGTCCCACCCGCCGTAGTTCACGGTGATGAACGGCACGCCGTTCTCCACCAGCCGCCGCGCCAGCAAGCACGACTGGCCGAACTTGTTGCGCCCGTACCTGTCGCGCACGGCGTCGGGTTCCTGGCTCAGATCGAACGCCTTCTTCGCCTCGCCGAGTATCAGGCCGTACGCCTTCTGCTGGTGTGAGTCCATCGCTTCAAAGCTCTGGTTCTCGTCGAGCTTGCGAGCGAACGAGTCGACGGTCTTGAGCAGCGAACGCCGCTCCTCCAACCGTTCGACGGTCATGCCCTTCGGCGGCACCACGCCGCCGACGCGGAAGTCCTTGCTGTTCGGGTCGCCGCCCGTGGTGAACGGCTTGAGGTCGGCGTCGAGAAAACCGTTGGCGCTGATGCGACCGATGAAGTTCGGCACCGAAATATACGGCGGCAGCGCCCCCTTGTAGCCCGCGTCGCGCCCCTTCTTCAACGCCACCACCGCGCCGTACGTCGGGTACACCAGTTCGCCGTCCGGTTCGGTGCCGGTCTGCATCATGTACGTCGCCGTCTCGTGCGCGTTGGTGAAGTGCGTCGTCGAGCGGATCAGCGCGTACTTGTCGGCCTGCTTGGCGAGCATCGGCAGCAACGGCCCGATGCGGATGCCCTTCACGTTCGTCTCCAGGGCCTTGCGGTACGGGCCGCTGTAATCCTCACCGGCTTCGGGCTTGGGGTCGAACGTGTCGATGTGCGCCGGGCCGCCGCCCATCCACAACTGGATCACGCTCTTCGCTTTGGGCGCGTCGGCCGTGTTGCCCATCGCGCGCAGCGCGAAGAAATCGGCAAGCGTCAGCCCCGCCACGCTCGCCGCCCCAATCCGCATGAACGCCCGCCGGCTGATCCCGCTGCAATCACGCGTCAGGTGTTTGTCGTAAAAGTCCAACATGGTGTCCGCCCCTTGGCGCTGCGTGCGCCGCGTGCTTAGTGGTTGAACAAAAACTCTTTCGTGTTCATCACCGCCCAGCAGATGTCCTTGATCGCCTGCTTGCGGTCGTCGGCTTCCTTGATGTACTCAAGCAGCTTCGCCATCTCCTCGGCCGTCGGGTACCGGCTGAGCGTCGACAAGTAAAGGTGGTTGATCACCTGCGTGTTGTCGCGGTTCATCGACAGCCGCTTGAGGTACGGGCTGCGGTTGATCTTCCCTTCGAGTTGCTCGGCGTTGATCATGTACAACGCCTGCCGCATCGACGGTTCGTTGCAACGCTCCGACTCGTACGCGCTGCTGCGGGCCGGGCGGCCGAACATCTCCAAGAACGACGTGCCGATCGAGCCGTCCGCCAACTGGTTCGCCCGCGTGCCGTCGGGCAGCACCGTGTACGGCTCGGGCACCCGGCTGGTGAACTTGTCCGTCGTCTCCGTGACCTGGTTGATCGCGTCCATCATCTGCTCGGCGGGCAACCGCTTGACCGCGTAGTGCGAGAACTGCCGGTCGTCCCACACGTTCTGCGCATTGGCCATCGGCGAACGCTGGTACGTGTTCGAGTTCAGTATGACCCGGTAAACGTGCTTGAGGTCGAAGTCGCTGTCGACCAGTTCCTTTTCGAGGTAAGCCAGAAGCTCCGGGTTGCTCGGCGGGTTGGTCCGGCGCACGTCGTCGGGCTCGTGCACGATGCCCCGCCCCATCAGCCAGCACCACACCCGGTTGCTGATGTTGCGGGCGAACCACGGGTTGTCCTTCGACGTCAGCCAATCCGCGAACGCCACCCGCGTGTCGCCCGCTCGGTCGACCCGCATTGGCGCACCGCCCAACGGCTTCGGCTCGACCGCTTGCTTCGTGAGCGGGTGCTTGTACTGCGCCCAAGGCTGAAGGTAGACGATCTCCTCCTTCCATTCCTGCGTCTTCTTGAACTTCACGTTCGCGAAGAACGCGGCCATCCCGGCGTTGTCATCGAGCGTCCAGCTTTCCGTCGGGTGCCCGTGGCACCGAGCGCAACTCAATCGCGCGCCCATGAACACCAGCGCCGTCTGCTCGGCAAAGCCCTGTGGGTCACGCTTGCGCAGCGCCCGGTAAAAGTTCGCCGGCGGCACGCGGAAGTTGCTGCCCGTTGACGTGAGCATCTCGCGCACGAATCGGTCGTACGGCTTGTTCGTTGCGATGCTGTCACGCACCCAGTGGTGGTACGCCTGCACCGCATTCGGCCAAAGGTTCGACGGGTACTCGCTCTTGATGCGTAGCAAATCGCCCCACTTCAGCGCCCACCGGTCGGCGAACTCGGGCGAGTCGAGCAGCTGATCGATCAGCTTGCGCCGCTTGGCCGGGTCCTTGTCCGCGAGAAACTCGCGCGCCTGGTCGGCGGTCGGCAGCAGCCCGGTCGTGTCGAGGTACACCCGGCGTAAAAACTCCGCGTCGCTGCACCCGCCCGACGCCGGTATGCCCAGTTTTTTCAGCTGCGCGTTGACCGCCTTGTCGACGCCGTTGGCCACGGGCATCTCGCTGAGCTTGCCGGCGACTTTCTGCGGCACGGTGACCTTGACCAGCGCCGTTTGGCGCATGTAATTGACCACCACGTGCGCCTCGCCGTAACCGGTCACCGTCAAACGCCCGGCCTTGTCGACCGTCAGCACACGCCCGTCGGTCGACAGGTACCGGCTGTCGGCGGTCACCACGCGGCGCGCCTTGTCAGAATACACCGCCGTCACCGTGATCGGTTGACTGTGTTTCATCGCCGCGTTCAGTTGTTTCGGCTGCACCTCGATTGACACCAGCGTCGGCTCGCCCGGTTCGGTGCGCCGTGCGCCGCGTTCGATCCAACGCACCAGCGTCCGGTAGTCCGCCGAGCCGGGCTTGATGCGCTGCCCGCCCTTGTGCGGCACCTTCTTCGTCGACTTGAGCAGCAACAAGCTCTTGGCCGGCTCGACGCGGTCGACCCGCCGGCTCGACGCGGTCTTGGCCAGCTGTGCGTAATCGGCGTCGGGTCGGGCGCCGAACAGCGACAGCTTCATGCCCCCCTGCCCACCCCCCGAACCGTGACACTTCGCGTTGTTGCAACCGGCGCGGTTAAACACCGGCAACACGTCACGCACGAAATACACGGCATCATCGCTCGGTTGCGCTGCGCCCGCCGCCGGCCCGCCGCTGGCCTCGCCGCGGCTGTTCACGCCAACCACCGCCAGCCCGTACAGCATCAGCAAAGTCACAAACCATCTCATGGGCGCGATCCCTCAAACCATCTGCTTTTCGACCGACAGCGTCGGCGAGGCGGTCACCTCCACCTCGAACAGCAGCTCAGGCCGACACACATCGCCGATCATCGTCACGTGCGGCCAATCCAACCCGCCGTACCGCTCGCGGAACACCCGCTCGACCCGCGGCGTCTTGCAGTACACCAAAGCCATCAACACGTGCTCGTCGCCGCACCCGCAATCGCCCAACAGCGAACGCACATGCGCAACCGTGTCGTCGACCTGCGCTTCGACCTGGTCGACGTGTTCGGTCTCACCCGCCGGGTCGATCGCCGCCGTGCCCGATATGAACACCGTCCGCCCGCCCGGCATCGGGGCCATCGAAGCCCGGCTGAACGCCGAGCCATACTCAAACGCCGAACGCTGATCGCCGCCGGCCTCGATGAACTCGATCTCGTCTTCGCGCCCCGGCAGCGCGATCAGGTCTAGCGTGCACGCCGCGCCGTCGGCGCCATACAAGCCGATGCCCGTCGAAGCCGGCAGCCGGCTGACGCGTTTGACCGTGTCGATCAAGCCCTCGCTTTTGAAAAACCGGTTACGCGTAGCGTTCAATTCGTCGTACCAGCCGCACACGTCTTTCAGCCACAACCACGTGCGGGCGACCGAGCGCATCGAGCCGCCCGCCTGACGCAAGCAACAACCCGCACACGCAAACATCCGCCGGGCCTGCTCGGCCTCGCCGACCTCGGTGCCCGTGCTCAAGCCGTTGACGTACAACCAGGTGTGCCCGTTGAGTCGCAACCGCCGGCCGATCGGGCGATCGCACGCGTCGTAGCACGTCATCGCCTCCGGCTGACTGGCGCACCGCACGGCATGAACCTGCACGCCCGCAAACCGCCCGTACGCACCCTCGTCAACCACGATCGCCGTGGGCCCGACGCCGTCGTCGAGCGCACGCATCACCTCGTTGCGCTCGGCCAACACGTCTCGCACCGCATCGGCCGTAGCGAACACGCGCTCGCAAAACACGCGATACCCGCGCACGGTCAGCTGCTCAGCGATCGCGCGGTAAACCTCGTGCGCCCGCTCGGCCGGGGCGTCACACGCCTGCGCTTCGGCGGTGAGGTAGACCTCGCTGCCCTCGGGCGATTCGATGGTGCGGCTGGTGAGCGTGAACGGCTGGCTTCGACTCGGCACGCGGGGCAACTCCAAAAGGCGACCTGCAATTAAAACGATAACATCATCCGATTTCTTTCCGCATAACGCGCAAAAAGTTTGAACAATTTGACCGTATTACCGGCAATCGCTTGGTCGTTGTTGCAATCGCTTTAATGGCCGGGCCTTAGATCATTCGCCAGAAGAAGGTGGCCAAGCAAAATGTCGCCACGTTCTCATGGCGTACGCCACCGCCATGCCGAGCAAAAAGCCGACCGCGGTGTTTACCGCGACGATGCCCCCCACCGTCACCGCTAGCACCACGAGGTTCGCGGCCCCGCGCGTGCCGAAAGCCTTCGACGCCAACAACCAGCCGGCCAACGAGATCATGACCGCGAGAATCGACTTGGGGTAAAGGTTCAGCAACTCACCCAGCCCCCCGCCGAACAGCAGGCCCACCACGACCAGCCCGCCGCCCAGTATGAGCACGCTGCCCCCCGTGCGTGCGCCGAAGCGGTGTTGCGCCGCCAGGCCGCCCGCGCCGTGACACATGGGCATCGCGCCCAACGGTGTGGTGAGTAAGTTGAGCAAACCGATTTTCAACGCCATGCGCCGCAGCGGCACGCCACGCCCAGGGAACAGGTCGCCGCTGAGCGCGCACACCGCCAGCACCGAGTTGAGCAACGTCAACGGCAGCTGCGCCATCGCCGCCTCGCGCAAACCCAGCAGCCACTCACCGCCGTTCGGTTGAACCAGGCCCACACGCGGCAAGCCCAGCGACGTGATGCGGTAAGCGTCGACTTCGATCAGCGCAATCAAACCCAGGCCGGCGATGAACAACAACGGCAACGCCAACACCATGCGCCGCCCCAACACCAGCACCACCGCCGCGATGACCAAAACCAGCCAGCTGTCGGCCCCGATCAGCGGCAGGCCGTCGCCGACACTCAACGTCATCGCGCTCCAATTGACGCCCGTGGCCCACGCGACCGCCTTGAGCGCGAGCTTCAACCCGATCGCCACCTGTATGCCGCGCACGACCGGCGTGGGCACGAAGCGCCCCGCCCGTTCGAGCAAACCGCTCAGCGCCAGCGTCAACAAAAACACGCCCATGAACACCCCCGACGCAGCCACCGCGCCCGGTGTTAGCACATCGGCGATCGCCACCGCGGCCAAGGCCTTCATCGGTTGTACGGGGATCGGCAGGCGGAACACCAACCCGCTGGCGATGCAACCGAGCCCGGCGAACAAAAAGATCGCGCCCAGGTCCAAGCCGCACACCAGCGCCATCGCCACCGACAACGGCAAGAACGTGCCCAGGTCGCCGAGCGCTCCCGACCATTCGCCGACGCCGAAGCGTAGCCGATCGCTCGCGTTGACCGGTTGTGGCTCGGCCCACGTCATCCGTTCACCCCACACCGTGCACGATCGGCGACAGCGCCAGGCAAACCCACGCCCCCAGCAGCACCACCCCACCAACCGGCGTCAACTTGAGCATCGCCTTGCGCCCGGTGAACGCGTAGAAGTACAAGATGCACGGAAAAATCACGATGCCGGTGACGAACCCCCACCCCGCCAACCGCGGCAGAACGCCGGGGAAGTGCGCCACCGCCATCGACGTGATCATCAGCGCCATCGAATGCGCCATCTGGTAACGCATACCGACCTCGAGCATGGGCAGGCGTTCCTTCGGCACCAGCTTGTCGAGCACATGCGCGCGAGCCCCACCGATAGTCACCGCCACACAACCCGACAGCGCACCGATCGCGAAGAACAAAGGGTCCATGTCAACCTCCAACCCGCCAGGGGTAGAACGGCCACGGCCCGCGGCCCTGTTCGCCCGGCGGGATCAGCACAAAACCATCGCTGCGCGCCGCCGAGGCGATGTCGCCGCTGCCGCGCGTCGCGACCAGTTCCACCTCGCCATCGCCGACCCAACGCACGAGGCGCGACCAGTGCAACGGCAGCGTTTTGTCGTCGGCGTTGGTCACTTCGACCAGCCCGACCGTTTCGTCGTGCGTGATGCCCGCACACTTGCGCAACGCCGCGACCACGAACCGCCGCGCCGTGGCCATGACCGACACCGGGTTGCCCGGCAGCGCCAACACCGCCTGCCCACCCGGCCCGACCGCGCCGAGCAACGGCTTACCGGGGCGCTGCGGCAACTTGTGAAACAACAACTCGACACCCGCCGTGGCGAGCGTGTGCGGCACGTGGTCGCGGTCGCCCATCGACACGCCACCGGTGATGAGCAACGCATCGCACGCGCCAAGCGCCCCGGTAATGCGCCCCTCAAGCAACGCCGCGTCGTCGACCGCGTGCTCGACGCCCAACCACTCGACCCACGGCACCCCGCCGAACATCGCGCCCAGCGCCGGCCCGTTGCTGTCGCGCACCTGCCACGGCTCTACCGCCGCTTGCGGCTTAGCGACCTCGTCACCCGTCACCAGCGCCTTCAGTTTCACGCGCCGATACACACGCAAACTCACCGCGCCGACCGTCGCCAGCGCCGCCGCTATCGTCGCGTCGATCACGCAGCCCGGCTCGATGACCACCTCGCCCCGCTGCGCGTTCTCGCCGACGCGCCGTATCTGCTGACCGGGTTGCACGGCCAAGTCGCCCGGCAACTCGATCGCGTCGTGCCCTTCGTCAACGTGCTCGCGCGGCACGACGGCCTCGGCGCCCGGGGGCACCGCGCCACCGGTGAAAATACGCAACACCGCACCGCTCGGCATCGCGGGCGGCGCGCCGCCAGTGATCACTTCGCCGGCGATGGGCAGCGACCCGTTCGCCAAGTCGGCCATGCGCACGGCGTAACCGTCCATCGCGCTCACGTCGCACGCCGGGCTGGGCCGGTCGGCCGTGATCGGCTCGGCCAACACACGCCCCGCCGCTCGCTCGGCGGGCAGCGTTTCGGTGTCGACCGGCGAAAGACGCGCCAACAGCACGGCGATCGCCTCGGCGGGGTCGTCGTAGCCGAACGGCGTAATGGCGGGTTGGCGCGTCATGCCTGTGCGTCCACGAAACGCGGCCGCTTCCATATGGGTATGTCACGCTTCATCTGCTCGATGAACTGTTCCATCGCCCGCAACGCTTCGGCGCGGTGGGCAGAAGCGATACGCAAACGGAACGAGCGCTCGCCGTTGGGCACGAACCCCCGGCTGTGTTCGACAGTGATCGCGATCAAGCCGAACTCGTCGCGCATACGCCCGGCGAGTTGGTGCAAGGTGTTCTCCGTCATCGGGTCGTAGGTTTCGTACTCGAGGCCGGTGATGGGCCGGTTGTGTTCACTCGGCCGCACCACACCATCGAAACACACCACCGCTCCCGCGCTCATGGTTTCAAGGGGTTTCGGCTCGTCGGAAAGCGGCCCGTCGATGATGTGAATCGTGACGTTCATCCGCCCGACACCAGCCCGATCAGCGCGACCTCGTCGTCGGCCCGCACGGCGCGGTCGTCGCCGGCCATCTGCTGGTTGATCGCGAAGCGCGACTCGCCGAGTGACGGCACAAGCGCGGGGCACGCCTCCGCCAACATCTCGCGCAGCTGCGCACACGTCGCCGTTTCACCCACCGTTAAATGAAGCTCACGGCAACCGGCCAGGTCGGCCTGCGGCCCGAACAGCATGACCGTCACGTCCATCGGTTTACCCCCCGGCCTCGGTGCGGTCGCGTTCGAACTGCACCTGCGCCCAACTCCACGCCGCGACGGTGCGCGGAAAGCCGCACGTATTCATCCCCAGCAATACCGCCTGCTCGATTTCCTGTTCGGTCGCGCCGGCCTGCGTGGCGCGACGCACGTGGCTGCGCAGCGCCGACTCAAGGTTGCCGCCCACGCAGATGCCGATCTTAATCAGCGCCAACGTTTTCGCGTCGAGCGGGCCGGCCTGCTCGACTTCCCGGGCCACGGTCTCGTGGCACTCGGCGAGCTTTGGGTATTTCGCCACGAACCGCTTGTAGGTGTCCGGCAGCTTCTTGCCGTCGTCGGTCGGCATGTCATCCTCCGATGTGCGTCATCACCACGTGGCCCTCGTGTGGGTGACGCGGCTGTTTCTGTTGTAATCCCTGTGCGAGCAATCGGTCCAACAACACCGGATCATACCCGTCGCGGATCGCGGGCAACAAGCTGCCGGCCGGCTTGTCCATCAAACACGGGTAAAGCTCGCCCCGGCTGGTGATCCGCAAGCGATCGCACGCCGCGCAAAAGTCGCAGCTCATCGGCGTGATGAAGCCGATCGTGGCCGCCCATCCGTCGTGCGAGGTCACGCGAAAAAGCGCCGCCGCCCCCGAGCCCTGTGCGATCGGCTCCCACCCGTCGAACCGCCGTTCGAGCGACCGCCGCATCTCGCCGGCCGACACGTAACGCTCGGCCCATTGGTCGGCGAGCGGGCCCATGGGCATCAGTTCGATAAAACGGATCTCCACCTCACGCTTCGCTGCGAACAGCGCCAAGTCGCACAACTCATCGTCGTTGCCGCCGCGCAGCACGACGGTGTTGAGCTTGACCGGCCCGAGCCCCGCGGCCTGCGCCGCGTCGATGCCACAAATCACACGGTCCAGTGCCCCCACGCCCGTGATGCGCTTGAACCGCTGAGCATCGAGCGAGTCGAGGCTCACGTTCACGCGCCGCAGCCCGGCTTGCGCGTAGTCGCTCGCGTGATGCGCCAGCGTCAGGCCATTGGTCGTCATGGCCAGATCGTCGATGCCCTCGACCGCCGCGATGCGCTCGATGATCTCAACCAAATCACCCCGCGCCGTCGGGTCACCGCCGGTGAAGCGAACCTTATGCAAGCCGTGGCGTTGGGCGAGTTGCGCGATAAGCCACCGCATCTCGTCGGCGCACAGCGTGCCTTGGCCCGCGGCGTTCATCAGCCAAGCCGGGCGGCAGTACGTGCACCGCATCTGGCACGACTCGGTGAGCGAGAGCCGCAGGTATGAAATGGTTCGGCCGGTGGCATCGTTGAGCATGGCTGGCGCTGCACTCGTTCAAAAATCATGACGGATGCGGACGACGCGCACGCCGGTGGGTGTTCGCATGAGCGTGTCCCACCACTGCGCCCCGTCGTGGCGGTAACGGACCTGCACGCCGCGCACCGCGCCGATCCGCAGCAGTTCGCGCGCGTCTTCAAGGGTGATGGGCGTGTCGGGCGCGTACACTTGGCTTTGGTACTTCGGCAGCACCTCGATCACCTGCGTCAACGCCGCGATGTCGGTGAACAGCTGGTCGACGGTCGCCTCGTCGAGTTCGGCCTGGTGCAGTTCGGCCAGTTGGTTGAGGCTCATCGCACGCCGCCTTCGGCTTTCGCGCCGACCATGAGCACCGCGTTGACCGGGGCCGGGCACACGTCACGACAGATCGCGCAGCCCGTGCACTTGTCCGCCGCGACGCGCGGCAGGCCGCTGTCGATCACCAGCGCGCCGGCTTCGGGGCAACGCTCGTAACACGTCGTGCAAACCAGGTTGCGGTACGCCAGGCACTGGCGGCCCTGTATGACCGCCTTCGTTTGCGCCGATTCGGTCGATGCCACATTGCTCGCGCGCGCGTGTTCCACCGCCCGGCGGAATCGCCCGACCAGCAGGTCACGCCGAGTTAGCTTGCCGTGCGGGGTCATCGGTTCGCGTTTGACCTTGGCATGAAGCTCGGCGCCGCCCAGGGCGAGGTCTGCACCTGGTCGAGCGTGGCCGAGGGCGCGTGGCACTGGTTGCAGCTGGTGCGCCACGGGTGGCTGGTGCGCAGGCCCTGCTGTGCCAGCTCGCCATGGCAGCTCATGCAGTTCTCGCGCATCCACGTCGTGTGCGGCACGGTCGGCGGCGCGCCCGGCCAAGCGCGTTCGCCCGGCCCGGGCGCGGCGAGCCCATCGAACCGGTTCGCGCCGACACGCAGCGCCACCATCGGCGGCATGGCGCGGTTGGTCATCTCGACGTGGCACTGTGTGCAGCTGATGTATAGCTCGTGGCTCATGCGCGGCGCGACGACCGTACCAACCTTTAAACCCTCACCGTGACAGGCCATGCACGAGTCGGCCGAGGTCTGATCGATCGCGTGGGGGATCACCGGCGGCGCACCGCTGAACGCGCGGCGTTGGGCGCGGGCCTCCACCGCGGCGGTGCGATCCTGCTCGTCGATCGGCAGGCTCGCAAACAACACCGCTGGGTCCGACGCCGGTGCGGGCAGGCGGCTGATCCACGCGGCGTTGGGCCCGAGGTTCGTCGCGGCCATCTGCCGGTAGTTCACGGCCCGTGGCACGTCGGCGTGCGCGTCTTGCGGCACATCGGCCGGCGACGGCACGGGCGTGTGCGGCGTGACGCCGTCGTTGATGCCCACGAAGTAACCCACCGCGGCGCCGGCGAGCACCGCCGCCAGCGCGACGTGGCCGAGCCGGCGCAACGAGGGAGGTCGCGGGGGGTGTGAGTCGGCCGAATCCATCACGGGTTGCCCCCCTGTCTGGGCGGCGCGAACTCGCTGATGCGCGTCACCTTCGCGGCGCTCTTCTTGTAGTCCGGCTGCTTGCTGAACGGGTCGATCGCGTCGAGCGTCAGGTCGTTGATCTGCGCCGACTCGTCGAAGAACGGGATAAACAGGTGCCCCCGCTGCGGGGTGGCGCGGCCGTTGGTCCACACCGGCAGGCGCATCTCGCCGCGCGGCGTGGTGATGGCGACGACCTCGCCGTTGGAGATGCCGCGCTCACGAGCGTCGTCGGGGTTCATCTCCACGTACGCGCCAGGCATGGCCCGGCGGAGCTGCGGGATGCGCATGGTCATCGTGCCCGTGTGCCAGTGCTCGAGCACCCGGCCGGTGGTGAGCATGAAGTCGTGCCGCTCGTCGGGCAGTTCGGCGGGCTGGTGGTGCGGGCGGAACCAGACCTGCGCCCTGTCGTCTTTCGACGTCGAGTGGTAGAACTGGAAGCCGCGCCCCTTCTCGACGTACACGTCGTCGCCCTCGACGAAACGCCAGCGCGTCTCGCGGAACTCGCCGTCGGCGGTCTCGACCACCGGCCAGCGCAGGCCGCGCACCTTAACCAGTACATCGTACGGCGCGACGTTCTTGTGCTTCATGAACGTGAACTGCCGGTACTCGTCGAACAGGTGCTTGTCGACGTTGATCTTGTAGTAGTTCTCCCACTTCCAGTACTCGATCTCGTCGCCGTTTTCGTCTTCGATCGTGAAGAGCCACTTGCCATCGGTGCCCCGCAGGCCGGGGTGGCCGAGTTCGAAGAGGCGTCGGGCGACGGCGAGCGTCTGCCAGCAGTCGTCGCGGGCGTCGCCGGGCGGGTCGACCATCTTGAACCACTGCTGGGTGCGGCGTTCGGAGTTGCCGTAGACGCCGTTCTTCTCGACCCACATCGCCGCGGGCAGCACGACGTCGGCCAGCTCGGTCGAGGCCGTGGGGTACACCTCGGAGACGATGAGGAACTTGTCGGGCAGGTCGGCCTTGGCCTTGTAGAGCTTCTTGGTGTTCGGCAGGGACTGGCCGGGGTTGGTCACCTGCACCCAGACGGTGTCGATGTCGCCGCCGGCGTCGGTGGGCGTGCAGAGCTGCTCGAACATCTTGACGGTGTGGTAGCCGGGCTTGGGGTTCATGTGGCCGGCGGGCAGCTTCCACGCTTTTTCGCAGAACGCGCGGTGCGGCTGCTTGGCCACGAGCCGACCGCCAGGCAGTGCGTGGGCGAGGGTGCCGACTTCGCGCACGGTGCCGCAAGCGGACGGCTGGCCGGTGAGCGATTGCGGGCCGTCGCCGGGCCTGCCCCAGTGGCCCGACAGCAGGTGCACGCCGTGCACGAGGTTGTTGACCGCGGTGCCGGCGGTGTGCTGGTTCATGCCCATGCACCACATCGACACGATACGGCGCTTGGGGTCGGCGAAGACCTTCGCCAGCATGCGCAGCTGCTCGGCGGGCACGCCGGCCAACTGCTCGGTCTTCTCGGGCGTGTAGTACGACACGAGCTTCTTGAACTGCGCGAAGGTGATGGGCTTGCCGAACAGGCCCGAGTGGCCCTTCTTTGCGACGTGGGCGACGTAGGCGTCGTGGTCCATCAGCGCCTCGGCGGTTTCGCGCGGGTCCTGGTCGGCGCGGAAGTTGCAATGCTTTTCGACGAACGCCTTGTCGTACGTGTCGTTTTCGATCAGCTGCTGCATGAGGCAGTTGGCGATGGCCAGGTCGCCGTGCGGCCGCATCTCCAGGTAGTGGTCGGCCTGGTCGGTGGTGCGCGTGCGGCGTGTGCCGATGTCGATGATCTCGATCTTCTCGCCCCGCGCGATGCGGTCGACCACCCGGCTGAAGAGCACCGGGTGCATCTCGGCAGGGTTGTTGCCCCACATGATCAGCGTGTCGCAGGCGTCGAGGTCGTCGTAACAGCTGGCCGGCTCGTCGACGCCATACGTGCTCAGAAAGCCGGTCACGGCCGAGGCCATGCACAGGCGCGCGTTGGCCTCGATGTGGTTGTTGGCCAGCGCGCCCTTGACCAGCTTCTGCGCGGCGTAACCCTCGGGAACGGTCGACTGGCCCGAGATGTACATACCAAACTTCTTGCCGGATTTCATGATGCGCCTGGCGACCACGTCGATCGCCTCGTCCCACGTGGCGGGTTCGAGCTTGCCGTTGCGCTTGACCATGGGCGTGGTCAGGCGGTCTTCGCCGTAGAGGATCATGCCGACGTGGTAGCCCTTGACGCAGAGCAGGCCCTTGTTGACGTCGGCCTGCCGATCGCCGGCGATCGCGGCGACCTTGCCGTCCTTGACGCCGACCTGCACGTGGCAACCGACGCCGCAGAACCGGCACGGGGCCTTGTCCCACTGAACGCCGGGGATGTCGGGCCGATCGGGCGCGGGCGGCGGATCGACCGGTGCGGCGCAGGCCTTGCCGGCGTTCATGGACGAAGCGGCGCCGACCGCGGCGCTCATCGCGGCCAGCTTCACGAACTCGCGGCGTTCCAGTTCCATCAGGCGATCTCCAAGGCCGGGTTGTGTTGACAGTCGGGTTGGCGGTCTTCATCGAAACCGACGAAGACCACGTCGAGGTGCAGCAGTCCGGGCACCGCGTTAAGCCGTTGCCAGACGCGCTTGTCGGTTTGCGGATCGGGTGTGTCGACCACGAGGGGGATGCGCCGGCCGTCGGTCTTGCCGAGTTGCACGGCCGGCTCACGTCCCAGCGCAAGACGAACCGCCTCGACATCGGCCGAGGGCTCGACGGTGGCGACGAGTCCACTGACAGGCATGTTTGGGTCTCCAACCGGGCCCGAACCGGGCCATTGACTTTGAATGTATCAACTCGTTTGAATTATTTCAAGAAATCAAGAGTAATTTCTCTTGAATATTTCTCGCCCGCCCGGTAGCTTGACAATCGAGGCGGGTCGCTCGACCCAACTCCAAGCTCGACTCGGCTTCGCAAGGAGCAGGAAACCGTGCAAAAACAGGCGCTGCGATGGCGAAACCTGCTCGCCCCGTTGGCTATTGCCGCGATCATCGTGGTGATCGTTCGCGCGGAAAAGGGGCTCACGCCGCCCCCGGCCGACCCGGCCCCCGCAGCGACGCCGGCCGTGAAACACCCCGTCATCATCCACCAGCCCGACGGGCCGCCTATGGTGGATACCGGTAAGGTCGACGCGGTTGGCAAGCCCATCCTTGCCAACTGCTCGACCTGCCACGCCACTCGGCCGCCCAACCCGCAACTCACCGACGGCCAGCAGCTGACCGAGTTCCACCAAGGCCTGAACACCAACCACGGTAACCTCAGCTGCCTGGCCTGCCACAACCGCGATGACTATCGCCAGCTGCGCCTCGCCGACGGTCGGCCCCTGCCCTACGCACAGGTCATGTCGCTCTGCGCCCAGTGCCACGGCCCGCAACACCGCGACTACCAGCACGGCTCGCACGGCGGGATGGTCGGCTACTGGGACCTGACCCAAGGCGGTCGCTACCGCAACAACTGCATCGACTGCCACGACCCCCACGCCCCGCAGTACCCGCAGGTGATGCCCGTGCTGCGACCGAACGACCGGTTCCTGCGCCAAGGCGTTTCCGGGGGCGGGGGCGGGGGCGAGGAGGCCGGCCATGAGTGATGAGAAAAAACATTCGCTGCCGGTGCTCAACCGCCGCACGATGCTCAAGGCCACCGGCGCCACGCTCGGCGCCGCGGCCTTCGCCGTCGCGGTTGCCCCGATCGCCGAATGGGCCGCGCAGGAAACGTCGATCGACGACTTCCTTCAGAAGCACTACAAGGAAATGACGCCCGACGAGTTGGCGAAGGTCATCGCCCGGCTCAAGGAAGAAACGAAAAAAGACTACGGCGCGGACGTCGAGATCAACGACTACCGCCCCCAGCCCGGCGTGCGGTTCGCTTACGCGCTGAACCTGTCGATCTGCATCGGCTGCCGCAAGTGCGCCGAGGCCTGCCACATCGAGAACAACCACGACCGGCCCAGCAACAACAGCTACATCCGCGTGCTGGAGATGAGCAAAGGCTCGGTGGACCTGGAGAAGGGCAACGCCGACTACGACCACCCGGTGCCGCAGCCGGACAAGTACTACATGCCGATCCAGTGCCAGCAGTGCGCCGAGCCGCCCTGCACGGACGTGTGCCCGGTCGAAGCGACGTGGCAGGAAGACGACGGCATCGTGGTCGTCGACTACAACTGGTGCATCGGCTGCCGGTACTGCGAGGCGGCGTGCCCCTACCACGCGCGGCGGTTCAACTGGACCAAGCCCGAGGTCCCCGCCGACCAGATCAACCCGGATCAATCGTACCTGTCGAACCGTGTCCGCCCGCGCGGCACGATGGAGAAGTGCACCTTCTGCCTGCACCGCACGCGCCAAGGCCGACTGCCGGCGTGCCTCGAGGCGTGCCCGACCGGGGCGCGGGTGTTCGGCAACGTGCTCGACAAGGATTCCGAGGTCCGCTGGGTGCTGGAAAACAAGCGTGTGTTCGTGCTGAAAGAAGAGCTCGGCACGCGGCCGCAGTTCTTCTACTTCTTCGACGAGTAAACCGATGGCCGAAGCGCTGTACACAACCGAACAAGTGGAGCAGGCCAACCTGCTCGAGGCCGCCGAGGTGGTGGCCGATGCGATCGTGAGCAAGCCGCTCGTGAACACGGAGGCGATCCGCCAAGTCGTCTTCGCCATGGACGCCGGCCAGTCGATCAGCGAACACCGAGCCCCGTACATCGCGGTGGTGCAGGTGCTCGATGGTCGGCTGCGCTTCGGCGTCGGTGGGTGCGACCGCGAGCTGGGCCCGCACGACTGGCTGGTCATGCCGCCCAACGAGCCGCACGACCTCGACGCGATCACCGCCACGCGTTTCCTGTTGACGCTGGTCAAGGAGCCCAACGCATGAGCGCCGAAGCCGCCGCCGTCAGCGCGACCGCCCTGCCCGGCCACGCGACCAGCTACGGGCGTTTTATCCTGCGGTCGCTGCGGCTGGCCACCGACGGAACGCCCTTGTTTTACGGGTGGATGACGCTGCTGACCGCCGCGTGGTTGGTTGGCGTGCACGCCTGGGCCGTGCAGGTGCGCGACGGCATGGCGGTGACGGGCATGAGCGACCACGTGTCGTGGGGCCTGTACATCGCGAACTTCACCTTCATGGTCGGCGTCGCCGCGGGCGCGGTGATGATGGTGATCCCCGCCTACCTCTACCGCGACGACGACATGCACGACGTGGTCATCGTCGGCGAGCTGCTGGCCATCGCGGCGATCTTCATGTGCCTCGCGTTCGTGACCGTCGACCTCGGCCGGCCCGACCGGTTCTGGCACCTGATCCCGGGCCTCGGGCGGTTCAACTGGCCGATCTCCATGCTCACGTGGGACGTGATCGTGCTCAACGGCTACCTGCTGCTGAACCTGCACATCGCCGGGTACTTGCTGTACACCAAGTTCCGCGGCCAACGCCCGGCCAAGAAGTGGTACCTGCCGTTCGTGTACGTCTCGATCGTCTGGGCGATCTCGATCCACACCGTCACCGCGTTCCTGTACTGCGGGCTGGGCGGCCGGCCGTTCTGGAACACGGCGTTGATGGCGCCGCGGTTCCTCGCCTCGGCGTTTGTGTCGGGCCCGGCGTTCATCGTGCTGGCGCTGATGGCGATGCGGTACTTCGGCGGGGTCCGCTTCTCCCAGCGCCCCGTGCGCACGCTGGTCAACATCATGCGCGTCACCATCCTCATCAGCCTGCTCATGATCGTCAGCGAGATCTTCACCGAGTTCTACACCGGCGGGGCGCACATCGCGTCGGCCGAGTATCTGTACTTCGGGTTGCACGGGCAGAACGGGTTGGTGCCTTGGATCTGGGCGTCGATCGTGCTGACGGTTCTTGCGGCGTTGTTGCTTCTGTGCCCGAAGGTGTACGACAAGCCGAAGATGTTGGTCGCCGCGTGCGTCTTCGCGTTCGTGGGCCTGTGGATCGAAAAGGGCATGGGCCTGATCGTGCCCGCGTTCGTGCCCTCGACGCTGCACGAGGTTGTCGAGTATGCTCCGAGCCTGACCGAGTGGCGGATCACCGTGGGCATCTGGGCGTTCGGTTTGATGGTGTTTACCGTGGCCCTGAAGATCGCGATCCCGATCTTCTCGGGCAAAGAATCGTTGGACGCGAGCGCATGACGGCATGATCAAGTACGGCAAGAGCACGCAAAGCGCGATCTCGGCGATGAGCCGGCTTGCCGAGGTGTACGACCAGGATCAACGCCTCTCGTCGCACGACATCGCCAAGACGCGCAACCTGCCCCAGCCGTTGGTCGCCAAGCTGTTGACCACGCTCAGCCAGTTCGGCCTGGTCACCGGCGCCCCGGGGCCCGGCGGCGGCTATGCGTTGGCGCACAAACCCGAAGAAATCAGCCTGTTCGACGTGGCCGCGGTCTTCGAGCGCACCGACGACCAGATGACCTGCCCGTTCGGCCCGGGCTGGTGCGGCAACCGTGAACCCTGCCCGCTGCACGACAAGCTGGTCGAGTTCAACGAGCAGTTGCAAACGTTCCTGCGCAGCACGACGTTCGCCGTGTTCACCAACCACCAGGCGTAAGTCGGCGCGTGGCGCCGCAGCGCAATTGACAGGCCGAATCGTGGACGCCGAGACGTTGATTTGCGTCCCACGGGTAGCGCATCACGCCGCCCCGAATGCCGCGAAAACACGTAAATGCTTGGTTATTATTTGGTTAATCGAGCCGCTCAAGCCCGGTCCTATAACGGGAAATGTGACTAAATTGACAAGGCCGACCGCGCGGTGCAAGCGCCTGCCAACAGGTGATTTAAATAACTTGCTTCGCATATCGCAAAAACCATTTGACATTGTCGCTGGGGGTGTTACTTTTGCATCAGTAATGATGATTGGAGGCGAGAGGGATATCTCCCAAGAATCATCGCAAACAACTAGGGACGGAGAGACGAGGGCCCTTAATGGCTACGCGTTGTAAGATGAAGCTGGTGTTCTGCCAGTCTGCTGACGCTACGTATCAGCCACAATCAGGTTCTCACAAGACCGTGTGATTTCATGTGCCAGGAAAGGTTTTTGACGAGCCTTTCGACGATATTCTCTCTCTCTCTACACCAGCCGCCCGCGTTGCTCTTAACGGAACAGCGCGGGTTTTTATTCGCTCGGTTGTTTCGCACGTTGGCCGCGAAATTGCTCAGTTTTCTTGACATCCCCGAAGTTGTGGGCTACATTTTCCACGTGCGTGTTAAGAGATGAGAGGCTTTCCACGCGCCAATTGAAGACCCAGTGACCTCGGCCTTGGCGTTGCCTGGACGCTTATCCAGGTGAAGAGAGACTGGCTGGTTGGTCAGAGAGAGAGTGAAGGCTGGGGACAGAGAGAGAAACGCTCAGCGTTTCTCTTTCTTTTTTATGCGCTCATCACGCCACCAACGACAACCCCGCGATCGGTGACCGCGGGGTTTCGTGTCTCTCGGCAGCCCGCAAGCTGCCGTGCCGGCCGAGGGGGGATTCGACCGGCAGGGACTGGGGGGATGGTGGCTTGTGTCCCGACCCTTCACATGCCCCGATCGACCACCTTGGGGGTGTGTGGCGGCGCGGGTTCTATTCCCGTTTTGCGCCCCGCACTCGCGAAACCGCCCTCGCCCGGAAAAACACGGGAATCGCGGCATATTTACGGATAGGATGGTGTATTATTCAGGTTCTTGTCGCTCACGACCAACGCAGGCCGCACCCATGCACACCGGACGCGTGTTCGACATCAAGCGCTACGCGGTCCACGACGGGCCGGGCATCCGCACGACGGTGTTCCTCAAGGGCTGCCCGCTGCGCTGCGCGTGGTGCCACAACCCCGAGAGCCAGTCGCCTGACATCGAGTTCCAGTGGCGCGGCGATTCGTGCATCGCGTGTGACCTGTGCGTCGACGCCTGCCCGTCGGACGCCCTGCAGCGTAACGACGCGGTCGGCCAACAGCGCAACCTCGAGCGGTGTATCCGCTGCCTGAGCTGCGCCGAAGCCTGCCCCTCGCACGCGACCGAGGCGATCGGGCGAGACATGACCGTCGACGAGGTGCTGGCCGAGGTATGCCGCGACGCGGCGTTCTACGACGAGTCGGGCGGCGGCGTGACGCTGTCGGGCGGCGAACCGTTGGTGCAGAGCGAGTTCGCGATCGAACTGCTGCGGCGCTGCGGCGAGCGCGGCCTGCACCGCGCGGTCGATACCTGCGGCTGCGTGCCGAGCGAGTCGCTGCTGCGCGCCGCCGAGCACGCCGAGCTTTTTCTGTACGACGTGAAACACATGGACGACGAGGCGCACCGCAAGGCCACGGGCGCGACGAATCGGCTGATCCTCGACAACCTCGTGGCGCTGGCGGGGACCGGGGCCGGCGTCGAGGTCCGCGTGCCGGTGATCCCCGGCGTCAACGACGACCACGACAACGCCCGCGCTACCGCTCGGTTCCTCGCCGGGCTGGACCGACCGCCGAGCGTGCGACTGCTGGCCTACCACCCCATGGCGCGCAGCAAGTACCTGCGGCTGGACCTGTCGCAGCCCATGCCCGGCGACGTGCACACGCCGACCGCCGCCGAATTGGCGAAGTTCGCCGAGCCTTTTGTCAATCGCAGTTTGAACGTGACTTACCACGGAGACCGATCCGATGAACCCGCCCACGCAAACCGCTGAAACCCCCGCGATCACCGAGCGCATCGCCCGCCTGCGACAGCAGAGCTTCGAGGCGCCGGTCACGCTTTCCAGCGAGCGCGCCGTGCTCATCACCGAGTATTACGCCAAGCACCACGCCAAGGACTCGATCCCCGTGACGCGCGCCAAGGCGCTGGCGTACCTCTACCGCCACAAGACGCTTTACATCGGCGACGGCGAACTCATCGTCGGCGAGCGCGGCCCCAAGCCCAAGGCCGTGCCGACCTACCCAGAGCTGACCTGCCACACCGCCGAGGACCTGCGTATTTTGAACCAGCGCCCCATGACGCGCTACCTCGTCGACGACGCCGACATCGAGGCGTACGAGCAGAAGGTGATCCCGTTCTGGCAAGGCCGGACGATGCGCGATCGCATCTTCGCGGGGCTCAGCGCCGAGTGGAACGACGCCTACGAGGCCGGCGTGTTCACCGAGTTCATGGAGCAGCGCGCCCCCGGCCACACCACGCTCGACGGCAAGTTCTACGACAAGGGCCTGAACTCGTTTAAGCGGGACATCCAACAAGCGCTCGACGCGATCGACTTCGTGGCCGACCCCGAGGCCTCGGCCAAGCGGGAAGAGCTGAGCGCCATGCTCATCGCGTGCGACGCGGTGATCGACTTCGCCCGGCGTCACGCGGAGCTGGCGGAGCAATTGGCCGAGGAGTGCGACAACAATGCGCGGCGCGGCGAGCTGGAGCGCATCGCCGAGGTGTGCCGGCGCGTGCCCGCCGAACCGCCGCGCGACTTCCACGAGGCGCTGCAGATGTACTGGTTCATGCACCTGGGCACGATCACCGAACTCAACGGCTGGGACGCGATGAACCCCGGGCACCTCGACCGGCATCTGATCGGGTTCTACGAGCAAGGTTTGGCCGACGGCTCGCTGACGCGCGAGTCGGCGAAGGAGCTGCTCAGCTGCTTCTGGATCAAGTTCAACAACCACCCCGCCCCGCCGAAGGTGGGCGTGACCGCCGAAGAGAGCGGCACGTACAACGACTTTACCAACATCAACCTCGGCGGCCTGCTCGCCGACGGGCGCGACGGCGTCAACGAACTGTCGTACCTCATGCTCGAGGTGATGGACGAGGTCCACCTGCTCCAGCCGCAGGGCAACATCCAACTCAGCCGAAAGAACCCCGACAGCTTTTTGAAGGCCGCGTGCCGGGTGATCCGTAACGGCTACGGCTACCCCTCGGTGTTCAACGCCGACGGCGTGGTCGAGCAGATGGTGCGCTGCGGTAAGACCATCGAAGACGCCCGCGCCGGCGGCACCAGCGGCTGCGTCGAGACCGGCGCGTTCGGCAAGGAAGCCTACGTGCTCACCGGCTACTTCAACACCCCCAAGGTGCTCGAGGTCACGCTCAACAACGGCGTCGACCCCCGCACCGGCAAACGCATCGGCCCGGCGACCGGCGACCCGGCCACGTTCGACACCTTCGACGACCTGTTCGCCGCGTTCGAGAAACAACTGAAGCACTTCGTCGAGATCAAGGTTGCCGGCAACCAGTTCATCGAGCAGATGTACGCCAAGTCGATGCCCGCGGTGTTCTTGTCGGTGCTGATCGACGACTGCATCCAAAAGGGCCGCGACTACAACGACGGCGGCCCGCGCTACAACACCAGCTTCATCCAGTGCGTCGGCATCGGCACCATCACCGACAGCCTGTCGGCGATCAAGACGCACGTTTACGAAAACGGCGCGATCGCGCTCGGCGAGCTGGTCGACGCGCTGGGCAACGATTTCGCCGACCACGAACCGCTGCGGCTGACGCTGGCCAACAAGACGCCGCGCTACGGCAACGACCTCGACGAGGCGGACGCGATCATGCAGCGTGTGTTCGATGCGCTGCACGCCGAGATCGACGGCCGGCCGAACACGCGCGGCGGTAAGTACCACGTCGACATGCTGCCGACCACCTGCCACATCTACTTCGGCAGCGTTTTAGGCGCATCGGCCGACGGGCGCAAGGCGAGCGAACCGGTGTCGGAAGGCATCTCGCCGGTGCAGGGCGCCGACCGCCACGGCCCGACCGCGGTCGTGAACAGCGCCGCGAAGATGGACCAGCTGCGCACGTGCGGGACGCTACTGAACATGAAGTTTTTGCCCAGCGTGCTCGCCGGGGAAGACGGCATCACCCACCTCGCGAGCCTGGTGCGGGCGTACTTCCGCATGGACGGCCACCACATGCAGTTCAACGTGTGCGACGCCAACACGCTGCGCGACGCGCAATCGCACCCCGAGCGCTACCGCCACCTGATCGTGCGCGTCGCCGGGTACAGCGACTACTTCTGCGACCTGAGCGTCGAACTTCAGAACGAGATCATCGCCCGCACGGCGCAAGAGTCGGTGTAAGCCCCTCGATATGAAATGATGTTATGTTACAGTTGGTGTGCGCCATTTGCTTTCGGCTTCGGGATCAAGCTATTGAAAGGAGATGCGTCATGTGCCTTGCGCGGCGGATGTCTGTTCTCTGTGTGGGGTTGCTACTCACCGGCTGTGGTACGCACACCGGCGTTGATGACCTTCACGCCGTCTACGGCCTCGAACACCTGTCGTTTAAGCGGCAGGCCTTGCGCATCGATTTGAATGATGATGGGCACGTGGAGCGACTCGTGTTGTTTGTTGACGAGCGTCGAGGATTGGGCTTGCCGAACGATCGTGACGATCTTGAATCGGGTGTGGTGGTTGATGGCTTTGCCGTCTTTGATGGCCGTCGGCCAAATGTGCCTGTCATCTACCAATATCGCGCTCACGATGGATACCAGATTCGCCTCGACACGGTGAACGAGCAGCGTGGCCTTATCAGCGATGGGGGACGAGACCACCATCAATATTATTGGGGCTGGTGGGATCACGACAACTGGCAATTCGACGGCTGGGAGGCGCGTTCGCGCAAGTGGAATAACGAGCGGCAAGCGTGGGGCCAGTGGAGAGCGAATCGGTTGTGTTCAGTGATCGCTGGCAAGTGAAACGTGCCGGAGCCGCCTTGCCCAAGCGGCGGGGCCGAGCCCGTGCATCGTATTTCGGCGTTTGCGCGATATTGTTTTGTTGGCGCCGGCGCCGCGTGTTACCCTGGCGAAACACCAAGGGAGTCAATGCGATGACCGCATGTTCACGGATCGAACGGCGACGCGGGGCCGGCACCACGATCGCGGCTTGCCTGTTCGCTTGCCTTGTCTTCCCGCCGACCGCTGGCGCGACGGACCTGTACTTCCGTGACTTTACCGCGTATTCGCCGAACGGGGGGTTTCGCCTGGAAGCCAGTTCGCCGGACCACGCGGGCGGCGCGTTGGTCAAGCCCTTCGCTAAGAACTTCGTTTACCGGATGTACCGGGGCAACACGCGGCAGTTGATCTGGGAAGCCCGCGACCTGACGGACAGCCCGACCGAGGCGCGGGTCCGCAACGACGGGTGGCTGGTGATCCATTCGCATTGGACCGGGCTGACGTTTGTGAACCCCCGAGGCAAAAAGACCGGCGAACAAAGCATGGTCTACGCGTACCTGCCCCCGGAAGACATCGAGCGGTACGTCCAGAAGACTACCGCCGGGCCGGTTTGGGAAGGTTACTCGCGCTGGTTCTTTGCTAACGCGGGCGGTCGGCCGTGCTACTGCCTGCGCACCTGGTGGAAGCGGCGCGTGGTGTTCGACCTGGAGACCGGCCGCCGGGTGGCCGACGAGGGCGAAGTGAAGGAGGCGCTCGACACTGCCGAGCGTGCGACGCTGCTGCGATCGCTGGCCGAAGCCGCCAAACAGGTGCGCGGCGCGGCGGCGGAAGGTCAAAACGAAGTCAAGGTACACGCCTGGCCTTCTCGTAAGGCACACGACGTCGCCGCCGACGCCTACATGGCCGGCCTGCTCGGTTGCACGCGGGCGGAGGCGGACCTGCGCACGCTCGAGCGCGTGAGCAACTGGGGGTACGGCCAATCGGACGGCCGGGAGGCTGCGCCGGGCCAAGTCAAGGCCTTCGACTACTGGCAGTTCACCGTCCGATCGATGGCGCAGCTGTCCCTGCGACGCCTGGGCCAACACCCCTCCGATCGGCCGGCCACGTTGCTATACGCCCCCAAGCAACCCAGCCAGGAGCGTGCGTACTACAAACCGGTCGCGCACACCCAACCGCGCGTCGCGCGGGTGAACCGGGTCGATATGAACATGACCACACTCGAGGTGCTTAACACCCTCGGCCCGCCGGACCACATCGACGACGTGCGGGACACGTGGGCGTACGACATCGACGCGGAAACGCCTATCACGCTCCACCTGCACTGGAGCGAGCAGTACACCGTCGGCCAGCTCGAACGCGTCAGCCCACCCGCCTGGCAAACCGGCGGCGAGCGCGACGAGTCGCTGAACCGCTGAGTCGAATCCGTGGGCTACGCCTTTGTGAAGACCTCAAGGAACGCCTGCTGCGCTTCGTCGGTGCCGATGAGCACGATGTCGGCGTCGGCGGGCAACGGCTCGGAAGGGTCGGGCGTGATGCGCGTGCCCGACGGCGTGCTCAGCGCCACGACGTTGCACCCGGTCCGCTCGCGCACGCGGGCCTCGGCGATGCTGCTGCCGGCCATCGACTCGGGCACGCGCATCCGGAAGATGTCCACGCCCTCGGCGATCTTCAGCACCGAGCCGCGCTTGAGGTAGTCCATGGCGGCGCTGGCGCCCATCGATGCGTAGCTCAGCACCGAGTCGGCGCCGGCGCGGTGGAGCGTGGCCACCGCGTGCTCGGCGGTGGCGCGGGCGAGGATCTGGATGTCCGACCGCAACCGCCGTACGTAGATCGTCAGGTACACGTTCAGCTCGTCGTCGTGCGTCGTGATGATCGCCGTCGAGGCGTCTCGGATGCCCGCCGCTTCGAGCACGGACAGGTCCGCGGCGCTGCCGACGATGTACTTCTCCGGGTCGCGAACCCGCGACGGTTCGCGCTCGACGATGCGGTAATCCAGCCCCTGCTGGGTCAGGGCCGCCGCGGTCGCCCGGCCGACCCGCCCGCCGCCGATGATCACCACGTGGCCGGCCGAGACGTTGTAGATCGCGAACATCTCGTCGTAGTTGGTCAGCTGCTCGCGCGAGCCGACCATGACCAGGACCGTGTTTTCGCCGATGAGGGTTTCGGCTTTGGCCGGCTCGAAGCGGCCGCGGTCCCACACGCCGATGACCGTCACGCCCATCTGCTCGCGCAGCTTCGCCTCGCGCAGGTTCTGCCCGACCAGCGGCGTGCGGTGGGCGTTGGCCTCGGCGATGTAGAGCTCGTCGAACTGGCCGATGATGTGGCTCATCGCGTCGCCGCCCAGCGTCCGCCGCGCGAAAGACTGCCCGGTCATCTGGTCCAGCCGGAGCACGTAGCAGCTGCCGGCCAGCTCGAGGATGTCGACCGACGCGGCGTCGGCGGCGGTGGTGATGATCGGCACGTCGGTCGAGAGCTCCTGCACGGTGAACGCCGCGGCGGTGTTGGCCACGTCGCTGGCGGTGCACACGACCAGGGCTGCGCGCTCCACGCGCAGCTGACGCCACGCCTGCGGGTCGTCCGGTGCGGCCAGCACCACGCGCAGCCCCATGTCGTGCAGGCGCAGCGCCTCGTCGACCCCGCCGGCCAGCAGCGCGTAAGGATAGTCGTACTGCTCCAGCCGACGGATCAGCGCACCGCTGACCGCGTCGTGGTTGGTCAGCAGCACGTGGTCCTGCGTGTCGTCGGGCAGCTGCCGCGGGGCCCGCGCCGCCGCCTGCGCCGCCATCCAGGGCTGGTAGAAGAACTCGATGAACGTGAACGGCAACAGCACGAGCATGAACACCGTGCCCGACAGGAGCACGACGATCGAGAACAACCGCCCGACGTCGGTGTGGAACGTGATGTCGCCGAAGCCCAGCGTCGACATGACCGTCAGCGTCCAGTAGAAGCCGGTGATCCAGGTGTGCTCCTGTCCCTCCCTGAGCATGAGCAGGTGGAACCCGATGGTGTAGGCCACGACCAACGCCGCGAACACCAGGACGAAACGCAGCAGGACGCGGAAGTTCCGACGCCCGCGGGGGCTGTGGGCGAGGGTGGCGATCTCGGCGCTGAACGACTTGAGCATTGCGAATAGGGGCTCCACAGGGCAAGCATGAACGGTCACATATCGGATAGATCGACCGTCCCGCCGCCACACCTGCAATCAGGGTGGCCGGAGCCGTGTTCTGGGCGTATGGGGTGCGTTTCGCTCGGCGTCGAACCCACGCGCCGTCGCTGCGCGACGGGTGGGGGTGGGATTCGCTGGGCTAACGCCTCGCGGCGCCTCGCTCCGCTCGGCGTCGAACCCACGCGCCGTCGCTGCGCGACGGGTGGGTTCTCATCCCGACTCAACAGTTAAACAGCCCGGCGGCCGCGAGGGCCGCCGGGCTGTTTAAGCGGTGGGGGTGGGATTCGAACCCACGGTGACCGCTGGGGCCACGCCGGTTTTCAAGACCGGTGCGTTCAACCGCTCCGCCACCCCACCGTTGGTGACGCGGTTCGGACGAGGCATTGTAACGCCGCGCCGGCGTTGGGGTATCGGGTTCCGGGTTCCGGGTTCCGGGGGCGGGTTCCGGGGGCGGGGGCAAGAAAAAAGCTTGCGCTGAGTAAGCTCAACGCAAGCTGCCCGAAGTCCCCGACCCAACGGCCTGATCACAACGGCCGCCAGGAAGGAATGCGGAGAGGCGAGTGGCCCCGTCGCCCCGCTCATCTTTCAAAACCCACGCTCCGCCCCGCGTCCCAAGCAGGGTGGCGCGTGGCTCTCTCAGTTCCCCCCTCTACACCAGCACGCCCGGTTGCCTTCCGGGTCTCTCGAGCGGCATCTGAACCACCACTTATCCGTCAAACGCATAAGCCGTGCCAATTCTGTGGGAAAACACACACAACGCCCGTCGGCGCTCAAAAACGCCGATAATGTGAGGAAATAGGATATCCAGAACGGATAATCCGGGGCATAACACCCAGATGACGGCCGGGGAAATGGGGCTTAATCACCGCTGTTGCGGCGGAGGTTGTACTTCTTGATGCGGTAGCGGAGGTGATCGCGGGTGATGCCCAGATTGCGGGCCGCGGCCGACTGGTTCCAGTTCGTCTCGTTCAGCGCATTGAGGATCAGCGCCTTCTCGTGGTCGGCAAGGCGCGAACCGCTCGCCGCCCCGGGCGCCGGGGTGTCGGGCGAACCGGCCGCGTCGCCCGCCGCGTCGCCCGTGGCGATCTCAATCGGCAGGTGCTCGGTGTCGATCGCGCCGTTGCCGGCCAGCAGCGTGCAGCGCTCGACGATGTTGCGCAACTCGCGGATGTTGCCGGGCCACTCGTACCGCATCAGGTGCGTCAGCGCCTCGTCGGTCACCGCCGGGGCCTCGACGCCCAACGACGGCGCGACCTCCTGCGAGAAGTGCTGGATCAGCAGGGGCAGGTCTTCCACGCGCTCGCGCAGCGGCGGCAGCGTGATGGGGAAGACGTTCAGCCGGTAGTACAGGTCTTCGCGGAACCGGCCCGCTTCCATCTCCTCCTTGAGGTTGCGGTTGGTGGCGGTGATGATGCGGACATCGCAGGTGATGGTCTGCGTGCCGCCGACGCGCACGAACTCGCGCTCCTGGAGCACGCGGAGCAGCTTGACCTGGATGGCCTGGCTGAGCTCGCCGATCTCGTCGAGGAAGAGGCTGCCGCCGTGCGCCAGCTCGAAGCGGCCGAGCTTCTGGCCCGCCGCGCCGGTGAAGGCGCCTTTCTCGTGGCCGAACAGCTCGCTCTCGAGCAACGACTCGGGCAGCGCGGCGCAGTTGATGGCGATAAACGGGTTGTCGCGGCGGTCGGAGAAGCGGTGGATCGCCCGCGCGGCAAGCTCTTTGCCGGTGCCCGTTTCGCCGTAGAGCAAGACGGTCGAACTCGACAGCGCGACCTTCCGGCAGAGCTCGACGACGCGGTTGATCGCCGGGGATTGGCCGACGATCTCGTAGCTCGGCTCGGCCTCACGCATGGCGAGGTTGTGCCGCGCGACCTGGTCGTAGGCCTGGGCGTGCGTCGCGGCCACGGCGGCGAGGTTCGCGAACACCCGCAGCAACTCCAGGTCGCGGTTGCCGAACTCATCGCGGCCCTTGGGGTTGATGACCTCGACCACGCCCAGCGTCTCGTCGAGGTGGATCAGCGGCGCGGCGATCAGGGCCTTGGTGCGCATGTGGGTCTTGGCGTCGATGCCCGGGAAGAAGTGGCGGTTCTGTCGCACGTCGTTGACGCGCATCGCCCGGCCGGTCTTGACCGCCTGGCCCGCAATGCCCAGCTCCGCGTCGAATCGCACGCCTTTGAGCGTTTCTTCGCCCGGGCCGACCGCCGCCTGGAAGACCAGCTGCTTGCGGTCGGCGTCGAACAGCAACACGCTGGCCCCCTCGGCTTCCAGCACGTTGGCCGCCCACTCGGCGATGCGTTGGAACGCGTCTTCGCTCGACAGCTCGCTATTGATCGCCTTGCTCGCATCCACGAGGGCCATCAGCGTCTTCCGATCGAGGACCGGTGTTTTGGAGGCGGTCGTCATGGGGTCTCTACTTCAGGGACTTGGGGCAAATCACGCCGGGTGATTGGGGAAGTATACTCCATATGGCGATAACGGCAACGAGAAATGACCTGAATTGGCAGCCATGACACAAACGCGACGCAAAATTCCCCATATTATCGCACCCCATGCCCGGTCACAGCGGGTGTTGGGGATCGAAAAAGTGCCGCAATCGATTTGACGCCGATTCGGTGCCAGACGCGTCCTATCACCATTCATAACAGCCCCACGCACAGGGAGGCCCCGCGATGACGCGTCGTTCAACCCAAGCCATGCCCCGCCGCCAGTTCCTCAAGTCCTCGCTCGCCGCGGGCGCCGGGATGATGATCCTACCCGGCGGGTTCGTCAGTGGCGCGAACGCCCCGAGCAACAAGCTGAACATCGCGCTGATCGGCGTGTGGGGCCGGGGCGCGCGGCACTGGCACGCGATCAAGGGCGAGAACGTCGTCGCGCTCTGCGACGTCAATCAGCAGCACCTCGACAAAGCCGCCGCCGAGTTCCCCAAGGCCAAGCACTACGTCGACTGGCGGCAGTGCCTCGACCACCCCGGCCTCGACGCCGTGCTCATCTGCACCCTCGACCACACCCACGCGTTCATCACCAACTGGGCGATGCTGCGCGGCCTGCACGTCTACTGCGAAAAACCGCTGGCCAACACCGTTGCCGAAGCCCGCCTCGTCCGCGAAACCTACCTCAAGAACAAGCACAAGATCGCCACCCAGGTCGGCACCCAGCGCCACGCCTACCCCAACTTCAACCGAGTGCGCGAGTGGATCCGCGACGGGGCGATCGGCGAACTCAAGGACGTCAAAGCCTGGGGCAACCGCCAATTGCGCAAGCCCGGCTACCTGCCCGACGCCGGCAAACCGCCCAAGCACCTCAACTGGGACCTGTGGCTCGGGCCCTCGCCCTACCACCCCTACAACCCCGGGTACGTCAACGGCAAGCCGGGCCTCAACTGCCTCAACTGGAACATGTACTGGGACTTCGGCTCCGGCCAGGTCGGCGACATGGGCTCCCACACCATGGACATCGCCTGGTGGGCGATCGACGGCGATCGCCCCACCTCCGCCACCGCCAAGGGCGACGCGTTCAACCCCGAAGTGACACCCGTCGAGCTGACCACGACCTTCAAGTTGCCCGCCAACGACTGGCGCGGCCCGATCTCGGTCAGTTGGCTCCAGGGCGGCGCCATGCCCCACAGCCCGCGGAACTTCGTCGACCTCAACAAGATCGGCCACGGCGCACTGTTCAAGGGCACGCGCGGCTTCATCGTCGCCGACTTCAACAACCGCCTGCTCCTGCCGTTGGGCAAGGACACCGACATGTCGTACTACAACCGCCGGGCCAAGGAGCAGATGCTCGAACCCCTCGGCGACTTCCAAGGCGAGTGGATCAACGCCGCCAAGGGCGACCTGCAAACCACCTGCAACTTCGACTACGGCGGCACCATGATCGAGATGATGCTGCTGGGCCTCGTCGCCTACCGCGCCGAAACCGAGATCGCCTACGACGGCGCCACCGGCAAGACCGACAGCGCCAAGGCCGACCAGTACCTCACCGGCAACTACCGCGACGGCTGGAACCTCGTCGGCTAAACCCCGCCGCGCACCAACGTGGCATTCGTCGAAACCCCTCAACACCGCACCCCCGATTGCCGTTTGCAATCGGGGTTTTCATTCGCTTTACGTCACGTTGCGCAGCCACGGCGCGCACGATGTCACGTCGTTGCGCACGCCGCCGCGCACACGAGTGTCGCCGTGCGCGCGCCGCGCCCGAAAAACCCTTGATCACACGCCGAAAACGCACGCGACGCCGGCGCGCGCACGGCACACCTGCGTGGCGCGCCCGATCGGTCCGCTATTACGCGGTGTTGAAATCCGGAATCCCGGCCCTGCGGCCCGGCGTTAAACAGGGGAACGGGCGGCGGCACAATCAACCGCCACGTTGTCGGACGCGGCCCGAATAAACACCATCCTGACCGGAATGTTCTTGTATAGGGTTACCCGGGCGATATAATTCTACTGCCTTGTCCACATACATTGGGGTTTTTAGATTTAATGATGGGCGGGGTGGCTTTTGGCCACAATTCATGGGACACCGCCCGATCGCCCGGGCCGCGTTTTCGCTTTAGGAGAGGGAATATCCATGCTGTCTTTCGTTCGATCGGTACGGGTGGTGTTGTGCGGCACGGTCGCGCCGTCGTTGTTGGTCTGGGTGTCTTCGTCGTGGGCCGTGGGAACCACGCAGGTTGTTGTGCAGACGGGCGACGCCGCGCCAGACGCCAACGGCAGCTTCTTCCGCTTCGCCGACCCCCCCGCGCTCAACGACGCGGGGCAGGCCGCGTTTCTCGCTAACCTGACCGGCACCAGCGGCGGGGGCAGCGACGATATCGGCATCTTTCGGGGCGACGGCACAACGCTGGTGCAGATCGCCCGCGAAGGCGACGCCGCGCCAGACGCCAACGGCAGCTTCTTAAACTTCACCTTCCCCGTGCTCAACAATGCGGGGCAGGCGACGTTCGTGGGTTTCTTGACCGGGAGCAGGGTCGGGATCAGTGATAGTAGCGGCATCTTCCGGGGCGACGGCACAACGCTGGTGCAGATCGTCCGCAAAGGCGAAGCCGCGCCAGACGCCAACGGCAGCTTCTCCAGCCTCGTCATCCCCGCGTTCAACGACGCGGGGCAGGCGGCGTTTCTGAGTTTCTTGACCCGGACCAGCGGCGGGAACAGCGATGATCGCGGCATCTTCCGGGGCGACGGCACGACGCTGGTACAGATCGTTCGCGAAGGCGATGCCGCGCCAGACGCCAACGGCAACTTCTCCAGCTTCAACTCCCCCGCGCTCAACGACGCGGGGCAGGTGGCGTTTTCAGGTTCCTTGACCGGAACCAGCGGCGGGGGCAGCGACGATCGCGGCATCTTTTGGGGCGACGGCGCGACGCTGACGCGGATCGCCCGCGAAGGCGAAGCTGCGCCCGACGCCAACGGTAATTTCTTACTCTTCTCCGACCCCACGCTCAACAACGCGGGGCAGGCCGCGTTTTGGGGTAGCTTGACCGGGACCAGCGGCGGGGGCAGCGATGATGCCGGCCTCTTCCGGGGCGACGGCGCGACGCTGGTGCAGATCGTCCGCAAAGGCGACGCCGCGCCAGACGCCAACGGCAGCTTCTCCGGCTTCGCCGACCCCCCCGCACTCAACGACGCGGGGCAGGCGGCATTTTTTGGTGTCTTGACCGGGACCAGCGACGATCGTGGCCTCTTCTTCTACGACGACGGGCTCGGCCTGATCCAGGTGGCGCGCAAGGGCGACGCCCTGCTCGGCAGCACGATCACGGCGCTGGACTTTTCCAATGGCAATGTACTCGGCGACGAACGAAACGGCCTCAACGAGTTGGGGCAGGTCGCCTATCAATTCGGGCTGGCCGACGGTCGATCCGGTATCGCGATCTGGACGATCCCCGAACCGACCGCCCTCGCGCTGATCGCACTCGCCAGCCCCCTGCTGCTCGCCCGACGACGGAACTGAAATCCGGAATCCGGAAGGCGGAATCGTCCGGGATGAACGTTTAGCCGCGACCCGGAGGGGAGCGCGGTTTGTGTATCTGCGCGTCGGGCGGGTGGAGGGCCGTGGTGCGGCGAGGCGACACGGTGGGTCAAGGAAAATGTAGCGTTTCCGGAACCGGCCCGAGATGGGCCGGCGATCTAGCCGGTGACTGTGGGACCGGGATGGTGGATTGTTCAATCTCTCTTGATCACCAGATACAAGTGCGCTCCCACCAGCCACCAGATGACCCATTGCAGACCGCCCACCGCAGCCAAGATGACCGTCGCGGCTGCGTTGCTGGTTGCGTTCGAAGCCAACGTGAGGGCAAGCAGGCCGAGCGGGAAATCGACGTAGCCCCAGAGCAACCAAGCCATCGCGCCTGCGTCGGTTTCCGGGCCGACCAACGGTACGTTTGCTTGAGCAAACATGACTACGGCGATCGCATGAAGCGCGTACACAACCAAAGCGCCAAGTAAAACTCGATGTAAGCGATCAGACATTGTTGCCATCCCCCATTTTTGGGTTCACAGACGTGGGCCGCCGGATAGCGCACGATTATACAACATGCAGCAATGCATATTTAGTGAGCCGGCTCGTGTCGAGCCGGCCCGTGGGGGTGGTTGAGTTGCATCGCGCCGCGAATGGGTGGCGCGGTGAGTTGAAACGTTTGTACGGGCCGGGCCGACACGGCCCGGCTCGCTCGGAAACAACGGGACGCACGGCCCTGCGGGCCGTCGCTAAACGGGGGGCAGATCGCACATCGACGATCGCAGATCGGACATCGAAGATCATTCCTCGACGTTGTACTCGATCGTGTAGTTCGGGCTTTCCTTGGTGATGGCGATGTTGTGCGGGTGGCTCTCGGTCAGCGACGCGGCGGAGATGCGGCAGAAGCGGGCGTCGGTGCGCAAGGCGGGGATCGTGGGGGTGCCGCAGTAGCCCATGCCGGCGCGGACGCCGCCGACCATCTGGTAGACGAAGTCGGACAGCGGGCCGCGGTACGGGACGCGGCCCTCGACGCCTTCGGGGACGAACTTGCGGGCTTCCTTGACGCCGGCCTGGCGGTAGCGGTCGGCCGAGCCGGACATCATGGCGCCCTCGGAGCCCATGCCGCGGTAGGACTTGTAGCGTCGGCCCTTGTGGATGACCATCTCGCCGGGCGATTCGTCGAGGCCGGCGAAGAGCGAGCCGAGCATGACCAACGATGCGCCGGCGGCGAGGGCCTTGGTGATGTCGCCGGAGTGTCGGATGCCGCCGTCGGCGATGACGGGGATGCCGGCGGGGTCGGCGGCCTTGCACGCTTCCATCACGGCGGTGACCTGCGGCACGCCGACGCCGGAGACGATCCGGGTGGTGCAGATCGAGCCGGGGCCGATGCCGACCTTGACCGCGTCGACGCCGGCGTCGATCAGGTCTTGCGCGCCGGCCTGCGTGGCGACGTTGCCGGCGATGACGTCGATGTCGTGGTTCTTCTTGACCTCGCGGACGGTGTTGAGCACGTTGGCGGAGTGGCCGTGCGCGGTGTCGACGACGAGCACGTCGACCTCGGCGTCGATCAGCGCGGCGATGCGGTCGAACTGCAAGACGCCCACGGCTGCGCCGACCCGCAAGCGACCGCGCTCGTCGCGGCAGGCGTCGGGGAACTGGTGCAGCTTGTCGATGTCCCGCATGGTGATCAGGCCTTGCAGGCGCATCTTGTCGTCGACCAATAAGAGCTTTTCGACCTTGTTGCGGTTGAGGATCTTCTCGGCGTCGGCGAGCTCGGTCTCGGGCTTGCCGGTCACGAGGTTTTCACAGGTCATGACCTCGCTGATCTTGCGGGTATCGCCCTCTCCGTTGAGGAACATCAGGTCGCGGCGGGTGAGGATGCCGACGACGCGGCCGTCGGACTCGCCGTCCTCGGTGATGGGCACGCCGGAGATGTTCTGCTCGTACATCAGCTGCTGCGCGGCGGTGACGGGGGCGTCGGGCGGCAGGGTTTGCGGGTCCTGGATGACGCCGTTGGCCGAGCGCTTGACCTTGGCGACCTCGCGGACCTGGCCCTCGATGGGCAGGTTCTTGTGGATGACGCCGAGCCCGCCGGCCTGGGCGAGCGCGATGGCGAGCGCCGCCTCGGTGACGGTGTCCATCGGGGAGCTGATGAGGGGCACGTGCAGTTCGATCCGCGCGGTCAGGCGGGTGCTTACATCGGCGTCGGAGGGGAGGAAGTCGCTGCGCCCGGGCAGGAGCAGCACGTCGTCGAAAGTGATGCCATCGGTAATAATCTTGCTTTCCATGGAGCAGAAATACCGCAGAGTCGTGCGCCCGTCAAGGCCGCGGCGGTTAAGGTTTGATGATTGGCTGGGAACGCGGTACGCTCACGCGATTACCCGGCTTCAGGAGAACCCGCATGGGCATCATGGACGGCAAGAAGGGCATCGTCTTCGGCATCGCCAACGAGCGCAGCTACGCGTGGTACATCACCCAATCGCTCATCCAACAGGGCGCCGAGTGTGCGTACACGCACCTGCCCGGGGCGAAGATGGAGCGACGCGTGCGCAACGCCGTCAAGGAGCTGGGCAACGAAGACCCGTGGCTGATGTCGTGCGATGCGAGCAGCGACGAAGACCTCGACGCCGTGTTCACCAAGCTCGGCGAAGACTGGGGCAAGATCGATTTCGTCGTGCACTCGATTGCCTTCGCCGACCGGCAGTTCCTCGAGATCGGCAACTTCCACACCACCACCCGCGAGGCTTGGACGCAGGCGCTCGACATCAGCGCCTACACGCTGATCGCCATGAGCCAGCGCGCCGCCCCGCTGATGACCGACGGCGGGAGCATCATCTCCATGAGCTACTACGGCGGCGAAAAAGTCATCCCCGGCTACAACATCATGGGCATCGCCAAGTCCGCGCTCGAACACACCACCCGCTACCTCGCCGCGGAGCTGGGCGAGAAGAACATCCGCGTCAACTCGATCTCCGGCGGCCCGCTGCGGACGCTGGCGGCCATGGCCGTGGGCGGCATCTCCGAGATGTTCGACCACCAGGCGAACAAGGCCCCGCTGAAGCGCAACATCACCGGCGAGGAGGTGGGGAACACCGCGGCGTTTTTGTTGAGCGATTTATCGAGCGGCGTGACCGGCGAGATCGTTTACGTCGACGCGGGGTTTAATATCGTGGGATTGTGAATCGGTCGACCAGTCAATTGGTCAATCAGTTGATCGGTCAAACAGGACATAGTACGGGGTGCTGTATGGCTGAGGGATTTGAAGGGTTGGAGGTTTATCAGAAGGCGTGCGAGCTGAGGCAACGTGTTT
Source organism: Phycisphaeraceae bacterium (assembly GCA_028282805.1). GTDB lineage: Bacteria > Planctomycetota > Phycisphaerae > Phycisphaerales > Zrk34 > JANQHD01. Next base: position 22,575 of record JANQHD010000038.1, on the reverse strand, counting down.
ACAAACTGGTCGAGCGGTTGCCGGTGGACGAGAAGTACGTGCTGAACCAGCAGATGAGGCGGGCGGCGCTCTCGGTGACCAACAACATCGCCGAGGGGCACGGCAGCTATAACTGGAAGCACAACATCTCGTACCTCTACCGGTCGCGCGGGAGCCTGAATGAGTTGATCGATGACCTGGGCGCCTGTGAGCAGCAAGGTTACTTCAAGCCGGAGCACCTTCAAAACCTCCGGCGCGACATCGACGAGGTCTTGCGCCTGCTCAACGGTTACGTCAACCACCTGCATAAGCAACTCGACGAATACATGGCCGACAAACGTCGGAGCAAAACGAAACCCCCACGACGAACGCCCGATTGACCGGTTGACTAGTTGACCGATTAACCGATTGACCCGTTGATTCAATGCGATGGCCCAGTCTCTCTCCGACATCAAAAGCCTTCTCGCCGCGCACGGGTTGCGGCCGCGTAAGCGGTTCGGGCAGAACTTCCTCGTCGATCACAACAAGATGCGGCAGATCCTCGACGCGGCGGACCTGCAAGCGGGTGATACCGTGCTTGAGGTCGGCCCGGGCACCGGTGCGCTGACCGACTGGTTGCTCGAAGCCGGGGCGCGCGTCGTGGCGTGCGAGATCGACCGCGACCTCTGCGCGATCCTGCGCGAGCGCTTCGGCGACCACGAAAACTTTACGCTCGTCGAAGGCGACGCCATGGCCGGCAAGCACGCGGTCAACCCGGCGATCGCTAAAGCGATCGCGAATGCGGAGTGCGGAATGCGGAATGCGGAGTTACCCGAACAGGCGACTCCGCAATCCGAAATCCGCATTCCGCAATTCAAGCTCATCGCCAACCTTCCTTACAACATCGCCTCGCCGTTGGTCGCGAACCTTTGCCTCGATCACCCGGCGATGAGCCTGGCGATCGTCATGGTGCAGCGTGAGGTCGCCGATCGGTTCATGGCGCAGGGCGGCAAGGACTACGGGCCGTTGTCGATCAGCGTGCAGCTGATGTGTGAGACCGAACTCGTCACGCACCTGCCGCCGGCGTGCTTCTGGCCCCGGCCGCAGGTTGATTCGTCGGTGGTGAAGTTGACAAGGCGCGCTAAGCCGCAAGCGGCTTGCCCCGAGCGGGTGGTCGAACTCGCGCAAAAACTCTTCCAGCAGCGGCGCAAGACGATCCGCGCGGTGTTGGGCGGCGGCGTCGATTACCCCGCCGACATCGACCCCGCGGCGCGGCCCGAACAGCTCTCGTTGGCGCAGTTCATCGTGTTGGCTGACGCGGTGTGACCGCTGCGGTATCATTGCCCCCATGCCTGACCTGAAGATCGGACTCATCGGCGGCAGCGGGCTCGGCGCCACCCTCGGCGGCGAGCGTGGGCAGCGCGTCGAGGTCGACACGCCCTTCGGCCCACCGTCCAGCCCGATTCTCACCACCGAGATGTGCGGCGTGGACGTGGCCATTGTCCAACGCCACGGCATCGGCCACACCCTCCACCCCTCGCAGGTGCCCTACCGCGCCAACATCCATGCGCTAAAGCAACTGGGCGTGAGCCACATCATCGCCAGCGGGGCCGTCGGTTCGCTGCGCGAGGACATCGAGCCGCGGCACCTGGTGGTGCCCGACCAGGTCATCGACAAGACCACGCGCCGCGCCGGCACGTTCTACGAGAAGGCCGCGGTGCACGTGGAGATGAGCGAGCCGTTCTGCCCGGTGACGAGGCGCTGGCTGATCGAGGCGTCGCGGAAGCTGTCGCACCTGACCGTGCACCACGGGGGGACGTACGTGTGCATGGAAGGCCCGGCGTTCAGCACGCGGGCCGAGTCGCACATGCACCGCGCGTGGGGCGGCGACCTGATCGGCATGACCGCCATGCCCGAAGCCAAGCTCGCCCGCGAGGCGGAGATCGCCTACGCCCTGCTCGCGCTGCCGACCGACTACGACTGCTGGCGCCCCCGCCCGCACAGCGAAGACGCGAGCTTCGACCCCAAGCAACTGCTGCAAGAGATCATCCGCAACCTCGAAGCGGCCACGGCCAACAGCATCGAGCTGATCAAGGCGGCGCTGGCCGACGTGTCGATGCTCTACGAACACGAGAGCCCCGCCCACAGCGCCCTGGCCCTGGCGATCTGGTCCGACAAGACCAAGATCGATCAATACGAGGTCCAACGCCTCGATGCGCTGTGGGGGCGTTACTTCGGATGAACGTGAAGCGAGTTGGGTTGCCCACAACCCGGTCCCGAGAATAGGTCCGGAACGGCCGGTTTCATCACATAGAAGGTCGCGGGTTCGAATCCTGCCCCCGCTATTGAAAAGGCAGCCCTTTATGGGCTGCCTTTTTCGATGCCTGGATCAGATTGGGTTCCTGCGACCCGATCCGCGAAACGGGTCGATGCGCCTATTCGACAACACCCGTTCGTTCGCTTGGCTTAATCTCGCTGACCTTCTTGGATCGTTCGTAGCTCTTCTGGACATCGGTCAAGGCCTTAACCCAACGTACTGCGAGTTTCTTGTCGTCGAACGTACTCGTCTCTTTTCTTAACAGTTCAAAATCCCTCTTTGCCTGAGCGATTTGCTTGCGCGTGATCTGCTTGTCGATTTCCCTGATCAGGTCTTTTCGATCCATCCCCTTTGCCGTTGCGAGCATTGCGTAGACGCGGGCCCAAACCATGCTCTTCTCCCCGCCAACACCTTTGTAGTAGTAGGAAGACAACGCATGAAAAGCCATGGGCTGTCCCCCAAGCGCTGCGGCTTGGTAATGCTCTCTTGCTTTTGCATAGTCTTTCTCTAGCCCGCCAACCCCCCGCTCGATCATGAAACCCATCAACAGGTGGCCCGCAGAAACATCGTTGTCCACCAACCTGCGTGCATGTTTCACGCCGATCTCTTGCTCTTCTTGCGTTGCCCCGCCTATGCCGTGAACTTGCGCCAACAAATAGTCACCTGCGAAGTTGCCCTGGTCTGCCGCCGCCTTGGCAAAAAGGATCGCACGGTTCCGGTCGACAGGAAGCGGCCCGTCTTTCTGGGTCAACAGGCTGGCCAAATACGCCTGCGCAGGGCTGAAACCCGTGCGTGCCGAACGCAATACAAAATGGGCGCCTTCCTTTTTTTCTTTGTCATTGCCGTTCGCGATCAACTTGCGGCCGTACGTGTATTGAGCCATCGGGTCTGTACGCGGGAACGCGAACGAGCCCCGAAGGTCAGCGCTTGTCTTCCGTGCCCAATGCGGTTGGGAGCGCTCGGGGCCCATCAAATACCATTCAATCACCGTGCCAGTGCTTAAGAACCACATGGTGGCGCCGGCTTCGCCCTTCATGAACTCCTCCAGCGCCGCCGCATCTTTAGCAAACTTGGCCATATCAAGAAGATCACTGTCCTGGCCGGTTTCCCAATCGAAGTCACGCCTGAGCATGTCGTCGATCTTACGGCTACGCTTCCCCGCATCGGTCTTGTCGACCACGTGATCAGTGGATTCGTTCTGATCGCTTTGAGTCTGGCCCGTATCGGGTGTACCTCGTGATTCCGTTGGTGTGTCCGAATCGCACGCAGTCATGACGAGCACATTGAGTAAACAAACCAAAGCCAGATTGCATCGCATAGCTATTCTCCAATAACTGATAAGATCCATACGGAGCAGCGATAGGCCGCTTAGATGATTGTTAGCCGTTCGTAAGATATTCCCCGTCGGTATCATCCCGTCTTCGAAGGATCTTCTAAAAACCCCTTCTCACGATTCGACTTCTCGACATGCGCCGGCTTGAAGGCCTTGCTCCCGTCCTTCACCCGCGTCATGTGCAATTGGACGCCGCAGCATGACAGATTACCGTGGCATGATCCGAGATGAAAGCGCAACGAGTCCTGTATTCTTGCTTACCGATCGTCCTGCGACCTGACATGCGCAGCAGGTCACGCGCAGGTTCGACGCAGAAGCGCCGGGGCTCGGGGCTCGGGGCTCGGGGCTCGGGGCTCGGGGCTCGGGGCTCGGGATCGTATCCCCGAAAGCCGGAACCCGATTCTGCTCGCTTTCAATCGACCCGCCGGGCGGTCCAGGCGCGGGTGCGGTAGATCACGTCGACACGCTCGACGCCCGCTTCGCGCACGAGCGCTTCGATGCGCGCCAGCACCCGCTCTAACCCGTCGGGCCCGGCGCGGGTGGCCAGGCGGTTGATCGAACGCCACAGGCGCAGGTAAGCCGCGACCGTCATGCGGTGCACGTGCTCGTCTTCGTGGTGCGCCACTTCGGCAAAGTCACCCGTCGACGCCAGCGCCTTCGGCCAGTCGCGCTTGCGGTGCGGCTGGAAGTAATCGGGCGCGACCGCGCGGATGACGTCGTGTGTTCGCTTGACGATATCCGGCGACTCGGTGTCGCGGTTGTTCCAGATCACGGTAAAGCACCCGCCCGGTTGCAGCACCCGCCGGACCTCGGGCAGGGCACGCGCGGCGTCGGCCCAGTGGAACGCCTGCGCCGAGATCGCCCAGGTTTGCGAACCGTCGGGCAGGGGCAGCTGCTCGAACGTGCCGTCGATCCACGTGACGTTTTCGAACGGCTCGGCTTGCGCGCGCATGGCGGCGTTGGGTTCGACGGCCGTGACTTGCAACCGGCGCGCCGCGAGCAGCCGGGTGGCGATGCCGGTGCCGGCGCCGATGTCGACCACGGCGTCGCCCGCGTGCACCCCGGCATGGGCCGTCAGGCGGTCGATCAGCGGATCGGGGTACGTCGGCCGGCTTTGCGCGTAGGCGTCGGCCTGGTGGGTGAAGTCGCCGGACTGGCTGGCGGGCTGGTTCATTGGAACTGTCGGGTTCCGGGGCTCGGGGTTCGGGTCTCGGAACCCGGCACCCGAGACCCGGAACCCGACTCTTATTCCGACTCCGGCAGGTCGTCGCAGAACGTTGCGAGTTCGTTGAGCGACGGGCTGTGGGCGTTGCGGACGTAGTAGCCGCTGGTGGCGGTGCCGACGCAGAGGGTTTGTTCGACGCCGAGCCCGGCGAGGCGGCCGAGGCAGAAGCCGGCGTTGAAGTTGTCGCCGGCGCCGGTCGAGAGTTTGGGTTGCGCCACGAACGGCCCGGCGAAGCGGCCGGAGGTGACGTGACCGTCGGCGTCGCGCAGGGCGGCGGCGGCGGCGTGGCGCGGGTGGACGACCACGCCGTGGATCGCCAGCGTTTGGCGGATGGCGACGGCGAGCTGCTCGATGATCTTTCCGGGGGTGTCGGTGGGGTCGATGTCGAGCACGCGGGCGACCTGTTCGGTCTCGTTGAGGTTCAGCCCGAGCAGCACGTCGGCGTGGGCCTGCATCTCGCCGAGCAAGCCGAGCGCGCCGACGAGGTCGTCGCGCGTGCGCTTCTCGGGATCGGCCAGGTCGACGAAGACGAGCTTGCGCGGGCCTTGCAGGTTCGGCAGCACGTCGTCGATGAGCTTGCGCCAGATGTCGTTCATGCCGAAGAGCATGGTCCAGTTGACCATGGCCAGCAGTCGGGCGTCGGCGATGTCGCTGGCGAGCCCGTCGGGCCCCAGCGCCGCGGCGATGCCGTCGGGGTTGACGTTGTTGAGCGTCTCGTACTTGCCGAGCATGAGCTTGCCGTCGTCGAACTCGAGGGCGTCGGTCATGCCCGGCTCACAGATCGAGTGGCATTCGGCGCTGGCGGCGAAGTCTTCGAACACGGCGTGCACGCGCGGCCGGCCGAGCGCGCCAATGTAGGTCACGGGCAGGCCCGCGCCGAGCAGCGCGTTGGCCATGATCGGGCCGTTGCCGCCGAGCTTCTGCATCTTCACGATCAGCTCGTAGTTGGCGCTGCGGCCCGCGGCGGCGGCCTGCTTTTCGGCGTACTCGCGGATGGTGCGGATCGGCGTGTATTGCGTGGGGCTGTGGCGCTTGTCGACCACGGCGATGATCGAATCGACGAACCCGTCGAACCCCACCAGTGCGGGGCTCCGGCCGATCTGTGAGGCGAACTGACGCAAACCCGAAGCGGCCTGCCGCGCGATGGAAAGACGATCCGACATGGGGACAAACCTCCGAAGCTGAGGGAGGCATGATACAGGTATCAGCCAACAGGCAACAGGCATCAGGCAACAGGCATCAGGGCAAACCCTACCTGACGCCTGTTGGCTGTTGCCTCTTGCCTGATGCCTTTCTTAATTCTCCCTCGCCCAGACCTCGAGCTTCGGCAGCGCGACTTCGCGGAGGAGGATCTTGACGCACGCGGCGATGGGGATGCAGAGGATCATGCCGTACAACCCGCCGACGGCGCCGCCGATGAACACGACGACCAGGATGGTCACCGCGTTCATCTCCATGCTCTTGCCCTGGATCCACGGGGTGAGCACCCAGCCCTCGACCGCCTGCACGACCATGTACACCACGCTCGGCCAGACCACCACGACCCACAGGTCGAAGCCCGGCGGCTCGTTGCCGGTCGTCGCCTTGAGGTAGGCCAGCAGGACCGCGATCGGCCAGACGATGCCGCCGACGTAGGGGATCAGCGACAGCGCGCCCGCGGCCAAGCCCAGCAGGATCGCGTAGGGCACGCCGCAGAAGTACCAGCCGACGGCGAACAGCGCGGCCATGATGCCGCAGATCAGCACGCGGTCGCGGAAGTAGGCGCTGACGGCGCGGTCCATCATGCCGAGGACCTCGCGGAAGCGCTGCTCGCGCCGCTTGGGGATGTAGCGGTCGAAGGCGTGGGTGAGCGGGCCGAACTGCCAGGCGAAGAAGAAGAAATAGAACGGGATGAGCACGAGCATGAAGCCGACGTAGAACGTGGCGCCGACCACCGACTCGATCACCCCGGCCACGGCGCCGGTGCCGGCGAAGGCCCACTTGATCAGCTGCGACGCGCTGCCCGTGGGGTCTTCGCGGAACTCGTCGACCTTCTGCTGGATCGTCTCGGCGAGCTTGGAGGTGTCGAGGTCGAACTTCTCGGCGGCCTTCTCGGTCAGCGACTGCGCGTAGCCCGGGGCCTGCTCGAGCGCATCGACCGATTCGCGCACGACCATCGGCCCCAGCCAGATGCCCAGGCCCACCACGACCAGCGTGATGCCGCCGATGAGCCCGGTGATGGTCGCGGGGCGCGGCACGTTCCACCGGCGCTCGAACAGCGTGATGATCGGGTGGAACAGGTACGCCAAGAACAGCGCGATCAGCAGCGGCGTGAAGATGCCGCGCAGGTAGTAGCCGAACCACAGCAGGAACAGCACCAGCGCGATGAAGAACAGGTCGCGCACCCAGTTGATCTGCCACAGGTGCGGCCCGCCGCCGCCGCGCCGCCCGCCCCCGGTCGACCAGGGCGAATCGATGTCCGGTTCGTGTGTTTGGTTGGCGTCGGGTTTTTGCTCAGCCATGGCCCACCGGTTCGATCGGGTCGGCTTCCAGCGGCACGTGCGCCACCGGGACCTCGAAGCGGAACGCCTCGTCGAAGTCGAAGACGTTGTCGAAGTCGTGCACGCTGTCGCCGTCGCTGGCCTGCATCATGCCGCCGTTGACCATGGCGAAGACGATCTGGCCGAGGTCTTCGGTGCGGCGGACGTTCCAGCGGGCGAGCATGTCTCGCGCGAGCAAGCCGTACTGCTCGAGCGCGAAATCGCTCAGCCCCCGGCACAGCTGCGCGCCGGTGACGTGGCGCTCGTGCTCGTCGAGCAGCTCGGGGTGTTCGTGCATGCGGTGGACGGTGTAGTCCAGGCCCATGCGGACGAACTCGAACGCGACCAGCGGGTAACGCGTGCGGGCCGCGATCTGGTGCAGCGGGATGGGCGTTTCGTCGTTCACGGCACAATCAGTTTATCGTGCGAGCCCGCGGCGGTCCAAGGCGTTAACATGTGTCGAGCAGGTTTGCTACAGGTGCCGCAACCATGCGAAAAACACGCGCCCCAGCCGGGCTCATCGCCGCCCTGGTCATCGCGCTGACGCTGCTCGCGCAGGCTCCCGCCCCGCCGACGACCCAGCCGGCTAAGCGGCAGTTCGGCGTCAACCACGCCCACGTCCACCGCGGCGGGCGCGGCTACGGCTCGGCGGTCAGCGCCAAAGAACTGGCGCACCTCAAAACCCTCGGCGTCACCGACGTGGCGCTGACGCCCTTCGGTTACCAGCGCACCGCCACCACCGCCTCGCTCGCCGGCTACGACCCGGCCACCGGTTACACGCCGCGCGACCGCTCGATGACCGACGAGCACCTGCGCAGCGAGATACGCCACGCACACGAGCTCGGCCTCGGCGTGACCTTCAAGCCGCACATCTGGTCGAACGACTTTTGGCGCGGCACGAACGAGTGGCACGGCACCGTGCGCCAGAACTCGGCGGCCGACCACGCGACGTGGTGGGCGTCGTACCGCGCGATGACTTTGCACTACGCCCGGCTCTGCGCCGAGGAAAAGGTCGCCCGCTTCTGCGTCGGCACCGAGCTGGTGACGATGACCACCACCTACCCGGCCGAGTGGCGGCAGCTCATCGCCGACGTGCGCAAGGTGTACGGCGGGCACGTGACCTACGCCGCCCACTGGGACAAGGAGGTCGAACAGATCGCCTTTTGGGACGCGCTCGACAGCATCGGCGTCACCGCGTATTACCCGCTGCGTGCGCCGGTCGGTGCGGGCGTCGACGAGTTGGTCGACCGGTGGCAACCCCACGTCAATAAGCTGGAAACGCTGCACCGCAAGCACCGCAAGCCGGTCGTGTTCCTCGAGGCCGGCTACCGCCCGGTGGCCGACACGCACGTCGAGCCCTGGAAGCACAGCGGCGGCGAGTACGACACCGGGGCGCAGTCGCGGGCCTACGAGGCGATGTTCCGCGCGTTCGAGGGCAAGCCGTGGTGGGGTGGCGTGTACATCTGGAAGACCTTCACCGACCCGGCGCGCGGCGAACGGCGCGGCGAGTCGAGCGGGTTCGTGTTCCGCAACAAGCCCGCCGAGCGCGTGATCAAACGCCACTTCAACGCCGGCTGACGTGCGGGTTGCCCTTGACGTAAAACCTCAGCGGCTCGTCGGCCCACCGCCCAGCGTAGGCGACGCCGATGCGCTTGGCGGTGACGATGTGGCCCGGCGCGACCCGCCCGCCGCGCTCGATGTGCAGGGCGTCGGCGGTGACCAGGTCGACGCCGTCGAGCGCCCGGTCGATCGCCAGTGCCTGCGTGAGCTTCGCGGGGCCCGAGCACAGGTCGGTTTCTTTCAAGCGGTCGGCGGTGATCTTGCCGGCGCGGTGGCGGCGCATGGCGTCGATACCTTCGACCGGCTCGAGCGCACGGACGAGCACGGCGGTGCCCACGCCGCGCGTCTGCGCCACGACGTTCACGCAGTGGTGCATGCCGTAGGTGAAGTACACGTAGGCGTGGCCGCCGTCGGCGTACATCGATTCGTTGCGCGCGGTGCGCCGGCCGTTGTAGGTGTGCGCCGCCTGGTCGGGCGTGCCGAGGTACGCCTCGACCTCGACGATGCGCCCGGCGAGGCGCAGCCCGTCGCCCAGCGTGCGCACCATGACCTGGCCCAGCAGCGCCTTGGCCAGCGTCACCGGGTCGCGCCGGTAGAAGCGTCGCGTCAATCGACCGTTGGGATGGGTCATGTCGTTTTTCTCGCGAACGGGCTTATTGACCCGAAAAACGCCCGCCGAAAACCTGTTTTTAAGTAGGTATTTCGCGCAGCGTGCATTACAATAGTGCCGTCGGGAAAAGGGAGCCAATTCTTCGCAGAGGGAGAGACCATGTTTCTATTGCGTTTATGCGTTGTGCCGTGGTCGTGCGTCGGGGCTTTGCTTGTGAGTGGGATGGTCATGCTGGCCTGTGGTTGGGCAAGCGCGGACACGGTGACGTCCAACGACTTCGCCGCCACGGCCCAGCCGTTGATCACCGGCCAAGGCTTCAACGTCGTCGACGAGACCACGCTCGAAACCTTCACCGTGCCCGGCCCCAACGGCACAGACACCCAGCTGAAGTTCTCGCTCTGCGTCGACGAGGGCGACTTCCTCTTCTCGTTCGGGTTCTACGTCGTCAGCGACGTCGCCAGCCCGATCAGCGACGAGCAGGCGTTCATGACCGAGGCGATCGCCGAGGGCACGCTCATCTTCGACGAGGCGCTCGGCGACGGCGTGGGCGACATGACCACCGTCAACGTGCCCGCGGGCACCGAGATCGGTTTCTACCTGATCCCCAACGACTCGACCGCCGACTTCAACGGCTCGCCCGCCGACTACTTCTTCGAAAACGAGGTCGGTTACGACAACACGGTCCTCGAACTGGCGTTCGGCGAGCCCCTGCCGACGTTCAGCCCGTTCCACCAGCCGATGTCTTCGCAGAGCGAGGCCAACTTCGACAACCACGACCAGCTGATCACCGTGGGCGACCTGTCGGGCGACACGTTGTTGATCTGGGAAGACCTCTCGCGGGCCGACGACTTCGCCAGCGACGACATCATCGACGTGATCGGCGAGCTCGACTTCGACGACCTGGGCGTGAAGATCGAAACGACGATCGTGCCCGAGCCGGCCACGTTCACCCTGCTCGCGCTGGGCGGGCTGGCGATGCTCCGCCGCCGGGCCTGAGCAACACGGCCGCTATTTGAAATGAAAAACGCCCGGCCTTTAAGGGGTCGGGCGTTTTGCGTTTAACCCTTGGGTAGCGGCGGTGGCGCTGAGTTGGCGCGTTGGCTGGCCCACAGGCGTTGCGGGACCAGGCCGAGGCCCATGATCAGCAGCTGCCCGACGACGAAGGCGATGAGGTACGGTGCGCCCGAGGCGTTGGCGTAGGCGTGCAGCCCGACGCCGAGCATGTTCACGCCGAACCACGACCAGGCGGTGATGGCGTTGCCGAAGACCGCGAGCAGCGCGATGCCGCGCTGCCGGATGAGCCCGCCCCACCGCGCGTGCAGGATCAGCACGTTCCACAGCACGATGATCAGGGCGCCGTTCTCCTTGACGTCCCAGCCCCAGAACCGGCCCCACGACTGGTCGGCCCAGATCCCGCCCAGCACGGTGCCCACGAAACTGAACAGCAGCGCGCCACAGATCGTCCCGTAGATCATCCGCGACAGCTCGTGCTGGTTTTGCTTGTCGAAGTTGGCGCTGAACAAGCCGGCGAATAGGTAGATCGCCCCCAGGGCGCCGGCGAAGAACGTCAGCACGTAACCGATCGCCATCGTCGTCACGTGTGTGGCCAGCCAGCCGTTCGTGTCGAGCACGGCCTGCATCATCTCCATCGTGTCGCCGTCGGCCGAGAGGTAGTCGGCGATGAGCAGCGTGGGGAAGCCGATGACCGCCGCGACGAGCGTGCCCAGGCCGTTGCGGTAGATCGATTCGATGATCAGCGCAAACAACACCGCCCCGCAACCGATGAACACCGCCGACGAGTACAGGTTGGTCACGAAGACCCACGGCCGGTCCTGGAAGTACATCCGCGCCACCAGCGCCCCGACCCAGATCACCACCGACCACACCGCCAGGGTGTTGGCCGCCACCACCAGCGGGCGCTTCTTGAGCAGCAGGCCGGCCAAGGCCAACAGGCCGAGGGCGACCATGAAGAACAGGCACTGGCTGAACGGCTCGAAGCGGTTGTACTTCGCCTCCCACGCCGCCTTGGCCGCCTCCCGCGGCATCAGCAGGGCCAGCTTGTCGCGGTATTCGCGCACGGCCTGGTTGAAGTCGTCGGCTCGGCCTTCACCGTAGGCCATCAGCATCTTCTGCCAATCGCCGATGATCCCGATCGCTTCCGCGTCACCCGGCCCGGCATGACCCACCATCATCAACGAGCGCCAGTCCGTCCCCGGGCCCGTGGGCGGGATCAGCAGCGGCTGCTGGTGACGGGCGAGCTGGTCGAACAGGAACACGCGGTTGGCCAGGTCCAGGCTCTTGCGTTCGAAGATGGATATCTTCTCTTTGCGATCCAGCCGGGCGTCGATGCCGTGCGCCCGTTCGTACAGGGCCGGCTTGTGCACGACCAGCTTGGCAAGCGGGTAGCGGAAGCCCTTGGTCGGCTCGAGCTCGACCGAGGCGAGGACCTCGGGGTGGTCGATGCGGAAGGTCTCGTGGTACAGGGCCGGGCTGGCCTGGTCGGAGAGCGACATCGCGTCCGCCAGCCAGACGATCGCCGGCCGGCTCTCGTGCTTCCGTCGGAGCAGTTTCTGTATCGCGTTCGGCTCGTCGAGGGGGGCTAGAAGCTTCTTCTTTCCGCTGATGATCCGCAGCGCGTTGCGGGCCACGGTGTCCATCGGCTTGACCCGGCCGTCCTTGACCACCGGGAGCTGGCCGAACGTGTCGAGGTCCATGTCCGTGCCGTAGTCGGTCGGGCGGAGGTAGCGGCCCGAGATCAGCAGCGCGAACAGAAGCGCCAGCCCGACGGCCAGCAGGGTGCTGCGTTTCATCGCTTCGCCTCCCGCCCGGCGAACCGGGTCAGCGACAGGCCGAACTGAACGATCAGCCCCAGCCCGACCAGCGAGCAGGAGATGTACGGGATCAGCCAACCGGGGTTGTCGACCACCTGCAACACCGACTCGCCACGCGCGGCGGTCATCTGGTGCTGGTAGAACGTCTCGCCGCGGTAGCGCAGCGGCTCGTTCATGCGGATCACCTGCGTGAACCGCTCGTTGGTGTACGGGTTGAACAGCGTCACCGTCGACTGGAAGTTCTTCGGCCGGTTCGTGCCGACGTAGACCTCGTGCTTCAGGTCGTTCAGTTGGATCAGGTACGGCTTGTAGAACCGCTTAAAACGAAAGTCGAGGCGGTACGGCTTGCCGGCCACCATGACCGTGGGCCCCTGCAGGAACCATTGCGAAACAAGCGTAGGCGGCGTCTTTTCACCGGTGGCCGGGTCGATCAACTGCACGTAAGCCGAGGCCAGGTCGACCGGCTCGTTGCTGGAGACCCCCGAGGCTTCGGGCACACGCTCGGCCTCCACGTCGCCGGAACCGTCGTTCGGCGACTTGAGCCTCGAGTTGGGGTACAGCTTCGTCACGGCGACGTGCACCGGCAGGCTTGCGTCGGTCAGCGTCCGACCGGGCTGCAGGCGCGACTCGGGCACGACCCAGACGGTGTCCTGCATCGGGTCCGTCGGGTCGATGATCGCCAACTCGAACTCACGGATGTCCTCCGCAGAGTTGACGGTCTGGCCGACGCGGAACCTGACCTGCATCTCCTCGGCGAGCCCGGCGGTGACGTACTCGCTGAGCAGCAGCGTGATCACGCCGATGTGGATGATCATGATGCCCGACTTGCGCCAGCTGTACTTGAAGCGGGTCGCGTGCGCCGCGAGCAGGTTCACCAGCAACGCCAGGCCCAACGTCTTGCCGCCCGGGAACGGCAGCACGTAGTCGAGCATCGTGTAACCCTCGGGCAGCAGCGTGTTGAACGCCCGCAGCTCGACCCGCGCCAGCCACGTGCGGAAGTAGTTGTCCAGCACGTCCCAGATGCCCATGTGCACCTGCGCCAGCGAGCCGACGAACACGAGGAAGATCGACATGCCCAGCAGCACCACGGTCAGCTTCAACGACGCGAGGTTCGCCACGGCCTTGGCCAGCGCGACGGAGAAGTCGCCGGGCGCCTCGGCCGCTTGCGGCTTAGCGGGGGGCTCAACGGGCGGGGGGGGCTGGGGCGTGGTTGTCACGGCGTCGCCCCCGCGTCGGGCTCGGCGTCGGGCTCGGCGTCGGGCTCGGCGTCGGGCTGCTCGAAGCGTAGCGACGCGACGAACGCGTCGAACGCCGGCCGCAGCTGCGCCACGTGGTCGCTGGGGCCCATGAACTTGATGAACCAGGTGCTCGGCTCTTTGTGAATCATCACGACGAGCATCGACTGGCCGTTGGCGCCGACAAGCTCGGCGAGCTGGGCGTCATGGCCGGCGGCCCGCACGGTTTGAACCGCCTGCTCGACGTCGGCTTCGCCCAGCGGCTTCATGCCCAGCTGTTGCACGCGCCAGCGGTTGAGGTTCTGCAGCGTGTTCTGCGGCTGGTAGAACAGGCTGCTGACGGTCAGCCTGGAGGTTTGGTCGCCGTCGGTTTTCGTGAACGCCGCGAGGCCGCCCATGGTGCCGCCGCCTTGCGAGGCCCAGCCTTCGGGGGCGTCCCACCGCAACACCGACGCGGGCGCGGTGTCGCGGTGCGGGGAGCGCATGGGCGCGGGCGCGCGTTCCTTGGGCACTTGGTAGTGGCGGATCGGTTCTTCTTCACAACCGAGCGACAGCGCCACAAGGACGCACAGGCCTGTGCACCACGCCGCTGGGCGGGTCGTACGGGGCGGGGTTGTCAATCGCATCGAAACCTCATTTGGTTGGGTCGCGGATTATAGGCGAACCGCCCGCGCAATTCAGCCGGTTCACGGCTCAATCGTGGCCGAACTCGAAACCGCCCCGCCGTTCGATCACGGTCGCCAGCGCCTGCGTGCCGTCGCGGCCGCGGCCGTGCTGCGCCGCCTCGCGCAGCAGCTGGGCGACGAGCGCCGTGGCGGCCATGGGCAGTTCGTGGTCGGCGGCGGCGTGGGCGACGATGTTCAGGTCCTTGTTGAGCAGGTCGACCATGAAGCCCGGGTCGAAGTCGCGCCGCGCGATCTTCGGGCCGAGGTGCGCCAGTTGCCACGACCCGGCCGCCCCGCCGCTGGTGACCTTGATGGTGGTGTCGAGGTCGAGCCCCTCGGCCTGCGCCAACGCCAGCGCCTCGCACACGCCCAGCAGCGCCGTCGACACCAGCACCTGGTTGCAGGCCTTGGTCGCCTGGCCCGCGCCGCTGGGGCCGCAGTGGGTGATCGTCTGCCCCACGGCGGCTAAAACCGCGGCGCAGCGGTCGAACGCGCCGCGCTCGCCGCCGACCATGACCGACAGCGTGCCGTTGCGTGCGCCGATGTCGCCGCCGCTGACCGGGGCGTCGAGCAGCGCCACGTTCAGCTCGGTTAGCCGCGCCGCCAGCCGGCGCGTGGCGTCGGGGTCGATCGTCGAGTGGTCGATCACCACGAGCCCGTTGAGCTTGTCGGCCTCGGCTTGCGCCACGCCACGCTCGCCGAACAGCACCGCCTCGACGTCGGGGGTGTCGGTCACGTTGACGCACACGGCGTCGACGCGCCCGGCAAGTTCGGCGGGGCTCGACGCCACCGCGGCGCCCAGCGCGATCAGCGGCTCGGTCTTCGCCGGCGTGCGGTTGTACACGACCAGTTCGAAGCCGGCCTTGATCAGGTTTTCCGCCATGGGCCGGCCCATGATGCCCAGGCCGATGTAGCCGATGCGTTTCATACGACCGCTCCCGAGGTGTGGGCCAGCAGTTCGATCGCCGGCGCTTGGTTCGATGACAGGGCCGCTTCGAGCGAACCGGCCCGCACCGCGACGACGCCGGGCGTCGCGCCCTCGGCGAACGTGGCGTTGTGTGCGCCGAGGCCGAGCGCTTCGTTGCCGTTGACGGTGGCCATTTCCAGCAGCGTCTGCGCGTCGGTCTGGTCGCGCCGGTGCAGGTGGCGCATCTCGTCGAACACGCTCAGCGTGCCGTGGCAGACGATCGAGTCGGTGCCCAGCGCCACGTTCACGCCCGCGTCGAGCATGTCGCGGTAGCGGTGGTTCGCGTGGCCGAAGTAGTCCGAGGCGCGCGGGCAGTACGCGACCGAGGCGCCGAACGCGGCGAGCCGTTCGATGTGCGCCTCGTTGACGTAGTTGCAATGCGCGCACAGCCAGCGCGGCAACCGCTGCGGTGAGCCGGCCAGCTCGTCGCTGCGCATCAGCCAGTGCACGGGGTGCAGGCCCTCGCTGTACAACCCGCGGTACCGCGCATGCCACTTGCCCATCGACTCGAGCAGTTGCTGAAACGGCCCGTCGCCCTCGGCCACGAACTGCAACTCCTCGGCCGTCTCCGCCAGGTGCGTGCAGATCGGCACGCCGTCGTCGACGTTCACCCGCCCGGCGAACTCGTACAGCCGGTGGCCGGTCGAGTACGGGGCGTGGGGCTGGAGGCCGAGCTTCAAGCGTGTGGCTTCGAAAGATTCGAACGCCATCACCCGCTCGACGAGGTACGTCGACGGCACGTCGCCGAACTCGATGCCCATCAGCTCGACGAAGCTCACCCCCGACAGGTCGGTGCCCGCCAGCGCCTCGGTCGCGGCCGAGTCGCCGGCGATGTCGCCCACGCGCACCACGCCCGCCGCCAGCGACAAGCCCGCCCCTTTCCGCACCGCGGCCGCGGGGTCGTAGCCCCCCGTGCGGCGCGCGTCGATCACCATGCGCACCCACTCGATGAAGTCGCCGCCGTACGGCCAATACCCCACCGACGTCAGATCGAGGTGCGTGTGCGCGTTGACCAAGCCCGGCAACAACACCGCGTCGGGCCGTTCGACCACCCGCGCCCCGGGCGCGCGGTCGAGCACCGCCCGCCGACCACCGGCGCAGAGCACCCGCCCCCCGGTGAGCGCGACCGCGCCGTCGGCGACGTCTATTCCTGCAGCGTCACGCACCGCCTTGCCGATGAAAACCGTTGCGGCGCTACCGTAATCGGCGGGCGTTTGATTTGCGGGGCGCTTCGGATACATTGACGCTGTTCGCCTTCTACACAAGGACCCACACACGATGAGAGCCAGTGTATATACCCTGATGTCCGCCGTCCTGCTGCTCGCGATGACCGGCTGCGTCTCCCAGAGCCAGGGCGACCGCCTCAAGGAAGCCAACCGCACCCTCGCCGAGCGCTTGGCCGAGTGCCAGGCCAATTGCGACGAGCTGACCGAGCGCATCGCCCGGATCCGGTCCGAGCGCGGCGTGTCCGACAGCGAACTGGCCGCCCTCACCGCCGAGCGCGACAGCCTGCTGACCGAGAACAAAGACCTGCGCACCAAGATCCGCGGCTTCCGCCCCGGCCCCGTCCTGCCGCCGGAGCTGGAAGACGAGCTGAAGAAGTTCGCCGACGCCCACGGCGCGATCGCGGTCTACGACGAAGAAACCGGCTCGGTCCGCTTGGCCAGCGACCTGACGTTCGGCCTCGGCTCGGCCGAACTGTCGAGCGCGGCCCAGGCGGCGGTCCCCAAGCTCGCCGGCATCCTCAACGGCGAACTGGCCAAGAACTACGAGGTCCGCATCGTCGGCCACACCGACGCCATGCCCATCACCCGCACCGCCACCCGGCAGAAGCACGGCACCAACTGGGGCCTGTCCGTCCACCGCGCCATCGCGGTGCGCGACGCGCTGGCCAAGGCCGGCGTCGCCGACGTCCGCACGTCCGTCTCGGGTTACGGCAAGTACCGCCCGGTCGTGCAGAACGCCGCCCGCGGCGCGAAGGACAACCGCCGCGTCGAGGTCTACCTCGTGCCCATGGCCCCGGTCGACGAATCGCTGATCAAGCGCACCGGCACGAGCCCGGCCCCGACCGGCGGCGGCGCCCCGGCCCAACCCGAACCCGACCGCGGGCCGATCATCCTCAAGTAAGGCCTGCGACCCAAACTCAGCGCACGCATAAAGCCCGCGCCTGATCGGCGCGGGCTTTTCATCGGCCCCGTACTCATCCACCCAAGACGCGCATCAACCGCGCATCGCCGGCACCGACCCCACGGCGCGGGCGTCAAACAAGAAGCCGAAACACGCTTGATTTACGGGGAAAACGTCATTCTTCGACCAGGTGCACCACGCGATAGCCGCCGGTCTTGCGGAAGTAGACGAACAGGCCGACGTACGACACCAGCATCACCAGTGGGAAGATCGCGATCGTGGCCAACGCGCCTTTCTGATCGCCCGGTGTCGATCCTGATCGACCGGAAATGTCGCGCAGAATTATTCAGGGCAACTAGTGGGGCTGACGCCAATTAATCTGCGCCTTCCCCTGAATCCTGCTCGATGCTCTGTCGTTGCGAAAACTGTGAAACATTCATTGGCTAACTTTCCTGATCGTGTGTCACGGGGTGATCGCCTCGCCGCCGCAGGTTAGCGTCATTCGTCGCCCGCACTGATGACATCCGGACCTTTGCCCGCGCGTTTCTCATAGTAGCCGTCGCCCGCCTTGACATACTTGGTTAGCCCGTGTGCCTCGAGATTCTTGTCGGACAGCTTCTGCTTGGTATCGGATTCAGAGTACTGGCCCGCGATGTGAGGCGGCTGAATCACCCGACGCACCGGCTGGCCCGTCGTGGGGTGCTTCGTCAGCGGCGCATCGGACATCTTCTGCATCACCTCAAACACCTGGCCGGCCTCGCCATCGGCCAGCACGACCTCGTATACATAGATCGGCATTATTGGCGCTCCATTGCGGTGTCCCGCGAAGGGACCGAGGGATGGCCGTGGTGATGGCTGTGCTTGTGCTTGCGGTCGTGCTGGCCGTCGCAGCAGGCACACCCCGAGGCGCAGGTGCAGGGCAGCTGAGATCGCTGTTCGACCACCGCATCGCTGGGCGTGGAGCCGACCTCGGCTGAAGCAGCCTGACACAGTTCGCCCCACGTACGGATCGATTCGGATCGGCAGTGGCGCACGATGAGGCTTTGGCCGTTGTTTGGGCAGAAGTACTCGTAGCGGGGCATGCGGGAATCTCCAAGTTGTGTAACCGCAAGCGTAGGCGGGTCAGCAATCAATCACGAGGCATAGCCGTCGTTGACCTCGCGTCATCGGCGGCGGGCCGGTCATTGGCGGACCGTTATGTGTTCTCATGCTTGGTTTGTGTCCAAGTGTTCATGATGCGTTCGGCAAGCACTTCGCTGCAGGGCGTTGCGGGTCCGGGCGCAAACGAATCTCGACATAATCGAATGACTGCGACGTAGCTTTGGTAGTACTGCTCATCACTGGGATAGGTCCGCCGATGTCGTTCAAAAGCGCACTGCTCGGCGGGAGGCAGTTGGCCTTCGAGGTAATCCGGAATGGCGTCGATGAACGTGCGCGAGTCCACGAGTTTTGTCCTTGACGAAGGGGCCGTGCGGCCTCAGTTGGCTGTGCCTTGAACCGCTTGCTGCTGATCCAGGACCTGCGGCTCCCAACTCGGCAGCGGGTCCTCGAACCCAAGCCACTGCTCGGGACCAGCCGCCATCTCTTCATCCGTGACCAACGCCGCATCGAGCGCCGCTTCGATCTTGTCGCGGTCCATCTCGACGCCGATGAACACGATCTCCTGCCGGCAGTCGCCAACTTGATCGTCCCAGATCTCTTCGATCCACTCGCGCGTCTCCGGGTCCTGGGGCCAGTTGTCTTTGCCGATCGCCGCGAACCAATACCCGGCCCGATCGATCTGAAGGGACGAGCCGGCTTGCGACCAAACCCCACAGAAATGGGGCCGCGAGGCCACCCAGAGGTAACCCTTGGAACGGATCACCCCCTCCAAGCCGGTTTCAATGGCGTCCATGAGCCGCTTGGGATGAAAGGGTTTGCGGCGTCGGTAGACGAAGCTACCGATCCCGTATTCTTCGGTCTCGGGGATGTGTTCGCCGTTGAGTTCCTTGATCCAGCCGGGCATCAACGACGCCGTTTCTTCGTCGTAGAGCCCGGCGCCGACGACCGCGTCCAGGTTGATGCGGCCGCGCGACGTCTGGACCAGCCGCGCGTCGGGATTCATGTGGTGGAGGATGCCCTCAAGTCGTTCGATCTCTTTAGGTTCAACCAGGTCGCACTTGTTGATGACGATCACATTGGCGAACTCGATCTGGTCGGTCAGCAGGTCGACAATGGTGCGTTCGTCCTCTTCGCTCATACCGAGGTCGCGGTCGCGCAAGTCCTGGCGGCTGTCGAAGTCGCGCAGGAAGTTGGCGGCATCCACGACGGTGACCATCGTGTCGATGGCGGCGATGTCGCTGAGCGATCGGCCGCTGTCGTCGCGGAACGAAAAAGTCGCGGCCACCGGCATGGGCTCGGCGATCCCGGTCGCCTCGATCAGCAGGTGATCGAACCGGCCCTCCTGCGCCAGCCGATTGACCTCCACCATCAGGTCTTCCCGCAGCGTGCAGCAGATGCAGCCGTTGGTCATCTCGACCATCTTCTCTTCGGTGCGAGATAGCTTCGCGCCGCCGTCGCGAACCAGCGACGCGTCGATGTTGACCTCCGACATGTCATTGACGATGACCGCGACGCGCAGGCCCTGACGGTTATTCAGGACGTGGTTGAGCAAGGTCGTTTTGCCGGCCCCGAGGAAGCCGGACAGGACGGTGACGGGTAGTTTCGAGTTGTGCATAGGATGCGGCCTTTCGTATCGCTCTTTTTGAACACGTCTTCATCCCGCGATGCGTCCAATCACAGGATCAGCATCAACAACGGGCATCGGTTGCATGCGTCGGGCGCGTTTCGTGGCTTGGGCTGAACGATCCCGCTCCATGTCCTCTAGCAGCGGCAGGTCTTCGCCCTGACGGATCAGGCGTGCGGAGTTGAAGACCACAACAATCGAACTCAGCCCGTGCGCGATGGCGGCCACGAGCGGCGTGATGTAGCCGAGACTCAGCATGACGATCATGGTGACGATGTAGAACATGACAATGATGATGTTCTGTCGAATCACACGGGTGGTGGCGCGAGACAGCCGAACCAGAAACGGGAGCCGGTTGAGTTGGCTGTTCATCAGGGCGATGGACGCGGCGTTGATTGCGACATCCGACCCCGCCGCACCCATGGCGATGGACAGGTCGCCGGCCGCCAGCGCCGGGCCATCGTTGACGCCGTCGCCGATGACGGCGACCGTATGCCCGCGCTGCTTCAACTGCCGGACGATGTCGAGTTTGTCGCCCGGCAATGCCTCAGCCACCATCCCCGTCAGATCGAGTGATTCGGCGATCTGTTCGGCGGGGCCGCGGCGATCACCGGTTACCATCATCCGCTGCCGGAGCCCCAACTCCCGAAGTTCGTTGAGGATTGTCCCCGCACCTTCGCGCGTCTGATCGGACAGCCCGACCCACCCGACGCAACGGCCTTTCTCCGCAAGCAACAGCACGCTCATGCTGCCCGCATCATCGAGCAGGTTGGCGGGGAGGTAGACACCGCACTCTCGAATCCAGGACGCTCGGCCAGCCATGACCTCGCGGCCGTTGAGCCTGCCGCGCACGCCACGGCCCGCCACTTCCTCAAAGCCCTCGACGGCTGATAAGTCGATCCTCGCACGCTCGGACATGGCCACCACCGCACGGGCAATGGGGTGACGGGAGTGTTGCTCAAGCGACGCCGCCATCCGCATCAGGTCCACCGGGTCGGTGTCTGCAACGGGATGCAGCCGTGTCACGGCGAGGTTGCCGGTGGTCAGCGTGCCGGTCTTGTCGAGCACAATCGCGGTCAGCTTCTGCGCGACTTCGATGTCGGTGACGTTCTTGATCAGAACGCCCAGGCGCGCCGCGGCGCTCAGGGCGGCGACCAGCGCCGTCGGACCGGACAGGATGATCGCGCACGGGCAGGCGATCAGCAGCAGGCTGATCGCGCGATCGAGGTCGCGTGTGAAGAACATCACGACGCCGGCAACGCAAAGAACCAGGGGGGTGTAATAACCCGCGTATTGGTCAAGCATACGCGTGATGGGTGTCTTCGAGGACGCGGCCTGGAGAATCAGAGACTGCACACGCCCGAGCGTGCTATCGGCAATCGGCTTCTCGACACGGATGCGCAATGCGCCCGTCTGATTGATGCTCCCGGCGAACACGCCGTCGCCATCCCCTTTGTCCACGGGCAGTGATTCGCCGGTGATGCTTCGTTCATCCAAAGCGCTGGCGCCGGAGAGAATCACACCGTCACATGGCACGTTGTCACCCGGCCCGACCAGCACCGTGTCACCGGGCGCCAGGTCGGTCGCCGCCACTTCCGTTTCGCGGTCGTCCACCACACGCCTGGCCTTGGTCGGCGTGATCCGGACGAGCGATTCGATCGTCTGCCGCGCGCCAGCCGCGGTGCGATCTTCGATGAACGACGCCAACACCATAAACAGCGCGACCGAGGCGGCTTCGACATATTGGCCTGATGCGAACGAGGCCAGAACCGCCAAGGCCACCAGTTCTTCCATGTGCGAGCTGTCGCCCCCCTTGCCGCGCTGGAGCAGATCGATGGCGGCGTGGTAAACAATCGGAGCGCCCAACAGGATCGCCGCGAGCATCGCCAACATCGCGGGTTGCTCGGGAGTGTCGAACAACCGACCGGCCAGAAGAGCGGACACCAACAACACCGAGCCGATCATGACGACGATCAACTGTGGATCGATTTGCACACGTTCGTCGCACGGCGCTTTGCCGAACCCCGCCCGCATTGTGCTGTCGCTGCAGCAACTGTCGCTTTGGTCGGTCGACCGGTTTTCATTCATGATGCCCGGTCTCCTTATCTCGCCCCGCACTACAGTTGCGGCATCGCCCGTAAAGGGTCAGCTCATGCTCGTCGACTTCGAAGCCGAGCGGCGCCAGCTTCGCGATCCCACCTGGACAACCGTACACGTCGAAAGCTTCCCCACACTCACGGCAGAGGAAATGGTGATGATGACCGCGATCGGTCGGCCCATAACGCACGTCGCCGATCCCAAGCTCCACGGCCCGAACCTCACCGGCGTTTTGCAGGCGCTTGAGGTGCCGGTAAACAGTCGCAATGCCGAGCGTCGGCACTTCGCTGGAAGCCTGTCGCAGGATGTCCGAAGCCTTTAGCGGGCCGGGCGCGTTGCAGATGGCATCAATGATGGCGCGGCGTTGGCTGGTGTGTCGTAGGCCCATTTGGATAACACCTGGTGG
>JANQHD010000020.1 GCA_028282805.1 Phycisphaeraceae bacterium | reverse complement strand
CTGCTGGCCAAGGCGATGTATGACCAGGGGCGTTACGAGGAGTCTCGCCGGTACTACGAGGTCGTGATCGAGGCCCAGCCGCAGAACCTGATGGCCTTGAACAACATCGCCTACATCTTGGCCGACGAGTTGAACAACCCCGAGGAGGCGTTGATCCACGCCCAGAACGCCGAGAAGCAGACCTCGCAGGTATCGGACCTGGGCCAGCGCGCCAACGTGCTGGATACGCTGGGTTACGTCCAATATCGCCTGGCCAAGTTCAGCGAGGCGGAGACATCGCTTCGCCGGAGCATCGCCCTGGTGCCGCTGCCGGCCAACCGGCTTCACCTGGCGAAGGTGCTCATCGCCCAGGGCCGGGACCTGCGCGCCAAAGAACAGTTGATCAAAGCACGCGAGTTATTCGACGAAAAGACCGAAAAGAAAGTTAAGGCTGAGATAGAGAAGTTGCTGAGGGACCTCGACGAGACCCCGGCGACGACAGAGAGGTGACGCTATGAACCCTTCTAATCGAGTCAACCCCATGCCCGCCGCGGCCCCGCCGCCACCGCCTGCGCCGTCCGGCCCGCCGCTCGGCAGCAAGCTCACGCCCGTCGACCCGATGCGCGTGATCCGCAAGCACATGCTGTGGATCATCGGGGCCGGGGTCTTCGGCGTGGCGCTCGGCTTCGGGTTGAACATGATGTTCGCCCGCTTTGCGCCGCAGTACGAAGCCCGCGCCTACATCGAGGTGCTCTCGGCGCCCGGCGACCCGGAAGACGTGACCGTCGAGGGCCGGTCCAACCAGGAAGAGTTCGATCGCTTCCGCAATACCGAAGGCTACAAGCTCCGCCAATCCGAGATCCTCCAGAGTGTGCTCAAACACACCGAGATCAAGAACACCCAGTGGTACCGCTCCCGCCAGAAGCTGACCCCTGGCGCGATCGAGCGCGACCTGCTGGAGATATTGAGCGTTTCGACGCCGCGCGAGACCGCCATGATCGAGGTCAGGGCGCGCACGCGCAGCCGCAACGACCCCAGCATCATCGTCAACCACATCATCGACGAGTACATCGAGCAGAACCGCAAGAACATGATCTCCGAGGTCGGCGAGAACGAAGCCCTGCTCACCTCGCGGCGCAACACGCTGCAAGGCGAGATCGACCTGCTCGAAGACCAGAAGAACGCCCTGGCCCAGAAGACCGAGATCTCCGAGATCCAGGGCACCTTCCACGAGACGGAGCTGAGCTACCAGAAGCTCGTCGACGCCCGCAACGAGGTCGCGGAGATGGTCACCAGCGCCCGGAACAACTACCAGTCCTTGATCGCTGCACGCGACCAGGGCAACGTGGAGTACACCGCGGAGGAAGAGCTGCGGATCCGCGACGACGGGGTGATCCGCACCATCAACGCGAACATCAACGGGCTCAAGCAGGAACTCCAGATCGCCCTCGAACGGTTCGGCCCCGGCCACTCCGTCGTCCGAAACATCCAGTACCGGATCGACGCGGCCGAGACCCAGAAGGAGTTCGTCCGCCAGGACCTGCTGCGCAAGTTCCAGGACGCCATCATCTCCGGCGCCAAGTCGGAGCTGGCCAGGCAGGAGGCCACCTTCGCCAAGCTGACCGAAGACCTCGAGGCGCTCAAGCAACGCCGCGCCGAGCTGAACGCCCAGCTGCGCGATTACAAGTCTTACGAGAAGCAGCTCGCCGACAAACGCCAGCGCCTGGCCGAGACCGACACGAACCTCACCCGCCTGCGCCTGCTCAGCGAACGCAAGGACGCGACCCGCGTGGTGATCCGCGGCCGGGCCCGCACGCCCGACACGCACGTGTTCCCCAACCTGAAGATCATGATCGCCGTCTCGATGTTCGGGTGCGTCGGGCTCGTGGTGGGCATCGCTTTCCTCAAGGAGATGCTCGACAGCCGGATCAAGAGCCCCGCGGACGCAAAGCTGCTGCCGCCGAACAACCTGCTCGGCGTCATCCCCGACGCCGAGGAAGACCCCAGCGGCGGCGGGCAGATCGAGCTGGCGGTCCACCACGCGCCCAGCGGCCTGATCGCAGAGTCTTTCAGGCAGCTGCGCTCCGAGGTCGTGCGCAAGCTCGACCAGCGCCACTTCAAGACGCTGATGATCACCGGCTGTTCGCCCCACAGCGGCGTCAGCTCCGTGACCACCAACCTCGCCTGCTCGATCGCGGCTAACGGCCGACGCGTGCTCGTGATCGACGTCAACTTCCGCAGGCCCGCCCTGGCCCAACTGCTCGACGTCGATAACACCGCGGGGCTCGGCGAGCTGCTGTCCGGCGCCGCTTCCCTCGAGCAGGTCGTCCACGCCACCTCGATCGACAACCTGCACGCCATCCCCATCGGTCACGGCGACGACCACATCCTCGAGCGCCTCGAGAGCGAAGCCTTCAGCCAGGCCCTGCGTCGGCTGGAGGGGGCCTACGACCTGATCCTTATCGACGCGCCGCCGCTGTCGATCGTCAGCGACAGCAAGCTGCTGGCCAACCGCGTGCAGGCCGTCCTGCTCGTCGCCCGCGCCATGAAGGAAAAACGGGGCCTGGTCTCCCGCCTCATCCACCAGTTCGGCTCCGGCAAGGCCGAGTTGCTCGGCTTAGTGATCAACGCCGTCCGCACCGCCACCGGCGGTTACTACCGCAGGAACTTCGAGGCCTTCTACGCCTACCAGAACGGCGCAGAAGCCCAGAGCCCAGCGGCGAATGGCGGCCGATCTCGCAAACGCGCTCGCCAGACCGCCGATACCTGACCAAGATCACAAGAAAGCGTCACAACAGGCCTTTCGACACCGAGTCGGGGGCCTGTTTTTTATGGCGCAAATGGGGGATAACCCCCATCCTCGGCAACGTTGCCCGCTTTTAGGGCGGGCCTGATTATTTGCCCAAAATCATCGATTTGCTGGTAAAATGGGTATTTTTAGTCTTTTCAGCCGTGTTTGAGATTGATTAGCGGGCTTTTGTTAACGAGTGACAAATCAGACCCCGTGTCAGGATTTGGGGATTTTTGCGAACTTATTCGCCCATTTTTCTTGACCGTGCATCATCTGTGGGATAACTTTTAATCGTTCGTGTGATACCCCCTATCGCACGGCAAACGTCGCCGTCGCTGCTCGACGGTGATGGGAAGAGCGAGCACTGGGGAGTTGAGAGAAGCGTTGAGCGTTTCTCTCTTTTTCGTTGACGCTGGGAGAGGCGTCGCATGGCCGTGACACATGGAGGGGTCACGAGCGCAAAGACATACCGATTGGCTGGTGGTCTTTACCGACAATCCGAGCAGCAGGATGCTGAACCGTACACAACCCCGGCCCGGCGTTAGCGCGCCGGCCCGATGTTCCGTCCAGGCGCCTGGGCGGTTCGTGATGTGGGCGTGCTGGTGTAGAGAGATGTGCCAGAAGGTCGCTGGCGGGTGGATCAGGCGTCATTCATCCACCCGCCAGCGCTGGCACGCTTTGCCCGGCTTCGGAAAGCCGGGCTTTTTGATGCGCCCCTTGCCGGTCAAGCCCATGCGCAAACGCTCGCGCAGCCCACGCCCGGCTCATCCGTCACTTTGCCGTGTGGAACCCGCCCCCGTCGCCGACGCGCGCACGGCGCATTCTCCCACCCCATAGGTGGAGGACGCCCGCGTGTTACACAGAACCGTTGACCGGTTGGCCAAGCTGTTGCAGGCGCAGGATCGCCGGGTACAACCCGTCGACCGCCACACGCTGCACGGTGCGCGCCTCGAACCGATCGTTCAACGGCTGGAGGCGGATCCGCCCGCCGTCCTCGAAGAACACACGCTTGAACGTCGTCTTGTGGTCCGGCAGCAGCCGCACGAAACAGTCTTCTCCGTCGGCCGCCGGCCGCTGCGGGCTGAACACGATGATCTCGCCCTCGCGGTAGTCCGGCTCCATCGAACTGCCCACCACGCGCGCCGCGAACGCCGTGGCGTCGGTCACCCCCGGCACCGTCAGGTACTCGTCGGCCACACGCGCCGGGTAATCCAAGTCGGTAAAGTCCGTCGGGTAACCGGCGGCGACCTTGTTGATCAGCGGCACCCGGTAGCCGATCTCCCGAAACGGTTCGATGTTCGGCCGGTGGTCATCGACCCACCGGTGCAACTGCCCGTTGCGGTACATCGCGTCGAGGTTGCGCCCATGACCCGCGCGATCGCCGCCGGCCTGGTGCAGCAGGCGTTCGACCTGGCGGGCGTGGGCGGCCATGTGTTCGACCTCCGCGCGCACCGCCGCAGGCGTGCGCTGCCACTCGGCCATGCGGATCAGGTCGCCGGCGTCGATCGACAACGCCGCGGCGATGTGCTCCAGCACGCGCCGGCTCGGCGGGTTGTTCAGCCGATCGTTCTCGATCGCCGACAGGTACGCCTTGCTGCACCCCGCGGCCTGCGCCAACGCGTCCAGCGTCAGCCCCAGGTCTTGCCGTCGGCGCCGCACGGTAGGCCCGATCTGGTCCATGACTTTTCTCCGCGGCCTCGTGAAGTTTCAACTTGATTTTAGGATAATGTTTGGTATACTCTTTGTCAAGTTCAATAATCGATGAACAGGGCAGTGTGCGCCGTTAGAAGTTGGAAATAAACGGCTTAGGGAATCGAATGCATCGATGAAAGGGGTGTTCAGGTGATCGCGACCACCACATCGTCGGACAAGCGTGAGCTGGCGGACCGGGTGTTGATGCGGTCGGCGTGGGTCGATCCGCCGGAGCGGGAACTGCTCGAACAGGTGCTCGGCCGGGGCGTGAGACCGGAATCGATCGCGGCGGTGTCGGGCGTGAGCACGCGCACGATCCAACGGCGCGTCGCGTCGCTAGTCAAGCGGTTGACCCACCCCGATGTCGAGATGGTATTACGCCGACACGGCCGATGGGCACCGAAGACATCGAGCGTGGCGCTGGCGATCTGGGTGCGCAAGCGCACGCTGCGTGACACGTCGATGGAGCTGGGCCTGAGCCTGCACGAGGTGCGCCAACAGGTGCAGCTCGTGCGCGGCTTGCTCACCGCCGGGCGGGCCGAGACCCAGCGCTGAAGGGACATGTGATGCCGGGGTGTTGGCAGATCGAACTTCACAAACGCGTGACCACGGCCGTGGCGCCAACGCCGAACGTCTGCCGGGTCGCGGCGATGTTCGGGCTGGGCGTTGACCAGCGGCGCGAGATCGACATCGTGCCGCCAACCGCGCTGCGGCTGACCGGCGGCCAGGTCCTGTTCATTACGGGCGCTTCGGGTGGTGGCAAAACCACCATGCTTCGATTGATCGCCGAGCAGGCGCAGCATGATGACGCGGTCGAATTGATCGACTTCGGCGCGATCGCGTGCAACGGCGAGCAAGCGCTGGTCGACAGCTTCGGCGATTCGATCGAAAACGCGGTGCGATGGCTGTCGCTGGCGGGGCTCAACGATGCGTTCGTGATGCTGCGCAAGCCTGCGGAGCTGAGCGACGGTCAACGCTACCGCTTGCGTTTGGCGCACGCGATGGCCGCGGCCGATCGGTGTACAGGTGATCGTTTGACCGTGGTGTTGGCCGATGAGTTCGGCGCGACGCTGGATCGGTTGGCCGCCGCGGTGATCTCACGCAACGTGGGCAAGTGGGTGAGGCGGAACGAGTCGTTGTGCTTCATTGCCGCGACGACTCACGATGATCTGCTTGAACCATTGGAACCCGACGTGTTGATCGTGCAGCATCCCGGCGAGGGCATTGAGGTAATCGAGGCCGACACTTGATGGCACTGCGCGAACGTTTCGAGGCGTTACCCGCCGATTCGCCGGCGGCGGGTTTGCGGTTGCGCGACGGTTCGTTGCGCGACTACAAGCGGTTGGCGGCGTTTCACTACCTGCGCCACCAGCCGGTGACGGCGACGCGCGTTTTGGTGTTGGAACACGTCGACCAAAGCCCCGCGGATCGGTTCGCGCAGCGCAAGGCGTCGGCGCGGGTGGTGGGGGTGTTGGTCGAGTCGTTGCCGGCCCTCAGTTGTGCGCTGCGGGATGTGGCGTTGGGGGGGCGTTACACCGGCTGGTCGGATCGGCGGGCGGCGGCGCGGCTGCTGAACGCGGAGGTGCGGTGCATCAGCCGGGTCGTCGTGCACCCGCAGTGGCGCGGGCTGGGTTTGGCGGTGCGGCTGGTGCGGCATGCGCTGGCGACGATGAGCACGCGTTACACCGAGGCGCTGGCGGCGATGGGCAAGGTTCACCCGTTTTTTCGGTTAGCGGGTATGCGTGAGTATCGGCGTTGGCCGCACGCGAGAGACCAGCGGCTGCGCGATGCGCTGGCGTGCGTGGGGTTGGAGCCGTGGGAACTGGCCAGCGCCGAGCGGGTGCGGGTGTGGTTGGCCGGTGCGGGGCAGCGCGGGGGGCTGCTACGTGACGAACTGGGGCGATGGGCTGGGCGGCGGTTGGCGTTGGATGAGCAACTCGGAAAGGCGACGGGTGAGCTGTTGAGCGAGCCGATGTATTACGTGCGTGCGAGGAATGAGTTGGAAGACCCCCGGGTTTCGCGCGGTTCAACCCGGGGCTTGGGGTAAAGTGGTGACGATGAAATCAGCAAGGCGATGGTTGTGGTGGGGTTGGTGGTTGGCGCTGCTGTTGGTGGTGGGGCTGGGTTTGTACCCGGTGTCGTTTGGTGTGACGCGCGCGGCGTTGGTGGGGGCGGTGGTTTGTTTCGTGGCGTTGTCGTTCGTGTTGGCGCGTCGGCGGAAGTTGGTGTGGGTGCCGATGGCCGTGTTGCTTGTGAGTGGCGTGGTTTTTGTGTTGCTGCCAGGGCGGCCGGTGGACGAGGGAAAACTGCGCGGCGTGTACGTCGGCGCGTTGCAGCGGTACGAGGGCGCACGCTACCTGTGGGGCGGTGAGAACCGGCTGGGGATCGATTGCTCGGGGCTTGTGCGGCAGGGGTACGTCGATGCACACGTGATGGCGGGGCTGAAAACGCTTAACCCGGCGCTGGTGCGGCGTGGCGCAGCGATGTGGTGGCATGACTGCTCGGCGATGGCGTTGCGCGACGGCTACCGCGACAGCACGCGGCGGTTGTTTGAAGCCGAGAGCGTGCGGTTGGCGGATCACGCGCGCCTTAAGCCAGGTGATTTGGCGGTGACGGCCGACGGCAGCCACGTCATGGCGTACTTGGGCGACGAGCGGTGGATCGAGGCGGACCCGGGGTTGGCGGAGGTTGTGGTGCTGAGCTTGAACGATGCGAACCCGTGGTTGGATCGGCCTGTGGTGATCATGCGGTGGACGGGGTTTGAAGCGGAGTGATGGCCCCCGGGCTTCGCTTTGCTCAACCCGGGGCTTGGGTTTTCGGGGAGGTTTGTGATGAGCGGGATGGTCGAGGTGGCGCTCGGTGATTTGCGGGCGCACGAGCGGAACAGCAACGCGATGCGGGGGGAGCTGTTTGAGAAGCTGGTGGCGCACATCGAGCGGAGCGGGCGGTACCCGCCGTTGGTGGTGCGGCCGATGCCGGGTGAAGCCGGGGCGTACCAGGTGCTCGATGGGCACCACCGGTGGCGTGCGCTGGAACGGTTGGGCGAATCGCACGCGCGTTGCGTGGTGTGGGACGTCGACGACGGCGAAGCGTTGGTGCTGCTGGCAACGCTGAATCGGCTGGAAGGGGCCGACGACCCGCTCGCCCGCGCGGGGTTGCTCGAAGAACTGAAATCAAGACTCGATCTGTCGGTGACGGGTTTGGCGAAGCTGTTGCCGGAGTCGCGCGATGACGTCAAGCGGTTGCTGCAACTCACGGCCGAGGCGCCCGCGCCGTCCGAGCCGCCACCGCTGGAGTCGATGCGGCAAGCGGTGCACTTTTTTTTGTTGCCCGAAGAGAAGCGCCGGCTCGACCGCGTGCTCAAGGCGATCGATGAGGACCGCGCGCGGGCGCTGATGGCCTTGGTGGAGGAGAAGGAAGTTCATGGATGATCACGAACGGACTAAGGCGACGCTGGTGCGGGCGATCGTCGAGGGCGACCGCGACCTTTCGCAAGCGGCGGCGACGCTGCAGGTCGACGTGTCGGAGCTGGCGGGGTTAGCGGACGAGCGTGTACTGCGCACGCTGGAGATGCTGCGGCACCTCAGCCAGTTGCGCAACGAACAGTTTTTGGAGCGGTTTCGCGCCAATGCGATCGCGCGGTTGATCGAGTTGGCCAGTCAACGCGAGGACGCGGAGTTGGCGCGCAAGGCGTGCGTGGACCTGTTGCGAACGGACTTGACCAAGCCGCTGGAAAGCCGACGGAAGGCGGGGCCGGTGATGGACGAGGGCGCGCCGATCGACACGCAGGCCGTGCTGGCGATGTTGGGGGAAATCGGGGGCGTTTAAATGCGGGGCGCGGAGTTCGGAGTGCGAGCGGGTGGATTGAACGGGGTGTTGTGCGGGGTGCGGCCGCGGGACCGGGTCGAACTGCGGGGATGGTTACGCGCGGTGTTGGGGGTGGACGTGCCGGACGGGGCGGTGTGCGAGGGGCACGACAGCCCGATGGACTACCTCGAGCACGTGTTTTTCGAACGGGGCGGGGACGTGGTGGTGTGGGCGAACCGCGGCGGCGGCAAGACGTTTTATGGCGCGGTGGCGACGCTGCTGGATTTGCTGTTCAAACCGGACATCGCGGTGCGGCTGCTGGGCGGCAGCTTCGAGCAGTCGTCGAAGATGTTTGAGTACCTTCGGTGGATGCTCGAGCGGCCGGGGCTGCGAGAGCGGATCGACGGCCGGCTGACCCAGACGGGCGTGCGGCTGGTCAACGGCAGCGTCGTCGAACTGCTATCACAGAGCGAAACCTCGGTGCGCGGCCAGCGTGTGCAGAAGTTGCGCTGCGACGAGTTGGAGTTGTTCGACCGTGACGTGTGGTCGGCGGCGCAGTTCGTGACACGCAGCGCACGCTGTGGCGGGTTCGACGTGACCGGCTCGATCGAGGTGTTCAGCACGATGCACAAGCCGTTCGGCTTGATGAGCGAGGTGATCGACGCGGGCGAGGTGTGGCGAGCCTTCCGTTGGTGTGCGTTGGACGTGATCGAACGCTGCGACGAGTCACGTCATGCGTGCGAGGGCTGCGGGCTGTGGTCGGCGTGTGGCGGTGTGGCGCGCGAGGCGAACGGGTTTTTGTCGGTCGACGACGTGCTCAGCCAACAGCGGCGTAGCGACGCCGAGAGCTTTGAAGCGGAGATGCTATGTCGTCGGCCGACGCGATGCGACGCGGTGTTCAAGGCGTTCGATACCACGCGGCACGTGCGGGCGGTCGAGGCCGACCGGTCGCTGGCGTGGGTCGGGGGCATGGACTTCGGCGTGCGGAGCCCGACGGTGGTGTTGTGGGCGCAGCTGCGACCAGCCGACGATGAAACGGTTGTGGAGGTGGTCGACGAGTACGCTTGCCGCGACGGCACGATGGACGGGCACCTCGCGGCGATGCGCCGGCGGGGTTGGCCGGGCTTCAAGTGGATCGGCGTGGACCCGGCGGGCAACCAGCGCAACGACCAGACGGGCGTGTCGAACATCACGCTGCTGCGGCGGGCGGGGTACACGGTGCGCCACGGTCGCACGCATTTGGCGGCGGGTTTGAGTGAGTTGCGCCGCCGGCTGGGCTCGGCCGAGCGTGAGCCGATGATCGTGATCCACCCGCGGTGTCGGCAGCTGATCGAGTCGATGGCGAAGTACCACTTCGATGCGGATCGGCCGTGGTCACAGACGCCGGTGAAAGACGGCGCCGACCACGCGGTCGATGCGTTGCGTTACATGGTGACGAACCTGGGGCAGGGCGGGCGTGTGACCAGCCGGGGCTATTGACGGGCTCAGCGCGTGAAGGCTTCGACCACCGCAAACAACACCACGGCGGCGGCGGCCATGAACGCGACGATCACCAGCGTGAGGCGCGCCGACTCGTAGACCAGCTTGTTGAGGTCGGCGAGCTTGAGCGCCTTGTAGACCACGGCGATCGCGGCGGCGAGCGGGACGATCAACCACATCCAATACGGCTCGAGGCCGTTGATCGGCTCGAAGAAGATGCCGGCCAAGGCGCGGGTCATGACGCGTTCTCCCGCGTGACGATCCGCCCTTGCAACGCCGATTCGGTGGGCTCGGCGGGCTCGGCCTTGCGCGTCGAACCGCGGTAGACCACGTCGATGACGACCAGCAGGTTCAGCATGCCCGCCATGGCGCAGTAGAGCGTGCCGATCTCGTGGATGCGGCCGATGGCGGGGGTGAGCTTGTTCTCGTTCACCAACAGGTCGCGCACCACTTCGAGCACGAAGACCGCGGGGCTGACCATGACTTGAGCGAAGAACCAGAGGTTCCACTTGCCGTCGTGCCCCGGCCCGGGCTGGATGACGTGCGAGTTGATCACCTCGACGCCGCCGATGAGCAGGCCCGCGACGAACAGGCCGAGGATGGCGGCCATGATGATCAGCCCGCGTTTTTTCTCGCCGATGACGATGTGCCCCAGGCCCGGCACCAGCCAGCCGCAGACCGCGGCGATGGGTCGCCATTCGGAGGGGTTGGGCTTGGGTCTCGGGTTCACGTGAGGGGCTCGGTTGGGCTCGGTCGGGGTGGGGCCGGCTGCGGCGGGCCGGGCGTCTGGGCCTGAAGGAATAAGGATATTGACACGTCCGCAACTTAGGGTAGTTTACCGCCGTGTCACGGGCAAGATGTCGAGCCCGCGGATCTGAAAGACGGAGGTCCGGTAATGGAAGCGATCGCGTCATCATCAACGGGAATCATGGCAGGCCGAACCGAAAGATGGACCGAAGGGGTCGGCGTCGACCCGGTCCACGGCCGTGGCGGCTTGGAGCCCCTGCTCGCCGATGACAAGGACGAGCTGGATTCGGACGATTTTTTTGACGATGAAGATGATGACCTCTTCGACGACGAGGAGGATTTCGACGACGAAGATTTCGACGACGAGTTCGATGATGACGACGAGCTCGACGACGACTTCGACGACGAAGACGACGAGGAAATTTGATCGGCGCGCGGCTGAAGGATGAGGGGTCCGGTCGCTGGCCGAGACCGCTCCATCACGGAGGCCGCACCGATGACCGATTCCGCTCAGAACGAACGCGATGCCACCGCCAGCGCCGACGCACGCCGTCGAAACGTGGTCGACCGGCGCGGCGGCGTTCAGTTCCCCATCGCTTTTCCCGATCGTCGCAACGCCGAAGGTCGGCGTGACGGCGTGGACCGCCGCGACCCGACGGGGCTCAAGCGCCTGCGTGGGCCGGGCCGTCGCCGACCGGAGTTCAACCGCTCCGCCGAGGAAGGCGAGTTCACCGACGAGCAGTTCCTGTTCGTCGCGGCGATCGACGCGTTCAAGCGGGCCAACAACAAGAGCTTCCCCACCTGGACCGAGGTGCTGGAAGTGATCCGCCGGTTGGGCTACCGCAAGACCTCGGCGTGCGAGCTGAACCTGCCGAACATCGTGGACTGGGTCGAAGAGCCCGATGCGCCGGCGTTCGTCGAGCCGACCGAACCGTGCGACGACGACGAGTGACCCGACACCCGGTTAAACAAAAAAGCCCGACGCCGTTGAGGCGTTGGGCTTTTCTCGTGGTCGGTTCTACTTCGGATCAGGCGAAGTAGTCGGCGTTCTTCTGCGTGAACTCGGTCCACTCTTCGGGCAGGTCTTCCTCGGGGAAGATCGCCTTGACGGGGCATTCATCCACGCACAGGCCGCAGTCGATGCAGGTGTCCGGCTCGATGTAGAGCTGGTCGGCCTCTTCGAACTCGGCCTCGTCCTTGGTCGGGTGGATGCAATCGACGGGGCAAACCTCGACGCAGGCGGTGTCCTTCGTGGCGACGCACGGTTCAGCAATGATGTGTGGCATGGGAAATTCCTTTCCGAACAACCGGCCGGGTGCGGCTGGGTCATTTGCTGGGACAGTATAGATGTCCATCGGGTGTCGACAAGGCTTTCTTCGCAGAAAACCACCTCAAAGCGTAGTTGATACTGAGTTTTAACAAGCGAGGGAAATCGGCGGATCGCAACGAATTGCCGAGGTGGTGCGGGGGCAAAAAAATAGGGCGCCCGCGAGGGCGCCCGTGTTCGCTCCATTGGCCTGTGATTGAATCGAAGGGCGGACCGCTTCAAGTCG
>JANQHD010000034.1 GCA_028282805.1 Phycisphaeraceae bacterium | reverse complement strand
CACGCGGACCTTCGCCAGCTCGCGCGCGTGGCCGATCGCCGGCAACAAGATGCTCAACAGCAACGCGATGATCGCGATCACCACCAGAAGCTCGACCAGCGTGAATCCGGTGTGTCTGTTTTGTGACTCGGTGTTCGTAACTTGATGCATGGTTTGGTCTCGCCAATGACTAGAGTCAGCCCGCGGCGCTCTACGCTTAGAACAGCGGCCGCATCTGTAAGAATTATGTCACGCTTAATAGGGGCTATCTCCCTTTCGTCACCCAACTCGAACACACGGCGTACACGCTTTTTTCATACCGTTAGTTCAGAAGCACTCCAATAATCGGTACCCATTGAAAAGGCGGACCGCGTGGGTCCGCCGTTGGTGGGGTGATCGTGTTGTGCGTAACAACTCACCCGCGACGCCGCAGCACGGCCAAGCCACCAAGCCCCAGCAGCGCCAGCGAAGCCGGCTCGGGGGTGAGGGTGACGTTGTCGAAGGTCGATGAGCCATGGCTGCCCTGGCGATCGAAACGCACGGTGTTCACCAGCTCGCCCGCGCTGAACGGATCGTTCTGATAAAGGTCGACCGCGGTAAACGATTCGTTGACCGAACCGCCGACGACGCTCAGGTCGTAGGTCGCGCCGGCGGCGCCGAAGCCCGAAGCGGTGATCGTGATGGTGTAAGCGGTCTCGGTTTCGAGGATCAGTTGCGTGGCCGCGCCGGCCGGGTCAAGGTCCGTCCAACCCCCGTCAAAGACCTGCAGGGCCAGTTCGGTATCGCCGTTGACCGGCTCGACGCGCATGTTGATAAACGGGGTGGCGGTGCCGTCGCGGAGGTGGAGGTTCATCGTGCGGTTGGCGGGGATGCTGGCAAACGGGCGGAGCCAATCGAAGCTGAGCGTAAAGTCGGCCAGGTCGGTGGCGATGGTCTGCGTCACGTTGCCGACGCCGCCGGAGACGCGCAGGCTCTCGCTGCCGGAGATCACCAGGTTTTGCGCGGTGGTCGATTCCTGGCCGGCGACCCCGCCGCTGACCAACCAGCCGTTGGGGAACGTGCCGCTGGTGTCTTCGAAGTTCCCGTTGGTCAGCATGTTGGCCTGAGCCAGCCGACCGACCGCCAACACCCCGACCACCACGGCCAGCACCATGATTCCGAGTGAGTGTTTCATGAGAGCGTGTTCCTCCGTTCCAACAAAATGCAACAAACGATCCGCCGGCAGAACCAATCCACCGGCACGCCCTCTTCCTCGCACGTAATGTCATCTCCCTTCCTCTGCGGTATTGAAATATGCTCTGCCGGCGGGCGGCGGGCGCGGTTTATTGCCCCATAGTTTGATGACGCCAAACTTAGATTTTTCATCATGGATCACGAGGGGTATGAAACGGGATAGCCCCCCGGCGGTTATCCGGCGCGAGGGGTTACCGAACCGGCGTGTTGTTTCATTTGAACAGCGACGGCAACAGCATCGCGGCGCCCACCCCGAGCAACGCGGCGGCGCCGGCGATGAGATAGCCGCGGGCTTCCGGCTGCACCAACACCAGGCCGATCATCACCACGCCCAACGCGACGCAGCACCACGCGATCACCTTGCGCGGCATCTCGGAAGAGATCGCGACCTCGGCCTGTTCGGCTTGATCCTGCAAGGCGCGCGTGCGGGCGTAGTTGGGGTGGGCGCCCCTGGCAAACCACTCGAAGACGCAGAGGATCAGCAGCGGCGGGATCACGCCGATCGCGACCTCGGCTTCGCGGTTGCGGGCCTTGAAGAAATCGAGGTCGCCGATGCCGCCGAACTTGTACAGGATGGCCAGCCCGACCCCCACAACCGCTGTGACGTACACCGCGCCGATGCCAACGCGTCTGGAGAACAGCACCCACAGCGACGGGATGGTCACCGGCCCCACCAGCAGGTTGGTGATGGAGAGGATGATGTCTTCCGCGCCGCCGCGCCCGTGGGCGTCGATCAGCAGCGCGATGCTGATGACGACGACGCCGAGGATCACCGTGAGCAGCTTGCCGACGCGCACGAGGTGCGTTTCCTGGTTTTGCTTGCCGAACAGCTTGGCGTAGACGTCGCGCGTCAGCGCACCGGCGTAGACGTTGATCTCGGAGTCGACCATGCTGACCGTGGCGGAGAACATCGCGGCGATCATCAAGCCGACCATGCCCGCGGGCAGCGCGAGCTGGCAGGCGAGGATGTAGGCGTCTTCGGCGACGCCCTTGGCGGCGGCGGCGTCCATGCCCACGGGGATCGGCTCGATCATGCGGTACATCATCGGGGGGAGCATCCAGATCAGCGGGCTGACGAGGTAGAGGACGCCGAAGATGACGGCGACCTTGGTGGCGTCGGACTTCTTGGGCACGCTGAGGAAGCGCTGCACGAACGCCCACTCGCCGCCGATCTTGAACATGTGGATGACGATGTACCCACCGAGGAACAGCCACGTGAACTCGCCGGCCGCGGGGCTGAGCATGGTCTTGTCGCCGGCGGGCTGCATGGTGTCGTTGCTGTCGGGGAACATCGCCGGCAGGCTGCCGGCCTTTTCGATGAAGCCGCTGAGCCCGCCGATAGCGTCGTGGCTCATCAGCAGCGGCACCACCATGATCACCGCGACGGTGAGCACGATGAACTGGAGCGTGTCGGTGATGAGCACGGCCCAGAGGTTGCCGGAGATCACCACGACGACAACGCCCACCACGACCACCATGATCGACACGCGGAGCTTGCCCTCGGGGTCGCGCAGGAAGTTCTGCACGTCGGCCCAGAACCCGCCGCCGAGCGCCTCGGGGATGGGGATCAGGGCGCAGACGAGCACGGCGATGGAGTAGAGCGCCACGCCCGCGCCGACCATGCGCGCGGCGATGCCGAGCCAGGTGTAGACCTGTACCGCCCCCTGGCCGTAGCGCACGCCGATGTACTCCGCGGCGGAGGTCGCGCCGGTGGCCTTCCAACGCCTGGCGAGGAAGAACGCCACGAGCAGCGCGCTGAAGCCCAGCGTGGTGCAGATGCTGACGGCGACGATGCCGCCCTTGTAGGCGATGCCGCCCCAGACCACGAACGTGCCCGAGGAGAACATCGTCATGTACGCCGAGATGCCCGACAGCCACCACGGCGACTTGCCGCCCGCGGCGAACATGTCCTGCGAGTTCTTCACGACCTTCTCGAGCACCACGCCCATGCCCAGCAGCACCGCGAGGTACAGCCCGATGATCCAAAGGTCGAGGTTGGCAAGGCTCGGTTGTTCGGAGAGGGCTTCGGCGGCGAGGGTCAGCATGGGCGTGGCACCTGGTCGAGACGTGTGGGGTTAAGTGTAGCAGCGCACCTCGTAGATCGCGGCCGCGGGGTCGCCGTGGGTGCGGGTGACGGTGATGCGCAGCGTGTCGGTGTCGACCGGTGATGCCAGCCGGTGGATGCGGTGGCGCTGGTAGTTGTCGATCGTTTCAACGAGCGTCCGCCACCCGCCGTCGATCTTGGCTTCGATGCGGTAGTCGGCCGGGCACTGCGCGTCGCGGTAGAACGGCGCGTAGGCGTGGTACTCGCGTATGAGGTGGCCGGGGAAGGTCAGGTGAACTTCGCCGATGGCCTGCGGCTCGGGCCAGGTCAGGTCGAGCGACTGCGGCAGCATCTGACCGGGGTCGGAACGCCAGAGGTTGGTCGACGCGTGCGGCCGCGTGACGCCGGTGGTCACCTGGTCGGGCTGGTACGGCGACTGCGGCGGGTGCACGCGGTAGCTCAGCGTTGCGCCGTTGCCGAAGCGCCGCATCTTGTTCTCGCCGATCTGGTAGTAGCCGGTGTGGCCCGGCACGATGCGCCCCGACACGTGCCACGAGAGTTTATCGTTCTTCAGCAGGTCGATGCGTAAGAAACGCC
Source organism: Phycisphaeraceae bacterium (assembly GCA_028282805.1). Taxonomy (GTDB): domain Bacteria; phylum Planctomycetota; class Phycisphaerae; order Phycisphaerales; family Zrk34; genus JANQHD01. The sequence goes on along the minus strand of JANQHD010000034.1, from coordinate 8,288 downwards.
CGATCTGTTGCACGTCGGCGAGCAAGTCTAATTCCCAGTCCACCCATCGCTTGTCGCCCACGGGCACGGTAAGCGTGGTGGCGGCGATCGGCTCGCCCGCCTCGGCGCGGTAGTCCCAGATGTGGTCCACGGCGTAGAGGCGCGCTTCGACTTCTTGCTCCGTGTCGGCGTTGTTGGTCAGACAGACCGACACCCGCTCGATCCCTTCCGGACCGATGGCGATCAGCTGCGCCTTGCGCTGCGCGAGCGTTTCGACGACATACTGGGGCTGGTCGCGCCAGATGGCCAACCCTTCGTGCGCACCGACGGAGTCGGGCCCGGCGCCCTGCATCGGCGCGGTACTCGTCGCGCTGACCGTCGCGTGGCGGGCGAGATCGGCGGCGTCGGCGTTGGCCTCGTGGGGCAGGAAACAGCCGTCACGCAGCAGCGCCTGTTTGATCTCGGCGATGGGTCGGCCGGTCACGATCTGATCGAAGCCGAGGCCGTGGTTGGTCGCGTACGCCGCGGTGGTGCCGCAGGCCTGCCCGAGCAGCGCGGTGGTCGCCATCACGCGGATCGTGCCGAGCGCGGCGTGGGTCGCGCTGACGTTGCGCCCGGCCATCATCAGGTTGCTCACGTCCTTGGCCATGCAGCACCGCAGCGGCAGGCCGTACGGCCCGCAGTAACTCTTGACCGCGTACTCGCTGAACGTGTCGTAAGCGCCCTCGGCCGAGGCGGGCTCGGAGGTCTCGGCGAGCAAGCCGCCGGGCGTGTGCAGGTCGATGAACCAACCGCCGAACGCGACCTCGTCCTCGAAGCGCGTGCAGTTGAGGATGTCGTGCTCGGTCACGAAGTACTTGCCGATGATCCGGCGTGACTCGCGCTTGCCGGGCACCTGCCCGATCCAGTCCAGCGCGTAGTTTGCCGCGCGCTGCTTCATGATCGGGTCGTGGTTCTTGATCCACTCCCACACGCCCAGCGCGTGGCGGGTCAGCTCGTGGCGGATGGTTTCGTTGTCGTGGATGGTGTGGTACGGCACGCCGATCTCGAGCCACCAGAACCCGCCGCGCACGTCCTTGGGCACGCGCCCCTGTTCGTAGAAGAAGCTCGCGTCGTCGTAGTGCATCGCCCAGCCCGGCGCCCGGTACGGCGCGGGCCGCCCCACGTCGCAGGCGCGCAGGTGGATCGAGCTGCCCATGGTGTCGGTGCTGGCCCGATCCGGCGCGTGCGGCTCGTCGAACTCGTCCCGGCTCTCGGAGCCCATGCGCCACTCGCACCCCGCGCGGTCGGCCACGAGCCCGTCGCCCGTGCAATCGATGAACACCTTGCCCTCGATCGTCAGCTCCAGTTCCGCGTTCTGCACGCGCGCGATCACCGCGTCGAGCCGGGCGGGCTTCTCGTTAAGCGTCGTGCGGTGGTAGTAGCCGAACTCCAGGTCGGCCGACTCCGCCGCCTGCGCCGTGCCGTTGGCGCGCTCGCCGCCGTTGATGATCACGTCGCCCACGTTCGTGTTCAGGTGCACCGTCAGGTTGTCCGTCGCCACGGCCATGTCGTACATGACCATGTCCCACACGCTGTTGGTCCAGCCGTTCTCGTAGACCTCGGCGTGGTTCAGGCTGCGCTCTTCGATCAGCAACTCGGAGATGATCCCGGTCTCGCGTGCGTACGCGTGGAACGCGGCCGCGCCGTGGGGGGTGACGCCGATCTCCGACGAGCTGTTGCCGCCGAACACCGGGCGGTTCTGGATCAGGCACGTGCTGGCGCCGTGGCGCGCCGCGGCCACCGCGGCGCAAAACCCCGCCAGCCCCCCGCCGCACACGACCACGTCGTATTCTTCCGTCGAACGTTTCATGGAACCGCTTTCATCTTCCGCCGCTCACCGCTGGACCCAGAACTCCCAAGCCAGGTCCGGCACCTTCGGCGCGATGTGTCGGCCTTTCAGCTCGCCGAGGGGCGCCCCCATGAAACCCTCGCCGGCGTTGTCGGGCGTGTACCGGTAACCCTGGAACGTCGCCCCGGGCAACCCCGTGTCGATCTTGAACGTGTAATCCTTGAAGCAACGGTTCGACAGCACGATCACCAGCTTCCCGTCCGGCCGCTTGTACGCCAGGATCCGCATGTCGTGGTCGAGCTTGTCTTCCTCGACCTTGACCACCGTCGAATCCCACGGCATGTGCTTGAGAAAACCGACCACCGAGTGCCAATTGTACTTGTTCCACGTCCAATGCCCGGGCTTTAAGTCGGCGAACCGTTCGGCGGCTTCGTCGCGCTTGACCTCACCCGTCTTCGCCCCCGCGGGCAGGTTGTCGATCTTCACCACCGTCGTCTTGCCGGAGGTGTCGCGGACCAGCGCCGCGCTGGGCACACCGTAGTAGCCGTTGTCCAGCTGCCCGTCGTGCCCCGGGATGGTGACCGTGCCCGGCTCGAACACGCGCTTGTAAACCGTGTCGGTGTACCGCCCTTCCCAAGTAACCCTGTGCCCCGTCTTCTCCCAACCGCTGGGGATCGTCGGCTTGCCTCGGTCGTGCACGAGCAGGTAAACCTCACTGCGGTTGTCGATCGTGAACCGGTAACCGGGCGCCGGCGACATCCCGTCGCCTCGCTTGACCGCCACGTAATACGTGCCGATCAACGCCTCGGGCACGCCGGTGATCTTGTAACGGTCGCTGTTGCGCCACGCGCTGACGGCCTGACCGTCGGCCACAAGCGACTTGCCGTAGTTCGGGTCGATCGGCATCCAGAAACCGAGCGAATACCCGCTCGCCTCCGCGTTCTGGACGGGTTTGAGCGCGTGGATCCAGTACCACGTCGGCGATTCGGCCAACTGATACCAGTTCATGATGTTCTGCACGGTGTTGTGGCAGCGGTCGCGCGACGCCGGGCCCTGCAGGTACTCGTACTCGTTCTGGAACAGGGGCAGTTCCTGCTTGACGAGCTGGCGGGCACGCTTGAAGTTCCAGGGCACCCGATCCGAGTTGTCGCCGATCGCGTGCACCACCAAGGCGTCGACGTACTTGGCGTAGTCGGTCTTCATCACCGGCGCGATGTACGTCGGGGCGTTGTGGGCGGTGTCGGCGATGATCTTGATGCGCGGGTCGTGGGCGCGGATCGCCGGCGCGACCGCCATGAACGTCCGGCCGTAGTCCTCGACCTTGTAGAAACACGAGGAATACGCCTGCGTCACCCACGGCTCGTTGCTCAAACCCCACTTGCTCACGCGCAGGCCCGCCGCCTGGAGCGTGCCGAGGTCACGCACACACGCTTCCGCGAAGTCGCGCAGGAAACGGTCGACATCGCCCTTGTAATCCGGGTCGTCGGCGAAGCCCTTGCCGAAGCAGCGCAGGATGTTCTCGCGACCGTCGCGGTTGGTGTACCCGCGGTTGGCCTTCCAGTACGGCGCCGGCGACCAGTACTCGAAGCTCAGCCCCTCGACCCCCGCATCCTCCATCATCTGCCGGACTTCTTCGAGTTGCTCGGGCCAGCGCGGCTGCAAGTACTTGCCCTGCGGGTCGGTGCCGCGCCAATACAAGCCCCCCGCCAGCCGACAGTAGCGGAAACCCGTCAGCATCTCCTTGGCGAACCGCTTGCGTTCGGCCGGTGTCAGGTCGTGCGGCACACTGGTCTTGCCCTCGGGCAGCCCCGCGTTGCCGGACGCGATCGAGTCGCACTGGATCTCGAAGCCCATGCCCCACACGACCTGCTGGTCGCGCTGCGGGTAGACGCGGTAGCTGCCCGATTCGGGCGCGGGGCTCTTCCTCGCCGGCCGCACAACCGGGTAAGTCGCGCTCGCCAGCGATGCGGCCACCACCACGACCAGGGCCTGCAGGGCAACTTGTGTGCTGAGTTGTGTCATGATGGGCGCTCGCACATCCGTATGAAATTTTGGCAATTCTGCCACATATTGCCCATATAAAGTAACTCATCGCGCACCGAATAGCAGAGATGGCGACTCTAAATCTTCATACATATTCCCCCAAATATCGCGACTGGCGAACTTGATCGGCCCGACAATTCTGCTGCGGCTGCAGCACCACGCAAAGGGCGCAGTGCCCCGCGCGGGACCTGCGATGCTCACGCCCGCGGCGTGTGGCGTCCGTCGGATCGAATCTTGTTCGGGTTATCTACGGCGGCGGAGCAGCGTGACCCCGCCCACCAGCAGCAAGGCCAACGACGCCGGCTCAGGCACCGCGGGGCTGGCCTGCGGCGCCAAGGTGACCGCTTGGCCGAAGTTCGCCCCGAGCAGGTTGAGGTCGATCAGCGACACGGTTCCGTCGCCGTTGAAATCGCCGCCGGCCCAGCCCGTGTTCGTCCCGAAGTGCGCGCCCAAGGCGTTGAGGTCCAGCAGCGACACCTTGTCGTCCAGGTTTGTATCGCCCTGCAACAGGGTGTTGACACGGAAGTTATCGAGCTGAGCCAAGGCCGACGCCCGCGCACTCAGCCCCAGGTAGTTGGCCAGCGACTCGTCCCACTGGAACGAGAGGTTCATGTTGTTAGGGTCGGCCGCGTCCATGTCGAGCTGGACGCCGTCGAAGAAGATCGCAACTTGCACGGACTGCCCCGCGTTGAAGCTGTCCACGAAGAACATGGCCTCGAGCCGACCGGAAGACGTGCCGACGTTGACCGCGTCCCCAACCCGTACACCCTCTGACCATGCTTTGACGTTGTTGTTCAGGTCGATCTCCACCATGAAATCGCCCCTCGAACTACGGAACGACGTGCCGTTGTTGTTGTCGTTGATGTCGTCGCCCGCCTGAGCTTCGGCATCGGTCAGGCCGACGGCGAACCCGATGAAACGGTTCGACGTGTCGGTTTGGGCCGAATTGATCAGCACCGCTTCCAAGCCGACCATGAACCCGCCGTTGTCGAGGATGGCCTGGTCGACGAAGTTATGGTCGATGCCGTTCTCGCTCATGCCGTTGCCGGTGGCCATCTGGAGCATGGTGTCGGTGACCATGATCGAATCGGGCTGGCCGCTGCCTTCCCAGCCCTCGTGGTACGTCGCGTTGGCCCCGAGCGGCGGCACGTCCGCGCCGCTCATCCCGGTGTCGTCCGCGTCGGCGTCGGTGTTATTGCTGCGCGTGAAATTGTCGAGGAACAGGTCGTTCGATCGTGACAGTAGGGGCGCCGGAGGTGTCGGCGGCAGCGAGCTGATCACGCCGTTGCGGAACGCCCACTGGTTGTACGCGTTGACCAGCTCCTGGAGTTTGTCGGGCCGCGACGCGGACAGGTTGTTGATCTCGGTCGGATCATCGGCGAGGTTGTACAACTCCCACTCGTTCGCCAAGGTCCCGTCGGTGCCCGTGAAGTTGCTGGACACCAGCTTCCAGTCGCCGATCCGGTAGGCCCGGTTGCCCTCGTGCTCCACACCGAACTCACGCTCGCCGATCGCCGTGGCATTGGTCAGCAGGTTCTCCCAACTCTTGACGTTCACATCGAGAGGTTCGACGTTGTAGTTGGTGCCGTTCAGCGCCGTCCACTGCGTCGGCATCGTCACCCCGGCGATGTCCAGCAGCGTCGGCATGATGTCCGTCACGTGCGTCAGGTCGTCGCGGATCGCGCCCACCAACGACGGGTCGAGCCCGTCGCCCCACTGAAGCAGCAGCGGCGACTTGATCCCGCCCTCGTGCGTGTAGTGCTTGTAGTTGCGGTAGGGCGTCGAGCCGGCGTTCGCCCAGCCCGTGCCGTAAAACACATCGGGATTCCCGATCGCCGTGCCCATGTTCGCCAGGGCCGCGCCCGTGTGGATCGTTTCGGTGTCCCGCTTGCCGAAGTCGTGCCACTCCGCGTCCGCGCCGTTGTCGGTCATGAACATGACAATCGTGTTGTCCAGTTCGCCGTTGCTCTGCAGGTCCGTCATGATCCGCCCGACGTTCTGGTCGACGATCTCCACCATGGCCGCGTAGATCGCCATGCGGCGCACCAGGTCCGCCTGGCGATCGGGCGCGAGCGTGTCCCAGGCCCGAAGCTGGTGCAGCCCCTCGCCGTTGAGGTTGTTCGGCGGCACGTCGCTGCGCGGCGTCAGCACCACGTCCGACGGGATCACCCCCTTGTTGATCATGCCCTGCAGCCGGTCGGCCCGCAGCGCATCCCAGCCCGCCTGGTACGTCGCGACGTACTGGTCGACCAACGCCTTGGGCGCCTGAAGCGGGAAGTGCGGCGCGCCGAACGCGACGTACTGGAAGAAAGGCTTGTCGGTACCGTTCAGCGTGTTCACATTGCGGTGGTGCTGGAGGAAGTCGAGCGCGTAGTCGCCGATCGCGTCGGTCTGGTAGAACTCGTTGTTCTGCGGCTCGTACACCCCGTCGGTGTCGGCGATGTAGCGCGTGGTCGGCTGAGGGATGCCGCTATTGGTCAGCACCCGGTACTGCCCGGGCAGCCAGTTATCCTTCGAGTGGTGCGAGTCGGTGAACGTGAACGCATGATCGAAGCCGCGGACACGCGGGTCGATATTGTCGTTGCCGGGAATGGTGGGAGCGATGGTGCCGAAGTTGTTCGTCCGCCCCAAGTGCCACTTGCCCGACATATACGTCGAGTACCCGTTGGCCTGAAGGACCTCGGGCAGCGTGACGTGGTTCATCGTCAAGGGCGTTCCTCCGCCACTCAACACGGAGAACCCGACCTTGTGGTTCTGGTGGCCGGTCAGGATCGCCGCCCGCGTCGGCGAGCACCTCGGCTGCACGTAATAGTTGGTGAACTTCACCCCGTCGGTGGCCATCTGGCTCAGGCTCGGCGTGTTGATCTCGCCCCCGTACGGCGAAAGGTCCGAAATCCCCAGGTCGTCGGCCAGGAAGATCAGGATGTTGGGTTGAGTGGATTGAGCACCGACCGTGCTTGCGCACAAGGCGATGCCGATCCCAACGGCCGCGACCGCCAACATAGTCTTACACATCAGAACACACTCCAAGCATCGTCGTCACGCGCGGGCGCGACTCACGGGTTGCAAACGCCAGGTTCGATCCAATGCGGCAACGCCCAATCAAAGACGTTGCCGCGTACGGTTTGCGTGCAGTTGCCCACACGCAGGAGTGATTCACTGGTTCACGTCACAAGTCACCGCCGACGCAAGAGCATCAAGCCGCCCAAGCCGATCAGGGCCAGGCTCGCCGGTTCGGGGATGGTCTCGATGACCAGGTTGTCCGAATCGGTGCCCGAAGAACGCGACGCGAAGCCGATGTAGTTCTCGTTCGTGCCCGACCAGGTAAAGTTCTGCGTGCCGACCTCGCTGCCGTTAAACAGGATCTTGGCCGAAACGCTCGAGCCGGCGTTGAAGTCGGAGATCAAGAACTCGGCCGAGAGGGTTCCGGTCGTGCCCTGCGACCCGACGTTGATCGTCTGAGTCGGGTTGCCTTGGCCCGGCCCGTTGGCCCAGACGTAGATGTTGCCATCGTTGGCCAGGTCGACGAAGAAGTCTGTGACGACCGCGGGGTTGTCCGAGTTGCCGCCGGGGGAGACCGCGGGGCGATACGTCGTATCCCCGATCCCATCGGCGGGGTTGGGTTCGTCACCGTCGATGCCGTCCTGGTGGTCGCCGCCCGAGACCGCTTCCGCCGCGCTCATCCCCAAACCGAAACCGGTGTAACGGTCCTCGGAATCGCCTTGATTGGGGATGGCGACGATATCCAGGCTGATCTTGAGCCCGCCATCGCTGAGGATCGCGGCATCGATGAAGTTGTGGTCGAGGTACATCGCCGACATCCCGGCGCCGTTGGCCATCTCCAGCCGGTTGTTGAGCACCTGGATCGAGTTGGCCAAGCCCGAACCCTCGAAATGCTCGGCGTAGCTCAGCGGCGCGAGCGAGCCGCTCATGCCGGTCGACGAGGCGTCGATATCGGTCGCATCAGCGCGATCGAAATTGTCCTGGAACAACACCGCTGCGTCCGCGGTGTTGATCCCCAGTGTGAAGCAACCCAAACAAGCAAGGGCTAACATCTTCGTTTTCATGACTTCCTCCAAAGGGTAAGGATTCGGAATTACTTTCAACGACTCGTCCTCTTCCCGATGATCTATACCCTCTTCTCGACCGAACAAGCCTGATGTTCACCTCCTTTGGTACATGCCGGTAATCGCTGCCCTCAAGTTGCCCCGCGCCGGTGTCCGGCGCGGGGCTTCGAGGTGTGGCTAGCTCTCAATGGCTATTCACCTCGGAGGGCATCCAGTTAACCCCGCCGCTTGCGGCTCAGCGCCAACGCGCCCATACCCAACAACATCAGGCTCGCCGGTTCCGGCACCGCCGGGGCCGAGGGGCTTCCGGGGGCCGTCGGGATGGTCTTGCCGAAGTTGGTGCCGATGAAGTTCAGGTCGCCCAGCGA
>JANQHD010000033.1 GCA_028282805.1 Phycisphaeraceae bacterium | reverse complement strand
CACGCGGACCTTCGCCAGCTCGCGCGCGTGGCCGATCGCCGGCAACAAGATGCTCAACAGCAACGCGATGATCGCGATCACCACCAGAAGCTCGACCAGGGTGAAACCGAAACGACGTCCGTGTGATTCGGTGTTGGTGTTGTGGAACATGGTGCTGCCTCGCGTGTGCAAATGGAGAAGAGATCTCTGTAATATGGCGCGGTGAGCGACGCCTTCACGCACTCATATTGTTGCCGCACACAGGCCTCTCTGCCAATCTTGATTGCGAGTTATTTCTTTGTTTATACGACAAACGCAATTGTCATTGACCCCGCGACAGGCGGCTTGTATCACAATTAAAACTTGGATTTGCGACACACCGACGACACCTGAGTGTTATAATTGCGACACGTCTTCTTTGTTGTCGCGACCCCCCTGTGTGAGGTGAACTCAGTGACGGACAGCCCGAAGGAACCACAAGTGGCGATCCTGGTGGACACCTCGACCGGCTGGGGGCGACGGTTGATTCAAGGCGTGATCAACTACTCGATGAAGCACGGTCCGTGGCACCTGTGGCTCGAGCCGAGGGGGCGGTCGGAGGCCGGGCGGTTGCCCAGCGGGTGGGACGGCGACGGGATCATCGCCCGCGTCAGTACACAGCGCATCGCCGACGAGTTGTCCAAGCTGGGCAAGCCGGTGATCAACGTTTCGGGCATCGAGCTGAAGCGCGTCGAGTTCCCGCGCGTGACCTCGAACTACTCGGCCACGGCGCACATGGTCGCCGAGCACTTCCTCGAGCGAGGCTACCGGCAGTTCGCATACGTCGGGCCGTTGCGCCACAACTACGTGCGCGTGCACGCGGCGGCGTTCCAGCACGAGGTCGAGTTGGCCGGCTCGCGCTGGCACATCTTCAACGACCGCGAGCCGTCGAGCACGTCGGTCAGGTGGCAGGAGCACCTGGAGCAACTGGGCGAGTGGCTGCAGCGCCTGCCCAAGCCGGTGGGCGTGTTCACGTGGGCGACGTCGAGCGGTACGCACGTGTTGGAGATGGCGCGCCGCCTGGGCATCGCCGTGCCCGACGAGATGGCGGTGGTGGGCGGTGACGACGACGACGTGGTGTGCAACGCGACGGTGCCGGCGCTGTCGAGCGTGCTGACCGCTTCGGAACAGATCGGCCACCGCGCCGCGGCGATGATGGACCAGGTCTTCGCCGGCCACCCCGTCGACAACCACCACCACGAAACGATCGAGCCGATCCAGGTCACGGCCCGCGGCTCGAGCGAGGCGCTGGCGATCGAAGACATCGAGCTGCGCAACGCCGTGATCTACCTGCGGCAGAACGCCTACAAGCCGATCACCGTCGACAAGGTGGCCGACTCGGTGCCGATGACGCGCCGCTCGCTCGAACGCAAGTTCCGCAAGTGGTTCCAGCGCTCGCCGTTGCAGGAGATCCGCCGGCTGCGCATCGCGCGGGCGCGGGAACTGCTGGTGATGACCGACCTGTCGGTGGCGGACATCGCCGAGGCCTCGGGCTTCGGCACGCTCGAGTACATGTCGACGACGTTCAAGGAAGCCACCGGCATCACCCCCCTGCGCTTCCGCACGCAGTCGCGCGGCAGGTAACGCACCACCGGCAACCCATGCTATCGCATTACGCTCTCGCGCCGGCCGCGCCAGAACCGTTCGGCCGAACCGCGGCGCGCACGCAGCGCCACGAACACGTACACGCACGACACCGCGTTGCCTCCGAGCATGATAGCGACCACCCAGATGCTCGAACGCACCGCCGACGCCTCGCGGTAGATCACCCACCCGCTGAACAGCGCGAAGCCGACGTACACGTCGACCAACGACACGACGCCCCACGGCAAAGCCACGAGTTGCCGCAACTCCGCCCAACCGTCGCCCGCGGCAAAACCGTAACCCACCGCGCCGACCATGACCAGCGCCCCCAGCGCGCTCAGCCCCATCGCTAGGCGGCACATCACGCGTCACGCCCGTTCGCCGCCCGGCCGAACCGGTAGTGCACCACGTGCCACTCGTCGCCGTCGCGGTAACCCCACAGCTCGGCGCACGCCATGAAAAAAATGCGCCACCGTTGCAGCCGCAACCTCGCTCGCTTCGCGCCGCAGGTTTCGGCGAACAGTTCCAGCAACCGCGCCCGGTTCGTGTCCGCACGCGACAACCACGCCTCGGCGGTGCGCTGGTAGTGCTTGCCGTTGACTTCCCACTGTCGTTCGCAGCGCAGCGGGCTGTCGATCCGTGTCAGCAGGTCGTCGCTCGGCATCGTGCCGCCGGTAAAGAAGTGCCGCCCGAGCCAGTTGTCATCGCCCTCGGTTTCAAACCGGTACGCGAACCGCCGGTGCGTGAACACGTGTACGAACAGCTTGCCGTCATCGGCCAGCCACGAGGCGATCCGCGTCATCAACCGCTTGTAGTTGCGCATGTGCTCGAACATCTCGATCGAAACCACGCGGTCGTAGCGTTCGGCCGTGTCGAAATCGTTCATGTCACAGGTGACCACGCGCAGGTTGGCGAGGCCCCGCCGTTCGGCCCGCGCCTCGATGAATCGGCGCTGCGCCGACGAGTTCGACACCACGGTAATCGAAGCGTTGGGGTAAGCCTCGGCCATCCACAGGCTCAGCGCCCCCCACCCGCACCCGAGTTCGAGGATGCGTTGGCAGTCGGCTAACCCCGCGCGAGCGCAGACCTGCGCCAACGACCTTGCTTCGGCTTCGCCCAGGTCAACCGTGCCCGGCGTCCAATCGCAGCAGCTGTACTTCAGCCGCGGGCCCAGCACCGTTTCGTAGAATCGCGCAGACACCTCATAGTGCTGTGCGTTGGCCGCGTCGGTGTGTTCGGCGATGGGCCCGGTCTGGCAGTGCTGCAACATCGCGTCCATCTTCGCGCGATTGGCTTCGACGCCGCCGGCGTCTTCGCCGATCAACCGCCGACGCAGCAGCCGGCGTATGCCCCATCGGACCGCCCAATCGGGCAGCCACCCGCGTTCGGCGAGAGCCAGCGCAGGGTTGCGCTCGGGCTTGTTTCGCTCGGGCACCGCCCCGGTCATCGGTCGTTGGATCGTGGTCATGGTTGCACCTTTCTGCGCGGCGGCCAGGGCACGAACACGCTGGTCTTTATTTGGTATTCACGGTAAGCGTCGCCGCGCGTCATCAACGCGCGGTACTCGGTAGCGGGCACCCCAGTTAAAACAAACAGAAACACGAGCATCAACATCGGCCCCAACAACGTCAGCACACCCAACGGACCAACCACCCCGATCGCCACGTACGCCCACCAGCCGACCCACTCGAAGAAGTAGTTCGGGTGTCGGCTCCACCGCCACAACCCCACGTCACAAACCCGCCCCCGGTTGGTTGGTTCTGCACGAAAACGCGCGAGCTGCGAATCGGCGATCGACTCACCCGACACGGCGACCAGCCACAACGCCACGCCCACCGCGTCCAGCACGTCCGGCGATGGCCCCGGCCGCGTCATCGCGCCGCACATGGGCAACGCGAACAGCACGCACCACCCGGCCTGAACCTGAAAAAAGACAAAGAAATTGCGGTCGGCCGACCCGCCCCACCGCCGGCGCAGGTTGTGGTAGCGACCGTCTTCCTCGGCGTTGTGCACACGCTGAAACAGGTGCAACGTCAACCGCCCCGACCAGATCAACGCCATGGCCATCACGATGACGCGCCGCAACAATTCGCCCTCGACGCACAGCGCGAACACCACGACGCACACACCCACGCCGAATGACCACGCCACGTCGACGTAGCCGTAGTTGCGCCGCACCCGTGCATACCGCCACAGCGCCGCCATGACCACGGCCATGATGCCCCAACCGATACCCGCGGCGATCCATGGGTTCATGCCGCACGCTCCTCGGCCGGTGTTTCGTGTGGCGACGAGCCGCTCGCCGGGTCGATCAACGCGCGCGTCAGGCCGCGCGTTCTTTCCACGCCCCACAACAGCGCAGGCATGCTCACCGCCCACGCGACGCCGATCATCGCCAACCCGACGAAACGCTGTCCCTCGATCACGATCGCGCCAAGCCGCATGCCCGCCGCGTACGACACGGCCCCGCCCACCGCGCCGAACAACGCGGCGATCACGTACCGCCCGCGCAGCGGCCCGAATATCACGGGCGTGCACACCGCCAGATTCACCCACAGCGCGACCATCCATACCGCGCTCGGCCGGCCCCACGCCGCGGTTGGCGGGAACGTAAACGCGCCCAAGCCCACCAACACGCTGTCGGCGAGGTAGCCGAACACCGCGGCGCCGGCGAGCAACACCGTGTCGCCGGTGAACTCGTCGGACATGCTCAGCACACACGCACAAAACACCAACACCACGATCGGGCCCGCCCATGGCACGCCTTGCGCAGCGCCGATCACGCACACCAACCAGCACGCATTGAAGCCGATGAATGTGAAGAGCTTCCGTTTCATGCCGTCGTTCCGACGCCCTCGCCCGCCGGTTCGCTGCGCCAACCGGGCTTGACCAAGTGCATGTGCACCAGGCCCGTCGTGCGTTCGCTGAAGCCGGCTTCGCAGTAGCTGAGGTAGAAGTTCCACAACCGCAAGAGCTGCCGGTCGTAGCCGAGCCCGATCGCCTCGTCGCGCCGCGCGTTGAGGTTTTGCCGCCACAAGCGTAGTGTCGTTGCGTAGTGCGGCGTCAGGTCGTCGAGCGCCTCGAGCCGCAAGTCGCTCACCCGGGTCATCGCGTCACACATCGCCGTGACCGACGGGATGCAACTGCCGGGGAACACGTACCGTTTGATGAAGTCTGTGTGGCGCCGCGCCGTATCGTAGCGCTGGTCGGCGATCGTGATCGCCTGGATCAGCGCCCGGCCGTCGCCCTTGAGCAACTCAGCGCACTTGCGAAAGTATGCTGGGTAATACTCGGCCCCGACCGCTTCGATCATTTCGACCGACACGAGCTTGTCGTACCGGCCACCGAGTTGCCGGTAATCTTGTTGCAAGAGCGTGATACGATCCGCCAGCCCGGCCCGCTCGATACGCTCGCGCGCAAGTCGGTGCTGGGCCTCACTGATGGTCGTCGTCGTAACCCGCGCACCGCAGCGCGACGCGGCGTATATCGCAAAACCGCCCCACCCGGTGCCGATCTCGATCACGTGGTCGTCGGCGTTCAACGCGATGGCTCGGCAGATGCGGTCGTACTTCGCCGCCTGCGCCTGCTGCAACGACAGGCCCGGTTGCCCGAACCACGCGCACGAATAAGTCAGCGACGGGTCGAGAAACAACTCGAAAAAGTCGTTGCCCAAGTCGTAATGTGCGTGGATGTTGCGCCGGCTTCCGTTGAGCGTGTTGCGCCGCAACAAGTGCGCCATGCGGGCGACCCACCCCGCGGCGCGGGCGACGCCGTTTTCCAATCCGTCGGCTTGGTCGAGGTGGCGCGCAAAGCCGCGGATCAACCCGACCAGGTCATTGCAATCCCACGCGCCGCGCACGTACGACTCGGCCGCCCCGAGGTGCCCCCCGAACAGCACGTCGCGGTAGAACGCCGCGTCGTGCACGTCGATCGTGAGTTCGGCGTCGCTCGGTTCGTGTTGGCCGAACGCAACGGTTGTGCCGTTTTCGTTAAGGTTCAAACGCACGCCGCGCAAGCGGTTCAAACGATCGCAAACCGCGCGGCGCGCGGCGTTGGTCAGCCACCCGCTCCCGGTGGCCTGGGGCTCGGAACGGAACGCTGGCGCGATCGTTTCAGGCATGGTTCGCCTCACTTGTGGCAGTGTGTTTCGGGTGTGGGTAGAACGGTGTCCGCTTGAGCCGCAGGCGCAACGCCTGGAAGTAGATCCCGGCGATCACCCGCACCGTCATCAACGGGTAACGGGTCAGCACCGACGCGAGCACACGCCCGGTCATCGGCCGGCGCCGCATCAGCAGCGTCGCGTCGAACACCTTGCCGCGCTCGGGTTCGTGGTTCGACATGTGCACGGTCAGCCGCTCGGACGGGTCGACGAACGACCAGTCGTACCGCTGGTCCATCGGCATGAACGGCGACACGTGGAACGCCTTGCCGAACTTGAACCGCTTGCGCCGCCCCGACCGCAGGTTCGCGGCCTGGTCCAGCACGTAGCAGTGCCGCTCGCCCCACGGCGTGTTGTGCACCTCGGCCACGATGGTCTCGACAACCCGGCCGCCGGTGTCGAAGCAGTAATAAAAACTGACCGGGTTCATGCAGTAACCGAAATAGCGCAGGTGCGTGAGCAATCGGATCGGCCCGTCCGGGCGTCGGCCCGTCGCTTTCTCGACAAGGTCTCGCACGCACACCTCAAGCGGCAGCGAGGGGTCGCCGAGGTGGTCTTCGCGCTTCAGCCAAGCCAGGTTCCGCCGGCCGATCGACCAGAACCAGCGCCCCGCGAACACGCGGTCGAGCTCGCCGAGGTCCAGGTACACCATGAACACGCGGTAACGGAAGTGGTTGACGGTCGGCTTGCTGCGCCGGTGCCGCACCGTGCCCACATAGATCGCGCTGTTGAGTTTGTCGCTCATGCCAACCCCTTGCCGAACGGGCGGCACACGGCCAGCGCGCTGTTCACGCCGTCTTCATGGAAACCGTAACCCCAATACGCCCCGCAGAACGACGTGCGGTTGCGGTGGTTGATCCGCTCGTACGCCCCGTGCGCCACGCTGCGCTCGGCGGTGTACAGCGGGTGGTGGTAGGTGAACCGGCGAAGGATCGCGGCCGGGTCGATGCGGCCTGTTTCGTTGAGCGTGACACAGAACGCCGGCTCGGCATCGAGCGATTGCAACACGTTCATGTTGTAGGTGACGGTCACGCGGTCGGTCGGCTCGGCGCCAATGCGGTAGTTCCAAGCCGCCCAAGCCCTGCGGCTGCGCGGCAGCAGCGACGCATCGGTGTGCAGCACCACCTCGTTCGGCTGATACGGTATCGCACGCAACGCGCGGGCCTCGTCCGCGGTGGGCGCTTCGAGCAGCCCGAGCGCCTGGTCGCTGTGGCAGGCGAACACCACGTGGTCGTACCCCACCGGGCCACGGTCGGTGACAACGGTCACGCCCGTGGGTTGGCGGGCCACCGCGCGGACAGGGGTTTGCGTGAACCAGGTCGCGCGTGTGCGGGCGGTCAGCGCCTCGACGTACCGGTGCGAACCGCCGGTGATCACGCACCACACGGGCCGGCCGCTCACGTTGAGCATGCCGTGGTTGTTCATGAACTCGGCGAGAAAGCGTGCGGGGAACCGCCGGAAGCGCTCGACATCGGTCGACCAGATCGCCGCGCCCATCGGCAACAGGTAACGCTCGATCATTGTGCGCCCGTACCGGCCGCGCTCGAGGAACCGATCGAGCGTCAGCTCGCCTTCATCGCGGCCCAGCATCCGCTTGGCGTCGCGGTTGAACCGCACGATGTCGCGCAGCATGGCGTAGAAGCGCAGGCTCAGCAGGTTCCGCCGCTGCGCGAACAGCCCGTTGAGGTTCGTGCCGTTGTATTCGAGCCCGGTTTGGTCGCACGAGACCGAAAAGCTCATCGCGCTGGTTTGCGTGGCGACGTCTAACCGGTCCAACAGCTTGCAGAAGTTCGGGTAGGTCCGTTCGTTGTACACGATGAACCCGGTATCGATCGCGTAGGTTCGTTTGCCGTGCTCGACCTGCACGGTGTGGGTGTGGCCCCCGAGCCGTGCGTTGGCCTCGTAGACAAACACCTCGTGGTCGTCGCCCAGCAGGTAAGCGGTGACCAGGCCCGAAATGCCAGCGCCGATGACAGCGATCCTCATGGGTTGAGCTCGGTGGGGCGTGGTGGCGGGCTAACGCCGGCTTCGGTGCGCACTGGGGCCAGGCGTTTGCGGGTGAGCTGCTTCTCGGGCACCGGGTTCAGCGCCCAGATCAAGCCCAACCGCTTGAGCAGGAGCAGCCCGTAGTAGCTGATGTCGACTTCCCACCAGTAAAAGCCCTGCCGCGCACTGACGGGGTAGTGGTGGTGGTTGTTGTGCCAGCCTTCGCCGAGCGTGAGCAGCGACAGCCAGGCGTTGTTTCGGCTGTGGTCGCCGGTGTCGAAGCGTTGCTTGCCGAACCGGTGCGCCAACGAGTTGATGGTGTAGGTCGCGTGGTACACCGCCACGGTTGAAACAAAGAAGCCCCACACGAGCAGCTGCGCCCCGTTGGTCTGCCACGACGGCACGACCCGCGCCAACGCGACGCCCAGGCCGAAAACACCCAGCGCAAACACGAGATAAAACAGCGTGTCGAACCGATCCATGAAGCGCAGCTCGGGGTACCGTGCAAAGTCGCGCACGCGCTGGTACCGCGTGGGGAAGTTGCGTTCTGCGGTGAACCAGCCCATATGCGACCACCAGAAACCGAGGTGGGCCGGCGAGTGCTCGTCTTCCTCGGTGTCGCTGTGCTGGTGATGGTGGCGGTGGTGGGCCGCCCACCACAGCGGGCCGCGCTGCAACGCCGTCAAACCGAGCAGCGCCATGACGGCCTGAAACAACCGCGTGGTCTTGAACGCGCGGTGCGAGAAGTAACGGTGGTAGAACGCGGTCACGAAGAACATGCGCGCCACGTACAACCCCAGCGCCACAGCCAACGCCACCGGGCTCCACCCCACCCAGATCACCCCCAGGCAACCCAAGTGCATGACACCGAAAGGCATCACCCGCAACCAATCCGGTCGGCGTGGCCCACGCAGGTCGATCCGCTCGGCCTCGTAGGCGCTGTCCGCCGAACGACGCAACGCCTGAACGACCGATTCCCTGATGCGTTTCATATTCGACCTCACGGTTAAGTCACAAGCAGGTGAGCGGAAGCCCGAAGCACACCGCTGACGACGCGATGGCCATTCATAGGGACGGGTTTGCGGGAAGTCCAGAGAATTGAACGTTTTGAACGTTATTAATGGGGCTATTTCTGTCTCGGCACATAAAGTACCGTTTTTAAATTGCTTATGACCTTAGCCCCCATGGCGTTTGCCAAAAAATACGGCTGGTGGGCCTTGATGGAATACCAAGGCCTGCAGCGCCAACCCGACCGATGGGCGTGCGAACTCCCCCCGGTTGCCGGAAAGGTCCAGCAGGATTTCATTGTCCGCCCTAACCGGGATGGCTACATTGGCCGAGTCATGCCCTTGCAACGATGGCTTCAACTGATGAGGCGACGCGTACGCGCGCGGCGGTACGGTTTTGACTTCCGTCGGGCCGCATCGTTTACGCTGCCCGATGCGATCGATATTGCAGGCCGAAGCGTGAACCTGCGATGGCCGGCCGGCGACGACGACATCCAATGGATCTTCTACGAAATCCTGCTCGACGACCGCTACCGGCTCGATCGGCTGCGGGGCCGGCCGATCCGAAGCGTGCTCGACGTGGGGGCGCACATCGGCCTGTTCACGCTGGCGGCGCGCGACGCGTTCCCCGATGCGGTGATCCACGCGTACGAGCCGAACCGGCAGCTCGAAGCCCCGTTGAAGCACCACGCGGCGCAGGTGGGCGCCACGCACCACATCGAAGCGCTGGGCGCGGTGGAGGGCAGGGTGTCGCTAAGGCATTTCGGCCCCTCCAGCGGGCAGACCCTCACCCAGCGCGACGAGCACGGCGACGTGAACCAAGTCACCTTTCGCCAAGCGCTCGAACGCCTCGGCGGCAAGGCCGACCTGGTCAAGCTGGACTGCGAGTTCGCGGAATGGCCTCTGTTTGAAGACGCCGAAGCCTGGCATAACGTCAACCACCTGGTCATGGAGTACCACGTGCACCCGCGGCACGCGCCGGTGCGTGACGTCGACGGGGTGCGTCGCGTGGTCGAGTCGCTGGGCTTTACCACGATCGACACCGTGGTCGAGCACGCGCAGTCGGGTTACCTGTACGCCCGGCGCGGCTGATTTCGGCACGGTTTAAGCGCCCGGTGTACGCGCCGCGGTGTTATAATGTCTGTAAGTCGGGTTGGGTGGATGTGGTGCATATCTGACGGCTGTTGATCGACGGCGAGGCCCGGTGGGGGCGATCATCCATTCGGTTCGATCGCGGTGCGGCCCCTGCGAGGAGCTGGGAATCATGCGGATCGAAAACCTTGGTAAGCGCATCGACGGCGACACGGCGCGGGTGTCGATGCGCGTGGCGTGGGAAGACTGTGGCCGCGAGGCGTGCGAGGCCCACTTCGACACGCCCGCGCAGTTCGAACAAGACTTTGAGCCCAGCGCAAACGCTTTCATGCTCGCGACGTTCGCACCGGCGATGTACAACCGCGAGCGGCGTGTGCTCGTCGAGGGCAAGGTCTGCCCACGGCTGCGTAACGGCTTGCAGTTGGCACAGCAGATCATGTGCGACTGGTACCGGAACGACGGCTACAAGCCGGTCGAGATCGAGGCGACCGAGGGCTTCGAAGCGGGCACCCCTCGCCCCGACACACACACCGGTTCGCTGCTGTCCGGCGGCATCGATGCGCTGTCGATGCTGCGAACGAACCACCTGGACTACCCGCCCGACCACCCGCAGCGCATCAAGACGGGGCTGTTCATCCACGGCTTCGACGTCGGCGGTTACAAGGATGAAAACCACAACCGCGACAACAGCCGGACCGCGATCGACTACCTGACGAAGCTCGCGGGAGACCAGGGCGTGACGCTGCTACCGGTGTGGACGAACCTGCGCCACGTCGACGACCGGGACGACCTGTTCTACCGCATGTTCTACGGCGCGGCGTTGGCGTCGATCGCCCACCTGTTCACACGCCGCCTGTCGACCATCTTCATCGCGACCGGTTCGTGCGCCAACGACCTCGAGCCGCTCGGCTCGCACCCGCTGCTGGACCCGAACTACAGCAGCTGCTCGTTGGAGGTCCGCCACGAGGGCGTCCGCTTCAGCCGGTTCGAGAAGGTCGGCATCGTCGCGCAATGGGAAGAGGCGTTGGCGGGCCTGCGTTCGTGCTACGACCCGTTCCGCTCGGCCGAGCGGTTGAACTGCGGCTCTTGCGAGAAGTGCCTGCGGACGATGACGGCGCTGGTCATGCACGGCAAGCTCCAGGACAGCCCGACCTACCCCCACGACGACGTCACGCCCGAGATGCTCGAGGCGATCATCTCCGTGCCGCCGCCGGTCAAGCCCGACAACCGCGAGGAGCTGATCAACATCTACACCCACCGGATCGGCTGGGCGAACGTGTACTACTGGCATGAGATGGCCGGACCGCTGCGGCAGATGGGCCGGGCCGACCTCGCGGACGTGGTGGACCGCAAGCTTAAAGAGCACCACGCGTACCTGAACCGGATCCACGGCCGCCACTTCCGCGGCCGCGTCAAACGCCGGCTCAAACGCCTGGTCGGCATGCCCACCAAGTAAGCCCGGGCGCCGGTTTACGCGCCGGCGAGGGCGATGAGGATCTGGTTGAGCAGCCACGCGCTGCCGAGGATCAAAGCGAACACGAAACACAGCTCCACGAGGATCAGCCAGCGTTTGAGCCCCAACCGGCGGTGCGCGCTGCGCACCTCGTTTGGCGTGAGCCAGCGGTCGACGTAATACAACTTGCCCTCGCGTTGCCCGTGCGCTTCGAGGCGTTGCACGACGCGGTCCTGGCACGAACGCAACCAGTCGCTGACCTCGGGGGAGACTTCGTGTTGCTCGGCGGTCTGTGGCATGAAGTTGATCCGTTGCTTGCAAGCCGGCCTGTCACACCACGCCGGCGATCGTGTGCTTATATATGGATGATCATGTTCAGGACGACGAAGTTCGCCAGCACCACCGCGACACCGATGAACACCGCCATCACGGCGCCACCGAGGTACTCGGCGACGGCCTGAAGCCGACGCGGCAGCATCCGATAAGGATCGGGCATCGCGCCGCTATCGACCAACCGGCGTTCGTACTGGTCGATCGCGCGGAGCGTGATCTCGGCCTGAAGGCGGTAACGCGGCGTGTCGGGGTTTTGTTCCATCTGGTCATCCTTCCCCGTTTTCATCGGCGACATCGGACCTCTCCATCAGTGCTTTTGCCCACTCCTGCCGCTCCAGCCCCCGCAAACGCCGCATCCGCCTGGACGCGACGAGGTAGTCCAGGAAGAACGCGTAGAGGATGCCGACGACCAGGCCCGCCAACGCCGCGACCAGCACGTTCAAGGTCAGGATCGGGAACACCGGCCGGTTCGGCGCCGAGGCGCGCGTCACGGGGATGCCCGTGTGCTTCATCTGCAACCACTGCGTGATCAGCTGGTCGCGGGCGTTCTCGATGCTGTCGATCAGCGAACGGAACTGGCGGATGTTCTCCTGGATCGCCTGGAGCTCGACCTCGACGCTCGGGATGGACCGCATCTTCTTGTCGTGGGCCTTGAGCGTTTCCTGCAGACCGGTCATGCGCGCGTCGAGCGCCTGCTGATCGACGTAGAGCCGCACCAGCTCGATGCGGAGCTGCTCGTAGAGCGAATCCTCGAGCTTGGCCTGGCCGTAGACGATGCGGTGGATCTCCTTCTCGAGGTTCTCCTTGGCGCTGGCGCGGCGTTTCTCGAGCGCAACCAGTGCGGGGTGGTTTTCCTTGAGCTCCGCCTTGCTGCCGGCGATGTCGACCTCGATCTCGGCGAGCGTGGTGCGCAGCGACGCGATCAGCGGGTCGGAGAGCACGACCTTGCCCGCGACGTACGCCTGCTGTTCCAGCGCTAGCCGGTCCTCAAGCTCTGCGATGCGCTTGCCGGTCTCCGAGTGACCGATCGACGCCTGCTCCAACGAATCCTGGAGCCGGGCGTAGGCGCGTTCCATTTCCTGCGTCTTGTTGTCCAGCGAAGCGATACGGTTCTCTTCGCGCAGGCGCGCCTGCTGCGCGAATTGCGTTCGGATCTCGGCGGTGTACTTCTCGCGGCGTTCCATGAGCCGCTGCAGCGAGCTCTCCAGGTCGACCTGGGTCAACACCGCGTAATACTCGTTGTAGTAGTCGAGGTATTCGTTGGCGATGTCGGCCGCGAGTTGGGGGTTCTTGTCGCGGACGTAGACCTGGATCAGGCCCTGCCGGCTGACGACGATGTCGACATCGACGGGGAACCGGCCGCGCGGCTTGTCGGGGTGGCGTTCGTGGATGGCGTCCATGAACAGCTCGCCCTCGAGGATCGCCGCGTACGCCTGGCCGTGCTCCCGCACGCCGGACGGCACGCGGGGCCTGACGCGCCCGCCCACCGCTTCGCCGCGCGGGTCGGCCACGTCCTGCGGCACGAAGAACACCATCCGCGCCTCGTACAGCGGGTCGAGCCGCTTGCTGACCACCCCACTGACCACCGCGGCCACCACGACGATCAACAAGATCACCCAACGCTTGCGGTAGATCACCAACCAATAGTCGGCGATCGTGTAGCGGTCGTACGCCCTGCTCTGGTCGTCTTGCTTACCCATCGTTCGCTTCTATCCACTTGTTGTGTGGGTCCAGGACACAGATGGAAGCGGCCACCACCCCCATGAACACCCACGAGACGATGTTGTTGTAGAACGGCTCGGACATGAAGTGAATCCCCATCACGATCATCCCCAACAGCGGCCCCTTGCAACGCGCCCGCCGCTCCGGGTCGGTCGTCCGCCCCATCGCCGTCGCACACCGCACCGCCAAGTAGCCCATGAGCAGCACCAGCGCGGCGGCGGCGGGGATCCCGATATCCACGGCCGATTGAATGTACGCGTTATGCACCGGGGTGTGCAAGACGCGGCTGCCGTTGCCGAGCCCGACACCCAGGTACGGGTGGTGCTCCACGGCGTGCATGCCGATCCGCATGTACTCCACCCGCTCCATCGCGTTGCGCAGCCCGATCGGCTCGAACACCTCGGTCTTCAGCTTCTCGCCCAGCCCGCTGACGTACAGCGCGCCAAAGATCAGCAGGCCGAACACCAGGTAACTGGGCGTCTTCTGAGGCCGGCGCACGAACAGCGACAGCACGTACATCATGAACATGGCCAGGTACGCCCCGAAGCTGAACGTGCACAGCACGCCCGCCGTCATCACCGCCAGCAGGGCCAGGCGCGTACGCCGACGCATCGGCTCGAACAGCGCCAGGCACATCGCGAGGATCAGCATGTGCGCCATGGTCTGGCTGGACGTCATGAACACCGACGCACGCAGCATCTCGCCGAGCGGCGTGTCCTTGAACCGCCCGCCGGGGTTGTCGTCGAACGTGATGGGGTAGCCCGTCGACAGGTAGACCACCTCGCTCGCGATCGCCAGCACCGCGGTCGCCGCGCTGACGGCGATGAACGCCCGCACGGCCAACCGCTGCTGCCAGTGCGATGCGATGAAGTTGGTCAACACGAACAGCATCACCAATTTGCCGAACACCGTGTGCAGCGAAAGGATGGTCGAGAACCGGCCGTTGATCATCGAAGCCACCGAGGCGAGCGCGATCACGCTCAGCAGCAGCAACACGACGCGCGGCGTTTGCACCGGGCGCATCTCCACCATCGACGAGATTGCCCAGAAGCCGAACGCCAGCACCAACACGAGGTCGACCGGGTCGATCGGGCCGATGTTCAACCCCGTCAGCGCGCACGCGGCGATGATCGCGACCACCGCGACCGCGTAACGGTGGGCGAACACCACACGGTGCGCACGCGAGGCCGCGAAGCCGAGCGCCACGAGCGCGACGGCCGTTAGCGTCCACGGGTACACGAGGGTGCCCGCGTCGAAGCCGTCGATCTCGTTGAGCGGGTGGTAGCGGGTGAACACCCAATCGAAACACACGACCAACGCGGTCGCGCCGCCCCCGAGCACGCCGATCAGCGTGTTGAACCATGCGCGGCTATCGGGTTGGGCAACGGCTTGATTCACTTCGACAGCACAGCCTCGCTCATGCCTTACGCGCGATCACCGTGAGCTGGTATTCGCGTTTGAGGATTCGTTCCAGATACGACAACAGGTGCACAACGGCTTTTTCTATGCGCGAACCGCGCGCCTTGACGACCGGTATGGTGGTCCGGATGGTTCGGGCCGGCTCGAAACCCGCTCGCTCGAGCGCCATGTTGAGCGTTCTGGCCGTGAGGTAAACCCGGTGGTAGCGGTGGTAGAGCTTGCGCACGGGGTAACGCACGGAGCCGAAGCTGCCGGCGTAACAGCAGCGGGCCAACACCTTCAGCAGCGCCGCTTCGTTGGGCGTGTTGACCAGCAACAAGCCGCCAGGCTTGAGCACGCGCGCCGCGTCGCGGAGCAGGGCCACGGGGTCTTCCACGTGTTCGATCACGTCCCACATGGTCACCACGTCGAAGTGCCCGTCGGGGAAACCGGCTTGGTCGAGGGCGCCGTGCCGCGCATCGACGCTGAACATCTCTCGCGCACGCCGCACGGCGTACTCCGACACGTCGACGCCGGCCACCTGCCAGCCCGCGTTTTGCGCGATCGCGAGGAAGATGCCGATCGCGCAGCCCACGTCGAGCAGCCGGCCACGCCCGCCGTTGAGCTCGCCCAGCATGCGCAGGGCGTCGCGGAACTCGTCGAGGTTGGCGTTGTCGACGCCCGCCCCGGGGTTCGCCACGGCGTTTTCAAAATAATAAGTGTGACGGGTCTCGTAGTAGTCGCCCGAGTAAAGGTCCGCCAGTTGGTCGGGGGCTTGGTCGTCGACGATGAAGACCAACCCGCACCGAGGGCAGCGCATGATCTCAAAACCCTCGACGCGGTACAGCTTCTTCGCCCGGCCATCGGCGTGGCACAAAGAACACCGTGATGGCGCTTGCGTTTGCATGCTCATGCCGCGGTCACTTCGCTGGTGTGTTCCCGGCCAACCAGCCGGCGGAAGAACGCCTCGTACTGCTCAACCATCCGTGCGGAAGAAAAATGCTCCACCACGCGCCGCCGGCCGGCGCTGCCCATCCGCTGCGCCTGCGCCCTGTCTTGCAGCAACGACACGGCCGCTTGCGCGAACCGCTGCGGGTCACGCGGTGGCACGAGGACACCCGTTTGATCGTTCACCACCACTTCGCGCACGCCGTCGATGTCGGTGGCGACGATCGGCCGCTCCATCGCCATCGCTTCGGTCAGCACCAGGCCGAAGCTTTCCCACAACGACGGCAGGCAGAACACGTCCATCGCGGCCAGCACGCGGTAGATGTCGTCGCGCCAACCGACGAAGCGCACGCGATCGCGGACGCCAAGTTCTTGCGCCAGGTTTTCGAGCTCGTTCTTGAGCGGGCCGTCGCCGGCGATCAGCACCTGCAAGTCGGGCACTTGCTCGCGCGCGATCGCGGCGGCGCGCAACAGGTAAGCCACACCTTTCTGCGGCTCGAAACGCGCGAGCGTGCCGATCACGGGCGCATCGGGTTGCAGGCCGAACGCCTCGCGGATCGCACGCGGGTCTTCGGTGACGGGCTCGGGGATGTCGATGCCGTTGTAGATCACCTCGACCTTGTCGGGATCGAATATCCGATGGGCGGCCCCGAACTGTTTCATCGCCTCGGACACGGCGATGTACCGCGTGGTCACCCGGTCCAGGCCGCGCTCGAGCCAGCGGTAAGCCGAGCGGACCACCGCGGCCTGGTCGCGTTGCGAAGCGAACAGGTGGATGGCGAACACCCGGTGCGGCACCCCCCTGGCCCACGCCGCCAGCCGACCGATGCACCCGGCGATCGAGCACGCCGTGCAGACGACGTCGAACCGGTTGTGCTTCAGGTAACGGTGCAGTTGGATCATGCCGCGCAGGTTGGTCAGCGGCGACAGCCGGCGCGACAGGCTCAGGTGCACCACCGGCACGCCCAACCCGTCGAACAGCTTGTCGGCTGGGTATCCCGGTCCAAAGGCGACGGTGACGTCGAACTCCGTGCGCGACATGTCGCGCGCCAGGTGCGCGGTGAGCAGGCCCACGCCGCCCGCCGTGCTCGTGATCAGCAGCAGCACCTTGATGCGATCGTCCGCGGGTTGCGACGATGCCGTATTCGATTGTTCCAAAACAGACTGCGTCACGTTAAACCACGACATTCCCGTATGGGTTGCAGTTGGTCCCGTCCCCGTCCACGGTCCATATCAAAGTCAAAACCGCCGCGATGATGAGATATGTTGCAGCAACAACCATTCCCCTGGCATATTTTAAAACACACACACATACTTTGCCACACAAGTTTTTGTAATTACTTAGCATTATTAGACTTCTAGCCCAAAAGCCTTTCGTAAACCGCCAGCAGTTGATCGCCGATCACGTCGCGTGTGTAGCGTTCAGCGACGATGCGCGGGCCGAGCTGATGTACGTTGCGGCGCAGCGCACCGTCGTTGATCACGCGCGCGAGCGCTTCGGCCAAGGCTTCGGGGTCGCCGGGCGGCACAAGCATACCGGTCTCGCCTTGATCGATGATCTCGGGCAGGCCACCCACACGGCTGGCGACAACCGGCACGCCGCACGCGATGGCCTCGAGAGCCACAAGCCCGAACGGCTCGCCCCACACCGAGGGAACCACCACCGCCTTCGCCGCCGTGATGCGCTCCGGCAGGCGGTCGTTGTCGACCTCGCCCTCGAACGACACGTGAGCCTCGAGGTTCAAACTCGCCACCAATTGCTGACACCGCCGGCCGTACCCGCCGCGCTCGGTCCGACCCTGTTCAGGGCCGATCACACTCAATTTCAAGCCCGGCGCTTCGCGCAGCACGCGCGGCATGGCCTCGATGAGCGTAAGCAAACCCTTCTCCTCCGCCACGCGCCCGACGAACACGACTTCATCGCTCGGCTCGGTCGCGTGACCCGGTTTGAACAAACCCGTGTCCACCACGTTCGGCAACACGCTGATCTTGTCACGCCCGCCACCGATCGTCGCGGCGATGCTGTCCCTCATGAACCGACTCGTCGTGATCACGTGGTCGCAACGCCGGGCGATCTGCTTGTCGACGTGTCTGCCGAGTTGCACCGCCGCGTGGCGCAGGCTCAGCCGGCGGTACCGCATCCGCTCCGCGTGTTTCCAGTTGTGCGCGTGGTAGACCATAGGGCACGCCGACCGTTCGCGCCGCGCACGTTTCAAACTGACGTAACACGGAAACCGCGAGTGGTAGTGAACGATGTCCGGCTCGATCGCGCGGCAACGCTCATTGATGGCGCGGCCGAACCTGATCGAACCGGTCAGCGTGCCCGCGGCGCCCCCGCCGTACACCGCCGCCCTGCCCAGCCGGTGGTACGTCACTTGGTCGATCGTCTCACTCAACACCCGCCGTTCGGCGCCCACGGTCAACACGTGCACCTGTTGACCGCGTTCTGCCAGCGCTCTGGCGTGCTCACACACCACGGCTTCGATCGCCCCCCACGTCGCCACGGGCACGGGCTGGAACTCGCTGGCCACGATGCAGATGTTCAGGCTACCGCTCATGGCCCACCCCTTGCCCGCGTTCGTGAACACCGCACTGCTCGGCGATGAATCGAACCATCGTGCGCGTCATCTGCGACCACGAGAACTGCGCCGCGCGTTGGCGCCCGCGTGAAATCAGTTGCGCGCGCCGCGCTTTGTCGTCGATCAACCGTGTGATGCCAAGCGCGATATCACCGGACGAATAGGGGTCGACCAACTCGGCCGCGTCGCCGGCCACGTCGGCGGTCGCGGAGATGCTGGACGTGACCACGGGCACGCCGCAGGTCATCGCTTCCAAAACCGGCAGGCCGAAGCCCTCGTATTTCGAGGGGTATACGAACAACTCCGCCTGGTTCATCAACTGCACGACGTGTTCGTCGGCGACGTATCCGGTGAACACGACGCGCCCAGCCAGTTGCAGTTCATGCGCGAGCCGCTGCAGGTTGTCCGATCGCCACCCGGGGCGGCCGACCAGCACCAGTTGCAACGGTTCGTTTCGTTGCCGAACCACGTCCGCGAACGCGCGCAACAAGCCGTCGATGTTTTTGCGCGGCTCTAGGCTGCACACCGACAGCACGTAAGGTGAATCGATGCCATGTTCCTTCAACACGCCCGGTTCGCGCTCATGATCCGTCAACGCACGGAAGATCGGGTCGACGCCCTCACCCACCGTGCACGCGGGGACGCGACACTTGGGGCCTAACGTTTGAATGTCGTCCCGCGTGGTGTTCGAGAACGTCACCAAGCCGTGGCTGTAGCGCGTGCAGGCCTGAAACCAAAACCAT
This sequence comes from Phycisphaeraceae bacterium, assembly GCA_028282805.1. GTDB lineage: Bacteria > Planctomycetota > Phycisphaerae > Phycisphaerales > Zrk34 > JANQHD01. The sequence goes on along the minus strand of JANQHD010000033.1, from coordinate 111,297 downwards.
TGCTTGACCCATTCGGATCGGCGGTAGCCCGATGGGCAATACCGCCATTCGAGACCGTGCACGACCGTGAATCGCCTGACGGGCGCAAACGGGAACTTCGTGTTGAAGGTCAGAAACGCATCGAGTTGTTGCTGCTTGATCGCCGGGCGCACCTGCCTGATGAGCCAGTAGTCACAGATGCGTTGCAGTTTGGGCCAGCGCACGGGCACGATCACCTGCTCGAACGGTGGGCCAAACTCGTCGAGCACATCGCTGGGTTGGTCGGCAAACAGCGTGTAACGGTGCTCGCCGCCCTCCTGCACAAGGTTACGCATAAAGTTGATCGCGACACGCTCGACACCCGTGCGCAGCTGAAGCAACGGCCGAACATCGATGCCGATGCGCAGCGGCTTGGACGTGTCTTGGAGGTTGTCGCGGCTGCTGTGGTTCAAGTCGTCATACACTCGCATCGGCCAACGATCGGATCAAGCTCAAGTCCCTACGCATCAATGTCGACCAATCCATATTCTGGCTGTGCGCGACACCGCATTCGCCCATGCGTTGCCGCCCTGTTCTGTCGCTCAGCAGGCTTACGATGGCCCGCTGCAACGGGCCGACGTCGTATGCCGTGGCGACGCCGCTGTTGCAAGCACGCACGAGCGTCTCGGCTTCGGTGCGGCGCGTGGCGATGACCGGCAGGCCGCTGGCCATGTACTCGATGACCTTGAGCGGGCAGGCGTATCGGCGGTACGCGTTTGGCAGTGACGTGGCCAGGCCGACGTCGGCACGCGCCAACCACTCCGGCAATCGCGCGTAAGGTTGCGAGCCCGCGAACTCGACGGCGTCGTCCAACGTCAGCTCGCTCACCAGCGACTTGAGCCGGTGTTCGTACGCGGGCAAGCCCGAACCAATGAGCAATAACTGTGCAGACGGGTGCGCACGAAGCACGCCCGGCATGGCGCGGATCGCCAGCTCGACACCCGACCAACTGACGAGGTTGCCGGTGTACACCAGCGTGTACCCGTCGTGTGCCGCCTGCCGCGCGGGCGCAAACTTCTCCCAATCCACGCCCGTGGGGATGTAATGCACGTGCCGACGCGCTTGGACGCGGCGCAGGCGCTCGAGCCGACGCCCGATGGTCACGATCAAATCGCTGCGCCGCATCATGGCGCGTTCGAGCCACGCCGTGTAACGCCGACGCAAACCGTGCGGCAGCATGCCCGGCTCGTAGTCGCGGTCCTCGTAAGTCCAGCGCCTGACCTTGCCGACCCGTTGCAGCGTCCACGCGATCAGCGCCCCCCACGGCCCGAAACCAATAGCCACGTCCCACCGGCCGCGCAACTTCCACAACGCCACGATCACCATGATCGGCCAATAACCCAGGTCACGCAGACACGACAACGGCGATAACATGCTGACCAGCCATGCGCGCAAGCTTAAGCCCGCGCGTTCGGTCGCCTGCTCGGCGTCTGCGCTGCCCTTCACACCCCCGTAATAGTTGAACAACGGGTCGACGCGCACCACTTGCGTGCCCGCTTCGGTTCGGCTGTGAACCTTGACCGTTACACAGTCGAGCAGCATCCGCCCCAGCCCCCCTCTACGGTTCATGTGGCGGAACAATACGGCGACCTCGCAACCCTCGGCCGCGAACCGCCGGGCCATGTTGTGCTCACGGTTGTTCCACGCCCGGTCGAAGTCGAGCGGCGTGATCATGACCACACGCAACCGTTCGTGATCGCTCATGACCGCACACCCCAACCCTCGACGCAGCGTTCGTAATAGCGCACGACCCGCTCGACGTGGTGCTCGACGGTAAACTCGCTGTGCACGACCCGATGCGCCTCTGCGCCCATGCGCCGGCGGAGCGCATCGTCGTGCAAAAGCCGTTTGATCTGCTCGGCCAACCGCCGCGTGTGGCCGCGTTCGACCAACACGCCGTTCACACCGTTTTGCAGCCATTGGCGCACGCCGCCGGCGTCGTAAGCCACCACGGGCAAGCCGAACCCCATCGCTTCGACGCCGGCGAGGCCGAACGATTCGGGCGCCAGCGAAGGCATCACAAGCATGCCCGCCTCACGGTACCGCTCGGCGAGCGCATTGCGACCCAACGCGCCGGTGAAACGAACACGATCGGCCAACCCGTGTCGCTCCGTGAACTCGGCGGCCTCGCCACGGAGCGGTCCATCGCCGACCACCTCAAGTTGCCACGTTTCGTTTTCGATGTGCGTCATCGCTTCGAGCAGGCTCATGACGCCTTTCGAACGCGTCAGTCGGCTGACGCAGAGAATGCGGGAGCTGTTGCTCGCATCAACGGCTTGTGAAGCGCCCGCGAACCGCGAGAACAGCGGCACGACCTCGATCCGTGATCGATCGAAACCGTTGATGACCAACTGGTCACGGATGAACGCGCTGGGCACGACGATCAGCGGCAGGCCGCGGTAGTGCGCCAACGCCCTGCGCGTTGTGAGCACGCGCAGCAGGTCGCCGGTCAGCCGGACGTTGCCGCCCAACCGGTAGCAACCGCTGCGCAGGCATTTCAAGCCGACCGCCTGGTCGCACAGCGTGCCGTCCGAGCGCAGCCGCGTGTGCCAGAAGCACAGCGGGGTCACATCGTGCAGCGAGTAGACCACCGGCCGGGCACGGCAGAGCATGGGTAAAAATCGCGCGGGCATCATGTAACGCAGCGAGTGCGAGTGGATCACGTCGGGGTTTTCGCTTTGCACGACCGCCATGAGGCGGCGCGCCTGCGATCGGCCGAGGTAGCGCGAGGCGCCGGGGAAGGCGTGCTCCGACTCGCCGCACGGCGTGTCGTATTGATGATCGGGTGGGGCGAAGCGCACCGACGCCACGCCGTGCCCTTGCTCGCGCAGGCGCTGGGCGAGCGTGGTGAGGTACGCCCCCACACCACCCGCCGAGAGGTTGTTGCGATCGGAATCCGATCCGGCCGCCGCCAACGAGATCGGCTTCGAATGGATCAGCAACACCTTCACGCTTTGTGCCTCTGGCGTTCGATCAGTTCCGTGAACTGGCTGGGGGTCATTTCGAGGAAAGCCTCCGCGTGGCCTTGGCCCTTGTCGACGTGGATCGACCGGTAGGCGTTGAGGCCTTCGGTCGCGCGGGCGTAATCGACACGCCGGGTCTGTGACACGAAGCAAGCGAGGGCGCGTGACTTGGCATCGATCTGTTCGGTGATATCGACGACACGGTTGGCCCACAGCGGCGACCAGACTTCGTACCCCCGGAAAATGGCTTGGCAGCGCTCGGTTGAGTTGCGCAAGGCGCGGTCGAGCACGAGGTTCGTGGCCCAATGGTCGTCGTGTGTGTCCAGCGGCGAGGGCAGGTAGACGTAGGCCGCCCGGTGCTGGTCGATGACCTCGCGCACGCGCGCTGCGATCTGGTCGGTCGCTTGCAACTGGGTGTCGGGCGCGTCGAGGAAGACGAGCTCATGGATGCCGAGCACCTGCGCCGCTTCGCGTGACTCGGCCTTGCGTTGTTCGACGAGCGCCAGCTCGGCGGCGCGGACCTCATCGGGCGATGCGCGGGATTCGTAGAGGTCGGGGTTGCCCCGGCGGCCGTCGGTCAGGTAGACGACGCAGACGCGCGCCCCCGCGGCGATGTGGCGCAGCAGCGTGCCCCCGCAGCCGATGACCTCGTCGTCCATGTGCGGCGCGAGCACGACGACCGGCCGATCATCGAACGCCGTGATCGGCTCGGGGGCGTGGTCCTGCCGGTCGAGCATCAACCACAGCGCCAGCGTGTTCTTCGCCTGCTTCGGCAGCAAGGCTCGGTAGATGGCTCGGATGGCGGCTCGGAACAGGCTCTTCATCGTCATACACCTGGGGCAACGGGACGCGGGCCGGCCGATCAGTACTGCGCGAGCGTGCCGCTGATCTTGCTCAACCGCACGGCGTAGGCGAAGCTGAGGATCGCCGTCGGCAACAGGACCAAACCGAACAAACAGAGGATGCCGATGTACGGCAGGAGCTGCGACCACGACGCGCCGTTGAGCAGGGCCATGCGCATGCCCGCCAGCGCGTGGGTGATGGGCAACACCTTGGCGATCATCTGCAACCAACCGGGCAGGACCTCGACGGGGTAGAGCACGCCGCCGAGGATCAGCGAGACGTACGACACCATCGCGTTCAGCGCGTTGCCCTGCTTGATGATGATAACGACGCTCGCGGTGAGGATGCCGAAGGAGGCGAAGCTGATCACGCCCAGGAACAGGACCACGATGCTGCCGAGCAGGTTGGCGTCACCGAGCTCGAGCCCGAACAGCAGGCCCACGAGCAGGTAGAGGCCGAACTGGACCGTGGTCAGCATGTAGAACCAGAGCGAGGAGTAGACCAGCACCTTCCACAGCGGCGTGGGCGAAGAGAGCACGATCTCCAGCGTGCCCATGAGCTGGCTCTCGCGCAGGCTCATGTTGAACGTGCGCAGGGAGGTGTTCATGTAGGCCAGGAAGGCCATGCCGATCAGCAGGAACGCGAAGTAGCTGCCGCCGTAGTTGTCGAGCATGCCCGAGGCGGTGTCGCCGAAGAGCTTGCCGAGGAAGAAGTAGACCGGCACGAACGCGAGGATGCTGAGGATCTGCATCGTGAACGCGGTGCGGTAGCTGACCGCGACGAGGTAGTCTCTCTTGAAGAACGCGTACGGCAATCGCATGGCTCACCCTTCCCCCGGCGCGGGTTCGGGCCCGCCGGCGTCGTCAACGAGCTTGTGGTACACGTCGTCGAGGGACGCCTTGACCTCGGCGCATTGCATGATGTCGCCCCCCGCCTCGACCAGGCCGCGCAACAGCCGGGCCAGCGCATCGGGTTCCTGCCCGACGTTGACCTCGATCCGCGCTGCGCCGTTGGAGCAATCGATCTTCAGCGGCGTGGTGAGGCCGGCCTCGTCAACGACGCGCGTGGCCTGCGCATCGTCGACGCCGCGCACCGTCAGCCGGTAGAGGTTGGGTGCGCCGGCCTTGCCGCGCAGCTCGTCGAGCTTGCCCATGGCGGTGATGCGCCCGCCCTGCATCATCGCGATGCGCCCGCAGAGCTTCTCGATCTCCACGAGGTTGTGCGAGGTCACGAGGATCGTCGGGTGCCACAGGTCGACCACCGAGTCGCGCACGAACTTGATCAGTTCCCTGGCCCCGACCGGGTCGACGCCCTTGGTCGGCTCGTCCATAAACAGGATCGCGGGCTTGGTGAGCAGGCCGCGCGCGATCGCGAGGCGTTGGCGTTGGCCGGTCGAGTAGGCGTCGAAGCGTTTGTCGGCGATCGCGGCGAGGCCGAGGATCTCGAACAACTCGTCGATCCAGCGGTGGCGTTCGGCGCCGGTCAGCTGGTACAGGTCGGCGAAGAACTGCATGTTCTGCCGGCCGGTCAGCCGCCAGTAGAAGCTGCGCTCGTTGGCGGTAACGAGGCCGACGATCTGCCGCACGCGGTGGGGGTGCCTGGCCACGTCGTAGCCGGCGATGGTGGCGGCGCCCTCGGTGGGCAGCAGGAGCGTGGTCAGCAACTTGATGAGGGTGGTCTTGCCGGCGCCGTTGGGGCCGACCAGCCCGAAGATCTCCCCGCGTTTGAGCTTGAAGCTGGCCTCGTGGACAGCGGTCACGGTGCGTGCTTGGCGTGGGCGGCGGGCGAACCACTTGCCGCGCACGTGGAACCGCTTGGTCAGTCGATGGGCCTCGACCGCAAACTCGGCAGTATCGTCAGGCAACGGCATCTTGCGTCTCGTCGGTTCGGCGCACGTGCGGGGCAATCACCGGCGCTACATCCACAACACTCAACTCCGTGGCGATCCGCGACCCACCACGTTCACACTGCACAGCGCCGCTCGCCCGATCCTTTGGCGTTCCGGCGTGGCCCACGTCAGGGCGCGACGATCACGTTGGTGTCACGCGCGCCGGTCCGGTTGCCCGCGAACGCCGAGTCCAGGTCGTAGCCGAGCAGGATGGCCTGCTCCACCGATAAGATCGGCGTCATCCACCGGGCGATGTGCAACGCGATCCGGTCGGCCTCGGCCCACTGGCTGGGCGGCACGTAGACCACGTCGCCGGGCTTGATCTGCGGGTTGTTCTCGAGCCGCGCCGCCCTCAGCGCCTGTTCGATGTTCAGCACATACGGCACGGGCTTGCCCTCACCGTCGCGCCGCACGAGGACCACGCGCTGCTTGTCGGCGTCCAGCGTGAAGCCGCCGGCCAGGCCGATCGCCTCGGCCATGTTGGTCGGGCCGTCCATGACGAGCGTGCCGGGCTGGTTGACCTCGCCGAGCACGACCAGGCGTTGACTGCGGCGCACGGGCACGGTCACGTTGACCCGGGGGTCGACGACGTACGCGTCCAGCTTGGCGACGAGGGTGCGACGCAGTTCCGAGGCGTCCATGCCGCGCACGTCGATCTCGCCGGCCAACGGCACGTAGATCACCCCCGAACCCGGCACGGTCACGCGCTGGTTCAGGTCGTCGTGGCGGTAGACCCGGATCTCGATCTCATCGCCGGGCCCGAGGCTCAGCGTGTCGTCGCCGGGCGCGTAGCTCAAGCCCTTGGTGTTCTCCGGCGATTTGGGCGCCGTCGCGCACGCGGTCAGGGTCAAGCAAACCAGAACAAGGAAGGTTGTCGATGCCCGACGCAGATACGGTCGAATCCACATTAGTCAGACCCCTGCGAATGGCTGGCACCTGCCGGGTCGGCACGCTTCACGGACTTTCGTAGAAGGCCGACCAGTTGATCAACGATCTGAACGGGGATAATTATCGCCGTTTGCAGGATCGTTTTCAAGTTCAAGGCGACAGATTGCCGCCGCACGTATTGCAGGTCGTACTTGATCCAGTCGTGGAAGACACCGGACCACCGACCGTGCACCTGCCACAAGCCGGTGATGCCGGGCTTGACGGTCAGTCGCGCGTCGCGCCACTGCGGGCAGAACTGCATCTCTTCGCGGGCGAGCGGGCGCGGGCCGACCATGCTCATCTCGCCGCGCAACACGTTCAGCAGCTGCGGCAGCTCGTCGAGGCTCATCGCGCGCAGCAATTGCCCCACCCGGGTCGCGCGGGGGTCGAAAGCGATCTTGAACATCGGCCCGTCGATCTCGTTGGCGTCGGCCAACTGCTGCTGACCGCGATCGGCCTTGTCGACCATGGACCTGAACTTGAGCATCATGAACGGCTTGCCCGACAGGCCGCAGCGCTGCTGGCGGAAGAAGATCGGCCCCTTCGAATCCAACCGGATCGCGATCGCGATCACGACGAACAACGGCGAGAGCACGAGCAGCAACCCACCCGCGACGACCAGGTCGATCGCCCGCATCACCATCGCGGCGACCCGGTCGCGCAGCCGGACCTCCGCCGCCCCGCGCAGGCCCGCGTGGCCCGAAATGAGCACGATCCGGTCCGAGTGGCCGGCGCACAACGCCCGTAGGTCGTGCCGGCCGAGGTGCGAAGCCTGCACGACGACCGCGCTGTCGATCGCACCGCCGCGCGGCACGTCGCAATGCTCGGTCAGCAGGCTGTCCCCCACGGTCGCGCCCTCGCCGATCCGGCAGCCGACCCAAACCCGGCTCGCACGAACCGTCGCGCCGCGGCCGACCACGACGTCGCAGCCGATCGTGGTCGGCCCGACGATCGTCGCCCCGCTGGCGATCTTGGTGCCGGCGCCGATCGTGACGGGCCCGGTGATCGCCGCGTCGGGTGCGATCTCGACCCCGCGCCCAGCCCAGACGCGCTCGCGGACCTCACGCATCGATTTGCCGTTGCCATTTCCGTTGCCGTTGCCGCCCGGGCGCGGCGCGTGCTTGGTCATGCAATCGCGCGTCCAGGCCATGTAGTCGTCGGCGCTGTTGATCCGCACGACGGGCTCCGAGGCCTCCATGTAATGAACCTCAACCCCGTTGCGCTCGAGCTCCGGCAAAAGCTGCTCTTTGATGTCGAGGTAGTGGTCGGCGGGCAGGTATTGGAATACCTCGGGCGCAATCACGTAGACGCCGCTGAACGTTTCGCCCCCCGCCTCCGGCTCGCCGTTCGAACGGCTCGCCTGACGATCGATGAGCACGGTCACCGAGTGCTCGCGGTCGCGGTGCTCGGCGATCACCCGGCGCAGGTCGTTGCCGTTGAGCACCACGTGCGCCCCGAGCACGAGCATCTCCGATTGGTCGACCCATGCCGCCAGCGGCGCCAGCGCGCCGCCCGTGCCGACCAGGCCGTTGTCCATGAAGCACGTCACACGCGGCAGCGCCGTCGACGCGCTGGCAACGACTTCCTCGACCAGCCGGCGGTGGTCCTGCCGCTCGGACATGACCACCGCGACCTCGCGGATGCCGTTGGCGTGCAACGACTCGAGCAGCTGCGCGAGCAGGGGCTCGCCGTCGATGTACGGCAGCCCCAGCTTGTGGCGGCCGTTAGAAAACGGCATGCGCACCGAACCCGGCCCGCCCGCCAGCACCACGGCCTTGCACGTCTGTGTGTCGCACAACGTTTCGGGCGCAGGCGAAGCGTCCGGTGTGGGGCATTCGACCACGACCGGTTCCGGTAAATGCAGATGCCTGGCTTTTTCCACCCCCATTGCCTGAACCGCGGCCGAACGAGGACACAAATCCACGCCCTCGTCGCACCGTGCAGCGTTCACCGAACTCCCGCAAGAGCCACGTGATGGCGACCTGTGGTCCACACCATCCTCCCAATCCCCTTCGCGTCCGGCCGCCCGTTCTTGCCTAACGCCGCAGACACCGACCGCCCGACGGCGGCGCGTCAACCCACCCGAACGAAATCAGCGTTGCGTAAACCGGCGGCCGTGCCGCCACGAAGTGATAGGATCGCCCCCCCACGGGCTTGCTACACGCTACCGCATCCTCCCTTAATTTCTAATGCTCCCAACCACCCGATGCGCGACCGTTCGCCAACCGACGAGGTCGGCAACACATCGGAACTCTTGTCACGATCTGAGACAACCTGACCCGACACAAAAGGCTTGTCGCTTCGTGAAGCCGAACAATCCCCCCCGGTTATGTCTATAAATAGCTGCGCGCCCGGCGACAGTCAAGAAAATTTGCACAAAGCAAAATATGACAAATACTTATACTCTTTCATTCAAGCTGTTTAAGCTCACCCAACCCCAAGCGCCCAAACCGCATAGCACACTCGGGGGACCGCGACCCGGCGCAAACTACCCCAGCGACCATCGCCACAGGTCCAGCGTCCATCCGCGCCCCTCGCCCACCACGCAGCCGGCGTAATCCGACCCGCAGGGCAACGCCTCCATCGCCCAGCGGTCCACCTCGCCAAGCCCCTCGCTGCTCCAGAGCAAACCGTCGGCCCGATCCGCCTGGACCGGCACACCGAAGGAGTCCAGCGCAAGCGACAAGCCCTCACCGCGAGCCTTGATGTACGCCTCCTTGCGCGTCCAACAATCGAAAAACGCACGCACCCTAACTTGGCCTTTTAACTTGGCTAACTGTTCGACCTCACCCGGGGCAAAGAAGCGGGTGGCCAGATCGTCATCGGCCCGCCTCGGCTCGACACGCTCAAGGTCCACACCGACCGCCCGATCGCGCGCCACCGCGATCAGCGCCCACCCCGCCGAACTCGACACGCTGAACCGCAAGCCCGCCGCGTTCCCCGGCCCGCACAACACCGGTTGGCCGAACGGCGTGTGCGTGTACGTCAACTCACCCGGGGCGCACCCGTGGTAGCCCGCGAGGACGCGGCGCAACACGCCGCGCCTGACCACAAAGTCGTGCCGATCCGTATCGAACCGAAACGCCTCGGCCCGCGCCAACTCCGCGGGCCCCAGCGCCCGCGACAGGCCTGCGGCCACGCGATCCGAACACCCCAACGCCACCTGCCAGACGTGAACACGGTCGCCGGCGAGCGTCGGCGTCTCGGTCGGTGCTGGCCACTCGGGTAGCGCACTCATCGTGAAAAGACGCTCATCATTTAAGCGAATCCGTCGGGCTCGGTTGCAGGTCGGCCGCCAACGCGTCGAAGAATACCGCCCCGCACGCGTCGATGAAGAAGTGGTCGCCGGGGAACATCCGCAACTTGAACGGCCCGGTTGTCTGCCGCTGCCACGCATCCAAACCCTCGCGATCCGTGACCGGGTCGGCCAGGCCGCCGTACACGTTGATCGGGCAACCGAGCGGCGGCTCATCGCGGCAGGCGTAGTTCTCGGAGAGTGTGATATCCGCCCGGATCACCGGCAGCACGAACGCCATCAACTCCGCCGACCGCAACACCTCGTCCGGCGTCCCGCCGAGTTTTTTCAGCTCTTCGATGAACGGCCCGTCGGACAGCGCGTGGATCGGCGGGTAAGGGCACGGCACCTGCGGCGCGACGCAACCGCTGACCAGCAGGCGGGTCGGCCCGCTTGCGCCGCGGCGCCGCAACTCGCGTGCCAGTTCAAAACCCAACTGCGCGCCCATGCTGTGGCCGTACACCGCAAACGACGTCGCGTCCCACGGCTCGACGGCATCGGCGATCGCTGCGACCATCGGCGACATCGCGTCGGGCGGCGGCTCGGCCAACCGCTTCTCACGCCCCGGCAGTTGCGCCGCCCACAACTCGACCCCGTGCGGCAAACGCTCGGCCCACGGCCGGTACGCCAGCGTGCCCCCACCGGCGTAAGGCAGGCAGAGCAACCGCAGTTGCGCCCCGGCCTCGCGGCGCAAACACGTCAACCACAGCTCGGCATCCGCACGGTTCATCGCACCTCCAACTCCAAGCGGACCACCTCGAACATGCGCATGTCGCACTCCAATCGGTTGCCCGCAACTTTTACGGTTTTCTCGGCCAAGTCTGACCGAACGGCTTCCGCCTTCAACACGGTCACCGCCTCGCGCCCGGTGAACACGAGGCGCAGCGGCCGCGACTGCCGCCGGTGGTCGCGCGCCACGCGTGCGGCGGTCTTGAACAAGCCCGCGTGCGCCGGGTCCCGCGCCTTCGCCCCGCGAATCGCCTGGGCCAGCTCGTCGAACCCGCCGTACGCCATCAGGTCGCGCCGGGTCATGCCCCGCGACAACAGGTAATCGACCGCGGCGGCGATGGGCGGCTCGTGGCCGATCTGCCAACACACCAACTCGTACGTGTGCGCGTTCTTCTTCGAAATCAGGACCCGTTGCGTGCCAACCTGGGCCTGCTCGTCTTTCATCTCGATCAGCGCAACGCCCGCGGTGTCGCGGCTCAACGAGTCGAGAAAGCGGTACGCGTGGTACACGGGCTTCTTGTGTCCGCCCTGCCGGACGAGCCCGTAGCCCGAGTTGTCCCGCTTGGCGTGGAAGTCCTCCCACGCGGCGAGCGTGTGGACGTCGACCTTCGACTTGTAGATGTCGAGAAAAGTCTCCGTCAGCATCGCCGGCGCGTAGGCGGTGTCGCGGAAGAGCGAGACGTTGTTCCATTCCGAGATCACGTACTCGGGCTTCTTGGCTAGGCCGGACTGCTGTACCGCCCGGTCGTATGCCGCGGTCGCCTTGCCGATCAGATCGCCGCGCAGGCTCGCGTAGTGATGCCACGAGACGAAATCGAGCGGGGCGTTTCGCCGGCCCGCGTAGCGGATGAGCTCGATGTTGACCGGGTCGCGGCCGGGCGACGCGCGCAGCCTGCCGTCCCATCCGTTCACGGTGGCGCCGCCCACCTTGGCCTGCGGGTCGGCCGCCTTGATCGCGGCGGCGGTCTGCGCGTACAACTCCAGGTACTCGTCCATGCCCTCCTGCCAGTACCCGAGGTCCGGCTCGCTCCACACCTCGTAGTAGCGCTCGGCGCCGTCGAACTGCTTGAAGAACCCGGCCGCGGTGGTCACGAGCCGGCGCCATTGCCGGTAGTCCTTCGGGCGGTGCGCGTGGAGCCTGCGCCATGGCCCCTCGACCACCCGCTTGTCTTTCGACCGGCTCAACCACTCGGGCGTCAGCGCGATCACGTAGATGAGCTTGTCGTGGCTGTCGGCCATCTTCTCCAGGTACGGGCGGCGTTTCTCCAGGGCCGTGGCGAATGACGCGTGATCGGTCGAGTTCAGCGCCTCCCACTCGAACACGTTGAACAGCCGCGCCGCGTGGTGGTCTTCGTATTCCTTGAAATAAAGCTCCGCCCCGCCTTGCGTGCGAGGGTTAAAGAACACGGAAGACCGCAGCACGTGCGCGCGCTCGGCGGTGAACTCGAGTCGGTCGAGTTCGATCGCGACCGCGGGTTGGGTGTCCGTTTGAACCTGCGCCGCCGGCGCCGCGGCGGGCTTGGCCCGTTCCTCGGCCCTGGCGCAGCTGGTCGCGCCGAGCATCAGCGACACGAGCAGGGCGCAGCACGCGGCGTTGCGGTTCATCGTCACGCCTCCTCGGCGGGGTTAAGCGGTGTCTGCCGCCATCGTTCGATCGCCTCGATCAGCCGCCGCTGGTCGCGCAGCAGCGTAAACGTGTGGTCCGCGTTCGGGATGAGCGTCACCGCGACGCCCGATTCTACCAGACGCGCTGCCGCATCCTTCTTGTACGCAAGGTTCAAATACTCCAGCCCCCGGTCGCCCTCAGAGTAAATCATGCTCAACCGCACCTCGCGATCGAGCAAGGCCCGGATGTCCCGCCGCAGGCGATCGGAAGTTGTGCGAACGGTCTTGTCCTTCCACACCAGGTTTTTCGCGCGCCGGCCAAGCACGCCGAGCAGCCGCTTGTACTGGATGCGGCCGGTCAACGCGCGCCGCCAGCTGTCCCAACGGAACAGCGATTGCGTCCAGTACTCGTTCGCCCACCGCTGGTTGAACACGTGCCGGTTCCACTCCTGCTCGTCGTAGAACGCCTGGGCATTGATCAGCACGGCCCCGACCACGCGCGGGTCTTCTGTGGCGGCGCGGAACGCGGTGGCCGCGCCGCTGCAGACGCCCAGCAGGACGAAACGGCGGATGCCGCGTAAACGATCGAGCGTGTCCATCGCTTCGCCGGCCTCGATGATCGTGCGCTCGATGTACGACCGGTTGTCGTGGGCGACCTCGCTGTCACCGATCCCGCTGTGGTCGAAGCGCAACACGGTGACGCCTTGCGCCGCGAGGCGGCGTGCGAGCTTCACGTACAAGCGGCTCGGGCCGACACGGTGCACGAGGCCGGCGTTCAAAAGGATGTAGGCCGGCTCGCCCGCGCCGCCGCCCGCCGGTCGCGGTTCGGTGATGACACCGACCATCCGGCGCGTCTGACCCACGATGACCGCTTGCTCATGCATCGTTGTTCCGCTTGATCCATTCCACGATGGTACGGATCGCGCCGATCGGCACCACCCCTTCGAAGGGCTCGGCCAACCACACGCGCGGCCCTTCGTACGAACGCACCGACAACGACCGCGCAGGCGATCGCAACACCGCTTCGAGATCGCCCACCGTGTCCGACGCGTTGTGTAACAACAGCGCTTTCGTGGCGGCAGGCGGCACAACATGCGCAAGGTCCAACCGGCGCATCTGTTCGATCAGTTGCTGCGCGTAGTCGTGGCCCATCAGTTCGACGCGGTCGCTCACTTCGGCGTCGGGGTGCCCGTGCTTGACCGCCAGTTCGTGGTGCTGGCGTTGCTGTTCTTCGAGGTATTGGCTGCCATTGACGACCGGGTCGCAGAGCACCAGCTGATCCGCGAGCGACGCCGCGACGCCGGCGCACCACGCCACAGTCGCACCGAACCGCAGCCCTACTACACAAACGGGCACGCCGTGCGTGCGACGCAGGTGTTCGACCGCGTGCGCCGTGTCCGATTCCCAGTGCGCCAATTCCGCCTCGTGGCTCTCGCCCGCCGAGTCGCCCGTGCCGTAGTAATCAAAGCGTAACACGGCGACGCCGGCCTTGTTCAGCGCGATCGCGAGCTGCCGGCACGTGCGGTGGCAGCGGATGTACTCGTGGCCGATCGGGTTGCACAACACGACGCCCGCGATGGGGTTGGCCGTGGCAGGCTTGTACAGGCAGCCGAACAGCGAGCGCCCCTCGGCCTGAAAGAGCGTCGGCTCCACCGCCCCGCCGGTCTCGCCCGGCGTGGGGGAAGCGTGGGTTGTCGTGTTACCCGGGTCCATGTGCTGCGGCGCCCCTCCACGCGTGCGATCGGTCAACGGCGTGAACAGTTTACGGCGGGCGGGTGAGTCGAGCCAACATTTTCTTGGTGGTGGGTTGGGGCCCGCTTACAATAGGTGGGGTCGACCGTGCTCGCTGCTCGTATACCTGATGCTTGGTGAACCATGCACGGTTGGGGGTGGGTACGGATGATCACCTCTCACACTATGAACAGCCTTGCTCCATCGCGTCATGAACCTGACGGGGTGTGCGCGGTCGCGTTGGTGAACATGCCGTTCGCCGCGGCCAACCGGCCATCGATCGCGCTGACCCAGCTTCGGTCGGCGCTGCGCGCCCAGCTCGGCGAGCGCGTGCGGGCGGACATCTTCTACTTTAACCACGACCTCGCCGAGCACTTCGGCGTGGCGATGTACACGCGGATCGCCGACTCGGTCAGCGCGATGATGGCGGGCTTGGGCGATTGGCTGTTCCGACGGGTCGCATTCCCCGACCGGCCGGACAACCGCGACGAGTATTTCCAGCGCCACGCCCGGCAGCTCGGGCTGTCGACGGGAGATGTCGAGGCGCTGCTGGATAAACGCGAGCAACTCGAACAAGTGCTCAACGGCTTGATCGATGCGCACGCGCTCGACCGCTATGACGTGGTCGGGTTCACGTCGGTGTTTGCCCAGAACGTGGCGACGTTCGCGCTGGCGCGGCTGTTGAAGCGGCGCAACCCAGACCTGGTTGTCATCGCCGGCGGCGCAAACTGCGAGGCGACCATGGGGCAGGTGATCGCACGGAACGTGGACGCGATCGACCACGTGTTTTCGGGGCCCTCGCTGCGCACATTCCCGCTTTTTGTCGAGCGCCTGCTCGCGGGCCAGCGTGACGAATGCCACCGGATCACGGGCGTGTACTCGCGCCGACGCCTCGCCCTGCAAGTCGACGGCAACTCGGGCGAGATCGGCGACGAACTCGACATCGACGCCGACCTGCCGCTCGACTACGACGATTTCATGGCATCGGTCGGGCGGTTCAACCACGGTCAGCGCATCGCGCCCAAGCTGCTGTTCGAGACCTCGCGCGGCTGCTGGTGGGGCGAGCGGTCGCACTGCACGTTCTGCGGGCTCAACGGCACGACCATGAACTACCGCGCCATGCAACCGGGCAAGGCGATCGGGCTGATCAACCGGCTGTTCGGGTATGCGCCGGCGGTGACCGAGTTCGAGTCGGTCGACAACATCATGCCCATGGAATACCTCAGCGAGGTGTTCCCGCACATCACGCCGCCCGAGGGCGCGTGCCTGTTTTATGAGACCAAGGCGAACCTGAAGGACAAGGACCTGAAGGTGCTCGCCGCGGCGGGCGTGCGGGAGATCCAGCCGGGCATCGAATCGTTGGCGACCTCGTCGTTGAAGCTGATGAAGAAGGGCATCACGTCGTTCCAGAACGTCCAACTGCTCCAACGGTGCCTGAGGCACGGCGTGAAACCCGGGTGGAACCTGCTGATCGGCTTCCCCGGCGAAGAGGAAGCGGTCTACCGCAAGTACGTCGACGACATCCCCAAGCTGTTGCACCTGCCGCCGCCGACCGGGGTGTACCCGATCCGGTTCGACCGGTTCAGCCCGTACTTCGTGCTGGCCGAGGAACACAACCTCAAGCTGCAACCCTACGATTTCTACGCGATGGTGTACCCGTTCAGCGACGCCGACCTCGAGCGCATGGCGTACTTCTTCACCGACGCGAACGTCAAGGCCTCGCACGTGGAACTCGTGGCGAAATGGATCGATCGGATCCAACGTGAGATCAACCGTTGGCGGGATCGGTGGCTCACGGGCGCGGGGGATCGGCCGGAGCTCGTCATGACCCGGCGGGGGTCGGGCGGCGCTGTTTACGATTCGCGTAGCGACGTGGCCATCGAACACGAGGTTGACGAACTGGGTTGCGAACTGCTCGAAGCGATCAACAAGCCCACCAAGCGCACGCAGCTCAAGGGCCGGTTCGACGGCGTCACCGAAACAGATGTCAACGCCGCGCTCGACCGCATGCACGCGTCGAACCTGCTGTTCTGTGAGGGCGAGACGTGCATGAGCCTCGTGATGTCAACCGATCGCGAGCGCGGCAGCCTGTGAGCACGCTCGGCCGATCGGTCACGCCCGCTTCTTCAAAAACACGCCCCTGAGCCTGGCGAAGAAGCCGCCCCGTTTGGCTTGCGACGCGAGCTGCGCGTCGACGGTTGCGGCGATCTGACCGAGCGTTTGCAGGACCATCTCCTTCGGGTTCAGCCGCACGCCCGTCTGCTTTTCGAGCGACGCGATGGTTTCCATCGCCAGCAGGCTGTGCCCGCCGAGGTCGAAGAAGTTGTCGTGCACATCGACCCCGTCCACCTCCAACACGCGTTGCCAGATCGACGCCAGCAAGCGCTCGGTGTCGCTCGCGGGCGGCTGACCGGCCCGTTCCATATCGGCACCGTTGCGCTGGGGCTTGGGCAGGGCGGCGCGATCGATCTTTCCGTTTGCGTTCAACGGCCATCGATCCACCAGCACCCAAGCCGAGGGCAGCATGTATTCCGGCAGACGTGTTTTCAGGTACGCGACCACCTCGTGGTACGTCGGCCCGCCGCCGCCGGCATCTTTCAGGCCGTACGCAACCAGGCGGTTGGCGCCGTTGCCGTCGGGCATAGCCAGCACGCACACCTCTTCCACGCCGGGGCAGCCGCGCAAGGTGGATTCGATCTCGTCCGGCTCGACGCGGTAGCCGCGGACCTTGACCTGGTTGTCCGCCCGGCCCACGAACTCGATCGCGCCCCCGCTGCGGTAACGGGCCAGGTCGCCCGTGCGGTACAGGCGCGCGCCGGCGTTGCCGTTGTACGGGTTGTCCACGAACAGCTCACGCGTCAGCGCGTCGTTGTCCCAGTAGCCCCGCGCCAGCCCGTCGCCGCCGACGTACAACTCGCCCACCGCCCCGAGCGGCGCAGGGCGGCGCATGCGGTCGAGGATGTAGGCCTTGCTGTTGCTGATGGGCTTGCCGACGGGGATCGTCAGCGCATCGGCCGGCACCTCGGTGACCTCGTGCCAAGTGGAGAAAGTGGTGTTTTCCGTCGGCCCGTACACGTGCAACAGGTGCGCCGGCGCATCCGACTCAAGCACCGCGCGCACGCAGACCGGGTCCACCGCTTCCCCGCCAAACAGCACGCAACGCATGGGCGCAAACGCGTCGGGTCGGTTCCGCGCGATCTGGTTGAACAACGCCGTGGTCAGAAACATGACGCTCAAACCGCGCTCGCGGACAAACTCCGCCAGGCCCGCCGGGCTCAACGACACGTCGCGCGGCACACCCTCCAGGCACGCGCCGTTCAGCAGCGCCCCCCACACCTCGAACGTCGCCGCGTCGAACGAGCTGTTCGACACCTGCGCGACGCGGTCGGCCGGACCGAGCTCGACGTAATCCACGTTGATCACCAGCCGATTGATCGCACGGTGCTCGACGCACACCCCCTTCGGCCGACCGGTCGAGCCCGACGTGAACATCACGTACGCCAGCTGGTCGCCGCCCGAAGGCGCTGCAAGGTTGCATTCGTCGACACCCGACAGGTCCAACTCGTCCAGACAACACACCCGGCCCGAGTAACCCGACAAGCCCGTCGCGTGCGTGGCCTTGGTCAACACCGTCGCCGCGCCCGTGTCTTCGAGCATTAATCGCAACCGCTCCGCCGGGTATTCCGGGTCGAGCGGCACGTAAGCCCCGCCCGCCTTGAGCACACCCAACAGGCTCACGACGAGCGATACCGACCGGTCCAACAGCACCCCCACCAGGTCGCCCGGCCGCACACCGAGCGATTGCAGGTGACGCGCCAAACGGTTGGCCTCGGCGTTCAGCTCGCCGTAGCTCATGCGCTCGTGGCCGTAACGCACCGCGCAGGCGTCCGGCCGAGTCGCGGCCTGCCTTTCAAACAACTCGTGCACGGCCGCGTCGCGCGGGTAGTCACGCGCGGTGTCGTTCCATTCGTACAACACCTGCTCCCGCTCACGCTCGTCCAACAAGGGCAGCTCACACACCGCGCGATCCACGTCGGCGACCAGCAGCTCGACCACGCGGGTGTACCGATCAAGGAAACGCTCGGCGGTCTCGCGCAGGAACAGGTCCGCGTCGTAGATGAAGCGGATGCCCAGACCGTCGCCCTTCTTCTGGATGTGCATCTCGAGGTCGAACCGCGTGGTCGTGACCTCGAAAGGCATCACCTCGATCTCGAGGTCGCCCAGCCGCAGCGGCGGTGAAGGGTTGTTCTGAAGCGCAAATACCACTTGAAACAAAGGGCTTCGGCTCAGGTCCCGCGTCGGCTGGATCTCATCAACCAGCTTGTCGAACGGCAAGTCCTGGTGGTCGAACGCGTCCAACGCCACCTTGCGAACCTGTTCGACGACCTGCCGGACACGCACGTCGCCGGAAAGGTCCAAGCGAAGCACGAGCATGTTCACGAAGAAGCCGATGATCGGCTCAAACACCGGTCGCCCCCGACCGGCCACGGGCGTACCGACCGTGATGTCCGTCTGCCCCGTGCAGCTCTGCATCAAAAGCACGTACGCCGAGAGCAACACCATGTACGGCGTCACGCCCAGTTCACGCGCCACGCGCTCGACGTCTCGCGTGACCCGCTCCTGTATAAACGCCGCCAGCATCCCGCCCCGGTGCGCTTGAAGTTCGGGGCGCTGGTGGTCGGTCGGAAACTCCAGCACCGCGGGGGCCCCGCCCAGCGTGCGCTTCCAGTACACCAGTTGTTGATCCCACGCGTTGCTCGCCAGCTGCTCCTTCTGCCAACGCGCGTAATCCGAGTACTGCTGCGCAAGTTCCGGCAGCCCGGCGGGCGTCTGCGTCAG
The DNA here is from genome assembly GCA_028282805.1 of Phycisphaeraceae bacterium. Classification (GTDB taxonomy): domain Bacteria; phylum Planctomycetota; class Phycisphaerae; order Phycisphaerales; family Zrk34; genus JANQHD01. The sequence continues at coordinate 92,459 of JANQHD010000033.1, read as the reverse complement.
GCACGACTCGTACAACGCGCTCAGCTCGTGCACAAACACACCCAGCGACCAGCCGTCGAACGCGATGTGGTGGATCGACAGCAGCAGCACGTGCAGGTCTTCGTCCAGCCGGAACAGCACGGCGCGCAGCATGTTCCCCTCGGCCAGGTCGAACGGCTTGGCCACCTCGTGGTGCAGCCGCTCGTGCAGCTCGGGGTCATCCAATCCACTCACCTTGTTGCGCAGGTCGACCGTGGCCAGGTCGTACTCGTACGGCGGCGCCACCACCTGGTGCGGCACGCCGTCGGTCATCGCGAACCTCGTGCGCAGCGCCTCGTGGCGGCGTACGATCTCGGTGAGGCTCTGCTGCAACGCCGAGACGTCGAGATCGCCCGACAGGCTGATCGCGCCGGGGATGTTGTAGGCGCTGTCCTCCGGGTCCATCTGGTGGATGTACCACAGGCGCTCCTGCGCACACGACAGCGGAAGCCTCTCGCCATCGCCGTGCGGCGCGGTTTGCGCGGCCTGGGGTTGCGCCGGCGACTTGCGGTCCAACGCCTGCGCCATCGCCTGCAGCGTGGGGCGCTCGAAGAGAATCGCCGGCGGCAGCTCGACGCCCAGTTCCTCGCGTACGCGGGCGACGATGCGCATCGCAACCAGGCTGTGGCCGCCGAGGTCGAAGAAGTTGTCGTCGCGTTCAACCCGTTCCACGCCCAACAGCTCCTGCCAGATCGGCTTCAAGGCGAGCTCGGTTTTAGTCCACCGCCCCACCGTTTCGGGCGTGGCGGCGGGCTCGCGCCGGCGCGGTGGCTTGACCTGTGTCGCGCCTGGCTCGCCGGCGCGATCCCATTGCTTCAGTAGGCGCTGGCGTTGCGATTCCGGCGGGTCGAACGCCCCGCTGATCGGCCGGTCCGGGGCCGCGACGATCGCCGCCAACAAAAGCTCGTAATCGGCGAGCATTTGCGCGACGGTATCCGCATCGAACAAGCGTGCATCGTATTCCAGCGAGCCGCCGATGCGCCCGTCTCGATCGGTGGTGATCGCCATGTTCAGGTCGAACATGGCCGCCCCCGAAACCAGGTTAACGGCGCTCGTCGCAAGGCCGGGCAGCGCCAACGCCTCGCCCGCAGCGCCCTCGAAGACCACGAACATCACGTTGAAGAACGGGTTGCTCTGGCTCAGCGAGCTGGGCTGCAGATGTTCGACGAGCTTGGCGAAGGGCAGGTCCTGCTGCGCCATCGCCTGCACGACCACGTCGCGCGTCCGGCCGAGCAGCTGCTCGAACGTCGTGTCACGCTCGAGCCGCGTGCGCAGCACGAGCGTGTTCGCGAACGTGCCGATCAGTTGCTCGTACTCTCCGCGGGCGCGGTTGGAGACCGCCGTGCCGATCGCGAGGTCGGTTTGCTGTGTATAAGCGTGCAGCAAGGCCTTGAGCGCCGCCAGCGTGCCCGTGAAGAGCGTGGCGCCCTGCCGCCGGCACAGCTGCCGGATGCCGTCCGACAGCTCGCGTGACAGCTTGAATGCCCGGGTGGCGCAAGATGTATGTTCCGGCGAGGCTTGCGGGCCGCCGCCGTTGGCCCGGCCGATCATCTTGACTCCCTCGAGTTGATCCACCCAGTCGTCCAGCTGCTCGCGGCACGCCGCCGATTCGAGAAACTCGTTCTGCTCCGCGGCGTAATCGGTGTATTGCGTCTCGAGTTCGCCGAGCGGCGACGGTCGACCGTTGCGATAAGCTTCATAAAGCGTGGCCAATTCGTGCCAGAAGATGCGCATCGACCACGCGTCGGCCGCGATGTGGTGCGTCACGAGCACGAACAAGTGCGTTTGCGTATCGAGTCGGATGAGCTTAGCGCGGAGTATCGGGGCGCGCGACAGGTCCATCGGCTCGCGCGCCAGCGACTCGGCCGCGCGCAGCGCTTCGCCGTCGCGCCGGTCATCTGCAACATCGCCGAGGTCCTCCAGCGGCAGTTCGACGGCCGCCTCGTGCTCCACCACGCCCCGCGGTTCACCGCCGACCGCGACCACGCGCGTGCGCAACACCCGGTGCCGGCGGACGATCTCGTCCAAGCTGCGCCGCAGCGCCGCCGGGTCGAGCGGCCCGACCAGACGCAACGCCATGTGGACGTTGTACGCGGCGCTGGCGGGGTTCCACTGCTGCAAACCCCAGAACCACCCCTGCGTGAAAGACAGCGGCACGTGCCCGACGTCGGGCTCGCGCGGGGTGGGTTGCGTTGCGGGTTCCGCGCCGACGACGAGTTCGAGCAACGCCTGTTTGTGCTCGGCGAGCTGCTCCCGCACGGCGGGCTTGATCAAACCCTTCGGGGCGCTGATGCGCAAGCGGTCCCCTTCGGCCCACAACCGAGCGCCGCGGCGTTGCAGGTACGTCAGCAGTTGCTCGGGCGTCATATCTCATCGACCTCGTGATCCCCGTCGTCCGCGTGCGGCATCGCGTAGTCTTCAACGTAGGGCGACCACGCCTCGCCGCCCGGCCCGACCGCCCCGCCCACCAACGAGTGAATCATCACGTGGGTGTCGTCCAGTTCAAACCGCTCGCGTACGCGATCGAAATCGACCTGCCCGATCTGGCACAACCCGATGTCGCACAGGGGGGCGCACATCTCGAGCAGCTGACTCATCAGCCCCGCTTCGATCGTGCTGAAGTGCGTGCTCTTGGCCCCGTACAGCGGCGCGATCGCGCTCAGCTGCGCGACGAAGAACACGGTGAACGCCGACGATTGGTAGATCGGGCCGTTGATGAACGGGTCGTAGATGTCTTCGTCCATCACGCCGTCGCTGGCGATGCGGATCAGCGCCCGGTCGATGGGGTGGCAGTAATAGATGCCGCCCGGCAGCGAAGCGATGCGCCGCGGCTTCACGCACCAATACGACTGCACGGGGTACAAACCGCCGGCCGAACCGTACGCATACTTCGGCGTGCGATCGGTGGGCGTGGCGCACAGGCAACCGACCAACCGGCTGAACGCATCGAAACCGATCGGTTGCGGGGTGAACTCGCGATAGCTGCGCCGTGCCGTGAGCATCGCGAGCGCATCGCCTTCGAGGGATACATCCGTTAAGCGCACGCTCTCGCGCCCGGCAAGGTCGTGACGGACACCCGGCAGCTGTTCCTTGAATTGCCTTCGCTGCTGCGGGTCGTAGATCAACTCGTAGCGGTCGATGATCGCCGCGGCGGTGTCGTCGGTGACAACGCCCGCATCGGCGGCCGCAGGCTCGCCCGCGCCGAGCCCCTGCGCCTGGTAGAAACGGACGAGCGCGTCGATGGTCGGCTCGCGGTAGAACTCATCGATGGCGGGCCGCTGCCCGATCTCCCGGTCCAGCGCGTTGGCGATGCGGATGATGTCCACCGACGTCGCGCCCAGCGTCAGCAGGTTGGTCGTCGCGTCGATCGCGCCGTGGCCGATGACCGATCCGACGATCGCCGCCACGCGCCCCGCGAAGCCGGCCCGCCCCAAGTCGGCGCCCGCGGCGGGCGCGGCGAGCGCATCGTCGGCCGCCTCGATGGCTTGCAGCGCCTTGCGGTCGAGTTTTCCGTTGTCGGTCAGCGGCATCCGCTCGAGCGTGACGAACGCGGTCGGCACCATGTACGCGGGCAACCGCTCCTGCGCCCACGCGCGGAACTCCGCCCCGCCCAAGCGCCCCTCCGCCGACGCGACGTAACACGCACGCAGCTTGCGGTCGGCGCGCTTATCGCCCGTCGCCACCACGGCCACCGAGCGCACCGCCGGGTGTTGCTTGAGCACCGACTCGACCTCGCCCAGCTCCACGCGGTGGCCCTGCACCTTGACCTGGTTGTCTTCGCGGCCGAGGAACTCGATGTTGCCATCGGGCAAGTACCGCCCGAGGTCGCCGGTGCGGTACAACCGCTCGCCCGTGCGCGGGTGCGTGACGAAGTGGGTGCGCGTCTTGTGCTCGTCGCGCCAGTAGCCTTGCGCCAAACCGACGCCGCCGATGTACAGCTGCCCCGGCACCCACGTCGGGCAGGGCGCCATCGCGCTGTTGAGCACGTGGAACGCCTGGTTCGCCATCGGCTTGCCGTAGGGGATGCTAGGCCAATCGGGGTCGACCGCTTCGATCGGGTAGAAGATCGACCAGATCGACGCCTCGGTCGCGCCGCCCAAGCTGATCACGCGCGCCCCTTCGGCGAGCCGGCGGACGCGATCGGGGATGTCGACGGGGATCCAGTCGCCGCTGAGCATGACCAGGCGCAGCGGTTCCAGCCGCAGGCCCGCCTTGCCCTCGGTGTATTCCACCAACAGCGTCATCAACGGCGGCGCCGAGTTCCACACGGTCACGCCATGCTGGTTGATCAGCTCCGCCCAGTGCGCCGGGTCTTTCGCGCCCGAAGCCGCGGGCATCACGATCGTGCCGCCCGCCGCCAGCGTGCCGAACACGTCGTACACCGACAGGTCGAACGTCATCGACGACACCGCCAGCACACGGTCGGTCGCTTCCACACCGAACCGTTCGTTGACGTCACGGATCGTGTTCAGCGCGCCGCGGTGGTCGATCATCACGCCCTTCGGCCGACCGGTCGAGCCCGAGGTGTAAATCACGTAAGCCAAGTCACCCCCGGTCTGCACCGGTTCGAGCGCGGCCGCCGGCTCGTTCAACACCGTTGCGTCGACCACAAAGCGCTGCACATGCTGCGGCCAATCGATGCGTCGGTCGGCGTCGGGCTGGGTGACGATCAGTTCGACCTGGCCGTCTTCCAGCAGCATGTGCAGTCGCGCTTCGGGTTCGTCGGCGTCGATCGGCAGGTAAGCCGCACCCGACGCGAGCACCGCCATCGCGCCGGCGACCTGCTCCCAGCCCTTGTCCATCACCACGCCCACGAGTTGGTTCGGCCGCGCGCCGGCGTCACGCAGCTTCTGGCCGAGGTGGTTTGCCGCGTTAGCCAGCTGCGCGTAGGTGACCGTGGCGCCCGGGGCGACCACCGCCGGCTGGTCGGCGCGCCGAGCCGCCTGTTCCGCGAACGCCGTGTGCAACAGGCCGTCCGGCAGCGGGTGCGCGGTGCGGTTGACCTCCGCGCGTTGCGCCGCCTGCTCGGGCGGCAGCAGGTCGCGCATCATCGTCGGCCAATCCGCGTCCCAGTACCCGGGCTCGTCGACCAATCGGTCCACCACGCGCCGGTAGGCGGCGAACATATCGTCGAGCAAGCCCTCGGGGAACAGCTCTTCGATCGCGTCCCACCCGAACACCAGGCAGCCGTCGCGCTCCAACACGCCGTGGTCGAGCCAGACCTGCGGGGTCTGTGTGATGGCAAAAACGTTCTCGCCCAGCCACTTCCGCGAGGTGCCCTGCACCGAACGGTTCAACGTCAGCGTGCTGGTGTACACCACGGGCATCAGCGCCGCGCGCGTGTTGTCGCGCATCACCGCCAGCTCACGGATCACCTGTACGCCCGTGAACGCGCGGTGATCCAGATCGTCCCAAAGCCGTGCCTGCACGCGGTAGGCACGCTGCGCGAACGTCTCGTCCGCCGCACCCGACGACTCGAACAGCGTCAACGAGGTGAAGTCGCCGAGCACGTCGTCGACCTGCGGGTGCACCGGCAGGCGGTTGAACAGCGTCAGGTTCAGCGTGAAAGCCGGCTCCTTGCTCCACAGGCGCAGCACGTCGGAAAAGATCGCCAGCATCAGCGCCGACGGCGAGATGTCTTTCTCGTTCGCCCACTCCTTCAACCGGCCCCAACGCTCGGCGTCCAGCACGCCCCGGCGTCGCCCGAAGCGCGGCCGGGCGATCTGGCCGGGGTCTTTGACCAGCGGCAGCTGCGGCGCCGCGGGCAGCGTGACCAGCCGCTCGCGCCAATACTGCTCCGCACGCCGGTACGTCTCGCCCTCCTTCATCTGATCGACGCCAACCACGTAATCGCGGAACGTCAACTCGAGCGGCGGCAACACCAGCGACGGGTCGGTGTAAAACTGCTGCCACTCGCGGAACATGACCTCGTGGCTCCAACCGTCGAGGATCAGCGCATCGAAACTCAAATGCAGGCGGTGCGTGCGGTCGCTCAAGCGCGATGCGCAAATCTCGAACAACGGCCACCGGTCGTGCGGCAACACCTGGTGCGAGAGGCGCTGGCGCGTGGTCATCAGGCGTTGCTCGCGCTCGTCGGGGCCCAGGCCACACAGGTCGTCGACCTCGATGACGTACGCCGGCAGGTCGCGCAACACCTGCTGCCGGCCGTCGGCCAGCACGACCGCGCGCAACATGTCGTGACGGTCGATCACCTTCTGCCAGGCCTGGGTCAGCCGGTCGATGTCCAGGCCGTCCGATTCGAGTTCGAGGTAGGCGTGCGTGGCGATGTTGCCCAGATCGAAGGCGCCCATCCGGCCGATCCAGTACGCCTGCTGCACGTCGGTCAGCGGGAACGGGTCGTGCCGGCGCTGCGGGTCGTGCGTCACGCTGGGCAACGCCGAACCTTGCCCGCCCTCGGCGAGCAGCGCGTCGACCTCCGCCGCGAGCCCACGCACGGTCGGCTGCTGGAAGATCACGCGCAACGGCAACTCGACGCCGAACTCGTCGTGGATGCGCGCGATCACGCGCGTGGCCAGCAGGCTGTGGCCGCCGAGGTCGAAGAAGTTGTCGTCGAGCGCCACCGCTTCAACGCCGAGCACCTGCACCCAGATCGCGCGCAAGCGGGCTTCCGTTTCGGTCGGCCCTCGCGTCGCCCCGGCGTCCTCGGCCGCCGCCCCGCTCGAAGCACCAAGCAACGCGCGCCGGTCGATCTTGCCCGACGGGGTTTTCGCCAGGTTGTCCACGAACACGAACGACGCGGGGATCATGTACGACGGCGTCCGCTGGGCCATGTACGACCGCAGCTCGCTCGGCTTCGGGTGTTGGCCGGGCTGTGCCTGGGCGTACGCGACGATGCGTTTGTCGTCTTCGCCGTGCTCCTCGACCACCACGCAGACATCGCCCAGCGCTTCGTGGCCGCGTAACACCGACTCGATCTCGCCCAGTTCGATCCGGTAGCCGCGCACCTTCACCTGGTTGTCGCGCCGGCCGAAGAACTCGATCGTGCCGTCGGCGCGGTAGCGCGCCAGGTCGCTCGTGCGGTACAGCGTCGCGCCGCCACCGCCGAACGGGTCGGGCACGAAGCGCTCGGCGGTGAGCTCGGGGCGGTTCAAGTAACCCGCCGCCACGCCGTCGCCCCCGGCGTACAACTCGCCCACCACGCCGATCGGCGTCGGTTCGAGCTCGCGATCGAGGATGTAAACCCGCGTGTTGCTGATCGGCCGACCGATGGGCACGGTGTTGCCGATCACGCTCGCGTGGTCCATGACGTGACAGCACGTGAAGGTGGTGTTCTCCGTCGGGCCGTACCCGTTGATGAGCTTGCACCCTGGGCGCATCGCTTCGAGCATCCGCCGCACGTGATCGACCGACAGCACGTCACCCCCCGCCAACAGGTAACGCACACCCGCCAGCGCCTCGCGCTCCTCTTCGACCATCTGGTGGAAAAGGGGCGCCGTCAACCACAGCGCCGTCACGCCGTGATCTTTGATCGCCCCACCGAGCTGGCTCAACGACGGCAGGCCCGGCGGGAAGACGACGAGCTTGCCGCCGTTGAGCAGCGCCGCCCAGATCTCGAACGTCGCGGCGTCGAACGAGATCGGCGCAAACTGCAACACCACGTCGCGCTCGGTGAGCTGCACATAGTCCGTCTGCCGCACCAGGCGCACCACGCCCCGGTGCCGCACGCACACGCCCTTCGGCCGGCCGGTGGAGCCGGAGGTGTACATCACGTAGGCGAGCGGGTCGGGCCCGCCGGCGCGCGGCGGGTCATCCGTCGGCATTCGGCCGATCGCTTCATCGCTCACGCCCACGCGCGTCACGTCGTCGCCGGCCAGCCACTCCGCGTCGCCCGCCGTCGCATCGGCCAGCACGACCGACACGCCCGCGTCACGCCGCATCCAAACCAGGCGCTCGGTGGGGTAGCCCGGGTCGAACGGCACGTACACGCCGCCGGCCTTGAGGATGCCCAGCGTCGCCGCCACCATGCCCAGCCCGCGCTCGAGGAACAGCCCCACGCGGTCGCCGTCGCTCACCCCCAACGTGCGCAGGTGGTGCGCGACCTGGTTGGCACGCGCGTTCAACTCGGCGTAGCTCTGCTGGCCTTCCTCGGCCGCCACCGCGATCGCGTCCGGCGTTGCCTTGACCTGTTGTTCAAACATCTCGTCGATGCGCCGGCCGCGCTCGTAATCGGTGCGTGTTTCGTTCCACCCCTCGAGCACCTGGCGCCGCTCCGACTCGGGCAGCACCCTCAGCCGGCTGATCTGCCGGTCGGGCTCGGCGGTGATCGAACGCAGCAGTTGCTGGTAATGCTGGAGCAGGCGATCGATGGTTCCCGCGTCGAACAGCTGAGCGGCGTATTCCGCGGTGCACACGATGTGCCCGTCGCGCTCCTCGATCCACAGCGTCAGGTCGAACTTGGCTGTGGTATTCTCCACCTCGATCGGGTCGATGCGCACGCCTTGTAGCTCAAACGTTTCGTCAGGCACGTTCTGCACCGCGAACATCACTTGGAACAAGGGGTTTCGGCCCAGATCCCGCTCAGGTGAAAGCCGTTCGACCAACAGGTCGAACGGCAGGTCCTGGTGCGCGTCGGCTTCGAGCACCGATTCGCGCACCCGCCCGAGCAGCTGCCGGAACGTCGGGTTGTCCGCCACGTCGCATCGGTACACCAGCGTGTTGACGAAGAAACCGATGAGTTGCTCGAGCTCGGTCTTGCGGCGGTTGGCGTATGGCGTGCCGACCGTGATGTCCGACTGGCCGGTGTAGCGCTGCAACAGCACTTGGAACGCCGCGAGCGCGACCATGAACAGCGTGGCGTTCTGGTCGCGCGCCAGGCGGCGCAGCGATCGGCACAGATCGTCCGGCAACGCGATACGGCGGTGTCCGCCGGCGTAGGTCAGCTCGTCGGTCCGCGGCCGGTCGGTCGGTAATTCGAGCGGCTGGACATCACGCAGCACGCGCTGCCAGTACCCGAGTTGCTTGTCGAGCACCGCGCCGTCGAGCCATTGCTGCTGCCACCGGGTGTAGTCGGCGTACTGGATCGGCAACTGCGGCAAGGGCGAGGGCTTGCCCTGCGCAAACGCCTCGTACAACGCCGTCAGCTCGCGCACCAGCACGCCCATCGACCAGCCGTCCGAGACGATGTGGTGCATCGCCAGCAAGAACACGTGTTCGCGATCGGATAACTTGATCAGCGTTGCACAGATGAGCGGCCCGGCGGCCAGGTCGAACGGCCGGCGGTAACCCTCGACCGCCATCTCTTGCGATCGCTTCTGTTGCGCTTCGGGCGACAGGTGCGACAGGTCGACCACCTCGAACGGGGTTTCGAGGCTCGCGGCGACGTGCTGGTGCGGCCGGCCGTTGGCCGATGTGTACGTGGTGCGCAACGCGTCGTGGCGGCGGATGATCTCGGCCAACGCTTCGCGTAACGCCGCGACATCCAGCGCGCCACCGAGCTTCAGCGCCCGCAACAGGTTGTACTGCACGCTGCCCGACTCGAGCTGGTCGATGAACCACAGCCGTTGCTGCGCGTAACTCAGGGGGATCGCGCCGTCGTGTTCACAGCGCTCGATCGGCGGCGGCAGGTCTTGCGGCTGTTGCAGGTGCGCGATGATCTGTTCCTTGCTCGATCGCAACTGGTCGCGCAGCTCGTCGGTCATCGCGCCCGCGGGCGCATCGTAACGGAGCTGCGCACCGTCGGCCCAGACGCGGATGTCCCGCTGCCGCAGGTCGTCAATCAGTTGTGCGACGTTCATATCGCGCCTTCCTCACGCGCGTCGCGTTGCGATCGATCGGCTCCGCCGTCGCCCGGCGCGTGCGCCGCAAGGCGCCGGGCCATCCCCGCCACCGTGGGCGCATCGAACAGTTCGCTCATGGGCAGTTCGACACCGAACTCGTCGCGCACCCGGCTGATCAATCGCATGGCCATCAAGCTGTGACCGCCAACCTCAAAAAAGTTATCGTCGGTTTCGACAGACTCGACGCCCAGCACCTGCGCCCAGAGCTCGCACAGGCGTTGGGCGATCGGTGATTCGTCGGCCGCTTGGCGCGCGGTCGACGGTGGGGCGTGCGACACGGCCGGGCTCACACGCGCCGCGTGTTCGGCACGCCGCTCGCGCTCGGCCGCATCTAACAAGGGCAGCTCGCCGATCGGCGTACCGGGCCGCTCGACGAACAAGCCGAGCAGCCGTTCGTACTGCGACAGCAATCGCCTCGCCGTGTGATCGTCGAATAGCGACGTGTTGTATTCCCACAGCACCGTCAGCGCCGGGTCGTCGCCGGTCGTGTGCGAACCGATGTGCTGCGAGGCCTTCGGCACGATGATGATGGTCAGGTCGAACTTGGCCGAGCCGTTGTTGATGCCGGGGGTGATCGTCGCCGGCAGGTCGGGCAGGTCGAAGCGCGGCATCGGCGCGTCGTGCAGGCCGAACATCACCTGGAACAGCGGGTTGTGGCTGAGGCTGCGCTGGGGGCGGATCGCCTCGACCACGTGGTCGAACGGCAGCTCCTGATTGGCGCAAGCTTCCATGGTGGCGGTCTGCACTTGGTGCAACACACCACTCACGCTGGGGTTTGCACCGAAGTCACAACGCAGCACGGCGTTGTTGATGAACATGCCGAGCAGGTCTTCGAGTTCCGGGTGCGTGCGGCCGGCGATGCCCGTGCCGATGCCCAAGTCGCGCTGATCGGAGTACAGGTGCAGCAAGCTCATCAGCCCCGCCGCCAGCGTGGCGAACAGCGTCACCCCTTCGCGCTCGCTCAGGTCACGCAGGTTGGTGCACAGTTCGGCCGACAGGTCGTGCCGGCAGGCTTTGCCGCGATACGGATTCGCGTCCGGCCGGGGCTTGGCCACAAACAGATCCAACACCTCGGGCAAGCCGTCGAGCTGTTTGCGCCAGTAGGCCAACTGCTGATCGGCCTCGGGCGATTCCAACCACCGCCGCTGCCAGCCGGCGTAGTCGGCGTACTGGATCGGCAGCTCGTCGAGGGGCGAGGGCCGGCCGTCGCCATACGCGCGGTACAACTCGAACAACTCGTTGAGGAACACGTTGAACGACCAGCCGTCGTGCACAAGGTGGTGCTCACAATGAATCAAAAGCGACTCGCGATCGCTCAACCGCAGCAGCCGCCAGCGCACCAGCGGCAGCTGCGCCAGGTCGAACGGCCGGCGGACCTCGCGGTCGAGGATCGCTTGCGCTTCGGCGTCGCGATCGACCGGGCCGAGCGCACGCAGGTCGTCGACCGGCAGCGGCACCTCGAAAGGTTCGTGGATGTGTTGCGCGGGCCGGCCGTCTTCGCAGGGGAACGTCGTGCGAAACACCTCGTGGCGGCGGATGATTTCGCTGAGGCTGCGTTGCAATATGTCTTCGCGCAGCGCCCCATCGAAGCGCAGGGTCGCCTGGAAGTTGTACGCCGAGCTATTGGGTTGCAGTTGCTGGACGAACCACACACGCTCCTGCGAGAACGACAACGGCAGCGGGCCGCCGCGTGGCAAGCGTACGACCCCGTCGTCGGGCCCGGTTTCGGCGGCAGGCCCGCGCTGGTCCAGCGCGGCGGCCAGCTCCGCGAGGTCGGCGGCGCCGAACAGATCGGCAACCGACAGCGCAGCGCCGTCTTTGTGGAGCCGGGAGATCAGCCGCGCGGCGGCGAGCGAGTCGCCGCCGAGCGCGAAGAAGTTGTCGTGAACGCTCACGCGATCGACGCCGAGCACGGCTTGCCAGAGCGCCGCGAGCTTTTGCTGCGTGGGGGTTTGAGGCGGGGTGAAATCGTCGGCGACCGCGAAATCGCGCCGCTCCGGTGTGGGCAGCGCGGCGCGGTCGACCTTGCCGTTGGGCGTCAAGGGCAGCGCCGCCATGCGCACGATCGCCGAGGGCACCATGTAGTCGGGCAGCCGTTGCGCGAGGTAGTCGTGAAGTTCGGCCCGATCGCACGCCCCATCGTGCCCCACGATGTACGTCGCGAGGTACGCGTCGGCCGCCTCACGCGCTTGGACGACGACACACGCCTGGCCGACCCGTGGGTGTTCGGTCAGCACGGCCTCGATCTCGCCGGGCTCGATGCGGAAGCCGCGGACCTTCACTTGGTCGTCGGTGCGGCCGATGAACTCGAAGCTGTCGTCGCCCAGGCGTCGGACCAGGTCGCCCGTGCGGTACATCTTGCCGCGATCGACAAACGGGTCATCGACGAAACGCTCGGCGGTCAGGTCGTCGCGCCCCAAGTAACCGCGCGCGATGCCGTCGCCGCCGACGTACAGTTCGCCAACCGCGCCGGGCGCCACGGGTTGCATGCGGTCGTCCAGCGCGTAAGCGGTGCTGTTGGCGATGGGCAGGCCGATGGGCACAGCGGTCGCGTCGGCGGGCACGGCGGCGACCTCGTGCCACGTGGAGAACGTGGTGTTCTCGGTGGGCCCGTAGACGTGCAGCAGGTGCTCGGGCGGGCCCTGTTCGAGTATGCGTCTGACCCACTTGGGCGTGACCGCTTCGCCGCCGAACAGCACGTAGCGCATCTGCGCGAACGTGTCGGGCGCTTCCTTGGCGACGAGGTTGAACAGCGCGGTGGTGAGGAACAGCGTCGTGACGCGGCGCTGCTTGAGGCACGCGGAGAACGTGGCGGGGTTGAGCGATTCGTCGCGGCCGATGCCCACGAGGCGTGCGCCGTTGAGCAGCGGCCCCCATATCTCGAAGGTCGACGCGTCGAAAGAGGCGTTGGCCACCTGCGCCACGCGGTCGGCGGATGACCATTGCACGTAGTCGGTGTTGCAGACCAGGCGCAGGATCGCGCGGTGCGTGACGCACACACCCTTCGGCCGGCCGGTCGAGCCGGATGTGTACATCACGTAAGCGAGGTCGTCGCCGCCGCGGTCGGCGTCGGGCTCGTCGGCCGGCGGTTGCGTGGGCGCATCGTCGATCCGGTCTACGCGGATCACGCGCCCCGGGTAGCCGTCGAGTTGCGCGTGGTGTTCGGCGTCGACCAACAGCCACTCGGCGCCGCTGTCTTCGAGCATCCAGCGCAGGCGCGACTCGGGGTACGACGGGTCGAGCGGCACGTAAGCGGCACCCGCCTTGAGCACGCCGAGCATCGACACGATCAGGTCCGCCGATCGCGCCTGCAGCACGCCCACCACGCTGCCGCGCCGCACGCCGAGTTGGCGAAGGTGTTGCGCCACAAGGCCGGCGTGTTCGTCGAGTTGTTGGTAGGTCGGTTGCCGGTCGCCGTATTCGAGCGCAACGGCATCGGGCGCGCGGCGCACGGCCTCGGCGAACACGGCGTCCACCGTCGTGTGCCGGGGGTACGGGTGCTCGGTCCGCACCCACCGATCCACCGCGCAACCCCCCGCGTGCGGGCCCGGCCCTTGCGGCGAGGGTGTGAACTGCGATCTCGATGTCTTGGCCATATCCTGTCCCCCTCGCCACGCCCGCGACACGAACGCCGACCGTGACGAGCCCTACGAAATGCCAAACCATCCCGCCCCCGCTCCTGCCACAGCGCGCAGCACGCTAGGCCACGGCCGACCGGCAGCACCGTTTGCCTCGGATGATCACGATCCAGCACGACATCCCAAGTTCGTATCGATCACATTATGCGTTGAAACACGCCGATGTGCCAAACGAAATGAACGACGCCGTCACTTTGTCTTCCGCGACCCATATCCCCAACTTATCACGCCCGGCACGGCCCCGGTCGTACGCCCCACAATCGGTCGCGGCGGGGGCGTGTGTTACCACCGATCGGTTAGCCACGGGCCGGCCCGCGTTGCGGGCGGGTTGCCAGCGTCAACAAGCACGCTCCGCCGAGCAGCACCACCGAAGCGGGCTCGGGCATCACCACGATGTCCAGGTGCACATCGTTGATCCCGCGGTCGGTCTTGCCGAGCAGGATGATCTTCGCCGAGCCGTCCCACGGGTTGGCGAAGAAGCCGGTGACGTCGAACGGGCCGAGTATGATCACGCCGTCGCGGGTGAGCGAGAGCGTGGCCTGCACAACCTGTACGGGCCCGCCGAAGTCGAGCGCGTGCCCCCCGCCGCCGCCGAGCACGACGCCGCCGCTGTCGAGCGGGTTGCCGCCGCCGAAGTAGCCGCCGGGGAACAGGTCCGTGCCCGTCGGCGAGGCGCTCCAGATCGACACCTTGATCTTCCCGTTGCCCAGGTCGGTAATCGACTCGGTCACCACGGGGATCACGCCGTTGGTCAAGGTGTGTGCGCCAGCGGTCTCGGCGACGCCGTCGAACACGTAATCGAACGGCCCGGGCCCCTGCGGGTAGAACGTCGACGTGCTCGAATCGACCAGCGCATGGATGAAGGTGAACAAGCCCGTGGGCGGCGGCGGAGCGATCGAATCCGCTTCGACCGCGATCATGTCGGCGCGCACGCTCAGCGGTGACAAGGCGACAACCAACCCGAACACGAGCAACAAACGTTTCATGATTTCCCTCCCATCGATCCCACTTAATCGAGTTTCGAGTCCTGCAACGCTCGGCCGACACGCCCAAACGGAACACCACGCACCGCCGCACGGCATGTCAACTCACCAAGTTGGGCCTTGAAATACTCTCGAGAACTGTTCCCAACTTCCCACAGCCACCCTGCAAAGTAGCTGCACTGCAACTAAGTTACCTCACCCCATCGCAGAAGCCAGTAAAAACATCGCAAATACCGATAATTGCTCGCGCCGCGGCGCCAACGGGCGGTTCAAAGCGGTTCAATCGAAACCGCAGACGCTACTGTTCCAAGCCGTTTTCCCGCATCCACCGCCATTGTGAGGCGATGCCGTCTTGCAAGCGGGTGCTCGGCGCGTAACCCAGTTCCGCGCCGCTGCGCGTCAGGTCGGCCCACGTGTGATCCACATCGCCGGGCATCATCGGGCGGTGCTCAAGCAGCGCGGGCTTGCCCACGACCTGCTCGGCGGTCTCGATCAATTGCTTGAGCGGGATCGGCGTGCAGCTGCCGATGTTGTAGACCCGGTACCGTTCGCACCGGGCCAGCGCGGTGGCGACCGCTTCGACCACGTCGTCGATGTAGGTGTAGTCGCGGCTGGTGGCGCCGTCGCCGTAAACCTGGATCTGTTCCCCCAGCCAGATGCGTGAGAGGAAGCGCCGGATCGCCAGGTCGGGCCGCTGCCGCGGGCCGTAGACGGTGAAGAAACGCAGGCAAGTCATCGGCATCTTGTGCAGGTGCCACCACGTGTAACAGAGCAGTTCCCCTGCGCGTTTCGTCGCGGCGTACGGGCTGATCGGCTCGCCGATCGGGTTGGTCTCGGCAAAGGGTCGCTCGGCCTGGTTGCCGTAGACGCTGCTGCTGGAGGCGAAGACAAACCGTTCGACGCCCACCGCCGCCGCGGCTTCGAGGACGTTGACCGTGCCACCGACGTTGACCTCGGTGTAGAGCGCAGCCTGTTCGATGCTCTGTCGCACACCCGCCATCGCCGCCAGGTGCAGCACCGCCGCGGGGCGGGCTTCGTCGAACAGCGCCCGGACCGCGCCGCCGTCGCGGATGTCCAGCGTCGCTAAACGGAAGGCGTCGTCGCCCGACAGTCGCTGGAGGTTCATGTGCTTGAGTGCCGGGTCGTACAGGTCGCAGAAGTTGTCGACGCCCCACACCCGCTGCCCGTCGCGGACGAGCCGCTCGCAGACGTGAGAGCCGATGAACCCCGCCGCACCCGTCACGATCACGTTGCTACCCACGCCCCGCTCCTGAAACATGAATCAGACGCACCCTTAGAAGCCGGATCATACCGCCGCGGGGCGTGGATCACACCTTAAAGCCCCGCTATAAAAACAAGTTGCGTGGCTACTCTTACCCATCTTCACACAGCCATAAGCCAATGCACACAAGATGATTATTCGATTTCATCTGCAATTTACTTCTCGTTGCCCGCCGTCGCGGGGTATATTAGTGGGGTGAGTGGGAAACCATCTCTGGTGTGTTGGGTAACGTAAGAAAATGAAGGTTCGATGCGTTGTGTTGTAAGGGGATGTGTGATGTCTAGGTATCAACTCGTCGGTTTGACCACCGTCGTGCTGTTTGCGGCGCTGGGGCTCAACGCCTCGGCGAACACCATC
Source organism: Phycisphaeraceae bacterium (assembly GCA_028282805.1). Lineage (GTDB taxonomy): Bacteria > Planctomycetota > Phycisphaerae > Phycisphaerales > Zrk34 > JANQHD01. The sequence goes on along the minus strand of JANQHD010000033.1, from coordinate 76,384 downwards.
AACGGCAGCTTCGAAAACGGCCTGACCGGCTGGACCAGCGCCGGCACCGTCGCGCTGACCACCGCCGCGTTCGGCTCGGGCCCGACCGACGGCACGTTCCAGGCCATCATCAGCAACAACTCGTCGCAGGGCCCGCTGCCCTCCGACGGCTTCCTCGAGGCCTTCCTCGGCCTGCCCGCCGGTCGGCTCGATGCGATCGCCGCGGCGAACTTCCCCGGCGCGCCCGACGCGACGCACGGCTCGGCCATCCGACAGACCTTCTCCATCACCGGCGGCGACACGCTGACGTTCGATTGGAACTTCCTCACCAACGAACCGACGCCGAGCATCCAGAACGACTTCGCGTTCGTGACCCTGTTCAACATCAGCCCCGGCTTCCCGTTGGCCGACACCTTCTCGTTCATGGTGCCCTCGCCGACGCCCGCCGCGGAGGAAACCGGCTTCACGACCACCAGCTTCGTCGTGCCCGTCAGCGGCACCTACACCCTCGGCTTCGGCGTCGTCGACGTGACGACGACCGACGTCGATTCGGCGCTGCTGGTCGACCGCGTGCTGACCGTACCGCTGCCCGCCGCGGCGTGGGCCGGCTTCGCCCTCCTCGGCGTGATGGGCGGCGCCCGCACCGTCCGCCGGGCACGCAACAAGTAAAACCCCGGGATATGAACCAACCTAAAACGCCGTCTCACAAGGAGGCGGCGTTTTTCAATGGGCGATACTGGACTCGAACCAGTGACCTCACCCGTGTGAGGGGTGCGCTCTAGCCAACTGAGCTAATCGCCCGCAGGGACAGGTAGAAAGGATACGCGGAACGCGGCCGGGGTCAAGCCTCGGTCTTGGCGCGCGTCGTCGACGATCCGCTGGACACCGAGTCGTTGGCGGTGGATTGGTCTTCGAGTTGGGCCGGTTCGTCGATGTCGTCGACGGCTTGGCGGACCTCTTCGTCGACCTGGTCCATCTCTTCCTTGACACCCTTGAGGCCCTTCTTGAACTCGACCAGGCCCTTGCCGAGCGACTTGCCGACCTCGGGCAGGCGGCGGCCGAAGATCAACAGCGCAATCACAAGGATGATGATCATTTCGGGCCAGCCGGGGGACCACGCGAGGATTGTTACCATCGAAGCACCTTCGCTTTCACTCAGACACCGCGGGGAGCAACTGAAACAAATCAGTATAACGCCTTGTCACCCTTCTAGCATTCAATCGGCCGATCCGGCGGCGGTCAACCATGTTTTCACCCGCTTTACGGGCGGGCCTCGGTGGGCCACAATCGCCGATATGACCGCGAACCGAGACATTCAGGGTGTCGAGGCGTTAGACGTCGTGGAGGCCTGGAACCTCACAGAGTTATCCGCGGCGGTGCGGGATTGTGTGAAACGGGGCAGACCCATCGTCGATTACGGTCGATATCACCGGGGTTACGGGCACCGACCGACCGATAAGCACGTGCGGATCGTCACCGCGTGGGGCGTCGTCGCGCACGAGGCGGCGGACATGACGGTGCGGGTGCGGGCGGCAACGCCGATCGACGAATTGCAGCGCGACCTGTATGAGCGCGGCCAGTGGCTGCCGCTCGAAACGCCCGGCGACATGACGATCGGCGAGGCGGTGGCGCACCACGTGTTCGGCCCGCTGCGCTGCGGGTTCGGTTCGGTGCGCGACTGGTTGCTCGGGTTGCGGTTCGTCGACGCGGCGGGCGACGAGCTGGCCGTCGGCGGGCGCACGGTCAAAAACGTGGCGGGCTACGACGCGACGCGCTGCATGGTCGGCTCGGCGAACACGCTGGGCTTGTTGACCGAGTTGACGTTACGCACATTCGCCTTGCCGTCGCGGGTGACGCGGGTGACGGTCACCGGCCTGTCGCTCGCCGAAGTCGAGCCGAAACTCACCGCCGTGCTGTGCAGCGACGCGGCGCCGAGCGGGCTCGTATACACCGACGATGAACTCGAACTGACGTACTGCGGAACCGCGAAGACGTGTGATGCGCAGGTCGACGCGTTGCCGCTCGGCGCACAAGTCGAGCGGCACGACACCGACGCGGCCGGTTACCTTGCGGCGCAACACGACCGCGCCACCCGGCGTTACGCGGCCGAAGGTTTGATGAAGCTGATCGTGCCCCCGGGCAACGTAGCGCAGGTGATCGACCGGTTTGACGGGCATCGCGAATCATTCATCACGCACGGCGTAACCTGGTTGAGCGGCGGTTGGTCGGCCGAGTCGGCGCAGGCGTTGCACAACAAGGCGCTGGCGGTGGTCGAGCCGTGGGGCGGCCAAGTGGTTTGGCTCAAACGGCCGGGCGACAGCGAGGCGTTGCCGCCGTTTGCGCCGCGGCCGCGCGACGTGGCGGTGCAGCGTAAAGTGAAGCGTGCCTTCGATCCGCATAACGTGTTTAACCCCGGCAGGCTGTTCAAGTGCGATGACTGAGCGAGATCCGAGCGACGCCGTGTTGCCGCTGACCGATGACGTGTATCGGCAGGCGTCGGCGTGCGTGCACTGCGGGTTGTGTTTGCCGGCGTGCCCGACGTACAACGAAACGGGGCTCGAGGCCGACTCGCCGCGGGGTCGCATCTATTTGATGAAGGCGATGGCGGACGGGCGCATGACGCCGAGCGACAACGTGCGCCAACACCTCGACCAGTGCCTCGACTGCCGGGCGTGCGAGCCGGCGTGCCCGTCGGGCGTGGTGTACCACCGGCTGATCGAGCAGGCGCGCACGATTCAGGCCGAACGCCAGCCGAAGCACGGCTCGCCGATCGTGCGGGCGCTGACGCGGCGCGTGTTCACCCGGCCGAGCTTGTTGAAGGTGGCGCTGCTGCCAGCGCGATTTGCACAGAAACTCGGCTTGTGGGGCTTGACCAAGGCGCTAAGCGGCAAGCCGCTGGGGCGATTGACGCGGCTGCTGCCGGCGTCGGGCGCGGTGTGGGAGCGGTCGCTGGCGGCGCGATACCCGGCGGAGGGCGAACGCCGCATGACCGTCGGCCTGCACGCCGGCTGCGTGCAATCGGTGCTCGGCCAATCGGTCAACCGCAAGGCGGTCGCGCTGCTGCGGCGGTTCGGTTGCGAGGTCGTCGTGCCGCGCGCCCAGCGCTGTTGCGGCGCGATTCATCATCACGACGGCGACACTGAAACCGCTTGCGGCTTAGCACAACACAACATCGACGCGTTCGCCGACTGCGACCGCATCGTCACCGTGGCCGCGGGCTGCGGGGCGATGCTCAAGCAATACGACGAACTGATTAGCGGCGCGTTCGGCCGGCAGGTGCGCGACATCAGCGAACTACTCACCGAACTCGACCCGCCCGCGCCCACGCACCGTGTCGAACAGACCGTGGCGTACCATCACGCCTGCCACCTCGCCCACGCGCAGGGCGTGGCCGACCCGCCGATGAGGCTGCTGGCCACGGTCGAGGGCTTGACCGTCGTGCCACTGACCGAGGCCGACCTGTGCTGCGGCGCAGCCGGCACGTACAACCTGAGCCAACCCGACATGGCCGACCGGCTCGCCGACCGCAAGCTCAAACACCTTCAAAACAGCGGCGCGAGCGTTTGCGTGACCGGCAACATCGGCTGCGCGTTGCAAATCGCCGCCGAGGCCCACGAGCGCGGCCTCGCGCTCGACGTCGTGCACACGGTCGACGTGTTGCACGAGGCGTACCTCGGCCGGTCGCCAGGTTAATCGTGCATGCTGTGTTGGATCGCGAAAGTGAACACGTCGTAGATCGCGTGCGTCGCGGCGACGATGCCGAACCCACGCAGCGCAAACACCGCCCCGAGGTACGCGCCCGCCGCGACAAAAAACAGGAACCGCGACCACGCGAACGGGCTGCCCGGCCCGAAGTGGTAGCTCGCAAACAACACCGCCGCGCACAGCACCGCGAGCAGCCCACCGGTTAGCTCCTTCAAACCGATCACGTTGACAAACACGATGTGCAGCAACGTGATCGCCGTCAAACGGAACAGCAGCTCTTCGTACACCCCCGCGCCCAACGACAGCACCAGCTTGGCGTACAGGCCGTTGCCGCCGCCGTGGGTCGCCACGGCCGGCTCGCCCGACCACACCAACCCCAGCATCAGCAGCGGGATCGCCAACGCCACCGACTCGGCGCCCATCGCCAGGTACAGCCGCCAGTCGAACTCGAAGCGGTCGCGCCGCGCAAAGTGCCACGACAGCAACACCACCACCACCGCCAAGCCCGGCAGGTACGCCCCCGCCCCGCTGAACGAACCCAGCTTCTCCATGTACGACCGCGCCAGCACGTGCGTCGGCTGGAACACCACCACGCCGATCTCGTACAGCACGACCAGCGGCAACAGAAACATCAGCGACGGCAGCGGCCGAAGTGAGCGTGAGAAGTAGTGTTCGTTTCGGCCGGGCACCACGCCGGCGTCGCCGCGTTTGTACATGGGTCCGATGTGTCGTTCGCAAGAGGGTCGGGTCAGCTGCGCACCGCATGGTACGCAATCACAACGCACACGGCGAGCGCCACCGCTCGGCTCACGCCTTCTTCTTCGGCGCCACCGGCCTCAGGCGGAGCTTGACCTTCGTCTCCGCCGGCGGCAACGCCTTGGTCTTCACGTAATAGTCGAGCGTCTCGTTCGAGGTGCTCGCCGCGGTCGGCCAGCTGAGCGTCTCGTCGCCAAAGCTCACCAGCGACACCGCGTTGCCCTCGACGTCGGCCTCGTACACGGTGCTGCCGTCTTCCTTCTCCGACAACACCGACCCGCCGAACACAAACACGCTGCCCGGCAACGGCTTGTCATCGCGGTCGATCACGTAATCGGTGATCGACCGCTCCACCCACTTGCCCTTTTCCTCGACCAGCAGGCTGACCTTGACCCTCGTGCCCGTGGCGTTGATGCCGCGCCACTCGCCGGTCTTCTCGTCCTTCACCCACTGGCTGGGCTTGCCGGGTTTGGCGCCGAGCAACATCAGCGCGAAGTGCACGTGCTGGGCCTTGGCCTTGATCGCCACCAGCGACTCGTGCTCCTTGCTGCCCGCGGTGCAGGCGATCAACTCCAGGTACGCGTCCCGCGCCGCAAAGGTGGCCTCGACGTCCACCACCCCCGCGTCGCGGTCGATCGTGATGCCCGGCAGCTTCGGCTTCGGCTTCTCGCCTTCCTTCTCGCCCCCGTCGGCGCAGGCGATCGTGATGCAACCGAACAACACCAACAAACTCAAGCAGACGCGTGCCATCGTGCGCTCCTTCGGCGTAAGTCCGACCTGATTGTACCGCCCCGGGCCGGCCCGGCATAAACTGGTGCCCATGACGGTGATCCACATCGACAACCTCGCCGACCCGCGCCTCGAACCCTACCGCGCCCTGCGCGACCGCGTGCTCAAGCGAGAAGGCGGCCGGTTCATCGCCGAGGGCTACCGCGTGACCGAGCGGCTGCTGGCCAGCGGGCTCGGCGTCGAGTCGATCCTCGTGGCCGACCGCCGGCTCGACGAGGTCGAATCCCTCCTCGACCGCGACCTGCCGGTTTACACCGTCACCGAGCGCGACATGGAACGCGTCGCCGGCTTCCACATCCACACCGGCGTGCTGTCGATCGGCATCCGCCCGCCCAAGCCCACGCTCGCACGGCTGCTCCGGCCCGTGGGCGATCGGCCGACCACGCTGGTGATCTGCGAGAAGATCAAGGAGCCGGTGAACATGGGCGTGATCGTGCGGGTGGCCGTGGCCCTGGGCGCCAGCGGCATGGTCATCGGCCTCGAGTGCGTCGACCCGTATTACCGCCGGGCCCTGCGCGCCAGCACGGGCACGGGCTTCAAGCTGCCCGTCCGGCGCAGCGACGACCTGGCCGCCGACTGCGATGCGCTACGCCAGCAACACGGCTGCGAGGTCATCGCCGCCGAGGTCACCGACGACGCCACCACGCTGCGCCACACCCACCGCGCGGCGCCCGACCAACCGCTGGCCATCGTGCTCGGCCACGAGGTGCACGGCGTGAGCGAACACCTGCTCGCCCACTGCGACCGCAAAGCCATGATCCCCATGCAACGCGGCGCCGACTCCCTCAATGTCGCCATCTGCTCGGCCATCTTCCTCTACCACTTCATGGAAGGTTGAACGAACGACCCGTTCGTCATTCGTGATTCGTCATTCGTTATTGACACAAAAAACCCCCACGCGGCCTTCGCCACGCGGGGGCTCTCTCACTTACAACAGCTTCTCGATCACGTGGGCTGACCCCGCTTGTTAAACACGTAGATCAACACCCCGAAGGCGAACAGGCCCACCAGCCCTTCCGACCCGAGCTGGCCGATCAGACCGGTGATGTTGGCCACGACGTTCTGCCCGAAGAACGCCTGGGTGCCGAAGAGGATCTGCACGAGCACCGCGATCGCGATCAGGCTGATGCCCAACTCGATCGCCATGCCGAGCACACCACGCACGTTGGCAAAGATTTCCTTCATCTGGCGCTCCTTGCCTTTCCCTGCTGGCGGTGCGGCGATCGCCCACACGACAACCGACCTCACCGCGGTCCAAGGTTCCATCGCTGCTTTGAAAACAACCGGGCCGCACGGCACGAACGGCAAAGACTTAATCGACCCTTAACCCCGTTATCGGCCGCACGGGCACACCGGCAACAGCAAAAAACTACCACCTACTCGCAAAGCATTGCAATAAAACGACTTGCAATTCAACCGGCCCGGGGTTATTCGTCGCTCGCCGTGGAGGCGGCCGCCTTGGCCAGGGCTTTGGCCCGGCGCTTTTCACGCCGCTGGTGCTTGCACGCGGCGATCACCTGCTCGAGCTCGCCGATCTCTTCGCGCAGCTCGTCGATGTGGCGCTCGTGCTTGTCGATCCGCCTGCGCAACGACGCCACGCGCTTCTCCGCAAAACCCAGGCTCACCCGATCCAGCAAACGCAACAGCAGGATCGCGCGCAACAGGCGGAAAGACACGGCCCGCAACCGGTACGTCCGCGCCAGGGCCGCGAGCTTCGACGTGCGGACCACCGCGCCGATGCGGAACACCCGCAGGAACGCCACGAAAGGAAACAGCACGATCAGCACGTCCACCCAGTGCCGGGTGCAGTACTCGACCTTGCGCCGAGAGACCGCCACCATCGCCACCAGCTCGACCGCGAACGCCAGCCAGATCAGGCGCAGGGTCAGGTCGAGCACGACCGCCGCGCCGGGGTGGTCCTTGACGTAGTTGCGGAACACGAACTCCAGCATCAGCGCCGGCAAGATCATCAGCGCGATAACGATCATCGGCACGCTCATCGCCTTGGCCATGCGGCGCGCCGACTTGCGGCCGACGCGCAACCACCCCAGCCCCGGCGCCCACACGCAGTCGGGCGCCGTGATCGGCGTCAGACCCAAACGCAACGGGGGAACCATGCAGATCACGATGCTGTAGACCCGCCGCGTCCGCCAGGTCACGCCCTTCTCGATCCACAACTGCCGCAACGCGATCTCCGCCCAGAAGATCGGCAGGCTCGCCAACAGCAGCTGCTCACAGTGGTACACGAACGACTTGGGGATGATGTGCTGATCGAGCTGCGGCAGCGCCCCGGCTAACAAGAGCAGTTGAAACAACGCAAACACCGCCATCGGCTGCGCCAACGCGCGGTCGATGCTGCGGCGTAACCCCGTGATGCTGTTCGGCCCTGTGCCGCCCAAGTCACGCACCCCTTCCTGCTACCGGCCATCATACCGGATGCCCGAACCGCCCGGCGGCGTGCGGCCGATCACGCCTTGTCGCTGCGCGTGACCAGCGCCGCTTCGAGCCGCCGCAGCGCCGTGCGCCCCTGCCGGGTCAGGCGGAAGTACCGCCGGCGGTTGCCGCCGCGCGTCGGGCTCGGGTCGCCGGCCCGTGATTCGATGAAGCCTTTCTGCACCATGCGTTCGAGCGTGGTGTAGATCGAGCCGGCCGGCATCCGTTCGCGGGCGAGCTTTTCGTACTTGGTGCGCAGTTCGCCGCTGAACTTCTCGCCGTTTTTGAGCAAGGCCAGCAGCACCATTTCGCGCGCGTTGGGCCGGGGGATGTCGGCGCTGCCGCGCCCCCGTTTGCGTGGGGTAAACCAGGGCGTGGTACGGGTGTTCGGGCTCATGTGTTCTCTCCAGCAAGCGGCTCGTTGCAAACCCGTTCGCGGTGCTTGACCGGGCCGCCAAGGCTGCGGTGCGTGCTGCATGCTGTGTTTAGTGCATCGCGTGGTGCGTGGTGGTGTGGTGGTGTGTGGTGTGCGATCTCGTACGCCCCCAACGATGCGAGCCATGGCGCCCGGCGTGGCCGCCCCTTGTACCGATGCACCAAGCCTTTTGGCTAATGGCGATTGGTCCCATTCCTTACAATTGTAAGGAATGTGATTCTGGGCTGCAAATGGGAGGTGTGCGTTTGTGGCGGACGGCAAGCGGTGACGGGTGGCGGCGGTAAGTGGCTGGCAAAGGTAAGGTCGACATGGGGTGCGCGAGCCCGGTGTGGGCCGGACGTCAGCGGTGTTTTCGCCTAGCACGGGCTATATGAGGCGATCGGGTGTGACGCGGGGCGGGCGGATGGGGGCTGTGGTGGGCGACGACGGGGGGGGCTGGCGACTGCGGGGCGGGTGGCTTGCCAAATCTTGTGGTGGCAATACAATACGTCGTTTCGCCCGATGCTACCCGACGGAGCTGACCGCCCGTGGGGCCGAGCACTCGGCCGGGCCGAAACTTGCCCGCCCGGCGGCATCGCGTGGTTACCCCTCGCCGTACGCGAGGGAGGCTCGCGACGCGAGCTTTGGGCCGGGCAGGCGCCCGTCACCCGTTTGAACGAGACGCAGGTAAGCGGCAACGGAGGTTTGTGGTCATGGCCAACTACACGGGCCCGAAGGTCAAGCTCTCGCGTCGCGTCGGCGTGCCGATCTGCGACACCCCCAAGCACACATCCAAGCGCGCCCTCACGCCCCCGGGCATGCACGGTTACCGCGGCCGACGGCTGCGCGACTACGGCGTGCGCCTCAACGAGAAACAGAAGCTGCGCTACCACTACAACGTGATGGAAAAGCAGTTCCGCCTGTACATGGACAAGGCCGGCCGGGCCAAGGGCAACACCGGCGAGGTGCTGTTGACCATGCTCGAGAAGCGCCTCGACAACGTCATCCGCCGGCTGGGTTGGGCCCGCACCATCTGGCAGGCGCGGCAGATCGTGGCGCACGGGTTGGTGAAGGTCAACGGCCGCAAGTGCGACCGGCCGAGCTTCGCGGTCAAGGTCGGCGACGAGATCAGCATCAAAGATAAGAAGATGCAGTACGTGCGCGACAACATGGAGTCGCTGCCCGGCCACGACGTGCCGGCGTGGTTGAGCTTCAACCCCTCGAACCTGACGGCCAAGGTCGTCACCGAGCCAACACCCGACCAGATCCCGTTCGACGTGAACATGAACCTCATCATCGAGTTCTATCGTTAACGGTCCGTGATACAATAGAACACGCAAGCCCGTGTTTTCGAACGCGGGCTTTTTTATGTATGAATCAAGCACCGCCCTGCGGGCGGTCGCTAAACGTAGGTGGGCGGTCGCTGAACGGGGTCAGCGGTAGTTCATGAAGCGTTTGAGGGCGGCGACGCAATCGGCGTCGAGGGCGTGGGGGACCTGCTGGTCGATGATGCCGAACGCCTGGTTTAGGCTCATGCCCGAGCGGTAGTGGCGGTCTTGCGTCAGCGCGTCGAACACGTCGGCCACGGCGAGCACGCGGGCGCGGCGGCCGAGCTGCTCGGCGGTCAGGCCGTGGGGGTAGCCCGAGCCGTCGAGCCGTTCGTGGTGGGCCGAAGCGATCTCGGCCATGCCGGTGAAGCGCTCGGTGAACTCGATCTTGCCAAGGATGCGCGCCGAGTGCGTGGCGTGCTCTTTCATGAGCGAGTACTCGCCGTCGGTGAGCCTGCCGGGCTTCGAGAGGATCATCTCGGGCGTGCCGATCTTGCCCACGTCGTGGAGCAGGCCGGCGATCTGCAACCACTCGATGTCGTCGGCGTTGCAGCCGAGTTCGTGGGCGATGCCCATGGCGTAGTTGGCGACGTTGATCGAGTGCAGCGCGGTCAGCGGGTCGCGGGCGTCGAGCGCGGCGGAGAAGGCGCGCACGAACGAATCGAACTGCCGCTGTTGCGCCTCGTAAAGGTTGGCGTTCTCCAGCGCGATCGCCACCTGCACGGCGACGGCCTCGAGCAGCTCGAGCAGCTCGGTGTTGAACCGGCCGACGCGCTGGTCCATCACCTGCAACACACCGACGCAGTCGCCGCTGCGATGGAGCACGGGCACGACGAGCATCGAGCGCGGCACGTAACCGGTGGTCGATGCGACGGCCTTGTCGAAGTGTTCGTCTTCGAAGGTGTCGGTGATGCACAGCGAGGTGTGCGACTGGAAGACTTGGCCGCAGATGCCGCGGTCGTCGGCGATGCGCAGCTCGTGGGGCCAGCCTTCCAAGCCCTGCGCGACGTTGGAGCGCAGCTCGCCGGCCTCGGGGTGGTGGAGGAACAGCGTGGAGCGGTCGGCCTGAAAGGCGGCGGTGACCTGCTGCATGATCGCGTGCATCAGCTGGTCGGTGTCGAGGATCGAACCGATGGCGCGGCTGACCTGCAGCAGCGTTTCGAGGTGGCGCTGGTCGGCGGTCTGCGGCGAGCTGAGCTGCTCGGTGAGTTTGCGGCCGAGTGAGGACATAAAATTACCTCCGGAAGTATCGGCACGTTCGATGCGTGTTTTGCTCAAAACCCCCGTGAAAGGGGCGTCAACGGCCGCCACAAACCCGCCAGGCCGCACAGCCGTCATAACCCGCCCCGGCTTTGCGCATCGGCAAACGTCTGGTAAATTATTCTGGTAACGATTCGCGGCGAGCTGCCCGGCGTGCCGGGACGCGGATCACTCGGGCCCGGCATCGGTTGCCACCCGAAGTAAAAGGCGAAGCTCGCCCTCAGGCACCGGCCCACGGGACTGAGGTTTTTTTATGGCCTCACCGCGCCCTGTGCCGCTGCAATGGGAGCTTCAGATCATGTCAACCGCACCCACCACCGGCCCGCACGCCGCGGTCAGCGGCCTGCAATGGGGCGACGAGGGCAAGGGCAAGGTCGTCGACCTGCTCACCCGCCGGTACGACTACATCGTGCGTTACAACGGCGGGGCCAACGCGGGCCACTCCGTGGTCATCGGCGACCAGCGCTACGCCCTGCACCTGATCCCTTCGGGCATCCTGCACGAGGGCAAGATCAACGTGATCGGCAACGGCGTGGTCGTCGACCCCGCTCAGCTGATCAGCGAGATGGACACCCTCGCCCAGCGCGGCATCGACATCGGCGACAACCTCCGCCTGTCGACCCGGGCGCACCTGGTGCTGCCCTACCACAAGCTGCAGGACGCGCTGATGGAGGCCGCGGTCAGCGCTTCGCGCGGCGAACACAAGGCCATCGGCACCACCGGCCGCGGCATCGGCCCGGCCTACGCCGACAAGATGCACCGCTCGACGGGCCTGCGTGCCGGCGACCTGCTCGACCCCGAGCGCTTCGCCGACAAGCTCAAGCACGTCGTGGCCCTGAAGAACGCCATGCTCGGCGCGACGGCCGACTTGGCCGGCGCCGAGTTCGAGCCGATCGACGCCGACGAGCTGACCGAAGCGTACCTCGGCTACGGCGAGGTGCTCGCATCGCACATCTGCGACACCCAGCACCTGCTGCACACCGGTATGGCCGACGGCAAGAAGCTGCTGTTCGAGGGCGCCAACGGCTGCATGCTCGACATCGACCACGGCACGTACCCGTACGTGACTTCGAGCAACTGCGGCGCGGTGGGCATCTACGCGGGCTCGGGCGTGCCGGGCGGCACCGTCGGGCGAACCGTGGGCATCATGAAGGCGTATACCACGAGGGTGGGCGCCGGGCCGTTCGCCACGGAGCTCGACGACGAAGTCGGCCAACGCATCCGCGACCGCGGCAACGAGTACGGCACCACCACCGGTCGGCCGCGCCGCTGCGGCTGGTTAGATTTGGCCGTGGTCAAGTACACCGCCGCGGTCAACGGCGTCACCGAGCTGTCGCTGATGCTGCTGGACGTGCTGGCGGGCTTCGACACGCTCAAGGTGTGCGTCGGTTACGAGCTGGACGGCAAGGCCGTCGAGGGCTTCCCCTCGAGCAGTGTCGAGTACGAGCGGGTCACGCCGGTCTACGAGCAGGTGCCCGGCTTCGCCGACGAGGTGACCGACTGCGAAGATTACGACCACTTGCCGGGCGCGGCCAAGCAGTACGTCGAACTGATCGAACAACACGTCGGCCTGCCGGTGAGCATCGTCAGCGTCGGCCCGGCGCGCAACCAGACCATGATCCGTGAGGCACACGCCCCGGTTAGCGCATGAACGATTCGCTCCAACAACTCGGCCTGCCCCCCGAAGCCCTGCCGCGCCACGTCGCGATCGTGATGGACGGCAACGGCCGGTGGGCGCAGGCGCAGGGCAAGAGCCGCACGGTGGGCCACGCACGCGGCGCCGAAGCCGTGCTGCCGATCGTCGCCGAGTGCGCGCGGCTGGGTGTTCAGGCCGTCTCGCTCTACGCGCTGAGCACGGAGAACCTGCTGCGTCGGCCCGACGACGAGGTCGGCGCGCTGATGGGCTTGTACGAGCAGTACCTTGTCAGCGAACGCCAGCAGCTGCTCGACAACAACCTGCGCTTCCGCCACATCGGCCGGCGCGAGGGGATGCCGCAGGCCGTGCTCGCCGAACTCGACCGCAACACCGAGACCACGCGCGACAACACCGGCATGCAGCTGGCGCTAGCGCTGAACTACGGCTCACGCCAGGAGATCACCGACGCCGTGCGCAACATCGCCAACCAGGTGAAAACCAGCAACCTGTCACCCGACGCCGTCGACGAGCAGCTCATCGAAAACCATCTGTACACCGCCGGCATGCCCGAGCCGGACCTGCTGATCCGCACCGCCGGCGAGCAGCGCATCAGCAACTTTTTGCTCTGGCAGATCAGCTACGCCGAGATCTGGGTGACCGACACGCTCTGGCCCGACTTCGACGTCGCCGTGCTGCACCGGGCGCTGCTCGACTTCGCGCGGCGTCGCCGCAATTTCGGGGCCGCGCCCACCGCTCCGGGTGGCGTGGTCACTTAAGTGACCACGCCGGCCAAGCCTATTCATTGCTAAACTACCCACCATGCTCAAATACCGCCTGATCTTCGGCCCCGTCATGATCGCCGGCCTGCTCGGTTTGTTCTGGCTCGACGCATTGCTCGAAACGCGGTTATCCGACTGGCCCGCCGGCCTGGCGCTGGCCGCGGCCGCGGCGGTGCTGCTGCCGCTGGGGGCGATCGAGTTTGCGGAGCTGATCCAGGCGAAGGGCGTGGCGGTCAACAAGGCGATCGCCGCGCTCGGCACGGTCGCCGCGGCGTGGGCGGTGTACTGCCCGCAGCCGTCACCGGTTGTGGCGATCGTGATGGCGGTGGTGTGCGTCGCCGCGCTCGCGTTCCACATCCGCAAGGCCGAACTCGTCGGCGCAATGGCCGCGGCGGGCGGCACACTGCTCATCGTCACCGCGCTCGGCGTGATGGGCGGCTTCTTCCTCGCCATGCGCCACGACCACAGCGCCTACGTCGTGCTCGCCGTCATGCTCATCACCAAGTCCGGCGACATCGGCGCGTACTTCACCGGCCGCGCCCTCGGCAGGCACAAGCTCATCCCCTTCCTCAGCCCGAAGAAGACGTGGGAAGGCCTGGCCGGCGCCGTGGGTTTCGCGATCCTCGTCGCGCTCGGCGCAGCTTGGCTGGCCCGGCACTACGACATCGGCGATTACCCCCTCGGCCTCGCGGCGCTGTGCGGCGTGACCTTCGCCCTCGTCGGCCACGCCGGCGACCTGATGATGTCCCTGTTCAAGCGCGACGCCGGCGTCAAAGACTCCGGCGCCACCATCCCCGGCTTCGGCGGCGTCCTCGACGTCATCGACTCCCCCCTGCTCGTCGCGCCGGTCGCGTATTGGGTGCTCCACGTAGCCACCTAGCCATCGAGCCAACCAGCCATCCAGAAGTTGCGGGCGCCACCTTGTTCTCGGTGGCTTGGTGGCTCGATGGCTAGGTGGCTATCTGCCTGTTATCCTTCCGAAATGCCGATGCGGATCAACCGAGTCCTGCTGGACCGCCACACGATCGCCGACCGGGTGGCGGGGATCGCGGCGGAGATCGCCGAGGACATCGCGCGCGACGTCGGCGATGCGCACGTCGAATCCGAAGACCCCAAGGACGTCACCCTCGTGCCGTTGATGACCGGCAGCGTGATCTTCCTCGCCGACCTGATCCGCCACCTGCCGTTGATGATGCGCATCCGGTTGCTGACCGTCAGCAGCTACCCCGGCAAGGCGACGTCCAACCGGGGCGTGACCATCGAGTCAGCGCTGCCCGATGACCTGTCCAACCAGCACATCCTGATCCTCGACGACATCCTCGACTCCGGCCGGACCATCACGGCGGTGCGCGAGCAATTGCTGGCGCGCCACCCCGCGTCGATCAAGGTGTGCGTGCTGCTGCGCAAGAAGATCGACTCCGCGATGGCGGTGCACGCCGACTACGTGGGCTTCGACATCGAAGACGAGTTCGTCGTCGGCTACGGGCTGGACTACGACGGCTACTACCGCAACCTGCCCGACGTCGTCACCCTGACCCAGAGCGCGATGGCTTGAACGACAAAAGCCCCATCCCGCCGCAGCCCCACCTCACCGAGCCCGGCGAGCCGGCGCTGGGGCTGAACCTCGACCGCGCCGAAGACATCCTCCCCGCGGACCTGATCCAGGGCGGCGAGACGATCATCCTGCTGCTCAAGCCCTCGCCGCTGTACATCGTGCTCGGCTGCCTCGGGCACCTGTTGTTCATCGTCGGCCTGACCGCCGTGGTCTACCTCGCGGCCGACCCGTACCTGTCCCTGTTGATCAACCAGTCGCAGGCGCTGCTGCTTGGCGTGCTGGCGCTGCTGGCGCGCCTGACCTGGCAGATGCTCGACTGGTACTTCCAGCTGTACGTGCTGACCGACCAGCGCGTGATCACGCGCACCGGCATCCTGCGGCGGTTCGTGTTCGAGGCGCCGCTGCGCAAGCTCCAGCACACGTACATGCTCCAGCTGTTGCGCGAGCGGATCTTCAACCTGGGCACGATCGCCTTCGCCACCGCCGGCACCGCCGCGCCCGAGTCGTACTGGCTGATGGCCCACCGCCCCGCCGCCGTGCACCGCCGCGTCGTCCAGGCCATCAACCGCTACGGCCGCTAGCCGCTTGCGGCTTAGCGCTCCCCGACCCACCGGCGCATCGTGTAAACTAATCCCATGTCCAACACCCGCATCACCGTCATCGGCGACGGCGCGATGGCCACGGCCTGCGCCCTGATCCTCGATTCCAAGCAGCACCCGGTCACGATCTGGGGGCCCTTCGCCGATCAGGTCACCGACACCATCCGCGCCGGCGAGAACAAACACTTCCTGCCGGGCATCCCGCTGCCCGGTTCGCTGAAGCTCACCGCCGACGACCACGAGGCGATGGCCGGGGCGCAGCTGGTCGTCAGCGCGATCCCCACGCAGTACAAGCGGGCGGTCTGGCAGCGCCTCGTCGGCAAGCTGCCGGCGGGCGTGCCGATCGTGTCCGTCGCCAAGGGCATCGAGAACGACACGTCGCTGCGCCCCACCGAGATCATCGCCGAGGTGTTGAAAGATGATCGGCCCGGCCCGCTGGCCGTGCTGTCGGGGCCGTCGGTCGCCGACGAGCTGGCCCGCTGCCTGCCGGCGACGGTGTGCGTGGCCAGCGACGACGCGCCGCTCGCACAACAGTTGCAGGACGCGTTTACCACCAGCTGGTTCCGGGTGTACACGCACGACGACGTGCTCGGCGTCGAACTCGCCGGCGCGCTGAAGAACGTGATCGCCGTGGCCGCGGGCATCCTCGACGGCTTGCAGGCGGGCAACAACGCCAAGAGCGCGCTGCTCTCGCGCGGCCTGGCGGAGATCACACGCTTCGGCGTGGCGCTCGGCGCGAGCCGCGAGACGTTCTTCGGCATCACCGGCGTCGGCGACCTGGCGACCACGTGCTTCAGCCCCACCGGTCGCAACCGCTCGGCGGGCGAGCTGCTCGGCAAGGGCATGAAGCTCGACGACGTGCTGGCGAAGGTGCCGGGCGTGGTCGAGGGCGTGCCGACGACCAGGTCGGTCATGCAGATCGCCGCCGACAAACGGATCGACATGCCCATCACCGCCGCGGTGCACGCGGTGCTGTTCGAGGGCCTCGACCCCATCGACGGCATCAGCCAGCTAATGACGCGCGCGCCCAAGGCGGAGACCATCGGGTGATTGGTCAACTGGTCAACTGGTCAACTGGTCAACTGGTCAATCAGATTATATTCGGTCCGACTAACCAGTTGACTGATTGACTGATTGACTAACAAAAAAGCCCGAAGTCGTTGCCGACTCCGGGTTCATCCTCCCCTGCATCGCCCCGTGGGCGCCGGCGTTAAGCCGGCGTGTCGGTCTCATGCGGTCTCGCGTCGTTGTAAGCACACCAACGTCCCCGCCAGCAGCAGGCCGAGGCTCGCCGGTTCGGGCACGGAATGACCGAACTCGGCGTAGACGGCTTCGACGGCGGCGTCGACGTTGATGCGGAAATAAGTGCGGCTCGAATCGGGGTCGTAGATCGGCGTGCCGGTCTGTTGCAACACGTCGACCACGCGGTCCTGGAAACTGGGGAAGTCGCCGGCCAGGTCGTCGGTGAACTGTTCGTAGGCGTCACGCAGCAGCACCGCGGCGCCGGCGACCATGGGCGAGGCGAAGCTGGTGCCCGTGCCGTTCCTGGTCCCGCCAGCCATCCACAGCGAGTCGATCGAAGCGCCGGGCGCCATCAGGTCCAACAGCGCGTTGCGGTTGGTGTCGTGCCAGACGGCGTCCGCGTCGGTCGTCGCGCCCACGGAGATGGATTGCTCGTAGATCGCCGGCACGCTGAGCCCGGTGGTCGACCCGCCGTTGCCGCTGGCGATCGCGGTCACGATGTCGAGCGACTCGAGGTCATCCAGCGCCGCCTCGATGCGTTTGAAGGCGGTGTAGTCGGTGACCTGTTGCGGGTTTTCGAACACGCTGGAGGTGCCGATCGAGACGTTGACGGCGGTGATGTTCAGGTTCGCGGCGTTCCGCGCAACCCACTCCAGGCCGCGCGCCACGTCGAGGAACCCGCCGTTGCCGTCGTCGGCCAACACGCGCACGGCCACGAACTCGATCAACGGCGCGATGCCCACGCGGTCGGGCCGGTTTGAGCCGATCACGCCGGCGGCGAACGTGCCGTGGCCGTTGCCGTCTTCGTAGGCGCCGGGCGAGGTCGAGCCCCACGCGCCGCCCGCGGCGTAGTTGACGCCGGCGACCACGCGCCCGCCGAGGCCGGGGTGGTCGACGTCGAGGCCGGTGTCGACGATCGCCACGCGCTGCACCGCGCCGGTCAGGTCGTTGACGCCGTCGATGTTCGGCGCCATCGCATTCAGGTGATCGACGCCGATCAGTTCCGTCGCGATGGTCATCGCGCCGGCCGGCGTGGCGGTGAAAACAAACAGCACAAGCGCGGCCAGGGCGGTACGCCAGCGTCGACCAATCACACGTCTCATCGTCAGAGCCCCTGCGTCCGTAAAAACCTGTGTCCTGTAGACTCGGATCGGGCCGATCCTCCGCCGAGTTAACCGGCCGGGGCGTCGTGAGTGGAATTAATTGTGGGACCGGAAGGATCGGCGCAAGTGGTGCAGGTGGCGTGGGTGTGAACAGAATGACCAATGACCAATTCCCAATAACCAATCAATGACCAAATCCCAATGACCAATGACCAATGCACACAGTTTGAGAATTGGGGCTTGATTGGTTATTGGGAATTGGTCATTGAACATTCCGCCGCCGCGAAGCGGCGGCGGCGGCGTCCCATAAAACAACAAACGCCCGCGTGAGCGGGCGTTTGTTCTGTCAGGTTTACACCTTACCCGGGTGCCGGTTGCGCCCTCGGCCAGCAGCGGATGGGCGGACAGCACGTTAAACCCAACCATCGGTTAACGGCTAAGACGGCTTAACTTAGAGCGCGTCGTCGTTTTCCTCACCGGTGCGGATGCGGATGGTCTTGGTGATCGGCGAGATGAAGATCTTGCCGTCGCCGATCTCGCCGGTGCGGGCGTTGGTGACGATGGCCTCGATCGCCTTGTCGAGGTCTTCGTCGCGCACGGCGATCTGCACCATGACCTTGGGCACGAAGCCGACGTCCATGCGGGTGCCGCGGTAGCGCTCGGTGTGGCCCTTCTGGCGGCCGAAGCCCTTCACTTCGAAGGCGGTCACGCCAAGGATGCCCAACCGGGTGAGGGCGGCCTTGATGTCGTCCAGCTTTTGGGGCTTGACGATGGCTTCGATCATTTGCATCTGCGCGTCTCCAGTCGCTTGGCCGAGGTGTGATGCCGCCGCGCTCACGCGGGGAACGCGGCGGGGCTGCCGACCTCGCATCAGCAGCACATGGGGGTCCCTGCCCCGCCTGCGAGGCGGGCAGCCGTCTGTTTCGCAAAGCCGATGCCTAAAAACCTCCACCCCGGGCCCCCGGAACCGCCATACATCTCAAAGCATTGTCATACAACGCTTTACACCTGACTGTGATAGCAAAAACTTTCCGCCGCCCCGCGGGGCACTGCCCGGTTGACAGCTACCTTGCGCGCTTTTGCAGCACCGTGCAAGCACGCGGGGCAACCGGTGCCTATTTGGCGAACATCCCCCACCGGTGCGGCGCGGGCACGAAAAAAGCCCAGGCATGGCCATGCCTGGGCTTTGTGGGTCGGTTGGATGTGAGCGGTCTGGCTTACTCGCCGGCCGGTTCCTCGGCGGCGGGCTCGGCCGCGTCGGTCAGCTCCAGGCCCGCGGCGGCGGCTTCGAGGTCCTCCGGCGGGGCCGCGGCGATCTCGAGGTCTTCGCGGTCGGCGCCGAGCGCCTCGGCGGCGGCGGTGGCCTCGGCCATCAACTCTTCGTCGCTGAGCGTCTCGTCGACGATCGGCTCGGCGAGCTTGCGGACCTGCAGGTCCTGGTAGCCCTTGTGGCCGGTGCCGGCGGGGATGAGGTGGCCGAGCAGCACGTTCTCCTTCAGGCCGATCAGCTCGTCTTCCTTGCCGGCCAGGGCCGCGGCGGTGAGCACCTTGGTGGTCTCCTGGAACGAGGCGCCGGAGAGGAACGACTCGCTCTGCAGCGACGCCTTGGTGATGCCCAGCAGCAGCGTGCGGGCGGAAGCGGGGCGCGGCCGGCCAACCTTGGCGGGCGCGCCGCCGTTGGCCTCGGCCTTGGCGTTGGCCTCCTTGATCTCGCTCTTGGGCACGAGCGCGCCGACGGGCAGGTCGGTGTCGCCGGCCTCCTTGATCTTGCCGCAGTTGGCGACGCGCTGGTTCTCCTTGCGGAAGACGAACTTGTCGACCACGTCGACGGGCAGCAGGCTGGTGTCGCCGGGCGCTTCGACGCGGACCTTGTGCAGCATCTGGGCGAGGATCACCTCGATGTGCTTGTCGTTGATGGTCACGCCCTGGGCGCGGTAGACGTTCTGCACCTCCTCGAGCAGGTAGCTGTAGAGCGCCTCCTCGCCCTTGATGCGGAGGATGTCGTGGGGGATCAGCGGGCCGTCGATCAGCGGGTCGCCCGCGGAGACGAAGTCGCCGGTGTGCACCAGCAGGTGGCGGTCCTGCGGGACGTGGTGTTCCTTCTCGAGGCTGGACTCTTCGTTGCGGACGATGATGGTCATCTTGCCGCGGCGTTTGTCGCTGCGCAGCTCGACGGAGCCGGAGATCTCGGCCAACACCGACGGGTCCTTCGGCTTGCGGGCCTCGAAGATCTCGGTCACACGGGGCAGGCCGCCGACGATGTCGGCCGAACCGGCCACGTCACGCGGCTGACGGGCGAGCATGTGGCCGGCTTTGATCTGCTGGCCCTCGGCCACCTCGATGCGCGCCTTGGCGGGCAGGTAGTGGAAGTCGAGGATCTGGCCCTGGGCGTCTTCGATGACGATCTGCGGGTGCTTCTCGCCCTTGTGCTCGATGACGACCAGCGCCTCGCCGCCGCCCTTGGACGGCGAGTCCTTCTCGGTGCGAACGGTCTCGCCGAGCTGGATGTCGACGAAGCGCACCACGCCGGGCTTCTCGGCGAGGATCGGCGTGCGGTGCGGGTCCCACTGCACGACCAGTTGGCCCTTGCGGACCGAGTCGCCGGGCTTGACGAGGATGAACGAACCGTAGGGGATCTTGTACTTCTCGAGCTCGCGGCCCTTGGCGTCGAGGATGGCGATCTCGCCGTTGCGTTTCAGCGCGGTGAGCACGTCGTTGCCGTCCTCGTCCTGCACGGCGACCTCGTTGGCGTCGCGCAGCTCGATGGCGCCGCCGTGCGCGGTGCGGATGGCGGTGTCGGTCAGGCCGCGCTCCGCGACGCCGCCGGTGTGGAACGTCCGCATGGTCAGCTGCGTGCCGGGCTCGCCGATCGACTGGGCGCCGATGATGCCCACGGCCAGGCCTTCCTCGACCAGCCGGCCGGTCGACAGGTCTTGGCCGTAACACTTGGCGCAGATGCCGAGCTCGGCCTCGCAGGTCAGCGGGCTGCGGACCTGCATGGAGTCGATGCCGAGGTTCTCGATCTTGATCGCGGCCTCTTCGGTGATGATCTCGTTCTCGGCGACGATCACCTCGTCGGTGATCGGGTTCATGATGGTCTCGCGGGAGATGCGGCCGATCACCTGCTGGCGCAGGGGCACGTCGATCTCTTCACCCTTGTACACCGCGCGTTTGGGCACGCCGGAGTTGGTGCCGCAGTCGCGCATGGCGACGATGACGTTCTGGGCCACGTCGGCGAGCTTGCGGGTGAGGTAACCGGAGTCGGCGGTCTTCAGCGCGGTGTCGGCCAGGCCCTTGCGCGCGCCGTGCGTGGACGAGAAGTACTCGAGCACGTTGAGGCCCTCGCGGAAGTTCGCCTTGATGGGCGTCTCGATGATCTCGCCCGAGGGCTTGGACATCAGGCCACGCATGCCCGCCAGCTGCTGCATCTGGCTGACGTTACCACGGGCGCCCGAGTCGGACATGAGGTAGACCGGGTTGAGGTAGGGGAAGCCCTTGGTCTTCAGCTCCGGGTCGTCCAGCTCGACGCGTTCGCCGTCGGTGGTGCGCCAGTCGTTCTTCAGCTCGTGGATCAGCTCCTTGGTCACCTGCTCGCGGCAGTGGGCCCAGATGTCGAGCAGCTGGTTGTAGCGTTCGCGGTCGGTCAGGGCGCCGGCGTGGAACGCCTTCTCGACCTTGTCGACCTTCTTCTGCGAGGCCTCGATGATCTCGTGCTTCTTCTGCGGGATACGCAGGTCGTT
Source organism: Phycisphaeraceae bacterium (assembly GCA_028282805.1). Classification (GTDB taxonomy): domain Bacteria; phylum Planctomycetota; class Phycisphaerae; order Phycisphaerales; family Zrk34; genus JANQHD01. The sequence goes on along the minus strand of JANQHD010000033.1, from coordinate 55,065 downwards.
GACGCCGAAGCTCAGGCCCGCCAGCGTCGAACGCTTGAAGCCGAGCTCCTTCATGTCGTCGAGGAAGTTGATGGTCGACGGCTTGCCGCGGTAGGCGTAGACGTCGTCGATCACGCGGCTGCAGCCCTTCTTGCCGAGGGCGCAGTTGTAGAACGGCATGTGGTCGGGCACCTGGTCGTTGAACAGCAGGCGGCCGACGGTGGTGATCAGGCGGTTTTCCGCGGGGAACGGCTTGGGCGCATCGGTCTGGCCGTTGACGACCTGCTCGAACTGGCCGCGCGGAAAGCGGACCACGATCGGGTCGTGGATATTGATCTTCTTGGTATCGAAGGCGAGGATCGCCTCGGTCTGGTCGCGGTACGCCGGCAGGTCTTTCTCGTCGAGTTCGTTGAGCTTGACGCCCGGCTGCGTGGCCGTGATGTAGTACACCCCCATCACGATGTCCTGCGACGGCGAGATGATCGGGCTGCCGTTCGAGGGCGAGAAGATGTTGTTCGTCGACAGCATCAGCACGTGGGCCTCGGTCTGCGCCTCGATCGACAGCGGCAGGTGCACGGCCATCTGATCGCCGTCGAAGTCGGCGTTGAACCCGGTGCAGACCAGCGGGTGGATCTTGATCGCGTTGCCTTCCACGAGCACCGGCTCGAACGCCTGGATGCCCATGCGGTGCAGGGTCGGGGCGCGGTTCAGCAAGACCGGGTGCTGGTAGATGACCTCTTCGAGCACGTCCCACACCTCGGGGTCACGCCGCTCGAGCATCCGCTTGGCGGACTTGATCGTGTCGGCCAGGCCGTGTTCCTTGAGCTTGCGGATGATGAACGGCTGGTACAGCTCCAGCGCGATCTTCTTCGGCAGGCCGCACTGGTTGAGCTTCAGCTCGGGGCCCACGACGATCACCGAGCGCGCCGAGTAGTCGACGCGCTTGCCCAGCAGGTTCTCGCGGAAGCGGCCCTGCTTGCCCTTGATCATGTCGGTCAGCGACTTGAGCGGGCGGTTGGACGAGCCGAGCACCGGCCGGCGGCAGCGGCCGTTGTCGAACAGCGCGTCGACGGCCTGCTGCAACATGCGCTTCTCGTTGCGGATGATGACCTCGGGGGCGTTGAGGTCCATCAGCTTCTTGAGGCGGTTGTTGCGGTTGATGATGCGGCGGTACAGGTCGTTGAGGTCGCTGGTCGCGAAGTTGCCGCTCTCCAGCAGCACGAGCGGGCGCAGGTCCGGCGGGATCACCGGGATCACGTCCATGACCATCCACTCGCTGCGGTTCTCGCTGCCGCGGATCTGGTCGACGATCTTCAGCCGCTTGGACAGGTCCTTGATCTTCTGCTTCGAGCGCGTCGCGTCGAGGTCGGTGTGCAGCTCGGCGGCGATCGCGTCGAGGTCCATGTTGACCAGCAGTTCCTTGATCGCCTCGGCGCCCATCATGGCGGTGAAGGTCGAGCCGTACTTGTCGAGCGCCTGGCGGTACTCGTCCTCGGTGAGCAGCTGCTTCTCTTTGAGCGGCGTGTTGCCGGGGTCGATGACGACGTAGTCCTGGAAGTAGATGACCTTCTCGAGGTCGCTGGTCTTCATGGCCATGAGGTTGCCCAGGCGGCTGGGGGTGGCCTTGAAGAACCAGATGTGCACGATCGGGGCGGCCAGGTTGATGTGGCCCATGCGCTTGCGGCGGACGCGGCTGTGCGTCACCTTCACGCCGCAGCGGTCGCAGATGATGCCCTTGAACTTCGTGCCCTTGTACTTGCCGCAGGCGCACTCGTAGTCGCGCTCGGGGCCGAAGATGCGCTCGCAGAACAGCCCGTCCTTTTCGGGGCGGTACGTGCGGTAGTTGATCGTCTCCGGTTTCTTGACCTCGCCGAAGCTCCACGAGCGGATGTCGTTGGGGCTGGCGAGTTGGATCTTCACGGAGCCGTAGTCGTTGATGCGCTCGATCTTGTCGAAGAAGCTGTCAACCATTTCTTATTCGCTCCAGCCCTCGCGGGCGTTGGTTTCTCAAAACAAGCTGCTCGATTCACCTGACAAACGCGGGTCGGCTCACAACAGGCTGCCGCCCTCGAGCGCCTTCTTCTCCATGGAGATGTTCAGGCCCAGGCCCTTGATCTCGTTGCAGAGCACGTCGAACGCCACCGGCATGCCCGCCTGCAGCGTGTTGGTGCCCTTGACCATCGACTCGTAGATCTTGGTCCGGCCCTCGACGTCGTCGCTCTTGACCGTCAGCAGTTCCTGAAGGATGTACGCCGCGCCGTAGGCTTCCAGCGCCCACACTTCCATCTCGCCGAATCGCTGGCCGCCGGTGCGGGCCTTGCCGCCGAGCGGCTGCTGGGTGATCAGCGAGTAAGGCCCGGTGGCGCGGGCGTGGATCTTCTCGTCGACCAGGTGGTGCAGCTTCAACAGGTACATCACGCCCACCGTGGTCTTCTGGTCGAACGCCTCGCCGGTGCGCCCGTCGTAGAGCTGAACCTTGCCGCCGCGCGGCATCTCGACGAGCAGCTCACGCGGGTCGGGCGAGCCGCTGGCCGCCCCGAGTTCGGCCCGGCGGTTGCGGACGTATTCGTTGGCCTCGTCGATCGCCAGGTGCACTTCCTCTTCGGTCGCGCCGTCGAAGACGGGGGTGACCGCCTGGAAGCCGAGCACCTTGCACGCCCAGCCGATGTGCGTCTCGAGGATCTGGCCCACGTTCATACGCGAGGGCACGCCCAGCGGGTTGAGCAGCACGTCGACCGGCGTGCCGTCGTCGAGGAACGGCATGTCCTCGGTCGGCACGATGCGGGCGATCACGCCCTTGTTGCCGTGCCGGCCGGCCATCTTGTCGCCCACCGCCAGCTGCCGCTTGGTGCACAGCCAGACCTTGACCATCTCCAGCACGCCGCTCGGCAGCTCGTCGCCGCGCTTCATGTGCGCCAGCTTGCGCTGCTTCTCGGTCTCGACCGCCTCGATGCGCGGCCAGAACTGCTTGACGATCGTCTCCGCCTGCGCCTTGACCTCCTTCGAGCCCTTGACCCACTTGAGGTCGAAGTTCTCGATCTGCTCGATGATCACCTCGTCGATGTCCGAAGCGCCGACCTTCTGGCGGGTCGACGGGTCGACGATCGGCGTGCCGGCGACCTCGTTGACCTGCTCGACCATCTGGCGGAACAGGTTGATGGCCTTGCGGTCCATCTCCTGCTCGTAGGTGCGCATGTCCTTCTTGAGCTGCTTCTTCTGGTCGTCGGTCATGTGCATGCGACGGGAGAAACGCTTGGTCGACACCACGACGCCCTCGGTGCCGGCCGGCACCTCGAGCGAGTCGTTCTTCACGTCTTCGCCGGCGCGGCCGAAGATCGCGTGCAGCAGCTTCTCTTCCGGCGTCAGCTCGCTCTTGGACTTGGGGCTGACCTTGCCGACGAGGATGTCGCCGGGGCGGACGCGCGTGCCGATCTGGATCACGCCGTGCTCGTCGAGGTTGGCCAGCTGCTTCTCGCTGACGTTGGGGATGTCGCGCGTGAACTCCTCGCGGCCGAGCTTCGTCTCGCGGATCTCCACGTCGAACTCTTCGATGTGCAGCGAGGTAAACGTGTCGTCGCGCACCAGGTGCTCGCCGATCACGATCGCGTCCTCGAAGTTGTAGCCGTCAAACGTGTTGAACGCCACGAGCACGTTCTTGCCCAACGCCAGCTGGCCGTCGAGGCACGACGGGCCGTCGGCGATGATCTGGCCGGCCTTGACCTTCTGGCCGAGCTTGACGATCGGCCGCTGGTTGAGGCAGGTCTTCTCGTTGAGGCCGCGGAACTTACGCAGCTCGTATTCCTCGGCGTTGTCGATGACGATGTGGTTCGCGTCCACGCTCGTGACCGTGCCGCCGCTCTTGGCCACGACCACCATGCCCGAGTACTTGGGCACCTCCTGCTCCATGCCCGTGGCCACCAACGGCGGCTCGGGGATGATCAGGGGCACGGCCTGGCGCTGCATGTTCGAGCCCATCAACGCCCGGTTCGCGTCGTCGTGCTCGAGGAACGGGATCAACGCCGCCGACACACCGACGATCTGCTTCGGGCTGATGTCGATGTACTCGACGTCCTTGCTGTCGACCTGCGAAAGCTCGCCGTCCACGCGGGCCACCACGCTGCCCTTCGGCACCGCGCCGTCTTCCTGCACCAGGTCCGACGGGCCCAACACGGCCTTCATCTCCTCGTCCGCTCGCAGGTACGCCTTCTTCGAGCCGACCTTGCCCCGCTCCACCTTCTGGTAAGGCGTCAGCAGGAAGCCGTACTCGTCGATCTTCGAGTAGATGCCCAGCGACGCGATCAGGCCGATGTTCGTGCCCTCCGGCGTCTCGATCGGGCAGATGCGGCCGTAGTGCGAGATGTGCACGTCGCGCACCTCGAAGCCCGCACGCTTGCGGTTCAAACCGCCCGGCCCAAGCGCCGACAAACGGCGCTCGTGCGTCAACTGGCTCAGCGGGTTCGTCTGGTCGACGACCTGGCTCAGCTCGCCGCGGCCGAAGAAGAACTCGATCGAGCTGCTGATCGACTTGCTGTTGATCAGGTCGGCGATCTTCGCCAGCTCGTCGGGGTCCTTGACGCTCATGCGCTCCTGCACCGTCCGGCGGAGCTTGAGGAAGCCCTTGCGCATCTCCTCGACCGCCAGCTCGTCCAGCGTCCGCAACCGGCGGTTGCCCAGGTGGTCGATGTCGTCGGTGTGGGCCTTGTTGCGGTTGGAGCGCAGGTCCAGCAGGTAGCGGATCGTGTAGAGGAAGTCCTCGGCCTTCAGCGCCATGTCTTCCTCGGGGATGTCCAAGTCGAACTTCCGGTTGATGCGGAACCGCCCGACCTTGCCGATGCGGTAGCGGTTGTCGTCGAAGAACTTCTCGGCGAACAACTGCTTGGCCTTGTCGACCTGCGGCGGGTTGCCCGGGCGCAGCCGGCCGTAGATCCGCAGCAGCGCCGCCTCGTGCTCGTTCTCCGCCACGCCGCCCTCGAGGAACTGGTCGATCTGCTCGGCGGCGATCGTGTTCAGCACCAGCGGGTCGTCGGGGTTGGTGATCACCGCGACCTTCTTAAGGGAAGAGGCCTGGATCTTGCCGATGGCCTCGCCGATCTGCGCGCCGGCGCGGACCAGCTCCTCGCCGGTCTCGGTGTCGACGATCGGGGCCGCGGCGTAGTGCTCGGGCTTGAGCTTGCCGACGGTCAGGTTGGAAACGTCGTAGAACTCCTTGATCAGCGCGTCGGTCGTGCTCAGCTGCTCGTTGATCGAGCGGAGGAACGTGGTCGCGGCGATCTTGGTCGACTGGTCGATCCGCATCGCCAGCACGTCCTTCTTGGTGACCTCGATCTCGATCCAGCTGCCGCGCTCGGGGATGATGCGCGACGAGTGCAACGGCCGGTCCGACTCCAGCGAAGCGACGGAGAAGTCGACGCCGGGCGAGCGGTGCAGCTGGTTGACGATCACGCGTTCGGCGCCGTTGACGATGAACTCGCCGCCGCCCATCATGATCGGGATCTCGCCGAGGTAGATCTCCTCCTCGGGCATCTCGGCGACGTCCTCGCGCACCAGCCGCACGCCGATGCGGAAGGGCATGCCGTACGTCAGCCGCAGGTGCTTGCACTCCTCGGGCGTGTAGCGCGGCTCGTCGAGCTTATAGTAGAGGTACTCCAGCTTCATCGTGCCGTCGTACGACTCGATGGGGAACACCTCGCGCAACAGCGAATCGAGCCCGGTGTGCGGGTCGCGCTCGTCGAAAGCCAGTTCGAGTTGCAGGAATCGTTCGTAAGCGGCTTTCTGCACTTCTACCAGGTCGGGGACCGGCAGCGCATCGCCACGCTTCGAATAGTTGCGGACCTTCGTCACGCGCATCAATCACCTCGTCTCAATGAGAGGATGAGAATTTGCCAGAAATTGTGGAGTGTTGGACAGCGCCCACTCGACCAACATCAGTGTTCGGACTCAAGTACTGGATTACCGCCTTTAAACCGCTTACCTCAACGCTTCGCCAAGCGGAGCAGTATATCAATCCCCCCTTTGGCCCGCAAATTGCAGCACAAGACATTTTTTATATTTTTTTAAGAAAACCACGCCGACTGTAACACCCGACACACAGAAGACTTACACCCTTCATGCCCCAGGCGCGCCCCATCGGGGGTCAGCCTGAGCAAAGCCCCCCGTCGCGCATCGCTGTTTTTCGCCCAAAAAGCCCCTCAGACGATGTACCCATCGGGTGATCGCAAAACGGATCACACCCACCTGCGCGATCGGCGTGACCTGGCGACCGATTGACCGTTCGCCTACGCGCGCGCCGCGAAGAACTTGTCCCATCGCGCTTTGAGGCAGCGGTAGGTGTCCTGCTTGTGGGGGAGGCGGCTGTCCTCGTATTGCGGGATTTCAAGCTCCAACAGTTCCCGCGCGGCCTCGGTGTTGCCCGCCATCATGTACAGGTCGACCGCATGATCGAACGCGGTTCCGTCGGCGAAAGAACCCGCCGCCTGCTCGTAATCCGACATCCGATCCATCAGCGGGATCGCGAGGGTCTCGATGTTGCGGGTCAGGATCTCGGCCACTTTGACATCGTTTGCCGGTTCGTTGATCAGGCACAGGCTGACCGGATTATCGTCGGGCCTCTCCCACCCCGCGACGTTGCAGTCCTGTGTCCACCACACCCAGTCGGACGCCAACTCCTTGCCCCATTGCTCCACCTGCCAGGCTTTGAATGCGCGCGAACGAACCCGGAAGATGGTCCAGAACAAGCAATGGTTTCGTTCGCTGTACTTGCTGTCGATGCATGCTTCGATGGTTTGCGTGAAGGGTTTAACCGTGCGCGAAAACTTGAGCTGGCTTGGCGAGAAGCTGAACCCGTGTTTCTCGGTCAGCACGGGCCCAACGTCGTTAGCCAGGCGCTCGAGCAGGATCTCTTTGGGCTTCCTGGAATCCATCGCGTCCTCGCATGCTGTGCGTCTCGGTGCGCGACACCCGCTTCGCGGCAAGAAAGTGTATCACGCCGGGGCCAATCGAACACAAGGACCGCATTAGCGAGCCGTGCGCACGGGGATACCCAATCAATGATCAATGACCAAATACCCAATCGCGACGGCCGGCTTGTGATTTGGTGCTTGAGCATTGGGATTTGATTGGTCATTGGCGATTGGGATTTGGTCATTCCTCGAGCCCCAAGCCCCAAGCCCCAAGCCCCAAGCCCCAAGCCCCAAGCCCCAAGCCCCAAGCCCGTTTATTATATAGTTTTTAGTCTATAAACTATAAACGGTTTTGCGTGCACGCCCGGCGCTCGACGCATGACGTGCGGCGCCCGGCGTTTGACTGGCGACGACGGCGGCGGACAATGGGGCGCATGATGATCCCGATCGGCGTGTTGGCTGTCTTCTTTTCCGCCTCGATCCTGCTGGCGTTGGCGCCGGGGCCGGACAACATCTTCGTGCTCACACAGGCGGCGTTGCGGGGCAGCCGGGCGGGCCTGGTCATCACGCTCGGGCTGTGCACCGGGCTGATCGTGCACACGCTGGCCGTCGCATCGGGCGTGGCGGTGATCTTCCAGGTGTCGGCGGTGGCGTTTACCGCGTTGAAGATCGTCGGGGCCGCGTACCTGCTGTACCTGGCGTACCTGGCGTTCCGGGCCTCGGCGGCGAAGCTCGACGACGGTGCGCAGAACGGCGCATCGCTCGGCCGGCTCTACCGGCGCGGCATCCTCATGAACATCACCAACCCGAAGGTGTCGATCTTCTTCCTCGCGTTCCTCCCGCAGTTCGCCGACCCACAGCGCGGCTCGCTGTGGGTGCAGATCGTCATCCTCGGCCTGGTCTTCATCGTCTCCGCCCTGCTGATCTTCGGCACGATCAGCCTCTCCGCTGGCTACCTCGGCAACCGCCTCAAACACTCGCCCAAAGCACAGGTCATCACCAACCGCATCGCCGGCACCATCTACGCCGCGCTGGCGCTGAAGCTGGTCACGGCGCAGCGGTAAGCACACAACTCACCCGCGAGCCGGCTCGCTGTTGTTACGCACACGCTTGGGCCATGAAAAAACCGCCCCACGGGTGGGGGCGGTTCGCGATCCGTCGCAAGCGGGGGTGAGGGGGGTCTTACTTGACCTCGACCTCGCCGCCGGCTTCCTTGATCTTCTCGGCGAGTTGGTCGGCCTCTTCCTTGGGGAGGGCTTCCTTGACGGCCTTGGGCGCGCTCTCGACCAGTTCCTTGGCTTCCTTGAGGCCCAGGCCGGTGATCTCGCGGACGACCTTGATGACCTGGATCTTCTTGTCGCCGGATCCCTTGAGGATGACGTCGAACTCGGTCTTTTCTTCGGCCGCTTCTTCGGCGGCGGCGGGGCCACCGGCGACCATCACGGCGCCGCCCGCGGCGGGCTCGAGGCCGTAGGCCTCCTTGAGGTAGTTCTTGAGGTCGACGGCTTGCTTGAGGGTCAGGCCGGCGATCTCGTCGCCGAGCTTGACGATCGCGGCGTCGAACTCGGTCGCGCTTTCGGTCGCAGCTGCTTCTTCAGACATGGTTTCACCTGTTCCTATTCACGTTGCCTTCCGAGAGGCGGCCGACCTTCGGCCGTTTAACCCTTGCGGGCCAGTCGGGGGGCTTATGGTTATGTTCGATCTTCGATCGGCGATGTCCGATCTGCCCGATCGCAGATCGTCGATCGCACATCGCACATTCTTATGCGACCTTGGTGATCGTCTCGCCGTCTTCGAGCTTCTCTTCGATGCTCTTGAGGATGGAGGCGATCTCGTTGCCGATGCCGACGAGGGCGCCGGCGACCTGCGCGGACGGGCCGAGCACGACCTGGATGACCTGGGCCTGGGCCTCTTCGCGGGTGGGGTACTTGCTGAGGGCGTCGATCTGGTCGGCGGTGAACACCTGGCCGTCGAGCACGGCGCCCTTGAGTTCCAGTTCCTTGATCTTCTTGGCGTGCTCGATCAGTTCGCGGGCGACGTTGACGACGCTCTCGCCGCCGTAGCACAGGGCGGTGGGGCCTTCGATCAGGTCGTTGAGCGGTTCGAGCGGGCCGCCGGCGAACGTCGCCTTGGCCAGCGAGTTCTTGACCACGGCGATGCGGATCGACTTGCCGGCCAAGTCGTTGCGGAGCCGGTTGTTTTCGATGGCGTCGATGCCGCGGATGTCGATGATCATGGCCTCGGTCAGGTCACCGAACTGGCTGGCGTAGGCCTTGGAGATCAGGTTTTTGACTGTCTTGCTCATGTTGATGCTCCGTTCGGTATCGGCTTACGCCTGGACCTGCACGCCGGGGGTCATGGTGGCGGAGAGGGAAATCTTCTTGACGTACTGGCCCTTGACGGCCGAGGGCTTGAGCTTCTCGATGGTGTTGATGAAGTGCTGGGCGTTGTCGACGAGCTTGTCGGCGGCGAACGACTGCTTGCCGACCACGGCGTGCACGTTGCCGCCGGCGTCGTTGCGGAACTCGACCTTGCCCGCGGCGTAGTCGGCGACGGTCTTGGCGATGTCCTTGTCGACGGTGCCGGCCTTGGGGCTGGGCATCAGGCCGCGGGGGCCGAGCACCCGGCCGAGCTTGCTGATCACCCGCATCATGTCGGGCGTGGCCACGGCCACGTCGAAGTCCATCCAGCCGCCTTCGATCTTCTTGACCAGGTCCTCGCCGCCGGCCTCCATCGCGCCGGCGGACTTGGCGTCGTCGACCTTCTCCGGCGGGCAGAACGCGACGACGCGCTTGGCCTTGCCGATGCCGTGCGGCAGGCTCACCGAGCCGCGCACGAGTTGGTCGGCCTGCTTGGCGTCGATGCCCAGGTGGATGCAGATCTCGACCGACTGGTCGAACTTGCCGGGCTTGAAGCTCTTGACCTTGTCCACCGCGCCGGCCAGCGGCAGCGGTGTGTTCTGTTCGACGAGTTCGCTATCGCTGCGGTAGCGCTTTCCCTTGCGAGCCATGCGGCTTGCTCCTTTCGTAACGCCCCGCTTTCGAGTCCGGGGCTTCACTCCCACTGTTGTCGCCCGTGGTCAGGCGTTTGATTTTCGATTTCCGATTGCCGATTGCCGATTGGCCTGCAAATCGGCAATTACAGTTCGCAGACCACACCCATGTTGCGGGCGGTGCCCTCGATGATGCGGCAGGCCGCGTCGAGGTCGGTCGTGTTCAGGTCGGGCATCTTCTCTTTGGCGATCTCTTCGACCTGCGCGCGGGTCAGGTTGCCGACCTTGTCCTTGTTGGGCACGCCCGAGCCCTTGGCGATGCCGGCCGCGTCCTTGATGAGCACCGCGGCGGGCGGGCTCTTGATCTCGAACGTGAACGAGCGGTCGTTGTAGACCGAGATCAGGCAGCCGACGACCTTGCCGTTGAGCTGGCGGGTCGCGTCGTTGAACTGCTGGATGAACTGGCCGGGGTTGACACCGGCCTGGCCCAGCGCGGGGCCCAGCGGCGGCGCGGGCGTGGCCTGCCCGCCGGGGGCTTGAATCTTCAGCGTTTGGATGACCTGCTTGGCCATGGCATTACCTCAATATCTGGCGAGCCGGGTAGTGTAACGACGCCCCAGGGCCTTGCCAAGGCCCTGGGGCGGAAAAACCAACGCCCAATGCCCAATGACCAACCGCCCGCTCAAGCGGCTTATGACGGCGGTAGAATGCGGCTTATGGCAAAGAAATACGCGATCGCGATCCACGGCGGGGCGGGGAAGATCGACCCGGCCAAGCTGCCCCACCCTCTCGCCTACTACGAGCGGGTGTTGACGGAGATCGTCAACGCCGGCGCCGAGGCGTTGGCCGGTGGCGGCGGCGCGCTGGACGCGGTGGAGCTGGCGGTGCGGCTGCTGGAAGACGAGCCGGTGTTCAACGCGGGCCGCGGCTCGACGCTGAACGCCGACGGGCGGGTCGAGATGGACGCGTCGATCATGGACGGGCCGACCGGCCGCAGCGGCGCGGTGGCGATCGTGCGCGGCGTGCGTCACCCGGTGAGCCTGGCGCGGGCGGTCATGGAGCAGACCCCGCACGTGCTGCTCGCCGGGCAAGGCGCGGGGCGGTTCGCGGATTTGATCGGCATGGAGCGCGTCGACGACGCGGCGCTGATCACCGAGCTGCGCCACAAGCAGTGGCTGAAGGTCGCGGCGGGTGAGACGACGTCGATCGACCACGACACGAAGGGCACGGTGGGCGCGGTGGCGTGCGATGCGCAGGGCCGGGTGGCGGCGGCGACGAGCACGGGGGGCATGATCAACAAGCTGCCGGGGCGCGTGGGCGATTCGCCGATCGTGGGCGCGGGCACGTGGGCGGACGCACGCTGCGCGGTCAGCGGCACGGGCATGGGCGAGCGCATCATGGAACACGCGACGGCGCGGCGTGTGGCGGACCTGGTGGAACTGGCGGGCTTGTCGTTGGCCGAGGCGGCGCGGCGCGCCGTCGACGAGCTGCCGGCCGACACGTGCGGCCTGGTCGCGGTGGACGCGCGGGGCCACATCGCCCTGCCGCACAACACGGCGAGCATGTTCCGCGCATCGATCGACGGCGCACGCGAGCGGACGGTGGGGATCGGGGGAATTAAATGACCAATGATCAATGTTCAACGACCAATCAATGACCAATGCCCGAATGCCCAATGAGCCCGCCACGGTTTGGGGCTTGGGCATTGGGATTTGATTGGTGATTGGTCATTGGGACTTGATCATTCCGCCGCCGAGCGGCGGCGGGCGCACAAAATAACCGCTGAGCTGTGGCGAGCTGGCGTTTGGTTGCAAGGCGGTTCGCGGGTCTGGTGTCTTGATTGGCCCATCCCCGGGGGACTGCAATCAACGGATGCGAATGATTCCGACTGCCAAACGCGGGCTCAAGCGAAGCCCAGCGGTGTATGACAAAAACCGGGGCGAAAACAAAAGAAGGGCCGGCGAGACTGGCGACCGCCGCCGGCTCGCCGACCCTTGGGCCGCCTCACCCCACACCCGATTCCGTTTCAAAGACGGCCCAACTAATTAGGTCGAACACACCGGCGATCGCTCTGAGGGGGGCTCGAACCTGACACAGAAATCCCCGGAAGTTGTGTCTGGTCCGTGGCTGAGCTCGCGGGAGTTCGAGCGTCAGCCTGCTGTCCTCGTCTTACGCGAAACCAGGCCTATTAAGAAGTGCCAAATGGGGTCGGCCTGGCGCTTGGGTTCGGTCGCCTCACAGGCATGCCGTGATGCGTCCGAGTGTCGGGTGCCGCTCGTTCGGTGTGCGTAAGACGCGGCTCGGGAGTCCGCCTCAGAGCGTGACTCGCCGGTATGAGTTCGAATGTCAAAGATAACCAACTTGTCTCATTATGTCGGCGATCCCGGGGGCTGTCAACCGATTATGGACAAAATTATTTCCTTTTCACGCACCCCTTGCCCGGTTCCGCGCTTGCCCCGGAGGCCGGGCCGTGGGAGGCTGTTTTGCGCTAGAGGATGGAGGCCGATCATGGACGAGAACCCCCGGGATCCGCGTGCCGCCCGCCGCGCCCGACAGATGGTGGCCACCGACCGGTTATTGGGCGTCGACGCCGTGCCGCTCGACGCCGAGGCCGTGCAAACCCCCGCCGCCCCACCGTCGGTTGCCCCTGCGCCGGTCGACCAAACCCGCCCCGCCCCCGCGCCGCCCAAGCCCGCACCGGAGCCCGTGATGAGCCACGACACGCCCCTCGCCGCCGACCTGCCACCCAACACCATGACGCGCGACGAGAAGGTCGCGGCGCTGGCGGAGCTGCAAGCCAAGATGACCGACTGGCTGCACGCTTCGTGGGAGCAGAACGGCTGGAACAAGGTCGTGTTCGGCACGGGCGACGCCAACGCCGACCTGCTGTTCATCGGCGAGGGCCCCGGCGCCGACGAGGACAAACAGGGCCTGCCGTTCGTCGGCCGGGCCGGGCAGCTGCTGGACAAGCAGATCGCCGCGATGGGCCTGGCGCGCGACCAGGTGTACATCGCCAACATCGTCAAGACCCGCCCGCCCGGCAACCGGGTGCCGACGCCGGAGGAAGCGGCGCGGTGCACGCCGTACCTCGAGGAGCAGATCGCCATCATCCAGCCGCAGGTGATCGTCACGCTCGGCGCCACCGCCGCCAAGTACCTGCTGGACGACATGAAGATCGCCATCACCCGCGCCCGCGGCCAGTGGCGCACGTGGCGCGGCATCGACGTGATGCCCACCTTCCACCCGGCCTACCTGCTCCGCCAGTACACCCCCGACAACCGCCGGCGGGTGTGGGAAGACCTCAAGAAAGTCATGGGCCGCCTCGGCATGAAGGTGCCGGAGAAGTGAGGCGAATCCGGGGTCCGGGGTCCGGAATCGCCCGCACCACACGTTTAGCCGCGACCCGCAGGGGAGCGCGTGAAATGCGGCCCCGGGAACTTGGGAATAGCGCCGGCCGGTCTGGCACTTCGTTGGCAGGCGACATGAACGAACCACCCGACCAGGCATACGAGTGGACGACCCGGCGCATCGCGGTCGCGACGGGCGCGATCGCTGCGCTTGCGCTGCTCGCGACCACGCTGTCGTACCACTACTTCGCCAGTCAGCCGTACGCCCACGCCGACACGCAACCGTCCGAGCCGAAGCGCAAGCTGATCGACCTGTACAACACCGCGAACCTACAGGTCGAGCGCGACACGTTGTTGCGCGGCGGGCCTTGGAAGGACGGCATCCCGTCGCTGACCACCAAAGCGGCGCGGCGCAAGGACGCAAAATACCCCGTCAAGCCGCCCTCGCTCGTGGCGCCCGACAAGATCGACTGGCTCGCCGACGACGACCGCGTACTCGTGGTCACGATCAACCAACAGACGCGCGCCTACCCGCTGAACGTGCTCAACTGGCACGAGATCGTTAACGACCAGCTCGGCGGCGAGCCGATCGCGGCGATCTACTGCCCGCTGTGCGACTCGGCGTCGGTGCTCTCGCGCAAATTGGGCGACAACGTCTACGAGTTCGGCGTCAGCGGCCTGCTGCACAAGTCCAACGTCGTGTTCTACGACCGCACCGACCAAGCGCTGTGGAGTCAGATGGGCCTGATGGCGCTGAGCGGGCCCAACGCGGGCAAGTCGCCGAAGCACATCAACACGATCGAGCTGTTGACCTTCGCGCAGCTCAAGGCTGAATACCCCAAGGCGACCGTGCTGGACCGCGACACGGGTTACGAGCGGCGCTACGACGGCGACCCCTACGCCAACTACTTCGCCAGCGACCGGCTGATGTTCGAGATCGAGGGCCTCGACAAGAAGCTGGCCCACAAGACCCCGGTGATCGGCGTGAAGGTCGGCGACACCACCAAGGCGTACCTGATCGGGGCCATCGCCGATGCGCCCGGCGGCCGGGTGGTCGACGAACTGGGCGGCGGGCAGGTGGAGGTCGTGGCCGACGAAAACGGCGTCCGCGTGATCCGCGCCCCCGAAGGCGCGGCGGTCAGCCACACGTTCTGGTTCGCCTGGCAGGCGTTTTATCCCCAAAGCGAGCTTTGGGGGAAGCCCAAAGGGCAAAATGCAAATGACAAAACGGCCCCGTAACTCGCCGTTTTGGCTTTTGCCCTTTGATTTTTGACCTTCCGCCCCCGCCCCTCCGCTTGGCAACCCCAAGCGGCCTCGTTATAGTACGCGGCTCGATTTGAAACGAGGAATAAGCCATGTACGCAGTCATCGAAGATAGCGGCAGCCAGTTCAAGGTCAGTGAGGGCGACATCATCCGTGTGGACCTGCGCGACCTGCCGGAAGACGCGACCGACATCACGTTCGAGAACGTGCTGATGGTCGGCGGCGACGAGGCCAAGGTCGGCACCCCCACCGTGTCGGGCGCCAAGGTGTCCGCCGAGGTGCTCACCGAGGTGCGCGGCGAGAAGATCACCGTCATCAAGATGAAGCGCCGCAAGGGCTACCGCCGCAAGCGGGGCCACCGCCAGAAGTTTTTGCGCGTGCGGATCACGAAGATCGCCGCCTGAACAGTTGCGAGTTGAATCAAACCGCTCTGATCAAGAGCGGTTTTTTTATGCGCACGGCGCGCCGTCTTGCGACGGCGGAATGACCAAGACCCAATTACCAATAACCAATGAATGTCCAATGACTGAAGTTCGAATGATCGCGTCGGTTTGGGATTTGGGCCTTGGGATTTGATTGGTCATTGGGCATTGAACATTGGTCATTCGGCCCCGCGCTATTAAGCTACCCGCCATGTGGCGTGGCGTTTCCATCCGCAAGCTCGGTCAACTGCTCGCCGGCCCCATGGTCGTCGAGACGCTGGGCACGCTCATCCTCGCGTGGATGGCGGTGCGGATCGTCGCCATGAAGCACCCGCCGTGGCAGCAGATGCTCGTGCCGGCCGCGAGCGCCGCGGGCTACGCGTTCAGCTCGCTGCTCGCCGGTCACTGGGTCAAGCCCAGGTGGGCGCCGGGCCTGATGCTCGGCACGATCGTGACCGCGGCCCTCGTCGGCAGCACGGCGATCGTGCTCAACAGCTACCCCGCGTTCATCGCCCTGGCGTTCGTGTTCGGCGCGTGCGTCGGCCATTACTACGTGCCGTTCCAGATCAACATGGTGCACGTGCGCCCGTTCCGCACGACGGCGTGGTCGGTGGCGTTCTACTGCGTGGCGTGGGGCACGGGCGCGGCGGTCGGGCCGTTCTTCGGCGCGTGGTTCGAGCAACGCCCCACCGCGCACCTGCTCTGGCTCATCGCCGGGCTGCTCTTGGGGCACGTGGCGATCCACGTCGCGGCGATGTGCGCCCCGCCCGTCGAACACGACCAGCCGCACACCGCCGCCTTCGCCTCGACCCGCACCCACCGCCTGGCCGGCCGCTGGTGCTTCGCCGTCGTGGGCCTGGTGATCCGCGGCCTGTACATCACGCTCTGGCCCTACCTCTGCAAGGAAAACGGCTGGACCGGGCTCAAACCCGGACTGGGCATGTTCGTGCTGATGATCCCCGTGCCGATCTTCAGCATGATCATGGCTCGGCTGCGCTGGCACCTGAAAAAACCCTACTTCATGTTCGCCGCCATGGCGCTCGGCGGCGCGTGCTTCCTCGCCATCCCCTTCGCGCCGAGTTTTGGGCTGACCCTCGCGTGCGTCGCGGGCGTGGGCGTCATGGAAGCGGTCGTCGTCTACCACGGCCTGTACTACGCCAACCTCGACCCGCACACCCAAAGCCAGAGCGTCGGCTGGATGGAGGCGATCGCCGGCTCGGCGTTCATCAGCGGGCCCATCTTGTTTGGTTTGTTGGCGTGGGACCCGGCGGGCGCGGCGACCTTGCGACCGTACGCGGTCGGCGCCGCTTTGCTCGCGACCGTGGGCGCCGGTGTGGCTATCATGTTACCGTTCGGGCGAACGGGCTCACGCTGACGCTTGCAGACGGGTACGCTCGTGACACGTCGCGCATTCACACTGGTCGAACTGCTGGTCACGATCGCGATCGTCGCGTTGTTGATCGCGATCCTCCTGCCGGCGCTGGGCCAGGCCCGCCACGCGGCGCGGCGGGTGGTGTGCGCCTCGAACCAGCACCAGATCGTCATCGCCATGCGCAGCTACCTGCACGACGAGCCCCGCCTGCCCAAGCTCACCCGGCAGCTCGACGCCAAGCCCCCCTTCCAAACCAACAAGCAGCTCACCGTGCCGTGGTACCTCTCGTCGGCGATCTACCACATCAACGCCCCACCCAACGAAGCGTCCAGCGACTACGTAAACTTCGGCGTGCTCTGGCGACGCGGCGACGTGGAAGACATCGACGTCTTCGACTGCCCTTCGCAGACCCACGCCGAGTTCACGCTCGGCAACGACCGCAACCCCTGGCCCCCGCAACCACCCAAACGGCTGCCCGACGACGCCGAGTTCAAGTTCTGGAACGACGTGTTCAGCAGCTACAACCGCCGGCTGGGTTTGAGCTACATGAGGTTCGACGCCCTCGAGCCCGGCACCGCGATCGCGTCCGACGTCAACTACTTCCCCAACTACACGCGCACCCACCACCAGGGCCGGGGCTTCAACACCATCTACGCCGACAGCTCCGTGCAGTGGGTCAACGACCCGTGGTTCTTCCACGACGACCCGGCGTACGAAGACCTCGGCTTCTACGACACCGTGCGGCATTGCCTCGAAGTGTTCGAGCGGCTCGACCACTGAGATTGCCGATTTCCGATTTGCGATTGCCGATTGGCCCCTGAATCGGAAATCGGCAATCGAAAATTGCAAATACCCCTCAGGTGCGGTACGTCGCGACGGTTTTGTCCGTCTCCCACACGCTGACCGATTCGAGCGACAGGCCGAGGGCGGCGATCGGCTCGGCCAGCTGTTCGTAAAACACCTTTGCGATGTGCTCGACGGACGGGTTGAGCTCGGCGAACTCGGGCGTGTCGAGGTTCAGGTGCTTGTGGTCGTAACGCTCGACGACGTGGGCGTTGACCACCGCGTCGAGCTGTTCGACGTTGGCGACGTGGCCGGCGTCGTCGATCGGGCAGCGTGCTTCGACGGTGAGGCGGTAGTTGTGGCCGTGGCCCGAGGGGTTGTTGCACTTGCCGAAGGTGGCGCGGTTTTCTTCGTCGCTGAGCTGCGGCACGTGCAGGCGGTGGGCGGCGGAGAAGTCGAAGGTCTGCCGGATGAGCACGTGGGCCATGTCTCGCTCCTCGTAGCTGATCGTGTAGGTCGGCGTCAGCCGCAGCGCCACGCGGACGACGGGGTGGGCCAGCCGGCCGCGCATCGCGCCCAGCGCCTCGCGCAGCAGCGTGCCCAGCGGCGCATCGCCGCGCTGCGCGAAACGTGCGACGATCGGCAGCACGTGCTCGCGGGCGGCGGTGTCGATGCGCTTGATGTTGACCATGTAGCCGGTCTGCGGGTCGACGGTGCCCGACGCGGTGATGTCGAGCTCGTAGTACCGGCCGAGCCCGCGCATCGGCGGCCAGGCGGCGTACGAGTTGTCGACCGGCGCATCGTCGGCCAACGCCCCGTCGGGGCCCAGGCAGAAACGCACGGTTCGGGTCAGGTCGGTCGGCACGGGCACATGGTAGGCCCACACGCGGCGGGCATTCAACCGGCAGATCAGTATGATGCACCCATGCCCGAGGCCGGTCGCAAACCCGAACGCGTGCTGATCGTGCGCCCCAGCGCGCTGGGCGACGTGGCGCGGACCGTGCCGGCGCTGGCCAGCCTCAAGCGGGCGCACCCCGAGGCACAGGTCGATTGGCTGGTGCGCGACACGTTCGTCGATTGCGTGCGACACCACCCCGACCTCGGCGAGGTCGTCGCGTTCCCCCGGGCGCGCTTCGCGAAGTTCGGCCGGAGCTGGTCGACCACGCGGCAGACGCTGGCGTGGTTGAACCAGCTCAAGGCCCGCAAATACGACGCGGTGTACGACCTGCAAGGCCTGTCGCGCAGCGGGTTGTTCGCCTGGTGGACCCGGGCCAAGCGCCGGGTGGGTTTTCGCGGGGCGCGCGAGCTGGCGTGGCTGGGTTACAACGTGAAGCACGACGTGGGCGATCGGCCGCACACGGTCGACCGCATGCTCGGCTTGCTCGAAGCCGACGGCGTGCCGGCCGTGCGCGACATGCGCCTGTACACCGCCGACGCCGACCGCGCGTGGGCGCAAAACTTCATCGGCGAACACCAGCTCGGCGACGACTTCGCGGTGTTTGCGCCCACGGCCCAGTGGGTGAGCAAGCAGTGGCCGATCGAGCGGTTCGCGGCGCTCGCCGAACGGCTGGGCGGCATGAACCTCGGCCGGGCGGTGGTGGTCGGCGCCCCGGGCGAGGTCGAGCTCACCCGGCCGCTGGTCGACGCGGGGCTGGTCGACGCGGTGGGTAAAACGAGCGTGGGCCAGCTGATGGCGTTGATCGAGCGGTCGGCGCTGGCGGTGAGCAACGACAGCGCGGCGTTGCACCTGGCGGTCGGGCTGGGCCGGCGCTGCGTGGGGCTGTTCGGGCCGACCGACCCGGCAAAGGTCGGGCCCTACCGGTACGATGTGGGCACGGTGACCGCGCCCGGGGTCGACGAGACGCACTACCGGCAAACGGGCCTGGGGCAGGAAGTGATTGCGCGGATCACGTTGGACGAGGTAAGCGAAGCGGCCCGCCGCGTGCTCGACGCGCCGCCACCGACGACGGTTCACGGGCGGGCGAGCGACGCATGATCAAGCCGATCAAAAAAAGCCCGGTGCTGCGACGGATCAAGCGGGTATCGATCGCGATCCGCCGGTTCGTGATGCTCAAGGTGTTGCACGCCGACGACTCGCCGCACCGGCTGGCGTTGGGCTGCGCGATCGGGGCGTTCATCGCGTTCACGCCGACGTTCGGTATTCAGATCGTGCTGTTTTTTCCGATCTGCTGGCTGCTGCGCGGCAACAGCGTGGTGGGGTTCCCGATCTTGTGGATCACCAACGCGGTGACCGTGGTGCCGGTGTACATGGCGCAGTACTGGGTCGGCGCGACCGTGCTGAACCGCGACCCGTGGGCGGTGGACTGGAAGATGTTGCGGGTGCAAGACGGCTCGTGGTGGCAGACGGTGGACACGTACTTTCAGTTCACGCTCGACCACATCGGGCCGCTGGGGGTGGGCAGCATGGTCACGGCGACACTGGCCGGGCTGGCCAGCTACGCGGCGGTGTCGGCGATGGTCAAGCAGTACCGGCTCAAGCGGTTCGGCAGCTTCACCGTGCCGCGCAAGGACGGGGCGTAGATGTACGAGGCGACTGCCAAACCGTTGTACCTGGCGAGCACCTCGCCGCGGCGCGCGAAGCTGCTGCGCGAGGCGGGGTTTGCGTTCGAGCCGATCGCCCCGCCGTTCGACGATTCGGCGGTGGACATGGGCGATACGCCGGCGCACCTGGCGGTCGAGGCGCTGGCGTACCTCAAGGCGGCCAGCGCGGCGGAGGGCGTGCGGGCGGGCGTGGTGATCGGCTGCGACACGATGCTCGCGGTGGGTGACCGGGCCGTGGGCAAGCCGAATGACCGCGACGACGCGACGCGAATACTGCAATCGTTGATCGGCCAACCACACGACGTGGTGACGGGCGTGGCGTTGATCGACGCCGCCACCCGGCGTTGCGAGGTGTTCGCCGACCGCACGCGCGTCACCATCGAAAACTTCGGCGACGAGACGCTCGAACGCTACCTCGACTCGGGCGAATGGCGAGGCAAGGCGGGCGGGTATAATCTGGCCGAGCTGGCCGACCGCTGGTGTTTTAAAGTCGAGGGCGACCCGACGACCGTGGTGGGCCTGCCGATGGAACGGCTGACTGAGAGGCTGCCGCGCTTCACCGACCCGGATACGACCGCTCCGTGAACCGAAACGCGAAAACGCTGCGCACCCACGCGATCATGTCGGGCGACGACCGCTCGGCGGGCGCGGCGTTGCTGCGCGGCGCGGCGGCGGCGGCCGAGCCGTTTTACCGCGTGGCGACCGCCTTGCGCAACCGGGCGTTCGACTTCGGGCTGCGCGTGACGGCCAAGGCGCACTGCCCGGTGATCAGCGTGGGCAACCTGACCACGGGCGGCACGGGCAAAACGCCGATGGTCGTGCACCTGGTCGAGCTGCTGCAACGGCACGGCCGGGCGCCCGCGGTGGTGCTGCGGGGGTACAAACAGACCGACGAGCGACCGAGCGACGAGGCGACGCTGCTGCGCGAGGCGCTACCGGGGGTGGCGGTCGTGGTCAACGGCGACCGCGTCGCGGCGGCGCGTCAGGTCGCGCGTCGGCACGCCGAGGTCGACGTGATCGTGCTCGACGACGGCTTCCAGCACCGGCGGATCGCGCGTGACCTCGACGTGGTGTTGATCGACGCGACCAACCCGTTCGGTTACGGGCGGGTGCTGCCGCGCGGCATGATGCGCGAGGGGCCGGGCGGGCTGAGGCGGGCCGACGCGGTGGTGGTGACGCGCTCGCCGCTCGGGCGCGACCCGCAAGCGGCGGCGGAGCTGAACGAGCGGGTCGCGCGCTACCACGGCAAGCCGCCGGTGGCGCACTTTGCGCACCGCTGGGCGAACGTGGTCGATGCGAATGACGCGCCGGTCGAAAGCGTCGGCCGACCGGCGGTGGCGTTTTGCGGGGTGGGCAACCCGCGGCCGTTTTTCGACGAGGCGGTGCAGCACGCCGAAGTCAAGCAGACGATCGCGTTTGCGGACCACCACCACTACACGCACGACGATTTGGCGCAACTGGCGGCGGTGGCGCGTGAAAACGACGCGGTAGCGCTGCTGACGACGGGCAAGGATTGGGTGAAGCTGCGGCCGCTGTTAGAATCGGCCGATGATGTGCCGGCGGTGTGGCGGGCGGAGTTGGAGCTGGCCTGCCTCGACGGCGGCGCGGCGTTGGAAACGTTGGTTTTAGAGGCGCTGAAGCAAGCATGCAGAACCTGATCACGCTCATCGACGGTTGGCAGACGAAACGCATGGTCGTGGTGGGCGACTTCATGCTGGACCAGGCGGTGTTCGGCGACGCCGAGCGGCTGAGCCCCGATGCGCCGGTGCCGGTGCTGAAGGTCGTGCGCGAAACCACCACGGCGGGCGGCGCGGCGAACCTGTGCCTGGCGCTGGTCGCCATGCGCTGCGACGTGCGCTGCATCGGCGTCGTGGGGCAAGACGCGGCTGGCGAAGAGTTGCTCACCCAGCTCAACCACAACCGCTGCGACACCGACGCGATGGTCGCGATCCCTAAGCGGCCGACCACGGTGAAGCGCAACCTCATCGGCCTGGCGCAGCACCGCCACCCGCAGAAGATGTTCCGCGTGGACATCGAGGACACGTCGCCGATCGACGCCGAGACGCTCGACCGCGTGGCCGAGGCGGCCGAGGCGACGCTCGACGACGCCGACGCCCTGTTGCTCGAAGATTACAACAAGGGTTTGCTCACCCCGGAGCTGTGCCAGCGGTTGATCGCTTCGGCCAGGGCCAAGGGTGTGCCGGTGTACGTCGACCCGGCGCCGATCGACGACTACGGCAAGTACCGCGGCGCGACGTGCATCACGCCCAACCGCACGGAGGCTGAGCTGGCCACGGGCTGTTCGGCGGCGAGCGAGACGGCGGCGATGGCGGGCAAGCTTATCAACGACATCGAGCTCGACGCGGTGGTGCTCACGCTCGACCGGCACGGCTCGTTGCTGCAAATCAAGGGCGAGCCGCCGACCGCGGTGCCGACGATCGCGCGGAACGTGTACGACGTGACCGGCGCGGGCGACGTGCTGTTCGGCACTTTGGCGGTGGCGCGGGCGAACGGCGCTGAGTGGCCGAAGGCGGTGGAGTTGGCGAACTTCGCCGCGGGGCTCGAGGTCGAACAGTTCGACATGGTGCCGATACCGATCGAGCAGGTGCACTTCCGTCTGCTGCAACAGCGCGGGGCAAAGCTCGGCAAGATCCGCAACCTCGAGCAGCTGTTGCCCGAGCTGGCCGCGTACCGCTCGCAGGGCAAGAAGGTCGCGTTCACCAACGGGTGCTTCGATATTTTGCACGCGGGGCACGTGGACCTGCTGCACAAGGCGCGAGACACCGCGGACCTTTTGGTGCTGGCGGTCAACAGCGACGCGTCGATCCGCCGGCTCAAGGGGCCCGACCGGCCGATCGTGCCCGAGCAGGACCGGGTGAAGCTGCTGAGCGAGCTGGCGTGCGTGGACTACATCGTGTTGTTCGGCGATGAGGAAGCCGACGACCCTGTCGAGAACGACACGCCCAAACCGTTGCTGCGCGCGATCGGGCCCGAGGTGCTGGTCAAGGGCGGCCAGTACGCCCACGACGAGGTGGTCGGCTGGGAGATCGTCGAGGCGTACGGCGGGCGGGTGGTCACCATCCCCCACGTCGAGGGCCGGAGCACGACGAACATCGTCGAGAAGATCAAAGCCCAGGGCTAACCGGTACAACCGCTACAGGCCGCACGCGCCGCGGGGTAAATGCCCGGCGCGTTGTCGCGCGGCAACACTCGCCCCGCCCGCCCGTCGATACAGAAACGGGAAACCAGTGTCGGGACCAGGCAATGACAGAGCACCAACAGAACGACAAACCGATTCACGACGCGCCCGACGAGCACGCGGGGCAGGACAAACGGCTGCGCGTGCCGCTGACCGAGGCGGTGATCACGCTCATCCTCGTGGTGGTCGTGGCGATGGTGGTGTGGTGGCCTTCGCCGGAATCGGCCAGCGCCACCAACGCCGTGTACGCCCCGGCCGAGCGGTGGACGAGCGCCGAGCCGATCGAACCGATGAACCAGAGCCTGTGGTCGGTCGAGCCGGAACCCGCCGGGGCGGAGGCACAACCGGCCGACACGACGCGGACCGAAACCGCGGCGCCACCGCCGACGACGGTCGTGGTGCAACAGGCGGCCCCCGACCCGGCGGTCGAGCAGAAGCTCGAAGAACTCAGCAAGCTGACCGACTCGCAGACGCGCGCCATGGCGCAGCTGCTGGGCGACCTGGAGACCCAACGGCGGGCGCAGAAGCAGCAGGCGGAAACGATCCAGCGATTGACCGAGGCGTTGAGCAAGGCCGCGGCGCAAGAGGATACGGACGAGACAAGCGAAACGGACCAAACGCACCGCGCGCAGGTGGTCGAGGCGTTGTTTGACCTGAAGGCGACGCTCGACCACGCCCAACAGCGCGCCGCGCAAAACGAAGCGAAGCTCGCGGAGATGGGCCAACGGCTCGCGGAGCTTTCGGCGCACCAGGCGCAGGGTGAGGCGCAAGCGGCGGACGAGACCGACGGCGCGTCGGCCGAGGCGGACGAGGCGGCGCGTTCGATCGCCGAGCTGCGCATGCACCTGGACACGGCGCGGCAGAGCGAGGTGGCCCAGTGGCAAGACCTGCACCAATCGATCAACACGCTGGAGCAGCGGCTCGCTTCGCTGGCCGAGCGCATCGACGTTTCGAGCCAGGCGCCAACGCCCGAGCCAACCGCGACCGGCCACACGATTGAGCCGGGCGCGCCGACCAACACCCGCACGCAAACCACCGTCACCGTCACCGACGAGATCGACCCGAACCACTCGCAGGTGCTCACGCACGTGGTGATCGCGCTGATCAACGGCCACTACGAAGACGCGACCGGTTACTTCTCGCCGGCCCACCGCCAGCGGGTCACGGCCGACGGCATCGCCGAGGCGATGGACGGCATCCGCCACGAGGCGGGCAAGTTCGCGGGCATCATCTCGCGGCAGCGTTTGCCGATGAACCTCGACGAGGGCACCGCGGCGTACCGCGTGGTGGCGAAAACCACTTACCACAAGCGCGTCAGCTTCACCGTCACCATCGGGCCCAGCGGCAAGGTCGACGGCCTGTTCGCACGCCTGGCGGGCCGCTGAACCGAAAATAACTTGAACGTGACCGGCGGGGTCGAGCGTCATGCCTGTTGTCGTTTGACGAAAGGGCAACCATGGGTATGCGCTCGATCGCCGTGCTCGCGGGGGCGGCGTGCTTGCTGGTCATCACCGCGGCGGTCACGGCGGCGACGCCAAACGTCGTCATCATCTTCACCGACGACCAGGGTTACCACGACATCGGCTGCTACGGCAGCGACATCCCCACGCCCCACCTCGACCGGCTCGCGGCCGACGGCATGCGGTTCACCAGTTTTTACGTCTCGCAGGCCGTGTGCAGCGCCTCGCGCGCGTCGCTGTTGACCGGCTGCTACTCGAACCGTGTCGGCATACTCGGCGCGCTGGGCCCGAAGTGGAAGATCGGCCTGCACCCCGGCGAGCTGACCATCGCCGAACTGCTCAAACACAAAGGCTACGCGACCGCCGTGTTCGGCAAGTGGCACCTCGGCCACCACCAGCCGCACCTGCCCCGCCATCACGGCTTCGACGAATACCTCGGCCTACCCTACTCCAACGACATGTGGCCCGGCCACCCGACCCGCGCCAAGGCCTTCCCGCGGCTGTGGCTGTACGACAACGACGGGCCCGTGCGACCGATCGACACGCTCGAAGACCAGGCGGCGCTGACCACGCTGTACACCGACAAGGCCGTCGACTTCATCGAGCGACACAAGGACCGGCCGTTCTTCGTGTACCTGCCGCACAGCATGCCGCACGTGCCGCTGGCGGTCAGCGACAAACACAAGGGCAAATCGGGCCGGGGCCTGTACGGCGACGTGATCATGGAGATCGACTGGTCGGTCGGCCGGATACTCGAAGCGCTCGACAAGCACGGCCTGACCGACAACACGATCGTGTGGTTCACCAGCGACAATGGGCCGTGGCTGAACTACGGCAACCACGCGGGCTCGGCCTTCCCGCTGCGCGAGGGCAAGGGCACGATGTGGGAAGGCGGCTGCCGCGTGCCGGCGATCGTGCGTTGGCCCGGACACGTCAAGCCGAACACGGTGTGCGACAAGATGGCGGCGACCATCGACGTGCTGCCCACGCTCGCGGCGGTCACGGGCGGCGAGCTGCCCCGGCACCCGATCGACGGCGTGAACCTGTTGCCCTTGCTCGAAGGCGAGCCGAACGCCAACCCGCGCAACGAATACTATTTCTACTACGGGCGTCAATTACAGGCGGTGCGGCGCGGCGATTGGAAGCTGCACCTGCCGCACGAGTACCGTTCGTACGAAGGCGTGAAGCCCGGCGCCGACGGCAAGCCGGGGCCGCTGGCGCGTGGGCGGACGGGTTACGAGCTGTACCACGTGGGCAAGCACCCGCGCGAGCTTTACAACGTGGCCGACAAGCACCCGCAACTAGTCGAAGAGCTGAAAGCGTTGGCCGAACGCGCCCGCGCCGACCTGGGCGACCACAACCGCAGGGGTAAGGGGCAACGCGAGCCGGGGCGCGCGCCCCCTCTTCCACCGGCAGAGGGTGCCGAGCGAAAGCGAGGCGGGTGAGGGGGAAGGCGGCGCGCGTCCTTCAAGCTCATTGACCCGGCCGGCAGACCACCGGGGCTCGCGGGGCTCGCCCCGGTGCTTGAGGGTGATTGTGAGTCAATGGGTGGCGGCGACCCGGGTGGGCGGGGTGTCGTCGAGTTCGCCGTCTTCGGGGACGCCGAGGTACTGCAGCGTGTCTTCGACGATGCGCTGGGCGTAGGGCGCGGCGACGACGCCGCCGTAGTAGCCGAGCGATTTTTTGGGTTGGTGCACGACGACGATGACCACGATGCGCGGGTTGCGGAGCGGCGCGCCGCAGACGAACGAGCCGGTGTAGCCGCCCTCGATGAACCCGCCGTTGACCGGGTCGGGCACCTGCGCGGTGCCGGTCTTGCCCCAGATGCGGTAGCGCTTGGAGTTGGCCCGCCGGCCCGTGCCCTCGGCGACGACGCGCCGCAGCACGGCGCGGGTGTGGTCGGCGGCCTGCGGGGCGATGGCGCGCTGGTAGATCGGCGTCGCCTCGTGATCAGCGATCAGCGTGGGCGTGGGCATCAGCCCGCCGTTGGCGAACGCGGCGAACGCGCGGACCATCTGCAACGGCGTGACCGCCACCTCCTGGCCCATCGGCACCGACGTCAGCGAGTAGTGGTTCCACCGGCGCAGCGGGTTGACGATGCCCGCCGACTCGCCCGGCAGGCGCGAGCCGGTCGGCGCGCCGAAGCCGAACCGTTGCAGCGTGGCGTGCATCTTCCGCTTGCCCATGCGCAGGCCGACCTGCGCCATGCCGATGTTCGAGCTGTTGACCAGCACCTCGTCCCACGTCACCTCGCCCACGCCGTGCGCGTCGCGCAGGCGCCGGCCGGCGGGGCTGACCCAGTAGCCGGCGTCGGTGCAGTCGATCTTCTCGGTGGGGTTGGCGATCTGCATCATCGTCGCCGCCGAGTGCACGAAGGGCTTGAAGATCGAGCCCGGCTCGTACGGGTCGGTCACGCACCGGTTGCGGCGGAGGTTCGCGTCACCCTTGCCCCCGCTCGACGGGTCGTACGCCGGCCAGTTCGCCATGGCCAGCACCTGCCCATTGACGGCGTCCATCACGATCGCCTCGCCCGCCTCGGCCTTGTGCTTGCCGCACGTCTCGGCGAGGTAGCGCTCGGCGATGGCCTGCACGGCGACGTCGAGGCTCAGGCGCAGGTCGTCGCCGTGCGTCGGCGGTCGGTAGGCGTCGCGCTCGACCCACACCGGCCGGCGCTCCGAGTCGCGCACGAAGCGCACCGCGCCGTCTTGCCCGGCCAGCCGGTCGTTCAGCGAAAACTCCAACCCGTCGAGCCCGCGGTGCTCGGCGCCGACGAAGCCGATCACCTGCCCGGCCAGCGGCCCCTGCGGGTAGCTGCGCACCGAGACCGGCTCGAGCCCGACCGCCCGGCGGTTGAGTTGGCGCACGTTCTGAACCAACGCGTCGTCAAGCAACGGCTTGACCACCACGTAGCGCCGGTCGGTGTTGGCGGCGATCAGCCGGTCGATGCGTGCCGGGTCGTCGCCGGTCGCTTGCGCGAGGTAGAACGAAAAGGTGCTGAAGTCTTCGATGAGCTGCGGGTCGACAAACAGGCGGTAGCCGACGTGGGTCACGGCGAGGCGTCGGCCCTTGCGGTCGAGCAACGCGCCGCGGCGCGACAGCAGCTGGTTGGTCGTCTGCCGCGGGCCGGCCTGGTCGGCGAGCTGCGCCGGCGGGCGGTGTTGCAGCTGCGCCACCCGGCCGAGCAGCGCGACCAGCACGACGCTGATCAGCGCCACGCCGAGGTACCCGACCCACAGGCTGCGGCGCAGCTGCGCCGCCTCGGCGGAGTCGGTCTGTAACTTCACGTGGCGGGTCATGGCTGGCGGTAGATCGCGTAGGGGTCGTCGTGGCCGCGGGCGACCGCGGAGCGCAGGGGCGTGGCCAGCGGCGGCGTGGCCGGTTCGAGCCGCAGGTCGTGGGCGGCGATGGTCTGGCGGAGGTTGTCGAGCTGCAACCGCCGGGCGGCGGCGGCCTGGGCGACCCACACCTCGCGCTGGAGCGTGCGCGCAGCGCGCTGGCGCTGCATCAGCTCGTGCGTGAGCTGGGCGCGTTGGTGACGGGCGTTGAGCACGCCCGCCGCGATCGCCAATAGGCCGATCGTGAGCACCATGAGCTTGATGTACATGCGCCTGCGCCTCGTCCCTCGCCGCGCCTCAGCGTCGCGGCACGCGGATCACCGTGCCCGCCCTGACCCGGTCGGGGTCGTCGATGCGGTCGCGGTTCAACTCGTAAAGCTTGTTCCAGTGGCGTTGCGACCCGTAGAACCGTTGGGCCAGCTCGGTCAGCGTCTCGCCGTCCTTGACCTTGTACTCGGTGGTCGCCGTGTCGCGCGGTGCGCTCGGCGTTTCGGTGCGCGTCTCGGCCGGCGCGGGCGTCGCGCGCCCGGCGCGGTCGGGGATCAGCAGCCGCACGCCCACACGCACGCTGTTGATCGACGTCATGCGATGCCGGTTGGCCTCGTAGATCACCTGCGCGTAGTCGCCGTCGCCGTACACCTTGCGCGCGATCTTGGTGAGGTTGTCGCCCTCCTTGACGGTGTACCAGCGGTCGGCGGTGTGGGTCTCGGCGGGCGTCGGCTCGGCCGGCTGGCCCATGACCAGGCTGTCGGCCTCGAAGCCGTCGCTGTCGTTTTCCTGCGCCATCAGCGGGATGCTGCGCTGGTGGAACGGCCGGGGCTGGTCGCGGCCGACGACCACGGGCGTGTCGACCGGGCCAACCGCTTCGCCGGGTGTCGGCAACTCGGTCTGCCGGTCAGTGACCGGCGGCTCGACGCGGATCGGCGCCGGGTCGCGCTGGTCGGCGAGCTGGCTGAGTTGCGGGTCCGCCTGGTGTTGGGTGTGCGAGAAGTACTCGGAGATGAGGATGGCGATGAAGACGATGACGCCCATCCCCACGAGCAGGCCGATCTTGGTTTCCCTGGTCATGGTGTCCGTCCGTGACGAAAGTGAAACGACGC
This sequence comes from Phycisphaeraceae bacterium, assembly GCA_028282805.1. Classification (GTDB taxonomy): domain Bacteria; phylum Planctomycetota; class Phycisphaerae; order Phycisphaerales; family Zrk34; genus JANQHD01. The sequence continues at coordinate 26,352 of JANQHD010000033.1, read as the reverse complement.
CGATCCTTCGACGCGGCGTTATTGTATCAACTGCTCGCACGCCCGCGCGCCGCCAACCATCGCAAGGCGCGGAGCCGGGCCGACCGGCTGCGCGAGTTGGCGTGGCGCTCCTCGTCGCTCGGGCGCAGCGGCTTGCTGACCAGCAGCTCGGCCAACCCGTCCGAGGCGAAGCGGCGGAACGCCTGCTTGACGGCGCGGTCTTCCAACGAGTGGAAGCTGATGATCACGGCCCTGGCGTCGGGCTTGAGCAAACGCCCCATCGCACCGAGCAGCGCCTCGAGCCGGCCCAGCTCGTCGTTGACCGCAATCCGCAGGGCCTGGAACGTGCGCGTCGCCGGGTGGATCCTTTGTCGCCGGGCGCGCGGGCCGTAAACCGCGCAACACAATTCCGCCAACTCGCTCGTTGTATTGATCGGCGTGCGGCGACGGCGTTCGACAATTTTTCGGCTGATCGCCCGGCTGAAGCGCTCGTCGCCGTAACGGTAGATCAAATCCGCCAGTTCGTTCTGCGGCGTGCGGTTGACCAGGTCCGCCGCGGTCCGCCCGATCGTCGGGTCCAAACGCATGTCGAGCGGCCCGTCCTGCAAAAAACTCAGCCCGCGCCCCGGGTCGTCGACCTGCGTCGACGCGAAGCCGAGGTCCGCTAATAACAGGTCCACGCCGTCAACTTCGAGCTCGTCGAGCACGTCGCCGGCCTCGGCGAAGTTGCGGTGCACCAGCTCCATCGGCACGGGCGGCGAATCGACCGCGTCGCGGGCGTACGCGAGGTTGGCCGGGTCGACGTCGAGGCCGATGTACCGCCCGCCCGGCGCGATCATGGGCATGATCAGCTGCGCGTGGCCGGCGCGGCCGAGCGTACAATCAAGCACGACCTCGCCCGGCCGGGGCGCAAGCTGCGCGACCACCTCGTCGGGCATCACCGGGATGTGCTGCGGGGTTTCGTTCACCATCAGATCAATACCAGTTGGTCGGCCTTGCTACAATCCCCTGCATGATTCACCTGGATTGTCCCAAATGCGGCACCGAGTTGGAAATGGACTCGGCGTTCCGCGGCAGCGTGTGCCGGTGCCACGCCTGCGGCGCGCTGATCCGCGTGCCGCGCAAGCGCCGCACCGGGGCGCAGCTCGCGGCGCCCAACGACCGGCCCGACAGCCCGCTCGACATCACCACCGACACCCCGCAACACACCCAGTCCACCACCGAGCAGCGCCTCGCCCGCCGACGCCGGCACAAACAAGCCTCGCGCCGCGCGTTGTGGGTCGCCATCGCGTTCGTGCTGCTGGCGCTGGGGGCGGTGGCGTTCATGGCTTACCGCACGCTCAACCCCTGATCAGCGCCGGCCGAGCTTCACGCCCTGAAAGCCGAACACCGGCAGCAGCTTGACCATCACCCACGCGATCGGCACCGACAGCGCCGCGGTGTACAGCACCGCCAACAGCTGCGCGCCGAACATGCCCAGCGGGCTGGCGTCGGGCACCGCGTCGTAAAACCGGCGCACGGCCAACACGCCCACCGACACCAGCACGTAGCCCAGCCCGCACAGCGCCACGCAGAACCCGTGGCTGATCGGGTGCGTGCGCAGCACCATCGCGCGCAGCTGGATCACCACCACCGCGCCGGCCAGCATGCCCAGCGTGCAGGGCCCGATGAGCACCGCGCCGCCGGTGTAAACGGTCAACAGGTCGAGCGCAAAACCGAGCAAGCCCCACGACCACATCACCGCGCCGCGGGGCGCGAAGAAGCCGAGGTACACCGCGTAGACCAGCACGAACTGCGGTACGACCAGGCCCCAGTTGGTTTCGACCTGCAACGCCCCGGCCAGGCCCTGGTGCATGGCCAGAAACAGGTAACCGAACAGCGTGAAGACGAGCCAGTTCATGGCGTCCCCCCCCCCTCGCGGGGCACGACGACGGTCACCCGTCCGAGGAACCGGACGCTGGGGATCGGGCGGACGACGACCCGCTTGCGCAGGGCCAGCTCTTCGGTGTCTTCCACGGCGACCACCTCGCCGAGCACCATGCCGCGCGCCGCGTAGGGCCAGTCGCTGTCTTCCAGCCGGGCCAGGTCGCCGACCTCGGCGACGAAGTCTTCTTCGACGATCGCCTCGAGCGTGCCGTCGGGCTTGGCGTCGAACTGGCAGAGGCGCTGGCGCGCTTCGGGCAAGGCGTCGGCGGGCCAGACCGCGGGCTTGATGTGGGCGTTGATGCGCGTGCCCGGCGCGGTGATCAGCTCGACCGAGGCGCTGCGCCCGCCGACCTCGACCACCCGGCCGAGCAGGTTCGGGCCCGAAACGACGATCAGCCCCTCGACCAGCTGCGCGTCGCGGCCGGCGTTGATGGTCAGCACCGCGCCGGCGGGGTCGGCCGAGCGCCCGGTCACGGTGGGCCGGACGTAGTCGTTGAGCTTCGGGTCGAAGATCTCGGTCAGCTTCTGCAGCGCCGCGTTCTCCTTGAGCAGGCGCTGGTTCTCGGCGCGGAGGCGGGCGATCTCGCCCTGCCGCAGTTGCAGCAGCTCGTTGGCGGCGACCAGGTCCTGCTGGTACACGGGCCGTTTCTGCTCGTCGCGCAGCGTGCCGACGAGCGAGAAGACGTGGGCGATGGGTTGCACCGCGAAGACGGCCACGCCGCGCAGCCGCTTGCTGAGGCCCTGGTAGAGGTCGCCGAGCCCGCCGTCGGTCGGCACAAACGCGCAGACGAATACCGCCAGGATCAGGCCGTAGGTCAGCAGTGGGCGGAGTGCGGGAAGACGCATGGGGGTTCTGATTTTCGATTTCCGATTTTCGATTGCCGATTGCGCGTCACGTTCAGGGCCAAATCGGCAATCGCCAATCGAAAATCGGCAATGACTTAAAAGTCGTCCATGTCGCTTTCCATGGTGCTCTTCCAGTCCTCGATGTTTTCGAGGTAGATGGAAGTGCCGCGTGCGACGCAGGTCAGCGGGTCGTCGGCGATGCGGACGTCCAGGCCGGTCGCGTTGGAGAGCACCACGTCGATGCCGCGGAGCAGCGCCCCGCCGCCGGCGAGGACCAGGCCGTTGTCGACCAGGTCCGCGGCGAGCTCGGGCTCGGCGCGTTCGAGCGTGCGGGTGACGGTGTTGATGATGGCGCTGAGCGGTTCCTGCAGGGCCTCGCGGATCTCCTCGGAGGTCACGACGGTCTTGCGGGGCAGGCCGGAGATCATGTCGCGGCCGCGCACCTCGAGGGTCGACTCCTCGTTGGCGGTCGGCGCGGCCGAGCCGATGTCGATCTTGATGCGCTCGGCGGTCTGCTCGCCGATCATCAGGTTGTAGGTCTTCTTCATGTGGTTGATGATCGACTCGTCCATGTCGTCGCCGGCGACGCGGACCGAGGTGCACTCGGCGATGTCGGCCAGCGACATGATGGCGACCTCGGTGGTGCCGCCGCCGATGTCGACGATCATCGAGGCGGTGGCCTCGACGATGGGCAGGCCCGCGCCGATGCCGGCGGCCATGGGCTCCTCGACGAGGTAGACCCGCCGGGCCCCGGCGCGTTCGGCCGAGTCGAGCACGGCCCGCTTCTCGACGGCGGTGATGCCCGAGGGGATCGCGATGACCACGCGGGGGCCGAAGAAGCGGTTGCGGCCCTGGACCTTGCGGATGAAGTAGCCGAGCATGGACTCGGTGATCTCGAAGTCGGAGATGACGCCGTCCTTGAGCGGGCGGATGGCGGTGATGGACCCGGGCGTCTTGCCGAGCATCTCCTTGGCGACCCAGCCGACGGCGTTGCCGTTCTGAAGGACCTTGTTGGTGCCCTTCTTGACGGCGACCACGGACGGTTCGTTGAGCACGATACCCTCACCCCGCACGCAGACGAGGGTGTTGCACGTGCCCAGGTCGATGCCCATGTCGACGCTGAACCAACCTAGCAGACTGTCGAAGAACAAGCTGACGCCGCCCTTTCGGCCTTGTGGTCATTGGTATCGGCAAGCCGACGTAACAATCGGTCCGATAGTCCCCTGATCGGATGGGACGGGCTGAGAATATCAAAAAAAACGGGTGCGAACAAAGCGCCGCGGGCAAAAAACGGGGCCCGCGTCGTGCGGGTCAGCCGCCGGACTCGAGCACGTGCACCGGGTTGGCGTTGCCGGTCAACTGCTTGTTGGCCACCCAGACGTAGCCGCAGGCGGCGCCCAGCGCGATCGCGGCGACCAGCAACAGCGCGGTGTAGACCGTGGGGCCCGAGGACTTGCGGCGGAGGGCGGTGCTGCCCGAATCGAACTGGCTCATCGCGTGCGACTCCCTGCGAGGGTGAACGGCTGGTGCTTTAGAACGAAGCGGTGATCTCGAGGCCCGCGACGATCTCGCCGGTCTTGAGCGTGACCCGGCCGGCGCTGGAGTTCAGGTCGACCTTGCTGATCTCCAGCGAGCCGAGGTAGGCGTCGTCACGGTGGATCATGAACTCCATGCCCGGCGCGACGCTGTCGTTGGAGCCGACGTTCACCGAGACGAACAGGTCCTCGCCGACCATCTTCACCGCGGTGATCAGGCCGCGGACCTGCGGGACGTCGCCGATGGGCAGGTCGGGCCCGGCGGCGACGGCCGTGGTCTGGGTGCGGGACTCTTCGAGCTGGGTCTGGAGGTCGGCGATGTTCTCTTTGAGCAGGCGGATGTTCTCGACGGCGGTGTCGAGCTCGGTGCTCTTGCGCTGCAGCGCGTCGGTCAGCTCGGTCGCCGAACGCTCGAACTTCAGTTGCTTGCTGCGCGCTTCCTTCAGCTCGTCACGCAGCGTGGCGATGATGGCGGCCTGCTGCTCGGAGCCGGCGATCGCCTGCTGGAGCTGGGAGCCCTTCATGTCCACGTCGCTCTGGAGCGCGGCGTTCTTGTCGACCTGGACCTTGAGCTGGCCGCTGAGGTCGCTGCTCTCGTCGCGGAGTTCGCCGATCTCGGCGTCGAGTTCGCCGCGGGTCTTGCTGAACGAGGCTTCCAGGCGGGCCTTGGCCTGGGTGGCGATCGCGGCGGCGCTGTCGGCCCGCACGAGCTGCGCCTTGAGGGTGTCGTGGTCTTGCTTGACGGTGGCGTTGTTCTTGACGTACGTCGCGGTAAACGCGGCGAGCGCCACGGACAACACAGCTACCAACACAACAAAGATCTTGGTCAGGATACCCACGTGAGCCTCCAGGCTGCCGGACACGGCATAGCGGGGTTGATTGCTCGGCCTCCACTGCGGGGCAACCGTGGTTCAGGCAGGTCGGTTACCCGGGCCTCAATTGCAGGTATTCAAACGGCTTGTGGGGTGGCTGTCAACCGCCGCGAGCGGGCGGGTGGGCATTTATCGGTTGGAAAGGCGGGTCGAAGCGCCCCGGCGGAGCACCGAAGACGCCGCGGTCACACGCACCAGGGGGTTCTGGTCGTCCAGCAGTTGCACCGCCCGGTTGTAGGTCGCCTGGTCGTTGTACCAGCCGAGCACCCACGCGGCCTGGGCGCGGATGGGGTCCTGGATGTCGTAGGTCAGCTGGAGGGTGAGGGTGGTGCCGGCGGCCTTGTTCATCTTCGCCAGCGACTCGGCGGCGGCGAGCTTGACCTCCGGGGCCTCGGGGCCGTAGGTGTCGTCGAGGAAGCGCTCGAGCGCGGGGATCATCTTCTCGTCGCGGACCTCGCCGATGGCCTTGATGGAGATCACGCGGACCTCGCCGAAGTTCTTGTTGAACGCGCCGGCGCGGATGGTGTCGAGCTCGGAGTTGTCGCCGAGCTTGCAGATGGCCTCGGCGACCTGGCAGCGGACGACGGCGATGCGCCCGCCGCCGACGCGGGGCATGGGCGCGGCGCTGGCCTGCTTGAGCATGGACACGGCGCTGCGGTCGCCGATGAGCCCGAGCAGCATCGCGACGTTGGCGCGGGTGCCGGGGTCTTCGCTGACGAGCAGGTCGGCCAGCGGCGTGAGGTCGACGGTCTGGCCGAGGTCGTGCAGGGCGTAGATCGCCGCGGCGCGGACCGAGGGGTTCTCGTCTTCGGCCAGGGGGCGGATGAGCGGCACGAGCGAATCGAAGTCGAGCATGGCCGCGGTGACCACGGCCGCGAACCGCACGCCGGGGTTCGGGTCGCCCAGGCCCTTCTGCGTCAACGGCAGGCAGCGCTGGGGGGCGACCTGCATCGCCTCGATGGCGTTGGCGCGCAGCGCCGCGTTGTCGCCGACCGACGCCTCGATCAGCACCTGGATCGCGCGCTCGCGCGCATCGGGGCCCGCCGGCTCGTCGCCGGGCATGCGGATCTCGACGCTCTGGGCCCCCGCCACCGACGCCAGCGCCAGGCACAGCGTCGCGGTCAGCAAACGGCTGCGTGTGACTCGAATCATCGCGTTCCCTTTCTTGCGCCGGGCACGGCCAGCGCCAGCAGCAATACGATCCCCGTGATCACCGAACAGAGCAAGGCCGCGGCGTCGCCAACCCGCCCAAACAAGGTAGATCGGCTATCCAACGGCAATCGCGCCACCGCCACGCCGGCGACGTTCTGGCGTTTGCCGTCGACCTCGACCCGCCCGACGACCCGGCCGGACGAGTCGATGAAGCCGCTGACCCCGCGGTTGACCGCCCGGGCCATCGGCACGCGGTTCTCTATACACCGAAACCGCGCGATCTGTTCGTGCTGCGGGGCCTCGGCACGCTCGGGGTACCAGCCGTCGTTGGTCAGGTTCACCAACAGGTCGCCGACCTTGTCGCCGTCGCGGTACATCAGCTGCCGGCACACGTAGCTGACCACGTCCTCGAAACAGATCGGCGCCCCCGTGCGGATCGTGCCCAACGGCTGGGGGGCGTCGACCGACAACAGGTTGCGCCGCTCGCCCGGCCGCAGCGAGTACTCCGGCAGCGGCGCCAGCTTGCGCAGCAGGTCTGCCAGCCAGGGCATCGAATCCTCGAACAACACGTACTCGCCGAACGGCACGCGGTGGACCTTGTCGTAGCGGTCGACCAGCCGGCCGGTGGCGTCGAACAGGTACGCGGAGTTGTACTTGGTATCCATGAGCCGGCGCACGTCGCCGTAGGTGTGGGCGCCGATGATCAGCGACGTGTCCAGCTCGCGCGCCAGCCGCTCGATCTCCGTGCGGTAGTCGAGCGTCAGGGCCCAACTCACGAACACATCGCGGTCTTCCGGCGGCACCAGGCCGCTTTCGAGCTCCCGGCGGATCGCGGCGGCGGAATCGACCATCGCGTCGTTGAGGGCGCGCGGGGCGATCGTCTCGGGCCAGACGATCAGGTGCGGCTGGTCGGCGGCGGCCTGACGGGTCATCGCCACCATCGCGTCGAAGTCGGCGCGGTCGGCCGCGTCGCGTGCGGCGATGTCTTCGGTTGACAGCCGCGCGATCTTGCGCTCCTGCGGCAGGTCGGACTGCACCACCGCCACGACGACTGACGGCGCATCGGCGCCCGGCGCTTGCGAGAGGCGCCACGAGCCGTACACGACCGTGAACACCAAAAGCCCCCCGGTGCACGCCAGGCCGTAACGCACGGTCTTGCCCAGCCGGCCGGCGACGAACAGCGGCTGGGTCAGCAGGTCGACCACCAGCCCGCCGCACGCGGCGACGACGAACGACACGCCGTACGCCCCGGCGAAGTCGGCGATCTGGATCACGACCGTCGGCTGGCTGTGGCCGAGCAGGAACCAGGGGAACCCGCTGAACATCAGGCCGCGGGCGTATTCGAAGGTGACCCAAACCAGCGGCACCGCGGCGAACATCGGCACGTGCATGCGCCGCTGGATCGCCCGCAGCACCAGCGCAAAGCCCATCGGGTACAGCCCGAGGTAGACCGCCAGCACGAGGTAGCCGTACGTCGCCACGTCGTACAGCCACGACACGGCGACGATCCACCACACCACGCCCGCGACGTACGTCGAGATCGCCACCAGCTTCGCCGAGTGCCCCCGCACCGCCACCAGCGCCAGCGGCGCCAGCGCCACGTAAGCCAGCGGCCAGACGTTCGGCCGGGGGAACATCAGCCAGCTGAACAGCGCCCAGACGCCCAGCAGAACGCCGATCGCCAACGGCGAACGGATGGTCACGCGCATCGCGTGGGACGTGGGGGTCATGCGGGGAATGGTAACTGATGTCCGCAGCGGGAGCTATGACGCATGTGAATCGGTGAATCGGTGAATTGGTTGATCAGTGAATCGGTTGATCAGTCAATCAGTCAATCGGGCAATCGGCGAGGCCCGCTTCAGCGGGCCGGGTCAGCCGAATACAATCTGGTTGACCAGTCGACCGATTCACCAATTCACCGATCGCTCGGTTATCATCCGCGTCATGAGCGATCAGCCCCCCATGACCGTCGCCGGCTTCCAGGAGTTCGTCCGTGACCGGTATTACGAGACCGACGCCGCCCGCGGCACGGCGGGCACGTTCATGTGGTTCGTCGAAGAGGTCGGCGAACTGGCCACCGCGCTGCACGGCGACGACAAGGCCAACCTCGACGAGGAGTTTGCCGACGTGCTGGCGTGGCTGTGCACGCTGGCGAACATCAACGGCGTCGACCTCGAAGCGGCCCTGCACGCCAAGTACTTCGAAAACGGCGGGCCGCAGGGCGTCAAGGCTTAACCCGCCCACGCCACAGCACACCGCGCCCGCCGGCGCGGTGAAACCGATTCACCGATTCACGGATTCACCGGGCCGCCGGCCTCAGGCCACGCCCAGCTCGGCCTGGAGCTGGTACTTCGCCTCGTTCCAGTTCGCCTCGTCCTGGCCGAAGGGCTTGCCCTTGGACTCCCAGACGACGTAGGCGCGCTTGGCGATCATCTCGTCGGTGATCACGAAGGCCTTGGCCGACTTCTTGGTCTTTTTCTTGGTGGTTTTCTTCTTGGTGGTCTTCTTGGCAGCCGCCTTCTTGGCGGTGGTCTTCTTCTTGGTCGTGGCCTTCTTCGCCGTCTTCTTCTTGGTGGTTTTCTTCGCGGCCGACTTCTTGGCCGTCTTCTTCTTGGTCGTCTTCTTCTTGGCAGCCATAGCCAAATCATCCTTTTTCAGCGAGTTGCTGAGGGTTTTTATGGGTAAGGCAGGGTTTGCAATCACCGTGCCAACGACCCCCATCTCGGGTGTGGGCTCCGCGTTCTACCCGCCCGGGGTCTCGCGGTCAACGCCCGATATCCCCCGGGCCGCGCCCGGCCGCGGCGTGCGGTCGGCCTGCCCGTGCGCGGCGGCAGAAATATCGCCCCACGCCACCCTCGCCGCCCAAGTCGCCCCTTCGGTCGGCCGATGAAATGGGAGCACGGGGTCCATCCACCCGGGCTGCAAGGGCCCCCAAAAGAGAGGCGATTTGAAATGGTACACATCCGTCCCGATGGTTCAGTCGAGTTCGCTTACTACCGCCCCAGCGCCCAGCAGGTGACCCTGGCCGGCGACTTCAACCATTGGGATGCCGAACGCCACAAGCTGCGCAAGGACGAGCAGGGCTGGTGGCGCCTGCGCCTGGCGATGCAGCCGGGCGAGTACCGCTTCAAGTACGTGATCGACGAGACGGTGTGGGAAGCGGACTTCGCGGCCTACGGCGTGGAGATGTGCAAGATCGGCGGGTGGACCAGCGTGCTCTACGTCGCCGAAGCCGCCGCGTCCGCCGCGGAGACCATGGCCGCGTAAACCCCGCCGGCTCACAAAACAAACGCACAAACCCACGCCCGGCGGGCGTGGGTTTTTTCATGCCCCGGCGCAAAGACGCGAAAACCGTGTCGGCATTGCGCAAACCGCTTAGAAATGCGCGCTTGTGCGGTGCAATTTGTTGCGACCGCCCCGCGGGGGTGATAAGCTCATTCAAGACGTTTTCATCCTTGAAATTCAGCCCTAGACGACTCACGCAGAATCGGGGATCCGCCATGCACCAACCGAAGTTCGCCGCCACATTCCTCGTCGCCTTGCTCGCGTTGCTCACCATGGGCCCGGCCCACACGGCCCGCGCCGCCGATGCCCACTGGCTGGTGACCGGCGCCGGCGCAGGCGACTGGTTCTTCTCCAGCGAAGACGACAACATCACCTACCTTGGCGAAGGCGGCGAGGGCAAGGCCTTCCGCCTGCCCATGCGCAAAGAGGCGTTCGCGGCCGGCGACGTCACGCTCAAGTTCGACACCGACGCCAAGAACGTCCTCGTCAAGTGCGGCGCCTCCTCCTTCCCCCTCAAGGTCAAGGGCAAGGACGGCCAGGTCATCTTCCGCGCCAAGCCCGCCCCCGCCGTGCTCATCGACGGCAAGGCCGACAACACCATCAAGGGCCGCTGGCTCAGCGTGCTGATGCGCGAGAAGTCCACCACCGTCAGCCTCGAGTTCCGCAGCGCCAGCTACGTCAACATCAAAGCCACCGGCTCGGCGTCGAGCGGCGTGGGCGCCGGCAAGTCCAACATGGACGACAAGACGCCCATCCCCGTGATGCTCGAGACCGTCAAACGCGGCGCGTTCCAGATCCAGATGTTCGACGACAAAGACGGCAAGCTCGGCACCGGCAGCGGCTCGCTCATCCACGAAGACGGGTACATCCTCACCAACTTCCACGTGATCCACGGCGGGTCCAAGTGCAAGGTGCTGCACGCGGCGTCCGGCGAACTGATCGACGCCAAGCTCTGGCACGCCACGCCCGACTACGACCTGGCCCTGCTCAAGATCGACCTCGGGGACTTCAAGAACGAGGACCCGGGCAAGTCGCCGATGATCGTGTCGATCGCGCAGGAACGGCCCGACGCCGGCAACGACTGCTGGGCGGTGGGCTACCCGCTGGGCATGGGTTACACCGTGACCAAGGGCGTGGTCAACGGCGTGCGCGACTTCGAGAAGCTGCCCGCCGGCGTCCAACGCTCCGCCCGCTACAGCAAGGACTCGCACTGGGTGCAGACCGACTGCACCATCAACGCCGGCAACTCCGGCGGCCCGCTGGTCAACCGCAGCGGGCAGATCGTCGGCGTCAACACCTGGGTCTACAACGTCGGCTCCAACCTCTTCTTCGCCCTCAGCTCCGAGCACATCCAGCCCTACTTCGACAAGCGGCCCGAAGAGGCGATGACCTTCAAGAAGGCCCGCGAGAAGTTCGGCAAGATCGACTCGGTGTTCACCATGCTGCCGCGCAACGTGCCCGAGTGGGAGATCAAGAAGAAGAGGCTGCCCTCTTACGTGAAGAAGACGCTCTACGCCGTCCAGAACCACACGGTCCTCACCTGCAGCAAGTGCGGCGGCAGCGGGCGCACCACCGGCTACAGCGGCCGGGGGCCCCAGCAGGTCTGCACTCGCTGCCGGGGCCAGGGCCGGTACGTCAACCCCCACCTGGAACGGATCATGAACAACGTGATCAACGGCCTGGCCGAGATGGACAAGGACCACCGCGACAGCTCGGTGGTCATGCAGGAGGCGTACGACGCGCTGCTCAACCAGGTCGGCCGCAACCCCAAGGTCCTCGAGACGCTCGGCCGCAGGGTCCGCGGCATCCTCGCCCAGAAAGAGGTCAAGGGCGGCATCACCATGGTGACCCGCGCCGCCTACTGGGGCGAGCTGCCCCACCCCGACCTCGAGCAGGACAAGACGCTGACCGCCGTCCTGGTCATGCCCGGCAACAAGTTCATGCTCCTGCACGACATGATCATGCAGGACGACGCGATCATCCCCGGCCAGCCCGTGCTCGTCGGCGGCATCGTCGCCGGCAAGGCCACCAGCGCCTTCGACCGCGGCTTCGTCGTGCTCCAGCACGGGTTCATGCTCGACCTGCACGGCCAAGAGTAAACGCCGCCACCCCAAACACAAAGCCCGCGGCGAACGCCGCGGGCTTTTTCGTTTGCCTTCAACTTCAAACGCCCGCCTTAAGCCGCGTCGATCAGGTCCTTGACGGGCTTGCCGTCGATGGTGAGGTGCGCGATCGCGGCCATCGGGCCGTGCGGCCTGGCCTTCTCCTCTTCCAGCCGGTCCAGCGCGCCGGGGTTGGCGTACCGGTTGAACAGCATCGCCTTGAGGTTCGCCCACATGCCCCCGAAGCTGGCGAAGGTGTGGTCGACGGCGCTGGGCTCGTGGCCCGAATGCACCATGCACTGCTGGCAGGCGGGGTTGCCCGACGCCCGGCCGTAGTTGTCCCACTCGGTCGTGGTCATCAGCTCCTCGAAGCTGTCGGCGTAGCCGTCCTGCAACAGGTAACACGGCTTCTGCCAGCCGAACAGGTTGAACGTCGGGTTGCCCCACGGCGTGCACTCGTAGTGACGCCGGCCCATCAGGTACTCGAGGAACAGCGGGCTCTGGTTGAACTTCCAACGCTTCTTGCGGTTGGCGAGGATCATCTCGAACAGCTGCTCGGTGTTCTTGCGTTCGGCGAGGAAGCTCTGCTGGTCGGGGGCCTTGGGGTAGGCGTAGCCGGGGCTGACCATCATGCCCTCGACGCCGAGGTCCATCATCTCGTCGAAGAAGGCGCGCACGCTGTTGGGGTCGGCGCCGTCGAACAGCGTGGTGTTGGTCGTCACGCGGAAGCCTTGCTCGACGGCCAACCGGATGCCCGCCGCCGCCCGCTCGTACGTGCCGTCGCGGCAGACGGCGAAGTCGTGGTGCTCGGCCTGGCCGTCCATGTGCACGCTGAACGTGAGGTACTTGCTCGGTTTGAACCAGCCGGCTTCGAGCTTGTCTTTCAGCAGCAGCGCGTTGGTGCAGAGGTAGATGTACTTCCGCCGCTTGATGAGTTCGGCGACCAGCTCGGTGATGTGCGGGTAGAGCAACGGCTCGCCGCCGGGGATCGACACCATCGGCGCGCCGCATTCGTCGACCGCTTTGAGGCAGTCTTCCAGCGGCACGTTGCGCTTGAGCACGTGGGCGGGGTACTGGATCTTGCCGCACCCGGCGCACGCGAGGTTGCAGCGGAACAACGGCTCGAGCATCAGCACCAGCGGGTAACGCTTACGCCGGCGCAGCTTCTGGCCCAGCACGTAGCTGGCCACGGTCCACATCTGTGATATCGGTACGCCCATGGCGTGGGTGATCCTCGCGTAAACCACGTTCGACAGCGGCGAATGCCATATCGTACCCGCCACCGGGCCGCGGGCAACTCACCGCCCCCACCAGCCGGAACGCGACGATGTATCGGACTACCAAAAGCACCACAAATCGTGGCGTGCGGGGGTGAACTTTATTCGCCCGGGGCGCGTAACAAGCACGTTGCAACGGCTTTCCGTGAGAGGTGGACGAAGTTGACCGCATTGGCCCTGGCAATCCCGGCTCGTATAATCCGCCCCGATTCTGCAGCGGGCGCGATGAACCACGATCAGCCGGTCCAACTCGATGAGCTCAAAGATGAACAACTCATCGAGCGGTATCGCATGGGCCAGGCCGAGGCGTTCAACACGCTGGTCCACCGCTACCGCGCGGAGCTGTTCCATTTTCTGATCCGTTTCTGCGGCGACCGCGCGGCGGCGGAGGACGTGTTCCAAGACGCGTTTTTGCAGGTGCACCTTTCGGCCGACACGTTCGACACCGCCCGGCGGTTCAAGCCGTGGCTGTTCACGATCGCGGCGAACAAGGCCCGCGATCACCTTCGGCGCAAGGCCCGCCGGCCCGCGGTGCCGCTGGATGCGCCGGTGGGCGACCCGACGGAGGGGCGGAGTTTTGTCGATATCCTCGAGGCCGACCTGCCCAGCGCCCCCGACCAATTGGGCGTGCAGGAGCTGGGCGAGCGGGTCAAGGCGTGCGTGGACAAGATGCCCGACCACCTGCGGGAGATCGTGCTGTTGGCGTACTTCCAGAAGTTCAGCTACCAGGAGATCGCCGACGTGTTGGGCATCCCCCTGGGCACGGTCAAGAGCCGGCTGCACACGGCGGTGGGCACGTTCGCAAAAAATTGGAAAAACGCGAACCCCGACCCGGGGCAAACGTAATACCAACACGCAGGTCATGGACGGCACGACCGGGCCCGATAACCGGCCGATTCCGGCCCCGCAACCCCCGGAAGCTCCCGGAAGCCCCAGCGACGCGAAAACCATCTGAAAGGTGATCTGAAGCGCGATGTCCGAGCAACTGACCCAACTGAGCACGGAAGATCAGCGGGTGTTGGACGCCTTGATCGGGGTCGGTTTCGACCCCGCCGCCCTGCCCGAGCCCGACCGCGAGCGCGGCGAGAAGCTGGCGGCGGTCATGGGCCTGCTCGACCACCTGCCGGCGCCCAGCCCGGGCGACCTGTTGGCCGAGCGGACCATCGCGGCCGCGACGCGGGCGCGCTACCACGGCGCCGACGCCGACTTCGGCAGCGCCGGCGGCTGGAAACCCCCGGTGCGGCTGCGCGACCTGGTCGCCGTCGCGGCGGTGCTCATCGTGGCGATCTCCATCGCCATCCCCTCGCTCGACCACAGCCGGGCCAACTCCCACAAAGCCACCAGCCAGGCTAACATGCTCGGCGCGTTCACCGGCCTGACCCAGTACGCCGAGGCCAACGACGGCCGCCTGCCGCAGGTCCAATTCAAGCCCGGCTCGCAGTGGTGGCACTACAACCGCGTCGACGCCGACGGCAATGCCCTGAGCAACTCGATGAACCAGTTCGTGCTGCTCCGCAACGGCTACGCCCAGCCCAAGGTGCTGATCAGCCCCACCAACCGCTACGCCCCGGTGCGGATCAACGTCGTCGCCAAGCGCGACTGGGACAACGCACGCGAGCAGAGCTACTCGATGCAGAACCTGTTCGTCGTCGGCCCCGTCAAGCTCGAAGCGAAACACACCGCCGCCGTCATGGGCGACAAGAACCCGCTGGTCGGCGACGGGAAGTTCAACGCCCACGTCGCCCCCGACGCCAACTCGGCGAACCATGGCGACCTCGGCGGCCAGCACGTGCTGCTCCGCGACGGGCGGGTCCTGTGGATCACCACGCCCTACCTCAACGGCGACAACATCTGGACCAACGGCGAGAACCAAACGCTCGAGGGCCACGAGCAGCCCGCCGACGAAAACGACTCCTTCCTCGCACAGTGACACCAAGCACTGAGTGATTCATCAGCTTCCTCCTTCTCCCCCAACCCCGGCCGCGGCAGAACGCGGCCGGGGTTTTTGTTGATTCGCCCGCCAGGCACGCTATAGTCTCGCACCAACCACACCATTGGAGACCCGCCGATGCAGGCTGCCGCCGACAACAACGTTCAGGTCATCATGCTCATGGGTTCCGACAGCGACTGGGACGCGATGAGCCGTTGCCATGCCTTGCTCGACGAGCTGGGCATCACCCACGAGGTGCACGTCGCCTCGGCCCACCGCACGCCGGCCAAGGTGCTGGGCATCGTCGAAGCCGCGCCCGCGCGCGGGGTGAAGGTGTTCATCTGCGCCGCGGGCATGGCCGCCCACCTCGGCGGGGTCGTCGCCGCCCACGCCCACTGCCCGACCATCGGCGTGCCGATGGAAGGCGGCATGATGGACGGGCTCGACGCCCTGCTGTCGACCGTGCAGATGCCCCCGGGCGTGCCGGTCGCCACGGTCGGCGTCGGTTCCGCCGGCGCCAAGAACGCCGCGATCCTCGCCGCCCAGATCATCGCCGTCGCCGACGCCGACGTCGCCCGGCGCGTGGCCGACTGGCGGGCCCAGCAGGTCGACGTGGTCAACGAAAAAGACGCAAAACTGCAAGCGCAGCTCTGAACAAGCCCGACGCCGATCGCCGATCTATGCTGTTATGGTGACCGCATGGGGCTGCTGATCGACGCCTACAACGTGTTGCACTGCACACACGAACTGCCGTCGCGCTACGCGATGATCAGCGTGACGGATCTGTGTCGGCTCATCGAGCAGAGCCGCTGGGCCGACGAGCCGGCGGCGGTGGTGTGCGACGGCGTGCCCAAGCCCAACGAAGGCCTCTACGACGGCCCGGTGGAGCTGGTCTACTCCGGCGGCGCGTCCGACGCCGATTCGGTCATCGAGCGGCGCATCGAGGCGAGCGACGTGCCGCGGGCGTTGGTCGTGGTGTCCAACGACCGCCGCATCATCCGTGCCGCGCGCCGCCGGCGGTGTCGGCAGATGTCCAGCGAACAGTTCCTCCGCCTGCTCATCACGCAGCGCCGACCCCAGGCCACCGACCCCAAGCCCACCGCGATCGGCACCACCGAGCAGTGGCTGGCCGAGTTCGACCTCGACGACCAGTCGGCCGACCGCATCGAGCGCGAGCTGGCCGAAGCCGAACAAACGCCCGCCCCGCCGACCCCGCAGCGCGACCCGCACGAGAACAACCCCGCCTGCGAGTTCGACGATGCGCCGGCCATCGGCGAGTCCGAGGCCGACTACTGGCTCCGCGAGTTCGGCTTCGGCGACGACGAGTCCCGCGACGACGACCTCGAATGACCATAAAGCCCAGGCATGGCCATGCCTGGGCGTTGCCGCGTTGTGTTTACCGCAACACCATGCGCTCCATGCGCGTCGGCATCGTGCACAGGTTTTTGTGTCCGCCGGGCACGATCAGAATATCGTCTTCCAACCGGCAGCCCGCGTGGCCGTCGAAGTACACGCCCGGCTCGATGGTGACGATCTGGCCCTTCTTCAGCCGCACCGCGGGGCCCGAGCCGGCGAGGCGCGGGTCTTCGTGGATCTCCAGGCCGATGCCGTGACCGAGGCCGTGGCGGAACAGCTCGCCGTGGCCGCCCGCCTCGATCACGCCGCGCGACGCGCGGTCGATGGTGTGGTTGGTCACGCCCGGCTTCAGCGCCGCGATGCCCGCCTTGTAGGCGCGCTCCACCAGCGGGTAGATCTCGTGGTAGATTTCCGGGGGCTTGTTCATGAACAGCACGCGCGTCATGTCGCTGCGGTAGCCGTCGACCTCCGCGCCCCAGTCGATCAGCAGCGGCTCGTTCGTGCGGATCTTCCGGCTCGTGGGGAAGTGGTGGCACGAGGCGCTGTTCGGCCCCGCGGCGCAGATGATGCCGTTGAACGGGAAGCCCTGCCGGTCGGCCCCGCACTCGCGCATGCGGTACTCCAGCTCCGTGGCGATCGACTTCTCCGTCCGCCCCACAAAATGCTTGGCGCCCTGCGCCATCATCTGCTTGAGCGCTATTTCCGCGATGCGGATGGCCTTGCGCGTCGTGGCGATCTCGTCTTCGTCCTTGACCGAGCGCACCGCCACCATCAGCCCGCGCGTCGGCGCCAGCTTCCGCTCGCCGACCGCCTCGGCCAGCGCCCGGTAACGCGCCAGCGTGATCAGGTCTTCCTGGAACGCCAGCTTCTTGATCTTGTGCTTGCGGACCAGCTCCGCCAGGTGCTTGTCGTCGGGTTGCGTGGTGATGATCACGTCGCTGCCGATCGCTTCGGCCGGCGCGACGCCGGCGAACATGCGGTTGGTCATCACCACCGACAACCCCTTGGCGATCAGCAGCGTCCGGCTGCCCTCGGTCAGGCCCGTGAGGTAGCGGATGTCGCACCCGTGGGTGACGAGCATCGCCTCGGCGTTGGTCTGTTGCTTTAAAGCGCGCAGCGCGGCCCGCCGCCGATCCGCAAAACGCTTGCCCGGGTCACGGTCACTACTCGTTTGTTTTGCCATGTTGGTACTTCTTCTCAGAACTGAACGCCCACGCCCACGCGCAGGTAAGCCTCGTCGGAAAGGTCCGCCACGCTCGACGTGTCACGCACGTCGAAGCCGATCTCGATCTCCTGGTCGAACGCGTAGCCGCCGGCCACGCTGACCTCGAGCCACCCGCTCGGCGCCCACAGCACGCCGCCCTCGACCCGCCGTTGCTGCACGAACAGCCGGTCGTGTTCGCCGGCGTTCTGCGCGTGGAACGCCTCGAGGTGGTTCTCCAACGCCGCGAACAAGCGCAGCTGCTCCGTCAGCTCGTACGTCACGTTCGCCTCGAACGTCGTGGGCGCAAAGTACGCGGCGGTCACGGTCCACTTCTCGGCCGGCTGCCAGTACACCCGCGCGTACGGCAGGCCGATCGCGAACTGGAGCGTGTCGTCGACGCGGCGCTGGTACTCGACCAGCGGCAGCGGCACGTCGGGGAAGATCACCCGGTTGCCGTCGTACGCCACGCCGAGCAGCCACGTCTCGTCGTCGCTGACCTTCTTCGAGCCGTAAAGGTAGCCCAGGCCGTACACCGCCTCGCTGTCGTCGAACGCGCTGTCGCCGGCGAAGCCCACGCCCGCCACCAGCTGCACGTCCCACCCCTCCCACTCGCCGAGCGTAGCGCCCGCCGAGACGGAGACGTCGGTGAGCGTGTCGTCCATGACGCGCGGGTCGTTGGTGTCGACGTCGAGGTGCACGTAGCGGTAACCCAGCGCCGGGCTCTGCGGGTCGCCGAAGTCGAGGCGCACGCGCCCGTGGCCCTCGAACCAGGTCAGGTCGTAGTCGTCGGGCCCGGCGTTGTCGGTCGAGCCGTCGCCGACGAACAGCACCTCGTTGACCAGCTCGCCCTGGCTGCCGGCCTGCCACGGACGCAGCAGCAGCGCCGGGCCGCTCTGGGCCCAGGCCAGTGTCGGCAGAGCCAGTACCATCGTCATCATCAACCATCCAACCGTGCTGCGCTTGATCATGTTTTCGGTTCCCTTGATCGTGAGTGTGGGTCGTTTGTGGCGGCCCGGAAACGGCTGTATCATCGCACGTTTTCCCCTTTTGGGAAAGCGACAGATGCAGGAAGCCATCGCCAAAGCCAAGGTGCTCGTCGAAGCTTACCACTACATCCGCGCGTTCGCGGGCAAGGTCGTGGTGGTCAAGGTCGGCGGGTCGATCATGGACGAGCCCGACACGCTCGAGTCGCTGCTGCGCGACGTGTGTTTCCTGCACGCGGTGGGCATGAAGCCGATCCTCATCCACGGCGGCGGCAAGTCCATCACCCAGGCCATGAAAGACTCCGGCCTCGAAGCCCAGTTCGTGCAGGGCCGGCGCTACACCGACGAACGCACCCTCGCCATCGCCGAGCGCGTGCTGGTCAACGACGTCAACCAGCACCTCGTCCACACCATCCGCGACCAGGGCCACGCCTCGATGGGCCTGCACTCGCTGTCGAGCTGCGTCGTGTTCGGCAAGCGGCTGTTCCTCGAAGGCGAGAACGGTCGGAAGATCGACATCGGCTTCGTGGGCGAGGTCGAGTCGGTCAACGCCGAGCTGCTGCGGGCGCTGGTCGACGCGGGCAACGTGCCGGTGATCGCCCCCATCGCGCGCGACGCGTCCGGCGGCAAGCTCAACATCAACGCCGACTCCGCCGCCGGCAAGGTCGCCGCCGCCATGCCCGCCGAGAAGTTCGTGCTCGTCAGCGACACCCACGGCATCCGCACCGGCGACAGCGACGAAACCCTCGCCAGCCGGCTCAAACGCAGCGAGATCCAACAGCTCATCGACGACGGCATCGTCGGCGCCGGCATGCTGCCGAAGGTCGAGGCGTGCTTCACCGCCCTGTCCGGCGGCGTCAAACGCGCCCACATCATCGACGGCCGATTCCAACACGCCCTGCTGCTGGAGATCTTCTCCAAGAAGGGCGTCGGCACCATGATCGAACTGGACTAGCACCACCGTGGCCGACCGGGTCGGCGTTATACATTTGGGTCGTTGCCATGAAGCACCTGATCAACCTCACCGACCACACGACCGACGAGATACAGCACGTGCTCGCCGTCGGCCACCGGCTGCGCGCCGAGCGCGATGCCGGCGGCAACGAGCCGATACTCGCCGGCAAGACGCTGGGCATGTTCTTCGAGAAGCCCTCGCTGCGCACGCGCGTCAGCTTCGAGCAGGGCATGTACGAGCTCGGCGGCAACGCCATCGTGCTCGGGCAAGACGAGGTGGGCCTCGGCCAACGCGAATCGGTCGCCGACTTCACGCGCGTCATCGCCGGCATGGTGCAGGGCATCATGGCCCGCGTGTACCACCACGCGGCGCTGGAAGAGATGGCCCGGTTCAGCGGCGTGCCCGTGATCAACGCCCTGTCGGATCACTCGCACCCCTGCCAGGCGCTGGCCGACATCATGACCATGCAGGACGAGTTCGGCGACGACCTGGCCGGGCGGACGATCGCGTTCATCGGCGACGGCAACAACGTCGCCCGCTCGCTGGCGGTCATCTGCGAAAAGCTGGGCATGACGTTCGTGCACTCGGGCCCGGCCGACTACCCGCTGACCGACTGCCCCGCGCCGGTGCAAGCGGTCGCCGACCCCCGCGAGGCGGTCAAGCGGGCCGACGCGGTCTACGCGGACACGTTCGTGTCGATGGGCCAAGAAGGCGAGAAGGCCGCGCGGTTGAAGGTGTTCGAGGCTTACCAGGTCAACGAGGCGCTCGTCGCCGCGGCGCCCGGCCACGCGATCGTGCTGCACTGCCTGCCGGCTTACCGGGGCGTCGAGATCACCGACGCGGTGATGGACGGCCCGCAGAGCCGGGTGTTCGCCCAGGCCCACAACCGCCTGCACGCGCAGAAGGGTTTGCTTGCCGTGCTGATGGGGAACATGTGATTTGACCACAGAGACACAGAGACACAGAGGTTGTTTTTGTGTCTGGCGTTTAGCCGCGACCCGAAGGGGAGCGCGGCATCACAATCGCCACCAAGCCGCCGAGCAGTCACATCGGCCTGTTGCCTGTTGGCTCTTGCCTGTTGCCTCATGCTCACGCGCTCCCCTGCGGGTCGCGGCTAAACGCCATGCATCAAAATACCTCTGTGTCTCTGTGCCTCTGTGGTTAGAATACGAACATGCCTACTGTTGATCCGGACAACCTGATGCTGATCGTCGTCGGGGCGGACCTGCGGGCGGAGGCGGGGGACCGGCCGCACGCCTACGGGCTGCAGGAGCGCGTGCAGGATTGGCTGCACCGCGCGACGAACTCGACGGCCTGGCCGATCCACCCGGTGGTGTGCACCGACGTGTGGTACCTCAACCACGAGCAGCTGCACGGCCGGCCGGCGCTGTCGGTTGGCGGGCCCGGCGTCAACGCGCTCAGCGCCTACCTCTACCAGAAGCTGCCGACGGCGTTGGCGGTCGAGGACCAACTGGTGATCCAACTCGACGTGGAGTTCGTGGACCTGCGCGCGGCGATGTGGGGCATGGACCACCGCCACACCGCCTCGGCCGTGCAGCTGTTCGAGAACAAGTACCTCGGCGAGTACCTGCGCGCGGTAGTCAACCAGGTCGCGCCGGACGTTTGATTCCGATTGCCGATTGCCGATTTACGATTGCCGGCTGTTGATTGCCTTCAGTTGATCGCGCGACCGCCGCTGTGTTTGTGGGGGTCATTATTCTAATGTTCTTAAGAACTTTAGAATAAAAAATACGCACGAAGCAGCTTGGTGCAAGGTAAAAACGGCTCAAGGTCCCGGGGTGGGTCGTGGATGTGCCGGCTGGGGGTGGGCTTGCTCGTGACGCATCACGCCGGTGCATGCGCGAATGATTCGCACGCCCCAACGATCAGCGACGTCAAGCCAGACCGAATCACGACCACACGATCGTCCAACCGCACGCACACATGCGTGTGCCGCATGCCGCGTGCCATGGTTCGCGGGTTGTGGGTTGTGTGCCATGGCTCGCGGGTCGTGGGTCGTGTGATGGTCGAGGTTTGCCGCTCGATTGCGGCGGGATCATTGCGATGGTTTTGCGAGATTCTTATTCTAATGTTCTCAAGAATATTAGAATAATAAAGTAGCACGAAGTAGCTTGGCTCAAGTGAAAAACAGCCCGCGAGCGGGGTGGCTCACGGGCTGGGGTATGCGGGTTGACGCCCTGTGTCGGGCGTGGTGTTGGTCGGCCGGGGTTACGAGACCGCGACGGGCTTGGGCTTGGCGGTCTTAGGCGTGGGCGCGGCTTGGGAATCCCAGAGGATCAGGCCGGGGATGAACGGCGTGGCGAGGCGCTGGTCGCCGGGGATCACGCGGACGGCGAAGCCGTGCTGGCCTGAGTTGGGCGCGGACAGTTCGCCGTGGTAGCGGAAGCGGCCGTCGCCGAGGCCCTCGACGTGGTTCATGTCGACCGAGGTGGCCTTGCGGATACGGCCGTCGCCGTCGAGCGGCCCGTAGTAGAGCTGGACCTTGACCTGGTCGGGCTCGATGCGGCCGAGCTGCACCACGGCGTGGACGCCCATCGGCTGCGAGACGCCGAGCGGTTGGGCGGTGTCGGCTTCGATCGTTTCGACCTTCACCTCGCCCCAGTGGGCGCGGAGGTGGTCGACGTAGGTGGTCAGGTCGACCGCGTCGTCGAGGCCGTCGCCGGTGAGCTTGACCGAGCGGTTGTGCGCGGGGATGTAGAACTTCTCGGCGTACTCCTGGACCATGCGGGTGGTGTTGAACGCCGGGCCCAGCGTGCGCAGGCAGTTTTTGACCCACGCGACCCACTCGTGCGGCAGGCCGTCGGGCCGGTTGTAGAACATGGGCACGACTTGCTTTTCGAGCAGGTCGTAGAGGGCCTGGCTCTCGACCTGGTCCTGGTACTCGTAGTTGGCGTAGAGCTCGCCGGAGCCGATGGCCCAGCCGAGGTCCTTGTTCTCGGCCTCGCGGTAGGCCTCGTCCCACCAGCCGTCGAGGATGGACAGGTTCAGCACGCCGTTCATCGCGGCCTTCATGCCGCTGGTGCCGGAGGCTTCCATCGGACGGCGGGGGTTGTTGAGCCAGACGTCGACGCCCTGCACGAGGTAGCGGGCGACGTTCATGTCGTAGTTTTCAACAAACACGATGCGGCGCACGGCGTTGTGCTCGCGGGCGAAGTGGAGGATCTCGCGGATCAGCTCCTTGCCCTGGGTGTCGGCGGGGTGGGCCTTGCCGGCGAGCACGAACTGCACGGGCCGGTCGGTGTTGTTGAGGATGCGGGCGAGGCGCGCCGGGTCGCGCAGCAGCATGTTGGCGCGCTTGTAGGTCGCGAAGCGCCGGGCGAAGCCGATGGTCAGCGCCTCGTGGTCGAGCACCTCGCCGGCCTTGGCGATCTCGGCGGAGCCGGCGCCGCGGCGCTTGAGCGATTCGCGCATCTTCCAGCGGACCCAGGTGACCAGGCGCTGGCGGCGGTCCTGGCGGACGCGCCACAACTCCTCGTCGGGGATGTCCTTGACCGACTCCCACACCGAGTGGGCCTCGGGCGTGGTCTGCCAGTCGGCCGACAGGTAGCGGTCGAACAGCCTAGTCAGGTCGGCGCTGAGCCAGGTGCGGGCGTGGATGCCGTTGGTCACCCAGCCGATGGGCACCTCCTCGCTGGCCACGCCGGGCCAGATGCTCTTCCACATGTCGCGCGAGACCTTGCCGTGCAGCTTGCTGACGCCGTTGGCCGAGTCGCTGCAGCGCAGGGCGAGCACGGCCATGGAGAACGATTCGTTCTTGTTGAACACGTTCTCGCGGCCGAGCGCCAGCAGGCCCTCGTTGTCGAGCTTGATGGAGCCGACGTAGTCGGCGAAGTAGCGTTCGACCATGTCGGCGGGGAAGCGATCGATGCCCGCGGGCACGGGGGTGTGCGTGGTGAACACGTTGCCCGCGGCGCCGGCGGTGCGGGCCTCGTCGAACGACACGCCGTGGTCTTCGATCAGTCGGCGGATGCGCTCGAGGGCGAGGAACGCGGCGTGGCCCTCGTTCATGTGGTAGACGGTCGGGCTGATGCCCATCGCTTCGAGGGCGCGGGTGCCGCCGATGCCGAGCACGATCTCCTGGCGGATGCGCATGTCCATGTCGCCGCCATACAGCTGGCTGGTGATGGCGCGGTCGCCGGGCTCGTTGTCGGGCAGGTTCGTGTCCAGCAGGAACAGCCGCACCCGCCCCACGTTCACCCGCCACACGGCGACGGTCACGTCGCGCCCCGGCAGCCGCACCTGCACGGTCAGCTGTTCGCCGCCGGACGCTTCGATGGGCTGCACCGAGAGGTTGGCGAAGTCGAGGTCGGGGTAGAACTCCTGCTGCCAGCCGTCGGCGTTGAGGTACTGCTGGAAGTAGCCGTGGCGGTAGAGCAGGCCGACGCCGACGAACGGCAGGCCCAGCGCCGAGGCGCTCTTGACGTGGTCGCCGGCGAGGATGCCCAGGCCGCCGGAGTAGATCGGCAGCGACTCGTGCAGCCCGAACTCGGCGCAGTAGTAGGCGATGCAGCAGTTGTCGGTCTCGGGGTGGTTCCTCTGGTACCAGGTGGTCTGGCGCAGGTGCAGGCTCAGCCGTTCGTGCACGCGCTGCATGGCGGCGATGAACGACTCGTCGTTGGCCAGCTCGTCGAGGCGGTCTTGGCTGACCGAGCCGAGCAGCTTGACGGGGTTGTGGCCGGACTCGGTCCACAGCTGGCGGTCGACGCGCACAAACAGGTCCACGGCCTCGGGGTGCCAAGTCCACCACATGTTCTGCGCGATTTCGAGCAGCGGCTTGAGGTTGTCCGGCAGCGAGGGCACGACCTTGAACGAATAAATCCGAGCTTGTTCGGGGGTGAGCATCTTTTGTAACGTCCTGTTCGGTTGAGGTTTGTCTCTCTCAAAGGGACCGGGGGGCAGACCCAGACCTCCAGCGTCCACTCCTATTGTCGACTGTTTGGGCGAGCAACCTTATGAGGCACCTTGCATGATCTTATCGGAACAATTCCCGTGCCGCATTATAAGGAAACACAGCGAGATGTGGACCAAGAATGGGGATTCTTCACGTCACATTTGTGCCATAGGGTAATGTCTTTGCGCGATAGGTCGTTCCAGAGATCCATAGATCGCGTTGATTTCGATCACGATATCTGGGGTCACGTCAGTCTGACAAACCGCTTCCATGGTATTGGTTGCGTCCCACGATTAGGCCAACCCAGTTTGTAGGGATACCCTCTGCCCGGATCTCGAAGAGGGACGCTGAATAGCTAGAGCAAGCCAAACGAACAGTTACTAAGAGTACAAGCATCGATGACAATGATAGATTGCACCCGATTAACTACGCTTACCCTTAACACTTCGTACACCTTCTAGAATTCCAATCAGCAATGAAATCGCCCAAATGCCAACACCTAATGCGGCATCCATTCCAGAGCCATTGCCGATACCTGACCACATCGCAAGGAAACTCAGGATTAAAGCGCATAAAACACACACAACCATGGCCCTAAAAACACATACTAATACTTGATATCGTGACATCATATTCATCTAGCCGACTTGACCGTCCCTCCAGCTTTTGTTTGCCAATGACCATATACATGATAGGGATCTGACCACGGGACCCAACCCCAAAGATTCCATGCAGCGAAATCGTATTTGTCGTACAAAATCCAGTCAATATTTAGCGGGCCGCACAGCCGCCCTTCAATGGCATGATCCGCCCGTCGTCTATCCAATACTATCTATGCGCGGCGATACAATGATTCATTGGGTTTTTGGACGAAGCGTAGGCGGGGTAACCCACTTGGCTCGGCCGTTATCTAGTCTGACCTCTCGAACAAGCGGCAAACGGCCTGTGCCGTGCACGTGCGATTCTACACCACGTAACCGCGACTCTGAATCAAACGAGAAGTACACGATATCGTATATTGCGTGATTCTTAGGGCCACAGACTATGCCGCCAGCACTGTTTCCCAGATATTCGAGTTCTACTCTGATATGTGTGAGGGCATTCTCATCTTCGGCATACGGCCCAACAACATCTAGTGCGATATCTTTAAATGCGTCAAGCGTGTTTTGAGGCGAACTTGTAATATCCAATCCGTAAAGCAAGGACCGCGGGTCGGTCAACGGGTAACTATGGCTGCTTTCCAACGAACTAAAAGCGGATGATTTGGCCTGACGTATCTGCAGACTACAATCAACCACAATTAGGAGCCCTACAGCAGCCGCTAGTACGCATAAGACAATGATCAACCTAATAAGCAACCCTCCACGTGCATAGATACTCGTTTTTGAGGTGCAGGGCATGAATAAACTCGATGCAACTCTCGCTGCCTGCCGCGGTCTAGCACCGTACACTACATCAGATGATACTGAATAGTTGGCCTACTTACTTACATCAGAATCATATCACTACCACGTGAATTACCATAATCACTTAGGTGTGAGTGGGCCCACAAGTTTGTGTTTATCTACAGAGACCTTGAAACCTCCGCCTAATGAGGCTCCTGTCGTTGTTGTTCCTAGTCCCCCTTCACTATGGTCAAATGATCCGATCTGGTAGTTGATGAAATGGGCACCAATTTCCCATATTCCAATCTCGAGTATTCCAACTTGTAGTTCGTCGTTCTTGCTGACTGGGTTACAAGTACCCTTGAATGTAAATCTCGCACTAGCCGATGAAGTTCCCGCACCAATAAATATTCCTCCTTTGAGTCCAGTAGTTTCGCTACCACTTGCAGTCAGAATCCAAGTGCAATCCTGATCATCGGTCGCGGTTGCGTCGAGTGTAAATGACTGATGTAGGAACGTAGCGGCACCACGTCTTTTAGCAGTTATGTTGACCGTCTGCTCAGTAGAATCCATTCCGTCTTGCGGGGCCTTGCCTAACGCCGGATGGCATAGGTGAGCACCTTCATCGCGGCCTCGGCGAACAAGGCACGCTC
>JANQHD010000025.1 GCA_028282805.1 Phycisphaeraceae bacterium | reverse complement strand
CGAGGCCTATTTCGATGCTACAACGAACTTGGCGTCCTGATCGTGAAGAAATCGCATATTTCCCTAATTCACAGTTTGCTTTGGTTCATCAAAACATTAGAAGCCGTTTCAAAACCCCAAGTTCCATAAGTTTGCGCTCTTGCGTGCTTTATGTCATGTTGGTCATGGAAAGGAGTGCTTTTCATGGCCAGGGACGGATCGTTGCTCACCGACGCGCAGTGGCTGCGGATCGAACGGCTGCTGCCGCACCCCGAGCGTTCATCCAAGGGCGGCCGCCCACCCATCGACAATCGCGCGTGCTTTGAAGGCATCCTCTGGGTGCTCCGCAGCGGCGCGCGGTGGAAGGACCTTCCCCACGGGTACCCGTCACCGACCACGTGCTGGCGACGATTGCGCGACTGGGAGGAACAGGGTGTGTGGGAGCGGGCCTGGGTGGCGTTGATCCACGCGTTGGACGAGCGGGGCGAGTTGAATTGGATGGAGGTCTTCGCCGACGGCACGTTCGCCCCGGCGAAAAAGGGGGCGACGCCGTGGGTAAGACCAAACGTGGCAAGGGTACAAAGCTTATGGTGGTGGCGGAGCGCACGGGTGTTCCTGTCGGAGTGCACCTGGCAAGCGCGTCCCCGCACGAGGTCACGTTGCTCGAAGCCACGCTCGACGCGGCCACGGTCCTGACGGGTGAACCGCAACGCCTGATCCTGGATCGCGCGTACGATTCCGACCCGTTGCGCGACCGCTTGGAGCAACGCGGCATCGACATGATCTGCCCGCACCGCACGAACCGGATCAAAGCGGCCCGCCAGGATGGCCGCAGGCTGCGAAGATACAAGCGGCGTTGGGTCGTCGAGCGAACCATCGGTTGGCTGCAGAACTTCCGCCGGCTGGTCGTCCGATGGGAACACAAACTCTTGATGTACCGCGCCTTCGTGCACGTGGCGTGCCTGATGATCGCGCTAAGAAGGTTTTGAAATGGCTTCTAAACTAATCGCTAAACGTATCGTCGCTGATTGCGTCGCCGAACACGGTAACGATTGCGTTCTCTCTGCTCGGCGTAGTTCCTTAGATACATTCATATCAGCTGTTGAAAAATGTCTTAAGTAATGACTAACCCAGCGAACTTACAATTCCGAAACGCTGTCAGGATTGCTCTGTTGCAAAGCTCGCATATCGTTACAGGGTCATGGAGTCGTGTGTGTGACCACGATTAGCCGCATCGCACGGCATCACACTACCTACAAAAGCGGAGCAGACAGGAATATGCGCACCACGTTCCCGTGCGCACGAGATAAATGATCGCCGTTCGCACGCGAAAAACCACGATCCGCCTACCGGGTGCGATGCCGTGCGGTGCGCGCCGCGCGTTCGCCTGGCGCGCCGGCGCGTCGTGAAAAGCGGTGGTTCCACATTGACAGCTTGAAAACCCGATCGACGCTCGGCTCAAAACGCCAACCGACCGTTCCGTGCGCGACACCATTTTTTCAATTCCGCATTCCGCATTCCGGATTCCGCATTCCGCATTCCCGATTTCCCCCTCACGGCACGGTGAGGATCTTGTTCATCACCGCGGGGCCGTCCATCTCGCGCAGGCCGATGCGGATGCGCTTCGCGCTCAGGTCCTTGGTCGCGTCGGTGAAGCGGAAGCGCTTCATCACGGTCTGGTCGGGCTTGAGGCTGGAGATGATGCGCTGCTGGGCCGGGCGGCCGGGCGCCTGGGCGAAGGCGTAGAAGTTCAGCGTGTCGTTGCCGCGGTTGGTCAGCAGCACGGTGATCACGGCGGTCTGTGTGCCGTCGTCCTGCGTTTCCAGCACGAGGTTGGCGTTGAGTTCGATGTCGCGCAGGCCGACCTCGAGCGGCACGGTGGCGACGATGTCGTGGTTGCGGTCGGCTTCGATGTAGACCTTGGCTTCGAGTTTTTTCGGGCCGGCGACCTCGCTGACGGGGATGGCGACTTCGAGGGGGACCTCGAAGGTGCCGCCGGCGGGGATGCTGAAGCGGATGAGGCGCGGGCGGAGCTTCCAGTTGGTCAGGTTGGTCAGCCGCACGTGCCCGGTGACGGTGCGCGGCCAGGGGTTGGCGAGGGTGAGGTTGAGCGACTGGACCTTGGCGCGTGATTCGACGAACGACGGCTCGACCCGCATCGCGCCGCGGAACTGCGCGAGCGGCGCATCGATGCCCTCGATGAAGACCGGCGCCCGGCCGATGGGCATGACGTGCTTGCCGTTGGACTCGCTCAGCGGCGAGCGGTTGCCCCACAGGTCGACGGCCTGCGGCGACTTGCCGAGGTACATCTCGAGGCGCGGGTCGGCCAGCTTCGACGATTTGTTCCACACGACCAGCGCCCCGCCGCTGGGCCCGTCGAGGATCAGGCACTCGACGCCCGGCTCGAGGTGCATCCGGCCGACGACTCGGCGCTCGCCCAACCGTTCGATGAGGTTCGCGTACACCGCCAGCAGCGGGTCGGGCACGGCGATCTGTTCGTCGAGCACGTCGCCTTGCCAGGGGTGGCGGACGAACACGGCGTCGGGCTCGGTCTGCCAGCCGCGCACGATGCGCATGGCCAGATCTTCGGCGCGCTGCTGGTGGTTGAAGCGCTTGGGGTCGAGCGTGTCGAACACGAGCGCGACCTCGCGGCCGGCCTTGCGCCACTTGAGCGCGTAGAGCGGCAGGTGGTCCGGCTGGATCGCAGTGGGCACGCGCATGGTCAGCGCGTCGAGGGTGTCGGCCCGGTCGAGGGCGCGGTCGGCCGACCACGGCAGTGCGACCCGCACGTCCGGCACCAGCGCGGTGTACCAGTCGATCAGCTGCGCGTATTCGTGGGCCAGGTCGTCGCGCTCGAACGCCTCGTTGGAGCCGACGGGCCCGACCTGCCAACGGGCGATGTTCTGGCCGTATTGCACGGCGGCGATCTGCATGTACGGCCGCCACAGGTCGGGGTTGTCGTTGAGCAGGGCCAGCGGCGCGTCGAGGTCGGTCTTGGCCGCGGACGCCAGCGACATCGGCACGCCGGCGATCGAAAGCGTGAGGCGCTGGTTGCGTTTGATCAGCTCGTTGATGACCGGGTCGACGTGTTCGATCTCCTGCAACTGGCTGTCGCGCGACTCGGTCGACCACACGTCGATGATCATCGATCCGGTGCCGATGAGCCGGGCGATCTGGGGCAGCATCCGGCGCTGCGGGCCGGCCAGGCGCTCGGCGACGATGCCGAAGCGGTGGGCTTCGAGCTGGCCCTGGCTGCTGGCCCGCGGCAGCCAGGCGAACGCGCAGCTGCGCGCCCCGACCATGCGCTGGCCGCTGCGCACGGTCAGGTCGGCCCAGTACCAGCCGTACGCCGGCAGCTCGGGTTGCCATCGCCAGTTGGGTGCTTGGCGGCCGGCGAGCGTGCGTGTGTTGGTATCGACGAGCCGGCCGAGGTGGTCGTACAGCTTGGACTCGACCGTGAGCTTTTCGCCGGTGAGGTCGCGGACCTTGAGGTTCAACGTCGGCGCTTCACCACGCAAGATGTTGGTCGGCGACTGGGTGTTGATCTCGACGCGCGGCAGCTGGAAGACGGACAGGTCGTCGAACCAGCCCGCCCCGCCGATGTCCTGCTTGAACAGCTCGTGCTTGCCGAGCGACTTGGGCTGGTATTCGCTGGGCTGGATCAGCTCGAGCCGCATCACGATCCACGCGGCGTTGTCGAAGTCGCCGCGCAGCCGCATCTCGAGGCGCGACCACTTGTCGTTGCTGGCAACCAGCTGCGAGGCGGCGCGCGAGCCTTCGATGGCTTGACCGACCTGGTCGACGAAATAGCCCGACAGGCGGGCGCGGGCGTGCTTGAGCTTCTCAGTGCGTACCGAGGCGGTGACGATGTAGTCGGCGCCGGGCACCGCGGCGATGGTGCCGCGCTGGAGGATCACGCCGGCCGACCCGCCGTTGAGTTCGAGCTTGAGCGAATACTCACCCGAGCGCCGGTGGGCCTCGTCGAAACGGGTCAGGTCGCCGGAGTAGTTGGGGTAGCCGGGCCCGCGGAGTACGAACCAGTACTGGGGCAGGCGTTCGAAGTTGCCGCGCTGGCGTTCTTCGAAGTCGAACACGCGCACGACGCGCCGCGAGAGGTACGGCCGATCTTCTTTGGGCGCAGCGGCGGCGGGAACGGCGTGCGTGGCGCAAAGCATTGCCGCGAAAACGATTGCCGCAATGACGGGGCAAAGACGCATACAGTGTTTATCGGGCCGAGGGGCCTGCGGCCTGCAACGGCCGATTTCGGGGGATTTCGGCCCTGGCGAACCGGAATCGCGACCCGCAGATCAGAATTAGCGTTACTAATTATGTCAAAGTTTTGACATTAGGTGGTGTAATTTTATAATAACCCGGCTATGCAATTGGACACGATCAAGTTGTTCTGTGACGTCGCCGAGCACCGCAGCGTCAGCCGCGCCGCGGAGCTCAGCGGGATCACCCAGTCGGCCGCGTCGCAGCGCATCATGGCGCTGGAGCGCGAGCTGGGGGTGCAGTTGGTCGACCGCTCGACCCGCCCGCTGCAACTGACCGACACCGGCCGGCGCTACCACGGCGGGTGCCGGAAGATCCTCGACCGCTACCGGTTGCTCGAAGAGCAGATCAAGGCCACCGGCCGCAACGGCAGCGGCGTGGTGCACGTGGCGGCGATCTACTCGGCGGGCATCGACCTGTTGAACCAGATCCAGCACGACTTCGAGGCCGAGCACAGTGGTGTGACCGTCGAGATCCACTACGCCCAGCCCGACCAGGTGCACGATCAGGTCAGGGCCGGGCGGGTGGATATGGGCATCCTCAGCTACCCCGACCGGTGGCGTGGCGTGGTCACGCGCCCGCTGCGCGAGGAGACGATGGTGGTCGTGACCGGCCCGGGCCACCCGCTGACGAAGCGCGACGCGCTGCAGCCGCGCGACCTCGACCGGCAGGACATGGTCATGTTCGACAACAAGCTGCCGATCAGCCGGCGGATCGCCGAGTACATGCGGCGGCACCAGGTCTCGCCGAACGTGGTGCAGGTGTTCGACAACATCGACACCATCAAGGGCTACCTGGCCGAGACCGGCGCGGCGGCGATCCTGCCGAACCGCACCGTGCGGCAGGAGATCGAGCGCGGGGCGTTGGCCGCGGCGACGCTGGAGCCGACGATCGTGCGGCCGCTGGCCGTGGTCCACAACCGGCAGAAGGATTTATCGGCGTTGGCCGAGTCGTTCATGTCGTACCTGTTAGAAAACCAGCCGTCACCGGAGGCAGGCTCGCCCGTCAAGGCGACCACGGCGACGGCTTAAAACGAGAAGTGGAAGTCAACAACCGCTGACCCGACAGCCCCCGGCGGGCTTCGGGCGGAGGATGAGGCATCATGACGCAATACACGCGACCCGAGAAGCACGGACTGTTCGACCCGGCCCTGGAGCAAGACTCCTGCGGCGTCGGCTTCGTCGCCCACATCAAGGGCGAGCGCACCCACCAGATGGTGCTCGACGCCGACATTATTTTGCAGCGCATGACCCACCGCGGGGCGTGCGGCTGCGAGACCAACACCGGCGACGGCTGCGGCATGCTCACCGGCATGCCCGACGGCTTCCTGCGCAAGGTCGCCAAAGCAGACCTCGGCGCCGACCTGCCCGAAGCCGGCAAGTACTCGGCGGGCATCGTCTTCCTGCCGACCGACGACGCCGAACGCGAAACCTGCAAACAGACCGTCGAACGCATCATCAAAGAACAGGGTCAGACCCTCATCGGCTGGCGTGACGTGCCCACCGACCCCGACGGCGCTGACATCGGCCACACCGCGCGGGTGGGTATGCCGACCATCGAGATGCTCTTCGTCGGCGCCGGCGATGACAATATCGACCCCGAGAAGTTCGAGCGCACGCTCTACGTGATCCGCAAGCAGGCCAGCCACGAGCTGCGCCTCCGCAGCGAACTCGAGCAGCGGCTGCTGTTTTACATCTGCACGCTGTCGACGGGGGTCATGGTGTACAAGGGCATGCTCACGCCCGAGCAGTTGCTGCCGTTCTTCCCCGACCTGCGCAGCGAAGACTACACGACCCACCTGGCGATGGTGCACTCGCGGTTCAGCACGAACACGCTGCCGTCGTGGGACCGGGCGCAGCCGTTCCGCTTTATGAGCCACAACGGCGAGATCAACACGCTGCTGGGCAACAGCAACTGGATGAACGCGCGGCAGGGCGTGTTGCAGAGCGACCTGATCGGCGAAGACCTGGAAAAGTGTTACCCGATCGTCGAGCCGGAGTGCTCGGACTCGGGCAATTTCGACAACGCGCTGGAGCTGCTGCTGATGGGCGGGCGGACGCTCCAGGAAGCGGTGATGATGATGGTGCCCGAGGCGTGGGAGAACCACGAATCGATGAGCCCGGCGAAGCGCGCCTTCTACGAGTACCACGCCTGCTTGCAGGAGCCGTGGGACGGGCCGGCGTCGATCGCGTTCACCGATGGGCATTACATCGGCGCGTGCCTCGACCGCAACGGCCTTCGGCCGAGCCGGTTCTACGTGACACACGACGACCGGGTGATCATGGCGTCGGAAGTCGGCGTGCTGGACGTGGACCCGGCGAACGTGAAGCTCAAGGGCCGGCTGCAACCGGGGCGCATGTTCCTCGTGGACTTCGAGCAGGGCCGGCTCGTGCCCGACGAAGAACTCAAGAACGAGTTCGCCGCCCAGCGCCCGTACGGCCAGTGGCTGAAAGATCAGCGCATCGATTTGAGCGAACTCGAAGCGAAGGACGCCGAGCCGCTGTACGACGAATCGCGGTTGCTGGCGCACCTGCAGGCGACGGGCTTCACACAGGAAACGATGCAGTTCATGCTGATCCCGCTGATCGAGCAGAAGCGTGACCCGGTGGGCTCGATGGGCAACGACGCGGCGCTGGCGGTGCTCAGCGACAAGCCGCGCATGCTGTACGACTACTTCAAGCAGCGCTTCGCGCAGGTGACCAACCCGCCGATCGACTCGATCCGCGAGGAGATCGTCATGTCGCTGGAGTGCTTCATCGGGCCCGAGCAGAACCTACTGGACACGACCGAGGCCCACGCGCACCGGCTGATGGTGCCGCACCCGATTTTGACCGACGCGCAGCTGGCAGCGATCAAGCACGCCGACCACCGCGGGTGGAAAACCAAGACGATCGACACCACCTGGCCCGTGGCCGAGGGCGCGGCGGGCATGGCCAAGGCCATCGAGCGGGTGTGCGCCGAAGCCGAGGCGGCGATCGATGACGGGGACGCGCTGATCGTGTTGTCGGATCGGGCGACCAGCGCCGAGCGCGTGGCGATGAGCGCGCTGGCCGCGACCGGCGCGGTGCACCACCACCTGGTCAAGCAATCGAAGCGCACCCGCATCGGCATCGTCGTCGAGTCCGGCGAGGCGCGCGAGGTGCACCACTTCTGCCTGCTGGTCGGTTACGGCGCCGACGCGATCAACCCCTACCTCGCGTTCCAGTCGCTGCGCCAGGCCCGCCTCGACGGCGCGCTGACCGACGAGTTCGTCGACGACGAGACGATCGTCAAGGCCTACCGCAAGGGCGTGGCCAAGGGCATGCTCAAGGTCATGGCGAAGATGGGCATCTCGACGCTCGCCTCGTACAAGGGTGCGCAGATCTTCGAAGCCGTCGGCCTGCACGCGGGCGTGATCGACCGCTGCTTCGCCGGCACGGCCAGCCGGATTTCGGGCGTGGCGTTCGACGTGCTCGCCGAGGAATGCCTCCGCCGTCACGCGATCGGCTTCCCCCGCCGCGAGCAGGTGCGGTTGCCGACGCTGCCCAACGACGGCCAGTTCCACTGGCGCGCCGGCGGCGAACGCCACATGATCAACCCCGAGACCGTCGCGTCGCTCCAGATCGCCGCCCGCACCAACAGCACCGGCGCTTACGAGCAGTACGCCCGGCTGTGCAACGAAGACGCCCGCACCCGCGCCACGCTGCGCGGCCTGCTCGATTTCAATTTCAACGAAGCCGACGCCGTGCCGCTGGACGAGGTCGAGCCGGCCAAGCAGATCGTCAAGCGTTTCCGCACCGGCGCGATGAGCTACGGCTCGATCAGCGCCGAGGCGCACGAATCGCTGGCGATCGCCATGAACCGCCTGGGCGGCAAGTCCAACACCGGCGAGGGCGGCGAAGACCCCGACCGTTTCACGCCTGACGAGAACGGCGACCTCCGCCGGTCGTCGATCAAGCAGGTCGCGTCGGGCCGGTTCGGCGTGACCAGCTGGTACCTGACCAACGCCGACGAGATTCAAATCAAGATCGTGCAGGGCGCCAAGCCGGGCGAGGGCGGCGAGCTGCCGGGCCACAAGGTCAACGAGATCATCGCCGCCACGCGCCACTCGACGCCGGGCGTCGGTCTGATCAGCCCCCCGCCGCACCACGATATCTATTCGATCGAGGACCTGGCGCAGCTGATCCACGATTTGAAAAACACGAACCCCAAGGCGGGCATCAGCGTGAAGCTCGTCAGCGAGGTGGGCGTGGGCACGGTCGCCGCGGGCGTGGCCAAGGCACACGCCGACCACATCCTCGTGTCGGGCCACGACGGCGGCACGGGCGCCTCGCCGCTCACGTCGATCAAGCACGCGGGCCTGCCGTGGGAGCTGGGCGTCGCCGAGACGCACCAGTCGCTCGTGGCCAACGACCTGCGCAGCCGTGTGCGCCTCGAGACCGACGGCCAGTTCAAGACCGGCCGCGACGTCGTCATCGCCGCGCTGCTCGGCGCGGAAGAATACGGCTTCGCCACCGCGCCGCTGATCACACTCGGCTGCATCATGATGCGCAAGTGCCACCTGAACACCTGCCCCGTCGGCATCGCCACGCAAGACCCCGAGCTGCGGGCCAAGTTCAACGGCAAGCCCGAGCACACCGTCAACTACCTGTTCATGGTCGCCGAGGAGGCGCGGCAGATCATGGCCAAGCTCGGCGTCCGCAAGCTCGACGACCTGATCGGCCGCGTCGACCTGCTGCAAACCGACGACGCGATCACCCACTGGAAGTCCGACGGCCTGGACCTGAGCGCCATCCTCACGCCCGCCCAGCCCCCCGCCCACCGGCAGAACGTCGGCGTGTACAAGCAGATGGAACAGGACCACGGCATCGACGAGGCGCTGGACAACAAGCTCATCGAGCTGGCCGAGCCGGCGCTGAAGCGCGGCGAGAAGGTCACCATCGACCTGCCCGTGGTCAACACCAACCGCGTGGTCGGCACGATGCTCGCCAACCAGGTGTCGCTGCACCACGGCATGGACGGCCTGCCCGATGAGACGATCCACATCAAGCTCACCGGCTCGGCCGGCCAGTCGCTGGGCGCGTGGTTGACGCGCGGCATCACCATCGAGCTCGAGGGCGACGCCAACGACTACGTCGGCAAGGGCCTGTGCGGCGGCAAGATCGTCATCTACCCACCGAAGAACGCGACGTTCACACCCGAGGACAACATCCTGCTCGGCAACGTCACCCTCTACGGCGCGACCAGCGGCAAGGCGTTCTTCCGTGGCGTCGCGGCCGAGCGGTTCTGCGTCCGCAACTCCGGCGCGATCGCCTGCGTCGAGGGCGTCGGCGACCACGGCCTGGAGTACATGACCGGCGGGCGCGTCGTCGTGCTCGGGCCCACCGGCCGCAACTTCGCCGCGGGCATGTCCGGCGGTGTGGCGTACGTGTACGACCCGCACGCCGAGTTCATGCCCAACTGCAACCTCGGCATGGTCGAGCTCGAGGCCGTCGAGGCGCCGTGGGACATCAAGGAGCTGCGGGCGATCATCGAAGAGCACCACGCGTCGACCGGTTCGACCGTGGCCGAGGCGATCCTCGCCGACTTCGAGGGCGCGCTGCCGAAGTTCGTGAAGGTCATGCCGACCGATTACAAGCGTGTGCTGGCCGAACGGTTGGCCCACGACGAGGAAGAAGAGGCCCGCGTCCACATGGAAGGCGCCGGCGCCGAGGCGACATAAAAGTTTAGCGACGGCCCACAGGGCCGTGCTCATAAAGGAGAAACACGATGGGCAAGCCCACCGGTTTCAAAGAGTTCAACCGCGACAAGAACCCCGAGCGCCCGGCGCTCGAGCGGGCCAGGGACTACCACGAGTTCCGCCTGCCGCTCGACCTCGCCGAACGCCAGGCCCAGGGCGCGCGCTGCATGGACTGCGGCATCCCCTTCTGCCTGTCGGACCAAGGCTGCCCGGTCGACAACCTCATCCCCGAGTGGAACGACCTGGTCTACCGCGGCAAGTGGCGCGAGGCGCTCGACCGCCTGCACAAGACCAACAACTTCCCCGAGTTCACCGGCCGGGTCTGCCCCGCGCCGTGTGAGGGTTCGTGCGTGCTCGGCATCAACGAGCCGCCCGTCACCATCAAGGACAACGAGTGCTTCATCGTCGACAAGGGCTTCGAGGAAGGCTGGATCACCGCCGAACCACCCGCGCAGCGCACCGGTAAGCGCGTCGCCGTCGTGGGCTCCGGCCCCGCGGGCCTGGCCGCCGCCGAGCAGCTCAACCGCGCCGGGCACCTCGTGACCGTCTTCGAACGCCACGACCGCATCGGCGGCCTGCTCATGTACGGCATCCCCAACATGAAGCTCGACAAGGCCACCGTCCAACGCCGCGTCGACCTCATGGCCGCGTCGGGCGTCGAGTTCGTGACCAACGCCTTCGTCGGCGGCGCGCCCGACACACCCGCCGGCGCCGGGCCCAAGGCCGACGACACCCAGTACATCGACCCCAAGGCGCTCGTCGACGAGTACGACGCGGTCATCCTCGCCACCGGCGCCACGCGCCCGCGCGACCTGCCCATCCCCGGCCGGCAGCTCAACGGCGTGCACTTCGCCATGGCGTTCCTGCACGAGAACACCAAGACGCTGCTCGACGACGGGCAGACCGACAGCGCCCCGATCCACGCCGCGGGCAAGGACGTGATCGTCATCGGCGGCGGCGACACCGGCACCGACTGCCTCGGCACCTCCGTCCGCCACGGCTGCAAGTCATTAGTTAATTTCGAGCTGCTCGACCGCCCGCCGAACGAGCGCGCCGACGACAACCCCTGGCCGACCTGGCCCCGCATCTTCCGCGTCGACTACGGCCACGAGGAAGCGGCGCAGACCTTCGGCGACGACCCGCGCGTATTCTCCATCATGTCCAAACGCTTCATCGACGACGGCCACGGCAACGTCGCCGGCATCGAGACCGTGAACATCGACTGGTCCAAGCCGACCGACAAAGCCCCGTTCAGCGAGGTGCCCGGCAGCGAGCAAACGTTCAAGGCCGACCTCGTGCTGCTGGCCATGGGCTTCCTCGGCCCCGAGTCCTACCTCGGCGAACAGCTCGGCCTCGACACCGACCCGCGCAGCAACTTCAAGGCCGAGTACGGCAAGTACGCGACAAACCTCGACAAGGTCTTCGTCGCCGGCGACTGCCGACGCGGCCAGTCGTTGATCGTCTGGGCCATCGCCGAGGGCCGCGGCGCCGCCCGCAGCGTCGACGAGTATTTGATGGGCCACACCGACCTGCCCGCCCCCGGCTACGTCGGCGGCGCACTGTCATCCACGGCGGGGTAATGGAAATTGCAAGTTGCACGAAGAGTGAAAGCCCGTGAAAACCATGGGCTTTTTAATACCCAATCACGATTAGATTGTACGGCATGACAAACCGAGAGTGGCCATACAACACTTCAGCGACCGCACAAGCTTTATCATAGTCTTTACTGGATACATCGCGTTTATTGGATTTGTGTTTGTAGCTGACAGGAACAGCAAGAGCTAACCAATCAACTTGCGCCATAACCATTGCTTGAATGAGATCGCGATAAATCGCATTACCCCTTCCGGCTCTGCCGGCCTCGACTTCAAGGCCACAACGCCATTCAGGGTGGTATGCATCGATCTCATAGCGCAAAGTAGGTTTCCCCTGTGCGCCGTAAAATACCGGGCGTTCAATTTTTTCATGCTGGCGTTTACCGGTTTCAGCCTCGAATCCAATTGCTTCAAGGCTCTTTCGTATCTTGGTTAATACCCTATCGCTAGTTAGGCCTTTAGTTAAAGCTATAGTATCGATCATGGGCCTATGTTCAGCAAAGACAGCCACAAGGTCATGTGTGAAGGCCGGCGGCGGTTCGGTTCTAGGAAAAGATTGAAAAGATGGGTATGCCGTAGCCATTGAGTTCCCCAAGATGTTAGATGTACAACATTAGAAATACTGAATGCTTGCATTGCAACTATTGCCTGCGAATTATGCCTACCGATGGCCGCATCAATGCCACAAATGATGATCTATGAAGCGTTTCCACTTCGCATTCATCGCTAACCTGTTAGAATCCGCTATCGCAATTTCGCAACCGCGCTAACCCACAGGGGGTGTGCATTGATCGTGGTGAACACCGAGACCGTGCCGGGGTACGACGTGGTGGCCGTCAAGGGCATCGTGCAGGGCAACACCGTGCGCGCCAAGCACGTCGGGCGCGACATCGCGGCGGGGCTGAAGAACCTCGCCGGCGGCGAGCTGAAGGGTTACACCGAGCTGCTGACCGAGTCGCGGCGCGAGGCGGTCGAGCGCATGATGGCGCAGGCGCAACAACTCGGCGCCAACGCCGTGCTCAACGTCCGCTTCAGCACCAGCGCCGTGACCGGCGGCGCCGCCGAGCTGTACGCCTACGGCACCGCGGCGGTCGTGCAGCCGATCGCCGAAGCGGCCGCACCGCCCCCGACCCACTTTGCGTAAGGCCCCGCGATGGACACGATCATCCGACTCATCTTCGAGGTCCTCCAGTTCATCGTCGGCATGGTGATCGGCCTGGTGTGGGGCCGGCGCGCCGAGCGCAGGCACTTCGAGTCGCTCCGGCGGCGCGAGGCCGAGCACGCCGGCGTGCTGTTCACCGACGCCAAGCGTTACTACGGCAAGGTCGACATGTCGAGGGGCGGCAAGATGGTCGTCGCCGAAACGGTGGTGGCCAGCGACTACCTCAAGTCGTTTCTCGCGCGGCTGCGCAACATCTTCGGCGGCGAGGTGCGCAGCTTCGAGCTGATGATGCAGCGCGCCCGGCGCGAGGCGCTGATGAAGCTGGCCGAGCAGGCCGCCGCCGAGGGCTACAACGCCCTGTGCAACGTGCGGATCCAGTTCGCCGACGTCGGCGGCGGCACGCAGGGCCGGGCCGTGCCCTTCGCGCCGATCCTCGCCTACGCCACGGCCTACCGCATCCAACCGGAAGCCGACCATGGCCAAACGCCCGCCGCATGACCACGGCATCGAGCACGAGCCGCACCTGACCGGCGAGCCGTTTGCGCCGGACCCGAGCGAGGCGCGCGTCGACCAGACGCTGCGCAGCGACCACCGCGACGCCGAGGTCGACCAGAACGTGTGGGACGAACCGGCGCTGTCGACGCCGCTGACGGGCGAGCCGGTTGTTGAACAAACCTACGCCGGTTACCTGCAACGCGCACGCGAGGAGATGACGACGCACCAGTCGTGGTGGTGGGCGGTCTCGCTGGCGCTGTGGGCCGGACCGTTCGCGGTGCTCGGCGCGCTGATGCGGACGGGCGGTGAGAGCTTGTGGCAACTCATGCTCATCGTGGTCTTCGCGCCGGCGGTCGAAGAGATGATGAAGGTCGCGCTGCCGACATGGGCCGTGGAGAAGCGCCCGGCGTGGTACGTCAACCGCACGCAGATCGTGCTGTGCGGCGCGGCGGCGGGCCTGGTCTTCGCGGCGATCGAGAACGCGATGTACCTGCTGGTCTACATCCCCGACCCGTCGCCCGGGATCATCCTGTGGCGGTGGACGGTGTGCGTCGGGTTGCACGTGACGTGTTCGATCATCGCGTCGATCGGCGTGGCGCGCATCTGGGCCGACACCTGGGGGCGCATGGCCCGCCCGCGCCTGGCCAAGGGGTTCGGCTGGCTGCTCGCCGCGGTGATCCTGCACGGGGCGTACAATGGTATCGCGACGGTGCTCGAACTGTCGTTCGACATGTTCTGAGACGCGAGGAATAAACCCATGAAACTCGGCATCATCGCCGACAGCCACGACCGCCTGCCGCCGCTGCGGCGCGCCGTCGAGATGTTCAAGCAGATGAACGTCGACGCGATCCTGCACGCCGGCGACTTCGTCGCGCCGTTCGCGGCCAAGCTCATCGCCCCGCCCGCCGTGGGCGAGCCGATCCCCGTGCACTGCTGCTACGGCAACAACGACGGCGAACGCGCCGGCCTCAAAAAAGTGCTGCCGCAGGTCGTCGACGGCACCGTGCGCGTCACGATCGACGGGCGCACGATCGCGATGAACCACTTCATCGAATGGTTCAAGCCCGGCGAGACCGACGCCGCCGATGTGGTCATCTCCGGCCACACCCACGAAGTGGTCAACGAAATGCGCGATCGCGCCGACGGCCAACCGCAACTGGTGCTCAACCCCGGCGAGTGCTGCGGCTGGCTGACCGACCGCTGCACCGTGGCCCTGCTCGACACGCAGACGCTGACCGCCGAGGTCGTCGAGGTGCAGCCGTGAAGTTGGTGACTGGTCAACTGGTCAACTGGTCAACTGGTCAACTGGTCAACTGGTCAACTGGTCAACTGGTCAACTGGTCAACTGGTCAACTGGTCAACTGGT
>JANQHD010000055.1 GCA_028282805.1 Phycisphaeraceae bacterium | reverse complement strand
CAATAACTTTAACCTGAAGGGCAAATATATCAACATAGCAATAAGAATTCGAGTATCGTCAATAATTTAGAGATTGGTTGCATGTGTTGAGAATGGATGATAATGCACATTGCAAAAAACATGGCAAGTCCGAGGCTCGCAAGAGTAAGGGCTAAAACCACCACTCGCCAACCCTTCTTAAAACAGTAAACGGGTAAAGCGACCAATAATTACCCGTTGTTGCAGGCCAAAGTTCAACACCCGCCTGCTCACAGATCGACAGCACGCGCCTGTGCACGGCACCCCCACCCCGCAGCGTGATCAGGTGCGCGTGGTCCCCGCCGTGACCGTCGTGGTGTTCCATCAAGAACACCATCAGGCGCGGCGTGATCGGCACGCCCCGCATCGGCTTGCCCTGCGTCTCGTGATCACCGCGAGAACCGCGATGACCAGCGGCAGGCTGCCCGGCTCGGGCACGGCGGAGGCCGTCGCGCTCTGGCCGAAGTTCTGGCCCAGCGTGTTCAGGTCAACCAAGGTGATCAACTGATCGCCGTTGAAATCGCCCTGGGCCCAACCGCCGGTTTGGCCAAAGTTCAAGCCGATCGCGTTCAGGTCCACCAAGGTGACGGCGTGGTCGAGGTTGGCGTCGCCGTAGAACGTGCCTTCGGCGTTGAACACCCATTCGTCCGCGTCGGCCTTTGTGACTTGCCCATCGCGCGTCATGTCGAAGGTGGGCACGTTCTGCCCCGTGAAGACGGCTTGCAGCAGCCCGTCGATGTCGTCGGCGTCCCGGTCGCTGTCTGCATCGAAGTCGCCCAACAAGCCCGCGAAGGTCACGATCTGGGCTTGACGGAGCGAGCCGTCGGTCAGCCGGTAGGACATGGACAGGTCCGTTTCGGCAGCGAAGCTCGCGTCGACATCGAAGACGCGCCCCAGGTCCAAGCTCGTCGCAATACCCATGGTCGAATGGCCCAGCAGGAACGCCTCGCCTATCGCATTAGCGCCCGACCCGCCGGCTTCCTCCCAGCCCATGCCGTCGCCGGGTGGCCCGGAGCCTTCGTAGTCCTGGTCTTGCAAGCTGTACCAAGCCGCGGTGCTGAGCAGGCCGTTGGCGCTGTCGACCTGGTAATAGATCACGTCCTGGTTGGTCGACGTCGGCCCGAGCATGCGCAGCGCCCCGGAGGTGGTGTTGACCTCGAGCGTCATGTTTTGGCCGAGGTCCACAGCGCCCTGGAGGAAGAAGGTCAGGTCCTGCCCGTTGTTCCGGCTGTCCACCTCGAGCGTGGACGCGTTGTTGTTGAACAACAACGTGTCGCTCGAACCGCCGAAGCCACCCGACTGCGCGAGATAGATGTCGTAACCTGCGCTGGTCGCCCATTCGACCGAGAAGGCGTACTCGGTGTTCGCGCTCAGCGCGACCGTCGAGTCGAGGTGCATCGTGAAGAACTCGCCGGCGCTCATGGTCGTCGGGAAGTCGCCGATCTCGTCGAGCAGGCTGATCCCGTCGCTGGGCGCGACACTTGAACCGACTTCCCACAGGCGCAGGCGCAAGCCGTTGCTCCCGGAAGTCGGCACGTTGTTACCCGCGTTGTCCAGCCGCAGCTGCAAGGTGATGGCGCCGAGCGAGAGCGGGTCGCCGGCGGTGGTGAACGATTGACCGCGGATCCGCAGCGAGCCGCTGGCCGGGTCGGAGATGCGCGTGAACGAACTGTTGCCCGAGTTGAACAGCAACGGGTCGATGGGCGCCGCCAGGGCGTCGTCGGTGATGGTGATCACCGCTTGCGCTGTCGATGCGCCGATCACCACGGCGGCAACGAACGATGACAGGATGTAAATACGCGCGATCACTTCATGTAATCCGTATGTAGGTGGTCAATACGTGAGCGACGATGTGAACCGCGCCCGCTCGTGCCGAACAGGCCTATCAACAGAAACACCAGCGTGGCGGGCTCGGGTATCGCAACAAGCTGCGCGAACGCTTCGGTGTCGTTGTTGTTCAGCAACAGGAACGATTCCCTGAAAGCAATGAAATCGCCGGAATCGATCGAACCATTAAAGTCCACGTCGCCCTGCGCGTAGAGCGACATGTTGGGTAGCTGCCCGTTGACCGCCAACAGGTG
Organism: Phycisphaeraceae bacterium; assembly: GCA_028282805.1. Lineage (GTDB taxonomy): Bacteria > Planctomycetota > Phycisphaerae > Phycisphaerales > Zrk34 > JANQHD01. The sequence goes on along the minus strand of JANQHD010000055.1, from coordinate 7,420 downwards.
GTCACGCAGGACGAGCCAGTCGGCGGTGTCGATGTCGAGGTCGCCGTCGAAGTCGCCGGGCAGGAAATCGCTGACAACGGAGAGCTCGACCTGGTCGATGAGGACTTGACCGCCGCCGCCGGTGTTGGCCAGCCGCAGGGTCAGGCCGCCGCCGAGGTCGGACGTCAGCGTGGCGCGGCTGTTAAGGGCCGTGGTCAGGTCGAGCGTCAGGCTGAGCAGGTCCATCTCGCCGGGCGCGACCAGGCCCGTGTCGAACGTCGTGGACAGGTAGCTGAAGCCGCTGTCGCCGAGCAGTTCGATCAACAGCGTGCTCGGGTCGTTTAAGCTGTCGGCCCGACGCCCGACGAACAGGTCCACCGCCCACGTCTGCTCAAGGTCGTCGAGGTACAACTCCCACGGATCGCCGAAGCCGTCGGTCAGGGCCTGCGTGTATTCGCTGGTTGCGCCCGCGCCGCTGTCCAAAGCCCCGACCTGGTTGCCGTCCGGCACGGGGTCGAGCAGGTATTCCTGGCCGATAGCCGCCTCGGTGTTGGGCACGTTCTGGACGATGCCGCCGCTCCAGCCGACGGCGCCCCCGTTGAGGGACTGGCCGGCCAGTTGTGGGTTTTCGAACGAGCCGTTGACCAGCGTGCCGAGCGTGCGTGCGGTGGGGCGCAGGCCGTGCTGCGTGACGTTGCCGTCGCGTGGGTTGGTGTCCAGCTGGATCCGCTCAACCTCGCGCTCGGCGTCGATGATCGCTTGCATCTGCGCCACGATCGCGGGGTTGGCGGCGGCGAGGTTGTTCGACTCGCCCGGGTCGACCGGCACGCCGTCGATCATCAGCTTGTAGAGTTCGGTCGATGCCGAGGGGTTCGGCTTGACCAGCTTCCAGGTGGTGGTGACGCCGGCGTCTTCTTTGTCCCACACCAGCCCTTGCATCCGCTTGCTCGCGCCGCCGTCGTTGATCGCCGCGTCGAACTCGGAGTAGAAGAACGCGTGTTCGGTTTGCGTGCCTTGGCCGGTCAGCGTGGGCACGATCGACAACCCGTCGACGTCCTGCGGCACGGCCGCGCTCGCGTCGGCCAATTCCGCCAAGGTCGGCATCACGTCGCTGAACGAGGTCAACAGGTCGGAGGTGGTTCCGGGTGCGATCGTGCCCGGCCACGAGGCGATCATCGGCACGCGTAAGCCGCCCTCGTAGGCGGTTCTCTTATCGCCACGCAAGCCCGGGTTCCGGTCGTAAACCACAGAGCCTTGCGAGCCGCCGTTGTCCGAGACGAACACGATCAGCGTGTTGTCCGCGACGCTGTCGCTGTGGTCGCCATCGCCGTTGGGGTCGTCGACGATCTCCATGATGCGGCCGACCTCGCGGTCGATCATTGAGATGAACGTGGCCTGGATCTTGGTGGCCTGATTCCATCCGGGCACGTTGGCGTACTGCTGGTAGAGCGGCTCGTCGGCGGGGATCGAGTTGTCCTGGTGGGGCGGCGTCCACGGGCCGTAGGCGAAGAACGGCTGGCCGGACGTCGCGTTGTCACGAATAAAGTCGCGCATCTTTTCCGTATAGAGGTTAAACGTGTGCGAGTGTTGCGGCGAGACGAGGCCGTTGCGCGGTGCGCCGGCGTTCTCGGGGAGGTTCCGTTTCAGGCCGTTCTCGATCTGGAACGCCGAGTAGTGGTTGTGGGCGTGGACTTGGTTGTAGTAGCCGTAGAAGTGATCGAAGCCCTGGCGTTCGGCGGCGCCGGTGGTGCCGGGGTTGCCCAGGCCCCACTTGCCGAACCCGCCCGTGGCGTAGCCGGAGGTCTTGAGCACTTCGGCGACCGTGACCTCGCGGTGGAAGATGTGGGCGCCGCCGCTGTTGCTCCGCATGGAGGCGTGGCCCATGTGGTAGCCGGTCATCAGCGAGCTGCGCGCGGGCGCGCAGACCGGGGCCGAGGAATACGCGCGTGTGAACGACATGCCGCCGTCGGCCAGCGCCTGGATGTTCGGCGTGTTCACCGGCGTGCTCGGCGTAAAGGGGCTGAAGTCGCCCAGGCCCGCGTCGTCCACGATGATGTAGATGATGTTGGGCGTCGATTGAGCCGATGCCGTGCTCGGGCTAAGCATGACGAGCAATGACGCCAGAAGGGCCAACATTAAAAAGAAATGCCCTGTCACGCTAACCCTTTCTTTGGAAAAGCCTGCGCGTGTACTACGACAATAGACGACATCGGGCATCGTTATCTACCGTCCTTTGTAGCGGTCTGGCGTGTTGAATACATCTTTCATGCCCTCCATATTGTGGGGATCAAGAAGACACTGTGGCGGAATGAAACCGATCACCGACTCTCGATCAACACTCTCAACTGGTCACTTTTCGTTTTGCCCGCGTACAAGCCAAACGTGAGCGTGCGGCGGTCTTCGCTGATCTCGACGAAATCGATTGCGGTCTCTAAGCCGCGGTAGGAGCCCGCTTCGTTTTCATAGTCCTGTGCTTCCCGGTAGAGCGTTAGGGGTGAGCCGAATTGTTCATCGGTTATGAACAGGTCCGTGGAGTGCACCAACAACGATACGATTGGCCTCGGGAACGTGATCTGGCCCGTCAAGGGGCGTTTGGCGTCTTCAATCTCGACGTTACCACCATTGTAGTTGATCATGTAGGAATCGAACGCTTGGTCGGCAGGCAAACGCATGGGCTTGTTTGGATTAACTTGGCGACCCGTGCGTCGGCCGGATTCCGTGACCGGCCCCGATAGTTCGACATTGCTCCGGATATTGGTGCGTTCGCGGAACACGATCATGTGGCCGTCAAATTGTAATTCGCTAAGGTCTGTTTCGGGTGGGCTGCGGTACCAACGGACCTGTCCTTCGACCCGGAGTAGGTGGTGCGCCTCTTCGATGTCGCGCGTGAACGGGTGCGCAGGGTCGAGCGGCTGGGCTTGCTTGGGCAGGTTGCCGTAGCTCAGCACGTGGGCCTGATGATCGGCCTCGACGACCAGCGATTCGGTCGCGGACGGGTCAGCCACGCTCGACGAATCCGCCAATTGCACCGTGCCGTCGAAGACGGCGACCATCGTTTGCCCGTTGTCCTTCACGCCCACGCCGAACTCGGTGCCGAGGTCGACCACTTGGGTGAAGGGGGTTGACACGACGAAACGGTCGGTGCTCTTCGATATGTTCGCGGCGAGCTTCCCACGGAGCAGCGCCATCGTGTCGGGGCCGGTCAGGTCGAACTCGGCGGGCGCTTCGAGCAAGACGGTGGTGCCGTCCATGAACCGGAGTTCGGCGAAGCCTTGGGTCAGCTCGTAGTGCCCGTTGGCCAGCAGGCCGCCGACGACGGGCGGCGTATCGGTATCGCTCCACTCCGCGTTGTTCTGCTGCGCCAGCGTGGCGATGGGCTTGGGTTGCATGAACCACCACGTGCCGAGCACCGCGATGAGGATCACCGCCGCGGCGGCCAACCGGCGGATGCGACGCGTGGGTTCGACCTCCACCTCCTTGCGGTAGACCCGCAGCCCGCCGAGCTTGGCGACGAGTTGTTCGTGGCGGTCTTCCTGGTCGCGCGTGGATGACGTGGATCGTTTCTTGCGAGACGGGACGTCGATCTCCGGCAGGTCCTGCAACGGGACCGTGCCCTTTGATTCGTCGAACACGACGCCGTTGAACGACCCGCTGGCTTCGAGCATCTGCTGGTAGCTGGTCGCACGGTCTTCTGCGACCAGCTCGTGGCGCAGCTCCAGGTGCAGGTGGGTGTAGCTGAAGAACAGACGCATGTGGTCGTCCGACGCCGATAGCCACTGGCGCAGGATTTCGGCTTCCTCGTCGCTGATGCAGCCTTCGACGTACTTGTCGATCAGTTCCAGGACGGTGATCTCGCTCATGACCCTCTGGCTTCCATCGCTATCGATCTCGTGATGCAGTCTTTCAGCGCGACCCTGATGCGGAACAGGGCCACCCGGATCGTCGTCGCGGTCGTGTCCAAACGTTCGGCGATCTGAGGGTGCGTCAAGCTACGCGCGTAACGCAGGTCGAGCAGCTGTCTCGAACGCTTGGTCAGCTTGGCCATACATCGTCGCAGGTAAGGGGTCGTCTCGGCCAGCTTGTCGTACTCCTCGGCGCAGATCTCGCTATACCGGTTGAACGAGTTCGGATCGACCAGGATCAGCGGGTCTCTCTTGGTTTTCTTGTAATAGTCGAGGATGATGTGCTTCGCGATCCCAATCACCCAATGCTTGAAATGGCGGTTTTGATCGTAGGTGTCGAACCGTTCGGCGGCGCGCACGGCCACCTGCTGCACGATGTCCTGCCCATCTTCGTAATTGTTGACCATCGAATGGACGTAAGACCGCAACAGGGGGCAGGCCTCCGCCCACAAGCGCGCGAGTTGGGTGTTGCAATCCTGGTTAGATCCTGCGGGAATCGACATCAATTCTCCGGGGCTAAGGCCACTGCTACTACTCTATTCGCCATTTCGCCCGAAGTGTTAGCAGCAATATGCCGGGGGGATCACGACTTTTAATGAATCCGTGATAACACTTCAATCTTCCCGTCGAATATATGGTCAGAGAAATGCCTCGCGCCTAGGGCATTAGACGACGCTAAGGGAGTTTTCCTGCCTGAACGTGGTCTAAAGCCTGGTTGGGACAAGAGGGTGGAGGGGTGCCCGCGTGGGTATCCATGTCGTTCTGTTGTATTCACTCTCTACTCACCAGGAGGATTCCCAAATGAAAGATGTCGTAAGCGGAGTAGCAGCATTCGTGTTGCTGATGTGCTGTTCCACGAGTTTTGGGGCGATCATCGCCGACTTCAACGGCTCGACCCCAGGCGAGGACCTGTCTGTAACCAACCTGGATGCGGGCAGCGCCGCGGGTAGTTGGACGGTGGTCCAGGCCGGGCGCGTGAACAGCGTCGGTGGTGGTGGCCAGGAGAAGATCGGAACCTACTCGGACGCGGCCGGCGACAACTACTTCCAGTTGGATGGGCCGCGGGCGGACAAAGAGGGCGGTTCCCGCGCGACACCGTTTAATTACCTGCTGACCTTGGATTCCGCCGTGGCCCTCGACGGCAGCCAGGTGCTTGCCTTAGATGCCCTTGTGACCCGTTCGGGCGGCGCGTCGACAACCGACGATAGGAACGGGTTGATCCGTGGCTTGGATGCAAGCGGAGACGTTCTCTTTGAGTTGGTCATCGATGGGGCTGACGCCTCCACGCGTGGCACTATCGGGCTGGTTGGACAGGCCGCCTCGTCCGAGGTCATCAGCTTCTTTGTCGCGGGCTCGACGCCCGCCACGACGGACATGACCACGATCGAGATCGCCCTTGGCGCTTCCACGTTCGACGTGGTCGTCGGCGGCAACACCGCCTACTCGGGCATTGCGTATACCGATTCCGTGACCGACCTGAGCGAGATCCAGTTCACGGCCAGCGGGCCGGACGCGGGTTACGCCGGGTACACGATCGACAACGTCGAGGTCGTTCCCGAGCCGGCGTCGCTGTGCCTGGTCGGCATGGGCGTCGCGATCGCCTTGTTCCGTCGGCGTCGCATGTGACGCGGTGTGCGAATGACTGTGTAGGAAACTGAGCAGCGCACTGTTTTTCGCGGGCGTTGCAGAAGGAGCCCCGATCTGGTTTGGGCGTTTCAGCGGCGAATGGTCCTCTCCACGAGCTTCCCTCCGTGGAAGTCTGACGGGAGTACGGCCCTCGCCGCTGAAGCCCAAGCCAAACGGTCACGAGCAGACCGCAATAGGTGAAACCGCTCTCGTCGGTCGCCACTTAATCGGATGTGTCACGGGCGGAATGGTGTGCGAGAAAACGGCATCGGACTGAAACGCGAACCACCAGGCAATCTTACGTCCTGTCGTAACGAACGGGACCGGACAAGGAGTTGATGATGAGACGTTATTGGATGATGGCGATGTCCGCTGCGGCGATCCTCACATCGCAGTCGGTCGGCTTGGCCGAAACGTACACGTGGGACGGCACCACGGACACCAACTGGACCAACGGGCCGCAGGACAACTCGACCGGAACGGTCTTCCCCGCCAACGGCGCGGTCGGCTCGAACTGGACGGTGCTCAGCAGCGGCCTGACCGGCCAGCTCGCCGTGCCGGACCCGAACTTCCCGAGCGGTAACCTGATCAATTATTTCTACACGGGCCACGACTTTGTGATCAACAACGCCGACGGCACGACGCTACCCGTGATCAGCGAAGACACCGCGCTCAGGATCGGCGGTGGCACGGTGACCGTGACGAACTCGACCGTGTCGATCCTGCCTAGCTCGGGGACAACAACCGCGACCCTGGCCGGTATCAACATCGGTCAATCCAATAATCCCACGACCGCGTCATTCACGGATTCGACAATCAACATCGGCCGGTCGAACAACAGCGGGCGGGCCTTCGGCGTGCTCAGCGGGTCGACCCTGAACTTGGTCAACACCGACTTGAACGCCTCTGCCGAGTCGGGCACCGGCTCGATCGACATCAATTCGACCAGCGTGGTCACGATGGATGCAAACTCCTCGGTGACCTCGTCGGGTGCGTTGGCGGTCCTCAGTAACACTGCCTTGTTCACGATGCAAGGCGGCACGATCGATGCCGATCACCTCCGCCTGAACGCCGGCGGTGGCACGTCGCAGGACATCCTCTTCGATTTCCAGGGCGGCACGATCACCGTCAACAGCGATAACGGGTTGCGCGGCACCGCGTTCGAAGGCTCGTTCAACTGGACCGGTGCGGCCGGCTCGGGCACCGTGACCCACACGAACCTGACGGGCGCGTTCGACACAAACCTGGCGGGCAAGGTGGCCGACGGCTTCTTCGGCATCGAAGGCATCCAGATCAATCCGACGACCTCCAACAACCTGGACTGGACCATCCCGGCGAACCTCGACGCGCTCAACGCGGAGCTCGAGTCGCTGCTGGTCAACAGCAAGTTTCTCAAGGTCACCGACACCGGCGGACAGCAGGTCCTCTCGCTGGAAGCCGCGGCGATCATCGAGTGGCTGACCGACGCGGACAGCAACTGGTCCACCGCGACCAACTGGTCGACCGACCCGGCCTTGCCCGGCGCGACCGACGACGTGCTGTTCAGCGGCCTGACCTTCACCGACGCCCGCACGATCGACATCGACACCGCGGTCGTGGTCAACAAGTTGACCGTCAGCGGCGCTAACCGGATCACGTTCGACGACCTGACCAGCGGTTCAATGGACGTCAGTGACTGGAACGTCACCGGCGGCACGCACGAAGTCGCGGCGCCCTTGGCCGGCGGCAACACCACCAAGAGCGGCGGGGGTGAGCTGGTCTTCTCTGCGGACAACGGCTCGTTCGCCAGCGACATCACGATCGCCGATGGCGACCTGACGGTCACGGCCGACAGCGCCCTGGGCACCGGCGCGATCTCGATCAGCTCCGGCGCGTTCCTCAACCTCAACGGCGACGGCGAGGGCACCGGCTAC
>JANQHD010000017.1 GCA_028282805.1 Phycisphaeraceae bacterium | reverse complement strand
GCGGCCAACGCCAGGTCGGGCGACCTGATCACGCTGAACTTCCCGAAGGAGATCGAGCTGCACGTGCTGATCGAGTACGTCAGCCGAAGCCTGTCGATCAACATCCTGCACGACCCGAAGGTCGGGACGCAACGCATCGTGATCCGCTCGCCCAAACAGGTGCCGCGTGGATCACTGGTCGGCGTACTCGAAAGCGCCCTCAAGATGAACGGGCTGCTGCTGGTTGAAGACGAAAAGACCGGTTGGATGCGCATCGTGCCCGACAAGGAGCTGGGTAAGGTCGCCACGGAGATCAACGAGGACGATCCCAAGGGCGCGGGCCAAGCGCAACGGGGCAAAGTCATCACCCAAGTCGTTCACCTTGAGCACGCCGAGCCCAAGCAGATCGAGCAGCTGCTCAAACCCTTCCTCGCCGGACAGGGCGCCAACGTGGTCACGCTGCCCAACCAGGACTTCCTGATCGTCACCGATTACGCTGACAACATCCCACGTCTGACCCACACCATACGAATCGCCGACCGGCCCGGACCTAAGATCGCCACGGAGTTCGTGCAACTGGTGCACGTGGAGGCCAAGCTTGTCAGCGGCGAGATCACCAAGGTCATCAGCGCCAGGCAAAAGCTCGGCAAAACCACCGACAAGACGCGGAGCGTGGAGGTTCTGTCCATCGATCGCACCAACCAGTTGATCCTGGTGGGCGCAGCCTCGGAACTGGAGAACGTCAAACGCCTGATCGGGGCCATCGACGTGCCGCTTAAGTTGGAGACTCGGACCTACCGTTTCGACGTGGCGTCACCGGAGAAGATCGACCGCCTGACCAAACAACTGGTTGGTGATGCGGTCGCCAAGCGTTCTTACCGGTCGGCGATCGACAGCGAGACCGGTATGCTGATCGCCACCGCCAGCCCGCAAGTACACCAGACGATCGAATCGCTGAAGACCGACCTGGACGTGGTGATCGAAGCGGCGCACAGCCCGATCCAGTTCTACAAGCTGACCAACACCACGGCTCAGGACGTGCTCGAGACCATCCTCCGCATCGAAGGCGGCGAGGGCCTCGACCACCTGGACGTAGAGGGGCTGGGCGACGCGACACACACCAGACGCACCACGGACGACCAACGCTTCGCCGGCCCCAACACGCCACCGGGTGAGATAGGCCAAGACCTGCCCCGCCCCCCCACTTACACGGGCGAAGGCGCCAGTTCGTCCGATGGCAGCAACGTGTCGGCCAGCGCGGGCTTGACGCAAACGGCGGATTCGTCGCTACGGACCATCGTTACCGAACGCGCGCGGGTGACCGCCGACGAGAACACCAACAGCATCATCGTCGTCGGCGACCGTGCCACCCAACAGGTCTATGCGCACCTGATCAGGGAGTTGGACAAGCGCCGACCCCAGGTGCTGATCGAGGCGACCATCGTCTCGGTCGACACGAGCGGCGGGTTTTCGCTCGGGGTCGAGATCCTGCGAGCCGGCGACATCGGCAACAAGGGACGCTACCTCACGTTCAGCCAGTTCGGCCTGAGCGAGGACCTCGACCCCGCCGATCCAACGCTGACCATTACGCCCGGCCTCGGCTTTAACGGGTCGATCATCAGCATGGATATCGCCGACGTAGTGATTCGGGCATTGAAGACCAACGGCCGCGCCGACGTGATCTCCGCGCCGAAGATCCTGGTCAACGATAACGCCACCGGTCGGCTCGAGAGCGTCAACGAGGCGCCGTTCACCAGCGTCAACGCGTCGGACACGGTGTCGACCACGAGCTTCGCCGGTTACGCCACGGCCGGCACCACCATCGAGGTCACCCCCCACATCGCCGAGGGTGACCACCTTCAAATGGAATACTCGATCGCGCTCAACAGCTTCAGCGGCGACGGTTCCGAAGGGATCCCCCCGCCGCGCTCGACCAATTCGGTCAGCAGCGAGATCACCATCCCCGATGGTCACACGATCATCGTCGGCGGGCTGAACCGACAGGATTCCAGCGAGACGATCGAGCGCATCCCGATCTTGGGCGAGTTGCCGATCATCGAACTGTTGTTCAGCAACCGCACGGAGGCCGAGAGCAGCGCGACGCTGTTCGTGTTCATCCGGCCGATCATCCTGCGCGACGACAACTTCGAAGACCTGAAGTACCTGTCGGCCGGCGACGTGGCCCAGGCCGGAATCCCCGCCGACTACCCCGACAGCACCCCTGAGGCGATCTATTGAGTAATCCAGCCAAGATGGCGGCCGAGTATGACGACCACAGAACCATCCATACGTGTTGAGTCACCCGGCAGTGGGAACGGGCGTCATTGCAAAGTCGGTAAAGGCGATGGGCATGCAGGTTCGCTAACGCCCCAGAATGCTTCGTCACCGCTGGCATCGATCGCCGATCGGTTAGGCGTTGGCCTGGTTGAGGACCTGCGTTCGTATCACGCATCGGCGCAATTCGTGGAACGGATCCCGATCCATTTTGCGCGCCAGCATGGCTTGCTCGCCCTAGCCTCGGATAACGGCAAGCTGCCGGTGGTCTTCACCGACCCTCGGAAGTGGCAACAGCTGGACATGCTGGCGCGGCTCTTCGGCAAACCGATCGAACCGATGCTGGCGCCCCCGGAACAGGTCGAGGCCGCGATCAATTTCGCCTACCAGCAGCGCACCGGTCAGACCGAGCAGATCATCGACCGGCTTGATCCGGCTGACGCTACCGACGACCTGGAGAGCCTCACCAGCAGAGAAGACCTGCTCGACGGCTCCAACCGCGCACCGGTGATCAAACTGGTCAACGCCCTACTATTCGAAGCGGTCAAGCAGGAATCGTCCGACCTGCACGTCCAACCGTATGAACAACAGGTCGTGGTGCGTCTTCGGATCGATGGGGTGCTGTTCGACGCCTACACACTGCCGAAGTCGGTTCAGGAAGAGGTCGTCAGCCGCATCAAGGTGATGGGCAGGATGAACATCGCCGAAAAACGCCTGGCGCAGGACGGTCGCGCAACGGTCCAGATCGGTGACCGGATCGTGGACCTGCGGATCTCTTCGATCCCCACCAGCTTCGGGGAGCGGCTCGTGATCCGCCTGCTCGACAAGACCGCACGCCTGTGCACGCTTGGCGAACTGGGCATGTCCGACGAAGTGTTAACGCACTTTCGGCAATTGGTCGGCACGGAGCACGGCCTGATCCTGGTCACCGGCCCGACCGGCAGCGGCAAGTCCACCACGCTGTACGCGGCGCTGGCCGAGATCAACGCGAAAGAAAAGAACGTCCTCACTCTGGAGGACCCCATCGAATACCAGCTGCCGGGGATCAGCCAGACCCAGATCAACAACCTCAAGGGGATGACCTTCGCCAGCGGCTTGCGCCACGTGCTGCGCCAGGACCCCGACATCATCATGGTGGGCGAGATCCGTGACCACGAGACCGCCGTGATGGCGATCCAATCCGCACTGACCGGCCACCTGGTGCTCTCGACCCTGCACACCAACGACGCGGCCAGCGCCATCACCCGCCTGCTGGACCTGGGCATCGAGCCGTACCTCGTGGCCAGCTCGGTGGTGGGCGTGCTGGCGCAGCGCCTCGTGCGACGCGTCTGTGCCAACTGCGTGACCCCCGGAAGTATCGACGTCGATGACCTGGTTCGGTTAGGAGTGGACCTGAACAATCATATCGATATGCAATCCTCGTCAGGTCGGGGGTGCCCCGCCTGCCGGCAGACGGGATTCCGGGGGCGGATCGGGATTTTCGAGATGCTGGCGATCGATGAACAAGTTCGAGCGCTGATTACCGAACGCGCAACGGCGGATCGTATCCGCAATCAAGCCGTGAGCGCGGGCATGCGGTCGTTGCGTGACGACGGGATGCAGAAAATCAACACCGGGATCACCACGGTGGACGAAGTGCTACGCGTCACGGCGCGACTGAGCGTGTAACAAACACGCCGGTGCGGCGTGGTGCAGAAGGACGAAGCGGGATTGGCTGTCTTTGCCTACAAAGCCTCGGATTTGAAGCAACACCCGTCAACAGGCACGATCGTTGCCGATACACCGCGCGCAGCGCGAGACCAGCTGCGTGCGCGCGGCCTGATCGTTCACCAGATCAATGAATCGACCACGCGGCAACGAGCGCACTGGTGGCGAAGATGGCGAGCCAAGCGCGAACAGCCCAGAATCAACGATTTCCTGCAGGAGCTGGCCACGCTCCTGGAAGCCGGCATCCCGCTCTTGGAGGCCATCGACACCCTCTCGCGTCAGCAACGCGGGGCATTCCATGTCCACCTGCAACAGTTGAGCGAGCGGTTGGCCAACGGCGCTTCGCTGGCCGACGCGATGCGAGCCTCGGATGAATACTACGACGAGCTGGCGATCAGCATCGTCGAGGTCGGCGAAAACGCGGGTACGCTCGGGCCCTCGCTTCAGCAGCTGGCCGAGTTCCGCCAACGCGCCTCACAATTCAAGAGCCACCTGCTCTCCGCCCTGATGTACCCGATGATCGTCCTGGTGCTGGCCACGGGCGTGAGCATCTTCCTGATGACCTTTGTCGTCCCCAAGCTCCTCGGCAGCCTGGTCGACAACGGCAAGGCCATCCCACTGCCCACGCGCATCGTCAAAGGGATCAGCGACGCGCTGCTGCAGAACGGCCTTTGGATCGCGCTGGGCGTCACAGCCGGCGTCGCCATCTTCACCATGGCCATGCGGACACCACGAGCTCAAAAGTTGTGGCACCGGCTGCAGTTGCGTCTGCCGCTCATCGGTTCGATGGTGCGCAAGCAGGTGATCCTCCGTCTTGCCGTGGTGATCTCGACTTTGTTGCGCAGCAGCATCGAGTTCGTCCAGGCCCTGCGCATCGCACGCAACACCACCTCGAACTCGATCTTCCGAGAGGCGCTCGACGAGTGCGAACGGTCGATCCGAGCCGGCCGTGAGATCGCCGAGGCGATGGGCGACACCCAGGCCTTTCCCCCCATGGTCGTGCACCTGTTCCACGTCGGCCAGCAGTCCGGTCAGACCGAACGCATGCTCGACCGGCTGGCCAAGGAATACGACCGCCAGCTCACCGTGGCCTCGCAACGCCTGACCGCTGTCTTGGAACCCTTGTTGATCCTTGTGATGGTGGCGATCGTGGGGCTGATCGCCTTCGCCACCATTCTGCCGATGCTGGAGGCGACCCGTGCGCTCTGAAAGACACCATAAATCCGCGTTTAGCCTGATCGAACTGATGGTCGTGCTGGTGCTGATCGGCTTATTGGCCGGCCTGATCAGCCTCAACGTCCGCGGCTTCCTGGTCAAGGGAAAGGAGAACGCGGCCCGCGCCGACATCGCGACGATCGTCGAAGCGCTGGAGGCGTACTACGCCGTGACCAGCCGGTACCCCACCGCGGACGCCGGCCTGGCGTCGTTAACGGAGAAGAGCGAGGTTTTCTCTGAGCCGCTGATCAAGCGGCTGCCGAACGACCCGTGGGGCAACGCCTACCAGTACAAGGTCCCCGGCCAGAACGACGAACCCTACGAGGTGTTCTCTTACGGCAGCGACGGCCGCGCGGGTGGGGACGCCGATGCGGCCGATATCTTCCACTGGCAACTCGGTGACGACAGGTGACCCCATGCGGCGTGGCGGCTTTACCATGATCGAACTGATAGCCGTGCTGGCTTTGAGCGCCCTGTTGGCGACCGCGGCGGTGGTGAACCTGGCCGGCGTCCGTGAGCACGCGGACAACGCCTACTGGGCCGACCAGATCGAACGCTACGATCAACGCACACGCATCATTGCCGAGAGGCTGAACCAGCCCTTGAAGGTCCTGGTCGACACCGAGCGCAACGAGTTGCGGCGCACCATCGCCGACTCGGGTGAGCCGATCGGCGATCGACTGCGACTGCCGAAATCGATGCTGGTGGCCGGCGTACGACTCCAAGACAAAACCACGGCGTACGGGCTTGTCGCGATCCCCTACACGCCACGCGGCGACAGTTCGACGTACCTGTTGAAGCTGGCCGGCCGGCACGACAAATCGACATGGCTGCTGGTCGCCGGGATGAGCGGTCAAACCACGACATGGAACAATGCAACGCAAGCTAAAAACATCCTCACGGCACTTGCCGGGCGTAACGCTGGTTGAGGTGCTCGGCGGCCTGGTGCTGCTGGGCACGCTGCTGACCGGCCTGCTGCTGGCCAAGAGCCAGGCGCAGCGCCAGTACACGGACGCCGGTGATAAGCTCGAAGCGATCGAACTCGCGGACCGGCTCCTGACCGAATGGTTCAGCCGCCCCGACCACTGGCCACGAGACGATACCGGGCCGATCGACGGTCACGAAGACCTGCGCTGGCGAACGGAGACCGTGTCCGACGAGGCCGCCCGTGAATTGGGCCTGGAACGGGTGCGCCTGACCATCACGGAATCGACGGGTTCCAACCAACCGCTGACGAGCGTCGAGGTGCTGATCCCCACTCCTGCCCCGGAGGGCTCGTTATGAGGCGACCGCCCCGCATCCAACCGGGTATGACCGCGGTTGAGTTGATCGGCGCCATGGCGCTCGCTTCGCTGTTGATGTTGGCCGTGCTCAACGTCAGCGCTTCGGTCCTGCGGCGTCCGATCGATTCACCGGTCGCCGCCGACCAGGCCCAATGGGCACAGCGCATTGCCGACCAGGTCGAGCGAGACTTGTTGCACGCCGGCGCGATTGATGTCGCCGGAGATCGGATTGCGATAACAACCCTGGTTCCAATCGGACAAACCACACACATGCCGGCCGAAGTTCGCTACCAGATCAAAGAAATCGACAATCACCGTTGCCTGCTCCGCACGGTGATTCCCCTGACCTCACACCCCAATTCCTCCCTTCCTGCCGGCAACCCGGAGAGCCGAGAAGGGATTCACGCCATCGCCGCGGTGGGCGTGGCCGCGATTGGGCTAACCCCCATCGACGCCGGTCGGTTTTCCGATGACAGAGATGAATGGTTGGGCGAGGCGGAGGCGACACAGAATGAAACAGATCAAGATAACCCGTCTGATTCCTTCCTCTCGCTGTCGCCCAGAGTCTATCGCCTGACGTTAACCACCATCGCCAAGCAAGACGATTTACCTAACCTCAAAACTCAAGGCGAAGTCCTAGATGCACAAACGATCCTCACGGCGGGACAGCAGCGGTACGAGTTCTGGCTACACGCGAGGTAACCGATGCGACAGCGAACCGACATCCTGGAGCGAAGAGGCTTCGTGCTGCCCATGATTTTGGTGTTGCTCGTTTTGGCCGCGTTCGCCATGGCCGGTGCGGCGCAACGCAGCTTCGATCGCGCGGTCTTGGCGACACAAGCTGAGCAACGGCTTCGCCGGGACTGGACGCTCCGCAGCGCCACCCTGTCGCTGACGCCCCAGATCGAACGGATCCTGGCCGACCAAGAGGCGCAGGCCTTTGAACCGGTGGCCAGGCACGACGCCCGATTGACGGTCAACGGGTATCGGATGGATATGGTTTTTTCAGACGAACAGGCCAAGATCAACATCAACACGCTGCTTGAACTGCGTGGTAAGCGGGTCACCGAACGAGTCATCGACGAGATGACCTTCACGTCGGCCGCCACGATCCACCTGGCGCTTCCATCCGGCGTGATCCCGGCGGAAAGGTCCCAGAGGCGCCCCATCACCACGTGGTCACAGGTTGCTCAGGATATCCGCGTGGACGACCTCGCGCCGTTCGACCAGAACACGCTGGCCTCACACTTTACCTGTTGGGGCGACGGCAGGATCAACATCCGTCGTGCTTCAGCGGGCGCCATCGAGACCCTGCTGAGCCCGGCACTGAGCACGGGGGACGCGGAGACAATCGTGCGGGTTCAGCTGGAACGCCCCGGCATCGGCCTTGAGGGTGCGATTGCGCAATTGGAGTTGAGCAAGCGGGATCTGGAGGTTGTGAAGCAGCGATTGACCGACCAATCTTCTTGCTACGCCCTATGGCTTCGCCTTGAGGGCAACTCGAGGACATACGATCGCTTGATCGTCCACGAGGGCGGCGAACCTGACGGTTCCGGGAGTTCCGCGAGTTCCGGGGGCGGCGGAGGCCGGATCGCAACGTTTGAGTGGTAAGGATGAATACACGAACGACCAAAAGTTTGTTGTGGGTTACCGCCACCCTGTTCGCTGGGCTGATCGCGGCGACGGTGCTGTGGGTTTGGCTGACGCCCGTCGCCGTACCAGACGCGGTTCAAAACGGTGGTGCCATGGCCGTGAGTACCGACCCAAGCCATGACCCGACACAACCGGCCTGGAAGGATTACGCAAAGGTCGTCGAAATCGAACTGCGTCGGCCGCTCTACGACCCGCCGCCCGCGCCGCCGCCCCCGCCGCCGGCGAAGCCTGCGCTGACGATCAAACTGACGGGCGTGATCCTTGACCCGGGGCGGGAACTAGCCGTCTTTCAAACACGCAGCGGGAGTGTGGAGATGGTGGGCATCGGCCAGCGCATCGAGAAGGCCAGATTGATCTCCATCAAGCAGGGCGGCGTGGTGGTCGAATACCTGGGTGAGCAGGTCCAACTGAGTTTGTCGGACGACGGGGGCCAGCCATGAGCCGACACGCGGTGGTGGTGTTCATCAACGACGGGGATGCGGATGTGAGCTGGGCCGTGGGCTACGAGCAAGGCGGCGAGGTCTTGGTCATGGAACTGACCACGGCGGAACAGCAAGGGCTTGAGGCACAAAGCCGATCACTTGAACGCGCGATCAAAGAAAAGGGCCTGACCGGCAGCGAAGCGATGATCGCCATCCCCAGCCGTCTGTGTCTGGCGGCCGTGATCGAAACCGGCGACCTGCCCCGACGTAAACGCCGCGGCCCCTTGCTCTACCGGCTCGAAGAACAGCTTCCCTGGCCCGCCGAATCCGTGGTCGCCGACTTCGTGGAACAGCCTAACCGGGCGCTGGGCGTTGCGGTGGAGACCGATGCCGTCCGCCCTATTATCGAAGCCGTCGAAACCGCAGGCCTGAACGTA
The DNA here is from genome assembly GCA_028282805.1 of Phycisphaeraceae bacterium. Taxonomy (GTDB): domain Bacteria; phylum Planctomycetota; class Phycisphaerae; order Phycisphaerales; family Zrk34; genus JANQHD01. Next base: position 22,306 of record JANQHD010000017.1, on the reverse strand, counting down.
CAAGCCATCTGCCCCACCGCCCTGCTCACCGCCCAGCACCTGGTTCGTCGGACCGATCAAGCAAACTGGGACGCGCTCGCCATCGCGCAAGAAGATAAGTGTGATTGCATCACACTCTCGCCATCAGGGCCTACTGCCTGGCGACAGACCCAATACACGCAACTGTCGATCGAACAGACCTTTCGAACGCTGGCCTTCTCAGACGGGATGGAGACCGACGCGATCGGACTGTTGTGCGAAGACGACGATTTCGCTGAAGTATGGACGGGTAACATCCCGGGAGCCGAGCGGATCGGTGGTGCGCCTCGGCCACGCAACGCGGCTTCCGAGTGCGGCCTGGACATCCTCCGGGGGGCTGTGCGACCTTGGTTGAACTTGAGGCGCGACGCCCTGTCCCCAACCGACCGGTTCGCCACATTAAGCACGCCGCTGAACACGGCCGTCATCAGCCTGCTGATCTTCCTTGCCGCCCTCCCGCTGGCTCTGCAGTGGCGAACGCACGCGTACCGCGATTTGGCCGGCGAACTGCGAGACGAACAGCGTACCGCTTACACCTCGGTCTTCGACGGGCGCGTCCCCGCCGACGTGGTCGAGGCTCTGGATCAGAAACACCGCAGCGCCAACAGCCTCTCCGGCAGCTCATCCGATCTGCCAGACGAACCCTCCGCCCTGATCACGCTCTACGAGGCCCTGCGACGCCTGCCCACCGATCAGCGCTACCGCGTGCTGGAACTGCGTGTCGACGCAGGCAGCCTGCAGTTGGAGGGCGAGGCCCGCAGCCACAGTGAAGCCGACCAGATCGTTGCGGCGCTACGCAAGCAACAAGGTTTTGACATGGCCCCACCCCGCACCGAACAACTCAAGGAGAAGGGCGTGGGATTTACCGCGACGGGCCGCCTTAGCCCATCGGCCAATAAACAAGATTCACAAGTCATCAAAGCAAAGGGACTCGCCAACCGATGAACGCCAGGCAAACCATCCTGTTGATCACGACCGCGATCACGCTGATCGGCGCGAACGTCTGGGCGTTCCAGGAGTACACCGAGGCGCGTAGGAGCGCGTGGGTAGCGAAGCGCGACCTGGGTCGATGCGTTCAATTCGCTGAACGGATCAAACAGCTGCGTAAACAACCCGAGCTTGCCCGCGCCCAGGCGATCGAGCGCCCCGAGCTGGTCCGCCAGATCGAAACCGTGGCCCGCGCCGTTCAACTACCGGCGCGCAGTCTCAATCGGATCCACCCCGAACCGCCCTTGCGGATCAGCAACAGCGCGTTCCAGCGCGTCTCTGTGCGGCTGGCATTGCAAGATGTGACGATTAAACAACTCACACGTTTCCTCTACCAGATCACCGATTCATACCCATCCTTGAAGGTCGGTTCCTGTCGCATCGCCGCTCCGCGCAACGACCGAGACCAGAACATGTGGAACGCGGACGTCGTGTTGACCTACCTGGTATACTCGCCCCACGACAAGCTCTCTGCTCCGGAGGTTAATCGGCCGTGAAACACACGCACACCATTCTCACCACTCTCGTACTCGTATTTGCCACCGCGCTGTTAACCGGATGTAACAGCCGGTCGCGCAGCGCCCGACCTGACTACGAAACCATCTCCGATCCGATCAACCGCAATACCGAATTGGCCTTACGGGAAAACGCCCGCGCGATGGCGCTCTACGAAGAAGGCAAATTGGACGAAGCCGAAGCGTCATTGCGATCCGCGCTGAAAGCTGACGTGATGTTTGGCCCGGCGCACAACAACTTGGGCAAGGTGTATTTCGAACAAAAGAAGTATTATCTCGCCGCATGGGAGTTCGAATACGCGGCCAAGCTGATGCCCCACCGCTCCGAGCCACGCAGCAACCTGGGATTGGTCTTCGAAGCCGTCGGACGGCTCGACGATGCCGTCGTAGCGTATACGCAGGCGCTGGAGATCGGACCTGAAAACACCAAAGCCATCGGCAACCTGGCCCGGGCACGCGTGCGGCGCGGCGACCGAGATGATGAGGTGCACGAGTTGCTTCAAGCCGTGGTCATGAAGGACGATCGGCCTGAATGGGTCGCTTGGGCTAGGGACCAACTTCACCTGATTGGTTTCAAGCCTAGCGAGCAATGAATTGAGGTTCACTTACTGCACATGCCAAAGACACCGTAGAGTTCGAAATCTCTTTGACCAAGTGATATGCTTCGAGCCAAATCGTATGGTATATTAGTGATATAGATCGGAGATGGAGAGAACCGCTTGACCTACTCAAGCGTGACCGGGAGAGAGCGATGCCTGTCAGTCCTCGAATCGTCTATGGCGCGATGAGCGTTAGCTTGATATTCAGCGCTTTGGCCCAAGCTATGACGCCGTTCGGCGCCGAGCAATCGGATACCTCTGCGTACGCTCTTGGCAGATACGTGTGGAACGTTGTCTTCATTGAAAACGCAAATAACAAGTTTTAAGATTCTGATGTAGCCTTGGGCGTAGGATCTATCGAATATCACATGGACGCCATCCAGTACGCGGCGGATTACTGGATGAGCGAATCGGCCAAGCGACTTCATCCCGACGCCAACTCGACATCCAGGTCAATTACGCCAAGAATAGCCGGCCTATTCAGGTCGACAACGTCAAGAAGAAAGACGCCGCATACAGAGCAGCATTGAGCGGCCTCGGGCATTCCAACTCGGATGTGGTTACCGGCACACAGGCCTACAACGATCAAATGCGAGATGCGTTTGATGCCAACTGGGCCGTCATGTTTTTTATCCGTGCCTACGACAACCGCCCTACCCAACGGACCATTCGTCAACGCCCATCTTTACACATCGCGTTACTACTACGCCCATGAATCAGCCCATTCGTTCGGCGCGCGCGACGAGTACAAAGAGGTAAACCCACGAACCGATCAGCGCAGCGGATACCTGAACACACCCAACGAAAACGCGTATTACCTCGACAATGGAATCACCCCGAACCCGAATCACACGCCCTCGCTGATGGCTACCGCATTCAACTACGACCTATCTCAAGGGGCCATCGACGCTATCGGTTGGCGTGATTCGGATAACGACACTATCCCTGATATTCTCGACCCCATCCCATTGATTAGCAACATAGAGCTGTCTCCCGTTTCACCAACAAGCAATCTTGATTACCAATTCGCTGCTGATCTTATGGTTAATCCGTACCCCAGCGATGTCATGCGCGACATAACAATTACCGGCGCAACCTATCAATTAGACAGCGGTCCGGTGATTGAACTTACCCCGAACGATTTGGTTTGGGGCGGTTATGAGGAGCAAGTTGTAATCAACTTGCCTCACCTTACTATGGGCGAACATAATCTCAGCGTACAGGTGTTCAACAGCGTGGATAACACCGCTCTGTCCAGACGAACTTCAATGTAGTGTCAGAGCCCACAACTCTGGTGTTAATTGCATTGATTGCTATGAATTGTCGACGACGTCCCCATAGGCGATAAACCCGACCGTTCTATCTGAATCGCAAGGGCTGAGGCCACCGTGACCCGCTAATGCCCGGACAGAGTGTCAATGTGGCGGTGCACTACAAAGCGAATTACAACGAAGCAGTACAGGAGACGATGATCCACGCCGATTGCCAGAACCAGTCGCGTGTCCAGGTGGCCGTGGCGATTCACCAATCGCAGTGACTAGCCCATCGCATTAAGCGAGATATTGTTTCGGTGGGTATATACCGAATTAATCACGATCTTGAGTGTTTCGCGGCCGCCCTGGTCGACGCTCGCGCACCGCTGCCAGGTCTTTTTCATCAATCACCCACGAACGCCCCACCTTCGTCGCTTTCAAGCGACCCGACGAGATAAGCACCCAGACCCTGCTTCTGTGCACACCCAAACGCTCTGCGGCTTTACGGGTTCCTATCAACGCCATGAAGACAGATTAGTTGCAGGGACATCGCCCATCAATTTGACTTGATAACTATAAACTATTGTCTATAGTTTATCAAGTCAAGACGCTAGAAATAGGCGTAGCTATGGCCAGCCTCAGCCACGACAAGAACGGGTGCATCCGCCTGCTGTTCACGGGGTTGGACAAGCGGCGGAAAGCCATCCGCCTAGGGCGGGTTGATGAATCCACCGCGCGGCTATGGCGCCAGCACGTGGAACATATCCTCCAAGCAACACGGCGCGGAACGCCCTTCTCGCCGGCGACCTGGGAATGGTTGACGCTTTTAGATGACAGGATGCACGGCCGTCTGGCGCAAACGGAGCTGGTCACACCGCGTGCGGACGTGACGGTCGGCGGCTGGCTCGAACGATTCATCAGCGAACGCGTGCTCGAGCTCAAGCCCACATCAATCCGCAAGTACCAGCAGACGGCTGACAAGTTGAATGACTACTTTCAATCCACGCGGGAACTGCGGTCGATCACACCCGACGACGCTTCGAGCTGGCGTCGATGGCTGTTCGAACGGGGTTTGAGCAAGGCAACGATCCGCACCCACTGCGGCAGCCAACCCTTCAACCACTACGGAACCAACAGGCGGTCTAAGCATCGGGGGCAGGTCAGGTTATTTACACCAATATTTTAAAAACCCACAATGTGATATGCATCAATTACTAGATCATCTTGGTAAATAACATACGCAACTGCAATCCAATGATAAGTCCATCTTACCTTGCCGTCAGGGAGGACTTCCACGGAAATTGGGTGACCAATCGCATCGATAACCTGTTTGGGGGTCTTGCGATACAATGTGCGTAATATAGCGAGGTCTTCCGAGGTTGGTCGCTTGGGAGGATCGGCTAGCTTTGTCTTCGGTAAACTTGTTGCTAGTGGTGCATCTTTGGCCGTGTCGTTGCGGGCATCTTTCTTACCCATGTCGTTTTCTACTTGTTGCTGTTCAGCATCCTGATTATTCGGATCCCTTTGGCTTCCGGAGGAGGGCTCGCGTTTAGCGCAGGCAATCAGGCCCGAAAGCATAATTGCTGAAAGTAAGTAAACGTGAAAGGTATTGAACGATAACACCATACGTTATCCTAGTTATGGCAAGCGGTGAGTTGCTAAAGCTGTTTTCCAAGGCCCCCAAGTGCCATCGGGGAGCAGCTCTCGCACAAAAGACTCACCCGCGGTTTCAATGCCTAGAGCTGCTGCCTCAGGCCCAACGTTGAACGTACTTAGGGCTCTTAGCTCAGTGAGTGCCATTCCCTGTTCGTTAGCCATTGCGTTCTGCATGTTAATCGTTATGTCATGCAATGGCCGTACAAACCGCCAATGACGTAACACGTTGTCACGCAAACACTCGTGCCTAAACTTCCGGGAGCGGAAAAGGATAAAAAATGGAGCCGGGGGGAATTGAACCCCCGTCCCGAGACAGTCGGAGTGTGGCTTCTACGCGTGTATTCGCTGATTGATTCTCGCACCACACCGATGCCAGCGACAGCATTGTGCGGTGCCAGTCAAAGTGAGTTTTAACCCGCGGGCGCTTTGACGCCGCCGTTGGGCGATCCCCCTGAGTTGGTCACCCGCCGGTTCTCGGGGGAGTGTCCCCGACGGATGTGCTGCATATTAGGCAGCAAGGCGGACCGGCGCGAAGCCGATCCGGCCAGCGATTTCATCGTTGGCAGTTATGGTTTGCCCGTTGATTAACGAGGCCCACGGGCACCTCGACGCGCCACCACAAACCTTACCCTGTCCGGTCGATACCGATCGGCCCCTGGTTGTCAAAGATCAGCCCTGTATTGTACGGTCGGGTTTCGCGTGGGTCGAGTTGAGATAAGCCCGGCCCTGCGGGCCGTCGCTAAACGGGCGCGATCGAGCGCTCCCCCGCGGGTCGCGGCTAAACGCACGGCACGGCGGCCGGTGACCAAACGCCTGTTGGCTGTTGCCTAATGGCTTGTGGCTTCACTAAACTCCGGCCATGAAGATCGCCACCATCCTACCCGCGGCTGGGCAGTCCAAACGGTTCGGCGGCAAGAACAAGCTCGAGGCCGACCTCGGCGGGCGGGCCGTGCTGGTCCACGCGGTCGAACTGTTTTCCAAGCGCGACGAGGTCGGGCAGATCATCGTCGCCGTCGACCCGGATCAACTCGACACGTTCAAGTTCCGCTGGGGCGATAAGCTCGGGTTCTTCGGCGTGAAGATCGTGCCGGGCGGGCGGGTCGAGCGGTGGGAGACGGTGCAAAACGCGCTGGCCGCGCTCGACGACGGCGTCACACACGTGGCGGTGCACGACGCGGCGCGACCGGTGACGGACCCGGCGGCGATCGACCGGGTGTTCGACGCGGCGGAGAAGTTCGACGCGGTGGTCCCGGCGGTGCCGATCAACGCGACGATCAAGCGCGCCGAAGCCGATCGTGCATCTTACGAGGAAGCGGCCGACCCGCTCGACGCGATCCTCGGCGACGCGGGCAAGAAGACCATCGATGCGCACCGGGTGACCGAAACGGTTTCGCGCGAGGGTTTGTGGCTGGTGCAGACGCCGCAGGTGTTCGAGCGCAAGTTGATCGAGCGCGCCTACGCGCAGATCGCCGAGGGCAAGGTCGACACCGCCGGTATCACCGACGACGCGGGCCTGGTCGAGGCGCTCGGCGAGAGCGTGCACCTCGTGGCCGGCGACCCGCTCAACGTGAAGGTCACGCAGCCCGAGGACCTCGCGTTCGCCGCGGCGGTGCAACAGGTGCGCAGCGGCAAGCCCGCCGGCGACCCGCTCGGGCCCAAACGCAAGTTCCCGCAGTGGAAGGACATGGAAGACGAATGACACATAACCCCCGGCATATAGCCCCCGGCATGCCGGGGGCTAAATATTACCGCTTGCGCGCCGCCTTCTTCTTTTCAAGTTCGATCTCGATCGGCCGGAGCACCTCGCCGTAGCGCAGGTCGGCCTGGTAACCGAACAGCAGCTGGTTGAGCTCGTCGAGGCCGGCAACCTCGTCGTCGACCGCGTGCAGGTCGTGGTTGCCGACGCTCGTGTTCAATCGCAAAACGTACCGCACACGCTGCGGCTTGCCGAGGAACGTGCCCTTGGCGGTCATCAGGCCGTGGTCGACGATCAGTTGCCAGATCGCGCGGGCCTGCTGGTCGGTGAGCTTGTCGATCTTTTGCGCCGTGCCGTATCGGGCGGTCATGCCGCCGCCGAAGTAGAACACGCGATCGTCGTCGAGCTTGAACAGGCTGCTGCGGCCGTCGGTGGTGTCGACGTGGAACTCGAGCGCCAGCATGGCGGGCGGCGTGTCGCGGTCGAGCTGGTCGACCTTCACCCCACCGCAGCCGGCGGTGATGAGCAACAACGTGGCGACAAAGATCCGTTTCACGGCAACACCTCCGCCGCCGCTTGCGGCTTAGCGCGCTTGCTGACGTTCGTCTTCGCGTAGTTCTGCCCCAGCCTCGGCTTGTGTCGGCCGAAGAAGATGACCAGGCCCGCCGCCACGATCGCCGCGATGAGGCAGGTGCGCAACAGGTTCATTTGCGCGTCGCGCTCCGTCGGGTCGCCCGCCCACGCCGCCAGGGGCAACATCCGCCACACCACAAACAGCAGCCCCACCAGCAACCACCCGCTCAGCGCCTTCGCCCAGACCCAGCGTTGGCGCAGCATGATCGCGAAGTGCGGCAGCATCAACGCCCACCCACAGAACAACGCCACCCCCGCCCCCGGCAACACCACGCAGTAAAATACGCGCTGCAGCACACGCACCCGGTTGGCCAACGGCGTATCCGCGCCCATCGGCTCCCCGAACGCCAACGCCGCCATGGCGATCAGCCCACCGAACAGCGCCCCCACCGCCAGCACCTTCGGGATCAGAAACATCGGCCGCAGCCCCCGCCCCGGTTGTCGGCCGTGTTTGTTCACATACGTCTTGCCCATGCCCGCAGTGTACCGCGCGGGGCCCGTTTAGCGACGGCCCGCAGGGCCGGGCGTTTCGTCATTCGCTTGTCCCCCGCCCGCCCACCATTTACCCTGTGCGACCTGTTAATGTAGAAGGCGCCCCCATGAACACCTCCCTCCGCTGGCTCAACGACTACCTCGACCGCCCCGTCGACGCCGACGAGGCCGACCGCGTGCTCACCATCGCCGGCTTCCCCGTCGAAGGCACGGAACTCCGCGGCGACGACCTCATGATCGACTTCGAGGTCACCTCCAACCGCGGCGACTGCCTGTCGCACCTCGGCCTCGCCCGCGAGGTCGCCGCCGCCACCGGCCGCGAGTTGAAGACGCCCGATGTCGAGCTGAACGAAACCGGCGGGCCCGTCGAACAACTGACCGCCGTCGAAAACCACGCGACCGACCTGTGCCCGGTGTACACCGCGCGTGTGATCAAAAACGTCAAGGTCGGCCCGTCGCCCAACTGGCTCGTCGAGCGACTCGAAGCCGTGGGCCTGCGTTCGATCAACAACGTCGCCGACATCACCAACTTCGTGCTGTACGAGACCGGCCAGCCGTTGCACGCGTTCGACATGGCCAAGCTCGACGAGGGCCGCATCGTCGTCCGCCGCGCCAAGGCCGGCGAACCGTTCACCGCCATCGACGGTACGAAGCACAAGCTGCGCGACGACATGTGCGTCATCGCCGACGCCGCTCAGCCCGTCGCCGTCGCCGGCGTTATGGGCGGGATCGACTCCGAGGTCACCAACGCCACCACCGACGTGCTGCTCGAAAGCGCGATCTTCGCGCCCCTGTCGGTGCGCACGACCAGCCGGGCGCTCAAGCTCGCCAGCGATTCGTCGTTCCGCTTCGAGCGCAAGGTCGACCCGGCCGGCGTCGAACGCGCCAGCCGGCGCGCCGCGCAACTCATCGTCGAACTCGCCGGCGGTGAGCTGGCCAAGGGCGTCATCCGTGTCGGCGAAGGCGTGCCAGCCCCCCAAAAAATAGCGATGCGGCCGGCGCGGTGCACGCACCTGTTGGGCGTCGAGCTGTCCACCGACCGCATGGTCGAGCTGCTCGCCGCGCTCGAACTCGAGCCCGCCCTCGCCGGCGACGCCATCGAGTGCACCATCCCCACCCACCGCCACGACCTCGAGCGCGAGGTCGACCTCATCGAAGAGGTCGCCCGCCTCTACGGCTACGACCGGATCGACCTCGAACCGACCATGCGCGTCGTCGTCCGCCCCCCGCAGGCCGCCGTCGCCGCACGCCGCACGCTCGGGCAAACCCTCATCGCGCACGGCTACCACGAGGCCGTCACCTTCAACTTCATCGACGAAAAAACCGCCGCGCCCTTCCTGCCGGCCGGCTGCGACCTGCTGCGCACCGAGAGCGAATCGCGCAAGGCCGAGCCGTTCCTGCAACCCTCGACACTGCCGGCGTTGCTGAATACGCGCAAGCACAACCAGGACCTCGGCAACACCTCCGTGCGCCTGTACGAGACCGCCGCCGTGTTCTGGTCGCGCGACGGTGAGCCCGAAGAGCGCCGCCGCCTGGGCATGCTCACCGACCTGCCCGCCAAGGCCACCGACCTGCACGAGCTGCGCGGCACCATCGAGGAACTCGCCGAACAACTCGTCGGCCCCAACGCCATCACGTTCGAGCCGGTCCGCGACGACCGCTTCGACGCCGGCGCCCAGATCACCCTCCGCCGCAACGGCGACGCGACCCCGCTCGGTGTCGTCGGCAAGCTGTCGGGCAAGTTGCAGGACCGCTTCGACCTGCAAACCCCCGTGGGCGTGGCCGAGTTGGAACTCGATGTGTTGGTTGAATCGTTCCCGCCGGAGACAACGGTCGTCGATCAGCCGCGCTACCCCGGCATCGAGCGCGACCTGTCGGTGATCGTCGACGAGACCGTGCGCTGGTCGCAGGTCGCCGCCGCCGTCGACGCCGCAAACCCCGCGCTTTTGGAGAAAGTGTCTTTCGTCACCGTCTACCGCGGCAAGCAGGTCGGCGCGGGCAAAAAGAGCGTGACCCTCCGCCTCACCTTCCGCGACCCCGACAAGACGCTCCGCCACGACGAGGTCGACCCGCAAGTCGAAACCGCCGTCGCGCAGTTGAAGAAAGCCCTCGACGCCGAAATCCGCACGAACTGACCGCCGCCCCCCCGGAAAAGCGAGCCGGCTCGTGTCGAGCCGGTCCGTCGCAGCGTGCATCACGTCGCCCCGCGGTTTGCGGCGCGCCCAGCGCACACGTTTCCCCGGACCGGGCCGACACGGCCCGGCTCGCTTGGATTCACGTGAGACCGTGACTGCATGCCATACTCCCTCGCGCACACGTCAGGAGGCGCACGGTGAACGCTAAACTGATCGTTGCCACGTTGTTCTTTGTCGCCACACTGTCGGGTTGCCGTGCATCACAGCCGGTCGACGAGGCCACCTTTGCTCGAGCCGCACAGGCGCTGGCGGTCGGTGATGACAAGACACAGGTGCACGGAGCGTTGGGCGAGCCGAACCGTGTGACGGACTCGCTCAAGGGCGCCCCCGAGGCGGATGAGTATTGGCTCTACCACCACCCGCCGTACGCCACGGTCAACCTCGTCGTGGGCTTCGACGCGTCGGGCCGCGTGAAGCACAAACGCGTCTGGAAAGTATGGGGCACGGGCACGGGCGGCCCGATCACGGGCGACTTTGTGACCGTCGACGACTTCTACGCCGACCAAGCACGGTAGACGCTTGTTTCAGGCCCGGGCCGGCACGGCCCGGCTCGCTTGAACGCGAACCACCGTTTGGTTGCCGTGCTCAGCCCGTAGCCCCGTACTTATTGCCTGACCTGGGCTTTGTACAGTATTTCGCGATCGGGGGAGAGCTTCATCTCCAAGTGAATGGATCGCTTGAGGTACAGGCAACCGCCCTCATACTTGATCATCGTTCTCGATACGATGTTCGGGTCCTCGTAAAGATAGGTGTCTTCGTTCACCGTTTCGGTCGGGTTCCAGACATCGCTCAACTCTTCCGCCTCACATTCCAGGGCTTCGGGCCAGACCTCCAGCAGGTTGGGGGCTTGCTTGAGCGAGGTCCGATCGATGAAGTTGTCAAACTCATCTTTGGGCAATCGTGCGACAAACCAATTCGATTTGATCCCGGTGGAGAAATTGAGAAACGCGTAAAAACGGACGTCAACCGCAACTTCAGGGAGCTTGACGCCAACGAGGTCTTCGAAGCGGTTGTTCTTCCACAAAACAACGTTGATGAGCCGCCATTCGTTGAGTTGAGTCGTATCCGGTGTGACGGGCGGATCGTTCTGATCCCCCATCAACATCAACACGACGATCACGAGCGCCGCCACGACGATCAAGCTGGTGATGTACTTCATGTCGTACCCCCTATATAGTCGACCCGTTGGTGTTATTTTATGCGCCGTGTCGTGGCCGCACAAGATAAACGTCTGCCGTCGGCGGGCGTCACAAGTCCATGCGACCCGGGGCCGGGACGGCCGGGCTCGCTCTTCGTTGTGTTGATTTACACCATCAAACCTGACACGATGGCGCGTGTTCGTTTCACGTCGTACGGAGTCGGGTTTGCGTTTGATGTGGTTCACAATCGGTTTGCTCGTGCTTGTCGGGTGCGGGGGCGGCGTGCAGGCGATGCCGGAGCACTGGCGTGCGCAGCCGGTTAAGTCGGCGAGCGTGTTCGATGCGCCGGAGGGGTCGGCGAAGCTGCAAATACTCTGCGCGTACGGCGGGCTGATGGACAACCACGCGGCGCTGTTGCTGACGGCGCCGGGGCGGGCGCGGGTGTTCTGGGACCCGGGCGGGCAGTACGGGCATTATACGCCCGAAGGCGTGCGGCGCAAGCGGTGCGTGGTGGCGGTCGATGCGCCGTGCTTGACGGACTATTTGAAATGGCGGCAACGCGAGTCGGACGTGTGGGTCGAGGTGTTCGAGTGGGACCTTCGCCCGGAAACCGCGCAGCGGTTGCACCGGGTGTTGCTTGACGGCAGCGAGCGCAACGGGCCGGACCGGTGGGACTCGAACGCGGTGGGCACGCAGTGCAGCGTGGCGATCAGTAAGTACCTGCGGCGGTTTGCGCGTGAGGTCACGCCGATCGATCGCACGTGCCGGTTGCCGACGCACCTGTCGCGGTGGATCAAAGAGAACTGCCCGCCGGACCGGGTGCTGGCGTTCCGGCCGGGGCAGGCGTACCACGTTTACACGCCCTAAGCCAACGCGTAAAAGCGGAGCGGTCGGTTTCGTGCGCAAAAAATGTTTTGCGCGCGGGTTTGTCGCACCCCGATGGTGGGCGGCAAACGCGGTTTTTTCTGCGCGCCGGTGCGCACGGCGTCGCTGTGGTGCGCGACGGCGTGCGCAACGCTGGGTCGGTGTGCGCGCGGGCGTTGCGCGGGCGGGGGTTGAACCGCGTTTTATGCTTGAAAACAAGGGTGGTGCGCGGAGCGTGGGGCGCAGACGCCGGGTTGGTGCGCGGGGGTGTTTCAACCCGGTGAGCTGAAGCTCACCTCGCCGGCGGCGATCATGGCGATGGCTTTGGGGTAGGCGTCGCGCTCGGCGGCCATGACGCGCTCGGCGAGGGTGTCGGGGGTGTCGTCGGGGAGGACGGGGACCTTGGCCTGGAGGATGATCGGGCCGTTGTCGTACACGTTGTCGGCGAAGTGGACGGTGCAGCCGGACTCGGACTCGCCGGCGGCGAGGACGGCTTCGTGGACGTGGTGGCCGTACATGCCCTTGCCGCCGAACTTGGGCAGCAACGCGGGGTGGATGTTGATGACCTTGCCCTCGAAATCGTCGGGGATGCGCAGCAACGAAAGAAAACCGGCGAGCACGACGAGGTTGACATCGGCGGCGCGCAGCAGTTCGAAGCAGCGGTCGCTGAAGGCTTCGGTGGAGTCGAAGTTTTTGCGGACGACGATCTCGACGGGCAAGCCGAGGTTCGCGGCGCGTTCGATGCCCTTGGCCTTGGCGTTGGAGGCGATGACCAGGGGGATGGCGGCGTCGAGGGCGCCAGCGGCGATGCGCTGGGCGAGGTTGACCATGGTGGTGCCGCCGCCGCTGACGAGCACGCCGAGGCGGATCGGGTGCCGGGGCTCGGGTTCCGGGTTCCGGGGGGGGGCTGACTCGTTCATGGCGATGACTATATCATCACCGGCGTATGAGTGAAGCCCGCACACGACTGGCGCCATCGCCGACGGGCGCGTTGCACCTGGGCAATGCGCGGACGTTTTTAATCAACTGGGTGATGGCGAAGCAACGGGGGTGGCGGGTGGTGTTGCGGATCGAGGACTTGGATACGCCGCGTACGAAGGCGGGGGCCGACCTGTTGGCGATCGACGACCTGCGCTGGTTGCAGATGGACTGGGACGCGGGGCCGTATTACCAGAGCGACGACCTGACGCCCTACCACGATGCGCTGCGGCGTCTCGCGTCGGCGGGGCTGATCTACCCGTGCACGGCGACGCGCAAGGAGGTGCTCGAGGCCGCCTCCGCGCCGCACGACGATGTCCACGAGCTGCACTACCCGAATATTCATCGCCCGACGCACCCGACGCCGTTCGAGTTTGCCCCGGTGCGCGACGGGCAGACGGCGTATCGGCTGTGGGTGCCCGACGAGACGATCGCGTACACCGACGAGGTGGCCGGGGCGGTGTCGATGAACGTCCAGCAACAGGTCGGCGACTTCGTGGTCGCGGCCAAGTCGGGGCTGCCGGCTTACCAGTTGGCGGTGGTGGTCGACGATGCGCGGCAGGGTGTGACACACATCGTGCGCGGCGACGATCTGCTGCGCTCGACCGGGCGGCAGTTGCTGATTTACGAGATGCTCGGGCTGGAACCGGTGCCGAGCTACGCGCACCTGCCGCTGGTGGTCGGCGAAGATGGGCGACGCCTGGCCAAGCGTCACGGCGACACACGCGTGGCGATGTACCGCGAGTTGGGCGCGCCGGCCGAGCGCGTGATCGGGCTGTTGGCCAGCTGGTCGGGCTGCGGCGAGCGGCGGGCGATGAGCGGGGGCGAGTTTGTCGAGCGGTTCGACCTTGCTAAGCTGCCGCGTGAGCCGGTGACGTTCACCGAAGACGACCACGCGTGGCTGGTGCATGGCTAAAAGCAAACCCAAACCGAGCGTTCCGCGGCAATTCGTGCTGATGGGGTTGGTGGCGCTGGCGGTGATCGCCGGGGCGCTGGGGTGGGTGTTGCTCGACCGTTTTTCGGGCCCGCCCAAGTTCGTGCGGGCGACGATCGGCGGCGAGCGTTTCCGGTTGGAGACGTGCTTCGACGACAAGTCTCGCGCCGACGGCATGATGGGCCGGGATTCGCTGGGCGACGACGAGGGCATGATCTTCGTCTTCCCCGACACGCGGAAGCGCGGCTTCTGGATGAAGGGCTGCCTGATCGACCTGGACATCGTGTACCTCGACGAGGCGGGTCGGGTTGTATCGTTTACAACGATGAAGCGGCCCGCCCCCGGCACGCCCGACCACCGGCTGCCCAACTACCCCAGCTATTACCCCTGCCGGTACGCGATCGAGCTGCGGGCCGGCCGCGCGAAGGAGCTGGGTATAAAAGAAGCGGATCTGGTCGAACTGCCCCTGTCCACGCTTAAGAAGTGGGCCCGCTGAGTCGATTGTATCAATCGGTGAACCATCGGCATGGGGCGATCGGATGAGTTTTGAAGACGTGCTGTTGATCTGCTTCGAGGGCTGCGACGACGAGGCCCGCGCGTTCTGCGACAACGTGCTGTCGCACTGCCCCGCCGATCAGCGGCCGGAGGTGCACGTCACGCTCGCCGGCCAGCTGATGCAGGGCGTTCACACCGAGCCGCACGGCATCGCCTGGGTGTACGCCGGGGCCTTGCGCGACGAGGTACTGCTGTACGAGACCCTCGAACAACTGTCTAACGCGCACCTGCCCACGCTGATCACGCGCCACGACGAACAGCTGCTGGCCGGCACCATCTTCCAGGGCGGCGCGGTCATCATGCCGCCGGACACCGACCCCGAACAGATCTGCCTCGTCATCCAATCGCTGGCCAGCCAGGCCGAGACGATCCAGCACCTGTGCCACGAGCTGTCGATCACGCGCCGCCACCACGGCGGGCTGCGCGGGCAGATGGACAAGCTCGACGAGGAGCTCCGCCTCGCGGCCCGTGTGCAGCAGGAGTTCTTGCCCGCCAACTCGCCCGCCGCGCCCAACGCCCAGGTCGAGGTGCTCTTCCGCCCCGCCAGCTACGTCTCCGGCGACATCTACGACACGGTGCGCCTCGACGAAAACCACATCGGCCTGTGGATCGCCGACGTCGTGGGCCACGGCGTGCCCGCGGCGCTGCTGACCATGTTCGTCAAGCACGCCCTGCCCACCAAGGAGATCGCCGGCTCGAGCTACCGCATCGTGCCGCCCAACGAGGCGATCGCCCGGCTGAACCTGGAGATGGTTCACCGGCCCGGCGGCGGCAACCGCTTCGCCACCGCGGTGTACGCCGTGCTCAACACGCAGACGCTGCAACTGCAAGTCGCCCGCGCCGGGCACCCCCTGCCCCTGCTGCTGCGCAAGGACGACGAGATCGTGCAGCTCGACCCCGACGGTGCGCTGCTGGGCGTGTTCGCCGAGGAGAACTACGAGCTGATGACGCTGCAGCTGGAAGAGGGCGACCGCCTGATGCTGTTCAGCGACGGCTTCGAGTGCTGCTTCGGTTACGACCACGACGGCAAGCTCAACACCACCCGCTACCAATCCGAGTTCGCCAAGTTCAACGACTGCACCCCCAGCCAGGCCATCGCCCGCCTCGACCAGCTCATCGACGCCCAGCCCGGCAGCCTGCACCAGGTCGACGACCTGACCGTGATCATGCTCGCCATCGGCAAGTTCGAAGACGCCAAGACCGAACAGGAGCGCATGGAACACACCATCCGCTGCCGAACCGTGCCCACGGCCTGACCCCCGCTCCGACACATCAGGCGTTATCATGGCGCACGCACCACACTTTGCGTGGAGGCTTCGCCATGAGACGACGCGCGTTTATGCAACTGGCCGGCGCGGGTGCGGTCATGCCCCTGGCACTGGCCGAGGCGCAGGCCGAACCGAAAGCCGCTCGCGGCTTAGCGGGCCCGCCGGTGTTGGCGAACGTCAGCCCGACGACCGTCGAACTGATCGTGCCCATTCACGGCCCGGCCACCGGCTGGGTCGAGTTCGGCCTGAACGACACGCTCGACCAACGCTGCGACGGCGACACGATGGGCATGCGCCCGATGGACGAACGCCTGCTGCGTTATCGTTTGACCGGGCTGGCGCCGGGTACAACTTACCGCTACCGCGTGTGCGTGCAGCCGATCGACTGGGCACGCAAGTACTGGCCGAAGCGCGGCCGGGTCGTGCGCAGCGAACCGCGCGCGTTCCGCACGCTCGACCCGGGGGGTGAAACGACCTCGTTTACCGTGTGGAACGACACGCACGAGAACGCCACGACGCTTAAGGCGCTCAGCGCCGCGCTGCGCGAGAACCCGACGCGCTACCTCGTGTGGAACGGGGACATCACCAACGACTTGCACACGCCCGACACGGCGATCGAGCAGTTCATCACGCCCGCTAGTCAATCGTTCGCCGAGACCACGCCGCTGATGCTCGGGCGCGGCAACCACGACGTGCGCGGCCGGTACGCGCGGGGCTTGGCGGATTGCGTCACGGGGCCCGGCGGGCGGTACTACTACGCGTTCCGCGACGGGCCCGTCGCGGCGGTCATGCTCGACACCGGCGAAGACAAGCCCGACGACCGACCGGTGTACGCCGGCCTGACGGACTTCGCGGCGTATCGCCGGGAGCAGGCCGACTGGTTGAAGCGGGTGATCGAGGAAGACTGGTTTGTCAGCGCGCCGTTCCGCGTGGCGTTCATGCACATCCCGCTGGTGTGGGACGCGGCGGTGCCCGAGCACTGGCCGCGCGTATGGGGCGAGGGCATCAAGGGGTGGGTTTGCGAAGACGGCTACCACCACTGGCACGACCTGCTCGTGCGCGGCGGTGTCGACGTGGTCATCAGCGGCCACACCCACCGCCACGCGTGGTTCGCGCCCAACGCCCAGCGCCCGTACGGCCAACTGATCGGCGGCGGCCCGAAACCCGAGGCCGCGACGATCATCACCGGCAACGCGGACCAACAGAAGATGCGGATCGCGGTGACGGACCTTTCGGGCAAGGCGCTGATCGAGCAGACATGGAAGAAGTGAGCGATTTCGCCCCGAGCCGCGTCATATCATTGATGTGACACGGGAGTACACCCATGATAGACCGTCGAGAGTTTTTGCAGCGGTTGTCGGCGATGGCCGCGGCGCTGTCGGTGACGAGCTTGGCCGAGGGCGAAAGCGCCACCGCCCCGCCGACGCGCGACAGGTGGGGGCCGCTGCTGCCGGTGCGTAAGCTCGGGCGCACGGGCGAGTGGGTGACGACGCTGGCGTTGGGCGGCAACCACATCGGGCCGTTGGAAGACGAGAAGGACGCGCAGGCGATATGCGAAACGGCGATCGCGCAGGGCGTGCGTTTCATCGACACCGCCTACGCCTACCAGGGCGGCGAGAGCGAACGGCGGATCGGCAAGCACCTCGTGCCCAAGTACCGCGAGCAGCTGTACCTCATGTCGAAAACCCACGCGCGCGACGGCAAGACCGCCCGCAAACACCTCGACGAATCGCGCAAGCGGCTCGGCGTCGACACCATCGACCTGTACCAGGTGCACACCGTCGAAACCATCGGCGACGTCGACAAACGCTTCGACCAGGGCGTGGTGGACGTGCTGCTCGAGGCCCGCGCCAAGGGCGAGATACGGCACATCGGCTACACCGGCCACAAACGCACCGAGGCGCACCTGCAAGTGCTCAAACGGCTCAAGCAGCGGGGCATCGAGTTCGACGCGTGCCAGATGCCGGTCAACGTCTGCGACCCGCACCACGACAGCTTCGTGATGAAGGTGCTGCCGCAGCTGGTCGAGCGCGGCTACGGCGTGCTGGCGATGAAGACCATGGCCAACGGCCAGTTCTTCGGGCGCATCGACGGCTGGGCCAAGCAAGGCCGACAGACGCCGAAGAAGCTCGTGCCCGATGCGCTGAGCGTGCGCGAGGTGTTGCACTACGTGTGGTCGCTGCCGGTGTCGACGCTGGTCAGCGGCATGGACAGCGTGGCGGTTTTGAAGGAGAACGCCGGGCATGCGCGGCGGTTTGCGGGCCTCAGCGCCGCCGACCGCGAGGCGCTGATCGACAAGGCCGCCTTCGCCGCGGGCCCGGTGATGGAGTTTTACAAGGTGCTGCCGCCGTGAGATCGCAACGTGTGAACGGCGCGCCGAGTTCTGTGGGTATTCACGGGCCGGGCCGGCACGGCCCGGCTCGCTCTGTTATTGCGTGAAGCCTGCGGCGCGGAGGGTGTTCAGCGTCACGCCTTCGCCCTTTTCGTCGGACTGCTGTTGCAAGCTCAGCACGTGCACGATCGATCGGACGATCATGTCGGATTCGAGGTTGACCGCGTCGCCGATCTGGCGGTCACCGAGGTTGGTCAACTCGAGCGTCGTGGGGATCAGCGCCACGGTGAACCGGTGGTTCGCGATATCGACCGCGGCGATGGTGAGCGAGATGCCGTCGATGGCGATCGAGCCCTTGGGCACGATGTAGGGCATCAGCTCGGGCGCGACCTCGATGGTGGTGCGCCACTCGTCGTCGCCGGCGTGCACGTCGCACACGGCGCCCTTGCCGTCGACGTGGCCTTGGACGAAGTGGCCGGCCATGGGCGACGTGGCGGTGACCGACGATTCGAGGTTGACGGTCGAGCCCTCGACCAGGTCGCCGAGGTTGGTCACGTCGAGCGTCTCGCGGATCACGTCGAACGCGAGGGTGCCGGGCGGATCGGTGTCTTTGGGGGCGTGGGTGAGGCACACGCCGTTGTTGGCGATCGAGTCGCCGCGAGTCGGCGTGTACTCCCAGCCCTGGGGGTCGATCAGCAGCCGAACGCCGAAGGGGTTGGGCGTGATTGACAGAACCTTGCCTTTACCGGTAACGATGCCTGTGAACATAGTCCAGTCAGTTTACTGACTGGAATGTTCAATGACCAATGGCCAAATCCCAATCAAAACCCAAGCCCCAATGACCAATACCCGACGCGATGTTTTGGGGCATTGGTCATTGATTGGTCATTGGTGATTGATCATTGGTCATTCACTCGCCTTTAGGCGAATCCACCACCACCGTCACCGGGCCGTTGGCGACCGAATCGATGACCATGTGCGCGCCAAACACCCCTGTTTCGGTCGCGACCTGCTCGCCGCACAGCTCGGCCACTTGCGCAAACAACCGCTCGGCAACTTCCGGGGGCGCGGCGTCGGTGTAGCTGGGGCGGGTGCCCTTCTGCGTGCGGGCGGCGAGGGTGAAGTTGGGGATCAGCAACACGCCGCCGTCGACATCCGTAACGGACAGGTTCATCTTGCCGTCATCGTCGCCGAACACGCGCAGCGCCGGCAGCTTGCCCGCCATCCATTTCGCCTCGCGCTCGGTGTCGCCGGTCACGACGCCGAGGTACACCAGCAGGCCGCGCCCGATCGCGCCGACGGTCTGGCCTTCGACTTCCACCGCGGCGCGATCGACTCGGCACACCACCGCCCGCATCAGCCCTGCCCCTCGATCATGCCCAGCGCGTTGCGGTGCACGTCGCACAGCTTGTCGCGCAGCTCGGCCGGCTCGACGACCCGCACCTGGTCGCCGTAGCCCAGCAGCCACCACGCGATCTCGTCGAGGCCGTCGACGGTGAACTCGACGAGGCACCGGCCGTCGTCGAGCAGTTCGTGTTTTTGCGATTTGTGCCAGAGCACCTCGGCGACGTTCGTGCCGACCTTGGCGGTGAACTCGAGCTTGACGGCGTGCGTGGGCCCGCCGGGGATCAGCGCCCACGCGTTGCCGAGGTAGGCCTCGACGTCGAACGGCTCTTCGAGCTCGTACGCCTCGTCGGTCACCTCGAGCTCGAGGATGCGCGACAGCTTATAGATCCGCACGTCGCCGTGCTCGGCGTTGCGCCCCATGGCGTACCACGCGCGCACCGAGTGGTGCAGGTGGTACGGCTCGAGCCGCACGTCGATGTCGCCGCCGTCGAACAGCGAGTGGTAACGCATGCGGCAGACGCGCCGCCCGTCGATCGCGCGTTGCAGGTTCGCGAAGTGCGACTGGTCGCGCCCGGTCGTGTGGCGGGTGCCGGGCGCGACGGAGACGTTGTCGAGCATGTCGACGGTCACGTCCCGGTACGCCGGCGGCAGCAGGCACGCGAGCTTGTGGATCGCGTCGATCGCCGGCTGGTAGAACGGCTGGTCCGCGTGGTGCGTCGCGCTCTTGGCCAAGAGCATCAAGCCCAACGCTTCGGTCACCTTCAGGTTGACCGGCGGCAGGAAGAAGCTCGGGTCGATGCGGTAGCCCTTGGCCGACTCGTGGTAATACGGCACGCCCGCTTCCTTGAGCGTGGCCAGGTCACGGAACAGCGTCCGGCGGGAGACCTGCAACTGCTCGGCCAACTCCGCGGCGGACTTGCTCGTGCCCCCTTGCAAGACCGTGATCAGGCGAAGCAGGCGATGGATACGCGTCTGACTCATACCACCCTATCGTACCCTTTGACGCCCCGGTGATGAACGTAAAACCCCAATGGTGTCACGACGATGTCACCCCACCGGCTGGTCAACCAGTTGTTGGGTGAAGTCCCACAGGTTATCCGACCGGAACGCCGTGGCTGTGCCGCGGTAGTTGGCATAGCGCTGGTGGTGATTCCAGTACGACTGGCAGTGGTTGACCGCCTCCATGATGGTCCGGCTGGCGCCGAGGTCGCGGTGGCGCTGGCTGCGGCGGTGGGTAACCATCGCCGACAACAGGTAGCGCAACGCCTCGGCCAACGACTCGCAGTACTCCATCTCGTGCACCAGCGCCTCACCCGACGGGGTGATCAGGTGCGAGGCCGTCTTCTGCACCGCACGCCGGTCCTTGGCGATGCGCTCCACGGCGTGCTGTTTCTCGGCCACCACCTCGTCCAGCGCACCGTCGGGCAGCCGGCGGATCAACTGCCACGCGACCTCCGCGTCGAGCAGGTCGTCTTGCAGGAACGAGCCCGACGGGTACCACCCATCGGTGCGCGTGCGCGCGTAGGGCCCGATGTAAAACATCTCCAGCGTGCTCTGCGGCGAGTGGCGGAGCGTCTGCAACAGCGCGGCGCGGGCGCTGGTGTCGCGGCAGTCGAGCCGTTCGTCGACCCACTGCTGGGCGAGCTTGTCGCCGTCGGCCGAGGGGTTGGCCGCGAGCTTGGGCACGGCGTAGACGTTCGCGTCGATCCACGTCTCTTCGCTGATGAACGGCCCGCCCCAACCGCCGCCGCGCACCCACGCCCACAAACCCGCGAGGTTCACCTTCTTCGCCGCCTCGGCCAGGCCGAACGCGCCGTCCATCTCGCTCATGCCGTCGCGCCACAGCGGCACCTGGTAGTTCGGCACCGCGCCCTTGCCCTCGAACTCACGCTGGCACTGCAACTCGTAAATCACCGGCCGATCGCCGCAGCGCAGGCTCGACGGGTTCCAGTTCTGGTAACGCCAGAAGTCCGTCTGCGTGAACTTGAACGAGAAGATCAAATCGTCGTCGACCGGCAGTTGTTCGAACACGCGTTCGGCCAGCTCCGGCGCATCGTGCAGACCGCCGGGCCTCACGTTCCACGCGCGCACGATCAGCCGCCGGCCGAGCCGCTTGACCACCAAGTCATAGAACGCGGTCACCCACTTGACGACGCGGTCGCCGCGCCCCAGCGGGTTGCACCGCGCGCAGTGCGGCGAGTACACGTCGTTGCCCAACAGGTACGGCAAGCGGTGCGCATCGTTGTCGCCCAACCGCAGCACCACGCCGTCGACGTTGCTGAACCGCGCCAGCAACGCCTCGAGGCACTGGCTGGACATGTCCAGAAGCTCTGGCGAACCGGGGCAGAGCACCGAGTTGTTGCGGGCGCAGGTCATCGCCGAGCCGACCAGCTCGCGGGCCAGCGTGGGCGCATCGTAGGTCAGCCACGTGGTCAGCCCCGCGGCGTGGGCGTCTTCGACGATCTGCTCGACCACGTCGTACTGGTCGGCGACCCACCGGCGCAGGTCGGCCGAGGCGACGGTATCGGCGCCGAGCAGGCCGCTCAGGCCGGTCGTGGCGTACACCACCAGCCCGTCATACCCGAGCCGCTTGAGCTCGTGGGGGTCGCGGTAGCGTGTCTCGGCGAGCGGTTCGCCGGGGTTGTCGAGGATCGTGGCAAGGTTCAGCATGTTGTTGTCTTTTGTAGCACGCCCGGGTGGTCACTGCCATTAAAACCGGCACCGCAAAAGCGGTGCCACGCCATTATAGGGCAGTTCCCCCCGTACGGGGAAACGCGGGATGGTGGTGGTCAACTGGTCAACTGGTCAACTGGTCAACTGGTCAACTGGTCAATCAGATGATATT
>JANQHD010000049.1 GCA_028282805.1 Phycisphaeraceae bacterium | reverse complement strand
AACGACGACAAGCCGTTGTTCTAAGCGACGATTGAAACGACCAAAACTGGATGCCCTCCAAGTCGCCCGGCGCCTACGGATGCCGGGCGGCTGCCTTTTTGATTGATTCGGCGCTTTGCGGCTAACGTTTTCGAGTTTTATAACCACGCGGCGGACGTTGATTGTCGTATATGCAAAGCATTATCGCGTGAAATGACATGGCCTTGCGACGGTTGCGCGTTTAGAATTCTTGGGTGGCAGGACAACACAACACTTTCAGCGGGGCGGATAAGTTACTCGTCCCACAAGACGGTGGGTCGGGGCCTTCTATGCGTCCTGAGGCCAAGGTCTGCCCGTCGACGCGCGGCCGTGACCTTGACCGTGTGATGCGCATCGTTTGGCTCGGCTCCGCCAGCGGTCGGTTGCGTTATCCGTATGAAATTAAAACAGAAAATGCAGCCTTGGGTATTGCGTACTCGAGAAGGGCGAGGGGTAAGCTTTGCCCGGCCGCCGCCTTATTAAATAGCCAGAACGATTGCGCGATGCAGACGGCCGTGGTGAGCCGTCACGCGTTGCCCGGCGAAGGTGCGACCATAGGCTGCGGCCACGGCCGCTGTGAACGCGCGCCGGGCATGAAGCACGGCTCAACCGCCGAACGCTGGCAGGCCGCCGAAGAGACCTCATTGACGAAGGGTCGCACAGCAACTCCGATCATCGCCGTGGTCATGCTGTTGGCCGCGGCGGCGCAGGCCAGCCCGCTGGGCTCGGGGTGGAAGCTGCTGTTCGCCGACGAGTTTGCCGGCTCTTCGATCGACGGCGTGAAGTGGGACACGAAGTACAGCTGGGGCCGCACCCACAACCACGACGCGTACATGCTCGACGACAACGTGACCGTGGACGCCGGCAACGTGACGCTCAACGCCACACGCGAGTCGACCAGCGGCAAGGCGTTTAACAGCGGCGTGATCAGCTCGCACAACACGTTCCGCTACACCTACGGCTACGCCGAGATGAAGATCAAGATGCCCTCCAAACGCGGGTCGTGGCCGGCCTTCTGGATGCTCAACACGGGCTGGCCGCCCGAGATCGACATCATGGAGTACCCGCTGTTCACCGGGAACAGTACGACCGATCGCTACGCGATCAACAGCTTCTGGGGCAGCTGCTGCAACCCGCCTTCGAACTTCTCGTGGATCGACACCAACACCAACCTCGGCAACGACTTCCACACGTACGGCCTGGAGTGGAACTCGAACCAGCTCAAGTATTACTTCGACGGCCAGCTGGTGAAGACCGCGTCGAACCAGGCGCAGTTCCAGAACATGTACACGATCTTCAACTACGCCGAGGGCGGTTGGCCCGGATCGCCCTCGCAGGCGCAGTGGGCGGACGGCGCCTCGGACGCGACGCGGGCCGAGTGGTTCCGGGTGTGGCAGAAGGAATCGGCGCCCGACACGACGTGGACCTACGCCGCCAGCGCCTCGGGCAGCTGGACCGACGACGCCAACTGGGACACCGACAGCCCCAAGTGGGGCCAGCAGAAGGCGTACCTGCCCACGCTCGCCGGCCAACCCGCCATGCAGTTGAACTGGAACGACAGCAAGACCGTCGGCGAGCTTCACTTCACGGGCGATACGGCTTACACCGTCGGCGACTCGGCTTCCGACAGCCTGATGTTCGCCAACAACAGCGACGGCTGGGGCCGCATCCGCGTGCTGTCGGGCAGCGGCGGCCACGCGATCAACAGCCGGGTCGACCTGTGGTCGAACCTGTCGGCCAAGAACGACGTCGGCACGTTCACCTTCAACGGCGACATCATCGACCAGCTCCGCCAGAACAGCGGCGGCGTGTACTCCGGCGGCATCCTCAAGCTGTGGGGCGCCGGCGCGTTCGTCATCAATGGCGACGGCTACTACCGCCGCGCGACACTCGTGCAATCGGGCGTGACCGTCACGCTCAACGGGAAACTCTATCAAGACGCGCAGCCGCTGCCGGACGCGGCGGAAACGTACCTCGACGTCTCCGGCGGCTCCGCGCTTTCGCTTGCCGATCTCAACGAGGGCGGCTCGCTCGGCAACCTGCCCGCCGACAGCGACCGCATCATCCTCGACGACGGCAAGCTCATACTGCGCGGCGTGACCCACACGTCGCGTGGTTTCACCATCGGCGCGGGCAGCGCGACACTCGACGCTTCGCTCTTTTCGTCCGTCACGCTCAACGACGACGGTGTGCCCGAGCACGCCATCGTCGCCAACGGCGGCGACCTCACGCTCCAGGGCTTCGAGGCCGCGGCGCTCAACAAGGTGCTCGGCGGAACCGGCGGGCTGATCAAAGCCGGTGACAACGTCTGGACGCTAGGCGGGGCCAACACCTACGCGGGCACGACCACCGTCGCCGGCGGCAAGCTGAACCTCACCGGCACCACCGGCGCCGGCGACGCCACAATCAATAACGGCGCGGAACTCACCGGCGGCGGTGCCGTGCTGGGCAACCTCGTCGTCGCGAGCGGAGCGACGGTCGAGCCTGGTGGCGATCGCACGGTGTTCAGCGGGCCTTTCTCGCCGGCCTTCCAGTACGAACTGATCGTCGACGGTGATTACACGCAGCAAGCGAACGCCACTTTAAAGGTTGAACTGCTCAGCAGCTCGGTTTTCGACCGCATGGTCGTCGCCGGCAGCGCCGCCATCGCCGGCGGGCTAGCGCTCGAGCAGGATTACGCCGTGGCGCTCGGCGACGCGTTTACGGTGCTATCGGCGAACACGCTCAGCGGGCGGTTCGATCAGCCCCAAATCACCGGCGCGACGATCGACGCGGACAGCGCGATCGCCGTGCTGTACGAAACCGACGCCGTGCGCTTGCTGGCAACGTACCGCGGCGACACCAACGGTGATGGCACGGTGTCGTTGATCGACCTGAACGCGCTGGGCGCGAACTTCAGCCAGGCCGGCACGTGGCGGTCGGGCGATTTCAACTACGATGGCCAGGTGACGCTGGCCGACCTGAACGCGCTGGGGGCGAACTTCGGCGCGACGGTCCCCGCGGCCTCCACGGTGCCCGAGCCCGCCTCCGCGGTGCTGCTGGCGCTGGGCGCCGCGGCCTTACAACGCAAGGGAAGGAACGCGGCCTGACGCCGCGATGACGATATGCTGAAATCGGGTCCACAGAACGAGCGTGATCTGAAGTGCGATCACCTGACGGCGGACGTGGCCGTGGTCGGCGGGGGGCTGGCCGGCGCGTGTGCCGCGATCGCCGCGGCGCGGACCGGGGCGAAGGTGGTGCTGATCCAGGACCGACCGGTGCTTGGCGGCAACGCCTCGAG
Organism: Phycisphaeraceae bacterium; assembly: GCA_028282805.1. Taxonomy (GTDB): domain Bacteria; phylum Planctomycetota; class Phycisphaerae; order Phycisphaerales; family Zrk34; genus JANQHD01. Next base: position 9,778 of record JANQHD010000049.1, on the reverse strand, counting down.
CGAGGTGCGGCTGTGGGTGCTCGGCGCAACGTCGCACATGGGCAACAACAACCGCTGGGCGCGCGAGGGCGGCGTGATCGACGAGCTGCTCGTCGAGAACACCTACCGCAATCCCGAGGGCAACCCGCTCATCGTCGACACGATCTTGTTGGAGAAGGTCGTCAAAGAGCCGAATATCACGCTTCTGCTGAACACGGCGGTGTTCGAGGTGACCAAGTCCGACGCCGACACCGTCGGCGCGGTCCGCGCGTTCTGCAGCCAGAACTCGACGATGTACGAAGTCGAGGCGCCGGTGTTCATTGATGCATCGGGCGACGGCATCGTCGGGTTCATGGCGGGCGCGGCGTTCCGCATGGGCGCCGAAGACGCCGACGAGTTTGGCGAGGGCTTCGCGCCGACCAACGGCTACGGCGACCTGCTCGGCCACTCGCTGTACTTCTACACGAAGGACACCGGGCGACCGGTCAAGTTCACGCCGCCGAGTTACGCGCTGCAAGACATCGAGGCGAAGGTCCCGCGCTACCGCTCGTTCAACACCAAGGAGCACGGCTGCCAGCTCTGGTGGATCGAGCACGGCGGGCGGCTGGACACGGTGCACGACACCGAACGCATCAAGTGGGAGTTGTGGCAGGTGGTCTACGGCGTGTGGGACCACATCAAGAACTCCGGCGAGTTCCCCGAGGCGGAGAGCATGACGCTCGAATGGGTCGGCACGATCCCCGGCAAGCGCGAGAGCCGGCGGTTCGAGGGCGACTACATGATCCACCAGCGCGACCTGGTCGAGCAGACACGCTTCGACGACGCGGTGAGCTACGGCGGGTGGGCGATCGACCTGCACCCGGCGGACGGCGTGTTCTCCGACCGGCCTGGCTGCACGCAGTGGCACAGCAAGGGCGTGTACCAGGTCCCGTACCGCTGCCTGTACAGCCGGAACATCAACAACCTGTTCCTCGCCGGGCGGATCATCAGCGCCTCGCACGTGGCGTTCGGCTCGACGCGCGTCATGGCCACCTGCGCGCACGCGGGTCAGGCGGTGGGCCACGCCGCGGCGATCTGCGCCGCCGAGGGAAAGCTGCCGCGCGACCTGTCGGCCGGTGACGACCTGCGCCGCTTGCAACGCGAGTTGATCGGTCGCGGCCAGTACATCCCGCACGTGCACCTGGAAGACGAGGCCGATCTGGCGCAGCGGGCCACGATCAGCGCGTCGAGCGAGCTCAAGTTGGCGTCACTGCCGCCTTGCCGCGACCAGCTGGCGTTAGACGACGCGTGGGCGATGCTGGTGCCGCTCGAGGCGGGGCGCGTGCCGCGCTTCAGCGTGTGGGCCGACGCCGACGAGGCGACGGAACTGCAAGTCGAGCTGCGCACCTCGAGCCGGCTCGGCAACTTCACGCCCGACCGGTTGCTCGCGCAGGCGACGGTGAGCCTGCAGGCCCCGGCCGACCGCGAGCCGATCGACGTCACCGCCGCCGCGCCGGCCATGGCGATGGCCGCGGTCAAGCGAGCCGGCACCGCGGCTGCGCACGGCGGTGCGCCGGTTGCGAACGACGTCGGTTTGAAAGACGAGTTGGTCGAGATCGACTTCAACTCATTGATCGGCGAGGCGCAATACGCGTGTGTGTGCTTCAAGGCCAACCCCGCCGTGCGCCTGCGGTTGAGCGACCACCGGCTGACCGGCGTGCTGGCGCTGACCCAGCGGGGCAATGACAAGGTCGCCAAGGGCCGCGTGCAGGAACCACCGGCCGGCATCGGCATTGACACGTTTGCGTTCTGGCTGCCCAAACGCCGGCCCGGCGGCCGCAACCTCGCGATGACATTCGACCCGCCGCTCGCGCAAACCGGCGGCGAGCAACTGACGCAGGGCCCGTCGCGCCCGACCACGCAACCCAACGCTTACATCGCCGACCCGACCGACCCGAACCCCGCCGCCGTGTTGACCTGGCGTGAAGCGCAAACGATCGGCCGCATCGTGTTGGACTTCGACGCCGACTTCGACCACCCGATGGAGTCGGTGCTGATGGGCCACCCGGAGCGTGTGATGCCGTTCTGCGTGCGCGGCTACCGCGTGCTCGACGACACCGGCCGCACGCTCGCGCACGTCACCGACAACCACCAGACCCGCAACACCATCGAGCTGCCCGAGCCGGTGACGACGAAGAGCTTGCGTATCGAACTGGCCCACCCCGCGCCCACCACGCCCGCGGCGTTGTTCCGGGTCAGGTGTTATTGAGGCGGTGACCTGTGCGGTACAATAGGAACGAGGCGACCCATCTCGACTGATTTCCGCGGCCGCGCTGCATTTCTTCGGCCTGCTCAAAGGCATACGAAAGGGAGGCAAAACCATGGCGGAAGCCGCTTCCAAAACGGGCTCAAGAGGGCTTCGCATGATGATCCGGCTGCTCGGCCTGTTGATCATCGGGAACATCGCGTTCACCGCGTACGTGTGGAACAAGCTGTCGACACACGGGGAGGGCCAGACCCGCATCGCGTTTGTCACCGCGTCGGATGCGCCGTACTGGGAATTGGCGATCCAGGGCGCCAGCGACGCCGCGGACGAGTACGACGTCGAGCTCGACGTCTACCGCCCGACCAAGGGCCCCGAGGAGCAGTCCATCATCCTGCGCGGCTTGAGCCACAGCAACGTAGACGGTATCGCGGTCAGCCCCGCCCAGCCGGATGATCAGGCTTCGCTGTTGAACCACATCGCGGGCAGCAAGAAGCTGGTGACGATCGATTCCGATGCGCCCGGCACGCGCCGGCACTTCTTTGTGGGCACCAACAACTACGCCGCGGGCTACCGCGCCGGCACGCTGGTCAAGGAGGCCAAGCCCGACGGCGCGAAGGTGCTGGTCACGATCGGCACTACCGTTCAGTTCAACGGCCGGCAACGTTGGCAGGGCGTGGTCGATGCACTGCTCGGTCGCCCGCCGCAGGCCGGGCAGGACGTCGAGATCTCGCTCGGCCCGCAGGCCGATGGCAAGTACTCGATCGTGGCCACGGCCACCGACGCCGGCGACCGCGCCTTGGCCAAGCCCCTGGTCACCGAGGCACTGGCCAAGCACCCCGAGATCGATTGCATCGTGGGCATCTACGCGTATCACGCGCCCGCGGCGATCCAGGCGCTGCGTGACGCGAAGCGGAAGGGCGTGACGATCATCGGCTTCGATGACTACGAGGCCACGCTCGCCGGCGTCGAGTCCGGCGAGGTCTACGCGGCGCTCGCGCAGGACCCGTACCACTTCGGCTACACCGCCGTCCGATCGCTGGTCGGTTTGCACAAAGGCTCCGCCGCGGCGCCGGTGTCCGAGTCGATGCTCTTCAGCTGCGCGGTGATCACCAAGGGCAACGTCACCACCTACCGGGAGAAGGTGAAGAAGACCAAAACCGTTGCGGCCAAGTAGGGCTTCGATCAACCGATGCCCAGGCCGGTCGCCGGCGTAGCACGCGGCCATTGACGGGGGGCTGTGGTGCGCCGCAAGGTGGTCGGATGTCGCCAATTCGTAGCCGTGAGGCCGTGCGTGTTGGCGTATTCACAAAGAAATGTTACGTATTTATCGATGGCCTGTGCGGGTCGTGTGGTTTAGCATTGGTTTGGGGCGAAGGCGTTGATCGGCCGGCCAGGGCGAGACGTTGGAGGCAGTCACGGCGTTATGGAATCACTCGACTACATCGTGTTGTGCGTGTACCTCGGCGGCATCTTCCTCGTCGGCGTGCTCTTCGCCGGGAAGAACAAGTCATCGGCCGACATGTTCGCCGCGGGCGGTCGGTCGCCGTGGTGGACGAGCGGGCTGTCGGCGTTCATGACCATGTTCTCCGCGAACACGTTCGTCGTGTGGGGCGGCATCGCCTACCGGCAGGGCATGGTCGCGGTGTTGATCAACCTGATGTACGGCGTGGCGGCGCTGATGACCGGTTACTTCGTGGCCGGCAAGTGGAAGAAGATGGGCGTGCAGACGCCGGCCGAGTTCATCCAGAAACGCTACGGCAGCGGCGCGCTGCACTTCTTTACGTGGTTCATGACGGTCTTCAAGATGCTGACCACGGCCGGCGCGCTCTACGCGATGGGCCGCATCCTCGTGACGCTCATGCCCCTGCCCGACGGCCACTTCCTGCAAGACCCGGCGACCGGCACGCTGTCGCTGAACTGGGCGATCGTCATCCTCTCCAGCGTCGTGGTGATCTACACGATGATCGGCGGCCTGTGGGCGGTGCTCATGACCGACGTGTTGCAGTTCATCGTGCTGAACCTCGCGGTGCTGTTCGTGATCCCGCTGTCGTTGTTGAACGCCGGGGGCGTGAGCGGCGCGGTCGACACCATGGGCGGCATCACCGTCGACGACAGCGGGCGCACCATGCTCAGCGCGATCTCGGGCGATTACTCGCTGCTGTTCCTCGTCGGCTGGTGCGTGATCCACTTCTTCATGATCGGCGCCGAGTGGGCGTTCGTGCAGCGGTTCATCTGTGTGCCCGACGCCAAGGCGGCACGCAAGAGCACGTACCTGTTCGGCGTGCTGTACCTGGTAAGCCCGCTGCTGTGGCTGATGCCGCCGATGCTGTACCGCATGATCGACGGCATCCCCGAGGGCTTGCCGCTCGAGCTGTTCAAGTACGTGCCGGCCGAAAAGTACGAAGACTTTGCGCCCGAGGTAATCGCGGCCTGCCAAACGGGCAACGCCGGGTCGATCCCCGGGGCCGACTTCGACAAGCTGCGCGACCTCGCGATTAAGTTCAAATCAGAGGCCGGTTACATCAAGGCGTGCGTGGCCGTGCTGCCCGCGGGGATGATCGGCCTGATGTTCGCGGCGATGTTCAGCGCCACGGCGAGCATGGTCAGCTCGCAGCTGAACGTGTTCTCCGGCGTGCTGACGAACGACATCTACAAGCCGCTCGTGCGCACCGCGACCGACCCGAAGAAGCTGCTGTGGGTCGGGCGGGTGTTCACGGTGGTCCTCGGCGTGTTGCTGATCGCGATCGCGCTGGCGTACCAGGCCATGGGCGGCGCGGAACAGGTGATCGTCAAGTCGACCGAAGCGGTGGTGGTGGCGTTGTTGGCGCCGACGGTTTGGGGCTTGTTCAGTCGGAGCGTGCGCTCGGGCGCGGTCTGGTGGACCGCGGGCATAGGTATGGTGGCGGGCGTGGTCGTGCGGCTGGGTTTGGCGAAAGACGGCTTCCTCGCCGACGCCGACGCGCTGGCCGGCGCGGCGAAGTGGGTGCAGGGCAACATGAAGGTCGCCGAGACGCTTTCGGGCGTGGTGCTGCCGGTGGTGGTGCTGTTCGTGATCCAGTTGGTATCGCGCGGCACATCGCCGGGCTTTGCGCGCGTCGCGGAGATGGCCGCCGCCGAAGAGCAACTCGAAGAAAGCGGTACGGTGCACGCGAGCAACCTGCCGGCGGTCATCGTCGCATGGTGCATCGGCGCGTGCGGTGTGCTGATGGCCGCCTTGGCCGTGGTGCACTTCATGCGAGGAGCCGACACCGACGCGGCCGAAGCGGCGACGAGGGCGATCGCCTCGTGGAAGGTGCTCAGCGCGTTTGCGCTGGTTCTGTTCGCCATCGCCGGCGCGGTCGGGTTCGCGGCGAGGCGACAGAAGGAAACCGGATCGGAATACCTGTCAACATGAAAACGCGCGCAATGATGCTTATGGAAAAACGATCGTGGTTGATCTGAAAACACTACGGCTTCTGGTTGTTGTGGCGGTGTTCGCGTTAGCTTGTGGCCCGGCGTACGCCGCGCCCAACATCGTGCTGATCATGGCCGACGACATGGGCTTCGCCGACACGGCGCCGTTCGGCAGCGAGATCAGCACGCCCAACCTGACCGCGCTGGCTAACACCGGCGTGAGGTACACCCACTTCTATAACACGGCCCGTTGTTCGACGACGCGGGCGAGCCTGCTGACCGGGCAGTACTCGCACAACGTGGGCATGGGTGCGCTGCCGAGCACTAATTACAACTACAACAATGGCGGCACGATGCCCGGTTACTCCGGGTGGTTCGCCGGGTCCGACCCGCAGGCGCCCGACAACGTGCCGACGCTGCCGGAGGTGATGAAGACGGCTGGCTACGACACGTCGATGTCCGGCAAGTGGCACCTGACGCGGACCAGCACGATCAACAGCGGGCCCAACGGCACGTGGCCGACCGACAAGGGCTTCGACCGTTTCTACGGCACGATGGAAGGCGCGAAGGATTACTTCGAGCCGACGTGGCTGGTCGATAGCGACACCCCGCAGACGTTTGAGAACTCCGCCGCTTTACCTGCTGACTTCTTCTACACCAACGCGATCTCGCAGCGCGGCGCGCAGTTCATCCGTGACGAGTACAGCGACGGCGACTCGAACCCGTTCTTCCACTACCACGCGTTCTATGCGCCGCACTTCCCGTTGCAGGCCCCGGCCGACGCGACCGACGCGCAGGGCAACAACCTCGTGGCGAAGTACCAGGCGATCTACAGCGCCGGCTGGGATACGCTGCGCGACAACCGCTTGGCCAACCAGATCGCCCAAGGCCTGTTCGCGCCGGGCACGCCGCTTTCGGACAAGGCCGACAGCTCGAGCATCCCCGATTGGAACACGCTGAGCACGTCGCAGAAGGACGACCTGATCCTCCGCATGGCGGTGTACGCGGCGCAGGTGGAGATCCTCGACCAGGGCGTTGGCGAGCTGATCGATGCCGTGCAGGACCCGGCGGGCGACGGCAGCGGGCCCGGCAACGACAGCGACAACATGATGGACGACACCGTGTTCGTGTTCCTGTCGGATAACGGCGCGGTCGGTGGCGGTGGTTTCGACGGCACCGGCAATATCAGCAACTGGGATAACGCCGCGTCCGCAACGGATGTGAAGTACGGCACCGGTTGGGCGAACCTGTCGGACACCCCGTTCCGCAAGTTCAAGACCGACACCTACGAGGGCGGCATCGCCTCGCCGTTGATCATCTCCGGCTACGGCGTCGACGCGGCGCTCGAGGGCACGGTCAACACGGCCGACGTCGGACACGTGATCGACCTGGCGCCGACCTTCTTCGAAATGGGCAACGCAACTTACCCCTCCGGCACCGATGCGACGGAACTGGAAGGCCAGAGCCTCGTCGGCACGTTCGACGGCGCCGCCGCGGACCTTTCCGACCGCGACATCTTCTTCGAACACGAAGGCAACCGCGGCGTGCGCAGCGGCAACTGGAAGCTCGTCGCGCCCAACGGTTCGAGCAATTACGAACTGTACGACCTGTCGACGGATCGTGCCGAGTCGACCGACCTGAGCGGCACGTTCCCCGAGATCGAGCAGGAACTGCGTTTGAAGTGGGAGGCGTGGGCGATCCGCAACCAGGTCGCCACGCCCAACCAGTCCAGCGCGGGCTCGCCTTTCCTCTCCAACGACGAGATCGACTGGCTCAGCGTGGGCACGGACCCCAGCATCGTCGCGCGATTCAGCTTCGATGCCGACCTGACATCGTCGGATACGAACCCCGGCTCGACCGCCGCCGACGTCGTGCTGGGTTCGGAGATCACCCGTTCACCCACCACCACGACGCTGTACGCCGATGGCAACGATCCGTTGAACACGACGTTCGCCGGCGCCAGCGCCAACGGGTTTACCGCCGAGTTCGATATCACCTCGGTTGCGGGGGTCGACCTCGATGTGCTCTCGTTCATCGCGCGGTTTAACAACATGGACGCGGGCGAGACGGGTAGCTTGATCCTGCGGTCCAGCGCCGATGGTTTTGCCAGCGACCTGATCTCGGTCACGAACGGCAGCGCGCAGGGCACCACCGACATCCCCGTGGACCTTGATGTCAGCGGTTTTGCTGACATCACCAACCTGACCTTCCGCTTCTACTTCCTGGGCGTTAATAACGCGACCAATGAGCGGACGCGTATCGTGGGGCCGATCACGCTCACGTCCTTGCTTATGGCCGGCGACATGGATTTCGACCGCGACGTCGATGAAGACGACATCGATGCGCTGTTTGCCGAACACGGCAACACGGTTCCCCCGGTGAGCAGCGTGTTCGATCTGGTCGCCGACGGCACGATCCTCGCGACGATCAACACGGCCAGCTCCGACATGGACGAGTTGGTCCGCAACGTCATCGGCACCGAGTACGGCGATGCGAACCTCGACAAGGTGGTGTCCCTGATCGACCTTAACGTGCTCGGCGCGAACTTCGGTATGCCCGGGGCGTGGGGCACGGGCGATTTCAACGGCGACGGCACGGTGTCGCTGCTCGACCTGAACCTGATCGGTGCAAACTTTGGTTTCGACGGCACAACTCCCGCGCAGCCCGCGGTGCCCGAGCCGGCGGGCGTGCTGCTGTTGTCTGTTGGCGCCTTGGTGCTGAGCCGACGCCGCAAACGCACAACCGAACGGGAGATGGTTTTGTGATTATGTGGGGACGCAAAACCTGGGCCGTGATGGCGATGATCGGTCTGGTCACGTGTGCGCCGCTCCGTGGCGAGGTGGACGCGCCGTCGCCGAGCAGGCCTAGCGTCGTGCTGATCATGGCCGACGACATGGGCTTCGCCGACCTCGGATGCTACGGCAGCGAGATCAACACACCCAACCTGTCGGCGCTGGCCAACTCCGGCGTGAGGTACACCAACTTCTACAACACCTCCTCCGCAAGTACATGGCCGACGCCTACGAAGGCGGCACCACCTCGCCGTTGATCGTCTCCGGTTACGGTGTCGACCACGCCCTCAAAAGCACGGTCAACACGAACGACGTCGGCCACATCATCGATCTGGCCCCCACCTTCTTCCAGTTGGGTGGCGCAGATTACCCCGCCGACGCCGACGCCACGGAGCTGGAAGGCCGGAGCCTCGTCGGCACGTTCGACGGCAGCGCCGAGGACCTGTCCGACCGAGACGTCTTCTTCGAACACAACGGCGATCGCGGCATGCGCTCTGGGAAATGGAAGCTCGTCGCGACCAACGATTCGAACGACTACGAACTGTATGACCTGTCGGTGGATCGCCCCGAGTCCAACGACCTCAGCGACACCTTCCCGGCGATCGAGCGGGAGTTCCGCCTGAAGTGGGAGGCCTGGGCGATCCGCAACAAAGCCGCGAACCCCAACCAGTCCCACGCGGGCTCGCCGTCCCTGACGAACAACGAGATCGATTGGTTGAGCGCTGGCTCGGCCCCCGGCATCATCGCTCGTTAATACGCGGTGTCGCCGAGTTGGCTCGTCGGACACCAACCAGGTTGGTTTGATTGCGGTACGCAACCGCGAAATGTTTTCGCAGTTTTGCGCCACATGGACGGTTTTGTTTCTCCGCTGCGTGCTCTCCTGGATCGTCTGATAAAGACACCCATATCCCCATTTTATTGGTTTTCAACCCAGAGCTATGTCGCAATTACAAAAATAATAATCGCGTACGCGTTAGGCTTGAGCGGTGATTTCGTGTTATTGATTTAGTGTCCACCAGAGGACCTGCGCTGTTCGGTACGAGATCGTTCTGATTCGCACCCGCGGGGCCTTGGCGGTGGGGGGTTGATTCGATGTTTGGCGTTCAATCCATTCATCAGGCGGAACACATTGAATCCGAGTTTGCTGAGTTCATCTTCAAAACGATGGCCCGCCGACACCCGCGGCGGCCAACAACGGGCACAGAACGTGGGGCGCTGTTTCATGCGGTGTCATCACATTTCGCGACAACTCATGGAGGTTTCCTGAAAGGGAGGCGTATCTGATGACCCAAACGATTAAACGATGGGGCCGGTTTGCCGCGTGGCTGTTGGGCGGCGTGGTGACGATGGGCATGGTGGGTTCGACGGC
>JANQHD010000048.1 GCA_028282805.1 Phycisphaeraceae bacterium | reverse complement strand
AACGACGACAAGCCGTTGTTCTAAGCGACGATTGAAACGACCAAAACTGGATGCCCTCCAAGTCGCCCGGCGCCTACGGATGCCGGGCGGCTGCCTTTTGGTCACGCGGTTGGCGTGCGGTAAGGGTGTCGGTTTACGCCGTTCGGTTACGCCCGTGGCCAAGGGCCGCGACGCCGAACGCCAGCAGGGTCACACTCGCGGGTTCGGGCACGGCCGGCTGTGCCGCGGCGGCCGAGTTGCCGAACGTGGCGCCCAGCGCGTTGAGGTCGGCGAGCGTCACGACGCCGTCGTAGTTAAAGTCGCCGCTCTGCCAGGTGCCGGCCTGGCCGAAGCCCGCGCCCAAGGCGTTGAGGTCGACCAAGCTCACCTCGCCGTCGCCGTTGGCGTCGCCCTTGTAAGTGGCCAGCAGACGCACGTCGCTGCCCTCGTAGAGCACGGCAATCGCGGTGTCGGCGTCGGCCAAGGCGGTGCCGGTGATCAGCGTCTGATCGAAGGCGCCGGTCAACGCGCTGGCGGTCAGCACCACGGCGTCGTCGCCCAGCGCCGGTTCGGCCACCTGCGTGATCGTCATCGCGCCGCCCAGCGTAGCGTTGCCTGACACGGCCAAAGCGTCGGCGCCGCCGGCATCCCACTCGAGGGCCAGCGAGGTCGCCGCAGCGAGTGTCAGGTCGCCGGCGATGTTCAGCGTGCCCACGCTCGTGCCGGGCGCGACCGTTCCGCCGGTGGCGTTGAGCGCGCCGTTGATCGCACCATTGCCGCCGACGGTGCCGTCGACGAGGTTCAGCGTGCCGGGCGTGCTACCGGCGGTCGTGTTCAGCAGCAAGACGCCGCCGCCGTCTACGGTCAGGGTTTGGCCGTTGAGTACGAGCGCGCCGTTCAATGTCAGAGATGCGCCCGGCGCGATGTCGGCGTCGGTGTCGGCGGTGAGTTTCAAAGCAACCGACACGGCGTGGTCACCCCGCACCACGCCGACGAACGGCTCGCTGCCGTCGGCGACGAGGTCGACGCCGTTGAGGCCGCTGACCATGTACGAGTTCGCGTTGTCGAACACCAGGCCCGTCACTTCGCGAAGGGACGCGATGCTGACGGTTCGGTCGGCGGTGATCGCGTCGCCGAACTTCGCCACCCAGCCCGCGCCGTCCGGGGCGGCGAACGTCCAGTTGTCGTGCACGCCCCAAGCGCCCGACGCGTCGAGTTCCCATGCCATTTCCTTCATCTCGAAGTCGGGCAGGTAGAGCAACTGCGCCGAAGCGGTGGTCGACGTGTCGCTCTTCAGCCGCACCCAGTGCGCCGAGTAACCCTCATCGAACTCGTGGATCAGCGTCTCGCCCGCACCGACGGTCATCGTGCCGTACTCTTCCCATTGGCCGGTGCCGAGGAAGTCGACCTCGATGGTGAACCCGACGTCGCCGGCCGCGGCGTGCTCGAGCTTGAGTATCTTCTGGTCGTAACCGGTCATCAGGTAAGGGTCGGACGCCGCGCCCGAGGTGACGGCGGTGTTCATCCACGGCCCGCCCTCGCCGCGCGGGGCGCCGAACGTCCACAGGTCGTCGACGTTGCCGAACCACAAGCCCGCCGTGCCGTCGTCGGACTCGACGTAGTGGCCGTCTTCGGTGGCGCTGAGGTTGTTGCCCGAGAGCACCAGCATGCCGCGCCACGACATGAAGTCGAAGATGTCGAGGTTGTGCGTCGTGATGGGGCGGATGCGCTTGAACCCACCGCCGGTGAAGTTGTGGGGCACCTCGTAGAACGTGCCGTGGGCGTTGAGGATGTCGCGCTCGGTGACCACCTCGCGCTCGCCGCGGCGCCAGCCCGAGGCCGTGGCGGTGTCGAACGCCGCATCGCCTTTGGGCAAGCGGTAGTTCGTGCCGCCGTCGTTGACGACCACCGAGGCCGCGTGGACCGTGAAGTCTTGGGTCGTGTCGGCCACGGCGCGCACGTTAGCCTCCGCCGCGGCGTCGCTCACCGCCACCAGTTCCATCTGGAACGTCGTGGGGTTGAGCTGGCCCCGGTAGAAGCCGGTGCCGGTAATGTTGCCGTTGGCGTCGAGGATGTCCGCGGCGAACTCGAGCTTGAAGTCGCTGTCGGCGTTGGAACGCAGGAAGCCCTGGCTGCGCGCCTCGGGCGCGGCCACGTCGGCCAACGCCTGGAGCTGTGTCTCGTTCGTTTGTTTCGAACCATTGGTCTCGTGCAGGTACACCGAAGCCGAACTCACCGTGCTCGTCGGGCGGAAGCGCACCCACTGGGCGTTCAGTGTCTCGGGCAGTTTGTAATAGCCATAGCCCTTGCCGTTCGTGCCCTCGACGGTCACGGTCGTATGGTTCGTCCACGTGCCGTCACCGTTGACATCGACCTCCACGACGAAATCGACCGAGTCGGCGTTTTCGTGCTCGAAGTGGATCACGCGCTGCTCGTAACCGTTGATCAGGAACGCGTCGGAGTTGGTGCCGCCGGCGACACTGTCGTTCAGCCACACGCCGCCGAAGCCCGACGGCTTGCCGCCGTAGTTTTCGAGGTTGGCCTTGTCGATGAACATCAGGTTGGAGTTGTTCTTCGGCAGGATGGTGTTACCCAATTGCTTGGACGCGTCGTTGTTGGCGAATATGATCTGCGTGCCGTGCTCGACGTAATCGACGACCATCTTGTGGTGCGTGTTGACGGGCGAGACGCCGGACGGGTCGTGGGCGCTGAACGTGTCGGGCACGAGGAACATCTGCCCGTGGTGGCTCATCAGGTAGCCGCCGGCGAGGCCCACGTCGCGGATGCGCGGCCACTCGGTGTACCAGCCGTTGGGGTGGCCGTGCGTGTAGCTCGCCTTGGGCATGCGGAACTTGGTCCACGTGCCGCTGGCCGAGTCGCGCGTGTTGATGAACATCGACTTGTCATCCCAGCCCGTGGCCCAGATCGCGTCGGTGCTGGCCGGGTCCATGTCGACCGGGCCCTTGCGGCTGGTGACCTCGGTGTATTGCGAGGTATCGTCGACGATCGTCCATGCGGACTTGTTTTCGGGGTTGCCCGTGCCGTCCCACTCGACGAGGCCGCCGCCGTAGGTGGAGTCGGCACCGTTATTCGTGAAGATCAGGTGGCCCTGACCGGTGTACAGGCCCTTGCCGTGCACGCCGGGCAGGTTCTTCGAACCGCCGTGGTTGCCGTCTTGGCGCAGCGTGGTGATGGCGGGGTTGTCGAGGTCGGTAAAGTCGATCTCGTACAGGCCCTCTTCCATGGTCATGTAGTAGAGCTTGTTCGGGTCGGTCAGGTGCGCCGCGGTGCCGGTGAATCGGCCGACCGCGTCGCCGGTGCCGACGTTGGTCACGGGCAGGTAGCGGATGGTGTCGGCGCTGTCGATGTACGCCGCACCGACCACGTCGATGCCGAGGTTCGTGTCGCGGTAGCGGTTGGCGTCGGTGTTGCCGGGGTACATGAAGTGCGTCGAATGGGCGAGCGTGTTGAGGTTGACCGAGTACAGCTCGTCGCTGCCGCCGGTCGTGACGTGCGGGCCGTAGGTCACGAAAAACACCTCGTCGCCGCGCTTCATGATGCCGCCGATGCCGACCTCGTTGTGGGTGTTGCTCACGGCCATGTGCGGGTAGATGCCGCTGTAAGCCACGGGGTTGGTGGGCACGATGTCGACGGTGGTCGGGGGTGCAGGGCCGGGCGTGGCGGTGATGGTCACGTTGTCGACGTCGAAGCCGGGCGCATCCCACCGGTCGTTGAGCGATGCCGAGCGCGCGCCGCTGAGGTCCGCGTTGTTCTGAAAGATCTGTAAGCCGGTCAGGCTGCTGCCACCGTTGAGGGTGACGTCCCACGTGGCCGTGCCGGGTGTGCCCGTGCCCCAGTTGTTGCCGGTAACGGTCAGCGAATGCCAGGTGTTCGCGGCGATCGAGGGCAGGCCGATCGAGGTCCACGACCCGTTGTACGCCTGCCAGGTGTCGTTGAAGTAGCGCAGGTTCAGCGTCGACCCCGCGTTGGTGGGGGTGTTGGAGTTGGAGTTGATCATCACGTTGAACATGCGGTCGTTGGCGATGAACGTGTCCATGCGGAAGTCGAGCGTGATCGAAAAATCGCTGGACGGTGTCGCGCCGCCGTCGAGGTCGAACAGCGAGACACCCAGCCCGCCGTCCGAACCGCTCACGCCCCCGACCCGCGCGAGGTAATCGCTGCCGCCTGCGCCGTCGCCGGGGTCGAAGACAACCGCGGTGGCTGACCCGGTGGTCGTGTCCCAGTCGGTGCTGAACAGGCCTGACTCGAACGTGTCGGTGACCACCGTGACCTGGCCGAGTGCGCCGCTCGCACCGCACAGCAGGCACGCCGACGCGCACGCGGCCGCGAGCGTGCGACCCGTGCGGTTGAGTATCATGTCGACGAGTGAAGTAAAACGAGTCATGGCGATCTCCGATGGGCTTCATTCGGTTTTGCTATTCAACGGTCGCTTGCTGTGGGTCGCTCGCGTCGAGCGTGGCAGCCACGATCCGCGGTTGAATCGCGTATGGAGGGATTATGGCCGGGTGCATACCAAACATAGCCCACCGAACAAGCCCGAGCCATGTGAAACACACAATCATTTACTCGCAATAGCGCACGCAAAACACTATAAATCCATACTTTTTATCTCGCGGATGGCGTATATCTATAGGTGTCTGGATGGAAAAACGAAGATATGCATGTTTCGATGATATCTCTGAATAACACCGAATCACCGTGTTAGTTTCGCAAACACTTGACGGATATCTTGTCACACGCCGGGCACATCGCCTGCGCACGCGTCAACCGTGGCTGCCACGATCCCGGTACTCGCCCGGGCTGACGCCGAACTCGCGGCGGAACGCGGTGTAAAGCGCATTCTCGTTGGTGTACCCGCATGCGCTGGCGATCGTGGTGATCTTCTGGTCGGTCTCGGTCAGCAGCCGTTTGGCGATCCGCATGCGTGTGCGGCGGATCTCCTCGCCCGGCAGCCAGCCGAGGTGCTTGCGGAAGGCCTTGTCCAACCCCGGTCGCGACATCTTGACCTCCACCAGCACGTCGTCCACGGTGATGCCGTGCTGCACGTTCTCGCGGATGTAGATCACCGCCTGGCGGACCTTGTGGTGCGCGATCGCGGTCACGTCCGTCGAGGCCCGGCTCACGATGCCGACCGGTGGCACGATCAGCGCCTCGTCCGACAGGGCGGCGCCGTCGATGAGCTGATCCATCCGGCGCGCAGCCTCGTAGCCCAGTTTCGCGAAGTTCATATCGATGCTGCTCAGCGGGATCGGCGACGATTCACAGATCAACTCGTTGTTCTCGCAACCCAGGACCGCCACGTCGTCGGGTACGCTGAGCCTCAGCCGCCGGGCCGCGTCGAGGATGTGCTTGGCCAGCACATCGTTGTTGGCGAAGCACGCGATGGGCTTGGGCCGTTGTTTCAATTGCTCCGTCAGCCGGGCGATCGTCTGGCCGTAGCTGACCCCCTTCATCACCCACAACGGGCACTCGTAACCGGCTTCCTCGATCAGCTTGGGAAAACGTTGGATGCGTGGCGTGATCCACAGCTCATCACAATACGCGGCAAAACTTCTGAACCCCCGGCCGATCAAGTAGTTGCTGGCCAACTCGGCTGTCTCGTCGTCGTTCGTTTCGACCACGGCGGAGTTCGGCAGCACGCGGTTAGAATTGATCTGCACGACCGGCACGTCGAACCGCGCGATCTGTTCGGCGGTCTTATCGTCGAGGATGTTGGCGATCACCCCGTCGCCCTCGAAGCTGTCCATTTCCCAGTTTCTCCGCAATGCGTACCACGCCGCCAAGTGCCAGTTGTGTTGCGCAGCGTACTTGGCAAGCCCCGCGTGGATGACCGGCATGTACCAATCGAGTACCAATAAGATGTGGCGGAACGGTTGGTGCGTGTTCGGCTTCTGTGTGGCGGCGGTCTCAGCGGGCATGTTCACTCCCATCGTTGCGTCGCTTCGCGGAGCTATGTGGATCAAATGCCGAGTAGCAACACTCAAAGTATGAATCTTTGATGGCTACCCATAAAGTCGATCATTCAATCAAGAATGTCATTGTGGTATCTAAAAAATCATACCATAGATTGGCGTGTTTGCTGCATGGCAAATGGTATATGCGACAGGGCTTCGGCTTGTGCAATCGCCCGCACGATATGACCCGTCAAACGCAAACCCCCGCTCAAGCCATTGGTTACGTCCAAGATGATTATTTACGTGGTCTGGTTTCGTTATCTGGATCGCGCGCAGGAGTTGCGGTTTTATTTGGTATGAAAACGTAGTCACGCTCATCAGCGAATTATGGGTATATCAACCGCGCCGACGGGGGTTTCACAGTTCATCCTTAACCATTGGATTATCGAGCGGCTGTTCGCGTGGCCGTTTCGACAGGTCGCAACAAATTTCTGAGATTCCCTGAAGCGGAGGCGTATCTGATGACCCAAACGATTAAACGATGGGGCCGGTTTGCCGCGTGGCTGTTGGGCGGCGTGGTGACGATGGGCATGGTGGGTTCGACGGC
>JANQHD010000005.1 GCA_028282805.1 Phycisphaeraceae bacterium | reverse complement strand
GGCCACGACGCCCGACCCGAAGTCGAGGCCGTGGGTGAGGTTGACGTGGGCGCTGTCGAGGGTGGAGGTCGCGCTCAGCGGCGCGTCGTCCTGCACGCCCGTGAAGTCGAACACGACCGCCGTGTTCGGCGCCACCGCCATCGAACGGAAACGCGCCGTCATGCGCACGTCATTAATGTGCGTGTTGCCGTAGCTGTTGGTGTGGCTGGCGTTCCAGCCGTAGAACCGCACCTCGACCTCGTCGCTCACCCACTGGTTGCCGGCGTACTGCGCGGTGAGCACGACCTGGTTTGCGATGCCGATGATGTCCAGCGGCGAGCCGCCGTCGTCCTGCACGTACGGCCCGAACGTCGCCAGCTCGTCGCCGCTGGTAAACCCGTCGATGCTGGTGAACGTCGCGTGCTCCTTGGCCGCGCCGGGGCCGTTGCGCCAGATGCGGAAGCTGATCTCGTCGATCTGCATCTCGATGCCCGAGATCGGGTCGACCTTGAAGTGGATGTAGTCGCTGTTGTTCAGCGCGCCCTGCATCGTGGTGGCGTTCCAGAACATGACGTTGTACTCGTCGCCCGCGTTGGCCGTGCCGCGCGGCTGCACGCCCGGGCCGTAGCTCAGGCCGAGCGTCAGGTCCATGTACTGGTTCAACGTCGACGTCTGGTTCAGCGGTGATTGGTCCTGCGTGCCGGTGAAGTCGAACACGACCGCGTCCACCACGCCGGTGTCCACACCGATCGGCGGGTCGACCGGGTCCGGCGGCGGCGGGGGGGCCGACGGCTGCGACAGGTCGCCGGGCAGCCCCGGCGCGATCGTGCCCCAGTTGTACACGTCGCCGTTGACCTGGCCGTGCCCCGTCAGTTGGCCGCCGGCTTTCACGTCGACCCACCGTGCGCTGGTGAGCGTGGCGGCGTCGAGCTGGACGCGCCCGCCGCTGCTGATGCGCACCTCGTTGCGGCCGCCCAGTTCCGTGTCGATCCCCGCGCGCACCGTTTGCATCGCGCCGTCGCCACGCACCTCCAGGCCGAGCAGCGTCAGGTTGGTTTCAGAGTTCGCCACCGCGGCCGACCCACCGGTGTTGTTCACCACGCTGACCCAAAGCTCCTGCTGCGTGTTGTAGTTCGACCAGTTCGTCGGGCCTTGCAGGGTGTCGCCGTCGGCGCCGATCCAGTTGACGTGGCTCATCGAGTAGCCGTCGGCCGGCTGCGTCAGGCCCTCGGCCACGGCGATCGCTTCGAGGTCCGCCTTGAGCGCCGCGTTGGCCACCAGGTCCATCTGCGTCGACTCGGCCGGGTCGGTGTTCAGGTTGTACATCTCGTAGGCGCCGTTGGAATACTTGATCAGCTTGATGCCGTCTTTGAGCACCGACCAGCGCGCGTCCTTGCCGTCGCCGTCGGGCCCGTCCCACTCGTGGTGCTCCCACACGTGGTAGTCTTTTTTGCGCAGCACGCCCTCGCCGGTCAGCTCGCCCACGAACGACACGCCATCGATCCCGATCGGCGCATCGATGCCGCCCAGCTCGGCCGCGGTCGCCATGAAGTCCGTCAGGTCGGTGATGTGGTCCGACGTCGTGCCCGCCGCCACGGTGCCGGGCCAGTAGGCGAACATCGGCACGCGCGTGCCGCCCTCGAACAGGTCACGCTTGCCGCCGCGCCACGGGCCGTTGGCCTCCATGTCCCACCACGCGCTGCCGTTGAGCCCGTCGCCCGGGTCCGAGCCGTTGTCGGACGTGAAGATCACCAGCGTGTCGGCGGCGATGCTGTCAGAGTCGTCGCCGTCGTCGTTGGGGTCGTCCAGCCGGTCCATCAGCGACCCGAAGTGCGCGTCCATGCGCGTGATCATCGCCGCCAGCTTCTTCTGCTTGTCGGTCAGGCCCGAGCTCTCGTAGCCCGCGTCCCAGTTCTGCGGGTTGCCGTCGATGTCGTAGTCCACTTGCGCGATGCCGTCGTAGTCGGCGTGGGGGATGTTGAAGTTCATCTGCATGAAGAACGGCTGGGCCCCGTTGGCGTGAGCCTCGACGTACGCCTCGGCCTCGGCCGCGTGGATGTCGTCGGCGTAAGCGGCGTAGGTGTTGGTCACGTTGTCGCCCGCGTTGTTGCCGGTCGCGTAGTGCGACACGCCGTTGGGCGCGCCCGGGTCGGCCTTCCACAGCGGGTCGATGAAGTAGTGGTGCGCCTGCACGTGGTTGAGGTAACCGATGAACTCGTCGTAGCCGTGGTTGGTCGGCAGGCTCTGCGGGTTGTTGATCGTCGGGTTGATCTTCAGGTTGGCCGTGCCGTTGCTCGAGGTGTTGGTCCCGGCGGTGCCCCCGAAGCCCCACTTGCCGAAGATGCTCGTGTTGTACCCCGCGCCTTTCATCACCGTGCCGAGCATGATGTCTTCGTAGCGGAACTGCTCGACGTTCTCGTCGTTGATGCCGTGGCCCATGTGGTAGCCGGTGTACAGCATGCCCCGGCTCGGCGAACAGATCGTCGCCGCGTACGCCTGGCTGAACTGCATGCCCGCCGCGGCGTACGCGTCGAGGTTGGGCGTGAGGATCTTCGTGCTGCCGTTGAAGCCCGTCGAGCCCCAGCCCAGGTCGTCGACGAACACGTGGATGATGTTCGGCTGGGTCGCCTGGGCCTCGGCCGACGGCGCAGCCCACACGCCCATAAGCACCAAGGCAACCAGGCTGGCGGTCGTGAACGATGAAAGCGTTGGATGTGTCACGGTTCTGTGATCCCTAGTGAACGGTAGGGGCCGGGCTCGGCCGTTGCGCATTGATAACCCGCTATATGTATTCAACGTCGCACCCGCCCGCGTTACACAGATCGCGGGCTTTTGCGTGTCACCACCGAATTGATTCGCATTGCGAAAGCCGTAATGGCGTGTGGGGTCGATTCGTCACAAACGTCGCCGTCTCATCATCGCCGCGGCGCCGATCACCAGCAGCGCGACGCTAGCGGGCTCGGGTACAGCGGGGGCGGTGGGTATCGCCTGGTTGAAGGCGGCGCCCAACGCGTTGAGGTCCACCAAACTCACCACCCCGTCGTAGTTGAAGTCGCCGTCCTGCCACGTGCCCGCTTGGCCGAAGCCGGCGCCCAGCGTGTTCAGGTCCGCCAGGCTCACCACCCCGTCGCCGTTGGCGTCGCCCTTGATCGTCGCGAACAGGCGCACGCGGTCGACGATGCCGTCGGGCGCCACGTCGGTGTCTTCGTAGAGCACCGCGATCGCGTTGTCGGTCGTCGTGTCCGGCAGTTCCCAACCGCTGATCGCCGTCTGGTTGAGCACACCCGTGATGCCG
>JANQHD010000056.1 GCA_028282805.1 Phycisphaeraceae bacterium | reverse complement strand
CACGGACAACGCCGACCCGCTCGACCCGCAGTACGACAACCTCGTCGTCACCGGCGACGTCGAACTGGCCGGCGGCTTGTCGATCGCCACCGACGGCGGATTTACGGTTGCGCTCGGCGATGAGTTCGTCGTGCTCACCGCGGGCGGCGCCGGCGGCATCACGGGTGTGCTCAACCAGACGGCGATCAGCGGGTGGGAACTGCCGGACACGACGACCGACAACGCGATCGCGGTGCTCTACGAAGACACCGACGTGGCGCCCGACGGCATCGTCGACCGTGTGCGCCTGTTCGCGACGATCAAGGGCGACGCCAACGGCGACGGGGTGGTGAGCTTGGCGGACCTGAACACGCTGGGCGCGGGCTTCGGCCAAGCGGGCACGTGGCAGGACGGCGACTTCAACTACGACGGGGTGGTGAGTTTGGTGGACCTCAACGCGCTGGGCGCCGCCTTCAACCAGGCGATACCCACCGCCCCCGGAACGCCCGCGGTGCCCGAGCCGGCGAGCGTCGCGCTGTTGATGGCCGGCGGCGCGACATTATTTCGGCGTGCGCGTTGAAACGCACGGGGTCGTTGAACGTCATAGCTTGTAGCTTCGCGATCGTCGTGAAGCCCACCCGGGTTTAGGGGTTACGCGATGATCCGCGCGCCATTTATCGTTGCCGTTTTAGTTGGGGTTGGCTTAGTGACGGTAACGTCAAGGGGCGCGAGCGCCGGCGGGCCGAACATCGTGCACATCTTTCTCGACGACCTCGGCTGGGGCAGCGTGGGTTACCAGGGCCAACCGCTGATCCAGACGCCGAACATCGATGCGCTGGCGGCCGGGGGGATGAAGTTCAACAACGCGTACGCGGCGCCGGTGTGCGGCCCGTCGCGCGCGATGCTGTACAGCGGGTTTCACAACGGCCACACCTCGCTCGACCGCAACGGCAACCTCGGCGCGGGGTTCCGTGCGCAGGACGTGCTGCTGGCCGAGGTGATCAAGACCGCGAACTACACGACGGGCATGTACGGCAAGTGGGGGTTCGGCGGTTCCAACGGCAGCGGCTCGCTGCGGCCCTACCCTTCGATCCAAACGGTCGACACGCTGCCGAACCTTCAGGGGTACGACGAGTTTTACGGCTACCTGCACCACGGCCGGGCGCATTCGTACCAGGTCGATTCGCTGTGGACCACGGAAGAACCGGCGGACGAGGATTTCGACGGCGTCGACGAGGTGGGCGAGAAGTATTGGTATCAGCCGGCGACCGATTTGGGCCTGTGGCTGGAGAAGACCGGTAACAACTTCGACGACG
This sequence comes from Phycisphaeraceae bacterium, assembly GCA_028282805.1. Classification (GTDB taxonomy): domain Bacteria; phylum Planctomycetota; class Phycisphaerae; order Phycisphaerales; family Zrk34; genus JANQHD01. The sequence goes on along the minus strand of JANQHD010000056.1, from coordinate 40,737 downwards.
ACACGGTTAACTACACGCACGATCTGGTGGAAGACAAGGCGCTGGGGTTCATCGAGCGGCACGCGGGCGACGCCGAGCCGTTTTATATGTCGTTCAACTCGACGATCCCGCACTTCGACATCGACAGCATCGACAACTTCCCGGGCGGCCAGGGGATCTACGCGGGCCTGCCTTGGTCGACGAAACAGAAGAACTACGCGGCGATGATCACCAAAGCCGACGCGGCGGTCGGGGCGATCGTGGCCAAGCTCGACGACCCCGACGGCGACGGCGACAAGGCCGACAGCGTGCTCGGTGAGACGCTGATCGTGTTCACCTCCGACAACGGCGCGACGGCGGAAGACGGCTCGCCGATCGGGTTCTTCGACGCCAACGGCGAGAAGCGCGGCGGCAAGCGCGACCTGTGGGACGGCGGGATCAACGTACCGCTGGTGATGTACTGGCAAGGCGTGATCGGCGAGGGCGTCTCGGACCGCTACACCGACCTGGCGGACTTCATGCCGACGGCGCTGGAACTGGCGGGCGTGCGCGGGCCGGTGGGGATGGACGGCGTCTCACTGGCGCCGATGCTCACCGGCCAAGGCTTCGACCGTAAGCGCGATTATTTGATCTTCGAGCACCACCAGTACGACGGGCCCGACCCCGACGGCCTGGACCCGCGCTGGGCGATCGTCAAGGACGACTACAAGCTGATCAAGTACGCGAACGGCACGATGCGTTTGTATCACCTGCCGACCGACCCGAACGAGAACGACGAACTCAACCTGCTTGCGCCGGAGCACGCGCAGCTCGCGGCGGAGTTGACGGCGATCGCCCTGGCCGAGGGCGTCGAACAGCCCGACAGCTACACCGTCGAATACGCGAACTGGACCGGCTACAACGGCGACGCCACGAACAGCGCAAACAAGTGGGACCAGAGAACGGCCCCGAGGGCGCACTGGTCGGCGGTGATCAACAGCACGCTCGCGCTCGACCAGCGTGTCGAGGTCAACACGGACCTGACCACGCTGGGCCTGGAGGTGCGCGGCGACCTGAGCCAGGTCACGCTCGAAGTCGTCGCGGGCGTCACGGCGACCGGCCGCAACGAGGTGCGCATCTCGCAAGGCGGGCGTGTGCTGCTGTCGGAAGGCACGCTCGCGAGCAACCGCTGGATCGACGTGCTCGAAGGCGGTGCGCTGACCGGCGAGGGCACGGTAATCGGCGACGTGTACAACCTCGGCCTGGTCGCGCCGGGCCGGCCCGACGACGTGCCGACCGGCGGCGGCGTCTTCTCGCCGAGTTCGGGCGAGCCGGACGCCGACGAAGCGACCGGCGTGCTCACGCTGGTCGATGATTATGTTCAGGTCGACACCGCCGCGCTCGCGCTCGAGTTTGCGGGCGCCGGGTCGGATCGGTTTGACCGGTTGCAGGTCGCGGGCGATGCACAACTCGGCGGGGCGCTGGCGATCGCCACGCTCGACGGCTTTGCCTTTACGCCGGGGGACGCGTTCGTCGTGCTCACCGCCGGGGGCGAAGAGGGGATCGCGGGGCGCTTCGACCAGACGGCGATCACCGGCTGGCAGTTGGGCGCGGGGCACGCGGTCGCCGTGCTGTACGAAGACGGCAACGGCGACACCGTGGTCGACCGCGTGCGGTTGCTGGCGGCGCTGGCGGGCGATGCGAACGGCGACGGGGTGGTTTCGCTCAACGACCTCGATGCGCTCGGCGCGAGCTTCAACACCGCGGGCACGTGGCAGGACGGCGACTTCGACTACGACGGGGTGGTCGGCCTGGCGGACCTTGATGCGCTGGGTGCGAACTTCGGCGGGTCGGTCGCCGCGGCGCAACCGGTGGCGCCCGAACCGGCGAGCGTTGCGCTACTGGCGCTCGGCGGACTTGGGTTGGCGCGGCGCAGGCGTTGAGTTTTTAAGCCCGTGATTCAACTCATACAGCGCGGGCAGCGCGCGGCCCTTGTCGTCGAACAGCGCTGCGCGGCCGCGCATCCACACGCCGCGGCCCTCGACGGGGATCGACTCGGGGTGCCACCATACCACGCCCGCGCCCAGGCCGTCGGGGGTTTGCCGCACGGCCTCGGCCACGTCGCGCGTGAACTGCGCCTGGCCTTCGGGCGTCTGCGGCCAGGTCATGGTGGCTTCGAGGTTTTTGTGTTTTTCGGGGTTGAACTCGTGCGGCTGCCAGGTGTAGGCGGTCTCGACGACGACGATCGGCTTGCCGAAGCGCTTGGCGGTGTGGTTGAGGTTGTCTTTGAGTTGCGCGAGCGTGCCGTGCCACCAAGGGTAGTAGCTGAGGCCGATCATGTCGTAGCGCACGCCGTGGGCTTGCATCTGGTCGAAGAAGGCGGCGGTGCGCTGCGTCGAACCGCCGTTGGCGAGGTGGATCATGATCAGCGGCGGCTTGCCGGGCTTGGCCACGCGCTCGACGCCGCGCACGCCGGCCTTGAGCAACCGGGCGAGCTGTTCCCACTGCGCCTGCTCACCCGTAAAGAGCTTGCCCTCGGGCCAGAGCATGCCGTTTGAGATCTCGTTGCCGAGTTGCACGACGTCGGGGCGCACACCGTTGCGGTTAAACGCGCTGAGCACCTGGGCGGTGTAGCGTTCGACACGCCGTTCGAGTTGTTCGAAGGTGAGGTTCTCCCACTGCTTGGGCTTGGTCTGGTGACCGGGGTCGGCCCAGGTGTCGGAGTAGTGCAGGTCGAGCAGGATCATGTAGCCCTGCGCCTTGCAGCGCTTGGCCAGGGCGAGGGTGTAGGGCAGGTCGTTGACGACGAAGCCGCGCTTGGTGGGGTTGACGAACAGCCGCAGCCGCGCGCAGTTCCAACCGGCTTGTTTCATGATGACCAACGGGTCGGCCGGGCCATCGGCATCGCGGAAGGCGCCGCCGAGCTGCTCGATGTGGGTCAGCGCCGACAGGTCGCCGCCGACGAGGTAGGGCCGGGTCGTGGCTTGGCCGGCGGCCCGATCGGATGCGACCAAAGCGATTAAAACAGCGATGACAATCGAAAAACGGCGTCTGTACATGCATGCAGTGACGCCCCTTAAGCCCGCAATGGGTCGCCGAATACCCGGCGGCCGTGATTTGGTTTGCGTGTTTCAAACACAGCGGCTATTATTCGATGTGCGCAACACTTTTGCCGTTTTATCTTGAATACGTTTTAAGAGAAGTGTACAACATGGTCAGCGGCGAGCGCCGCGCGTGCGAGCGATGAACGGTCGTTCGTGGAGTCAGATTTGCCGGCCCGTGGTTGGGAACGTGCCGCAGATAAAAAGAGTGGGCCGACATGCCGCGCGGGGGGGTCGGGGTCGCGAAATCAGGCATGCCGGCCCGTGGTTGGGTCAACTTTGTACGTACAACTTAATTCCCGTTGCGCTCGGTTTCTATTACCTGAACGGGTGAAGAATCATCGACGTGAACCGATTAAATAGCAATAGGGTAAACCCCCTATTATGACGAAGTTGTATATGGTTGTCCGGGTATTTTACAGTTGATGACCATGGCTACGAACCCTTCGAACCACAGCGAATCCGCTTATCAGTCGCTCATGGCGCCACTGTTGGCGCAGACGGCGTGGACATCGCTGACCGCCGAGCCGACCACCGGCGTGACCATCGTCAACGGCGACGGCGTCGTGCTCTACTGCAACCAACAGGCCGCGGTCATCCTCGCCGGCAACGACGCGCGACCGGAAGACCTGATCGGCCGGTCGGCGCTGGAGTGGAGCACACAAGCCTACCTGGAAGAACGCCGAGAGCTGATGCGGCAGATCGCCGCCGACGGCAAGCCGCGCCTGCTGCGCACGATCTGGCGCGGGTTTCAGATCTACTCGTGGGTGCAGCAGATCGAGCCCGACGAGGAAACCAACGAGCCGTCGGGCGTGTTCATGTACATCACGCGCCGCGTCACCGGCGACCCCTCGGCCCAGCACGTGCAGTCGCCGACGGTGGAGGTGTTTGAGTCGAACGTGATGCGCCTGGGCCCGCTGGACGTGCTCTCGCCGCGCGAGCTGGAGGTGCTGGCGCTGCTGGCCGACGGGCTGACGGTCAAGGAGGTCGCCGCCCGCCTGCACCGTTCGCCGAAGACGATCGAGAACCACCGCAACGCGATCGGCAAGAAGCTCGACGCGTGCGACCGCCGGTCGTTGCTGGACATGGCCCAGCGTGCCGGGCTCACCATCGAAGACGCGCAGCGCCGGCGCGTGTGAACCCGCCTGCCTCACGACAATACCCCCGAGAGGATTCGAACCTCTGACCTACGCTTTAGGAAAGCGTTGCTCTATCCGACTGAGCTACGGGGGCAATGCGTCAAACGGTATCCCGCTGCGCACGGGCGGTCAAACGACACCCGGCTTCGTGTAACATGCCGGTTCGTAAACCCACACAGGCGGAACACGTCATGGCGTTGCCCATCGCGATCCAGCTGTACACCGTGCGTGATGCGCTTCAGCAAGGCTTCGCCGACACGCTGCGCCGGCTGGCGGCCATCGGTTACGAGGGCGTCGAGTGGGCGGGCGACCACGGCGATAACCTCGAACAAACCGCGCAGCTGCTGAACGACCTGGGCCTGCGCTCGGCCGGGGCACACGTGGCGTTGGAAGCGTTGGACGACGCGGGCCTGCCGCAAGCCATCGACACCGCGCACACGCTGGGCCACGGCGTGGTCACGGCGCCCTACCTGTCGCCCGAACGGCGCACGCGCGACGGTTACCTCGCGGCCGCGTCGCGCATGAACGCCATCGGCGCACAGCTGAAAGCCGCCGGGCTTCAACTCGCTTACCACAACCACGACTTCGAGTTCGAACCGCTCGACGACGGCAGCCGGGGTATCGACCTGTTGATCGCCCACGCCGACGCCGAGCTGGTGCACTTCGAGCTCGACCTCGGGTGGGTGTACGTTGGGGGCGAGTCGCCGACCGGGTTCGCGTCGCAGCTGGGTGGCCGCCTGCCGTTGGTTCACGTCAAGGACTTCCGCGCGCCCGCCGCGGACGCGATGACGGAGGTCGGCGCGGGCGTGATCGATTACGGGCCGGTGTGCGAGCAAGCCGCGTCGTGGGGCACGCGCTGGCTGATCGTGGAACTCGACGACGGCTGGGTGGGCGGCGACCCGCTGCGCAGCGCCGCGATCAGCTACGAAAACCTGCGTGCGATCAACGGCTGACGTGCACGTTTTGCCGGTCGATTGGCCGCGATCTACCATGGGCGCATGGCCTGGGAATCGCGCATCAAATCGGAACCCCGCCGGCGTGTGGTCGTGGCCGCGCTCATGCTGTGCCTGCTGGCCGGGTCGACCGCGGTGGCGGTGATCTACAGCCACGCCCGCCGGGTGGACCCGGTGCTGACGCTGTACGACGTGTTTACCGCGCGGATGCCGGACGGTTACTACCGCGTGCCGCCGGTGAGCAGCCAATCGCAGAGGCTCAACGTGTTGCACGACACCACGGGCGTGCGTGGCGCGATCCAGGTGCTGTACTACCCGGGGCGGAAGTTTGCGCAGCCGTTGGAGGTTTACAACCTCGCGCGCCAGCAGACGGGTTGGATCAGCGGCTCGGTGGAGGGCCAGTCGTACCACCGCGGCGCGTTGCAGGTGCTGTTGTTCGCCTCGCAGAGCGAGCAGGAGGTCGAGGGCCGCGCCCGCACGTTCTCGGAGGTGATGGCGGTCGCCACGGTGGACGGCATGTCGTACCTGGCGATCTACAACAAGGCGCCGGGCCCGCTGCAACCCGAGGCCAAGTCGCGCATCCGCAAGATGGCTTTGTCGGTGGTGGACACGCGCTACCGCGCGTTCGACGGGCGCGAGGTGGCGCTGGGCGAGCTGCGCGTGCCGGTGCCCGAGCAGGTGACAGCTTACGCGCCGCGCCAGCCGAACCCCGACCACCCACCCGCGGTGACGCTGGCGCCGGTGGCGGGCGAACGGTTTTACCGGCTGGTGTTGTACACGCTGCCGACCGACGCGGTCACGGCCGGCGGCGAGCAGACGCTCGAACAGGCCATGGTGCGGTTCATGGCCGGGCAGATGTCGAAGCTCGAGGGGACCGAGCAACCCGCCGGGTCGGTGCGGGCCGTGGCGATGGGCGGCCGCACGGTGTACGTCGGCCAGCTGGCGTTGGGGCAAACCATCCCCAAACGCTATCATGAGTGGGCTTTCGCGGTGGACGAGCGCCGACTGCTGTTCATCGGGATAATTGCCGATAAGAACACACAGGGCGTCGCGGTGGACGCGGCCAAGCGGATTGTCGCCGGCGCACGCATCGCCACGACGGCCCCGACCCCACCCCCTGAGCAGGGAAGATAAGCATGAGACCACTGCCCAACTGTTTCGCTTTGGCCTTACTCGTTTGCGGTTGCGGGCTGGCGCTGGGCCAGGTCGACCCGTCCGACGCCCTGCCGCTGGACACCACGCGCTGGTCGGAGCGGAAGTACGGCGTGTCGCTGCAACCACCGCTCGGCGCACTGCTGCTGCAACAGCCCTTCGACGAAAACCTCGTGCGGATCATCGACGGCGAGAAACGCTTTCAGATGAACGTGGACGTGCGGCGGTCGAGCCGGGCGCTGACGCTCAACGAGGTCGCCGAGTCGATCAAGCAGCAGATCCTCAACAGCCCGACCGATTCCCGCCTGGTCGGCCAGGCCGCCAAGCGCTACGACGACAAGCCCGCGATCGTGATGTACTTCCGCGGCCGCACCGGCAAAGGCGCCAGCTCGTACGGCCACGCGGTCGTGCTGGTCAACCCCAAGACGTACGCCATCTTCGAGATCTCCGGCAGCATCGAGCACGAGAAACAGATCTTCGCCACGTTCGAAGCGGTGCTGGGCACGCTGCGGATCGCCGACCAGAAGAAGCTCGCCGAGCTGCGCAAGGCCGCGATCCAGCGCAGCGAAGCCTGGCGGAAGACCGTCACCCCGCAGGCCGAACAGAAGGCGCTGATCCGCGAGCAGTACTTCCGCATCGTCCAGGACAAGAAGGACATCGGCTGGATGCGCGTCAACCAGGGCACGGGTGTGTTCAACGCCAAGCCGGGCCTCAAGGTCACCGTGCACACGCACCTCGAGCTCGATATCGGCACGATCAAGTCCGTCGCCGACTACTTCCGCCCCAACGACCGCGTCGCCGGTGAGGCGTGGTCCATCCGCACCTCGATCTACAAGCCCGGCGTCAGGCAGCCGATCAGCACGCTCGAGACCGGCTCGACCACCGAGTACCACGTCCACGTCACCATCGAGGGCATGGAAGGCGTCGGCACCCAGACCCACCGCTTCGACCGGCTCGACACCGGCTACCTCGCGCAGGTCGAGAGCTGGCTGCTGCCCGCGATGCTGCCCAACGACACCCCCGCGGAGTACGGCTACTACTGGTACCACTCCCCCTCGCAGAAGCTGGTCTTCCGCACCGACCGGGTCACGCCCACGCTGGACGGCTACGTGATCCACAGCCGGCTCAGCCCCAACGCCGCGGAACTGGTCGCGCGTTACGACGCCAACGGCCTGCTGATCGAGAAAGACATGGGCGCCGGCAAGAAGCTGCTGCGCACCACGCCGAACTCGCTCCGCACGCTCTGGAACCTCCGTTAACCCGCGGGTACACTGTCGCCAACATGCCCCCCATTACCTACGACGCGCAGAGTTTCAGCATCGATTCACGTCGCATCTGGCTCGTTTCCGCCGCGATCCATTACACACGCACGCCCCGCCAGCTGTGGCGCAGCCGCATCCGCGCCGCCAAGCAGGCCGGCTGCAACTGCATCGAGACCTACGTCTTCTGGAACGTGCACGAACCCCAGCCCGGCCGGTTCGTCTTCGACGGCGACGCCGACCTGCGCCACTTCGTCGAGCTGATCGGCAAGGAGGGCCTGTACGCGATCGTGCGCCCCGGCCCTTACGTGTGCAGCGAGTGGGACTTCGGGGGGCTGCCGGCGTGGCTGTCGACCATCGAAGGCATCCGCTACCGCCAGGCCAACCCCGACTTCCTCCAGGCCACCGCGCGTTACCTCGACGCGGTGATGAAACAGATCGCCGACCTGCAAATCACCGCGCGCAAGCCCGGGCCGATCATCGCGCTGCAAAACGAGAACGAGTGGTTCTGTCACCACGATGCGCAGGGCGAGGCATACCTCGGCGAGCTCAACCGTTTCCTGCGCGAGGCCGGTTGCAAGGTGCCCATCCTCAACTGCAACAACCTCTGGCAGCACGTGCCCGGCACGATCGACTGCTGGAACGGCTGGGGCCACCTGTTCGACCACACCCGCCAGCTGCGCATCGCCCAACCCGATGCGCCGCGCCTCGTGACCGAGCTTTGGCCCGGCTGGTTCGACGAATGGGGCTCGCCGCACGAAGCGGGCAAGTCCGCGCAAGACGTGCTGCGCACCCTGGCCGAGGTCAGCTCGACCGGCGCGCAGTTCAACATCTACATGTTCCACGGCGGCACGAACTTCGGCTTCTTCGGCGGGCGCACCGTCGGTTCGCCCGACCGGTTCATGACCACCAGCTACGACTACGACGCGCCGCTGCGCGAGGCCGGCGGGCGCGGCGCCAAGTACAACGCCGTTAAACGCATCGGCGTGTTCCTCAACCGGTTCGCGCCGCTGATGGCCAACCTCAAGCCCGACGAGCACCACGCCGTCGCCGCCCCCGCCGACCACGACGTGAGCGTCGTGCAACAGACCGGGGCGTTCGGCAGCGTCGTGTTCCTCACCCGCGCCCAAGCGAAAAAGGACCGCGTCGTCCGCGTGCTCACGCCCGAGGGCCGGTCGCTGCCCGTGCACTTCGGCGCCGACGCCGCCGCGTGGGTCGTGCTCGACGCCAACCTCGACGGCGCGGCGACGCTGGACCTGACCAACCTGCGGCCGTGGGCGTTCGTGGCGCGCAAGATGCTCGTGCTGTTCGGCCCGGCCGGCACCGACGCCCTGCTCTCGGTCGACGGCGCGGTGCTGCAGACGACCGTGCCCGCTAGCGCCAAGCCGCTCGTGACCCACCACCAGGGGTTGACCGTGGTCATCGCGTCCGACAAGCAGATCGACCAAGCCTACCTGCACGACGACGGCCGGCTGTTCGTGGGCGTCGGCGGGTTCGACGACAACGACGAGCCGGTTCGCGGCGCGGCCGCGTCGTGCACCGTCGTGTCGCCCGATGGCGAGGTGACCACACGCCGGTTCAAACCCGCCGTCAAGCCGACCGCGCCGAAGCTCAAGCCGTGGCGGGTGGCGCGCATCGACGACTACGCCGACGGCTCGGCCCCGCGCTTCGCGGGCATCGACGGCCCACGCTCCCACGAAGACTGCGGCGTCGACTTCGGCTACGGCTGGTACGCGCTCAAGCTCAAGCAACCCCGCGCCGACAAGATCAACCTGCTCGCGCCCGAGGCCAACGACCGACTGCACCTGTACCTCAACGGCAAACACCAGGGCATCGTCGGCACCGGCGTGGGCGCGACCTTCAAGCCGTTCGACCTGGCCCTGCCCGCCGGCGAGAGCCAGCTGGTCGTGCTCAGCGACAACCTCGGGCGGTTCAACTACGGCCCGGCGCTCGGCGAACGCAAGGGCGTCTTCGGGCACCTGCTGCACGTAAAAAAGATCGCGCTGGGCAAGCCGGCCATCGAGGTCAAGCCCGCCGCCGACCCGTTCGTGCTCAGCGGCTACGTCGACCACCGCCGCTTCGGCGACCGCACGCCGCGCACCTGGTTCACGTACAAGCTCAACCACCGCCGGAAGACACCGATCGTGTTGAGCATCGCCGGCCAGCGCCCGCCCAGCATGCTGTTCGTCAACGACCAGCCCATCGGCATCGACGGCGCGCACGGCATGCTCACGCGCTTCGTGCTGCAACCCGACGAGCAGCTCAAGGCCGGCAACAACACGATCACCTTCGCGATGCACGGCGACGTGCCCGAAGGCTTTGCGCCCGCCAAGGCCGTCGACGCCTACGAGGGCGAGCCGATCAGCGACAAGGCCGAGTGGCGCTTCGCCCGCTGGCAGATGCCCGACGACGACAACTTCACACCGCTGCCGACCAAGCACGCCGGCGGCAGGCCGTGCTGGTTCCGCACCACGTTCGGCGAGGCCGACACCTCGCAGCCGCTGTTCGTCGAGTTGGCGGGCGTGACCAAGGGCCAGCTCTACCTCAACGGCCACAACCTCGGGCGCTACTGGGTCGCGACCGCCACGGGCAAGAAGGTGCCGCCGCAGAAGCGCTACTACCTGCCCGAGCCCTGGTTGAACGAAAACGGTGGCAACGAGCTGACGCTGTTCGACGAGCACGGCAAGCCGCCGCGCGGCTGCAAGCTGGTGCACGACCCCATGGGCCCCTACAGCGAAGTGCCCTGATCAATCGAAGATGATGCGTTCGGCCCCGACGATGGGCTGGTACACGTGCGAGACGTACCGGCCACGCTCGAAGTTCACCTGCAACGCCTCGGCCGGAATGATCGCGCCCGTGCGCGACGGCAGGTACACCCACGCGTTGGTTTCTTTCTTCGCCGGCGAGCCCAGCAGGATGAGCACGTCGACGCTGCGCATGCCGACCTTGAGTTGCTTGGCCCGTTTCTTCACTTCGTCGAAATCGTGCTGCTGGTTGACCGGCTGGCCCGCGTGGGTTTCCATCTCGACGGATTCGGTGCGACAGCCGTACAGCGACACCGCGAGGCAGAGACCGACAATGATTAAAGCGAAGCGTGGCACCCGTGCAACTCCCTGATCGGACGGGTCAAAGGCGAGCGACAAGCGGTGCGTTCAGATCCAGAACGCGATGGTGGTCATCACAAACAGCCAGAAGATCTTGCGTCTCATAAAATCCCTCTGGCTCAAGTATACACGCGCGATAGCCGATATTCATTAGCTTATTCGAATGATTTGTCGTTCGGTTCGTCGAGCGCAACAATATCGGACATCGCTGCGCGGATGTCGTCGGGGTTAAAACCGCGCCGCGCCGCAAGGCCCCATAATCTCCGCCGGCGCACCGCGGGTTCGAGCTTCTGCATGGCCGTGGTCTGCAACCGCCGTTCGAGCAACGCGCGCAGCGCCGCCGGCGCATCGTGGTCGGCTTCCGCTTCGGCGATCAGGCGGTCCACCAGTTCGCGCGGCAGCTTCTTCTGAAATAGTTTGTGACGCAACAGCCGCCCCCCCGCCGGTTTGCGCTCGCGCTCGGCGCGGATCACCGCGCGGCCGTACGCCTCGTCGTCCAACACGCCGCGCTCGACCAGTTGCCCGATCACACTTTCGACCACGGCCGGTTCGTACGCACGCCTCCGCATGCGCTCGGCCAACTCGCCGCAGCTGAGCATGCGCCGGCCGAGCGCATTGAGCGCATAACGCCTGGCCTTGTCCGCCGACACCGCTTGCGCCAGCGCGCCCGCCAGTTCGTCGGACCACGGCGTGCCGATCGCGATGCCGAGCCGCTCGACCGCGTCGCGCGGCAGCGTGCCGACCACCCTGCCCCCCACGCGCACCATCACGCGCAGCGGGTCGCGCTTCGTCGGGCGCAGCGATTCGACCTCGGCATGGCCAGCGGTCATCGTCACACCCCGACCCGGGGGCAGTCGTCGGCGACGGGGCAGTTCTCGCAATCGGGCTTGCGGGCCGGGCACGTGCGCCGGCCGTGCCAGATCAGCAGGTGGCTGAGCATCGTCCAGTTCTTCTGTGGCACCAGCGGCATCAGGTCTTGCTCAATCTTGTCGGGCGTGGTGTTCGTGGTGAGCCCCATGCGGTTGGACAGGCGTTTGACGTGGGTGTCGACGACGACGCCCTCGTTGATGTCGAACGCGTTGCCGAGCACGACGTTGGCGGTCTTGCGCGCCACGCCCGGCAGCTTCAGCAGCGCTTCCATCGTGTCGGGCACCTCGCCGTTGTGGTCGTTCACGATGCCCTGCGCCGCCCCGCGGATCGACTTGGCCTTGTTGCGGTAGAAGCCACACGACTTGACGATCTTTTCGACGTCTGGCTGTTTCGCCGCGGCGAGCTTGGCGGGCGTGGGGTACTTTTTAAACAGCGCGGGCGTGGTCATGTTCACGCGCTCGTCGGTGCACTGGGCCGAAAGGATCGTCGCCACGATCAGCTCGTAGGGGTTGCGGTGGTTGAGCGCGCACTTCGCCTCGGGGTAGGTCTTCGCGAGCTTGCGGTAGATGCGGCCGGCGCGTTTTTTGAGTTCCGGGTCCGGGGCGGTGTTTCTCGTGGTGGTTTTCGTTGCCATGAAACTCTTTCAAGCAAGCGCTCCCCTTCGGGTCGCGGCTAAACGGTAGTGATCATATCTGGTAAGACCATGCGCCGCTTCGCGGCTTAGCGGCATCGGGGTCGATCGTTTCGCCGACCAGCTCGTGCGCCCGACGGACGGCGGCCTTGGCGCTGGCGAACACGCCGTCGCGCACTTCGAACAGGTTCTCTTCGCCGATCCGCGTGGTCAGGCCGAACCGGCGCATGGTGTCGCTGAGCCCCGGCCGCACGCCGCAGAGCAACACGTGGCCCTGGCGTTCGCGCATGACCTGCGTGAAGCGTTCGAGCACGCTGAGCACGGTGGCGTCGACGGAGTGGGTGCGTTTGAGCCTTAAAATGACGACGCGCACGCCACTGCTGGCGGCCCGGCCGAGCGCGTCGCGCAACTCGTCGGCCACGCCGAAAAACAGGTCGCCCTCGAGCGAAAGGAACACGATCGCCCGCCGGCCCTTGCGGTCGGTCACGGGGCGCTCGGTGAACGGCCCGCCGTGGCTCTGCACAAGTTCGTTGACGTGCAAACGGCTCGAGTTACGCAGGTAGATGGCGATGTTGAGCGCCACGCCGATGAAGATCGCGTACTCCAACGGCGTGGCGAGCGTGGCGGCGAACGTGACGAAGCACACCGCCGCGTCGGCCCGGCTGGTCCGCCACGCCCGGCCGATGAACCGGAAGTCGATCAGCTGGTAGGCGATCACGAAGAGCACCGCGGCGAGCGCGGCCATGGGCACGTAACGCGCCGCCGGCGCAAACAGCAGCACGATCAGCAGCACGAACGCCGCGTTGAACACGCCCGAGTAGAGCGTTTTTGCGCCGGCGTGGTAGTTCAGCGCCGAGCGTGAGAAGCTGCCCGAGCCGGGCATGCACGAAAAGAACGCGCTGACGAGGTTGACCAGGCCCTGGCTGGCCAGCTCGCGGTTGGGCCCGATGTGCTGACCGGTGCGGGCGGCGATCGAGGCACCGATGGCGTAGGCTTCCATCAGCCCCAGCATCGCCAGCGCCAGCGCCCCCGGCAGCAGCGATTCGAGTTGGCCGAGCGAGAACGCGGGCAGTGACAACAGGTGTACGAGTTCGCTGCGTTGCGGCAGCGGCTGGATGAGCGACAAGTCGGCGCTCGACCAGCCCCCGGCCCACACCGCCAGCCCGCCGGCGACCACCGCGAGCAGCGCGCCGGGCAAAAGGCGCGACACGGCGCGCGAGCCGATGACGATCAGCAGCGCGCCGCAACCGACCGCCAGAGAGATCGCGCTGAACTCGGCGGCGTTCGGCCAAAGCCGTTGGGCGATGCCGATCAGGCCGGGCCAGTCGCCGTCGGCGCGGCGGGCCTCGACGCCGATGAAGTTGTGAAGTTGGCCGGCGGCGATGAGCACGCCCGCGCCGGCGGTGAAGCCGACGATGACGGACTGGCTGACGTACTTGACCAGGCCGCCGAGGCGGAGCAGCGCGAAGCCGACCTGCATGGCGCCCTTGATGAGCGTGAGCGCGACGACGAGTTGCAGGTAGAGCGCTTCGGGTTCGGCGCCGCCGGGGTCGGTGGTGGTGACCAGGCGGGTGACGGTGGCGGCGACGAGCAGGGACTGGGTGTTGATCGGGCCGACGCTGAGGTAGGGGTTGGCGTTGAACAGTGCGCCGAGTAGGGATTGGACGACGAGTGTGATCAGGCCGTAGATCGGCGCGACGCCGGCGACGAGCGCGTAGGCCATGGCCTGGGGCACGGCGACGACGGCGACGGTGAGCCCGGCCAGTGCGTCGGCCCGCGCCTTGCGTGGGGTGTACCGCCGGGCGACGTCGAGGGGCTGGACGAGGAAGTTCAAGATGGCGGCGGCGGTGGCGTTCATGAGCGGGACCGGGCCCATGATAGGCCACGGGGGCTAATGGTGCAGGCCCGAGGGGACGATGCTGATATGATGTAGGTTGGGTATTTTGTTCTGTGCGACGGTGGGTCTATGCCCCGCGATTATTACGACATACTGGGCGTCAGCCGGACCGCCAACACGACCGAGATCAAGAAGGCGTACCGCAAGCTGGCCAAGGCGATCCACCCCGACGTCAACGACGACGAAGAGGCGACGGGCCGTTTCGCCGAGCTGCAAGAAGCGTACGAGGTGTTGACCGACCCGGAGCGGCGCAGCGCGTACGACAACGACGGGGCCAACGGCAAACGCCCGGCGGAACCGGGTTTCGGCGACCTGCACGACGCGAGCATGGACGACGCGGACATCCTCGACCGGGTGTTCGGGGCGTTCAAGCACAAACGCGGGCGTAAGTCGCGCACCGGGACCCGGCCAGTCGACGGGCAGGACCTGCACCACAGCGTTCAGATCCCGTTCGAGACCGCGGCGTTGGGCGGCGTGGTGTCGCTTCACCTGCGCGACGCGGACGGCAAGGAAGAGAAGATCGACGTGACCGTGCCGCGTGCCGTGGAGGCCGGCGCGCAGCTGCGCGTGCCGGGCAAGGGCCACCCCGCCGGGGACCGCAAGGGCAAGCCGGGCGACCTGGTCCTCACGCTGGTGATCGAACCGCACGGGCGGTTGCTTCGAGACGGCTTGGACCTGATCGCGCAGGCAAAGCTGCGCTTTGACCAAGCGGTGCTGGGGGACACGGTCGAGGTACTGACGCTGTCGGGGCCGATCATGATCGACGTGCCGGCCGGGACGAGCGGCGGCGAACCGTTGCGCATCACGGGCAAGGGGCTGTGTGACGAGAACGGGAAGTCGGGCGACCTGCTGGTCAACGTGTTGATCGAAGCGCCGACGGATTTGACACCGACGCAGAAGCGCTACGTCGAACAACTCGGCGGCGCGCTGGCGGGCAAGGACGTGCCCGATGAACCGCCGGCGACGGACGCGGCGTCGCGCAAGAACAAGGCGGAACAGGCCAAGCAGTTGCGTGAGCGGGAAGAGGAGCTCGACCGCCGGGCTTCGGACCTGCGCGGTCGCGAGGCGAACCTCGACAACCGCGAGGGCACGCTCGACGAGATCGAAGAGCAGCTGAACGCCCGGCAGGCCGACTTAGAAGACCGCGAACAGAAGGTCGACCGCCGGCAGTCGGACCTGGACAAGCAGCAGGCGGAGATCGAGCGGCGCGGGCCGGAGCTCGATGAGCGCACGGAGTCGCTGGACAACCGCCAGCGCGAGTTCGAGCATTTGGCGTCGGACCTGGAAAAACAGATCGCCGCCTCGCACCAGCGCAGCGAAGAGCTGAACGCGCAGGCGGCGGAACTGGCGGCCAAGCAACAGCAGCTCGACGAGCAGAGCGCGACCATCGCGGCGCAGCTGGCCGAGATCGAGAAGCGCGAAGCCGACGCGGCGGCGAAGTCTGACGAGGCCAAGGCGGCGTTGGCCGAGGCGAAGGCGAGCTTAGCCGAATCGCAGCAGGCCGAAGCCCGGGCGGCCGAGCGTTCGGGTGAGTTGGATGCCAAGCAGGCCGAGCTCGACGCGCTGGCCGAGGAGTTGGCCGAGCGCAAGGCGCAGCTCGACGCGCTGGGGCAGAAGCTCGGTGAGCACGCCGACCAACTCGAAGCGCACGAGGCGGAGCTGGCGGAGTTTGTCGGCGATGCACGCGCTCGGGTCGCCGAGCAGCGCGAGGCGGGCGAAGAGCTGGTGCGCCAGGCGGTGGAGAACCTCGAGCTTTGGCGCGATCGGCTCGAGCAAGCCGACGAGACGCTGGGCCACCGCCGCGAGGCGCTCAAGGCGCAACTCGAGGCGATCAAGGCGCAGGCAGGGCGGGGCAAGGGCAAGAAATAACTGTTCAACCGGCGGATCATCGGCCTATCATGTGGGTATGCGAAGGCTGTGGTTGCGCATGTTGGTGCTGCGTCACCGTACCCGCGAGCGCGAGAAGCGGTACGGGTGGTTGTTCCCCGTGCTGGCGCCGTTCTGCGCGGCGGTGATGGTCGGCGCGACGCTGGCGATGCCGGTGGTCGACCACTGGCGCGCGGTGGGCGAGTTGCGTGCGCACGGGGGGCTGTTGCTGTACCACACGCCGACGCATTACCGCTTTGTGCCGGACACGCTGCTGGTGGAGGTCGAGCGGGTGTCTCTGTCGGGCCGGGCGGTGCACGACGATCTGCTGGTCGCGGTGGCCAAGCTGCGCGGCTTGCAGGAGCTGCACCTGACGGGCACGTCGGTCACGCCCGAGGGCATCGCGGCGCTGAAGCGGGACCGGCCGGGGGTGACCGTGATCACGAACCGGTAGGCCCGATCGCCGGCGGGATTTGGTCAAGGCGGCGCGGGTGCGGTATCGTGTGATCGTTCTATCAGCAGGAGCGGCCCACGATGCAACGCGCGATCTTTTTCGACCGCGACAACACGCTCATCGATGAAGACGGCTACCTCGGTGACCCGAACGGCGTGCGTTTGATGAAGGGCGCGGCCAGCGCGATCGCGTCGCTGCGCGGGCTGGGGTACAAGATCGTCGTGGTCACCAACCAGTCGGGCGTGGCGCGCGGCATGTTCACCGAGGCCGACGTCGAAGCGGTGCACACCAAACTCGCCAACCTCGTCGAACAACACGCCAACGGCGCATCGATCGACCGTTTTTACTACTGCCCGTACCTGCCCGACGCGCCGATCGACAAGTACGACCAGGACCACCCGTGGCGCAAGCCCAAGCCGGGCATGCTGCTTCAGGCGGCGAAGGACATGAAACTCGATTTGTCGCTGTGCTGGATGGTCGGCGACGCGGCGCGCGACGTCGAGGCGGGCCAGGCGGCGGGCGTGCGAACGGTATTGATCGGCGAAGACGACGGCGAGTCGTCGGTCGAGCCGGAGTACACGGCCGAAACCCTCGTCGAGGCGGCGCGGATCATCGCCCAACACCTCAAGCCGGAGGTCGAGGCCGCCCCCGACGCCGAGCCGGTGGTCGTCAAGACGCAAGCGGTCAAGGAAGAGCCGCTCAACCCCAACGCCGGGCCGACGTACCCCGCCGTGCAGAAGCTCGAAACCACCACCAGCAGCTCGCAGCCGACCGTGCACAACACCAGCCGGCCGTTCAAGCCGTGGAGCATCCAACCGGTCACCGAGGAGCAGGCCGAGGCGGCGGAACTCAACCAGAGCACGGGGATCAAAACGCCCCTGCCGGTCACGCAGGTGAACATCCCCAAGCCGCAGGCGCCGACCCCGCCGGCCGTCGCGAAGCGGGCGCGCAAGCCCAAAACGGTAGCGCCGAGCGAACCGCCGGCCGCGGCGCAGCCGGCCGACGAGCCGCGTGAGGCCGAGGCGCCGAGCGAAGATCAACCGTCGCCGACCGACCGCCTGCTGCAACAGATACTGCGCCAGCTCAAGGGCAACCAGCTCGACCACGCCGACTGGTCGATGTTCCGCGTGATCGGCATGGCGCTGGCCCAACCGCTGGCGTTGTTCTGTGCGATGATCGGCGTCATCGGCGTGGGCGCGACAGGCAACTGGCTATTGGGCGCGGTGTTCTTCCAGCTCGTGGTGATCACCTGCCTGCTGTTGCACGGGCAACGCTGATACAATCGGTTGATGGATTTGGCCAACGCACCCGAGCCCCAACGCGTTTTGATCGTGATGCCCAACTGGGTGGGCGATGTCGTGATGGCCACGCCGACGCTGCGCGCGTTACGCGCGGCGCTGCCCGGCGTACACCTCACGGCCGCGTGCAAGGCGTACGCCGCGCCGATCATTGAACAAACGCCCTGGCTCGACGCGATCGAAACCACCACCGGCAAAGGCGTGCTTGCCACCGCCAAGCGCCTGCGCGCCGGCGTACACGATGTCGCCCTGCTGCTGACCAACAGCTTTCGCAGTGCGCTAACGGTGCGCCTGGCAAAGATCAAGCGGCGCATCGGCTACGTGCGCGACGGGCGCGGCTGGCTGCTGACCGACAAGCTGCTGCCGCCGCGCGAAGCCGGCCGATACCTGCCCACGCCCGCGATCGATTACTACCTCGAACTGCTCAAGCCGTTGGGCGCACACACCACCGACCGCACGATGCAGCTGTTCACACGCCCCGAAGACGACGAAAGGGCGCAGCACATCATCGACCAAGTCAGCGGCGGCGCCAGACCCGTGGTCATGCTCAACCCCGGCGCGGCGACCAAGGGCGGTGCGAAGAACTGGCCCGCCGAACGCTACGCCGCGCTGGCCGACCACCTGATCGAATCGCGCGGCGCGGTGGTGCTGCTCAACGGCTCGCCCGCCGAACGCCCGCTGCTCGACGCGGTGCAGGCGTTGACCTCGCACAGGCTCGTCAAGCTGCTCGACCACGACAGCGACCTGCACCTGCTCAAGGCGATCGCCCGGCGGTGCGACCTGGTCATCACCAACGACACCGGCGCGCGGCACGTGGCCGTGGCGGTCGGCGCGCCGACGATCAGCCTGTTCGGGCCGACCGACCCCGCGTGGACGCAACTCGACGCGCCCAACGAGACGATCATCCGCTCGGCCGACGCGCCCGATTACCCGATGACCGGCATCGAAACGCAAGCCGTCGTCACCGCCGCCGGGCAGCTGCTCGATTCACGCCGCGCCAAGGTGGTCGACGCATGAAGATCGCCCTGGTCATCGAGCGGTTCAACCCGGCCGCGGGCGGCAACGAGCGCTCGACCGACCAGATCGCGCGCCGGCTGATCGAACGCGGCCACGACGTGACCGTGCTGACCAGCAAACACCCCACCACCGTCGACCTGCCGGGCGGGCGCATCGTCAGTTCCGACGGGCTGCGCACCAAGTCGGCGCTCGGCCTGCTGCGCTTCGCGCGGTGGGCGGAGAAACAGCTCGACGACTACGACGTCAGCCTGTCGGTCACGCTCGCCGTGCCCGCCCACGTGCTGCAACCGCGCAGCGGCACCGTGCGCGAAACGCTCGCGCGCAACGTCGCCCGGCGGCGCGGCGCAACCCGCCGGGCGCTCAAGCAGCTCGGCATCGCGCTCAGCCCGAAACAACTGGCGCTGCTGTACACCGAACGCCGGTCGCTCAACCACCCGCGTGTGCAGCGCATCGTGGCGATCAGCCGGTACGTCGGCGACCAGCTGTTTCATCATTACACCATCCCGCCGAAGCGTTTGGACTTCATACCCAACGCCGCGGCGGTCGAACGCCTCGGCCCCGGCGAGCGCGCCGAGCTTCGCCAAAAGGTGCGCAACACCTGGCAGCTCGACGACGACGACATCGTGTACCTGTTCGCGGCGATGAACCCGGGCTTGAAGGGTTTGGGTTCGCTGATCGATGCGCTGCCCACGGTCGTGCAGGTGCAGCCGCGTGCCAAGCTCGTCGTCGCCGGGTGCCTGCCGCAAGGCACCATCGACCGCGCCGCGCAGCTCGGGCTGAGCGACCACGTGCGGTGGGTCGGCCCCACCCGGCAGCTCGACACGCTCTACGCCGCCAGCGACGTGACCGTGCTGCCAAGCTGGTACGACCCGTCGAGCAAGGTCGTCATCGAGTCGCTGTTGCACGGCGTGCCCGCGATCAGCACCGCCTACAACGGCGCCAGCCAGTGGGTCGCCGACCCTGCCGACGGCAACGCCCTGCCCAGCCCGCTCAGCTCGCCGATGAACAACCCCATCACCTACGCCCGCCAACCCGCCGGGCGGGTCATCCGCTCGCCGCGGCGCATCGACGAGCTCGCGCAGGCGATGATCGACCTGGCCGACCCAAGCGAACGCCGGCGCTGCGCCGCGGCCGCCCACGATGCGCAACTCGACCAACGCCTCGGCATGGATCGCCACGTCGACGACCTCGAACGCGTGCTCACCGAGGCGGCGGGAAACGCCGCAGGTGCGAAGCGTTGAACCGCCACTCGGGCGTGACGATCGGCCGGCCCGGCTCGGCCGTGTACCACGGGCTTAACGCCGGATCGCTCGGGTTGACCAGCACGTGCATGTCTTGCGCGGGCATGTAGCTCTGCGCCAACAGGTACACCCGCCGGCCGGTTCGCGCATCGACCGCCGCGTCGACGACGATGACCGCGTGCCCCGGGTAGCCGCCCTGCACGATCACGTCGCCGGCGCGCAGCCGCGCCGGGTCGCCGAGCTTCGGCAACTCTTTCGACAAAGACGCGGTGCCCGCGTAGATAAACACGTTGCGCAGGTACCGACGGAAACCCCGGTACGAGCGATCGACCCCGGCGCTGCGCGACCACGTCACGCGGTTGCCCGACACGCTCGGCCGCATGCCCTCGGCCCACTCGGTGTAAGCCGCGCGGTCGCCGCTGGTGTAGTTGAACGCGATGCGGTCGGCGTGGCCGTGTGTGAACAGGTATTCGGCGCGCAACCGCATGACCGCGTCGGCGCACTGTTGCAGGTCGCGCTCGCCGACGTCGATGTCGATCACCGCGTGGTGCGCGGTCTGGTTGGCCTTGGGCTCGCCGTTGAACAAGCGCACGTCGGGCCGGCCGGGCTTGAGCGGCAGGTATCGCAACCAGTGCGCAAACGTGCCGGGTTCGACGTCGACCCGCGCGAAACCTTCCGGGGGCGCGATGCGCAGGGCGATGCTTTGCGACGGGTGGTACCGTTCGACCCACGCGTACGCGTCCGCCTCGGGTGCCGCCGCTTGCGGCTTAGCGCTCGGTGCCACCACGACCGGCGGCGCGGCCGGTTTGGGCGCAGGCGGCTTGGGCGCAACCGGTTCCGACCGCTTGCACCCGACGCCCGCGAGCGCCGCGGTGAGCAGCAATCCCGTCAAATAACCCCGGTGTTGGGTCATGTTCACTCGCCTATTTCCACGGCCGTCTCGCCGTCGTAACGATACAGCTTACCCTCGGTTTCCTGCTGGCGGCAGGCCTTGTGCGCCCCGTCGCAGAACGGCTGGTTTTTCGACAAACCGCACGCGCAGATCCACACGCTCTTGTCCTGCGGGGGCACTTCGATCGGGCCGGTCGCCTCGTGGCGGATCAGTCGGGCCATGGTGATACCTTTCGGGTATGGGGCAGGGTCTGATAAACCGTAGAACGCGCATCAAAACCGATCAAGTCTCCCGCGTTACGCCGCGCGATTAATCCGTGACTTGTGCGATATTTATACACGCGCGCCCCATTAACCGTGCGCGGGATCGGCCCGATCATAACCGTATCAGGGTCGTACGTATCGACCACGCAAACAAGCGTGTTTGAGGGAACATGGGGGCATGTCCAAACTCCGATCAAAACCGCGGAACTCACGCCTGGTGGTGTCGGTTATCGGATTGGCGTGCCTGTCGGTATTGATCGGCCTCAGCGCCGAGAGTTTTCTGACGCTGACCCGCTTGAACCGAGAGATCCGACAGTACACGCACAACCAGGTGCCGGGCACGCTGAAGCTGCTGAACCTCGACCGCGACTTCTACCAGGCCCAGTGGTTCCTCGAACAGGCGGCGCAGGCCGACGACACCGCGACCCGCGCGCAGCTGATCGCGGAACACCGCCTTAATCGCCGGCAGGTCCGCGAGCGTTACCGGGTGTTCACCGACCTGGTGCGGGCGGCGCCGGGCGAGCAACCGGTGCGCGAGCAGTTCACCGGCCTGTTCGAGCGGTGGCGGGTGCAGGCGACGCGCGCCGCGGCACGGATCGAAGACGGCGCCGACCCGGCGCAGGTCGACCAGGTCGTGCTGGCCACGCGCGACCTGTTCACGCAGGCCCGCAACCGCGTCGACCTGCTGGAAGAGCACTACCACGAGCCGATCACGCTCGGGGCCAAAGCGAACCGTGCCGATGCACGAGAGACGGCCCGCGCGATCGTGCTGACGACCACGGCGCTGGGCGTGGGGCTGGCGCTGGCGCTTTACAACATCATCGCGATCTCGCGGCAGCAGCACGCCATCGAGCTGTCGCACGCGGAGACGGATCGCCAGAACCGGGCGCGTGCGTTCGAGAACCGCGTCAACGCGTCGCTGTCGATGACACGCACCGAGGCGATCGCGTTGCAGATGATGACCGAGGCGATCGGCGAGCTCGGGGTCGACGGGCGGGTCGACGTTTTGCTGGCCGATTCGAGCCAGGCGCACATGCGTTTGGCGACGACGACCGACCTGAAGGCCGACGGCCCGGTGTGCGCGGTGAAGACGCCGCACGACTGCCCCGCGGTGCGCGCCGGCCACGAGGTCAGCTTCGAATCGTCGACGTGCTTCAGCGCCTGCCCGTACCTGCGCAGCCGGCCGGAGGGCGAGTGCTCGGCGACGTGCGTGCCGATCAACACCATGGGCCGAGCGGTGGGCGTGCTGCACGCGACGGGCCCCGACGGCCAACCGCTCGACGAGTTGCGCGTCGAGCAGTTGACGATGATCGCGTCGAAGCTCAGCGAGCGCATCGGCCTGTTGCGTGCCTACGAGCGCACGCGCAGCCAGGCGTCGACCGACCCGCTGACCGGCTTGCTCAACCGCCGGTCGCTCGAGCGGCACATCCAGTCGCTGCGCGACGGCGACCGGGGTTACGCGGTGGCTTACGGCGACCTCGACCGTTTCAAGGAGCTCAACGACGCACACGGCCACGAGACCGGCGACCGGGCGCTGCGGATGTTCAGCCGGGTGTTGCGCGAGTCGCTGCGCCCGACCGACATCGTCGGCCGATGGGGCGGCGAGGAGTTCGTGGTGCTGCTGCCGGAATCGACGGCGGAGAACGCGGCGACGGTGCTCGGGCGCGTGCGTGAGCGGCTGGCCGAGGCGGTGCGGGCGGGCAACCACCCGCACTTCACCGTGAGCTTCGGCATCGCGTACTGCTCGCAGGTGGATTCGTTCGCGGAGGTGTTGGCGTTGGCCGACGCGGCGCTGCTCGAGGCGAAGGAAGCCGGTCGCGACCGCGTGGTGATCAGCGAGCAGGCCGACCGGCGGTTCGAGTCGACCTGCGCCCACGAGCTGGACCACCTGTTCGATGCCGACCCGACCGACCCGCCGCCCCACGGCACGCCGACCGAGCCGGACACGGCGCAACCGCAGGACACGGTGGATTGAGAACCGGTCGCAGCGGGCCTGAAATACATTTGAACGCCACCCCGCCGGCGGGCGTATAGTGTTCAGTTGAAAGTTGGAGGTGAACGCGATGCGTGTGGCGGTACCGGTGCGTGACGAGCTTTTCTGTGCCCACTTCGGCAAGTGCGACGGGGTGATGCTGTGTGAGTTGGATTTGGCCGAGGGCAAGGCGAGCCAGCGGCGCGTGCTCGGCCGGCAGGCCAGCGGCTGCGAGAGCATGCCGCGGTGGTTGGCGTCGTTGGCGGTGCAGCGTGTGTTGGCCGGGGGGATCGGCGCGTCGGCGCAGCAGCGTTTGGCCGAGTTGGGCATCGCCGTGACGATGGGCCTCGGCGGTGAGAAGCCCGAAGACGTGATTGAAGTTTACCTCGCCAACCCCGACGCCAGCGCGCCCAACCCTTGCGGCGGCCACGACCATGACCACCACCACTGCCGATCGTGACGGGCCGGCCGAGCCGG
This sequence comes from Phycisphaeraceae bacterium, assembly GCA_028282805.1. Classification (GTDB taxonomy): domain Bacteria; phylum Planctomycetota; class Phycisphaerae; order Phycisphaerales; family Zrk34; genus JANQHD01. Next base: position 17,193 of record JANQHD010000056.1, on the reverse strand, counting down.
ACGCGCAGTACACGCTTGGCTTGCGCCGGCAACAGGCGCACGCGCGCTGCGTGGTGTGCGGCGGTGACAACGACCGCGGCCTGGGCCTGGTGTGCGAGGCGGCGGGCGGGGGCGCGGTGGTGGGCGTGTTCCAGGCCGAGCCCTGGATGGCCGGGTACGAAGGGCAGCTGCACGGCGGGGTCATCGCGGCGTTGCTCGACAGCGCCATGACCCAGTGCCTGTTCGCCCACGACCACGCCGCGGTCACCGCCAAGCTCTCGGTGCGCTACCTGATGCTCGCGCCGGCGGGGGTTCGGTACACGGTCGAAGCGCACCTCGTCGACAGCCGCGGCACCCGCCACCGCATGAAAGCGAAGCTCGTCCACCACGACCAGACCGTCGCCGAGGCCAAGGCGCTGTTCCTCGATCGGCGGTGAGGGCGCAGGGCGGGCAAACCCTGATATAATCCGAACATCATGCCCGACCTGTTTGCCGAGCGACGGGAGAAGATGCTCAACGCGGCGCGCCCGCTGGCAGCGGCGATGCGCCCGCGCAGCCTCGACGAGTTCGTCGGCCAGGCGCACTTCCTCGGGCCCGGCAAGCTGCTGCGACGCATGCTCGAGGCCGACCGGATGACGTCGGTCATCTTCTTCGGCCCACCCGGCACGGGCAAAACCACCCTCGCCGACGTGATCGCCCGCCACACCAACCGCTACTTCGAGCGCGCCAACGCGACGACGATCGGCGTCAAAGAAGTCCGGCGCATCCTCGAGCAGGCGACCGACCGCCTGACGGCCACGGAGCGGAAGACGATCCTGTTCCTCGACGAGATCCACCGCTTCAACCGCGCCCAACAGGACGTGCTGCTGCGCGACGTGGAGCGCGGCACGGTCACGCTCATCGGCGCCACCACTGAGAACCCGTTCTTCTCGGTCAACAGCGCGCTGATCAGCCGGTCGCAGGTCTTCCAGTTCCAACCGCTCGACGAGCGGCAGGTCGAGGGCCTGATCCGCCGGGCGCTGGCCGATGCCGAGCGCGGCTACGGCAAGCTCGACATCGACATCACCGACGAGGCGGTCGCGCACTGGGCGACGATGTCCGACGGCGATGCGCGGCGGGCGCTGACGGCGCTGGAGATCGCGGTGCTCAGCGGGGGGAAGGAAATCCGGAATCCGGAGTCCGGAGTCCGGAATCCGGGGTCGAAGCTTGTGATCGATTTAGATGTCGCGCAACAGTCGATCCAGCGCAAGGCGTTGGTGTACGACGGCACGGGCGACGAGCACTACGACGTGGTCAGCGCGTTCATCAAGTCGATGCGCGGCAGCGACCCCGACGCGGCGGTCTACTGGCTGGCGCGGATGCTCGAGGCGGGGGAGGACCCGATGTTCATCGCGCGGCGGATCGCGATCCTCGCCAGCGAAGACATCGGCAACGCCGACCCGCGCGCCGTCATGGTCGCCCAGGCCGCGTACGACATCAGCCAACGCATCGGGCTGCCCGAGTGCCAGCTGACGCTGGCGCAGGCGGTGATCTACATGGCCACCGCGCCCAAGTCCAACGCCTGCACCGTGGCGATCGGCAAGGCGATGAAAGACGTGCGCGAGGGGCGGACGATCCCCGTGCCCAAGCACCTGCGCGACGGCCACTACGCCGGGGCGAAACAACTGGGCCACGTCGGCTACCAGTACGCCCACAACGGCGACCGCGGGTGGGTCGAGCAAGAGTACCTCGGCGTCGACAAGACGTATTACGAGCCGACCGATCGCGGCTACGAACAGCGGATCGCGCAGTTCATGGAATGGCTGAAACAGCGCGACCCGAAGGCCGCCGGGGGCGTATCAGATACGGGCGACAAAAACCCGCCCCAATAGTGTCGCGACCGGCCCGGCGCGGACGAAGAAAACAATTGATCCCATGAACAGCGAACACGACCCCAAGAAGACCCTGCGCTCGGAGCTGCGCGACCGGATGCGCCGGATCGACGCACGCGAGCTGACCGACCGCTCGGTGGACGCGGCGGGGTACCTGTTCGACTCGGCCGAGTTCGCAAGGGCGGACGTGGTGATGCTGTTTTTGTCGATGCCGCACGAGATCGACACCCGCCCGCTGGCCGTGCGGGCCTGGCAGTTGGGCAAGACCGTCACCGCCCCGCTGATCAGCTTCGCCCAGCGGCACATGATCCCCGTGGAGGTCCGCTCGCTCAGCGACCCGATGGAGACCGACGAGCGCGGCCTGTCCAACCCGGTCAACGGCCAACCCGTGCCCGTCGACGAGGTGGACCTGGTCGTGGTGCCGGGGTTGGGCTTCGACCTGGCGGGCCACCGGCTCGGGCGCGGGGCGGGGTTTTACGACCGGTTCCTCAGCCAGCCCGCCTTCACCGGCTCGACGTGCGGCTACGCGCTCGACGACCAGGTCGTCGACGCCGTGCCCGCCCACAGCCACGACGTGCCGCTGGACATGCTGGTCACGGACCGACGGGTGGTGCGTTTTTCGTCCGCCGGCAGCCGATCCTGAACAAACAACCGCCGCTCGGCGTCGAATAAACGGCGCGGCGAGGTACAATCCCGCCCCTTGCCGAGAAGGAGCAACCGATGGTGTTAGACAGTCAGATGGGCCGCGCCGGCGCCGGCCGGCAGTACATGAGCTCCCGCCGCAAGCGTGGGCCGTTGCGCCTGATCGCTGCGCTGCTGGTCGTCGCGGGGGTGGGGTTCGTCTGTTGGCGCATGATCGCCGGCGGCGACGATGCGGGCCCCAACCAGGCCAACGCCGACAACAGCCCGACCATCGAACAGCCCGGCGGCCACACCACCATCGCCCCGCAGCCGCGCGACCCGGCGCTGACCACCCCGCAGCACGCCGCGCCCCTGCCCCAGCCCAAACCACAACCCAAGCCGAAACCGAAACCCCAACCCAAGCGCGTCGAGCAGCCCCAACCCAAACCACAACCCAAGCGCATCGAACAACCCGCGCCCACCCCCAGCCGCCCGCAGCTCGCCTCGAACAACGAGCAGGTCAACCGGCAGATCACCCAGGCACTCAAGCTCGTGCAGCAGAACCGCCTCGCCGAGGGCCGGGCGTACCTCAACCAGGTGCTCGCGTCGGACATCTCCGCGCAATTGGCCGAGCAGGTCCGCCGTGAGATGTCGGCGGTCAACGAGAAGCTGGTGTTCTCGCCGCTGATCGACAAGCACGACCCGTTCAGCTCGCAGTACGTGATCCGCGACAACGACGCGCTCAGCCGCATCGCCCCGCCGCACAAGGTGCCCTGGCAGTTCATCCAGAAGATCAACCGCATCCCCCGGCCCGAACGCATCCGCCCCGGCCAGCGCATCAAGATCATCGAGGGCCCGTTCCACGTCGTCATCACCAAGTCGCAATACCGCGCCGACATCTACCTCGGCGAAGGCCAGACACGCATGTACGTCCGCAGCTACCGCGTGGGCCTCGGCGAGTTCAACTCCACGCCCACCGGCGCGTTCGTCGTCAAGCGCGGCTCGAAACTCGAAAACCCCGAGTGGCACAACCCACGCAACAGCAAGTACTACGCCGCCAACGACCCGACCAACCCCATCGGCGAACGCTGGATCGGCTTGCAGGGCATCGACGAGAACACCCGCGAGCTGCGCAGCTACGGCCTGCACGGCACCATCGAGCCCGAATCCATCGGCAAACAGGCCTCCATGGGCTGCATCCGCTTCCTGCCCGAGGACATCATCGAGGTCTTCGACATGCTCGTCGGGGGCAAGTCCACCGTGGTCATCCTGCCCTGAAACACCCGTCGAAACAATTGCCGATCCCGGCAAACACCGGCTGTGGCGCGGCCTGATCCGTGCCCGATAATCGCCGCCCCGGTAAAGCGCCAACCGCTTGAGTTTTGTGTTTGACTTGGCCCCGTGCGCGCGTTTTACTTCCGGTGAGGGCTGTACCGTTGACATCCGAACACAGGGGCTGAGCGGGCCCGAGCAGCGCGGAGAGCAGAGAGTTGGTCTGAAAAGGTTCTCCTGCATTTGCATCTCATCTCAGCGCAGCTCGCCGCCAGCCCCTTTTCTTTTCCCCCTCACACACGCGATCGCCTTACACTCTCCGTCAAGGAGATCGCCATGCCCGCACAAACTTATGACCTGATCGACAAGCTCGCCGTCGTCACCGGCGCCAGCCGGGGCATCGGGTGGCACATCGCCCGCCAGCTGCACGAAGCGGGTTGCCGGCTCGCGATCACCGGGCGTGACGAACGCACGCTGCAACAAGCCGCCGAACGGGTCGGCGAGCGCTGCGCGTTTTACGTGTGCGACCAGGCCGACCCGCAAGCGGTGCAGCGCTTCGCCGACGCCGCGCTCGCGGCGCACGGGGCGCCCGACATCCTCGTGGCCAACGCCGGCGGCGGGTGGGGCCGCGGGCAGCACGTCGTCGACCTGTCACTCGACGCGTGGCGGCAAACCCTCGACACCAACCTCACCGGCACGTTCCTCGTGTGCAAGGCGCTGCTGCCGGCGATGATCGACCGGCAGCGCGGCGACGTGTTTATCATCAGCTCCATGAGCGGCAAACGCGGCGACCCCGGCAGCTCACCCTACAACGCCAGCAAGTTCGGCCTCCAAGGCTTCGCCCAATCGCTCACCCACGAGGTCCGCCGGCACAACATCCGCGTGATGGTGCTCAACCCCTCTTCCGTGAACACCGAGTTGCAAGACACTTCCCCCGCCCACGGCCCCGGTCAATACCTGCACGCCGCCGACCTGGCGCAGCTGGTGACCGACCTCGCCCGCCTGCCCGGCCGCACCCTCGTCCGCGACATGGACATCTGGGGAACGAATCCGTTCTGAGAGAACTGGTCAACTGGGCCGGCCAACCCGGCCCGCTGAAGCGGGCCTCGCCATTTGACTGATTGACCAGTTGACTGATTGACTGATCTACTCGCTCTCGCTCAGCCGTTTCTGCTCCTCGGCGTGCAGCAGGTCGTGCGCCTCGCGCAGCAACGCGATGATCGCGTCGGCGCCGAGGGGGTGGTCGGCGATCGCGGCGCGTAGCGCGGCTTCCACGCCGTCGTGGTCGAGCTGGTCGGCCTTGAGGCCGGGGAACCAGTGGCCGCCGTTGCCGAGCAGGTTGTAGCGCATCTTCGCGTACTCGGTCATGTCGAAAACCTTGGCCAGCAGCAGCAGCCACAAAATGATCGGCAGGTTGATGCTACCGGGCGTGTGGTCGTTCTCGGGCAGGCCCGCGTGGTGCGGGTCGCGCAGGGCCGCGGGCACCGCGTCGTTCCACGTCTTTTCTAAAAGCGCCACGATCGGCGCCAGCGTTTCGCCGGCGCGATCGAGGTAGGACAAGGCCGCGACGTGCTCGTCGAAGTCGCTGGGCTTGGCTGCGCCGACGCTGAGCGTGTGCACCTCGGGCTGGTAGAGGCAGTACAGGTCGTTGAACGTGATCGGGTGCAGCGGGCGGGTGAGCCCGACGAGCTTGGGCGAGGGCTTGTAGAGCATGCCGCCCTTGTCGGAGGGGCTGATGATGAACACGCCCATGTCGCGCCGCGTCGCCGCTTCGACCGCCGGCCAGTTGCGCTGGAAGATGTAGTACCAGTGCAGGTTGACGTAGTCGAAGCCGGCGCCGGTTTCGGGCCGGCCGAACTCGATCGCCTTGACGATCACGTCGACGGGGCCGTGGGTAGAGAAGCCGACGAAGTCGGCGAGGCCGGCTGCGCGGATCTTCTGCGCCGCTTCGAAGCAGCCGCCGGGCTTGATGGATTGGTCGAGGGTTTCGCCGTTGTTGATGCCGTGGATGGCCAGCAGGTCGACCCGGTCGAGCTTGAGGCGTTCGAGCGAGTCGTGGAAGTTGTCGGTGAAGGTCTGGGCGTCGGCCTCGGGGCCGATCTTGGTCTGGATGATCATCTTCCCGCGGGGCAGCGTGGGCAGGATGCGGCCGAGTTGGCGTTCGCTGGTGCCGTAGCCGCGCGCGGTTTCGATGTGGTTCACGCCCAGTTCGAGCGCCCGGCCGATGGTGGCCTCGAGGTTGGCCTGGCCGGCGGATTCGATGCCCTGTCCGGTCTCGTCCCACGACTGCTGGTAGCGCATGCCGCCGCAGGAAAAAACGGGCATATCCAGGCCGGTCCTGCCGAACCGCCGGTAGGCCATGGCGGGTGTGGTGGTGCTCATAGGCACACCATATGCGGGTTGGTGCGCGTCTGGCAAAAAATGGCAGAAACAGTCGCGGCCCGGCCGTCGTAAACATACATTGACACACCCCTGCGCTGCGCTTTAGCCTGCGTGGGAATCGCATCGAAACACAGGCTTGTTTTCAACGTCAACCATTTCGCCCACACCGAAGGGACGGTCACATTGAAACAATTATTACGGGTGAGTTGCGCCGCTGTGTGCACGTGGATCGCGTGTGCGTCGGCGAGCGCCGGGGACGGTTTTGTCGGCTGGCAGGCGATGCGGGTGATCGAACAGGAAGGTTACCCCGACGTCATGCGGGCCGCGGACCTCGACGGGGACGGCCGGGCGGAGCTGCTGCTGATCAACGCCCGGCAGAGCCGGCTGGACGTCTACGGCTGGCTGCCGGCCGACCAACGCGAGCAGCCGGGCGAGGCGGACCCGGATCGGCCCAACGAACTGCCGATGTCGCCGGAGTTCGAGCGCAAGGAGATCGTGCTCGACCGCCTGCCGCGCGACGTGATGGTGTTCGACTACGACGGCGACGGCGACCTGGAACTGCTCACGCTCGAGATGCCGCCGGCCCGCGTGGTCGTCTACGACACCGACGAGGCCGGCAAGTGGACCGAGCAGGAACACTGGGACCTGCTGCCCGGCAAACCGACGGGCGCCGACAAGTTGATGCTGTGGAAGCCGACCACGGCCGACGGCAAGCGCACGCTGCTGATCAGCTTCGACCAGGGCATCCAACAGCTGGTGCTGACCGAGGGCGAGCGGCCCAGCTGGCTCGAGCCGCGCGAGAAGACCGGCCGGATCGACTGGTGGACCGGCGACATCGACGGCGACGGCGACGGCGACCTCGTCGAGTGGGCGCGCAGCGATGAGGCGTCGATCCGCTGGTACGAGAACACCGGCAAGACGCTGCTGCCGGCCCGCGGGCTGAGCGACATCGACGCCAACGAGGTGGCCCTGCTGCGGCGCGGCGGCGGCGAGCACGGCGAGCTGCTCACGCTCGGCGGGCTGACGCGCGGCGTGCTCAAACGCCACGGCATGACCGACGGCGAAGCGGGCCCGCTCGGCAACCACCAGCCCCTGCCCCTGTCCGACGGCGACGGCACGCCGTGGGCCGGCGTGACGATCGGGGGTAAGCCGGCGGTGGTGGTCGTCGACCCCGAGCAGCCCCGGCTGATGGTGTACCGCAAGATCGCCGGCGGCTGGTCCGACGCCGAGACCTTCCCCGCGGTCAGCGACATCGAGGCGATCATCGCCCCCTCGGCGCCGAGCGGCACGCTGCTGATCCGCACGAAGGACGCGGCCGACCTGCACGTCAGCGAGTGGAAAGACGGCCGGCTGACCTACCCCCGCCTGCGCAGCGACGCGGTGCCGACCGACAAGCCCGCCAAGCTCGTCGCGCTGGGCCAGGCCGGCGACACCACGTGGTGGGTCAAGCGCGCCGACAAAGACATGTACCTGTTCACCATGGCCGCCGGCGAGGACGCGCCGACCCGCACCGACTACCCGGCCAAGGGCGGCGCGGCGGAGGACGCGGTCTGGCTGGGCGGCGCCCGGCTGCTGGTCATGGACCAGTACAAGCGCGACCCGCGCCTGGTCACGATCGACGACGCGGGCGAGCCGCAGACGACTTCGCCGGCGCACCTGAAGAAGACGCCGCTGGTCGAGTTCGGCCTGGTGACCGTCGGCGGCGAGCACAAGCCGGTGCGGATGACCGACGGCGTGTTGCAGTGGCTCGACGACGAGTTGCAACCGACCGACCAGGTGATGCTGCCGGACGGCCTGAAGCTCAGCGCGTACGTGCCGATCGGCGCGACCAGCGCGTGGGCGCTACAGAGCGGCGGCGAGCGTGTGCACCGGCTCAAGGCCGACGACGCGGGCGTGATGCGTGTCGACGAGAGCCTCGAGCTGCCCGGCGGCGCGGCGCTGCTCAACGACCGCGTGATCGGTTTGGTGCTGGTCGGTTACAACCAGCTGACCAGCCTGTCGCCCGGCACGGCGCGCGAACTGGAAGCGATCGAGACGCTCGACAGCCGGACCGGCCGACCCAGCGGCGTGCGCGAGGCGACGATCCACCGCATGACCACCACCGACGTGACCGGCGACGGCGCCGACGAGGTGGTGCTGTTCGACGACCGGCGCCACCAGATCACGCTGCTGCGAGCCACCGACGACAAGCTCGAACCGCTGATCAGCTGGCCCGTGTTCGAAGACAAGGCCTACCCGTACGGCGGCGACGACGACGACCTGGATTCGGAACCACGCACGGTCATCGGGGGCGACCTCGACGGCGACGGCGTCGCGGACCTGGCGATGCTGTGCCACGACCGGCTTTTGATTTACCTCGGCCGAGAGGAGGCCAAGTGATGCGGAACGACAAACAAACCGTGCTGGCGTTGGGGCTCGTGGCGATGTGCACCTGGGGCGCGGCGCTCTACGCCGACGGCCCGAAGGAAGGCGACCGCGTGATCGCCACGCTGCAGGGCGGCTCGACCGTGACCGCCGAATTGCTGCGAAAGACCGACGAAGCGGTCGTGCTCGACCTCGGCCACGACGTGATCCGCGTGCCGGCCAAACGCGTGCTCAAGCTCGAGACCGCCGGCGCTTCGGAGTCGAACGACCAGACCACGCAGCAGGACGTTTTCCAAACGGGCAAGCTCGAACCGCGCCCCGTGCCGCAGCTGGTCAAGCGCTTCGGCGACTCGGTCGTCATCGTCAAGACCCCCTCGGGCCTCGGCAGCGGCTTCGTCGTCTCCAAGCGGGGCCACCTGATCACCAACTACCACGTGGTCGAGCAGGAGAAGACGATCAAGATCAGCATCTTCCGCAAGACCGACCAGGGCTACGAACGGCAGGAACTGAAGAAGGTCAAGATCCTCGCGATCCAGCCGCTGCGCGACATCGCGTTGTTGCAGTACGACCTCGAAGAGGCCGAGGGCTACGAGCCCGAGCCGATCGTGATCTCCGACAACGACGACCTGAAGAGCGGCTCGCTGATCTTCGCGATCGGCAACCCGCTGGGCCTGGAACGCACGGTCACACAGGGCATCGTTAGCTCGACGACGCGCACCATCGGGCACCTGCGGTTCATCCAGACCGACGCGGCGATCAACCCCGGCAACTCCGGCGGGCCGATGTTCAACGCACGCGGCGAGGTGGTCGGCATCGTCTGCGCCGGGCACACCTTCTTCGAAGGCCTGGCGTTCGGCATCCCGTCGCGCGACCTGATCGACTTCCTGAAAAACCGTGAGGCCTACCTGTACGACCCGGCCCAACCCAACAGCGGCGTGACGTACCTCCAGCCGCCCTACCAACCGTCCGAATCCGATCACGACACGCCCCAGAAAGGAAACCGATCGTGAAGCACCTCCGTACATCGCTTACCGCCGCGCTGCTCGTGTGCGCGGCCGTGTTGCCGCAGGCCTCGGCCGAGCAGCTGCGTTCCAGCTTCGACTGCCTGCCGGCCGAGACCGTGCTGACGGCGCGCATGCCGTCGGGCAAGAAGACCCTCGAACACCTCCGCGCCCACACCAAGCTCGGCAGCGTCGTGCTCTCCAACGAGCGCTGGCAGAAGACGCTGAACATGCTCCAGACCGAGCACGAAGACGACTGGGCCCAGATGGAAGACGACCTGGCGCAGGTCGGCCTGGAGGTCGACGACTTCAAGCACCTGTTCGACGGCGAGATCGGCTACGCGCTTCTGCTCGAGAAGCGCGACGACGAGTTCGGCCCGATGCTCATCGGCATCGCGTGGGCCAACCCCGGTGAGCAGCGCGCCGCCAAGTTCGTCGCCGCGCTGGGCAAGGCCACCGAGCTCGCCGCCGAAGAGGAAGACGAGGACCGCCCCAAGCCCCGCCGCACCGACATCGAGGTCGCCGGTCACGAGGTGATGCACCTGGCCGTGCCCGAGGTCGACATCGACTGGAAGTGGGACGACGACGATTTCGACATGGACGGCTTCGAAGAGGGTTTCAGCACCGGCCTCAAGGCCGCCGGCGAGAAGCTGGTCCGCACCGTCAGCGCCGCCGCGGACGACAACAGGTACGAGGTCTACCAGTCCGACCAGACCAACGTCTTCGTCACACGCATGGGCGGGCGGGTGATCCTCATGCACACCTTCCCGATGAACGAAGGCCGCTACTTCGTGGCCGAAGAGGAAGAAAAGGAGATCGACTTCGACGAGGTGTCCGGCGTCAAGAACGCCACCGCGGTGCTCGCGCGTTTCCTCCAGGCGCACACCGGCGGCGCGAACGAGCCCTACGTCGCCAAGCTGCTGGCCACGCCCGGCCTCGCCGACGCCATGCCCGAGGGCGACACCATCCTCGAAGCCTACGGCGACCCCAAACCGCTGTTTACGCTGCTGTCGGAGACGGCCGACGCCGCGGAGGTCAAGCAGACGCTCGAGAAGCTCGGCCTCGACGGCCTGGGGCCCATCGCCATGCGCTGGTCGATGCGCGGCAACATGATGGAGAGCGGCGCGTTCGTCTCCGCGCCCGCGCCGCGACGCGGCGTGCTGACCCTGCTCGAACAGCCCAAGGTCAAGCCCGGCGTGCCCGCGTGGGTGCCCGCCACCGCCTTCGATTACAACCTCATCAGCTTCGACCTCGCCGGCGCATGGACGCTGGCGAAGAAGCTGGCGGTCGACATCGGCGGCCAGGGCATCGCGACCAACATCGAGATGGCCGAGGCCCAGGTCCAGAACTTCGCCCAGACCGACCTGAGCACCTTGCTCACCGGCTTGGGCACGCGCCACACCATCCTCCGCCTCGAGCCGATCGGCGAGCGGGACGGCGAGCGCATGAGCGAAGGCAACCTCACCCGCTTCGCCTTCATCTGGCAGCTCCAGAACCAGCCCGCGTGGGAGACCCTGCTCAACAACATCGCGCCGTTCACGGCGATGACCGAGGGCATGATCCAGCCCGCCGAGGAGCAGGGCTTCAAGGGCTACCGGCTCAACCCGCCCTTCGACGAGGGCCCCGAGGGCTCGCTGATGATCGGCAAGGGCTACCTGGCCCTCAGCATCGGCAACGAGGTCACCGAAGAGGTCCTCAACGCCCTGCGCAACCCCCCCGCCGGCGAGGCCGCGCTGGTCAACACCGACGGCTACAAGCGCTACCTCGAGATCTTCAAGCCCAAGCCCGGCTTCTCCCAGCAGTTCTACAACCTCGACCACTTCGTCGGCATACTCTACGACGCGCTGATGATGCAGGTGGAAGACGACCTCGTCGACGATGAGTTCGAGCAGATCATGGAACTGCTGCCCACGCGCGAGGAGATGAAGGGCGCGTTCGGCGTCGGCGGCTCCTACACCTACGTCAACGAGCACGGCCTCGTCGGCAAGGGCATCGTCGAACTGCCCAAGGCCGAAGAGTAAACCACGCCAAGCCCCAAAACGAAAAGGCCGGAGCGTCACGCTCCGGCCTTTTTTCACGGCGTGCGTGCTTGAGTGTTATTCAAAACCACCGTATGACTCCGCTTGCTCATCCATCCCCGCGCCGTACCCCCCGTCGTACCCCCCGTCCGCCGATCGCGGGGGCTGTTGCCGGCCGACCGGTTGTCGGTCGACTTTGCGCAGCTGATCGAGAAACTCGGCGATCCGCTCGTGCGTCTCCGGCGTGTGCCTGATGACCAGCAGGCCGTTGTATTCGTTCATCGAACCGGTCAGCCCGCCCCTCGCGTGCCAGGCGTCGGGTTCGATGCTCGCTCGAATCAGGTCCATCAGCATCACCACGCGCTCCGAAACGGGCGCCGGATCACCAAAGCCGGTCTTCCGCGAAGTCGATTCGATCAGGTCGCGGCAGTTGTACATGCGGATCTCGGTACGCTCGGCCACGCTCGGCAACCGGTCTTTCACGTTGATCACCACAACCCCGTCGATGATCGCGTGGCCGAGTTCCACGTCCGGCCCGCTGGCCTGTTCGAGCACGAAGTCGAGCGCCTGCCTGGCGCTGACGCTCTTGAGCTGCATCGTGATCGGCGTGTCCTGCGCCACGCCCGCCGCATTGAGGAACGGCCACTGCACGAGCACGCTCGCCCCCGTCACGTCCCGCAGGTAAACGATGACGTTCTCCAGCTGGTTGCCCTGAAAGTCCACCTCGATGCGCTTGGCCAGGGCCCGGCGGACCTGTTCGTTGGGGTCGGGTTTCTCGGCCACCTCGGCGGGCGCCGGCGCGGCCCGTTCGCCGGCGTCGGCGATCGCGGTGGGGTTCACGTCCAAGCCCGGCGTCTGCGGCAGCAGCGCCAGCGTTAACAAGATGACCGCCGCGGCGGCGGTGACCGTGGTGAGGGTTGCTTTCATGATGCGTCTCCTGCGTACGTATTGCCTGATCTGTGACAGTTCCGCGGCCAACCCGGCCGCGTCCCCGAACTCCTCGAGCGCACGCAACACCGCGTCGTCGCGATCGACGCCCCGTGCCTGCAACTCGGTCATCCGCTGGTCGAGGTGGTCGCGCAGCTCCGCGGCGATCGCCTCGCGTTGCTTGCCGCTCAGCCGCAACAGCTTGCTCAGCAGCGTCAGGTAAGCTTCGAACTCGTAATCGGACATCACCACCCCCGTGCCCGGTTGGGCCGTGGTTATGCGGGCTTGGCCAACGCGGCCACCGCCGGGTCGACCAGTTTCTCAACGCACCGGGCCAGCGCTTGCCACTGGCCGGCCTGGGTGTGCAAACGCCGTCGCCCCGCCGCGGTCAGCTCGTACCACTTGCGGTCGCGGCCGGTCGACTTCTCCCACTTGGCGCGGATCAACCCCTCGGCCTCGAGCCGGTGCAGCAACGGGTACAGCGTGCCGGCCTTGAGCTGGATCAGGCCGTCGCTGGCGTCGGCGACGCGTTTCTGGATGAGGTAGCCGTACTTCGCGTCGTCGACGAGCACGCTGAGCACCATCAGTTCCACCGAGCCCCGCACCAGCTCGCGGTTGATCGCTTCGGGTTGTGGGGTTTTTCTGGCCATGGGCTACTCACGGGTAGTATAGCTGAACGATATATCGGCGTGCAATATATTTCTCAGAATATTATGTTCATGGGCCAGATGTCCGATCTGCGATCGGCGATGTACGATCTGGCCCGCGTTGCGAGGCCCAAACACGTGAACGAGATCGCAGATTGAAGATCGAAGATCGCACATCCCCCCTCACGCTCGCCCTGCTCGGCGACATCCACTGCTTCACCCGGCGGATCATGCCGTGGCAGTTATTCAGTAAACGCATCCTCGGGGCGCTGAACGTGTGGTTCGGGCGCGGCAACGACCTGCGGATGGACGTGCTGCCGCACGTGTGCGCGTGCATCGCCGACATGCGGCCCGACGTCGTGCTCTCGCCGGGCGACGTGACCATGACCGCGCTCGAGCGTGAGTTCGACATGGCCACAGCGGCCCTGCGTCCGGTGCTCGACAACTTTGACACGTTCATGGTCGCCGGCAACCACGACCGGTATACGTTCAGCGCCACGCGGAACCGACGCTTCGAGCACCACTTCGCGAGGCACACCGTCGACCTGTTCCCCCACCACCGCGAGTTGAAGCCGGGCGTTCACCTGGTGGCGATCGACACGTCGAAACCGAACGTCATCGGCGACCTCGGCCGGGCGGGCGCGGCGCAGCTCGACAAGCTGCGCACGAAACTGGCCGCCCTGCCCGCCGGCGAGCCGGTGATCGTGCTGGGTCACTACACCATCGGCACACCGCCCGGCGACAAGGGCGAACGGGCCTCGCACCGGCTGGTCGACGAGGCGGCCCTGATCGAAACACTCAAAACCAGCGAGCGCGAGCTGCTGTACGTGCACGGCCACGTGCATCGGCCGTGGTGTTATCGGCACCCGCAGGCGTCGAACGTGGTCGTCATCGACACCGGGGCCCCGACCTTGGCCAGCCAGCGCCACCCCGCCGGGCAGGGCCTGTGGCGGCTGGTGTTGGCCGATGGCCGGTGGCAGATCACGCGGTACGAGTTGGGCGAGGGGCTGAACTGGGCTGCGAAACCCGTCGTATGGCCTGTAGCACCGGGCGAGGTGAGCGCGCTGTGACCGCTCGCGGCGGCCCCTTGAGCGACGTAGAATATGGGCCGCGCCGGTAACGGATCATGTCAGAAACGCCGATATCACGGTAGAAACGCCATTACGAGGGGGGTATGGAGTCACCATGTGCGGAATCGTGGCTTATGTCGGACCCAAGCAGGCTCAGCCGATCCTGCTGGAAGGGCTCAAACGGCTGGAATACCGGGGCTATGACTCGGCCGGCGTGGCCGTGGTGGGCGAGGTGGGCCTCAAGTCGGCCCGCAGCGTCGGCCGCGTCAGCGTGTTGGAGCAGAACCTCGCCGACGCCGGGGGCCTGGCCGGCAGCCTCGGCATCGCCCACACCCGCTGGGCCACGCACGGCTCGCCCACCGAGGCCAACGCCCACCCCCACACCGACGACGCCGGCACCATCGCCCTGGTGCACAACGGCATCATCGAGAACTACGCCACCCTACGCACCTTCCTCGAAGGCAAGGGACACACCTTCTCCTCCGAGACCGACACCGAAGTGCTCGCGCAGCTCATCGGCGAGCTGCGCCGCAGCGGGTTGAGCCTGGAAGACGCCGTCAAGGCGGCGCTGCGCGAGGTGACCGGCGCGTACGCGATCGCGTGCATCGCGCAAGACGAACCGGACACACTCGTCGTCGCCCGCAAGGGCTCGCCGCTGCTGGTGGGCCTCGGGCCCGACTGCTACATCGCCGCGTCCGACGCCCAGGCGATCATCAGCCACACCACCCAGGTCATCGCCCTCGACGACTACCAGGTCGCCAAGCTCACCATCAACGGCCAGGGCCCCGACCTGCGCACCACCACCATCGACGACATCCCCGTCAGCCCCGTCGTGCAGGACCTGGAGATGTCGCTCGACCAGATCGAGCTCGGCGACTACAGCCACTACATGCAGAAAGAGATCATGGAACAGCCCATGGCGTTGACCAACGCCCTGCGCGGCCGGCTCGACCAGCGCGAGGGCCGCGTCGTGCTCGGCGGGCTGGCCAACCTCGCCCGCGACCTGGTGCGGGCCCGGCGGTTCATCCTCATCGGTCAGGGCACCGCCATGCACGCCGGCCTCGTCGGCGAGTACCTGCTCGAAGACCTGGCCAAGGTGCCCGCCGAGGTCGAGTACGCTAGCGAGTTCCGCTACCGAAACCCCATCGTCGACGAGGGCACGGTCGTCGTCGCCATCAGCCAGTCCGGCGAGACCGCCGACACCCTCGCCGCGCTGACCGAGGCGAAAGACCGCGGCGCGCTGGCCATCGGCGTGGTCAACGCCGTGGGCACCACCATCGCCCGTGAGACCGACGCCGGCGTGTACCTGCACGTCGGCCCCGAGATCGGCGTCGCGTCGACCAAGGCCTTCATCGGGCAGGTCACCGTGCTCACGCTCATCAGCCTGCTCATCGGCCGCCGCAAGTACCTCGCCAAGGACGTGGTCGCCACGTACCTCGCCGAGCTCGAAAAAATGCCCGGCTACATCGAGCGGGTCGTCAACCAAACCGACTACATCCGCGACGAGACCATGAAGTACATCGAGCGCGAGAACTGGCTGTTCCTCGGCCGGGGCTACAACTACCCCGTCGCGCTCGAGGGCGCGCTCAAGCTCAAAGAGATCAGCTACATCCACGCCGAAGGCATGCCCGCCGCCGAGATGAAGCACGGCCCGATCGCCCTGATCGACGAGGGCATGCCCGTCGTCTTCGTCGCCCCGCGCGGCAGCCAGTACGACAAGGTCGTGTCCAACATCGAAGAGGTCCGCGCCCGCGGCGGGCACATCATCGCCGTCGCCGACGAAGACGACCACGAGATCGAGCAGTACGCCGACACCGTCTTCCGCGTGCCCCACGTGCCCGAGCCGCTCCAGCCGCTGATCACCACGATCCCGCTCCAGCTGCTCGCCTACCACGCCGCAGTCGCCCGGGGTCACGACGTCGACAAGCCCCGCAACCTCGCCAAGAGCGTCACCGTCGAGTAACCGGCGAATAATCGGCGAGCACCGCTTCAGCGGTGCGGGCCCGGGTCCGCGTAATTTGAAACCACCCCAAAGCCCACGGATAGCCATCCGTGGGCTTTGCCGCGCACCGGCGCTGCGCCGCGCCGACGCGCGTGCACGCCGCCCCTTGTTTTCAAGCTCAAAACGCCGTCGCCCCACCCCCGGCGCAAGCCCCGTGCGCAACACGGCCCAGCGGTGCGCACGCCGCCGCGCACCGGTGTGTCGCCGTGCGCACGGCCCGACAAAACCACCCCCGCTGGCGCTGCGCAACCGCCGCCCGCGCGCCGGTGCGCACGGCGCGTCGGCGTGACCCGCTGCGTTCGGTCCGCTATTACGCGATGGCCGGATGTGCTACCATGCACGGCGAATCAAGTGGGAGCAATCACGACCATGAAGACGATCAAACTGCTTAGCGTGCTGGTGCTCGGTTCGGCCATGTGGGGCTGCAGCCCGTACGTCAACATCCCCGGCGAGCCCGGCAGCGTCGCGACCGAATCCACCAACGACCTGGGCGTCCGCGAGGCGATCGCCGAGTCGCTGAAGCTGATCATGCTGCGCGAAGCGCCCCCCGCCGACTGGGCCCTCGTGCTGCCCGAGGGCACGACCCAGCGCAACTACGCCTACGTGCTCGACAACGTCGGCGCCGGCTCACGCCTCGCCGACGCGGCCGACGACGCCCCCGTCTACGAGGTCATCTCCATCCAGATCCGCGGCCTCGACGGCCAGGTCGACATCGTGCCCCCCGTCGAGATGACCCACGGCACCGCGCGCGTGCAGACCGTCTACCTCCGCCACCGACTCGACCAGTGGCACGCCCAACGCACACGCCTGTGGAACATCCCCGTGCCCGAGGCGATGGCCATCGTCAACCCCGACGCCGCACCACGCTTCGCCAACTACCTGCCCGTCCGCGATCGCCCCGCCGAGCAGCCGGCGGAAAACAAAAACGCTGAGTGAATCGGTATCGGTCAACTGGTCAACTGGTCAACTGGTCAACTGGTCAACTGGTCAACTGGTCAACTGGTCAACTGGTCAACTGGTCAACTGGTCAACTGGTCAA
>JANQHD010000007.1 GCA_028282805.1 Phycisphaeraceae bacterium | reverse complement strand
TCGCCGGTGACGACGAGGTTGTCGTACTGCGGGTCGAGCGGGTCGGCGTTGTCCGTGCCGCCGAGGTCGACGGCCATCATGCCCCCGGCCACGTGGTAGAAGTCGCCGGCAAGCGTCAGCGTGCCGGTGGGGTTCAGCATGACTTCGCCGCCGCCGACCGTGCGGAAGAACGCGGTCATGTCGACCTGGTTGATGTGCGTGTTGGAGTTGCCGAAGTCGGCGTTCCAACCGTACAGCCGGACCTCGACCGGGTCACTGGTCCACGCGCTGCCCCCGGTGAACGAACCGGTGAACAGGTGGTTGATGTCGATGTCGCCGTCGGGCAGGTTCAGCGTCGCCAGCTCGTCGCCGTTGGTAAACCCGTCGAGGCTGGTCATGATCGCGTAGTCGTTGGCCGAGTTCGTGCCGTTGCGGTACAGGTTGAAGTTCACGTCGTGCACCTGCATCTCCACGCCCGCCACCGCCTGCACGGTGTACGTCAGGTAATCGCCACTGCTGATCGCGTTGCTCAGCGAGCTGGCGGTGAAGCCGGTGGCGTTGAACTCGTTTCCGTCGTTCTCGCTGCCGCGTGGCCCGGTGCCCGGGCCGTAGCTGAAGCCCTGCACGATGCTCAGGCTCGGGTCGAGTGTCGACGTCGCGGTCAACGGCGAGTCGTCCTGCACGCCCGTGAAGTCGAACGCGATCGCGGTCTGCGCCGTGATCGTGCGGAAGCTCGCCGTCATGCTCGCCGCGTTGACGTGCGTGTTGCCGTTGGTCGTGTTGGCGTTCCACCCGTAGAAGCGGACCTCGACCTCATCGGTCGTCCACTGCCCGCCGGTGTACGTGCCGACCAGCAGGTGGTCGTTGGCGATGCCTTCGTCCGTGACGCCGGTCATCAAGGCGAGTTCGTTGCCCGCGGTAAACGCATCGAGCGAGGTCATGATCGCGTAATCGTTGGGCGCATTGACGCCGTTGCGCCAGAAGTTGAACGACACGGTGTCGACCAGCATCTCGATGCCGAACACCGGCTGCACGGCAAAGCCGATGTAGCGGTTGCCGTTGATCGCGTTGGTCAGCGTCGTGCCCGTGCCCCAGCCCTGCACGTTGAACTCGTCGCCGGCATCGGAACTGCCGGGCTTGCTGGCGTGGCGGGCGGAGGTCGCGCCCGAAAAGTCCAGGCCCTGCGTGATCTCGAGGTACTGGTTCAGCGTCGAGGTCTGCGTCAGCGGCGCGTCGTCCTGCACGCCCGTGAAGTCGAACACGACCGCGCTGACCACGCCCGTGTCCACGCCCTGCGGCACCTCGGGCGGGTCGGGCAGCGCGCCGGGCTGACCCAGGTCGGTCGGCAGGCCCGGGGCGATCGTGCCCCAGTTGTACACGTCGCCGACCACCGTGCCGTGGCCGGTCAACTCGCCGCCCGATTTGACGTCCACCCAGCGCACCGTCGACAGCGTCGCCTGGTCGAGGTTGACCCGCCCGCCGGCGGAGATGCGCACCTCGTTGCGGCCGGTCAGTGTCGTCAAGCGGTTGGCGCGCACGGTCTGCTTGGCGCCGGTGCCCCGCACGTCCAGGCCGAGCACGGTCGTGTTCACGTCCGTGCTGGTCACCGCCGCGGCGCCGGCGGTGTTATCGATCAGCGCCGACCAGTTGGCCGCGGGCGTGTCGGTGACGCCGGCGGTGCCGGCCCACTTGCTCGCGTCGTTGAAGCCGTCGCCGTCGGCGCCGGTCCAGTCCTGAAACACCACGGTGTACGCGTCGCCCTGCTCGGCGCCCTCCGCGATCGCGATCGCCGTGAACTCGTCGACCATCGCCTGGTTGGCGGCGATGTTCAGGCCGTTGTTCTCGTCGGGGTCGGTGACCAGGTTGTACAGCCGCAGCGTGCCGTCGGAGTACTTGATGAGCTTGTGGTCGTCCTTGATGATCGCCCACCGGCCGTTCTTGCCGTCGGGGTCGGGGCCGTTGCCTTCGTGGTGCTCCTGCACGATGTAGTCTTTCTGGCGGGCCAGCCCGTCGCCGGTCAGCGTGTGGCGGATCGACACGCCGTCGAGCCCGACGCGCGCCTCGACGCCCGCGTAGTCGAGCACGGTGGGCATGAAGTCGGGCAGGTCGGTGTACAGGTCCGACGTCGTGCCCGGCGTGATCTTGCCCTCCCAGTAAGCGAACATGGGCACGTTGATGCCGCCATCCCACAGGTCGCGCTTGCCGCCGCGCTTGCCGCCCGAGGCGTTGAAGAAGTTGATCGGCGAGCCGTCCTCGGCCGTCGCGCCGTTGTCGCTGGTGAACATGATCAGCGTGTTATCCATCACCGAGTCGTCGGTCAGCGGGTTGCCGTCGGGGTCTTGCAGCGCCGCGATGATGTCGCCGACCTGCTTGTCCATCCGGGTGATGATCGCGGCGTATTTCTTCTGCTTGCTCGACCAGCCGCTGGCGCCGGGCACGATCTCGGTGCCCGTGTTCGGGTCGCCGATTACGTAGTCGTCGAACCAGCCGGGCTGTTGGGTGATCGAGTCGATATCGAAGTGGGGGATGGTCGACGCGTGCTCGAGGTAGAAGGGCGTGCCGGTGTTGGCGTTGGCTTCGATGTACTCGACCGTCTTCAGCGCCACGAGGTCCGACGTGTGCACCGCGAAGTTGTCCGCCGCGTTGTTGCCGGTCTTCTCCAGCCACAGGCCGTTGTCGGCGGTGGGCTGGTACTTCTCGCCCACCTCGTCGATGCCGTTGCCGTTGTCGTCGAACGGCTCTTCCGTGGTCCACAGCGAGTCGACCTGGTACGAGTGGGCCCGGCCGTGGCTGAGGTAGCCGTAGAACGTGTCGAAGCCCTGTGTGGTGGGCAGCGAGCTGGTGCCTTGGATCGTCGGGTTGGGGCGCAGGTTGCCGCTGCCATTGGAGCCGCCCCAGCCCCACTTGCCGAACACGGCGGTGTTGTACCCCGCGCCGCCGAGGTGGTCGGCGACCGTCTGCCCGTCGTCGACCCAGGCGTTGGCGCCGAGGTTCGAGTTGCGGTCGGCCTTGGTGTGGCCGTTGTGGAAGCCGCTGTACAGCATGGCGCGGCTCGGCCCGCATACCGTCGCCGCGTACGCGTTGGTGAAGTTCATGCCGCCCGCTGCCAGCGCGTCGAGGTTGGGCGTCTGGATCATCGTCTGCCCGTTGAAGCCCACGCTCCCCCAGCCCAGGTCATCGACGAAGATGTGCACGATGTTCGGTTGCTGCCCACGGGCAACGCCCGTCACCACGACCAAACAAACCAACGACACCGATAGTGCCACGACTCTCGATACAAACCGATCGATCACGATAGACCTCGCTTGATGACGGTTGCCCTCCAACCGCGTGTGTGCTTTGAGTAAGGATAGGGCGGGAATAAGCCCCTTTTCAGGCTGCGGTTTAACTACTTTATTGCTCTAAAAATGCCCTATGCGTGGGTGACAAGCCACATATCTCATGGGGTCTGCGCAAAAAGGCATTATTTTGCGCAAATTGGGCTGTCGCCGTGCTCGCATTCGGGCTTCTCGATCAACCAGCACCGGTGGATACGCTGGTTGCGGAAATCCTCCGGCACGGTCTGCTTGCTGATCTCACGCACCCGCAGGCCGGCCGGCAGGGCGGTTTCGTCCATCTTGAACCGGCGGTAATTCGTCGAAAAATAGACCTCGCCCCCCGGCGCCATCAGCCGCGCCACGCCCGCGATCAACCCGGCGTAGTCGCGCTCCACCCGCCAGTCGTCGTCCGTCCGCTTGCTGTTGGAAAACGTCGGCGGGTCGATCACCGCCAGGTCGTAGTGCGGGCCGGGCGCTTGTTCACCCACCCACGCCACCGCGTCGTCGCGCACCAACCGGTGGCGGTCGCCGACGAAACCGTTCAGCGCCAGGTTGCGCTGCGTCCAGTCGAGGTACGTGTTCGACAGGTCGACCGACGTCGTCGCCGCCGCGCCGCCCGCCGCCGCGTACACGCTGAACGCGCCGGTGTAACAGAACAGGTTCAACACCCGCTTGCCCTCGGCCCGGTCGCGCACCATCGCGCGCGTCACGCGGTGGTCGAGGAACAAACCGGTATCGACGTAGTCCGACAGGTTCACAACGAACCTCAGCCCGCCCTCGTGCGCCTCGATCGTGTAACCGTCGACCGCGTACTTCTCGTGCTGGCTGTCGCCGCGCTGTCGGCTGCGGTATTTCATGAACACCTTCGCCGGCTCGACCCCCAGCGCCTCGGCGGCGGTGCGCCTCATCAGCTCCAACCACTCGTCGTGCTGCGCCGCGGTGTGCTCGTTCGGGCGCTCGTACTCGCCGATGTGCAGGTGGTCTTCGTAGCGGTCGACCACCAACGGCACGTCGGGCACGTCGCGGTCGTACAACCGGTAACACGTGATGCCGCGCCGCGTCGGCCACCGCCGCAGGTGGCGGGCGCGATTGACCAAACGGTTGGCGAACTCGCTCGCCTGCCGCTCGCTGCCGTCGGGCAGGCCGCCGAACGCCGGCTCGGCGGCGCCCCCGTCGGCCGCCTGCGCACCCGGTTTCGGCCCGTGAAACTGATAATACGTGCACTCGATCCGCCCGTTGTACAGCTTGCGCCGCCGATCGGCGGCCTGCCCGATCACCCCTTCAAAATCAGGGTAAGCCGTCAGTATGTAGTGCGACCACGTCGGCAGGTTCCGCAGCACGCCCGGCACGTCGCGGTACAACGGCCCGAGCTGCGCGAAGTCCGACACCCGCTTGCCGTAGGGCGGGTTCGTGATCACGCAACCGTGCGGCCGCTTGCTCGACAGCTCGCGGAAGTCGCGCTGCTGAAAATGAACGTCGCCGCTCACGCCCGCCTGCTCGGCGTGGCGGCGCGCCAAACGCAACGAACGCTCGTCGATGTCGTACCCCTCGATGCGCAACGGCAGCTCCGGCGCGATCGCGTCGCGCGCCGCTTGACGCTGCGCCGCCCACAACGCGTCGCCGATCATCGGCCACCGCTCCGCCGCGAACACGCGGTTCAAACCCGGCGCAATGTTCCGCCCGATCATCGCCGCCTCGACACAGATCGTGCCGCTGCCGCAGAACGGGTCGATCAACGGCCGGTCCGGCTTCCAAAAACTCAGCTCCACCAGCGCCGCGGCGAGCGTTTCTTTCAACGGCGCCATGCCGCTGCCCGTGCGATAGCCGCGCTTGTGCAGCCCCGCGCCCGTGGTATCCAGCGTCAGCGTCACCCGGTCCTTGAGCAGCGCCACCGCCACGCGGTAGGTCGGCCCCGTCTCCGGCAACTCGCCGACGCCGTGGCCGGCCAACATGCTTTCGACGATCGCCTTTTTGACCGTGCGCTGCACCGCGGGCACGCTCGAAAGTTGCGAACGCACCGATCGCCCGTCCACCGGGAATGCGCCGTTCGCGGGGATCAACTCGTGCCACGGCAGGCCGCGCGTCCGCTCGAATAGCGTGTCGAAGTCGTCGGCGTCGAACCGGTCGACCCGCAGCAGCACCCGGTCGGCCGACCGCAGCCAGAGGTTCGCCTTGCACACCGCCTCGGCGTCGCCCCGGAACGCCACCCGGCCCTGCTCGACCTCGGTGGTCTGATAACCCAACGCCCGCACCTGGCGCGCGACCACGGCCTCGAGGCCGAACGTTGCGGTTGCGATCAGGTTGAAGTGCTTCATGGCGGGTGTGGGCTCACGCTTGGGTGGCACCTAATTAATTGCGACAGCCGATCAAGGCAAGTCGAGGGCGTTCGCACCGACGCGGGCGGTTATCGGGCGGCGCTCCCGCTTGCTTACCGTTTGCTTAATAGTGGTCGCCGCCATTCAGTCGCACTTAGCAAGTTTCGATATGTAGAACAGGCGAACTCGTGCCTTGATGTGAACCTCTCAAGGAGAAGGTGATGTCTGCTCGCAGGTGGGTCGAGTCGGGTCGACGCTTACAGTCCAGCCAGTCGTTGATTGCCGCGGTGTGGCTCGTGGTGGCCGTGGTGATCACGTTGTCGCTGTTCGGTTTGGCCTGGTGGCTCGAGCAGGCCAACTCATCGTCGGCCGCCGCGCAACCCGCCGAGGCCCATGCGCAGACCCACCGTTACGCCGTCGGCGCGGTGCTCGTCGTGTCGATGGTGACCATGCTCATCGCTTACCGTGTCCTCCGCAAGCGCCTGCGCGCGATCGGCGTCGTGGGCGAGTGCCTGCGTGAGATCGAATCCGGCGAGACCGACATCACGGCGCTGCGCGTCGACGGTGGCCTGGGCGTCGAGGCGGCGGTGTGGAACCGCATCGCCGACCAGACCGAGCAACTCCGCCGCGCCGCCGTCATCAAAAATTGCGACACCGCCGACCCGCGCGGCCCCGGCGCGGCCCGCGACCTCGACCTCGCCTGCGATGCCCTGTCGCAGGGCATGCTGCTCGTCACCCGCCAGATGACCGTCGAGTACGCCAACGGCGCCGCCGCCGCGCTGCTCCAACGCCAACGACAGGCGTTGATCGGCCACCAGGTCGACGCGCTCATCGAGCACGAGCCCATCCGCACCGCCCTGCAAGACATCATCGCCGGCCGAACCACGCGCCGCTCCATCGCCGAGGAGCAGCGCACCGACGAACGCGGCCGGTCCGTGCTCCGTTACATCGCCCGGCCCGTGCGAAACATGGACGACTCGGCCGCCATGCTCATCATCGAAGACATCACCCAGCAGCGCGAAGCCGAGCTGGCCCGCCACTCGTTCGTCGCCAACGCCACCCACGAGCTCCGCACACCGCTGACCAACATCCGCGCTTACGTCGAGACCGCCATCGACGAGCCCAACCGCGACGAGCGCGTCATCAGCGAGTGCCTCAACGTCATCAACTCCGAGGTCCTCCGCCTCGACCGCCTCGTCGACGACCTGCTCTCGGTCTCCGAGGTCGAGTCCGGCGGCCTGGCGCTGCGGCACGACGACATCGACCTCGCCACGATCCTGCGCAAGCTCGAATGCGACTTCCGCGCCCAGGCCGACGAACGCCAGATCGTCATGGAGTTCAGCCTGCCGGCCAAGCTGCCCGTGATCCAGGGCGACCGCGACAAGGTCAACACCGCGCTGAACAACCTCATCGGCAACGCCTTGAAGTACACCCCCCAGCAGGGCGCGGTGCGCGTGGTCGCGACCGCCGACGACAACCAGGTCCGCGTCGACGTGATCGACACCGGCATCGGCATCAACCCCGAAGAGCTGGACAAGGTGTTCGAGAAGTTCTACCGCGCCGCCGACGAGCGCATCGAACAGATCACCGGCACCGGCCTCGGGCTCACGCTCTCCCGCGAGGTGGCCCGCCTGCACGGCGGCGACATCACCGCCACCTCGCAGCTCAACCAGGGCAGCACGTTCACGCTCACGCTACCCGCGACGGCCGCGGTGGGGGTCGGCGAATGAAGATGGAAGAGCAACAGCACGGCGCGGTCACGGTGGTCAAGGTCGACGGGCCCCTGATCGACAACGACGCGGCGCTCTTCCTCGAGAAGATGACCCACCTCGCACGCGAGCGGATGGGCCGCATCGTGATCGACACGTCCAAGGTCCCCTACGCCGACAGCAAGGGCCTCGAGGCCATCCTCGACATCTCCGAAGCGCTGGGCGAGTCGGGCCAGAACCTGCGCCTGTGCGGCTCGACCGAGACGCTGCGCGAGGTGCTCGAACTGACCGGCCTCGCCGAGCAAGTCGACCAGTTCGAAGACGCGACCGCGGCGGTGAGGAGCTTCCTTTGACCGGCCGACCCCCAGCCCGACTCGGCGAAGCGCTCGTCGAACACGGCGCGCTCAGCAGCGAAGAGCTCAGCCGCGCCCTCGCCGCCCAGCGCGGCTCGGGCAAGATGCTCGGCGAGTTCCTCGTCGACCAGGGCATCATCACCGCCGCCACCATCGTGCACGCGCTGGCCCGCCGCCTCAACGTGCCCGGCTGCCAGCTGCGCCACGGCCTGATCGACCCGAACCTGTTCAAAGAACTCGGCGAGGAAGAGCTGACCCGCCTCAAGGCGATCCCCATGTTCCGCGTGCGCGACACGCTGACCGTCGCCATGGCCGAGCCGCAGTCGCTGCCGACCATCGACCGGTTGCGCAGCCTCACCGGCTGCCGCGTCCGCCCCGTGCTGGCGCTGGAAGACAACATCGGCGAGTTCATCAAGAAGTACGCCGCGGGCAACGTGGACGTCGACGAGTTCCTCACCTCGCTCGCCGAGTCCGACGTGGAGGTCGTGGAGAAGGAAGCGATCGACGACGGCGTGTCGACCGACCTCGACCACATGGTCGACGGCTCGCCGATCGTGAACCTGGTGAACGTGGCGATGCTCACGGCGATCCGCGACGGCGCCAGCGACATCCACGTCGAGCCGAGCAAATCCGGCACGCGCATCCGCTACCGCATCGACGGCAAGCTGCGCGACCTGATGAAGCCCCCGCAGGGCATGCACAGCGCCATCAGCTCGCGCATCAAGGTGATCGGCAAGATGGACATCGCCGAGAAGCGCATGCCGCAGGAGGGGCGGGTGCGCATCGTCGCCGAGGGACGAGAGATCGACCTGCGCGTCTCGAGCATCCCCACGCTGCTCGGCGAGAAGCTCGTGATGCGCATCCTCGACAAGTCCAACCTCCAGGTGGAGATGGAAGCGCTGGGCTTCCGCGCCGAGTCGCTGGCCGCCTTCAAGCGCATGCTGCTGCGGCCGCACGGCCTGGTGCTGGTCACCGGCCCCACCGGCAGCGGCAAGACCACCACGCTCTACTCGGCGCTCGACCTGTTGCGCAGCCCCGACCGCAACATCGTGACCGTCGAAGACCCCGTCGAGTACCAACTGGAGCTGATCAACCAGATCTCGGTCTCCGACGCGGTGGGGCTGACGTTTGCGCGGGCGCTGCGGAGCATCCTCCGCCAGGACCCGGACGTGATCATGGTCGGCGAGATCCGCGACGAGGAAACGGCGCGCGTCGCGGTGCAGGCGGCGCTGACCGGGCACCTGGTGCTCGCCACGCTGCACACCAACGATGCGCCCGGCGCCGTGGCGCGGCTGCTCGACATGGGCATCGAGCCCTACCTGCTGTCCAGCGCGCTCAACGGCGTGGTCGCCCAGCGCCTCGTGCGCACCGTCTGCGCCGGGTGCGACACCAAGTACTTCCCCGAAGAACACGTGCTCGCCGACGCGGGCATCGCCGAGATGGTCGGCCAGCCCTTCCACAAGGGCGTCGGCTGCCAGCAGTGCCACAACAGCGGCTACCGCGGGCGCAAGGGCATCTACGAGGTCATGGAGGTGACCGCCGACCTGCGCAAGGCCGTCCACGGCGCCGCGCCCACCCACGTCATCCGCGAACAGTGGCAGCGAGCCGGCGGCCAGACACTGCGCAGCGAGGGCGTGCAGGTGGCGATCGGCGGGCACACCGACCTCGAAGAGGTGCTGCGCGTCACGCACGTCGACGACGACCACGAGGCCGACGTTGCGCCCAGGAGGGACGTGGCATGAAGCTCGCCTGCCAGGTGATCGACCCGGCCGGCCACCAGTCGGTGGAAACGGTCGAAGCGGCCAGCGCCAACGAGGCGACCGACATGCTGCGCCGCAAGGGGTTGTTCGTCGTCAACGTCTCGGAGGGCAAGGCCGCGCACGCGACCAAGGCACAGGCCAGGCACGCCACCGGCGGCAGCAAACGCTTGCGGTTCCTCATCTCGTTTGCGCGACAGATGCAGGTGCTGATCTCCACCGGCACGCCCGTCGTCCAGGCGCTAGCCGCGATCGAACGGCAGACGCCCGATACGAATTACCGCGCCATCGTCGCCGACGTCAAACGCTGCGTGGAAGAGGGGGCGCCGATGTCCGAGGCGATGCAGCAGCACCCCTCGTGCTTCGACGCGGTGTTCATCGGCGTCGTCGCGGCGGGCGAAGCGTCGGGCAACCTCGACGGCATGCTCGGCCGGCTCGTCGCCATCATGCGCAAGCAGCTGCAGCTCCGCCGCACGCTGGTCGGCGCGATGACGTACCCGCTGCTGCTGTCTGTGCTGGCGTTTGGCGTGGTGATCCTCATGCTGTTGTTCGTCGTGCCGCGTTTCGCGGGCATGTTCGACACGCTCGACGCCGAGCTGCCGCCGACCACGAGGTTCATGCTCGCCCTTAGCGAAGGCCTGTTCGCATACTGGTGGATCGTCGCCCCCGCGTTCGCATCGCTGATCGCCGGCGGGGTGGCGATGTGTGTCACGACCGGCGGGCGAGGCGTGCTGGCCGACTGGCTGTTGCGCCTGCCGCGCGTGGGGCCGGTGGCCTGCGACCTGATCGCGGCCCGCATCATGCGGCTGCTAGGCCTGCTGCTCAGCAGCAACGTGACCATGCTCGAAACGCTCGCGCTCGTGCGCGGCGCAGCGGGTCACCGCAAGTTCGTGGGCATCGTCGAACGCGCCAAAGACATGGTCTCCAAGGGCGAGTCGCTGTCGGCCGCCTTCGAAAACAGCCCGCTGGTCAGCCCCTCCGTACACGAAGCGATCCGCAACGGCGAACAGACCGGCCAACTCGGGCCGCTGCTGCTCAACGTCGCCGAGTTCATGGACGAGGAGAACGAGGTCAAGGTCCGTTCGATCAGCGCGCTGATCGAGCCGGTGATCCTCATCGGCCTCGGCCTGCTCGTGGGCGTGTTGGCGCTGAGCATGTTTATCCCGTTGTTCGACCTGACCGCGGCAGGGGGTGGGCCTTGATCTTACAACAGACAAACAAGCGATCACCGATCTGCCTCGACATCGGCAGCCGCCAGATCAAAGCCGTGCAGATGCAATACACGAACGGCCGCTGGCAGGTCGCCGCGCAATCGGTGATCCGAAAAACGCCCGACGAGATCGCTGCGCGATCGTTCGACGGCCAACGCCTGCGCGGCATCTTGCAACGGCAGGGCTTCACCGGCGACAAGGTGTTGGTGTTGCCGCCCGTCGGCGTGTTGCGCGTCTCGCCCCTCGAACTGCCGCGCAACACCCAAGGCCCCCAGCGCGACCAGGTCGCGCGCGTCGAGTTCGCCCGCGAAAACCGCATCGACGGCGACGCGTTCGAGATGGCCTGGTGGCCGCTGCCCGAACCGGGGCGAGCCACGGGCGTCACCCACGCGCTGGCCGTCGGCATCGAGCACGAAGACGTGACCGCGCTGCTCGACGAGCTGCAGCGGGCCGGGCTGATCCCCGTGCGCGTCGACGCGGCGGTCAGCGCGTACATGGACGTCGTCGCCCACCACCCCGACGGCGGCCGCGCGATCGACGCCGTCGTCGACATCGGGTGGGACGAGACCCGCATCGGCGTGCTCGTGGAAGGTAAGGCGGTTTACGAGCGACGCATCGCCGAACTCGGCCTGCGCCACACGCACGAACAGCTGCGCCAGCGCCACCGCTACGACGAACAACTGCTCGACTGCCTGCTCGATTCGAACCACGCCGGCGCCGAGCAAGTGCCCGCGAACCTCGTGCAGGCGATCGAGTCGCGCATGGCTGCGGTGTTCAACCGCGCCGGCGACGAGACACGCGTGGCCATGGAGTACGCGCAACACCGTTACCCGCAGCACGAGCTGGGGTGGGCTTTCGTTATCGGTGGCGCCGCCGAATTGCCGGGTTGCATCAAGTCGTTCAGCCAGAACGCAAACGTCCGCGCGGCGCTGGTCCGACCGCAAGACCTCACCCGGGGCGATTCCCACCAAACCGCCGCAACCGGTGGATCGGCCGGCACCCTGTCGACCGCCGCCATCCTTTCGGAGGTTGCATGAGCCATGAAGCGCGTTGACCTGATGCCGAAGGATTGCCGCGACCGGATCCAGTTCCGCCTGCGGTTACGCACATGGATGGCGGTCACGGCGTGCTGGGGCGTGCTCGTCGGCACCGCCTGCCTGGTCAGCGCGGTGACCCATAGCACCGACGCGTCGAGCGTTGTGCACAAGCGGTTAGAAAGCCTTCAAACTCAATCTGAAAAAACACAACAAAAAGCAGGTATCGCCCAAGTCACGCTCAACGAAGTGCGTCAACAGTGGCAAGCCAACCGCTCGATCAGCGAGCAGCCGGACTGGGGCATCCTTCTGGCGCTTCTGACGCAAGTACGCGACGACCGCGTTACCCTGGCTCGGTGCAGCGTCACGCCGGTCACGGTGAGACTCGTGGATCAAGCCAAGGCCGCTAAAAAACACCAGAAAAAACCAGTTAAGGTGATGGCCGGTTACCGGCTGTCGCTCGATGGCTTGGCGACATCGCAGGATGCGCTTTCCCGTTATCTTATCGAACTTGAGCGGACAGGCGTGATGACGGACGTGGCCCTGATCGAGTCGCGCGCGGAGAAGATCAACGGTCAAACGGCAACCATGTTTACCATCGAGTGCGAGATGATGCTCGAAGAGGGGCGTGAATGATGAAACAATCACGCAACACACACCATCGGTGCCTGACCGTCGATGTGATCGGCGCGGTCGCGTTTCTGGTCATCTCGGCCATGGCTTGGCAGTTCGGCGTGCGCCCCGTGCTCGAACGTGGCTCGCGGGAGGCGCTCGCCCTGTCGGAGCTGGACGAAAGCCGGCAGAGCGCATCCGAGGCCGCCGAGCAGCTCAACGACATCCAACAGCGCATCCGTATGTTCGAGCAGGACCTGGCTGCCGGTCGGGTTCAATTGAAACCGCGCGACCAGTTAAACACCCGCCTTGCGGACCTGAACGAACTGGCGCGTACGTGTGGCTTGTCCCTTGACGCGGTGCAGCCCGGCAAAGCGCAAGCGGGCGATCGCGTCGATTCGGTGCCGATCACCGTGCGGGCGAGTTGCAGCTACGCCCAAGCCACGCTGTTCCTGCACAGGCTGACCGAGCGCATGGCCGACGTGGGCGTGGTCGGGTTTGAGTTGGCAAAGAACGTCGCTCAACCGGACACGCCGGCGACGATCGAGATCGCGTTGCGCTGGTACGTCAGGCCGGAACTCGAGGCGCGCGGCGGCCAAAAACTGCGCGTAGTTGCGGGTTCGGAAGGGGTGTTGCGATGAAAGCCAACAAAAAAATCGCGTACACGGCGATCCTAGTGATCGCCGGCGCAGCGCTCGTTGTCGACCAAATCATCGGCCCGGGCGAAGCGCCGGCCGCGGACGATGCGCCGACCGGAGTTGCGGCCAATGCCGAACCGACATCGGCCCCCATCGCACGATCTGACAGCGATGTGCGGGCGCACGTGGCGGCCGATCTGCGGGCCTACGCCCAGCGTCGGCCGATCATCTTTGATTCGGTCGACGACGCGTTTGTGCTCCACGCGTCCTTACAAGTTAAACGGGCGCAACCGGCCGACGCCTCGCCCGACGCCGTGAGAGTTCAGGACACGCCGCCCGACTTGGTGCTGTCCGGCACGGTCGTCGGCGGCCAAGCACGTTACGCGATCATCAACGGCCGGGTTGTGTTCCAGGACAAGACCATCGCGGGTTGGCGCCTGGTAACCGTTGAGGCGCACTACGCGGTACTTGAGAAGGGCGGCCGGCGGATCGAGCTGGCCATTCCCAAGCCTAAGATCCCCGATCTTATCGGGCATCCGGAATAACAATTATCCATAAATGGTACACAATACAGTAAATGATGATATCAAGGCGATTGCTGTAAATGACGATTAAAAACAGGCAGTGAAGCCTGATGAATGGATTCGGGTTTACTCGTTCAGGGAGGCTGGTTATGTACCCCTATCGTATAAGGGCTCGCAAGGGATTCAGCTTGGTCGAATTGGTGATCGTGATCGTGATCATCAGCGTGATCGCCGCGATCGCCATCCCGCGTCTGACGCGCGGAGCCAACAACGCCGGTTCGGCGGCGCTGCGTGGCGACCTGGCGGTGCTGCGTAACGCGATCGAGCTGTATCGCGCCGAGCACGAAGGCAAGTTTCCGACTGAAACCAACTTCGTCGATCAGTTGACGCAATACAGCAACGCGGCCGGCACAAGCTTTGCCACAACGGCTAACGTGGGCACCGGGATCGTGTACGGCCCGTACCTCAAGGCCGTGCCCGTCGTACCGGTGGGCACCAACAAGGGCGACAGCGGCGTGGCCGCGGCGGACGGCGCCGGTGTGGGTTGGATCTACGACGAATCCAACGGCAACATCACGGTCAACCTGCCCGACACCGACATTGACCAAGACGGCAACAGGTACAACCTGTATTAAGTTTTGATTGCACCGCCGGAGGTTGGGGATGCCCGCCATGGGCATGGGCCGACCGGCGAAGGTCATGCGACAACGTGTGTCCAGCAAGGCACCACCCGAGGGCCAGCCATCGGGTGGTGTTTCATTATAACCACACATAGGTCTGTGTCGGGTCACGCGCGTGCTTGATCATAAATAACAAAGTCGCCAAGGGCCTTGGCGACTTTAAGGGTTTCGGGCATGTGCGTCTGTGCCGCACACGCACGCGGTGGTGTTGCGTTCTCGTGGGCGTCTTCTATCGACCGGCTTGCGGCGAACTGCTCAGGGCTTGGGGGGGCGTGTGCCGCCGCAGGGCCACCCCGGGCAGATCGCGGACCGGCCTGGCGGGGCAGTCGTCGCCGCCGATGCGGGCGACCAGCGTTTTTTTCTGGCTCAACCCGATCCAGATCGGGCCCGGCACCGCTTCGATGAAGTCGACCTGCTGATGGTCGACGACGATGCTCACCTTGGGGTGGATCATCTGCGTCACGGTCAGGTCGACGCGGCGCAGCGCCTCGAAGCGCTCCTGCAACGCCCTGCGTTTCTGTGTGATCTTGTCCTTGTTATCGCCCAGCTCGAGCGGCAGGCACATCAGCTCGGTCATCTTCTCGCGGTCCGCGGCGGTGGGCTTGTCCATGCGCTGGAGGGCTTGCAGCTCCGCTTTCGAATCCTTGATCTTCTGGTCGATGGCCTCGATGTGCTCGGTCGTGCGCTGGATCATCAGTTCCATCGCCCGGTGGCAGCCGAGGATGAGCATGGTTTTCTGTTCTCCGGCGGAACCGAGCTCGGCGAGCCGCGCCGAGGAGGTCACGGTCGTGACGCCGCCGATGAGGGCGCCGTTGTCGACTTGCAGCTCGCGGCCGACGTTCAGCCGACACTGGATCACCTCGCGTTCGATCCGGGCGTCGCGGGTGACGTTGCCGGCGGCGCCCTCGAGGTACTTGGCGACTAGGTCGCGCCCGATGGACAGCCGGCCGGCGTTCTTGGCGGCGATGCCCCCGGTGGCGCGCAGGTCGCCGCCGGTGGTGATCTTCGCCGCTTCGATGAGGTCGCCGGTCTCCACGTCGCCCCGGGCCTCGACGCTGAACCGGTCGCGCACGCCCTTGTGGACGATGACGTCGCCGCTGAACCGGATGTTTCCGGTGGAGAAGTCGACGTAGTCGTTGAGGTGAAGCACGGGGTTGACGCTGATCTCGCCGGCGGTGTTGTGGAGCACGCCGTCGATCTGCGCGGTGCAGTTGCCCCGCTGGTCGACGAGCACGGAGTTGGTGTTGACCTTGACCGTCACGGGCACGCCCGCCTTCGGTTCGAGGTTGTTGCCGCGCACGTCGTAGCCGACCTCGCCGTCGGTCGGCGGCACGATCCGGGCGATCGGCTGGCCGGCCTTGACCACGGCGAAGTGCGTCTGGTTGTAGAAATCGACGACTTGTTGTTCGTCCACATCCCGGGCCTGCTCGGGGTCACAGCCCTCGGCCCACTCGATGTAGCCGTCCTTGCCCGGGCGGGACGGGGTCCCCTCAAACACGACCTCGACGTCGCCGTTCGCGCCCTGTTCTTCGGTATAGCGCAAAACAGCCTGTTTAATCAGTTTCTCAAAATGCTTGAATAATTTGATACCCGCTTGTTGTAGCGAGACCTTGCACGCGCCAACGGTGACCAGGCTGGGGTCGGCCGTGGCGGGGATGCGCAGCGTGGCGCTCATCGCGTTTTCTGCGACTTGCGCAGTGATCGTGACTTCGTTTGTATCGACACTCATCGGCTTAGCCCGACCTCGTAAGGCCGGGCATGTCCCCCATATCTCGCACCGGGCTACGCCGTCGCGGCCGCTAGCTTGGCCAGTGTTTCGTCGATCCGTTCTTTCAACAGCTCGGGCGTGAAGGGCTTGACAACGTAGTTGTTCACGCCCGCCTTGATCGCCTCGATGACACGGATTTTCTCGGCCTCGGTGGTGACCATGATGACCGGCGTGGCCTTGTCCTTCTCGCGGAAGGTCTTGAGGAAGGTCAGGCCGTCCATGTTCGGCATGTTCCAGTCGAGCAGGATCAGGTCGGGGTTCTCGGCGTTGGCGCGGCTGAGGGCGTCGATGCCGTCGCAGGCTTCGACGACGTCGCTGTAACCGATCTGGCCGAGGATGCTTTTCTGCACGTTGCGCATCGTGCGTGAATCGTCAACGAGTAGGATTTTCATCGTTGGCTTCTCCTTGCGTGTCTGGTCAGGCCGCGTTCACGGCGTCGGTGTTCTGTTCCTGGGCCTTGGGCGCGTCTTGCATCGTGACCAGCACGCTGAACGGGCCGCAGTCGCAATCGCAGGGGACCTCGATGACCGGCCGGGTGCTGTTTTGCATCACGCGGTGTTGCGCACCGACGATGACGGAGGGGCAGCTGATGTCGATGCGTCGGCCCTCGAGCTGCGCCTTGGCGCTGCCGGTGACCATGTTCACCAGTTCACCGATCGCGTCGGCGAAGTCGGGGTCGTCGACGGCGACCTCGGTGCCGACAAAGATCGTGACGAGCCGGCTGGCGGTCTGTTGGGGCAGGCTGAGCACGACGGCGCCGGTGACCTCACCGGACATGCCGATGATGCCGGAGACGTCGTAGCTGGGGTCGGCCGTCGACTTCACGCGTGCGTTCTGCGTCTCAACCTTGACCTGCAGCATCGTGGCGAAGACCTTCTTCACCGACTCGATGAACGGGCAGATGTCCTTGGCTTCCATGGTTGACCCTTTCCAATTTCCATAATCAGGCGGCGTAGCGTTGCCGGCGGTCTAACGTCTTAAACAAGGTTGCGATGTCGATGATAAGGCTCACACCACCGTCTTCCCGGATGGTGGCGCCGCTGATCGACGGGTCGCGTTCGAGCGTGTCGTCGAGCGGCTTGATCACGACCTCTTCCTGGCCGATCAGGCCGTCGACCATCAGCGCCAGGCGTTTCTCGCCCATGCCGACGATCACGGCGATGTTCTGGTTTGATTCTGTCGAGCGTTGACCGAAGTGGTCGGCGAGTATGACGATGGGCAGCACGTTCTCGCGGACGCGCAGCATCGGCTCCCGGCCCACGGTCGACACCTGCGCCTGCTCGGGGCGGAGGATCTCGAGGATGCTCGCCAACGGCAGGGCGTACTGGCCGCCGCCGACCTCCACGACCATCGCGGGCATGATCGCCACGGTCAGGGGGATGCGGATCGAGACCGTCGAGCCCTTGTCGGGGTTGGATTGGATCTCGACGATGCCGTTGAGCTTGGCGATGTTGGTGCGGACGACGTCCATGCCGACGCCGCGGCCGGACACGTCGGAGACGACCTCCGCCGTGCTGAAGCCCGGTTGGAAGATCAGGTTGTGCAGCTCCGCCCGGCTCATCGATTCGAGCTTCTCCGCGGAGACCAGCCCGCGTTCGACGGCTTTCTTACCGATCTTCTCGGTGTTCAAGCCGCGGCCGTCGTCGATGATCTGCACCAGCACGTGGTTGCCCTCTTGGCTGGCGACGATCTGGATCTTGCCGCGCGGGTCTTTGCCCGCGGCGGCGCGTTCCTCGGCGCCCTCCAGGCCGTGGTCGGCGCTGTTGCGCAACAGGTGCACCAGCGGGTCGCCGAGCGATTCGATGACGGACTTGTCGACCTCTGTTTCGCCGCCGATGATCTCCAGGTCGATCCGCTTGCCCATGGTGCGCGACAGGTCGCGGATCAACCGGGGGTAGCGGTTGAACAACTTGCTGAGCGGCTGCATGCGCGTCTTCATCACGCTGGTCTGTAGGTCCGCGGTCACGCGTTCGAGGTCCGAGCCGACCTGCGTGAGCTGGTCGCAGAACTCGCCGTCCAATTCCTTGCGCTGCGCGTTTCGGGCGGCGCCGAGCACACGGTTCTTCTGGAGCACAAGCTCGCCGACGAGGTTCAGCATCGCCTCGAGGCGTTCGACGTCAACGCGCACGGTGCGCTCGGCGACGTGCGCGGTGGGTTTGTCGGGTTGGGCGACGGCGGCGGGCCTGTCGTCGGCCTCCGTTTCCGCTTGTTTTTTAGGTTCGTTGGCCTTCGGGTCGGGCAGCGGCTCGCCGGCGATCAGCGCGATGATTTGGGCGCACACGCCGTCGCAATGA
The DNA here is from genome assembly GCA_028282805.1 of Phycisphaeraceae bacterium. GTDB lineage: Bacteria > Planctomycetota > Phycisphaerae > Phycisphaerales > Zrk34 > JANQHD01. The sequence continues at coordinate 23,263 of JANQHD010000007.1, read as the reverse complement.
TGCGACCGAAGTTTGCCGGCGTTCATCGCTTCGGCGCGGTGGCGCACCGCGTCGACGAGCGTGTTGACGTGGGCCACGAGCGGTGCGATCGCTTGCGCATCGAGCTCGCCCAGCGCCAGCGCAGCCTTGTGCAGCGTTTGGACCTCGTCGCTGAGCGTGTCGACCTCGAAGAAGCCCGCCGAGCGCACCAGGCCATCGGTGATGTCTTTCATCCGGTGCGAAAGCTGCTCGGTGTCTTCGTGGCCGACCGCTTCGCCGAACATCGCCTCGAGCTGGTCGAGCGATTCCATGAGGTCTTCGATCATGTACTGCAACAGGTCCTGCTTGGCCGGCGGCAGGGTGAAGGCGTCGTCGGCGTCGGGCGTTTCCCCCTCGTCTTCGCGGAGCTCGTTGCGTTGGACGCCTTCCTCGCCGATGCGGTGCAGGCCCTCGATCAGGTCGTCGGGCCCGGCTTGCGGCGCCTCGCCGGACTCGACCTCGTCGAGCTGGTCGCGGATCACGTCGACGGCGCGCAGCAGCATGTCCATCATGTCCGCCGTGACGGCCGCCTCGGCCTTGCGCAGCGCGTTGAGCGCGTCTTCCCCGGCGTGGGCGAACCGCGTGACCGGCTCGAGCGCGAGGAAACTGCTCGAACCCTTGATCGTGTGCAGCGCACGGAAGATGCGGTTCAACAGCTCCGGGTCCTCCGGCGATTGCTCCAGCGTGACCAGGTCCTGGTCTACCGTCTCGATCAGCTCACGGCTCTCGGTCACGAAGTCGTTGAGCAACGAGGGGTCTTGGTCCTGCAAGCTACACATCGGTTGCGTCCCTATTTCACCGGTCGGTATGCGAAGGATTCGGGTTCACTGCGCGCCGTAAACCGGTCCGGGTTGCGGATCGTTTCGCTGTGGCCGATGAACAGCGTCCCGTCGTCGGCCAGCTGCTGGTGGAACAGTTCGATGCAGCGCTGGCGCATCTGTTGGTCGAAGTAGATCATCACGTTGCGGCAGAAGATCACGTCCCACGTGCCGTAACGCTTGGCCGCGATCGTGTCCTTCATGTTCATCTTCTCGAACGTGACCATCGAGCGGATCGTGGGGTCGACCTCGTGGCCGGTGGGTGTCTTCTTGAAGTAGCGCGTCAGCACCAGCGGTTCGACGTTCTGCAAGGGGTACGAGCCGTACACGCCCTGCTGGGCCTGCAGCAGCACCTTCTCGGAGATGTCGGTGCCGAGGATCTCGATGCGCCAGTCGGCCAGCCGGATGCCCAGCGTGCGGTGGACCTGCATCGCCAGGGTGTAGGGCTCCTCGCCGCTCGAACAGGCGCACGACCAGAGGCGCAGGGTCTTGCTCGCCTTGCGCGCTTCCAGCAGTTGCGGCAACACCCGTCGCTCGAAGATGTCGAGCTGTGGGGCGTTGCGGAAGAAGCTGGTCTCGTTGATCGTGATCCGGTCGAACATTTCCTGGAACTCGTTCGTCTGGTACGGGCCGATCGTCAGGTACATCAGGTACTGATCGAAGTCGGTCATGTCGAGTTCTTCGAGCCGGCGCGAGAGCCTGCTCTCGAGCACGTACTGCTTGCCGTCGGCGAACCAGATGCCGCTCCTGTCGTACACGACCTTGCGGAGCCGGTCGAACTGCTCGTCAGACATCTTCAAGGTTGCGGTGTTCAACGACAACTCCTGGTCGGTGGTATTCCCCCGTCCGGCTAAGTCAATTCCCTGTTCACGGCTCTTGCGGTGTGTGCGCGGCGCGGGTCACGCGGCTTGCGGCTCGGCGCCCCGCGCGGCTTCTTTGATCTGGCGCAGCTGCTGCGTGTCGAACAGCCGCTCGAGGTTGATCAGGATCAGCAGGCGGTCTTCGAGCTTGCCCACGCCCTGGATGTAGTCGCTGTCGATGCTGGTCACGATCGACGGGGCGGCCTCGACGATCGAGCTGTCGATGCGCAACACCTCGTGCACGCGGTCGACGATGAAGCCGACGGTGTGGTCGTTGACGTCTACGACGATGATCCGGCTCTCGTTGCCGTGCTCGCGCGACGCCATGTTGAATCGCTTGCGCAGGTCGATCACCGGGATGATCCGGCCGCGCAGGTTGATCACGCCCTCGACCTCGTCGGGGCTCTGCGGGACGCAGGTGATCTGCATCATCCGGTTGATCTCCTGCACCGCGAGGATGTCGACGGCGAACTCCTCCCCGCCCACGTCGAACGTCACCAGTTGCAGGCGGTCGCAGTCGGCGGCGGCGCTGTCGGGCGTGTGGATGTCGGTTTCCGCGTTGGTTGTTGGTTCTGGGTTGCTCATCACCTGTCTCCGTTTCGTGTGCCCGTTGCGGGGCTTCGGTAAGATGAGCCGGGGCGGCCCCTGGGGTCATAAGGGAACCGCCCCGGCGCAGAGTGGGTTTTTATGCCTCGATCTTGAACTGCTCGACGAGGTTCTGGAGTTGCTCGGCCTTGGCGCTGAGCTGCGTGGCCGCGGTGGCCGCCTGGTTGGCGCCTTCGGACGACTGCTTCGAGACGGCGTTAATGGATTCGATGTTGCGGCTGATCTGCTCGGCCGCGGCGCTCTGCTCCTCGCTGGCTGCCGCGATCGATTGGATCATCGACGCGACGGTCTTCGAGCCGTCGACGATCGACTGCAACGAGTCGCCGGCTTTTTCTGCCAGCGCCACGCCCTCGCCGACCTTCTCGGTGCCCGCGCCCATGCGCTGCACGGCGGCGTTGGTCTCTTCCTGGATCGCCTTGATGGACGTGGCGACCTCGTCGGTGGCCTGCATGGTGCGTTCGGCGAGCTTGCGCACCTCGTCGGCGACGACGGCGAAGCCGCGGCCGTGCTCGCCGGCGCGGGCGGCTTCGATCGCGGCGTTCAGCGCCAGCAGGTTGGTCTGGTCGGCGATGTCGGTGATGACCTCGATGACCTGGCCGATCTGTTCGCCGCGTTTGCCGAGCTCGTTGATGGCGGCGGCGGAATCGTTGACGACGGTGGCGATGGCGCGCATGCCCTCGACGGTCTGGTCGACGATCTCGCCGCCCTCGGTGGCCTGGGTGCCGGCCTGCTCGGCGCTGCCCGAGGCGTCGGCGCTCTTGCGCGCGACCTCGACCACGGTGGCCGACATCTGCTCGACGGCGCTGGAGACCTGCGTGGTCTGGTCGGTCTGCTGGCTCATGCCGCTGGCCATCTCTTCGCTGGACGCGGCGATCTGCGTCGCGGCGCTGGACACGTCACGCGTGGCCGTCGCGACCTCGGTGATGATGTCGTGGATCTTCTGCACGAAGGCGTTGAAGCCCTGCGCGAGCTTGCCGACCTCGTCTTCGCTGTCGACCGGCAGGCGGCGGGTCAGGTCGCCCTCGCCCTGGGCGATGTCGTCGATCGCGTCGGTGACCTTGTTGATGCCGCTGGCGATCCGGCGACCGATGTACCACGCCAGGGCCGAAGCGACGACGATGAACAGCACCGCCGAGCCGACCAGCCACGTGCGCAGCTCGGTCGCCGCGGCGCTGAAGTCGTCCTGGTAGGCCGTCGCGCCGATGATCCAGTCGAATGGCTCGTAGTAGCTGTAGCAACCCAGCTTGGTCCGGCCCTCCCAGTCGTAGGTGAGCCAGCCTTCCTTGTTCTTCATCATCTCCTGGATGAACGCGTACTGCGAGGCGTTGGCGCCGAGCTTTTCGGGGTGCAGCACGAAGGTGCCGGTGCTGTCGATCGCCCACAGGTAGCCGTCCTTGCCGAGCTCGATGGCACTGAGCCCGTCGTGCAGCGCCTCGAAGCTGTCGTGGGGCACGCCGACGTAGAGCACGGCGACGATCTTGCCGTCCTTGTCACGCATGGGGCGGTAAGCGCTCTCGTAGCGCTTGCCGATGATCAGGCTCGACCCGCGGAAGGTCTTGCCGGCCATGACGTGCTGGTACACGTGTGAGTCGGGCTCGATGGTGGTGCCGGTGGCGCGCGAGCCGTCGGGCTTCTTGACGTTGGTCGAGACGCGGACCCAGCGGGGGCCGACCACCTGGAAGATGGTGCAGGTCGAGCCGGTGCGTGCGAGGACCTCGTCGACGATCGGCTCGTTGGCCGTCATCAGCGCGTCGCCGCAGTGCGCGATGGGTACGGTGTGCGGGCCGACGGCGACGGTCGCGTCGCTCAGCTCGACGGCGCTGTCCCACCGGTCGGCCTTGCCGCTCTCCAACGCCAGCAGCTTCTCGGCGAACGCCAGGTCGGAGGTGAGCTTCGACTCGAGCAACTCGTGCTGGGCCATGCACATGTTCTTCGCGTCGGTGGCGGCTTGTTCCAGGTTGGTCTTGCCCAGCTCGTGCAACGCGTCGGTGGACCGGTTGACGGCGAAGACGGTGAGGATGACGATCGAGAAGCCGGTCAGGCTGCCCGCGACGATCGCGATGCGGCGGGCGATGCTGCCGTTTTGAAAGATACGACGGATCATTGTTTGCGCTCCGTAATTCCTTGTTGGGCGGTTGATTTAACTTTGAAAATAAGCCGCGTCCGGCGCCTGTCGCCGACGCCGGACGCGTGCTCGCTCAGAACAACAGTTGCATCTGCGCGCGGCCCACGACCTGGCCGTCTTCACCGACGGAGTCCATGCGCCAGCCGGCGAAGGTGTTGTACATCGTGGAGGGCACGGGCTCGAAGCCGTAGCCGACGTCGACGGTCAGCTTGGCCCTGTGCTGCGCGAAGAAGTAGTTGAAACCTGCGGTCACGACGCTGAGCGTGTCGTCGGCGCCCTCGTCGAGGTCGGCCCATTCGAAGCGGCCGATGATCTCGATGTTGTCGGTGACGAACACGCCGCCCTGGACCAGCACGCCGACACGGTTGACGTCGACGCCGTTGTCGACGTGGTCGGTGATCACCGCCGCGAAGAGGTTGGCGCCGCCGAGCTCGAGGTGGGCGTCTGCGGTCCAGCGTGCGATGTCGGACTCGACGGTGGCCGTGCCGGATTCGCCGAGTTGGTAGTGCGCCGCGGTGCCGAGCACGAGCATCGCCTCACCACCGCGCCACGACTCCCAGTCGCTGTACTGTTTCCAGTCGCCGAACACGAGCCACTCGACCCGGCCGGTGAGCGCCAATTCGGTGTCTTCGGTGTCCCACGTCTTGTTGATGCCGCCGACGCCGTCGTTGATCGACAGGGTCACGTGCAGCGCGTCGTCCTTGAAGTCGACCTTCACACCCTGCGTGTAGCTTCCAGCGAAGGCGTTGAGCAGCGAGCGGGCGACGAACTGCTGCCGCGTCTCGGACACGAGCCACTCGCGCCACAACGGGACCTTGAACTGGCCGGCGGTGACGGACCATTGCCCGTTGAGCACCTTCGTCAGGTAGGCGTCGAGCAGGAGGGTGTCGCCGTCCTTGTGGTGGCCGGTCCAGATGAGGAACTTCCACGACGGGTCGATGACGTGGCCCATGAACCCGAAGCGCGTGCGGGAGATCTCGAAGCCGCCGCGGTGGTCGTCGTCGGGCCCGTCGTTCTGGTGGTTGGTGATGTAGCGGGTCTGCAGCATGCCCTTGATGCGCAGCAGGTGGTTGCCGTCTTCCGAGGCGAGGAAGAAGCCGCCGTCGTGCCCGGCGATGATCGCGTCGTTGAGCAGCGCGGCGCGCGTCTCGGCGTCGGCGAGCACCTCGTGGACGACCCGCTTGATCTGCTCGACCCGCCGCTCGGTCATCCAGTCGGCCTCGTTGTGATTGACCAGCTGGCTGATGCGGGCTTCCTGCGCGTCGAGGCGACGCTGCTGCTCGGCGAGCTTGGCTTGGAGTTGTTCGATTGTCGTTTCCGCCCCTGCGGTCCCAACCAGCAGCAGCGCGACCATGACCCCCCCTAGCGCGTAGCGTCCGATGCGTTTGCGTTCCATATTTTGAGCCTTCCTTGAGGATCCATCCTCGGGTTACGTTCTGGGGTTAAACCTCGGGATCGACTCTTTAAAGAAGGCGTGCAATAGGTATTTGACGCACCGGTTGTTGGCGCAAGCCGGCTTGCTCGTTTCGGCGATTACGCAAAACCCGCCGAGCGGGGGCTCGGCGGGGCGTCGGCGGTCAGCGGTTGTGGGCGGGTTACGCCACGGGGGTGTGGGTTTCGATCGTCGGGATGCAGTGCGTGCTGCCCGTGACGCACTCGAGGCGTGAGGCGCCGTTCTGGTAGGGGCAGTTGATCGTCAGCGACATCTTGACCAGGGCCGCGAGGCTCTCGGCGCCCATCTTGTGCATCACGCGGTTGCGGTGGGCCTCGACGGTGCGCTGGCCCACGCCGATCTCCGCGGCGATCTGTTTATTCGCCAGGCCGGAGACGACCAGTTCCATGACCTGCTTCTCGCGCGGGGTCAGCGTGTTGACCCGTTGCTTGAACACCTGCCGGTGCTCCTGGACCCTGCGCTGGCACTCGTCGTAGCGCAGCGCGCTGTGGACGCTGTCGACCAGCTCGGTGGCGTTGAGCGGTTTTTCGAGGAAGTCGAACGCGCCGTTCTTCATCGCCTGCACGGCGCTGCGCGCCGAGCCGTGGCCCGTCATCATGATCACGGGGATGGTCAGCTTGTCGCGGTTCATGCGCTGCTGGAGCTCCAGGCCGCTCATGCCCGGCATGCAGATGTCCAACAGCACGCACCCCGGCTGCTTCGGGTCGAACTCGGCGAGGAACATCTCGGCGTTCTGGTATGTGCGGACGGAGATGTTGACCGGCTCCAGGACCTCGCGGATCGCTCGCCGTGAACCCCCGTCGTCGTCAACTACGTAAACCTGACTTAGCATCAATTCCACCACCTTTGCGGATGCGGCCGACCAATCGCCGTAATACGGCTACTTAATTCCCGACCCTGATCCGCGTAGGGGTGAACCGAACGCGACGTCATTGCGCACATTATCTTCTCGACTTTTCGGTTGCTACAACTTTAGGGCGCGTGTTTGGTTTCTACGTCATAATGCGCAATACTTTTCAACAACGGCGCACCTTTCGCCGGCGTCGTCGTTGCGCGTTCAGCGCGTGTTAAGTTTGGGAAGTAGCGGCGGGTCGTGCGTGCCACGCGCCGCCACACGCCGTTGCGCGCCGCGCCGCCGGCTACGCGCAAAACCGCTTTATTTGCAGGCTGAAACGGCGCTTGGGTTCAACAGCTGAATCATCTGGTCGGGGTTCAAGCTGGCGGCGACGATGCCCGCCTCGGTCACCGCTTTGGGCATGCCGTACACCACGCACGACGCCTCGTCCTGCGCCAACAACGTGCCGCCTTTGGCGTGCAGCTCGCGCGAGCCGATCAGCCCGTCGTCACCCATTCCGGTGAGCATGATCGCCAGGGTGCGCTCGCCGAACGCGTCGGCGGCGGAGGCGAACAGCTCGTTGACCGAGGGTTTGTACAACGCCTCGGTCGGCTTCTCGCTGACCTCGAGGCGCAGGTTGCGGCCGTTGAGGTGGCGCAGGCGTAAGTGCTTGCCGCCCGGCGCGATATAAGCTTCGCCGCGCTTGACCGGCACGCCCGGCTGCGCGTGGCGCACACGCAGGGCGCTCAGGCCGTCCAACCGTTCGGACATGGCGCGGGTGAACATCTCGGGCATGTGCTGCGCCAGCAGCACCGGCAGCGGGAAGTCCGACGGCAGCGAACAGATCAGCCTCTCCACGACCGGCGGTCCGCCCGTGCTCGAACCGATCGCCAGCGCGTCGTAGTCCGACAGGTCCAGCTTCGCCAAGTGGCGGGGCACCCGCGTGTCGTGCGTCGCTGCTGTGTGCTTCTTCTGTTGCGAGCGCCGACCGAACACCCGCACCTTCTCCAGCAGGTCGCGCTCGATGTCGCCGATGTTGACCGACACCTGCGAGTTGTCCTTGGCCAGCACGTCCTCGGCGCCCCGCCGCATCGCGGCCAGCGCCGCCTCGGAACCCTCACGGGTCAAGCTCGAGAGCATGATCACCGCCGCCTTGCTCACGCGCTTGATCTGCGGCAGGGCGGTCAGGCCGTCCATCTCCGGCATCTCGATGTCCAGCGTGACGACGTCCGGCTGAAGCGCCTTCGCCTTCGCGACCGCCTCCACGCCGTTGCGGGCCGTGCCGGCGACTTCGATGTCGGACGCTTTCTTGAGCATCCCGCTGACCGCGGTCCGCATGAACGCCGAATCGTCGACCACCAGCACTCGGATCGGTTGAGCCATAGGTTCGCAATCCCTGTTCAGGCCGCCGCCCTTATCGGATGAGCCATCGATCGCGTCCACAGCTGCCCGGCCTGCGCCCGGCACGCAACGCGCTGTGATGCCTGATCGACCCTCTTGGGCTCGGCGCATGAACGCCGATACACGACCCCGACCCACGTCCGTCCATATCGGTAACCCGCCCGAACGACATTACGATGAGTTTCGCCCCGGCCGCTTTCGAGACGCTTTTCTTGAAACGCCCCGGCGCTCTGACCGTCAATATCAGTGTGAATCGCGGTATTTCACGGGCTCAGGGTGGGTCAGATCGCAAATCCGAATACACAAGGTGTCTTATACTACCAATCCTGGAGGTGAATCGTGGCGCGTCCCACTTCCGTGACGGTCTTCTCGGTGCTCAACCTGATTGGCGGCGGGGTCGGTGTCTTCGGCATCGCCTTCTTCGCCCTGATCAAGCTGGGCATGATCGACCAATCACTCCTGATGAAGGACCCGATCTACGCCTACACCTTCAAGCTGATGGAGGAGAACACGCCGTACTGGTTGTTCTCGCAGGTCAGTGCCTACCTCGGCATGGTCGCGACCGTGCTCATCATCGCCGCCTCGATCGGCATGCTCCAACTCAAATCCTGGGCCCGGCTGTTGACCATCGGGTGGGGCGGTTACTGTATCTTCATGGCCATCGTTGGGTTGGTCATCTCGTTGGTGATGGTCTACGGGCCGATGCTCGCGCAGGCCAGCGACGAGCAAACCATCGTGAAGGTCACGGCCGGCAAGTACGGCGCGATCGGCGGTTCGATCGTGTTCGTCGGCTACTGGGTCCTGATGATCGCGGTGCTCGGTCGAAATAAGGTACGATTGGCGTTCGCACAATCCAATAACACGATGGAGCCGGCGCTGTGAAAATCATCATCGGTGTGGTCTGCTCGGTGTTGCTCGTGGTGGTGGTGATCATCGCCGCGGCCGCGATGCTCGGGCCGAAGGTATCCGGTGCAGACGGCCATGGCCTGCAGGTCGTCGTCGAGCACGTCGGGCGGGGCGAGATCCTCGAGACGATCGCCGCGCAGGGCTACGTCGAGCCGCGCAGCAACGTCGCGATCAGCGCGCGTGTGTCGGCGCGCATCACCGAACTGCCGTTCGACGCCGGCGACAAGGTCAAGGCCGGCGACGTGATCCTCCGGCTCGACGCCTCGGAGCTCGAGGCGTCGCTCAAGGCCAGCCTCGCCCGCCGCGACGCCCAGGCCCTTCAGATCGAGGTCGACCAGCGCCGCATCGAGTCCGACGAGGCGTCGCTCAAGGGCTTGACCACGTCGCTGCAAGACGCCGAGCGCGACCTCGAGCGTCAGAAGCAGCTGCTGGCGTCGGGCGACGTGAGCACGTCGGCGGTCGACGATGCGCAGACGCGCTACGACGAGCTTGTGGCGCAGGTCGAGTCGCGCACCGCGTCGTTGCAGGCTTCGATCAAGGCCCTCGGCGTGGCGCGCCACCACCTCAGCGCCGCCGACGGAGAGATCACCCAGGCCCGCGAGTACCTGGCCTACACCGAGATCCGCTCACCCATCGACGGCGTGGTCATCCGGCGCAACGCCGACGTGGGCGAGCTGGCCATCACCGGCACCATGAACAACCCCGGCACGGTGATCATCGAGGTCGCCGACCTCTCGCAGATGCTGATGGTCGCGCGCGTCGAAGAGTCCGACGTCGCGCTGGTCAGTGAGGGGCAGCGCGCGATCGTCCGGTTCGTGGCGTTCGAAGACAGGAAGTTCGAAGGCGTCGTGGAGTCGGTCGCGCTGGCGTCGACGGCCAGCATGAGCGGCTCGACCATCTTCCTGACCAAGGTCCGCATCGACGACGAGGGCACACGCATCCCCGTCGGGCTCAACGCCGACGCCGAGATCGTCGTCAAGCACCACGTCGGCGTGATGCTCGTGCCGAGCGTGTGCATCAGCGGCGTCCGCGTCGACGAGCTGCCCGATGAACTCGACGACAACCCCAACGTCGACCGTGAGAAAACCATCACCACCGTCGTCCACCGCATGGTCGACGGCAAGGCCAAGGTCACGCCCGTGAAGATCGGCTCGTCCGACGGCGAGCACACCCTCATCGAGGCCGGCCTGACCGAAGACGACCGCGTCATCGTCGGCCCGTTCAAGGCGCTGGACAAGGTCAAAGACGGCATGGCGGTGAAAGAGAAGAAGGAAGACGAGGCCGGAAAAACGGGCAACGATGACGAAGACGAAACCGAGGAACCGGAAAAATAGCCACCAAGCCACCAAGCCACCGAGATCAAACATCGCTCTAGATGGCTCGTTGGCTGGATGGCTGGGTGGCTATCACCCAACACCCCCATGCTCATCGAGTTGAACAACATCCACAAGGTCTACCGCGTCGGCGTCGAGCGCATCGCCGCGCTGGCGGGGGTGAGCCTGGCGATCCGTGCCAACGAGTACATCGCGGTGATGGGCCCGTCGGGCTCGGGCAAGAGCACGCTGATGAACGTGATCGGCTGCCTGGACCGGCCGACCGCGGGCGACTACCGGCTCGAGGGGCGGCTGACGCGCGAGATGAACGCCGCGCAGCTGGCGCACGTGCGCAACGAGAAGATCGGCTTCGTCTTTCAGAGCTTCGAGCTGATGCCCCGGCTCAGCGCGCTGCGCAACGTGGCGCTGCCGCTGCTGTACAGCCGGGCCGGCTGGCGCAAGCGGCAGCACCTGGCGATGGAGGCGGTGCAGCGCGTGGGGCTGGGCGACCGTTACAAGCACCGGCCCAACCAGCTGTCGGGCGGACAGAAGCAGCGCGTGGCCATCGCGCGGGCGCTGGTCAACCAGCCCAGCCTGCTGCTCGCCGACGAGCCGACCGGCAACCTCGACTCGAAGACCGGCACGGAGATCTTGCAGCTGTTCGACGAGTTGCACGCCGGCGGGCAGACCATCATGGTCGTCACGCACGACCCGAACGTCGCCCGGCGCGCCAAACGCGTGATCCGCATGCTCGACGGTCTGGTTCACAGCGACCTGCCGTCCGACGAAGACGCGGCGAAGTTCGGCGCACAGGTCGTCAGCGCCGGGGGTGACGGGCCATGACCGAGTTGTTCGCCATGCCGTTGCGCCTGTTGCGCCTGCTGGCCACGAGCACCGTCATGGCGCTGGACCAGATCTGGGCCAACAAGATGCGCAGCGTGCTGACCACGCTGGGCATCGTCATCGGCGTCGCGTCGGTGGTGGCGGTCGTCTCGGCGCTGTCGGGTTACCGCTCGTACGTGCTGAGCGAGTTCGAGTCGATCGGCACCAACAAGATCTTCGTCTTCCCCAATGTCCCCGACGAGGGCCGATTCAAGAACGCGCACTGGCACCAGATCCGTTTCGAGCCCGAGCAGTTCGACGACATCCTCGAGCACTGCCCGTCGGTCGGGGCGTTCACGCGCGTGGGCAACCGGAACGTGGACGTCGCCAGCGGCGACCGCCAGCTCGAAGGGGTCAACGTGCAGGGCGTCGAGCCCGACTGGCACGAGATCGAGGGGCGTTGGCCCGAGTACGGCCGGCCCTTCCTGTACATCGACAACGCTGGCGCACGGCCCGTGTGCCTGATCAACGACAAGGCACGCGACGACCTCCGCCTCAAACGCGACCCCGTCGGCCAGTCCGTCACGATCGAGGGCCGACGCTTCACCGTGATCGGCCTCGTGGAGACCAAGACGCAGGCCTTCGGGTTCGGGCGCTCGGCCAGCGCGGAGGTTTACATCCCGTTCAACACCGCGTGGCGCATGTGGCGGCCGTGGGTCTCGGGCGTGGCGACCAGCCGCAGCCCCGAGCTGTCGGAAGACGCCCGCGCCGAGATCCGCTTCTTCCTGCGGCGCACCCGCGAGCTGCGGCCCGACGACCCGGACACCTTCCTCATCGAGGTCGTCGAGCAGTTCCTCGAGATCTTCAAGAACGTCGCCAACGTCGCCACCACGGTCGCCGCGTGCATCGTCGCCATCTCGCTGGTCGTCGGCGGCATCGGCATCATGAACATCATGCTGGTGTCGGTGTCGGAACGCACGCGCGAGATCGGCCTGCGCAAGGCCGTCGGCGCCCAGCCGCGCGTGATCCTGCTCCAGTTCCTCGTCGAGGCCGTGGCGCTGAGCGCGCTGGGCGGGGCGCTGGGGCTGGCCGGCGGGCAGGTGCTCGTGTGGATCATGCAGGCCATCCCCAAGACCGGGCTCGACAAGGCGTTCATCCCCCTGTGGGCGGTCTGGCTGGCGTTCGGCTTCTCCGGCGCGACCGGCGTGGCGTTCGGCATCTTCCCCGCCATCAAGGCTTCGCGTAAAGACCCGATCGAGGCGCTCCGCCATGAATAAACACGTCACGCTCATCCGGCTGATCACCTGCGGCTTGCTGCTCACCCTGCTCGGCGGCTGCGTCGGCCCGTTCGACAACGACCCCATGCTCACGGTCGACACGCCGCCCGAGCGGTTGCGGCAGGTCAAGCCCTTCGACCTCGAAGCCGCGCAGCAGGCCGGGGCGCCCGAAGCGCCGCCCGAAGCGCCGGCGCAGGTCGAGCTGACCATCGAGCAGTGCCGGGCCTTGGCGCTGAAGCACAACCTCGATTTGAAGGTCAACCTGTACAACCCCACGATCGCGCAGAACCGGGTGTCGGAAGAGGCGGCTCGCTTCGAGGCGATCTTCGGCCTGCGCGCCGGGTGGGCCAAGACCGACGCCGCGGTCGCCAGCGGGTTGGTCGGCTCGCAGACCGAGAGCTTCGACCTCACCCCGTCGGTCGACCTGCCGCTGCGCACGGGCGGCAACGTGCGGCTGGCGGTGCCGACCGGTCGCTTCGAAACGGACAACACCTTCTCCACGCTCAACCCGTCGGTGACGACGGACTTCGCGGTGTCGGTGTCGCACGAGCTGCTGCGCGGCTTCGGGCGACGCACGAACATGCACGGCATCCGCATCGCGATGTACAACGCCCAAGGCTCCGAGGCCCGCACCAAGCTCGAGGTGATCCGCGTGCTGGCCGCGGTCGACCGGGCGTACTGGGTGCTCGACGCGGTCCGCCGCGAGCTGGAGGTGCGCAAGCGCGAGCACGACTTGGCCGAGGCGCAGCTCGAGCGTGTGCGCCGGCAGGTCAAGGCCGGCACGCAGCCCGAGGTCGAGATCATCCGCGCCGAGACGGGCCTGGCCGAGACGCTCGAGGCGATCATCGTCGCCGAGAACCGCGTGCGCGACGCGCAGCGCCTGCTCAAACGCATCCTCAACAAGCCGGGCCTGCCGCAGCAGAGTGCCACCATCGTCATCCCCACCACCAAGCCCGCGCCCGTCGAACTCAAGCTCAACGCCCCCCTGCTGGTCAGCTCGGCGCTCGAGCAGCGCATGGAGATGCTGGAATTGGAGCTGCAGCTCGCGGCCGACCTGTCGACGATCGCGTTCGCGCGGAACCAGAAGCTGCCGCGGGCCACGCTGGATTACACCTACAACGTCAACGGCCTGGGCAGCAACTACGCCGACTCGCTGAGCGTGCTGGAGGACAAGAACTTCGAGGACCACCGCGTGGGCTTCAGCCTCGAGGTGCCGATCGGCAACGAGGCGGCGGAGAGCCGGTACCGCAACGCGATGCTGTCGCGCCTGCAACGGCTGGCGTCGCGCGAGCAGCGGACGTCGCAGATCACCGGGGAGGTGCTCAACGCGATCGACCAGATCGAGGCCAACTGGCAGCGGCTGCTGGCGGCGCGACAGCGGGCGATGCTGGCCGGGCGCAACCTCGCGGCCGAGCAGCGGCAGTTCGACCTGGGCCTGCGCACGAGCACGGAGGTGCTGGACGCGCAGGCGCGGCTGGCCGATGCCCAGTCGGCCGAGGTGCGTGCGATCGTCGACTATCAGATCGCGCAGGTGGACCTAGCGTTCGCCACGGGCACGACCCTCGGCGCATCGCTGGTCAACTGGGAGCCGACCGGGCTCGAGGCCGGCGGGGCCGAGTAACCACCCCACCTATATAGATACGAGGGCGGGGCGCGACCCGAAGTTATGGGTCGTTGTGACGTTGGCGTGGTGGTGGGTCTGTCACGGTTATCGCACTTGTGTCGGTGGGCGAATCGTGGCGGGGCGAAAACACTTTCGGTTTCAACTTCAATCGCGTTGCGAACGGGTCGATGCAGTGGATGAGGCGCCGGCAGGCCGCCGCGCCCTTTGAATCGAGGTAACGACCATGATGACCCAACGCATCCGCCGCCGTGCTTTTTGTGTGCCCGCCTTTCTGATGGTGATCGGCCTGCTCGCCGGTTGTGGCGAGTTGGCGATCGACAACCACTTCGATATCCAAGGCGAGGTCGTGATCGAGCCGGCGCCCGCGCCGGCGCCGGTATCGTTGTGCGCCAGCGACGGCCTGGGCTCGACCGTGTTCACGCCCGTGGGGGGCACGGACCTGGCGATGCTGTTCGCCGCGGTCGAGGTGGCCTTCACGCCGAACGACCAGCAGGGCGAGTACTACTTCGCGACGGCCGATAACGTGTCGATGCCCTGAAAAGCCGGTCGGAACTGAAAAAATCTTGCTTCGGTAAGTACCCGTACGACCCGCGGGTTTATCGCCGGCGCGCGTGCGTGACCGGCGTTTTATTGGCCTGTTTTCAGCAGGCCTGTAACTATCGGTCGTCGCACGCGCTTGCGCGGGCAATCCTTGCGCTATTTCATTTGACCGAGGTACCGCCCTGGGGCATATTGCTGTAGAATCGCTCAGTTAGCAGGGCATTGGGAAGTGCCCAGTCTGGGCCGTAAGGAGAGAGAGGCCATGTCTTTACCTTGGCGCTGCGCTGTTTGCGCATCAGTACTGTTGTTGTTGGTTTCGAGTGCGAACGCCGCGTTGATCGAGCGATTTGAAACGCTCAACTCTTCGCTTCCGATCGCAATACCCGATAACACCTACATGGGTGATGTTACGGTTCCGGCCCAGGCGATCTCCGATGATATCGGTGTGAACTTCACCGAGCCGAACCCCGTGATCAAGAGCGTCAAGCTCGTCGAGACCGAGATCTCGCACATCTGGTCGGGCGACCTGGTGATCAAGCTGATGTCGCCGAGCGGCACGCTGATCACGATGCTCAACCGGCCCGGGATCGGGTTGCCCGACGACGGCAGCGGCGTCGGCGGCGCCGCTGCGAACATGGTCGGCGCCAACCGCTTGTTCTGGGACGACGACGCCATCGTCTCGGCCGAGACGATGGGCGCTGGTTTGGATTTCTTCGAGGACGTCGGCCAGGCCGGCTCACCCGACACGTTCTACCCCGATGCCGACACCGCGCTCGACAGCGGGCAGCTCGCCGCCTTCGTGGGCGAGAACCCCAACGGCACGTGGCGCCTGTACGTCGGCGATGGCGCGGGCGATGAGCTCGGCCAGCTCGAGTACTGGGCGATCACGATCGAGATCGTGCCCGAGCCCGCATCTCTGGCCCTGGTGGCGATGGGTCTTGCGTTTGTCGCACGTCGTCCGATGAGAAGGTAAATACGAAACAACTTTTAGTGCTACGAAACTGATCACAGGGGAGAGCGACGAATCGATTGGGCCGCATCCAAGCGAGAGGTCGCTTTTCATGAAGGTTGGCGTTTTACAACCTCTAGCAAACCAAGGTCGAAGACTTACCATGAGTAAACCCCTCCATTTACGTATGGTCGCTATCGTTATCGTTATGGTTGTGACGGCCGCGTGGTCGTCGGCGTGGGCCGAGCCCACCGCCGAAGACGGCCGGGCGTACACGGTCTCGTCGATCCGCCCGCGTTTCCTGGTGCAGCACCCGAAGCTCCCGGCGGCCGAGGCGCTGGGGGCCGTGCAGGTCACGCTGGGCGTGACCGAGCAGGGCTACGTCGCGGCGCGGCCGGGCCTGGCGACCGAGACGCTGAGCCTCTCACAGTTCGACGACCAGACCCCCCGCACGCTCTACGCCAGCGCGTTGCAGCAGGTGCTGGTCGCCACGCGTGACCACATGGTCAACAACGTCGGCATCATGGGTGTGTTCGTCACGCCCGACCCGACGCAGGTCAACGAGCAGGGCGAAGACCTCCGCGGGCCCGGCGAGACGCACCTGAACATCGTCATCGCCACGGCGCTGGCGACGGAGGTGCGGACGCTGGCGTTCCAGAAGCGCATCGACCCCGAAGAGCGTGTGAACCACCCGGACCACGACCGTATCCGCGCCCAGTCGCCGGTGCAGCCGTTCGACCCCGACGCGGAGGACGCGGAGCGCGACGACCTGCTTCTGCGCAAGCAGATGGAGGACTACGCGACGTTCCTCAGCCGCCACCCCGGCCGGCGCGTGGACGTGTCGGTCGGCCCGTCGACCACGCCCGGTGGCGTGAGCCTCGACTACCTCGTGACCGAGCACAAGCCCTGGCTGGTGTACTACAAGCTGGCCAACACGGGCACCGAGAACACCAACGAGTGGCGTCACCAGTTCGGCGCCCGCCACTACCAGCTGACCGGCGTCGACGACATCTTCGCGATCGACTACGCGACGTCCGGCTTCGACGAGTCGCACTTCGTGGCCGGCTCGTACGACCGGCCGCTGAGCGACGACTACCGCCTGCGGGGCAAGGTCTTCGCCGGCTACGGCGAGTACACCGCGTCGGACGTGGGCATCTTCTCCGACACGTTCGAGGGCGAGTCGTACCACGTCGGCGGCGAGATCGACTGGAACTTCGCGCAGGTCGGCGAGTACTTCTTCGACATCGGCGGCGGCATCAAGCACGAGAACATCCAGAACTCGGACACGCTCGTCGGTTCGATGGACGCCGACAGCGACTTCCTGCTGCTCTACGTGATGTTCCAGGTCGAGGGCCTTTCCGATTGGCACCCGCTGAGCGCGGACGTGCGCCTGGAGTTCCAGTCCGACGACATCAACGACCACAGCGCCGTGGACTTAGCGGACCACGGCCGCGCGCCAGTAGACGAGGGATGGACCCGGTTGATGTGGGACGTGACGCAGGGCGTGTACCTCGAGCCGCTGCTCGACCGCAAGGCGTGGGAAGACCCCGCGTCGCCCGAGCACTCGACGCTGGCCCACGAGCTGTACGCCCGCTTCACCGGCCAGCACACGTTCGGCGACCGCGTGATCCCGTCGTACCAGATGGTCGCCGGCGGGTTCTACACGGTACGCGGCTACCCCGAGTCGATCGCGGCGGGCGACTCGGTGTTCATGGGCACGCTGGAGTACCGCTTCCACCTGCCCCGCGCGCTGCCGCTGGACCCGGACCCGCCTTACTTCATGGGCGAGCCGTTCCGCGTCGCGCCGCAGCAGGTGTACGGCCCGGTCGACTGGGACCTGATCCTCAAGGGCTTCGTCGACGCCGCCCACACCGTCAACCACGGCGCCGCCCTGGTGGACGAAGACACCGAAACGCTCGTCGGCGCCGGCGCCGGCATCGAGCTTCAGTACAAACGTAACGTGACCGTCCGCGCCGACTGGGGCGTGGCCCTGCACGACGTGCCGGGCCGGGTCACCGAGGGCTCGCAGCAATTCCACTTTGAACTGACTATACTTTACTAAACTGATCAGAGGATGATGGAGAGAGAGACATGATCTGCAAAACCAAAGAGAGCCGTTCGTACCGCAAGACCCTGGCTTGCGCCGCGCTGATCGGCATGACGCTCGGCGTCGGCACGGCGATGGCGGGCCCCGAGGGCGCCCAGGTCGTCCACGGCGCCGCCAGCATCAACCAGGCCGGCAACGTGACCAACATCACGACCAGCCACCAGGCGATCATCAACTACAGCAAGTTCAACATCGGCCCGTCCGAGACCGTGAACTTCATCCAGCCCGGCGCCAGCTCGCGGGTGCTCAACCGCATCAACAGCGTGCGCCCCACGGTGATCGAGGGCCGGCTCAACGCCAACGGGTCGGTGTACTTCGTCAACCCGCAGGGCGTGCGCTTCACCAACGGCGCGGTCGTGAACGTCGGCAGCATCTTCGCCGCCGCCGGCAGCATGTCCAACCAGGACTTCCTCGCCGGCCACGACCGCTTTACCGCGCTCAGCGGCTCGGTGGTCAACGAGGGCCTGATCAACGCCCGCGAGGTCGGCATGGTCGGCCAGCGGGTCATCAACCAGGGCCAGATCAACCTCGCCGACAGCGGTGGGCTGATCGCGATGGCCGCCGGTGACCAGGTCATCATCGCCCGCCACGGCAGCCACATCTCCGTCGAGGTCAACAACGACAACCCGACGGCCAACTCGGCGCTCGGCGCCGGCGACCTCGGTGCGCTGGCCATGGCCGTGCCCGTCGGCGAGCCCGGCGGCTACGTGCACCAGGGCGGCGGCATCGCCGTGCCCACCGGACCCACCGGCGCCGACATGGTCGTCGCCGGCAGCGACGTGCTCATCGACACCGCCGTCGCCGGCGTGAAGAACTACACCGTCAACGCCACGTCGTCGATCACCTTCGACGTCGCCGGCGTCGCGGTCGACTCCTCGCAGACCCAGACCTACAACGTCGACGGCATGGGCCCGATCAACCTCGCCCAGGACACCACCCTCAACGGCACCGCCGTCCGCTTCAACGGCAGCCTCTTCTCCACCAAACCCGGCACCCCCGCCACCCTCACCGTCAACGGCTCGGCCGACTTCAACGGCCCCGTCGGCGGCACCAACGGCGGGATGTACTCCATCGCCATGCCGCTCAAGAGCATCGACGTGACCGGCACGACCAACATCGCCGGCGGGCACATCACCACCACCATGGACCAGGACTACCGCGGCGTCGTCAACCTCGTCAACGACACCACGCTCAACAGCGGCACCGAGGTCCACTTCCACAAGGCCGTCGCGGACGCCTCGGCCGACACCAAGGGCGTCGGCGTCGGCGCGGACCTGGTCATCAACTCCCCGATCACCTACTTCGACTCGCGCGTCAGCACCAGCACCGACGCCGGCCGCATCGTCGGCTCGCTGTGGGTCAACGGCGTCACCGTCGTCAACAACCGCGGCTCGGTCGGCGTGCTCGTGCCCAACCGCTTCACCACCCGCCGCGACCAGGTCTTCAACGGCCCGTTCGTCATCACCGAGGACGCGTTCCTCAAGAGCTTCACCGGCGACATCCGCTTCCTCAGCACCGTCGACGCGGCGCCCAGCCAGTTCGCGGCCGGCATCCTCGAACTGCCCGACCGCAACGGCAACGCCACCAGCGCCGGCCTGACCGTCCGCGCCATCGAGGGCAACGTGCAGTTCGCCGGCGACGTCGGCCTCAACGGCGGTCAGTACAGCGAGGTCAACAAACCGCTCGCCCACCTGATCGTCGTCGCCGCGCCGCACCTGGACAAGCTCATCAGCTTCGGCTCCGTGCTCAACCCGGTCATGACCCGGCCCGGACCGACCGACGACCAGTTCCTCGGTGAGAGCGACAGCGCGATCGCCGTGCCCACCACCAGCGGCCTGCACGTGCTGGTCGACGGCGACATCATGCTCAACCCCAGCATGGCCGACCTCAACGAGCGCGGCCTGCCCATCGTCGACGGCGAGCACGTCACGCTGCCGTTCATCCCGCAGATCGCCACCATCGAATCACGCGACGGCACGGCCCACATCCAGTCGCGCCACGGCGCGCTCTACATGGGCCAGAACAACAAGTTCACCTCCGCCGGTGACCTGCACCTGATCGGCTACGACATCCTCAAGGTCGGCGACCTCAACGCCGTCGGCAACATCCGCGTCGCCATCGAACAGTTGGTCCAGGTCGCTGAACCCGTGGCCGTGCCCACCGGCACCACCATGACGGCCATCTTCCTGCGCACCCGTGACGACTCGAACCTCTACGACTTCGAGGGCAACCTCACCGGCCCGCGCAGCGAAGACGTGAACCTGGACCTCGTGTCCAACGGCCTGGTGGACTTCTCGCTCGTGCCGATCCTCGAGAACGGCGGCAGCCCGATCTTCGTCGGCTCGCCCATGGGCGCCGGCGCCGACCCCAGCGGCAACCTCGCCGCGGCGGGCGCGCAGTTCATCACCCAGTCGCGCGGCGCCAACGAGTTCTTCCTCGGTGTGCCCGCCGGCCAGTTCCCCGTGGGCCAGACCCTGGACATGACGCCGTTCCAGGACACCCCCCTCAACGAGCGCGCGTTTATCCTCTCCGGCCCGCTGCCGTTCCAGGACCGCGTGATCCGCGAGCCGCTGCTCGCCCCCGCCGACCAGCAGTTCATGGCCGGCGCCATGTCCATGCAGTCGCGCCCGCTGGCCAGCAACGAGTACGCCACCGGCCTCAACCGCATCCGCGTGTTCAACGACGGCGCCGGCCCGCTGGTCGCCAACGCCAACGCCCCCGCTACCGTCGTCGCGCTCAACCGCGTGCGGCGCGGCTCGGCCGAGCAGGCCATTGCCGCCATGCAGGGCGTGACCTTCGGCACCCCCGGCGCGACGGCCACCGACGTCGACCGCCGCGCGCAGGTCAAGGCCGCGATCAACGACGCCTGGAACGCCTACCGGCAGGCCGACCCGCAGGCCGACTTCATGCAGTACCTGGCGACCACCGAGGCGCACGCCGACCACTACCGGCAGCTGCAACAGGTCGCCGACATGTTGGGCCGCATGAAGAAGACGGGCGTGACCAACCTCGAGTACGCGATCTTCGCCAACGCCGCGCTCGCGCCGCTGACGCCCGAGGGCATGACCGTCCAGCAGTTGCACGAGAACCTCACCGGCCAGCCCCTCGTCTCCCGCGGCACCGCCATGCGGACCGCCACCAACGAACGCTGAGTGCGGCACACATCCCGATCCCCCCAACGCACAGCCCCGCGGCTGTGCGTTTTTTATAGAACCACCCGAAACCGGTGCGCCCATTTAGCGACGGCACTCCGTGCCGTCCTCGCCGCCCGGCGGCGAATCTCCAGATTCCATTTGACACCCCCCGTTGCGCGTTCATATTGAACGTACCCCCAACCCTTGAATGGGAACCGTTCCGAGGATTACGTTGAATCTGGGAAACAGGGAAGAAAAGAGGAGATGATGAGTATCCAATTGCGGGCACACTACGCCCTTAGCCTGGCCGCAGCGGTCGCGATTGCCGCCACACCCATTACCGCCCAAGCAGTGGTCTTCCGCACGGTGGTCCTTACCGGGGAAGAAGTGCCGGGTACGGATTCAGGTGTTGTGTTCGATCGGGTCTATTCGCCCAAAATCAATTCGGCTGGTGAAATCGTATTTTCAGCGGTCATCGTCGGTTCCGGCATTGATATGACAAACGACCGCGGGCTCTGGTTCGAAGCAGGTGGTGCAATCAAATCGGTCGTGCGCGAAGGCGACCGCGCGCCCGGTACCGGTGATGGGGTCAGATACGAACGCATCACCGAGCACGTCTATAATCAAGACGGTCATCTTACATTTAACGCGTATCTTTCTGGGCCGGGTGTAAACAGTACGAATGCCGAGGGCATCTGGTTGAAGTGCGACGGGCCGGCGGGCCTTGTGATACGAACTGGCGACCGCGCGCCCGGCACAGAGGAAGGCGTGGCGTATCAGCGCCTATCTTCACTTCATCTCAATAATTCGGGACAAGTCGCTTTCGCAGGCTCGCTGACTGGACCTGGCATCGTGGGTGCAAATAATCACGGGATATGGTTGCAGGACGACGGCGTGCTGCAACAGGTTGTTCGTACAGGAGATGCCGCGCCGGGTACGGAGCCAGGGACAGTCTTTGACCGACTTAACTTTTTAGGAATGACCTCAACGGGTCGGGTTGCTTTTGAAGGCGGACTCATCGGACCCGATGTGATCAGGCCGAACGACGGTGGTATTTGGATTGATGGTGAGATGGGATCGCAACTGATCGTACGGGAAGGCGATCCCGCGCCTGACACCAAAGCGGGTGTGACGTTCACGGGTATCGCCTTGTCGGTGAATGGTGCGGGACAGCCCGCGTTAACCAGTTTTTTAAGTGGAACCGATGCGGTTTACGATGAGGGGATCTGGACTGAGCGTGATGCTTCGATGCGCCTGGTCGCTCGCACGGGCGAGCAAGCCCCCGGCTTGGAGGAGAATGTGGCGTTTGGCCGGTTCTCCCTTGTCCTGATCAACAGCACCGGTCAACTTGCGTTCTGGAGCACCCTCACCGGGCCGGGTGTCGATTCAACCAACGACACGGCTTTCTGGCAGGCAACCGATGGTGTCGCCCGCTTGGTTGTTCGTGCGGGCGATCCTATTCCGAACATGGCCGAGGGCACGGTTCTCGGAGGTTTTTTCGATATCCCTATTGTCAATGGGGCGGGACAGATCGCGTTCGACGGCCACGTAACCGGTCCGGGAATTGATCCTTCGAACCCCCCATCCGGTATCTGGGTGACCAGCCCCACGGGAGACCCCATGCTGATCATCCGCGATGGCGACCTGTTTGACGTCAATGATGATCCACTGATCGAAGACCTCCGCACAATCAAGTACACCAGTCTAAGCGCCGGCGGATACACCGGAGACGACGGCCGTTCGAACGTCTTTAACGATGCTGGTCAACTCGTCTTCGAATTGCGATTCACCGACGGCAGCCACGGCATCTTCGTTGCCACCATCCCCGAACCGGCCGGCGCGGCGCTGCTGGCGATTGGCGGCCTTGCGCTATTCCGGCGCAGGCGCTAAGCGACACCGCGCTGCCTTGTGGGGTGCGACCGAACAGGTGGCTCGAACGCCCACTTCGTTCAACGCGTAATAGCGGGCTTAACAGCGCGGTCACGCTGGTGCGCCGTGCGCACCACGGCGCGGGCGGCGTTTGCGATATCGTAAGCGGGGGGTGGCTTGTCGCGGCGCGCGCACGACGACCTTTCTGTGCGCGACCCGGTGCGCAACGGCGAGACGCGTTGCGCATCAACGTTTCGCACGCATCGGGGCAACGGCGATTGCGTGCGGCAATCGCGGGTGGCCCCACGAGCCGATCGCGCAGGCGACGGGGTGGTGCGATCGGTGGCGGTGGGGTGGGGCCAAATAGAAAGCGGCCGCACCTCCCAAAGAAGGAGATGCGGCCGCGACTTGGAGGCTAGTTTTCACTCAGCGACGCCGACGCGCGAGCGCCAGACCGCCGAGGCCGAGGAGCATCAGGCTCGCCGGTTCGGGGACCGCCGGGGCCGAGGGGGCCGTCGGGATGGTCTTGCCGAAGTTGGTACCGATGAAGTTCAGGTCGCCCAGCGACACCACGCCGTCGTAGTTGAAGTCGCCTTCCTGCCACGT
>JANQHD010000019.1 GCA_028282805.1 Phycisphaeraceae bacterium | reverse complement strand
TAGGGCAGTTCCCCCCGTACGGGGAAACGCGGGATGGTGGTGGTCAACTGGTCAACTGGTCAACTGGTCAACTGGTCAACTGGTCAATCAGATGATATTCGGCCCGCATGACCAATTGACTGATTGACTGATTGACTGATTGACTGATCGACCGATTGACTGCGCTCAAATCGAATCCGCCGGCTCGACTTCGTCGGGGTCGAGCACGCCGAGGGCGAGCAGCGCGTTGAGGGCGGCGGCCTGCTCGGCTTCCTTCTTGTTCTGCCCCCACGCCGAGGGGTAGCGCTGGCCGTTGATCTCGACGCAGACCTCGAAACACTTGGAGTGGTCGGGGCCTTTTTCGTCGAGCAGCTTGTAGCTGGGCAGGTCGGAAAGCTCGCGCTGGGCGTGCTGTTGGAGGACGGACTTGAAGTTGTACTGGTGGGCGGATTCCTCGGCCTCGCGGATGGGCTCGGCCATGTGCGCCAGGATGAACTCGCGGGCCGGCCCCAGCCCGCCGTCGAGGTAGATGCCGGCCACGATCGACTCGTACACCGCCGCCGACACGCTCGCGGGCAGGTCGGCCCGCTCGCTCATGCCCTTGCCGAGCTTCAGCAGGTCGGTCAGGCCGATGCCGTCGGCGATCTGGGCGCAGACCTTCCGGCTGACCACGGTGGACTTGATCTTCGTCAGCTCGCCCTCGCGGTGGTCGGGGTAGGCGTTGAACAGGTACTCGCAGACCACGAACCCGAGCACGGCGTCGCCGAGGAACTCCTGGCGCTCGTTGCTGGCGATCCCGCTGTCGGCGAACGAGGAGTGGGTGAGCGACTCGATCAGCAGCCCGGTGTCCTTGAACCGATACCCGATGACCTGTTCGGTCCGTTCGACAAGATCAGCTTGCGTATCACCCATGGATCGCTTTGGTCCTGGCGGCTGCGTTGCGGGGGGGTGGATGGGAAGCGCAAATCCGCAACCAAAAAACGTCTATGGGAAAAGTAGGACACCAAACCTTCCTTGTCAACGCGATACCGCTGATCTAGGCTAAACACATGATCCACCTCCGCATGCTGTCGATGATGGCGCCGCTCGTGCTCTTGGTTGTTTCTGCTGACGTGTCGGCGCTGCCCGAGTCGTTCGACCCCGCCCAACACATGGCCGTCCGCGAGGTCAAGCCGGGCATGAAGGGCTACGGCCTGACCGTCTACCACGGCACGAAGATCGAGACGTTCGACGTGGTCGTGGTCAGCGTGGAGAAGGGGTTCATGCCGGGCAAGTCGGTGGTGTGGGTGCGGTGCACCGACCCGCGCATGCAGCACCTCGGGCCGGTGCAGGGCATGAGCGGTTCACCGGTGTTTCTCTGGCCGCTCGACACACCGCAAGCGAAGATGAAACCGGGCACTGGGGGGCGGATGATCGGGGCGTTCGCGTTCGGGTACGGCGGCGGCAAGGACTGCTACGCGGGCATCCAACCGATCGAGCACATGCTCGAAGCGGGCGAGCGTGCCGACGACGAAACGCAAGCCAGCGCAAAGCGCGGGCGGGCGGGCGGGATCGACCCGTTGAGCCTGGCGCTGGCCGCGGCCCAGCAGCAAGAAGTCGACGAGTTGCACACGTGGCGGTTGAAGGCGATCGCCGAGGCGCTGGGGGTTGAGCCGTACCGCGCTAAGCCGCAAGCGGCGGCGCGGCGGGGCGAGATGCTCGTGCCGATCAACGTGGGCGGCGAGGCGCACGCGCGGCACCTGCGGCCGATGTTCGAGCCGCTGGGGTTGATGCCGCTCGCTTCGCGCAGCGGCGCGGCGCCGGTGGGTTTGCCGCCGCGTTGGATCGACGCGGGCAAGGTCAAGCCGCAGCGCGGCGGCGTGGCGAGCGTACCGCTGATGACCGGCGACGCGGACCTCGCGGCGGTCGGCACCATCACCGAGGTGCTGCCCGACGGCACGGTGCTCGCGTTCGGCCACGCGTTCATGGGCCGGGGCGAGGCGAAGCTGCCGTTCGCCACCGGGTACGTGCACTTCGTGCAACCGAGTTTGTCGAGCAGCTTCAAGCTGGGCGGGTCGCTGCTGATCAAGGGCGCGATGGTCAACGACGAGACCAGCGCCATCGTCGCCAAGCCGGACGTGGGCGTCACGTTCAAGCCGGCGGTGGTGAAGGTGGTTTGGCCCGACGCGAGCAAGAACCGCACGTTCAACTACCGCATCGCCGAGAGCCGGCAGTACACGCCGCTGATGGCCGGGCAGAGCGTGGCGATGAGCATCGGCGCCGACACGGAGCTGCCGGAAGACTCGTCGTTGAAGCTGGAGGCGACACTGAAGTTCGCCGGCGGCCGCGAGATCGCGATCGAATCGCTGATGCCGCGGGGTTCGAGCAGCTCGCCGATGTACGAGCTGATCGGGCCCGTGTCGTCGCTGGCCAACAACGTGTTCGGCGAGATCAAGTTCGAAGGGCTCGAGGCCACCGCGACCGTGATCGAGAAGGTGCACCGCTCGTCGATGACCGAGGCGGTGCTGGAGCGCAGCACGGTGCGACCGGGCGAGCGGGTGGCGGTCACGATCACGCTGCGGCCTTACAAGGGCGAGCCGTACACGAAGCGCGTGACGATCAAGGTGCCCGACGACGCGGAAGACGGGCAATACCTTTTAATGGTCGGCGGTGCGCAGGCGTACGCCAAGCGGAAGATCGAGCTGCGGCCGTACCAGGTGCGGATCGAGAACCTCGACCAGTTGTACGATTACGTCAAGCGGATCAGCGAGATGCCGTCGGACGGCTTGTACGCGGTGCTCAGCGCCGACTCGAAGCCGCAGCTGGCGGTGGGCCGCACGCCGATGCCGGACCTGCCGTCGAGCCGGGCGGCGATGATCGGCGGCACGATATCGACGGACAAGAGCCCGTACATCGAGGCCGTGGAACACCACGAGCCGCTGGCGGACGTGATCGCCGGCGAGCTGCGTTTGCCGATCGTGGTGCGGCAGCAGCCGGCCAAGGCGGGCGGGTAAGACCAAACAACCCACGACAACGCCACCGACAGGAGCGAACCTGTGACCAAGTGTTTTGTGATCGTGCTGGCCGTGCTTTGCGTCGCTGCGCAAGCCGCGTTGGCGGTGAAGCCGGGCGAATGGAAGTTTTCGACCGAGGCGGAGTTCCAGGAAGCCGAGGTGGACCACACCGTGGTGACGAACCTGGGCAACGTCGAGCTGTCGCGCGCGGTCGCCGAGGTCGCGGCGCTCGAGGGCGACGGGGCGATCGTGTACGACCTGGCACGGGGCGCCGACGGCGTGGTGTGGGCGGCGGTCGGCCCGACGGGCAAGCTGGTGAGGCTCGTCGAGGGTGAGCTGCAAACGGTCGCCGAGTACACCGGGGCGCAGGTGTTTGCGCTGAGCGCGACCGATGCGGGGCTGTGGGTTGGCGTCAGCGGCGCAACGAGCAAGCTCGAGCGGCGCGACGCGGCGGGCGGCGTGGTGCAAACCGTCGAGTTGCCCGAGGTGCGCTACGTGTGGGACATCGCCGAGTTCGACGGCCGATTGGTTGTCGCTACGGGCACGGACGGCAAGGTGCTGTTGATCGACCCGAGCGATGAGGCGGCGGAGCCGGTGGTCGCGCTCGACAGCGAGCAGCCGAACGTGCTGTGCCTGGTGGCGAACGACGTGGTATACGCCGGTACGGACGGCGAGGGGTTGGTGTACCGCCTGACGCGGCAAGACGACGAAGGGGCGCCGTTCCGTTCGTTCATCGTTTACGACGCGAGCGAGCCGGAGGTCGGCGCGCTGCTGCTCGGCAAGGACGGCAACCTGTATGTGGGCACCGCTGACGCCGACCAGGCCCGGCCCGGGCGGTTGAGCGAGGTGGTCGAAGAAGAGACCGGCACGCCCGACGACCCGCAACCGCAACCGGAAGAGGCGGCGGAAGAAGCACCGCCGGTCGAGCCGGAAGAGAAAGCCAAAGGCCCGACCGAACCCGATGTGCCCGCCGAGGCCGACACACCGACGCCCGAGCAGTACGACGAGCTGCGCGAAGAGATCAAGAAGCGCATCGCCGCGGCGGCCAAGGGCAAGCAACTCAAGGCCAAGTCGGGCGGCAAGCGTACTTCGAAGAGCGCGCGTCGCGCCGGGGGCGGTGGCGGCAAGAGCCGGGGCGGCGGCAAGGGCGAGGGTAACGCGGTTTACGCGATCGACCCACAGGGCTTCGTGCGCGAGGTGTTCCGCGAGTCGGTGATGGTGCTGCGCCTCGTCGAGCACCGCGGCATGCTCTACATCGCCACGGGCAACGAGGGCCAGGTGTACCGCGTCGACCCGGCGACCGACGAGGTGACCGTCGTCGCCGACCTCGAGTCGCAGCAGGTGCCGGCCATGCTCGTGCTCAACGGCAACGCCATGATCGGCACGGCCAACCCCGCGCAGCTGCACACGCTCGACGCGGGCTTCGCCGAGCGAGGCACGTACACCAGCGACCCGCTCGATGCGCAACAGGCGTCGCTGTGGGGCAAGCTGAACGTGCACGCGGAGCTGCCGGCCGGCACGACGCTGGCCGTGCAGACGCGCAGCGGCAACGCGGCCGACCCCGAAGCCGGCTCGTGGTCGGCGTGGTCGGACGAATCGGGCGTCGAGCTTCAAGGCGAGGGCCAGCCGGTGTACCTCGACGTGGCCAGCCCGCCGGCGCGTTACCTGCAATACCGTTTGGTGCTGGGCAGCGAGGGCGACGCGACGCCGTCGGTGTCGCGCGTGGCGCTGAAGTACGTGATGCCGAACATGAAGCCGACCATCGCTTCGATCAAGGCCGAGTACGCCGAGCCGAAGAACAAGGACAAGGGCCCGCAACCGAAGACGACGGTGAACGTCGAGTGGGAAGCGGCCGACCCCAACGGCGACGAGCTCGCCTTCACGCTCGAAGCGCGCCGGCTGGGCGACGGCAGCCCGTACGTCGAGCTCGACGCCGAGATCGAGGGCAACAGCTACGAGTGGGATACCCGCTCGATGCCCGACGGCCGGTACGAGCTGCGGCTGGTCGCCAGCGATTCGCCCGACAACGTGCCCGACCAGGCCAAGGTCTCTCGGCGGATCACGGCGCAGGTCGTGATCGACAACGCCGCCCCGCAGATCACCAACCTGTCGGTCAGCCCCGGCCCAGCCCAAGGAACCGTGAAGCTGGTGGCCGAGGGCGTCGATGCGCTTTCGCAGATCACCGACATCCGCTACGCGATCAACGGCTCGCAGGACTGGCAGCCGCTGAACGCCGCCGACCTGATTTACGACTCGACAAGCGAGGGCGTATCGGCTACGATTCGCGACCTTTCGCCCGGACGAACGGTCGTCACCGTGCGGTTCACCGACGCCCTGGGCAACACCAGCTACGAATCGGCGACGGTGCAAGTCGCTGAATAAAAAGAGGTTAGAGCCATGGCGATCCATTACCCTAAACGCTGCAGCAAGATCAAGCGCGCCCGCAAGTTCGGCTTCCGCGCCCGCATGAAGACCAAGAAGGGCCGGCAGATGCTCAACCGCCGCCGCCGCATCGGTCGCTCGCTGAACGTGCGCTGAGGCCGACCGCAACCCGAAACCCGAGGCGTGCCCGCGTGGTACGCCTTTTTCATGCGCCGAACGCGCCGCGGCCGGGTAGACTGGCGGGCATGAACAAGCTGCTGACCGCCCTGCTGTTGATGGCCGCGTGCGTGGGTTGTGAATCGAAGGGCCTGCCCGTGCTACCCGAAGCCGACGACGCCCCGGTCCGCCTGGGCTCGGCCCGCCAGCAGGTGGCGGTTTACGACACGATGCTCACCGACATCGCCCAGCACATCGACGCCGTGCCCTCGCCCGCCGCGGCCGGCCCGTCGCGCACACGCGTGGTCGCCTGGGGCAAGTTCACGAACATGACCGGCGCTCCGGCGCAGAAGTTCGCCGAGTTCCGCGTCGACACCCAGAACCGCATCGCCCAGCTCGCCGGCCGGCACGGCGTGCTGATGGTCGACGCCGACAGCCGCGCCGGCGTACAGCGCCACGAGTTGCACGCGACGGTCATCGCCATGCCCGACGACAAAGACCAGTGGCTCGTGCAGTGGGCGCTGCTCGGCCCCAAACGCGACGGCGGCCAGGGCATTCTTTGGCGCGACACCACCACCGCCGATACGCCGTGACGAGTTAATGCGGCGCGCCGCCGGGGGCGGCGGAATGTTCAATGCACAATACCCAATGACCAATCAATGCCCAAATGCTCCAAGTGCCCGCATTGAATTGGAAATTGGGCATTGGAGTTTGATTGGTCATTGATCATTGAACATTGGTCATTCTTTCCCCCGCAAATCAAACCGTTCACGAAGTTCGGCGTCACCCACCGGGCACGGGTCTGCCGGCGCTTTGAGCAAGCGTCGGCGCACCTTGGCCAACAGCACGTAACCGCCGTCGCGCAGCGGGCGCGGAACCCACCACAACAGCCAACCGCACACGCGCCACAGGCCGCCGAGCCGCGTCAGCATGTGCGCCACGGCCCGCGAGCGCGTCAGCACCGCGCCGGCTTCGGTCAACACGACCACGCTGTCGGGCAGGCCGGCGCGTTGGGCTTCGCTGAGCTCGCGTTCGAACGCACCGCCGCCGATCGGCGCAAAGCGGAACGCGTCGCCCGCGCGGTCTTCGGCCAACACGAACCGCACCGCTGCGTGACACAGGCCGCACGCCCCGTCGTAAAACAACCACTCGCTTTGCCCGGCGCGCTTCGGTTTGAGCCAGGCCGGGTCGGCGCAAAGCAGGTGCACCCAAACCAGGCCCAACTCGAGCACGCGCAGCCGACCGGCGTACCCTTGATACCCGGCGGCGCACACCATCAACACCAGCACCGCGCACCACGCCCACGGGCGCAGCGGCGCGACCAGCACCGCCGGCACGTACGCGACCAGCACCACAGCCAAGGTGACCCGCCCCTGTTGCCAGAGCACCACACCAAACAGCGCGACGAGCAGCACGACCAGCAACCACGCCGCGTGCCCCACCGCGGCGGGCATCGCCCAACGCCCCGCGGGCGCACCACGCCCACGCGCCGACAGCGCACCGTACGGCGACGGCGGCGTGGCCAGGTGCACACACAGGCAGAACGCGGCCGGCACGTCGCTGGCATCGAAATAACCACGAACGGCGCACACCCAACCCATGCCCGCCAGCAGCGCCAGCGCCGCCGCGCGGTCGAACCAGCCGACCGCCAGGCACAGCGCCGCGCACCACCCGCCGATAACCACCGGCCAAACCAACTCGCCGCCGACCCACCACTGAACACACGCCCCGGCGACCACGGCGGCCAAGCCCGCGCGCCACACGCTGTATTGGCCGCCGGTCCAGCCGCTCGTCGGGTTTTGTGGTCGGTCTGGCATCGCTCGTGCTGTGGGGTTTCATCGGCGCAGCGCGGCGCCAAACGGGATTATTCATGCCCATAGCCCCAACGGGCCGATGAGCTTCGGTGGCGAAGCCGAAGGAGAACCGCAGGTGAGACGCCTTTCGTTGCATGATGTGGGGACTTGCCCGTTTGTCGAGCACGGGGACGCGTCGTGCAACGGCCACTTCACCCTCGGCCACCTCTCCGACGCCTTCGGCGACTGTTTCGGCGACTACCGCCGCTGCCCTCACTTCCAGCGCCTGCTCGGCGGCGCGGACCAACCCCCGATCGGCGTCACCGTGCATGGCCGAGCCCTACAGCCAACCGGTACGTGACTTCCTCGCTTACTTGCGCGTCGAGTGTGGCCTGTCGCCGCACACGCTGTCCGCGTACGAACTCGACCTGCGCCAGCTCACCGGGTACCTCATCGAGCGGGGCATCAACGACTTGCGGTCGATCAGCTTCCCCCTGCTCGTCGACCACCTCAAGCGGCTGCGCGCCGACGGGCTGAGCAGCAAGTCCATCGCCCGCCACCTGTCGGCCATCCGCATGTTCTGCCGGTTCCTCACAGCTAACGGCCAACTCGAAGACGACCCGTCGGCCCTGCTGGAAACGCCCAAGACCTGGCGCACCGTGCCGGTGGTCTGCCACACCAAACACATCGAGGCGATGTTCGAGGCGATCGACCCGGCCGAACCGATGGCGCTGCGCGACCGGGCGATCTTGGAACTGATGTACGCCACCGGCTGCCGCGCCAGCGAGATCGGCCAGGTCCAGCTGGCCGACCTGCACGACGAGCTGGGCGTGGTCAAGGTCACCGGCAAGGGCAACAAGCAGCGCATCGTGCCGATCGGCCGGCCGGCGCTGCAATGGATCGCGCGCTACCGCCGGGAGCTGCGGCCGGAGCTGGCGCGCGAAGACCGCCCCACCGACGCGCTGTTCCTCACGCGGCGCGGCACGCCGGTCGACCGCTTCCGCATCTGGCACCTGGTCACGAAGTACGCGAAGCTCGCCGGCGTGTCGGGCGTGCACCCGCACACCCTGCGCCACAGCTTCGCCACGCACATGCTCGCCGGCGGCGCCGACCTGCGCGTCGTGCAGGAACTGCTCGGCCACGCCAAGGTCACCACCACCCAGGTCTACACCCACGTCGACCGCGAACGCCTGCACGCCATCGTCAAGCAACACCACCCCCGGGCGTGAATCAGTGAATCGGTCAACTGGTCAACTGGTCAACTGGTCAACTGGTCAACTGGTCAACTGGTCAATCAGATGATATTCGGCCCGCATGACCAATTGACTGATTGACTGATTGACCGATTGACTGATTGACCGATTGACTGATTGACTGATTGACTGATTGACCGATCGGCTCCCCGCGATCACATGTGCGGCAGGTGCGTGAGGAACAGGTACACCTGCACGGCCACGGGCACGCAGCCGATCAGCACCGCCCACCGCGCCAGCCGCAGGCCCGTGCGGTGGCGGCGTCGGCCGACGTACTCGCAGATCACCACCACGAACGCCGCGAGCAGGAACTTGTAGATCACCAGCCCCGTCACGTCCCAGCGTTGCAGCACGTAGTTGGCGACCCAGTTCAGCTCGCGGCCGCGGTAGGTCGGCGAGAGGATCACGCGCGTGAACATCACGTCCAGCGCGCTGAGCAGCACGAACCACGTGTAGTAGTTGGGGTACAGCACGTGGGTCCGGCGGCGCGGCGGGGCCTGGCCGTTCGATCCCTCGACGGCGTTTGCGTCCGAACCGGTCTCGGGCTGTTCGGGTGACTGGGCCATCGGTGCATACAGACGCCGGAGCGGCGCCTTTTTCTGCATCGGTTATTTCACCTGCGCAATCCACGCCGCCAGCAGGTCGGGGTACGACTGGAGGTCGGTCTTGTGGGCCATCTCGACGACGGTGTGGATGTTCTTGACCGGGCAGGCGAACACGGCGGTCCGCACGCCGGCGCGGCTGCGCTGGATCATCGCCCCGTCCTGGCCGCCGCGCGGCAGCACGCCCCGCTGGTGCGGGATCTTCTTCGCCCGGGCCACGCGTTCGAGGTCCTCGACGAGCTTGATGTCGGTGATGGTCGACGAGTCCATGATCTTCAGGCACACGCCGGCGCCGAACTCGGTGACGCGCATCTCCTCGGGCGTGCCCGGCGTCTGGCAGCAGAGCGTCGTGTCGCACGAAAGCCCGAAGTCCGGCTCGACGCCGAACGCCGCCGGGCCCGCGCCGCGCAACCCCACCTCTTCCTGCACCGTCCACACCGCGTGCACCTCGCACGCGTGGTTGCGCAGCTTCTTGAGCATCTCGACCTGCGCCCAGCAGCCCACGCGGTTGTCGAGGCACTGGCTGGCCACGGCGTTCTCAAAGTCGACGAAGTTGGCATCCAAGGTGACCATGTCGCCGATCTTCACGCGCTTGTTCACTTCCTTGGCGCCCAGCGCGAGGTCGACGTAGAACTCCTCGATGGTGGGGATCTTCTTGCGCTCTTCCTCGGTGGCGATGTGCACGGGCTTGGTCGCGGGGTTGAGGATGCCGGGCAGGTCGCCCTTGGCGGTCGACACCTTGACGTTGCGGGCGAAGAGGTTGCGGGTGTCGAAGCCGCCGACGTTTTGGAGGCGGAGGCAGCCCTTGTCGTCGATGTGTCGGACGAGGAAGCCGATCTGGTCCATGTGGGCCGCGAGCATGACCTTTTTGGTGGCCTTGGTGACGCGCGCCTTCTTGCCGGCGGCGCGGGGCTTGCGCACGGCGATGAGGTTGCCCATCGCGTCGGTGCGGACCGAGTCGACGAGCGGCTTGACGTGCTTCTCGATGACCTTGCGGACGCGCGCCTCACGGCCGGGCACCGACGGGGTCTGGCACAGTTCCTTCAGCAGCTTCACGTTGACGGGCATGGGGACTCCTTGCAAAAGATCGGCCGGCTAGTGTAACACATCGCCCGCGGGGCGAGGCGGTCGCGAATCGTGTAAAGTGGCCGATCCGACGCGATGAAGAACCCACTCGAACACCTGTTGCCGCTGCACCTGGAACGCCCGCACCTCACGAGCGTGGGCCGGGGCATCGCGCTGGCGGCGCTGGTCGGCGTGGTCGCGGGCCTGGGCGCGGTGGTGTTCGACATGATCAGCCAGACCGTCGCCAAGGTCGCGCTCGAGTGGCTGGCCGGCTACGACCAGAAAGGCCCGGCCCACGAGTCCGACATCGCCGGCGCGATCCTGCCGGGCTTCGACGTGCGGCCGTTGGTGCCGTGGCTGCTGCTGATCGTGCCGACGGTCGGCGGGCTGGTCAGCGGCTGGCTGGTGTTCACGTTTGCGCCCGAGGCCGAGGGGCACGGCACCGACGCGGCGATCGACTCGTACCACAACAAGCGCGGCGTGATCCGGGCGCGCGTGCCGCTGGTCAAAATGATCGCCTCGGCCATCACGCTCGGCACCGGCGGGTCGGGCGGCCGCGAGGGCCCCATCGCACAGATCGGCGCAGGCTTCGGCTCGTTCCTCGCCACCAAGTTGAAACTCACCGACCACGAACGCCGCGTCCTGCTCGCCGCGGGCATCGGCGCGGGCATCGGTTCGATCTTCCACGCCCCGCTCGCCGGCGCGATCTTCGCCATCGAGGTGCTCTACCGCGACCCCGACTTCGAGGCCGAGGCGCTGATCCCGGCGTTCATCGCCACCACCGTCGCCTACTGCGTGTTCGGCCTGGTCAACACCATCGCGTTCGGGCACGACGTGTTCGGCCCGCTGTTCGCCGTCGCCGAGGGCATCCGCTTCGACGACCCGCTGCTGCTGCTGCCCCTGGCCGGCCTCGCGATCGCGATGACCGTTGCGTCGCTGATCTACACCAAGGGTTTTTACGGCGTGCACGCGCTGTTCGCCCAACTCAAGCTGCCGCGCATCCTCAAGCCCGCCCTCGGCGGACTGCTCACCGGCGCGATCGCGCTGGCGATCTTCTTCGCCTTCACCGGCTCCGGCGCCGAAACGCAAAAAGACGGCCTGAGCGTGCTCAGCTACGGCTACGGCTTCCTGCAAAAAGTCATCAACCCCGCCACCGGCGCGACGCTCTCCATCGCCCTGCTGCTGGTCGTGGGCTTCGGCAAAATACTGACCACCTCGCTGACCATCAGCTCCGGCGGGTCGGGCGGCGTGTTCGGGCCTTCCATGGTCATCGGCGGCTGCCTCGGCGCGGTGGTCGGGTTGACCATGAACAAGCTCATGCCCGGCGTCGTCGGCGCCGACGACGTGGTCATCTTCACCATCCTCGGCATGGCCGCGTTCTTCAGCGCC
The DNA here is from genome assembly GCA_028282805.1 of Phycisphaeraceae bacterium. Taxonomy (GTDB): domain Bacteria; phylum Planctomycetota; class Phycisphaerae; order Phycisphaerales; family Zrk34; genus JANQHD01. The sequence goes on along the minus strand of JANQHD010000019.1, from coordinate 58,476 downwards.
ACCGCCAACACCCCCGTCAGCACGCTGATCATGGTCTCCGAGCTGACCGGCAGCTACTCGCTGCTGATGCCGGCGATGTGGGTCTGCGCGCTGGCGTACCTGCTCAGCCGGGGCTGGTCGATCTACGATAAGCAGGTGCCCAGCCGGCTCGAATCGCCCGCCCACCGCGGCGACTTCATCATCGACATCCTCGCCGGGCTCACCGTCAGCGATGCGCTGACCGAGGCGAGCAGGAAGTTCACCACCGTCCCGCCGGGCATGTCGCTGCGCGAGGTGGTCCGCATGATCACCGGCAACAAGCAGATCGCCTTCCCCGTGCTCGACGCCAACCACGAGTACGACGGGCTGTTCAGCCTCAACGACGTGCGCCAGTTCCTCTACGAATCGGACCTGGCCGACCTCGCCGTGGCGCAGGACCTGGCCAACAAGGTCGAGCCGCTCATGCTCACCACCGACCTGAGCGAGGTGATCGGCCGGTTCGGCCAGTCGGCGTACGACGAGCTGCCGGTGGTCGACGCCAGCGAACCGGGCAAGGTGATCGGCATGCTGCGCCGCGTCGACGTGATCGGCGCGTACAACGCCCAGCTGATCGAGAAACGCGCCGAGATGGCCGAAGGATAACCACACGATCCCTCTCCCCCCGGGAGAGGGTGGCGTGATGAGCGATAGCCATCACGACGGGTGAGGGGGTATGCGGCGCGCGCCGCCTTCCCCCTCCCCCAGCCCCTCCCGGTGGGAGGGGGGTGAAAAGCCATGACTACGCGACGCTTCACATACCCACGCACGTTGCGGCTGCGCAAGGCCGCCCAGTTCGAGTCGGTACGCGGCGCGCGCTCGGTCAAGCACGCCGGGCCGTTGCGCGTCAGCGGCAAGCCCAACGACCTGCCGCACAGCCGGCTGGGTCTGGCGGTGTCGAAGCGTGTGGGCAACGCCCCGGTGCGCAACGCCGTCAAACGCCGGCTGCGCGAGGCGTTCCGCACGTTGCAGCACGACCTGCCGGGCGGGTACGACATCGTCGTTTCGGTTCGGCCGCACGAAGTGGGTAAAATGCAGGTGTACCGGCGTTGGCTGCGCGACGCGATCGAGCAGCTCGACCGCCACTGGCGCAAGCGGCGAGGTTGAACCATGTGCGAACACGAACAATCCCCACCCATCGAACGAGCGCCGCGTCTCGCGATCACCGAGCCGCTGCGTTGGGCGATCATCGCGATGGTGTGGGTGTACCGCCGAACGCTCGGCCACTTCATGGGCGGCCGGTGCCGGTTCCAGCCGTCGTGCAGCCAATACATGCTCGACGCCGTCGAACGCCACGGCCCGGTGCGCGGGTTCTTCCGCGGCCTCGCCCGCATCGCCCGCTGCCACCCATGGTCCGAAGGCGGTTATGACCCGGCCTGAATTATCGATTCGGATTCCCGCGGCAAATCGCCGATAATGAACGAATGCCCGCCTGGTTGAACAACTTCCTCAAACCTGTCCGTCGGTGGCTGACCCAGCCCGACCAGGAGGTCACGCGCTGGCAGCGATCGATCCGCTGGTTCCTCGAGCTCTGCCGTCACGGCCTGCACGAACTGCGGCACGACAAGGCCGGGCAGATGGCCGCGGCGCTGACGTACCACACGCTGTTTTCGATCTTGCCCACGCTGGTCATCATGCTCGCGGTGATCGCGCCGCTGGTGGGTGACGAGCGCAAAGACAACATCAAGCAGACCGCGATCGATTACCTGCTCGAACCGCTGAAGCCCGATGAACCCGACGCCTCTGCTGCACCCACCGACAACAACGACCAACCGTTGGTGATCGACCCGGGCCGCGAGGAAACCAACGAGCAAGACGCCAAGCTCGCCGAGGAAAAACGCCGCGAGTTCCGCGAAGCCCAGGCCGCGATCGAGCAGCAGTTCGACGACCTGTTCGCGCGCCTGGAAAACGTCAGCTTCCGCGGCATCGGCGCCATCGGCCTGATCATCTTCATCTACGGCGCGACCGGTTTGCTGGCGTCGATCGAGAAGAGCTTCAACCTGGTCTGCGGCGCGAACAAGGCGCGGCCGTGGTACATGCGCCTGCCGTTGTACTGGACGGTGATCACGCTGGGGCCGATCTTCCTGCTCGGCGGGCAGGCGGCGCAGGAATGGTTCAAGACGATCATCGCCTCGAACCCGTGGACGAGCCCCATGGTCGTGCTCAGCCCGGTGCTCACGACGTGGATCGTGCTCACGCTCATGTACGCCCTGCTGCCCAACACCAAGGTCAAGTTGCGCGCCGCGATGATCGGCGGTTTCGCCGCCACGCTCATCTGGATGCTCGCGATCGTCGGCCTCAAGCTCTTCGTCCGCAACGCCGCGGCGTCGAGCGTTTACGGCGCGCTGTTCCTGCTGCCGTTGTTCCTCTTGTGGCTGTGGGTCACCTGGCTGATCATCCTCTTCGGCCTCGAGGTGACGCACGCGATCCAGGCGATGAAGGGCCGGCAGTTCAAGCACATGGAGTACCGCGAGTCGGGCGACCTGGTCGTCGACCCCAGCTGGCTGCTGCCGATCGCCGCGCTGGTGGCGCGACGCTTCCGCGACGGCCGGACCATCACCGCCGAGGCGATCTGCGACGAAACGGGCCTCGCCCAGCGCTCGGTCGAAACCATGGTCGAGGCGTTAGAGAAAGCCGAACTGCTGCGCCACGTCGAAGACGACCAACAGGCCGGCTACACCCTCGGCCGGCCCGCCGAGCGTATCACCGCGGGCGACGTGCTGGCCGTGGGCGAGTCGCTGCTGCCCGATCACGCCGAGGCCGACGGCGACCCGGCCTGGCAGGCGGTCGAACGCCTGAAAGCCGCCAACCACGAGTGGGCCGACAAGACCACGCTCGCGGAGATGACGGACTGAGCGCGGAATGTCCAATTCCCAATCACCAATAACCAATCAAAACCCAATGACCGAACGCCTCAAGTGCTCGCATTGAATTGGTGCTTGAGCATTGGGTTTTGATTGGTCATTGGGCATTGAACATTGGTCATTACTCCCCCGATGGGTGGGAGATCAGACGACCTCGCACGTCTCCGTCGTCCCCGTCTCATCGGGGCTGACTTGACCGATGGGGGTGCCGGGACCGTCTTCGTGGTAATAACGATCGAGCACCGCACGCCAATCGTCGAGGGTGCTGACGCGGCAGAACGCGTCTTTCACCACGTCGGCGTGGGGGTGGTGGCGGGAAAACTTGATGCCGAACTTGCGCATCATGCGGCCCGCGGCCCGCTCGCCGTGCAGGCTTACGCTCAACTCGAAGTGCTCGGCGAGCACGTCGCGCTGCTGGAAGATGGTGGGTGGCGTTAAGGGTTCGCCGCGCATCAGGGCGTGGGCGTGTTCGAAGATCCACGGGTCGCCGATCGCGCCGCGGGCGACCGACACGCCGCTGAGGCCCGAGTCGCGCACCGTGTCGAAGATCGACCGCGGCGTGAACACGTCGCCCGAGCCGAAAACCAGGAAGCCGTCGGCCATCGCGTCGCGGTAACGCGCCGTCAGCTCGGCGAAGAACGGCCGGTGGCCGGGGCCGTTGTATTTCTGGCGCACGGTCCGGCTGTGCACGGTGGCGCCGGCGTAGCCGAGGCCGATGACCGCCTCGAAGATGCGGTGGAAGTTGGCGGCCATCTCGTCGGTATCGTCGAACGCCCGGCGCAGCTTGACGGTCAACGGCACCGCATCGCCGACCGCGTCGCGCACGGCGGCGAGGATGTCGACGGCGGTGTCGGGCGCGCTGAGCAGGTGGCCGCCGCGGTGGCGTTTGCGTATCTTTTTCACCGGGCAGGCGAGGTTGACGTCGATCACGTCGAAGCCGAACGGCAGCAGTATTTTCGCGGCTTGCGCCATCTCGCCGGGCTCGGAACCGATGATCTGACCGGCGATCGGGTGGTCGTCGTCGGTGAGGTAGGCGGGCTTGAGGCCCCGGCCGCCGGCGATGAGCAGTGTGTCGAGCATGGCCTCGGTCACGCAGTAGGGGCAGCCGTGCCGCCGGGCGATCAGGCGCATCGCCGCGTCGGAGTAGCCGGCCAACCCCGCCTGGAAGAACGGGGCCCGGTCGACCCACGCCAGCGCTTGCGGCCGGGCGGGCAGGGTTTCGGGTTGGTTGCGGTTGATCGTCATGGCCAAGCGGTGCATGATAGTGGCCGTCGAAGCCCACGACCAAGCGAAAGAGAAACATGCGATACCGAACCTGCCTGTTGCTGCTGATGATGATGACCGTCGCCCCGGGTTGCGAGGGGATCGACCACGTGCTGACGAGCCTGACGCCGACCGGCACACCCACGCAGACCGCCGAGCCGCGGCAGTACCCGGCCGAGCTGCCGGCGAGCGAGGCGTACGACGTCGAGGTCGTGCGCGTCAACCGCAAGCAGGTCCGCCTGGACAACCGCACGTCGCGCTCGCTCGACGGCGCGCAGCTGTGGCTCAACGCCGAGTTCGGCGGCGCCGTCGAGTCGCTGCCGATCGGTGAGGGCGCGAACCTGCCGTTGACGATGTTCGTCAACCACTTCGGTGAACGCTACCCGGTGGGCAGCTTCCTCGAACCGGAGAAGACGCGCGGCATCGTCGCGGCGGAGCTGATCATCGACAACAAGCGCCACCCGCTGACCGTGCGGCTGGCCGAGGATTGGGCGATCCAGCCGTAACGTTTAGCCGCGACCCGAAGGGGCGCGCGCTGGGGTTTCATACCACTCGCATCGGGTGCCAGACATGTCGGACAAACTCAAAGTGCTGTTTCTGTGCACGGGCAACTCGTGCCGCAGCCAGATGGCCGAGGGCTGGGCGCGTCACCTGCGGGGCGAGGTGATCGAGGCGTACTCGGCGGGCGTGAAGAAGACGCAGCTCAACCCCTACGCCGTGAAGGTGATGTGGGAGGTGGGCGTGGACATCACCGGCCAGCACTCGAAGCTGGTCGGCGAGGTGATGGACGCGGGCATCGACGTGGTGGTGACCGTCTGCCAGCACGCGCACGACACGTGCCCGGTGTTTCCCGGTGAGGCGAAGGTCGTGCACCGGGGCTTCGACGACCCGCCGGCGCTGACCGAGGGCGTCGAAGACCCCGAAGAGAGGCTCGCCGTGTACCGGCGGGTGCGTGACGAGATCAAGGCTTACGTCGAGACGCTGCCGCGGGCGATTGCCTAGCGCCCATGGCAAACTACTGACCGTGCAAGACGCGCTAGCCGGCGGCATACCTGCCGCCGGTCTGGGACCGGCACCAGGTATGCCGCCGGCTAGCGTCTGAGCGGTTGCAGGCGCGGTCGATTCCCCACGACATCTGATCGTTTTTAGACTAAAAACTATGAATGATCCGAGCGCCCGGGTACGAACATGGATGACGCAAGGCGCGCTGGCCGGCGATATCATGTGCGGCATGGCCGTGGACCCGACCATCACCCTTGCGACGAAGGTGAGCGACCTGCCGGGCGTGGGGCCGACGCGCGCCGCGGCTTTGCAGCGCCTCGGCATCGCGACCGCGGGCGACCTGGTCAAGCACCTGCCCCACCGCTGGGAGTACCACGCCGGCCAGGCCGCGATCGCGCAACTGCAACCCGACACGGTCGCCACGGCGGTGGGCGAGGTGGCGAACTGCCGGTGGATCGCCGGGCAAAGGCGCGGCATGAAGGGGCGGTTCCAGGCGACGCTTGTCGATGAAACCAACCAGCTCGATTTGGTGTGGTTCAACGCCGGTTACCTGCGCGACAAGCTGGCGCCGGGGATGCGGGTCGCCGTGACGGGCAAGGTCGCGGCCTACCGCGACTACCTGCAGATGGTCAACCCCAAGTGGCAACCGCTCGACGACGCCACCGAGCGCGGCGAGGACGGCGAGCGCTACCACGGCGTGTACCCCGCCACGGAAGATCTGACCAGCGACCAGGTCGGCAAGCTGATCGACGGTTGGCTGGACACGCTGCTGCCGCAGATCGACGACCACCTGCCGGAAGCGTTTCGCAACGAGCGCGCGATGCCGGCGCTGGCCGAGGCGTACGATGCGATGCACCGGCCGGGCGGCGAAGACGATGTGAAAACCGCGCGCCGGCGGCTAGCGTTCGACGAGCTGCTCATGCTGCAACTCGGGTTGGCGATGAAACGCCACCACACGCGCACGCACTTCACCGCGGCGGCGTTGAGTTGCAACGACGCGATCGATCGGCACATCCGCGACCGCTTTCCGTTTGCGCTGACCGGGGCGCAGGGCAAGGTTGTGCGCGAGATCGCCGGCGACTTGCAGAAGCCCGTGCCGATGAATCGGCTGTTGCAAGGCGATGTGGGTAGCGGCAAGACGGTGGTCGCGCTGTACGCGATGCTGCTGGCCGCGGCATCGCGCAAGCAGGCGGCGCTGATGGCGCCGACCGAGCTGTTGGCCGAGCAGCACCACCAGTCAATCAGCGCGATGCTGACCGGCTCGGCGGTGAGGCTGGCGCTGCTGACCGGCTCGCTCACACCGGCTGAGCGCGACGCGGGCCGGGCGGCGATCGAGGCGGGCGAGGTCGACCTGGTCGTCGGTACGCAGGCGCTGCTCACCGAGTCGGTGACGTTCAGCGACCTGGCGGTGGTGGTCATCGACGAGCAGCACCGGTTCGGCGTCGAGCAACGGGCGACGGTGCGCTCGAAGAACGCCGACGCGAACACCATCCCTCACACGCTGATCATGACCGCCACGCCGATCCCGCGCACGCTGTCGCTGACGCTGTTCGGCGACCTCGACGTGTCGACGATCGACGCGCTGCCGCCCGGCCGCCAGCCGATCGACACCCGCGTGGTCGGCGACGCCAAGCGCGACGACGTGTACACGTACCTGGCCAAGCGCGTCGACTCGGGCGAGCAGCTGTACGTCGTGCTGCCGGCGATCGACGAGGGCGAGCTGGGCCTCAAGGCCGTGCGCAGCGAGGTCGAGCTGCTCGAACAGAAATGGTTCGCCGACAAGCGCATCGCCTCGGTGCACGGCCAGCTCAAGCGTGACACGCGCGCCGTGATCATGGACCGCTTCCGCCGGGGCGAGATCGACGTGCTCGTGGCGACGACGGTGATCGAGGTGGGCGTGGACGTGCCGAACGCGTCGCTGATGGTCGTCGAGCACGCCGAGCGCTTTGGGCTGGCGCAGCTTCACCAGCTGCGCGGGCGCGTGGGGCGCGGCAGCAAGCGGTCGCTGTGCGTGTTCATTGCCGAGCCGACCACGGACGACGCGGCGCAGCGGATGGAAGCGATCGCGCAGACGACCAACGGCTTCGAGATCGCCGAGGCCGACCTGCACATCCGCGGCATGGGCGAGCTGATCGGCGCGCGGCAGTCGGGGTTGCCGCCGTTCCGTGTGGCCGACGTCGAGCGTGACGGCGAGTTGTTGCGGATGGCCAAGCGTGACGCCGAGGCGCTGATTGCGAGCGACCCGCGGTTGCAGGGCGACGCCCATCGCCTGCTGCGAGCGCGGCTATTTAAGCAGTACCGCGAGGCGCTGGGTTTGGGCGATGTGGGGTAAATTTTTTTGAGTTATCCGGGCCTTGTGCCGCTGGGCTGTCACCGTGCGTGGTTATGTGGGGTGCCCAGGACTCCGATGAGAGCGAAGTCGAGGGTCGAGGCTCATGGAGGTGGAGCGTGCCGAGCCCGACACCCACTCAAGCCGATGAACAGGTATTGCGTCTGCTGGCTGCGGTGCCGGCGTTCTCGCAGTGGTCGGATGCGGGGCTCCCGCCGGATATCAAGCTCTGGTTGCGTCGTGCGACGCGCGACCAGGTGATGAGCGTCGTGGCCGCGGGTTTGCAGCGCCTGTACGACCCACGTGAAGACGAGGGCTACCAACCGTAAACGCGCGGCTTACTGGAACGGCTTGCTGCGGATGTGCTGGCCGCAGTAGATGCAGAAGTCGTGCCGCCGCGAGTTGGGCCGGTTGCACTTGACGCACATCACGGGCCCGCCCTTGGCCTTCTTGCCGTCGGCCACGCCGTCGGCGAGGTCCAGTTCGGCCATCTTGCCCAGCAGGTCGTCGTCGACGAGGTTGGTCTTCTCTTTGACCAGCTCCCACATCGCTTCGCAGACAAGCTCGAGCCGGGCCAGTTCGTCGGCCACGGCCCGTGCGCGCGAGTCGCCGCCGCCCGAGGTGGGCGCCGGGGCGGGCGTGCCGTAGTCCGGCGCGTCGCCCATGCCTTGCCAGATGTTGAACATGTCCATGCGCTGCCCCTTGTCGGTTGTGACCAAACGCATTGTAACCGCTAAGCTGTGGGGCATGTCCGCCAACCGGCAGATCGCCGAGCTGCTCGACCGCATGGCCAAGGTGCTGGAATTGACCGAGGCCAACCGGTTCCGCGTGATCGCGCACCAGCGCGGCGCACGGGTGATCAAGGACATGACCGACGACATCGCCGATCTCGCTGCTGCCGGTGTCAAGGCGCTGACCGAGGTCGACGGCATCGGCAAGGGGCTGGCGGAGAAGGTCGTCGAGTTTGTCGAGACCGGCAAGATCACCGAGCACGACGAGCTGGTGGCGACGGTGCCGGCGGGCGTGCTGGCGATGATGGACATCCCGGGGCTGGGGCCGAAGACCGTGGCGGTGCTGTGGAAGCAAGGCGGCGTCGACTCGGTCGAGCAGCTGAAAAAGCGCATCGACGCCGGCGACCTCGAGGGCCTGCCGGGCATCGGCAAGAAGAAGCTGGAGAACATCGGCAAGTCGATCGCGTTCGCCGAGTCGGCCGGCGACCGCGTGCGGATCGGCCAGGCGATGCCCGTGGCCAGCTACTTCATCGAGCTGTTGGGCAAGCAGAAAAACGTGCGGCGGGTCGACTACGCCGGCTCGTTGCGGCGCGGCAAGGAGACCATCGGCGACGTGGACATCCTCGTGGCGTGCGACGACGCCGAGGCGGTCGGCGAGGTGTTCCGCACGGCCCGCCCGGTCACCGAGGTGCTCGCCGCGGGCGCGACCAAGAGCAGCGTGCGGATCGAAAAGGGGTTGCAGGTCGACCTGCGCATCGTGCCCGAAGATCAGTACGGTGCGGCGCTGGCGTACTTCACCGGGTCGAAGGAGCACAACGTCGCCCTGCGCCAGCGCGCCATCGACATGGGCCTGCGGCTCAACGAGTACGGCTTGTGGCGCGGCGACGACGACCAACAACCCGTCGCCGCGCAGACCGAAGAAGACATTTACCAAGCGCTCGACCTGCCGTGGGTGCCGCCGGCGCTGCGCGAGGACCGCGGCGAGATCGCGGCCGCGACGAAGCGCACGCTGCCGAAGCTCGTGGAGTTGAAGGACGTGCGCTGCGAGCTGCACGCGCACACCACGGCGTCGGACGGCAAGATGAGCATCGCGGAACTCGCGGCCGTGGCGAAAGAGCGCGGGTTTCATACCGTCGCCGTCACCGACCACTCGGTCAGCCAGGGCCAGGCCAACGGCCTCGACGCCGAGCGGCTGGAGGCGCACATCGAGGCGGTCCGCGCCGCCGACGCGTCGACGCGCGGCATCCGCATCCTCGCCGGCAGCGAGGTCGACATCCTCGCCGACGGGCGGCTCGACTACCCCAACGCCCTGCTCAAGCAGCTGGACGTGGTCGTCGCCAGCCCCCACTCGGCGCTCGCGCAGGACCCCCGGAAGGCAACGGCCCGCCTGCTGAAAGCGATCAACAACCCCTACGTGCAGATCATCGGCCACGCCACCGGCCGGCTGATCGGCCGGCGCGAGGGGCTGAGCCCGGATATGAAGGCGCTGTTCAAGGCCGCGGCCGAGAACGGCACGGCGTTCGAGATCAACGCCAACCCCTGGCGGCTGGACCTGCGGGACACGCACGCCAAGGCCGCGATCGAGGCGGGCGTGATGCTCGCGATCAACACCGACGCCCACTCAGCGGGAGATTTCGACCTGCTGCACTACGGCGTGCAGACCGCCCGCCGAGCCTGGGCCGAGAAGAAGCACGTCGTCAACTGCATGACCGAGAAGAAACTCGGCGCGTGGCTGCTGAAAAAGAGGAAAGGCTAACCGCGAGCGTGAACGTCATCGGACACGGCATCGACCTGGTGGACAACGCGCGGATCGCACAGTCGATCGAGCGCCACGGCGATCACTTTATCGACCGGGTGTTCACCGACGCCGAGCGGGCCTACTGCGACCGCAACGCCAAGCGGCGGTTCGAGCACTACGGCGTGCGGTTCGCGGCCAAGGAAGCGGCGCTCAAAGCGATCGGCACGGGGTGGCGCAACGGCATCGCGTGGACCGACGTGGAGGTGGCAAGATCGCCCAGCGGCGAGCCAAAACTGAAAGTTTACGGCGAAGTGGCGCGGATCGCCGATGAGATGGGTATCACCGGCTGGCGGGTCTCGCTCAGTCACACCGAGACGCATTCGATGGCCAGCGTGATCGCCACGGGACCGGTGTCGCGAGAAAAAACTTGACCTCGGGGTTCGGATGCCTACATTGATTTGGGTTGTCCGACGGACCCCTTGGCCGATCTTGCAGGGACGCAAACGATGGCCCCCCACAAACGCAATACCGAGCTGTTCGAGATCATCCGCAGCCGCGACAGCGAGCGGGACGTGACGCAGTTGCCGAACTGGTGGAGCCGGGACCACGAGGGCGAGGCGCGCGGCCGGGGCAAGGCGATCGGCGCGTGGCTGGGCACGCCGCTGCACCTGCAACTGACGCGGGGCGTGGCGGTGGCGCTGGGCGTGGTGGTGGTGGCGCTGTTCGTGGTGGGCTTCCAGTTGGGCAAGCACGCCGGGACGGGCCGGCTCAGCGGCGAGGAGCGGTCGAACCAGAAGCTGGCCGCGGCCCGCGGCGGCACGATCAACCCGGCCCTGCTGAAGACCGAGCGGTCGGGCCAATCGGGCGGCACGGCCCTGAATCCGGGCCAGAAAACGGCGGTTCAAGCCGGCGCGGCGGCCAGGGACCCCCGTCGGGTGGGCATGAACTACTACTGCCTGGCCACGATGCCCCTGAAGTACCGGGCCGAGGCGGAGAAGGCGGTGGCGTTCCTCAAATCCAACGAGGTTGACGCGCGGGTGTTTGTGGTGCAAAATCGTATGCTTCAAGTGATCGTGCTGAAAGGCTTTGAAAAGCCCTCTTCACGAGAAGCGAAGCGGTACGAGAACCTGCTGCGATCGCTTGGCCGGACGTGGAAGGCCGAGCACCGCGGCTGGTCGGATTGGTCGGACCTGTACGCGATCAAGTACAAGGGCTAGCCGCCGGCCACACCCAACCAGACGAACACCGACGAGGTCAACAAGATGAGTATCGACCAGAGCCTGAAATCGTCCAGCGGCCTCCGCCAGCACCGCAACGTGCTGACCCGCGCTGAGCGCATCGCCAAGCTGGCCGAGCAGGAACGCTTCGACACCGAAGCCGACAACCCGATCGGCCTGCCCAAGGTCGCCAACAAGAAGGTCGTGACCGGCAAGAAGGTCAAGAAGAAGGGCCCGAAGGAAGAGGGCGAAGACGCGGCGTAAACCCGCCGGCAACCGAACGCACCCAACACCGTGCCCTTCCAACGGCGCGGTGTTTTCTTTTAACCATGAAGAACGTACCTTGAGTGCCATGATCGACTACGACGCCATGATCGCCCAGCGTTTGCGCGGGATCGACGCCAGCGGGATCCGCAGGGTCTTCGACCTGGCCGCGAAGATCGAAAACCCGATCAACCTGTCGATCGGCCAGCCGCACTTCGACGTGCCCCAGCCGATCAAGGACGCCGCCGCCGAGGCGATCCAGGCGGGCCACAACAGCTACACGCAGACCCAGGGCATCGCCGCGCTGCGCGACGCGGTGTGTGAGCGGTTCAACGCCGACTACCAGACCGACGGCCGGTGGGCGGACTACGGCTGCCTGATCACCTCGGGCGTCAGCGGCGGGTTGCTGCTCGCTTTGCAGACGCTGATCGAACCCGGCGACCAGGTGCTGGTGCCCGACCCGTACTTTGTGATGTACAAGCACCTGGTCACGCTGGCGGGCGGCGAGGCGGTGTTCGTCGACACGTACCCGGACTTTCAGATGACCGCGGCGCGCGTCGAGCCGCACATGACCGAGCGGACGAAGCTGCTGCTGCTGGCCAGCCCGTCGAACCCGACGGGGGTGGTGACCACGCCGGGCGCGATGGCGGCGCTGGTCGAGCTGTGCGAGCGGCGCGGCGTGCTGCTGCTGAGCGACGAGATCTACGACGAGTTCTGTTACGAAAAAGCCGACAGCCCCACGGGCCCGCGCAGCCCGTCGCCGGCGTCGGTCAGCGACCAAGTGCTCGTGCTGCGCGGCCACTCGAAGACCTACGCCATGACCGGCTGGCGCCTCGGCTACGCGATGGGCCCCAAGCCGATCGTCGAGCCCATGACCAAGCTGCAGCAGTACACGTTCGTGTGCGCCCCGTCGATGGTGCAGCACGCGGGCGTCGCGGCGTTGGGCGTGGACATGGCCGACCAGGTCGCCGCCTACCGCCGCAAGCGCGACATGGTGGTCAAGGCGCTGGCCGACCGCTTCGAGCTCACCCCCCCCGGCGGTGCGTTCTACGCGTTCCCAAAAGTGCCCACTGACGAAACCGCCACACAGTTCGTCGAGCGCGCGATCGAAAAAGAATTGCTCATCATCCCCGGCTGCGTGTTCTCCGAACGCGACACCCACTTCCGCCTCAGCTACGCGTGTGACGACGACACGCTGGCTCGCGGGCTCGACCTGCTCAACGAGCTGGCGGGGGGAGAGTGAATCGGTGAATCGGTTGATCGGTTGATCGGTTGATCGGTTGATCGGTCAACTGGTCAATCAGATTGTGTGCGGTCAACCCGGCCCGCTGAAGCGGGCCTCGCCGATTGACCAATTGACTGATTGACTGATTACCCCCCCCGCCCCCCTACCCCATCCCCAAAATCACGTTCGTCACAACGAAGTAGAGAATCAGCCCGGCGACGTCGACGATGGTAGCGACGAAGGGCGTGGAGCTGGTCGCCTCGTCGAGGCCGATGCGTTTCATGAGGAACGGCAGCATCGACCCGGTGAGCGTGCCCATCACGACCACGCCGACCACCGCGGTGCCGATGGCGAAGCCGTAGAGCCAGATCGGCTTGTCGTCGACCCCCACCAGCGACGCGGCGACCGCCCCGGAGACCAGGCCGCACACGCCGAGGATCGACCCGAGCAGCAGGCCCGAGACGATCTCCCGCCGCAGCACCATCTTCCAGTCGGCGACCAGCAGTTCGCCGATGGCCAGCGAGCGGATCATCAGCGACGCGGCCTGCGAGCCGCTGTTGCCGCCCGAGGCGATGATCAGCGGCACAAACAACGCCAGCACGACGTATTTTTCGATCGAATCCCGGAACCCCCCCATCGCCCAGACCGTCAGCAGCCCCCCGCCGAACAGCACCATCAGCCAGACCACGCGCTTGACGACCAGTTCCCAGATCGTCGACGAGCGGTACGGCTCGTCGAGCGCGGCCATGCCGCCCATCTTCTGCATGTCCTCGGTGACCTCTTCCTCGGCCACGTCGGCGATGTCATCGAACGTCACGATGCCCACCAGCCGGCCCGCGTCGACCACCGGGATCACCGGCAAATCGTACTTCTCCATCACCTCGACGGCGCGCTCGCGGTCGTCGTGGGCGTCGAGCGCCACCACGTCGCCCCGGCGCAACGCTTCGATGCGGTCGTGCGGCGAGCCGAGCACCAGCGCACGCAACCGCACGTAGTCGATCAGCTGGCCCGCGTCGTCGACGACGTACAGCGTGTCCAGTGTCTCGGCGTCCTCGCCCTGCTCGCGGATGTACGCCAGCGTGTCGTCGACCGTCCAGTGCGGTTGCACGGTCAGAAAGTCGGGCGTCATCTCCCGCCCCACCGACTCCTCGGGGTACTCGAGGATCGCCTCGGTCTCGGCCCGCTCCTCGGGCTCCATCAGGGCCAGCGTCTGCTCGGCAACTTCTTCGTCGACGTCCTCGAGGAAGTCGACGCGGTCGTCGGGGTCCATCTCGTTGAAGATCTCGGCGACCTGCTCGTCGTTGAGGTCCTCGACGAGGTCTTCCTGGTCTTCGAGCTCGAGGTGGGTAAAAATCTCCGGCCGGCGGTCCTGCGGCACGAGCCGGAACACGACCGCCTGCTGCCTGGGCTCGAGCTGTTCGAGCACGTCGGCCACCTCCGGGTCGCGCAGCTCGGCCAACGCCTGGCGGATCTGGCCGACGTTCCGATCGGCCAAAAGCTGCTCGATCACGGGCGTGACGAGCTCGGCGGTCATCGGGTTGTGCTCGGCTCGCGTCATAAGCCGGTGATTGTAACGTCAGCCCGCCGTTTACGGGCGCGGTGGTCGGCGGAGAAAATGCCCGCTACACTCCCCCAACCATGAGCAACAAGACCGCCAAACTCGCCCTGGCCGACGGCACCGTCTTCACCGGCACCGCGTTCGGGTACACCGATGCGCCCCAGCCCGTGGGCGGCGAGGTCGTGTTCAACACGTCCATGACCGGCTACCAGGAAATCCTCACCGACCCGTCCTACGCCGGCCAGATCGTCACCATGACCTACCCGCTGATCGGCAACTACGGCGTGGCGCCCGACGACATGGAATCGACCGACATCCACGTGCGCGGCTTTATCGTGCGTGAGTTGGCGAACGTGCCCAGCAACTACCGCGCGGACAAGCGGCTGGAGGACTGGCTGGCGGAGAACAAGGTGCTGGCCATCGCGGGCATCGACACCCGCGCCCTGACCCGCCGGCTCCGCATCGACGGGGCGATGAACGGCGTGCTCAGCTGCGGCGAGCTCGACGATGCGAAGCTCGTCGCGATGGCCAAGGCCCTGCCGTCGATGGCCGGGCAGAACCTCGCCGAGAAGGTCGGTTCGACCGAGTCGTGCGGCTTCGACGAGAACCTCGGCGAATGGCCCCCCGTGCAGGGCGAGGTGCCCGCCGAAGGCCGCACGTTCAAGGTCGTCGCCCTCGACTGCGGCGCCAAGCACAACATCCTCCGCCACCTCGTCGAGCGCGGCTGCGAGGTCGAGGTCATGCCCCACGGCACCGGCGCCGACGACATCCTCGCCAAAAAACCCGACGGCCTGTTCGTATCCAACGGCCCCGGCGACCCCGAACCCGTCGACGCCGCCATCGAAACCCTCAAGCAGATCAACGGCAAGGTGCCCACCTTCGGCATCTGCCTTGGGCACCAGCTACTCGCCCTCGCCCTCGGCGCCAAGACCTACAAGCTCAAGTTCGGCCACCGCGGCGCCAACCACCCCATCCAGAACCTCGGCACCAAAAAAGTCGAGATCACCAGCCACAACCACGGCTTCGCCGTCGACATCGAATCCCTCCAAGCCGTCGGCGGCGAACCGACCCACCTCAACCTCAACGACCAGACGCTGTCGGGTTTCCGTCACAAGACGCTGCCGATCTTCGCCGTGCAGTACCACCCCGAGGCCTCGCCCGGCCCGCACGACTCGGCGTACCTGTTCGACTGCTTCATCGAGATGATGAAGACCGGCCGAAGCCCCTCGGCCGAGGCGATGCACGCGGCGCAGTCCAAACGCAACGCCATCGGCGCGTGATTTACTAAAAACTTGATTGAAACCGAAACGCCGGCTCGCTATCGTTCGGTCCCCGCAACCGCAACGGCGCGATACCAGCCCCTTGATCACCACGCAACGCCATGAAAGGATTTAGTGCGATGTCCACGCTTGTCGGCAACCCCGCCCCCGAGTTCCGCGGCGAAGCCGTGCACCACGGCCAGTTCAAAACCATCAGCCTCAACGACTACAAGGACAAGTGGCTGGTGCTGTTCTTCTACCCGTTGGACTTCACGTTCGTCTGCCCCACCGAGATCCTCGCGTTCAGCGACCGCCTCGCCGAGTTCCACGCGATCGACGCCGAGGTGGTGGGCGTGAGCGTCGACAGCCACTACACGCACCTGGCGTGGACCGAAAAGCCCCGCGACGCCGGCGGCATCCAGGGCCTGAAGTACCCGCTGCTCAGCGACCTGAGCAAGCAGATCGCGGTCGACTACAACGTGCTGGCCGACGGCGTGTCGCTGCGCGGCCTGTTCATCATCGACCCCGACGGCGTCGTGCAGCACGCCACGGTCAACAACCTCGCCGTCGGCCGGAGCGTCGACGAGACCCTGCGCGTGCTCAAGGCCTTCCAGTTCACCCGTGAAAACGGCGAGGTCTGCCCCGCCAACTGGAACCCCGGCGACCAAACGATGCAGCCCGACCCCGAAGGCTCGCAGGAGTGGTTCAACGAAAACGCGTAAGTCTTACCATTTAGCGACGGCCTTCAGACCGTTCATGAAATGAAAACCGTTCACCCACCGGCGCGCCTCACGACGCGTCGGTTTTTTCATCGGCCTCGGTGTACACGAAGTGATGGCAAACCAACGCCGCCAGCGCCGCGCCCACGACCGGGCCCACCCAATACAACCAGATCGCGCCGAGGTGATCGCCGCCGGCGACCAGCGCGGGGCCCAAGTGGCGCGCGGGGTTCATCGCGGCGCCGGTCAGCGGCCCGCCGGCGAGGATGTCGAGCGTGACCGCCCCGCCGATGAAGATGCCCGCCACACCGCCGAGCTTGGCGCTGACCGCCGAGCCCCAGATGACGAACATGAGGAAGAACGTGAGCACGACCTCGACGAGCAGGCCGCCTGTGACGGTGATCGGTTCGCCGTTGAGCTCGCCCAGCGCGGGCGTGCCGGCGCCGATATCGGATCGGCTCAAGCCCACGACCATCAGCAACAAGCTGGCGAGAAGCGCCCCGAGGACCTGGGCGATGATGAAAAACCCGGCCCGCTTGACGTCCTGTTTGCCGGTGATGAGCAGGCCGATGGACACCGCGGGGTTGAATTGGGCGCCGGAGACGTGGATCGTCGCGGCGACGAAGCAGCCGATGGTCAGCCCGTGGGCCAGCGCGATGCCGAGCAGCCCGAGGCTCGAACCGGCCGCTTCCGCCGGTTGACCGGCGAAGTGCTCGATGGCCGCGATCCCCACGAAACACAGCGCAAAAGTCCCCACAAACTCCGCGGCGAAACCCTTGAGGTCCATGGCAAATCCCCTGCAGGCGGTCCGAACGACATTCCGGCGGGAGCGACGAGCCCCAACGCATCGACGGTTAATATCCCCACCGGCCGGCGCGGGGTCAACCGAGGGTGAAAACCGGGGCGGCGGGGGAAGGTCCGCCTTGTTGGTAAACCCCCTTGCCACCAAGGGCTGCGATCTTTACACTACGACGCGACATCAGGAGGCGTGGACCAACTAGAGGCCGATGACCCGCCCGGTCGCTGACCAGACCCCCCGCCTCGCCCGCGTCAAGGTCAGCAACATCTGGAGACGAACATGTTGTGGAATCAGCGTTTCGTTCGCATGGCTGCATCGATCGTGTGTCTTACCGTATTGACGATCTTTGCGACGGATGCGATGGGGCAGACGGCCGAGCAGCTGCTCAAGGAAGGCGTCAAGCAGTTCAAGGCCGGCCAGGCCGATCAGGCCTACGCCACGCTCCGGCGCGTCGACGCGATTCAACTCAACAGCGACGCGCAGCGCACGCAGCTCGAAGAAACGCTCGCCGCCGCGCGCGACCAGATCACCGCGAACAAGAACCTCGCCCAGGCCACCGAGACCGAGCGGGCCGGCAACCTCGAAGCGGCGCTGGCGCAGTACAAGGCGGTCACCGAAGACCAGTCCGCGGCGCGTAAGACCAAGGAGCGGGCGCTGGCGGGCATCGCCCGCGTCGAACGCGCGATGATGGCCGGCAAGACCACCACCGACGTGCCCGAACCGGTCGCCGTCGCCGCGGCCAGCCCCGCCGAAGACGAGGCGGTCACCGTCATCGAGCCGGCCAACAACACCGAGGCCGACTCCGACGCGGTGCTCCAGCAGGCCGTGAAGGTCTACGCCCAGAAGCTGGCCGCCGAGGCCAAGGCCGAGGCCGAGGCCGGCAACTTCAACAAGGCGCAGAAGCTCTACGAGGAAGCGCTGAAGTTCGACCCGGAAAACGAGGCGGCGGCGCAGGGCCTGCACGACGTGAGCGACGTGCTCAACAGCAAGGGCAACGGCGGCGTGCTCGTGGAGGTCGAGAAGACCTACAAGCTCAGGAAGGAACGCGCCGTCGCCCGTTACGAAGAGGCGATGCGTGAGTCCGCCGCCGAGCTCGAAGCCGGCAACTACGACCAGGCGGCCAACAACGCGATCCGCGCCAAGAGCATCATCAGCACCAACCGCCAGTACATCCCCGAAGCCGAGTTCCAGGCGATGTACGCCAAGGCCCTCGACCAGAGCGCCGCGGTGGAGCGGCAGGCCGAGGCCAGCCGCGTCGAGCAGATCCGCGCCCAGGAAGATGCGCAGGCGATGGAGAACCGCAAGAACCGCGAGGAGGCCGAGGCGCAGACGAACAAGAAGATCAACGAGCTGCTCAGCCGCGCCCGCGACCTCAGCCGCGAGCAGAAGTACGAGCTGGCCCTCGAGCAGCTCGACCAGGTGTTGTTCCTCGACCCGACCAACGCCGCGGCGCAGTTCATGCAGGACATCATCAAGGACCAGATCGTCCACGAGCGCTGGGACTCGATCCGCAGGACCCGGCGCGACGCCCAGCAGAGGCAGTCGCTAGAGAACTACGCGCAGACGATCGCCCAGCCCGACCTGTTGACCTACCCGCCGGACTGGCCGGACCTGACCCTCCGCCGCCTCGGCGGCGGCAACCGCGGCGCCGACTCCGAGGCCAATCGCCTGACCCGCGAGAAGCTCCGCTCGCCGATCCCGGTGGACTTCCAGGGCAACCAGCTCGAGAACGTCATCGTGTACCTGCGTGACGTGACCGGCGTGAGCATCTTCGTGCAGTGGAACTCGCTGGCCAACGCCGGCATCCCCCGCACCACGCCCATCACCATGCAGCTGACGAACGTCGCGGCCGAGAAGGTCCTGCGGCTCATCCTCGACGAGGCCGGCGCCGAGGGCATCGAGCTCGGCTACACCATCGACGACGGCGTGATCATCATCGCCACCAAGGAAGACCTCGCGACGAAGACCGTGATCAAGACCTACGACATCCGCGACTTGGTGCTGCGTCCGCCGAACTTCCGCGACGCGCCCGAGTTCGACCTGTCGCAGGTCACCGCCGACACCTCCCAGGGCAGCAGCAGCAGCATCTTCGAGGAGAACGACCAGGACGAGGACGAGGTCGCGCCGCAGTCCGAGCGCATCATCGAGATCATGGACCTGATCCGCGAGTCCGTCGACCCGGAAAACTGGCGCCAGACCGGCGGCCTGACCAGCTCGATGAACGAGCTGAACGGCATGCTCATCGTCACCACCACCAGCGAAAACCACCAGGCGATCGCCGGCCTGCTCCGCCAGATCCGCGACCAGCGCGCCCTGCAGATCGCCCTCGACAGCCGCTTCCTGTTCGTCACCGACAACTTCCTCGAAGAGGTCGGCGTCGACGTGGACTTCACCATCGACAGCGACGAGGACTGGCTCGTCGGCCCCGTCACCATCGGGCAGGACTCGATCTCCAACGCCAGGGCGAGCGGCTCCACCGTGCCCGGCACGCTGGCGCCGGTCACCACCCCGAACATGACGATCGGCGGCCCGGCGGGCGCGGCGCTGGGCTTCGTCCTCGACGACCTGCGCGTGGACGTGCTGATCACCGCCACCCAGGCCGACAAGCGCTCGGTCACCGTCAACACGCCCCGCATCACGTTCTTCAACGGCCAGCGGGCGAACATCACGATCTCGCGCCAGACGGCGTTCGTCGCCGACCTCGAGCCGATCGTCGCGACCAACGCCGTGGCGTTCGACCCGACGATCCGCACCGTCAACGACGGCGTGGTGCTCGACGTCGAGGGCACGATCAGCGCCGACCGCCGGTACGTGACGCTGACCGTCCGCCCCTCGCTCTCGCAGCTGGTGGCGTTGCGGACGTTCACCGTGTCCGCGGCGAACAACAACAACGCCGTCGACCGTGACGGCGACGGGCTGACCGGCGAAGACCCGATCAACGGCGTCGACGACGACGGCGACACCCTGGTCGACGAGGACCCGCCGTCCGGCAGCGCCTTCACCCAGGGCATCATCCAGCAGCCCGAGACGCAGGTCACCCGCCTGCGCACCACGGTCAGCGTCCCCGACAAGGGCACGCTGATGATCGGCGGCCAGCGCCTCGTCGGCGAGGTGGAGATCGAGCAAGGCGTGCCGGTGCTCAGCAAGATCCCCGGGCTCAACCGCCTGTTCACCAACCGCGCCACGGTGCGGGACGAGCGGACGCTGCTGATCCTCATCAAGCCGACCATCATCGTGCAGAGCGAGGAAGAGGACCGGCTGTTCCCGGGTCTCAAGCAGGCCCCGGCCCTGTGGAACCTCGGCAACTGATCACGCGACCGAACACGGGTCGCCCCCGCGGGCGGCCCGTTTTTTTTTGTATAATCGCTTGCCTGTGATAGATTACTTGCCGCCGACGCCGGCCGCCGGCGGCATCCGAAAATGAAGTTGGGAGCAGCAAAATGCCCGATGCGCCGTCACGCCTGATGATCCAGAAGGACGTCGATGTCACGATCATCGAGTTCATCGACCGCAACATCCTCGACGAGGCCAACATCCAGCAGATCGGCGAAGAGATCACCAAGATCATCGAGTCCGCCGGGCTGCCCAAGCTGGTCATCAGCTTCGAGAACGTCGACCACCTCTCCTCGGCGGCGCTGGGCACGCTGATCACGATCAACAACGAGGTCCGCAAGAAGAACGGCCAGCTGCGCCTGGCGAACATCAACAAGCAGATCTTCGAAGTCTTCACGATCACGAAGCTGGACAAGCTGTTCCAGATCGACAAGACGACCGCCGACGCCACGAAGAAGCTTTCGTCGTGAGCCCCGGCCCCCGCCGGCGCCTCGGAGGGTGAGCCGTTGCCGCGTGAGAAGATCGCCAACCAGCTGGAACTGGCCAGCCGCTTCGACGAGGTGGCGCGGGCCGAGCGGGAGGTGATCGGCGCGCTGCAGGCCTACGCCTACGGCGAGACCGACGTGTTCGCGATCAAGCTCGCCCTCGAGGAGGCGTTGACCAACGCCATCAAGCACGGCAACAACCTCAACCCCAACAAGCGCGTCAAGCTCGACTACGAGGTCGGCCCGCAGGCGGTGACGCTGAAGGTGTGCGACGAGGGCCAGGGCTTTCGCCCCGGCGACGTGCCCGACTGCACCGCCGACGAGAACATCGAGCGGCCGAGCGGCCGGGGCGTGATGCTGATGAACGCGTACATGAGCGAGGTGCAGTTCAACGACAAAGGCAATTGCGTGACCATGATCCGCCGCCGCGACAACTGAGCTGCCGCGTCAACACGGGCGACCGACCCCGAGCCCGAAGGGGAACACGCCATGAACACGCTGGAAATCCAGATCGACGAGAGGCCCAACGCCGCCGTGGCCCACCTCCGCGGCAACGCCTCGAACACCGAAGCCGAAACTTTGCGCGCCGCCCTGCTCGAGCTCGGCGGCGCGCGCTACGACCGGGTCGTCATCGACCTCGACGCGGTGCAGTTCATCGCGTCGATGGCGCTGGCCGAGCTGATCGAGTTCCACAAGGTCATGCACAAGGCCGGCGGGCGGCTGCGGCTGTGCGGCGTGCACGACTCGGTGGCCGACCTGTTCAAGAAGACCCGGCTGATCGAGGTGTTCCCCCTGTACGATTCCGTCGACGCGGCGCTGGAAGAAAACGGTTAGACCGCCCCGTCCTCGTGGTCGTGCTCGGAGACGATGTGCACCGTGCGCACCGGCGGCTTGGCCAGGCCGCTGACCACCTGCCACAGCGCCTGGGCTTCGCCCTCGTGCAGCCAGCTGTCGAAGCCCTCGGCTTCGAGCAAGCGCGGCCCGCCGATGAACAGGCAACGCGTCAGCAGCAGCGTGTCTTCCGAGGCGTACTCCTGCTCGGCCGCGACGCCCATCATGCAGTCCACCATCTCGCTGAACACCTTGGGCTCACGCTCGGCGAAGCGGTGCGCGTCGTGCCAAACGATGTAGCGCCGCTTGGTGTGCTCGTGCTTGCGGCCGAGCGCCTTGATGATCTGGTCCATCTTCGGCTCGATCACCCGCCGGCCCGGCAACGCCCGGCTGAGCATGTACACCAGCTCGTCGAGGTTGTGGATGAACCGGCCGTACAGCGGGCAGACCTCGGTGTCGGACATCTGCTCCATCTGCATAACCAGGTGCGTGCCGAACTGGATGCGCAGCTCCTCGGTCTCGGCCACCGCCACGAGGTGGTGCTCGTCGAGCAGCGCCTCGGCCTGCGGGTACCACTGGCCGGCCATCTCAAACTCGATGTCGATCGGCAGTTTCGCCATGGCTCACATCCGTTGCAGCACCTTGATTCCCAGAAGGCCCAAGACCAGTTCCAGCGCCCGGGCCGTGGTGTCGCACAGCAGCAGGCGGCTGTCGCGCGTCGCTCCGTCGGGCGCCTTGATCACCGGGCAGCTCTCGAAGAAGCGGCTGAACGCCTTGGCCAGATCATACAGGTAACCGCACAGGTGGTGGGGTTCGAGGTTGTCGGCCACGGACCGCACGGTCGGGCCGATCTGCAGCAGCTGGAGCACCAGCGCCCGCTCGGCCGGCTCGGTGACCGTCACCGCCGCCCCGGCCGGCGGCCCGTCGACGCCGGCCTTGCGGAAGATCGAGCGGACCCGGGCGTAGGCGTACTGCATGTACGGGGCCGTATTGCCCTCGAGGGCCAACATGCGCTGCCACGAGAAGACGTAGTCCTTGTTGCGGTCGGACGACAAGTCGGCGTACTTGATCGCGCCGATGCCCACGACCTCGGCGACCTCGGCCATCTGCGCGTCGGTCAGGTCGGGGGTTTTTTCCCGCACGATCGCCGCGGCGCGGCGTGCCGAATCGCCGAGCAGGTCCATCAGCTTGACCGTGCCGCCGGCACGGGTTTTGAACGGCTTGTTGTCTTCGCCGAGCACCATGCCGAACGTCACGTGGTCGGTGCGCACCGATTCGCGTACGAAGCCCGCGGCGCGTGCCACGGCGAGCATCATCGCGATGTGCTGTTTCTGCCGGGCGTCGGTGACGTACACGATGCGGTCGACGTCCAGCTCGTCGCTGCGGTAGCGCACCGCGGCGAGGTCGGTCGTGGCGTAGAGGTAGCCGCCGTCCGACTTCTGCACGATGAGGGGCATCGGCTCGTCGTCCTTGCCGATAAAGCCCTGGGGGAACACGACCTTGGCGCCGTCGCTCTCTTCCAAAAGGTTCTTGGCGTCGAGGTCTTCGATGACCTTCGGCAGCGCGTCGTTGTACGTGCTTTCGCCTTGCAGGTCGTCGTCTTGCAGCAGCACGCCGAGGCGGGTGTACACCTCGTCGGCGTGGCGGACGGACTCGTGCACGAGCTTGTCCCACAGGGCGAGGGTTTGTTCATCGCCGCCCTGCAACGACACGACGCGTTGGCGCGAGCGTTCGTTGAAGCCGGCGTCGGCGTCGAAGCGCCGCTTGGCGGCCTGGTAGAACTCGTTGAGGTCGGCGATGTGGGTTTCGCCCTCGGCGGCGCCGGAGTCGATCATGTGCTCGATGAGCATGCCGAACTGCGTGCCCCAGTCGCCGACGTGGTTCTGCCTGACCACCTCGTGGCCGAGCGCTTCGAGCACACGCACGATCGCGTCGCCGATGATGGTCGAGCGCAGGTGGCCGACGTGCATCTCCTTGGCGAGGTTGGGGCTGGAGTAATCGACGACGATGCTTTGGGGCGTTTCGGCCGGCTCGACGCCGAGTTTGGGGTCGCCGGCGAGTTTTTGCGCGGCCTCGGCCAAAAACGCGTGGGTGAGCTTGATATTGATGAAGCCGGGCCCGGCGACCTCGGGTTTTTCGCACAGGCCGTCGGTTTCGAAGCGTGCGACGATGGCCTCGGCGACGGCGCGCGGGTTTTGCCCCAGCTTTTTGCCCAGCGACATGGCCACGTTGGCCTGGTAATCGCCGAACTTGGGGTTCTGGCTGGGGCGGACGATGGGGTCGGTTTCGGCCCATTGCTCGCCGAAAGCGCCGGCGATGGCGTCGGTGATCCGGGCGGCGATGATGGATAGCGCGTCTGTCATGGCCGGAGCATGTTCGTGACCAGCCGGCGGCACGTCAAGGGACGGCGGCGGCAAGATTTACGCGCGGCGGATGCTTGACCTGCGGCGCCCGCGCCGGTTAAATGAGGCGCAGGGATGGACGCGGGCGCGAGCCCGCCCCCACCTGTGGCCGAACGCGATCGGAGATAGCGGCCACCAACCCTTGCGCCCGACGGCAAGTGCCGGGTGTGTTGGAAGCCACGGCCGCTCACCGGTTCGCGACCAGAGCCACGAGGCCACCACCGACCCTCAGGAGGCCCATACCCATGCCCAGTGCGAACGATTGTTGGGGCATCGAAGTCGGCGCTAACGCCGTGAAGGCGATCCACCTCAAGCGCGACGGCGACGACATCTCCGTCGCAGACTTCGAAGTCATCCCCCACAAGCACGTCCTGACCGCGCCCGACACGGACATGAACGAAACGATCCGCGTCGCGCTCGACCAGTTCATCGCCAAGTACGAGGTGAAGAAAAGCACGGTCATCGTCTCCGTGCCGGGGCACATGGCCTTCGCCCGCTTCGCCAAGCTCCCGCCGGTCGAGCCCAAGCAGATCCCCGACATCGTCAAGTACGAGGCGGTCCAGCAGATCCCCTTCCCCATCGAGCAGGTCGAGTGGGACTACCAGGTCTTCGCCGACCCCGACTCGCCGGACGTGGAGGTCGGCATCTTCGCGATGACCAAGGAGCGGGTCGGGCCCTGGCTGGAGAACTTCAAGCAGGCCGGCATCCCCACCCACGGCGTGATGCTCTCGCCCATCGCCGTGTTCAACGCGCTGAACTACGACCACAAGCTCAAGGACCTGCCCGACGGCACCGTGCTGATGGACATCGGCACCCAGTCCACCGAGCTGATCATCACCGAGCGCGACGACGTGTGGCTCCGCACGATCCCCATCGGCGGCAACCAGTTCACCGAGGCGCTGGTGCACAGCTTCAAGCTCAGCCACTCCAAGGCCGAGAAGCTCAAACGCGAGGCCACCAGCAGCAAGTACGCCCGCCAGATCTTCCAGGCCATGCGCCCGGTGTTCGTCGACCTCGTGCAGGAGGTGCAGAAGTCGCTGGGCTACTACCAGTCGCTGCACCGCGGCGCGGAGCTGGGCCGGCTGATCGGCCTCGGCTCGACGTTCCGCCTGCCGGGCCTGCAGACGTTCCTCAAGCAGCAGCTGCAGATCGACGTCCGCCGGCTCGACCAGTTCAAGCAGATCGACGTGACGGGCAAGCAGGCCTCGTCGTTCGCCGACCAGGCGCTGACGCTGGCGCCGGCGTACGGGCTGGCCTTGCAGGGCCTGGGCCTCGAGTCGGTCAGCTGCAACCTGTTGCCGAAGGACATGATCCGCAAGCAGATGTGGCGGGCGAAGC
This sequence comes from Phycisphaeraceae bacterium, assembly GCA_028282805.1. Lineage (GTDB taxonomy): Bacteria > Planctomycetota > Phycisphaerae > Phycisphaerales > Zrk34 > JANQHD01. The sequence continues at coordinate 33,104 of JANQHD010000019.1, read as the reverse complement.
AGCCGTGGTTCGCCGGCGCGGCGGCCGCGGCGCTGCTGGGCGTGGGCGTCGCCTTCGGCGCGACCGTCAAGTCCATGGCCAACGACGAGAACAACCCAAAGACCGCGTACGCCAAGCAGGTCATGACGCGGGCCGCCGAGCAGGCCAACAAGCTCGAGAGCATCAAGACCGAGAACCCCGCCGACCTCGCGAAAAACATGATCAACATGTTCGAGTACAACAACGTCTCGGCGTGCATCGTGCGGGACATCGACGAGGCCGCCCACGCGATCAACCCGCAGCCGCCGATCGTCGACGGCGATTACCCCGGCATCAACCAGATCGAGCCGGACCAGCGCAACCAGGTCCTCATCGACGAGGTGGTCATCACCTACGAGTCCGGCCTGGGGCAAACCTCGAGCCCCTCGGCCGACTCCGAGGGCGGCAGCGCAGCGGAGTGGGATGCCTACCGGCCAACCTACGCCGTGCAGCTGACCGGTTCCACGCCGAACACCAACGCCGAGAACCTGCTGCACCAGCACTTCATGAAGTACCTCAAGGACAACGCCGATCGCGAGAACCGCCCCTACGTGATCACCGACGTGAAGCTCAACCGCTTGCGGAAGATCCCCAAGATCGCGAAGGCGGGCGACGCCGAGGCCGCCACCGAGGCCGCTTTCCAGGCCCCGCAGCTCAACATCGGCAGCATCGATGAGTTCGACGATTTCAGCGACTGGGGCGATGGCGGCGGCGCGATGGCCGGCGCCGATGCGGGAGACTACCGCAAGTACCTGCCGAAAAACCAGCTCATCTCCGAGGGCTGGGCGTTCACCATCACCTGGAAGGTCGCGCTGCGTCCGCCCGGCGCCAAGCCCGGCGACCCGATGCCGCCCCTGCCCGGCCAGGAAGGCGAATCGACCGACGACTCCAGCGGCGACGACTACGGAGGGTAAACCATGCCGATACTCAAAGAAATTCTCAACTGGATCAAGGCCAACCCCGTCAACGTCGCGTGCGTGATCATCATGCTCGCCTGCATCAGCGCCCCGTTCTGGCTGATCATGCCCGCGCGCGCCAAGAGCAGGGATAAGCTCGAGGCCAAGGCCAAGTTCAGCAAGCAGCTCGAGCGGATGACCCACAACACCGTCGAGGTGCCGAACAACGACCCGGAACAACCGACCATCGGAATCCGGCTGGCGATCAACGAGAGCGTCGTCAAGGAGATGAGCAAGATCTACAACCAGATGACCGGCAACTTCGACCGGTTGTCCAAGCGGGTGGTCGAGCTCAACCGCGACGGCCTCGGCGGCGCGTTCGCCCACGAGCAGCTGATCGAGGGCTTCTTCCCCGACGCCGAGGAGGGCCAGCGCTACCGCATCAGAGAGCAGTACGAAAAACAGCTCCAGGCGCTGCACGCTCGGCTGGTCTCGGGCATCCCGCCCAAGAAAGAGGAGATCGCGGTCAAGGTCGCGCCCGCGGCCAACGAGATCCTGCCCACCTCGGCCGAGGAGCGCGAGGCCAAGCTCAAGCAACGGGCGGAAAAGTACATCGAAGAGCTGAAGAAGCAGCTGTCGCAGTTTCAGATGTACGCCGCGCCCGCGCCGGTGCTGCTCGTGGGCGAGAGCGACCAGCAGGTCAACCCGTCGATCTTCACCGTCCCGGCGATTGTGATCAAGGACATCGAACCCACCCCCGCCCAGTCGTGGGAAATCCAGATGAACTTCTGGGTCCAGGAAGACATCGTCAACGCGATCGTCCACGCGAACAACAAGACGGCCGGCTCGGTCCTGTCCAACCCGGTCAAGGAACTGATCAGCATCCAGGTCGACCCGCGCTACCTCGGCATCGCGCACCGCGTGCCGCAGGGCCCCGAGCCGACGGTCGCCGACCCGAGCACGCCGCTGCCGAACAACTTCGCCGTGTCGCAGACCGGCCGGACCTCCAACCAGCTGTACGACGTGCGCCAGGCGAACGTGGTGATGGTGGTGGACATGGACCAGCTGCCGACGGTGCTCAACGCGTTCGCCGAGGCCAACCTGCTCACGCCCATCATCTCGAAGGTCACGGCGTTGGATCAGGAACTGGCGTTGACCGAGAAGAACAAGCTCTACGGCAACAACATCAACGTCGCGGTGGTGGAGGTGGCGGTCCAGTCGCTGTGGATGCGGCGTTGGACGGCCGGCCACACCAACGAAGAGGTGGCCGGCAACATGCTCGAGAAGTTCGACCCGGGCCTGATGCCCGACCAGGTCCGCTGGCAGCTCGGCCTGCAACCCCGCGACGAGAACTTCGTGCCCACCGCGACCGACGCGCAGGGCGCGCCGATCGCCCCGAGCGGCGACGGTTACGACAGCGGCGGATCAGGCGACTACGGCGACGACTACGGCGACGGCTACGACGACGACTACGGCGCCTGATCAGCGACCCACAGGAGCAGTGCGATGAAACTGAAGGACATCAACATCTTCGAGCAGCACGCCGAGAAGGCGGTGCTCGGCGTCGGCGTTCTCTTCTTACTGGTGTGCCTGGTGATGTTCGTGCTGCTGGGCAAGATCACCGTGAACATGAGCGGGGCGCAGGTTTCCACGAGCGAGGCCGACGACAAGATCAAGGAACGGGCCGAGGTGCTCGAGCGTAAGCTCGAGATGCCGGTCCCCGACGATTTGAAAGAGGTGCGTGACAAGCTGCCGGATTACATGTCGCAGTACGCCGAGAAGCAGCAGCGGCTGCTCACGCCGGTGGGCGCCGACGACTCGGCGGACCGCCTGATGGTCGGCAGCCTGACCCAAAGCTCGCTGAACATCGGCGCCGGCGGGACCGAGATCCAGCAGCGGCCCTACCACTTCGTGGACCTGCCCGCGGTCGACCACATCAACGTGCGTGCGGGCCAGAGCACGGTCGACGCCGCGGCGCTGGTGTCGGCGGCCGAGCGCACCGGGCAGCTGGAACTGATCAGGATCATCGGCACCAAGCCGCCGTACGACCTGCGCTGGGTGTCGATCGCCGGGCGTGTGAAGGTCGGCCACATCATCGAGCAGTACAAGACCGGCACCCCCGAGAACATGCAGGCGGTGCCCGCCCAGTTGTGGCAGACGCTCAGCGCGATCGCGGACGTCGAGGTCGAACGGCAGGAGCTGCTGCCCGACGGCACGTGGGGGCAAGCGACGCTCGTGAGCCGGATGCCGGACCGCACCTCGTACCGCGAGGTGCTGGCCAGCGGCCAGGTCACCCGCGCCGCGCTGGGCAGCCTGGTCACCGAGCTGCGCGGCCGCCGCAAGGACTTGACCAAGCCGGCGTTCTACCCCCTCGAAAAGGGCAAGAACCCGTGGCTGCCGCCGGACATCCCGCGCCCCGAGAAGCCCAAGGACACCGGCCTGCTGGCCGTGCCCAATTTGGTCAACAACGCCAACGAAGACCCCGACGTGGTCGAGTACACCCTCGAAGACCTCGAGAAGCTGAAGGAAGACGAGCAGCGGATCGCCCGGCTGCTCAAGCCGCTGATGGACCGCCAGAAGAAGCTCCAGGAACGCGGCCAACGGTTGCCACGCTCCCAGGCGGTGCGCGTCCAGCGCCTGCAAGAAGAGCTGCGGACGGTCGGGGCCAAGATCAAGGTCGCACGCGAACAACTCCGCGACCAGCTGGCCGGCGCCGGGTTCAACGATGACGCGAACGGCGACTCGTCCAACCCGTTCGGCGCCAACGACCTGGCCGTGCTGGCCAACGACCTGTACGTCGAGCCGGGCAAGACCTACCGCTACCGGATGCGCGTGGTGTTCATCAACCCGATGTTCGGCTTGAAGCTGCCCGAGGTGCAAGCCGAACGCGCCACGCAACTCGTGCGGCGCGGCGAGTGGTCGGACTGGACCCGGCCGGTCGAGACGCCCGACACGATGTATTACTTCCTGGCCGGCTCGAGCAAGAACGCGCGGTCGGGCAAGATCAAGGTGTGGAAGTTCTTCAACGGCTCGTACCAGACCGCGGAGTTCGACGTCGAGCCCGGCGACCTGGTCGGCGGCCCCGCCCAGCCCGTGCCGCTGGCCGGCAACACCGTCGGCGCCGCGGGGCAACTCGACTTCGGCACCGGTGTCGTCGTGGTCGATTTCGATTTCGACCACAAGCTGTCCGGCGGGTTCGGCCGCGGCCTGACCGACACCACCACGCGTTTGATCGGCATCAAGGACGGCCGGGTGGTCGAGCTGCTCGAGCTGCGCGACCGCCAGCGGATCGAGAAGCTGACCAAGGAACTCGTGCCGGACTTCGACACGATCGACCCCGAGTTGCTGCGTGAGCTGGACGGTGGCTTCGACCGAGGCGGCGAGAGCGACGGGTACGAAGAAGGGTACGACGACGGCTTCGACGACGACTACGGCGCCTGATCAGCCGAACAACTCTCGACGCACCGCCAGCACGCCGTCCGCCAGACGGCGTGCTTTTTTCATCGCCGCGCCGCCCTGCTGTTCGCCCCGCTGGCAGATCGACTCGGCGTGGTGTTCGAGCGTGGCGGCGCAGACCAGGAGCGTCAGCGGGCTGGTCAGGCCCTCGGTTTTCGCCGCACGCCACAGCACCCACCGGTCGACGGGGCGCAAGCCCATCTGCCGCGCGGCCCGGTCGAACGCCCACAGCGGCGACAGCCGCACACGCAACCGGCGCCACGCGTGCGAGCCGATGTACAGCAGGATCGCCGCGCCCATCAGGCGCATGGCCCACACCAGCGGCGCCAGCGGGATCGACGGGCCGTCGGGCCACCACGTCACGTCCTTGCGCCACTCGGGCACGATCGCCAGGGTTTCGAACCACTCGGTCATGTCGCCACCCCCTGCGCCGCGCCGCCGTGTTTGACCTCGGCCGCCATCTGCCGCACCACGCGCAGCGCCCGGCCGCGCACACGCGGGTCGGGGTCGGCCTTGGCCAGCTCGGCGACCTGCCCGACCACGCCCAGCAAGCCCAGGTGCTCGACGACCCACAGCGCGCTGGTGCGGTGACGGTCGTCGCGGTCGGCGAGCATCCGTTCGAGGGCCGGCACGCCTTCGGCGACGGGCATCTGCATCAGCGCCCGGATCGCCGTGGCCCGGCTGCGGTTGCCCGCCCCGCCGCTGATCCGCTCGAGGTGCGTGCCGAACAGGGCGATGCGCTGAGCCTCCTGCAACGACTCGATGGCGTTGGAACGCACGCGGTCGTCGTCGTGATCGAGGGCGTGTTCCAGCGCGGCCATGGCTTGTTCGCTGTCACCCAACCGCCCCAGCGCCCGCGCCGCCGACGCGGCGACCTTGGCGTCGTCGTCGGCGACCAGCTCGATCAGGCGGTCTTCGAAGTACGTCTGCTGCCCGAGCAGCCGGGCCGCCTGCACCGCCTGGTGGCGGTGGTCGCCGGCGGGGTCGTTCATCTTCGCCAGCAGCTTGTGGAGGAAGTTGCGGTCGATCTTCATCAAGGCCCGCCCGGCCGAGGTGCGCTGCTCGCGCGACATGCGCGACCAGTTCGCCCAGTAGCGCTCGAAGCCCACCGGCGCCAGTTGCTGCTCGGCGAGTTGCCGGACCTGTTCGTGTTCGCTGCCGACCAGCCGTACCATCAGGCGCGACAGGCCCGCCCACCGCCGGCGCAGCAGGTGCCGGATCGCGACGCGGGCGATCGCGGCGTCGGCGTCGAAGCACATCACGCCCACGGCCTCGTCGGCGTGCTCGGTCTCGCTGCGCATCAGCTCCCGCAGGCACATCAGCCGGGCGAAGCGGTCGCCGCTGCACGCGATGTCCGACAGGGCGCGGATGCGCGTGGGGGTGTCGAGCGCCAGCGTCGCCAGCCAGCGCGGCATCCGCCGTTGCGTCGGCTCGTCGAGCCGGGCGCGTTTGACCACGAGGTGTTCGCAGCGTTCGACGCCGCGCACCGTGGCGCGGACCGCCGGCGCGACCAGCAGGTGGCTCAACTGCAGCATCGCCGACACCTGCTGGGCGGCCTCGGGCCGGCCCAGCGCCCGCTCGACCGGCTCGCGCATGGTGTCCACCCCCGCCATCGGCAGCAGGGCCCGCGCCGCCAGCGGGTTGCTTTCGAGCGTCAGCAGCTCGCCCACAACCGCGTAAGCCGACGCCCGGCGGTCGGTCAGGTGCCGCCGCACACGCGGGTCGAGCACCGGCAGAAAGCACATCGCCGCCAGCAGCACGTCCCGCCGGCGGTGCTGGTGGAAGCAGGCGCACGCCTCGGCCACCGCCGCGAGCACCTGCGCGTAACGCCGCCGTGGCTCGTCACTGCCGGCTTCAGCGCTCATCACGGTTCGGCGTGCCATCCGCAGCAAGCCGTCGGCCGCGGCACGCCGGTGCGTGCCGTCGCCCTCGCTCATCTGCAGGGCCAGCAGGTACGCCAGCGAACAATCGCCGCTGCGGCTGACCATCTCGATCGCGTTGGCCTGGGCGTCGCCGTCGCCCTCGGTCGCCGCGTGGCGGATCGCCCCGGCGAGCAGGTCGGTTTTGTCCAGCAGCCATCGCTGGCTCTCACCGGCCAACCGATCGAACCGTTGGACGAGCCCACGCAGGCCTGCGGGCCGGTTACGGGCCATCAGGGCCTCGATCAAGCGCTTTTCGGTTGCCCGGTCCGCCGTGCCCAGGGCCTGGCAGCAGGCCGTGTCGAGCACGGGGTGAGAAATCTGGAGAATTTTCTCGATTTGGTCGGGCGGGCTTGCCATAATGCGGTGAACGACAGCGGTTTAAGTCCTAGATGGATCGAAACAGTCCGATAGTACTATCGGCAGCCCGAAGCCGGACGCTTGACCAGGATGGCAGCACCCCGACCGACCACAATTTTTAACGAAATCATTACTTAGCGCGTGAAAGGTGTCATAGCGCTGGCTATGATGGCCGCCCCTAACCGACCGCAAAGAATTGGACCTGTGAACATGAGCTCGATCAACAAGTCGCCCAGTACCCAGATCTACCGCATGCTGCTCTACTCGCGGGCGCTGCACCCGGAGCTGTTCAACATCCAGAGCCGCCGCACGATCACCCAGCCCGACTACGAGCTGGAGGCCTGGCTGATGCCCGGCGGCCACGCCCTGCGGTTCCAGACCGACGGCCGGTGCGCCAGCGAGATCGTCACCGATCAGGATATCCAGTTGCCCGAGCGTGGTTTACAGCACACCCTGCCCTGCATCGGCGAAAAGGAATACGAGCAGACCGTCGACGAGCGCATCCGCTTCGTCGCCGCCGTGCAGACCGAGAACCTCTCGGACAACCTCTACACCGCCACGTTCAACGAGATGGTCGACTTCGCCGACGAGTCCGAAGCGATGGCCTACCGTTGGCAGGCGCCCGGCGAGCTGTTGCCGAACCTGTCGATGGTGGACGTGCAGCGTTACCGCAACGAGATCCACGCCCAGACTTACCACCTGATCGGCTCGGGCGGCTTCATCCTGCGGACCCAGTCGATCTTCGAGCTGGCCCGCTGAGGTTTCATTCCATCCCCCGCGTAACCCCGCACCACCGCTTACAACCGCCGGTGGTGTGGTCTTTTAGGGGCGGGCCCGCTCGATTAGACATCGATGAGCCGATTTTATTAAAATGCCTGCTCGGGTAACCGCATGAGCCAAGCCGCCCAGACACAACGCAGTTGGAACGAGGTACCAGATATGGCCAACCGGTCCGGCGTGCCGGAAGGTTTGTGGATGCGCTGCAGCAATTGCGAGGCGATGGTCTACCGCAAGCTGATCGAGCGCAACCTGCACGTGTGCACCGAGTGCGAGCACCACTTCCGTGTGGACGCCGAGACCCGCATCCAGCAGCTGTGCGACCCCGACAGCTTCGAGCCCCGCTGGCTGGACGTGGCCCCCACCGACCCGCTGAAGTTCAAGGACCTTCGGCCGTACAAGGACCGGCTCAAGGGCGAGCAGAAGAAGACCGGCCGCAACGACGCGATCGTCGCCGGCGTCGGCTACATCAAGGGCCGCCGCACCGTCATGGCCGCGATGGACTCGAACTTCATGATGGCCTCCATGGGCTCGGTCGTCGGCGAGGTGCTCACCAACGCCATCGAGCACGCCGACGAGCAGGACCTGCCGCTGGTCATCGTCTCCTGCTCGGGCGGGGCGCGCATGCAGGAGTCGACCCTGTCGCTGATGCAGATGGCCAAGACCTCCGCCGCCCTCGGCCAGTTCCAGGACAACGGCGGGCTGTACGTCTCCGTGCTCACCGACCCGACCACCGGCGGGGTCACCGCGTCCTTCGCCATGCTCGGCGACGTCATCTTCGCCGAGCCCAAAGCTCTGATCGGCTTCGCCGGCCCGCGCGTCATCGCCAACACCGTTCGCCAGGAACTGCCCGACGGTTTCCAGCGCGCCGAGTTCCTGCAGGACGCCGGCTTCGTCGACCGCGTCGTGCCCCGCAAGGACCTGCGCAACGAGATCGGCCGCATCATCGACTACGCCGGCAAGTAAACGCCGTCACAACCGTTCAGGTTTTCCATTTCCACCGCAATAACCCTTTCCCGCAAATCGTTTTAATCCCATATTCTCTGGATTAGCCCCCCAGCGGTGGTATATTGTTTCCTGGATGGTGGAAGGCGAGAGCGATCCCTTCCCGGACAAACCAAACCGACGGCCGCGACCTGGGAGATTGAGCGATGCGCTGTTGTCAATTGGCACTGATCTCGGTGGTGTTGCTGAACGCCTCGGCCTACGCAGACTTCCGGACGATCGACGGCACGAACAACAACGAAACCCACACCAACTGGGGCGCGGTCGACACGCAGTTGCTGCGCTGGACCGGCGTGGGTTACGACGACGACATCTCGTCGCCACGCACGCTCGATAGCACCGGCCTTAGCCCCTTGCCCAGCGCCCGCGCGGTGTCCAACGCCGTCGCGGCGCAGACCAGCCCGACGCCCAACGCCCACCTGATGAGCGATTACGTGTGGGTCTGGGGCCAGTTCCTCGACCACGACATCGACCTCACGGAAAACCACGAGCCGCACGAGCCGTTCGACATCGTCGTGCCCGCCGGCGACCCGTTGTTCAGCGGCACCATCGGCCTGAACCGCTCGACGTACGACACCGCCACCGGCACCAGCGCCGCCAACCCGCGCCAGCAGATCAACCAGATCACCGCGTACATCGACGCGTCGAACGTGTACGGCTCCGACACCACGCGCGCCAACGCCCTGCGCACCATGGCCGACGGCAAGCTGAAGACCTCGGCCGGCGACCTGCTGCCGTTCAACACCGCCGGCCTGCCCAACGCCGGCGGCACCGGCGCCGGCCTGTTCCTCGCCGGCGACGTGCGGGCCAACGAGAACGTCGTGCTCACGTCGATGCACACGCTGTTCGTCCGCGAGCACAACCGCCTGGCCGACGAGTTCGGCGCCCGGCTCGACGCCAACGAGGCCGGCCTCGTGCAGGCGTTCAACGACTCGACGCTCAGCCGCGACGAGTTCGTCTACCAGGCGTCGCGCAAGGTCGTCGGGGCCCAGATGCAGGTGATCACCTACGACGAGTTCCTCCCCGCCCTGCTCGGCGACGGTGCGCTGACGACCTACACCGGCTACAAGACCGACGTCGACGCCGGCATCGCCAACGAGTTCTCCACCGCCGTCTACCGCCTCGGCCACAGCCTGCTGTCGCCCGAGATCGCCATGGTCAACCCCGACGGCACCGACGCCGGCTCGCTGGCGCTGCGCGACGCGTTCTTCAACCCCAGCGCGGTCAGCACGAACGGCATCGACGCGTTCCTGCACGGCGCCTGCTTACAAGAGTCGCAAGAGATCGACAACATGATCGTCGACGACGTGCGCAACTTCCTGTTCGGCCCCCCAGGCGCCGGCGGGTTCGACCTCGCGTCGCTCAACATCCAACGCGGCCGAGACCACGGCCTGCCCGGCTATAACCAGGCGCGGATCGACCTGGGCCTGCTGCCCGCGACCGACTTGCTCGACCTGACCGGCGGCGACGCCGACCTCGCGGCCAAGCTCGCCTCGGTCTACGCCAGCGTCGACGACGTCGACCTGTGGGTCGGCGGCTTGGCCGAGCCCCACCACGGCGCCGGCGCGGTCGGCCAAACCATCCGCATGGTGATGATCGATCAGTTCACCGCGCTGCGCGACGGCGACCGGTTCTGGTACCAGAACGACGCGATGCTCGCCGACCTGTACGACCTCGCGGCGCTGGGCGACACAACGCTGGGCGACATCATCGCCCGCAACACCGCGATGACCGACATGCCCGACAACGTGTTCGTCGTGCCCGAGCCGACGGCCGCGGCGCTGCTGGCGCTCGCCGGCCTCGCCGCGCTGTGCCGCCACCGCAAGCCGCTTGCGGCTTAGCTTGCCCCGCCCCCAACATCACGCCACGCTGCGCTGCACCGCGCCACCCCCACGGCACCGCACCGCCTTGTGATCTCATATCGTTTTTAGTCTAAAAACGATGACGACAACACCGATCGCACAGACGCAAAACCGAGTTCGTCTTTCAGAGCCGCTCGCGGCTTAGCGCGACCGCCACCCTCAACACCACGTCACGCCGCGCCACACCGCCTTCTCCACCCCCACGACACCATATCGATCGCCCTCCCGATCTTTATCGTTTTTAGTCTAAAAACGATCAGCACCTCACACCCATCGAATGCGCCGCAATAGGGGTTGCCCTGCTGAATCATTAACTTTTAAGTTAAAATTGATTGTGGGGTTTGAACCTGAAATGATGATGATAAAGCCCGCACGTACAATCGGGGGGCGTCGGTGGTACGCATCATCTGGGGGTATAATGTGGGCTCGCCTGATCCAAGGGAGCCCAACCCATGAACCGACGTTTACCCATCGCGACCGTGGCCGTGTTTGTTTGCGGGGTGGTGGTCGGCATCGCGATCGCGCGTTTCGACAGAGAACCCGCCGCCCGCGCCACGGAAAACAAAGCCCCCGCCGACCCGAAGCTCGAAAAAGGTCTGGCGAAGGTGCTGACCGTGCAGCACGGCGACGAGCTGACCGTGCTGTGGCGGCCGCCGATGCCGCTGAAGTTCTCGGTGCGGCTCAACCGCGTCGACACGCCGTTCAAGGACAGGCCCGGCGGCAACGAGGCGCTCAATGCCCTGGCCGACCTGGCCTACGGCAAGTACATCCGTATTGAGTTCGAAGACAACGCGAAACCCTACCAAGACCGGTCCAACCGGCTGATCGCGTACCTGCGCAACGAAGACGGCGAGAACCTGAACGTCGAGATGGTCCGCCGGGGCGCCGCGCCGTTCTTCACGCAGTACGGCGAGGGCAAGCACGCTGCGCAGTTCAAGGCCGCCGAGGCCGAGGCCAGGGCCGCCCGGCGCGGCGTGTGGGCGAAAGCGGAAGAGTGACGGTCGTGTGATCGCCATCGAAGCTTGGTCTTATTGCTTGATCACGCGTGTTCCGAAGTAGTCCGGGTGCCAGGTCTTCGGTTTATCCAAGGGGCGCGGCGGGCCGTACACTTTCAGCTGATCGCCCTGTGACTTGATCCAGGCTTGCAACTCTTTCTTCAGCTGCGCGACGAGCTCGGCGTGGGCCGGGTCGTCGATGAGGTTGTGCTGCTCCCACTTGTCTTGCGACACGTGGTACAGCTCGTATTCGGGGTGTTGGTAGTAGCGGTCCACGATCGCCTTCGCCCGCGCGTCGGTTTTTGCGAGCTCGACCCACTGCGTCCAGTAGGCTCCGGCGAGGTCTTTGCGGTCGAGGTCCGAGTGCGTGCAAAACGCGAACTCGGGGTGCACGTTGTGGATCAGCTTCCACTCGCGCGTGCGCACCGAGCGGATGGGGTAGACGTTGCGGAAGACGCCGTTGTTGCCGTCACCGCTGTGCGTGGTGAAGATGCGGTCGCGGTGTTCGTGCGTTTCGCCTTTCAGCACGGGCAGAAACGATTTGCCGTCGATGTTCTGCGGGGGTCGGCCGCCGGCCGCTTCGATGAGCGTGGGCAGCAGGTCGACCCAGCTGACCATCGCGTTGGCTTTTGTGTTTGGCTTGACGCGGCCCTTCCAGCTGACGATCAGCGGCACGCGCGTGCCGTAGTCGTAGAGCGTCCACTTGCCGAACGGCCACTGTGAGCCGTGGTCAGACGAGTGGATGAACAGCACGTCGTCGCCCAGCTTTTCGTAGGCCAGCGTGCGCAGCTCACCGAGGTAGGCGTCGAGCTCGCGGATCTCTTCGTAGTACGCGGCGCGGTGCCGACGGGTCTCGGGCGTGTCCAAATGGATCGGCGGGAACTCGACTTCAGCGGGGTCGAAGCTGAACGGCTCGGGCCAGGCCACGTGCGGGTTGCTCGTGCCGACGAACAGGCACAGCGGTTGATCCGACTTGCGCCTGGCCAAGTACGCCGCGACGTTTTTACGGAGTTGCGGGATCGAGCTCGGCTTGCTGATGTGGTCGAAGCCGAAGACGGGCTTGTTGGCGTGCGCAACCTTGCCGAACGCGACAACCTCGTAGCCCCGGGCTTTGAGGTCGTTGACCAGGCTGCGCGTGCCCTTGCGGGGGAAGGTGTGGTTGCGCTCGGCGCCGTTGCGCGCGGGCATGAGGCCGGTGAGCATCGCGGCCCGGCTCGGGGCGCAGCTCGGCGACGCGACGAACGCGTGCGTGAACACCATGCCCTCCGCGGCCATCTTCTCGAAGTTCGGCGTGGGGATGTTGTCGTTGCCGTACAGGCTCGAGTCGTATTGCGAATGGTCGTCCGACAGGTACACCACGATGTTCGGCAACCCCCTCGCGCACGCCGGGCTTACGCCCATGAAGCACACCGCGATCAACACCCACAAGCCCGCTCGCCACCGCATCGCCCACCTCGTTTCGGTTTGTGACTGGTATAACACGACGCCCCGCGGCGGCGTTCTGGGTCACGATTAAACCGCACGGCTGCGGCCGTTTCGCGTTGGCGATCGGTTGGGCGTTTTAGGCGCTGTCGCGGGTGAGCACGCGGTAGTCTTCGCGTTCGCCGCGGCCGGTCAGGGGGTAGTCCTTGCGCAGCGGGTGGGCGGGGAACGATTCCCACGTGAGGATCCGCCGCAGGTCCGGGTGTCCTTCGAAGCGGATGCCGAACATGTCGAACACCTCGCGCTCGTTCCACTCGGCGCCGGGCCAGAGGTCGGTGACCGTGGGCAGGGTCAGCGCCGGGTCTTCCTCGGTGCCGGTCGTGTCGAGCGTGGGGTCGAGGTGGGCCTTGACGAACAGGCGCAGCGTCTGGGCGGTGTTGACCAGGTTGTAGACCACGCCGAAGCGGGCCTCGGCGTCGGGGTGGCCGAGGTAGTCGATGGCGAACACGTCGGAGAGGAAGTCGTAGCCCTCGTCGTCGCGGAGCATTTGCAGCAGGTCGTGCAGAAGCTCGGCGGGGCAGACGAGGTTGGTCTGGCCGCGGTAGACGGCGACCTTCAGGCCCCGGCCGGCGAACTTTGCCTTGATCGCCGCGAGCGTCGGGTGCTCGGGCTGGTCGGTCGGCTCGGGGGTTTGGCCGGGCGTGCTTGCGGGGGTTTGATCCGTCATTCGGGTGCTCCAAGGCGCTGGGGGTCGGCCCATTAAAGCGAGCAAACCGCCGGGTTTCAACCGTCACCGCTTCGGTCGTCAAAACCCCGCGGCGATTGGGTTAGAATGCCCGAAACACGATCAGGGAGGCCGTCGTGAAACGCTCATTGATTCTCGTGATGCTGCTGGTCGCCGGGTGCGGGCCCAAGTCGTACGACAACCCGCTCGGCGTGATGATGGACAAGACCGAGTCGCCGAACAAACGGCTGGCCGCCGCGCGTCAGGCCGAGGCCGAGCTGTACGATTCGGAAAAACGCCTGGCGTACCTCCGCAAGGCCGTGTGGCAGCGCGGCTTCCCCGAAGAGATGCGCACCCACGCCATCGATGCGCTCGTGCGTTACGACGAGGCCGACGCCAAGCGCCACTTCGCCACGTGCATCAAGCTGATGAACAACTGGCCGGCGCTGCGGCACCTGATCGACACGGCCGTCGAGCGCCACTGGACCGACTTCACGCCGTCGCTGGTGCTCAACTACGCGCGGCCGGCCGTGGCGTACACCGACGCCGAACGGCCGGAGCGGCTTGCGATCGAGAAGCTGAACCCCGGCCGGCCGGTCGAGCGCGTGGTGTTCGAGACGTTTGTCAACGAGGGCGACCACGCCGCCGACACCCGCCAGCGCGCCGCGGCGTGGCAGCTGACCGTACGCCTCGTCGGCGACACCGAACAGCTCGTCAAGCTGTTGCGGGGCGCCGAGGCGACCGGCCCGATGGTGACCGACCTCAAGGCCGGGGCCGAGCAACTGCACGTGGTGGCGCACAACATGGAAGAGGTGCTCTGGCTGCAGACGCTGCGGACTTCGAGCTACCGTGGTTTCTGGTCGAAGGCGAGCGCGGCGGTGGCGGCGCTCGACGAGGCGCAGCGCGTGGGGTTGGAGCTGCGCCACATGCCCGTGCTGGTGCACCTGCACGCGCGCAACAGCGAGCTGATGCGAGAGAGCCGCGCCGAGTTGTTGTCACGCCTGCAAGCCCGCGTCGACGCCCAGCAACACCACCTCAAGGGCGCGACCTACGACGGCGGCAGCGCCGACCACCCGCAACGCCTCAAAGACTGGCACCGCGAGCTGGGCTGGGCCGACCTGGCCACGTGCCTCGTGCTTAGCGAAGCGATGCAAGACGCCAACGTCCGCCGCGCGTGGTTCAAGCAGGCCGACGCCGACCACCACGACAAGTCCACCGAGTACGGCGGGCTGATCAAGCTCGACGAAACCGGTGCGTACAAGGCGGCGTTGTACAAGCCGTTCCTCCGCAAACACGACCTGATCTACTACGCGACCGAGAAGATGGTCACCGACGCGTACACGTCGCTGGCGCACTACCACTTCCACGCGCAGCAGATCAAAAACAGCGCGTACGCCAGCCCCGGCCGCGGCGACCGCAAACGCATCGGCAACACCCAACGCTTCAACGGCCTGGTCGTCACCAGCATCGACGCCAACCGGCTGAACGTCGACTTCTACCGCCACGGCGACGTCGTGATCGACCTGGGAACGGTGAATCGGTGAATCAGTCGATTAGTCAATCAGTCGATTAGTCAATCAGTCGATTAGTCAATCAGTCAATCGGCGAGGCCCGCTTCAGCGGGCCGGGTTAGCTGAATACAATCTGATTGACCAGTTGACCGATCAACCGATTCACCGATTCACGGTTCCGCCGTTACAATGCCCGCGCCATGCAGCTCTACGTCTTGCTCTTAATCCTCGCGGTCGTGATGCCGTACGAGTTGGAACAGCAGCCCACGCCGCAGTTGTACGGGTGGCCGATGGTCGCCGCGGCGCTTGGGCCGTACCTCGTGCCGTTGTTGGCGAGCGTGCTGATGTGCCTCGTCGCTGAGCGGCGGATCAACCGGCAGCCGCAGCGTGTCAACCGCACCCTCAAACGCTTGCAGAACGGCCTGCTCGCGATGCAGTTCGCCGCGCTGGGCGTCACCTACGCGGTGTTGCTGGTGCTGGGCTGGGGCACGTGGCTGGCCGACACGCTCGGCCCCACCGTGCTGGTCGTGGAACTGGTCGTGCTCGCGCCGGCGCTGGCGGTGCCGATCGTGGCGTGGTGGGCGTACTACCCGATCGACCGCCGGCTGCACGAAGCGGCGCTGGTCCGCCGGCTCGACGAAGGCCTGCCCGTCAACGCCGTGCCCACGCGCGCCGCGTACGTGTGGGGCCAGGTGCGCCACCAACTGTTGCTGCTGTTGCTGCCGATGCTGCTGATCCTCGCGTGGGGCCAGACGCTGCACTGGCACATCCGCCCACGCAAGTACGAAGAGCTGTACGCGATCGTCGGCGGGCTGGCCATCTTCTCCCTCGCCCCGCTGGTGATCCGGTTCGTGTGGGACACCACCCCCATCGCCCCCGGCCCACTGCGCGACGGCCTGCTCGCCATGTGCCGCCGCCACCGCGTGCGCGTCAGCGAGCTGCTGCTGTGGCGCACGCACACGGGCATGATCAACGGCGCCGTCATGGGCCTGTTCGGCCGGCTGCGCTACATCCTGCTGACCGACGGGTTGATCGAGCAGCTCACCGGCAAACAGGTCGAGGCGGTGATGGCGCACGAACTGGGCCACGTCCGCAGGCGGCACATGGTCTGGCTGGCCGTGTGCGCCTTCGCCACCATCGGCGTGACCTTCTCGATCGCCGAGCAACTGCACGCGCTGGGTGAAAGGCTCGGCCTGTACGACCCGCTGCTGCAACGGTTCGAACAACAAAACATGGGCGGCACCGATGCGCGTGAACTGATCGCCGCGCTGTTCCTGCTGGCCGGCGCGGTCGCCTGGGCGTTGGTGTTCGGTTGGATTTCCCGCCGCTTCGAGCGGCAGGCCGACACCTTCGCCGCCCAACACCTCACGCCCCCCGACTCGCCGCACATCACCGAAGAGGCGGCCGAGTCGATGGCCGGCGCGCTGCTGGCCGTGGCCCACCTCAACCACGCCCCGACCGACCGCAAGAGCTGGCGGCACGGCTCGATCGACTGGCGCGTGAACTACCTGCGCCGCCTGCCCGGCACGCCCACCGACGCCTGCCACATCGACCGCGTCGTCCGGCGGACCTGCTGGGCCTGCGCCGCCCTGCTCATCGCCTCCGCCGCCTGGCAGTGGTGGGCGCCCGCCGGCCCGGCCAAAACCGCCGCCGACGCCCCGCCGCTGGTGGGCTATAATCCGTCGCCATGAAGTTCACGAAGATGCACGGCATCGGCAACGACTACGTCTACGTCAACGGCTTTACCGAGACCGTCGACGACCCGGTGTCGCTCGCGCCGATCATCGCCGACCGCCACACCGGCGTCGGCGGCGACGGGCTGATCCTGGTTCTGCCGCCCGAGCCCGGCGTCGCCGCCGACGTGCGCATGCGCATGTTCAACGCCGACGGCAGCGAGTCGGAGATGTGCGGCAACGGCATCCGCTGCGTCGCCAAGTACGCCCACGACCACAACCTGACCACCGCCAACCCCATGCGTGTGCAGACCGGCAACGGCGTGCTCAACATCGATTACACGACCAACGGTAGCGGCAAGCTCGCGCAGGCCACGGTCGACATGGGCGAGCCGACCTTCGACCCGCCGCTCATCCCGGTCGACGAATCGAAGCTCGACGACGCGCTCGCCGGCGCGGTCTTCGTCTCCATGGGCAACCCCCACGCCGTGTTCTTCGTCGACGACGACCGGCCGCTCGCCCGCCCGCAGCTCGGCGCACAGATCGAAACCCACCCCGCGTTCCCCAACCGCGTCAACGCCCACTTCGTGCACGTCAACGCGCCGGGCGACGTGTCGGTCTACCACTGGGAACGCGGCAGCGGCGCCACCCTCGCCTGCGGCACCGGCGCGTGCGCGGTGTGCGTCGCCGGCGTGCTCGCCGGGCGCACCGAACGCGTCATCACCGCCCACCTGCCCGGCGGCGACCTGCAACTCGAGTGGCGCCAAGCCGACAACCATGTTTACATGACCGGCCCCGCCACCGAGGTCTTCTCCGGCGACTGGCCCACCACCATTTAGCGACGCGACTTGTCGCGTTTACCCCGGCATCGACGCCCCGAACAAGTCGAACCACCATTCGAGGTACGCGCCCCATGCGCGTTCGACCGGGTCAAAGCGATCCAGCACCTTGATCAGGGGCAGGTACAGGTACCACACCCACACCACCGCCCACTCCGGCGGCTCGAACTCTTCGGCGATCTTCATCATGCCCGCGAGCATCGGCCCGCTCAGCGCCACGTACAGCACCAACCCCACCAGCGGGTAGACCACCAGCCGACGCCACCAGCGCCCGCGCCGCGCGTTTTCGTTCTTCTCGCTCATGGTCGCCCTTACTGCCGCAGCGCCAGTATCAATTCCACCTTGCCGATCGGCTCGCTCAGCTTCGTGGCGATCTCGCCGGGGTCGTGGCCCGCGTCGGAAAGGTCGTACACGCTCCGCGTCAACGGGTCGGCGGTGTTGTCGGCCGACCCGGCCTCGCGCAGCGGGTCGTCCTGCGCCGGCGGGGCCGCGCCGCCGTCGACCAATCGTTGCAGCTCGGCGATCTTCTGCTCGGCCTCGGCCACCAGCTTCTGCAGCTGGATCGACTTCGCGTCGAGCTTGGCGCTGAAGTCCCGGCTCAACTCCTCGAGCTCCACCATCATCGTGCGCAGGTCGTTCTTCGTGCCGTCGGCCTGCTTGGCTTTCTCGAGCCGTTCGTGCGGCGTGAGGTTTTGGCCGGCGCTCGTTGTCGAACGCTTCAGCTTCTTCCGGGCGTTCACCATGAACAGCACCATGAGGATGAACACCCCCGCCGCCATCATGAAGTTGCGCATCGTGTCGCTGAGTGCAGCCAGAAGGTTGACGTAATCGTGATTCACACGTCACCTCCCTTCGCGGTGCGCGTGGTATCGTACGCCGCCACCGCCGCGTCGACCACGACCCGCAGCGCCACCCCCGCCTCGCGCGCCGCCGCGGCCGCGTCGTCGTGTTCGACCTTGCTCGTCACGTCGCGCCCGCCCAGCGCACCAACCTTCACGCGGATCGGCCCGTAAGCGGTCTGCACCGTCACGTGCCGGCGGTCAAGCACCAGCCGATCCCACGGCCGGTGCCGCACGCCGAACGTGCCCGTCAGCTCGACCATCATCCGCGCCAGCCGATCGCGGTCGCCGTCCCGGCACAGCACCGACAGCATCAGGCCCGGGCGGTTCTTCTTCATCGTGATCGGCGTCGCCCACACGTCGAGCGCCCCCGCGGCCAACAGCCGGCCCAGCGCATCACCGACCACCTCGCCGGACACATCGTCCAGGTTCGCGGCGAGCTCGTAAACGTGGGTAGCGGCGTTATCCATGGGCCGGGTGTAAGATGCTTCCGTGCAGAAAGTTGCTGACCATATGATGCCCGCGAGCCACCCGTTCGTCAAAGCCATTTCTCAGGCCCTGCGCCACCGCTGCGAAATCGCCCCCGGCGACCGGCTCGTGGTGGCCGTCAGCAGCGGGGCCGACTCGACCGCCCTGTTGCTGGCGCTGGCGGCGCTGACCCGGCGTCACGAGTGGCAACTCGACCTGCACGTCGCCCACGTCAACCACCACCTGCGCGACGCGGCCGAGCGCGATGCGCGGTTCGTCGAGCGGCTCGCCGGGCAACTGGGCCTGGCTTTTCACAAGCGCGACGTGCACCCGCCCGACGACGAGGCCGCCGCCCGGCGCATGCGGTACAACGCCCTGGCCCAGGTCGCCGAACAGGTCGACGCCGATGCGATCGCCACCGCGCACCACGCCGACGATCAGCTCGAAACGATGCTCATGCGGTTGATCCGCGGCGCATCGATCGCGGGCATGACGGGCATCCGTTGGCGGCGCGAGCTGAACGGGCAAGCGGTGGTTCGGCCGATGCTGCGCCTGACCCACGCCGAGGCCGAGGCGTTTTGCGACGAAGCCGCCGTGGCGTTCCGCGTCGACGAGACCAACGCCGACCGCAGCAAGTGGCGCAACCGCCTGCGGCACGACGTGCTGCCGGTGCTCGCCGACCTGCGTACCGATGCGTCGCTCAAGGCCACCGAGGCCGCCGAATCGTTGGCCGATGCGCAACGCCTGGTCGAGCGTCACGCCCACAAGCTCATCGAGCAGCACGTGCGGTTCGACCGCGGCGTGGCGCACCTGCCGCGCGACGAAGCTCGGCAGCTCGACCCCGCGGCGCTGCGGCTCCTCGTGCTTCACACGAGCCGGCGCATGGGCGTGGGCGGCGACCGGCTCGCGGCGCGCACCGTCGAACAGATCGCCGCCGCCATCGCCGAAAACTCCAATGAAAACCGGCGATTCGAACTCGCCGACGGCGTCTGTGTCGAGGTCACCGCCGCCGGGGTGATGTGGGCCAAAGCCCCGTGAAACCCAGCCGTTTCGCTGCTATGATCGGGCGATGCCCATCACGATCACACTCAACGGCGACCCCCGAAAACTCGATGGCGACCAGCCGACGGTCAGCCGGTTGGTCGAGCAGATCGGCCTGGCCGGGCAAGCGGTGGCCGTCGAAGTGAACCGGCGGGTCGTGCCGAAGCGCGAGCACGCAGCGCACGCGCTGGCCGACGGCGACGTGGTGGAGGTCGTCTCCCTCGTCGGCGGCGGATGAATCGAGTGCGGAGTTCGGATTGCGGAATGCGGAATTACAGAACATGCAATGAGGATTGGGGACATGAGCACCACGACCCAGCAACTCGACAAGCCCCTTCAGTTCGGCGGCAAGGCGTTTGACAGCCGGCTGATCGTGGGCACGGGCAAGTACAGGGACTACCCCACCATGGAAGCGGCGCTCAACGCCAGCGGCGCCGAGGTGATCACCGTGGCGGTGCGGCGTGAACGGCTGATCGACGACCAAGGCCGATCGCTGCTCGACTACATCGACACGTCGCGCTACACGATCCTGCCGAACACGGCGGGCTGTTTCAGCGCCGACGACGCGGTGCGCGTCGCCCGCCTGGGGCGCGAGATCCTCGACCAGCTCGACAACCCCGGCAAGGACTGGGTCAAGCTCGAGGTGCTCGCCGACAAAAAAACCCTGTTGCCCGACCCCGTAGGCACGCTCGAAGCGACGAAGGAACTGGTCGCCGACGGTTTTAGCGTGCTGTGCTACACCAGCGACGACCCCGTCATGGCGGTGAAGATCAAGGAGGCGGGCGCGACGGCGGTGATGCCGGCCGGCTCGCCGATCGGCTCGGGCCAGGGCGTGCTCAACCCCAACGCGATCCGCATCATCCTCGAACTATTGAAAGAAGGCGACGCCGACTACCCCGTCATCGTCGACGCCGGCGTGGGCACGGCCAGCGACGTGTCCATCGCCATGGAACTCGGCGCCGACGGCGTGCTGCTGAACACCGGCATCGCCCACGCGCAAGACGCGGTCCGCATGGCCCACGCGATGCGCCATGCCTGCCTCGCCGGGCGGTACGCGTACCTGTCGGGCCGGATCGGCAAGAAGCTCTACGCGACCGCCTCGAGCCCGTGGGACGGGGTGATCAGCTACATCCCCGGCGAATAAAGCTCGGCGTTTTCACCTTGCCGGCCTCGCACGAAGCTTCTGTGGTTGGCGCCGGCCAACCAAGGTTTGCGGGTTGCGCGCATGAAAAAGCCCACCCATAACCATGGGTGGGCTTTGTGTTGCAGTCGTTATCGACCGGGTTTCGAGATCAATACTCGAAGCCGACACCGAGGGTGCCGATGATGCGGTCGTTGTCGACGCCGGCGAAGTTGCCGTTGAAGTCGTCGTTGACGTGGAGGTAGGTGACGCTGGCGCTCAGCGACCACGCGCCGTAGTCGGCGGGGATGAAGTCGAGCGGGATCGAGCCGGTGAGGCCGACGGAGAAGAAGCCGAAGTCTTCGTCTTCGAGGGCGGTGGTGGTGGGGTTGACCGACTCGTAGTAATCGTCGAGCGACAGGCCGACCTTCACGGGGACGGACATGGCGATGGTGAGGTCTTCGCTGATGACCCAGTCGAAGCTGGGCTCGATGCCGAGCTCGAGGTAGATGCCTTCGCTGGAGCCGACGGTGCCGCCGCCGGTGGACAGGCCATCGGCCGCGCCGTCGGTCTCAAAGGCAACCAGGGCGTAGGGCTGCAGGCCGGCGGCGAGGAAGCCTTCCTCGGTCCACAGGTCCGCGTCGTCGAAGACGAGCTTGAGGTCGATCTCCTCGGCGAAGATGCCGCCGGCCGAGGGGCCGTAGTACACGATGTACGACACGTCGGCGTTGAGCCTCTCGAGGATGTTGAAGTTGATACCGACGAGGAAGTCGGACTCGTACCACTGGCCGCCGTTGGAGCCGGTGTGGCTGGAGGGGCCGTCGTGGATGGAGTTCCAGGTGCTCACGTAGGCGCTGACGCCTTCGAGGCCCGCGGCGGTCAGGTCGAAGGTGACCGTCAGGTCGGGCTGATAGATCATGCCCTGGTTTTCCTGGAAGATCCCGCGGAAGAAGTATTCGTTGGTGATCGTGAAGTTGCCGCTGACCGAGACCGCGCCCTGGTTGGGGGCTTCGTGGCCGTCGGCCATCGCGGGGGTCGAGGTCAGGCCGACGGTGATCGCGCCAGCAACGGCCAGCATGCTCAGCAACTGGCTAATCCTGCGTCCATGTGCCATCTGATAGGTCTCCTTACTAACCAAAGCGTTCATGGCAATGTTCTGTTCAGTGCCTGCCCGCTCACGCGGCGAGCAGCCCACCTGTGTATTGCATTGTGTCCGGTACAAACCTCGTACCAATCAACTATCGGGGGGCCAATATAGTCATCGCGCACCGTTAAGCAATGGCAAAACAACCCCGATTAACACTATTTTTTTGAGGTATTTTCGTCCGCTTGCGACGCATTCGCCGGGAAATACGCGCGGTGGTCTTTCCGGGCGCTGCTTACGAAAGCGGCGTGGGGAGCGGGATGGCCGTGTATTTCACGTAAGTTGCTCAATATATAAGCAATCAGCTCGGCGACAGGCCGCGGTAGAACTCTTGCACCCGCTGCGATTGCTCGCGACGCACGAAATCGAGCGTCAACCGGGGGACCCGCCAGCTCGGCTCGTCCTCCGCCACGTGCCCGCAGTGCTCCTGGAATACGCGGTAGATGAACTTGAAGGCGTCGCGCGGCTGGTGCATCTGCTCGAGGGCGTCGATCAGGTCCTGCCGGCTGACGTCCTCGGCGAACAGGTTCACCAACGAGATCGGCTCGGCGCCGGGGTTCTGGCAGGCGCGGATGCGCTGGCAGCACATGTCGTAGAGCAGGTGGCCGGACCAGGTGAGGCGCTCGACGAGGTGTTGCTTGTCGAGGCGGGCCTGCTGGAAGAAGTCGGCCCCCTCGCGCACGAGCAGGTGACGCAGCTCGATCGGCAGCAGCAGCTTCACGCCCACGCGGTCCTGCTGGAGGAACTTGTTGTTGAGCATGGGCCAGATGATCTGCCGCATGCGCTCGGGGTCGCCGGAGATGGCGGTCGGCTCATCCACGCGGTCGACCAGCACGATCAGCCCGCTGTAGCCAAAGCCCTCGAGCACGTCGAGCAACCGGTTCATCAGCTGGTATCGCGCATCGGTGTCGCCGGGTACGGGCAAGGGCTGGTCGTTGAGCGCATCGCCGGGCAGTTGGCCGAGCATCCGGTGGAGCTGGCCCGGCTGGCGGTCGACGGCGCGCAGCTCACGGCGGAGCTTGCTCGACAAACGCCACAGCTTCCACCAGCGCATCAGCCCGCCGCCCAACAGCAGCAGGCCGGCGGCGCCGACCATGCCGATGACGATCCACTCGATCAGTTGGACCTCGCCCATCAGCCACAGCACGCCCCCCGCGCCCGCCGCGGTCAGCAGCGCGAGCAAGCCCAGCCAGTTGACGACGCTCGACACCGGCAGCAGGCCGACGCGCACCATGCGGCGCAACCGGCGCCAGCGCTCGGCGACGTTGCCGCTGCGCGGCTGGTCGTAGAGCGCCGCGAGCTTGGCCAGGTCGAGGCGTTGGCGGCGCGGCAGCTTGCGCGCGGTTTTATTCGGTTGGCCGCGCACCGGCAGGTCGTCCTCG
Source organism: Phycisphaeraceae bacterium (assembly GCA_028282805.1). Lineage (GTDB taxonomy): Bacteria > Planctomycetota > Phycisphaerae > Phycisphaerales > Zrk34 > JANQHD01. Next base: position 9,653 of record JANQHD010000019.1, on the reverse strand, counting down.
CCCAGCAGCAGGTTCACCAAACGCGTGGTCGCCAGCGAGAGGATCGCGTCGAAGTGGTCTTCCAGCCGGAACTTGCGGAGCAGGTCTTCTTCCGAGAGGTAGTTCGCCGAGGCGTGGCCGATGCGGTCGAGCACGGCGTTGAGGTCGTCGTAGCGCACGACCCACACCAGCCCGTCGGTGCGCTCGGCGTTGTATTGTTCGATGCGGCGCTCCATCATCAGGCGGATCGCGGTCTTGCCGCTGCCCTTCTCGCCGAACACGACCGCGGCCCCGGGCCGGTCGGGCTGGCCGAGCACCTTGTCGAAGTCGGTGTGGGCGGCGGCCGAGTCGATCAGCCGGCCGAAGATCGGGTCTTCGCGCGCTTCCTCGGCCGTGAACGGGTTCTCCGACAAGCCCCAATGCTTTAAGAAGGTTTCCAGGTGCATGCGTGCCTCAGGATCGACGGCGTTGACTGGACGCATTAGACTTCACCGCCAGCGGATCGGCAAGCAAAGGCTGCAGTTCGCGAAACAACGGCCGCCCCTCCGCGTCTGACAGGTAGACCCAGCGGGAACATCGCCATGACCCACACCAGCCCGACCCTGTTGCTGCTCGCCGCCCTCGCCGCGCCGCTGGCCTGCGCCGCCGACGAGCCCCCGGCCACGCAGCCGGCCACCCAACCCGCCGACACGCAGCCCGCGACGACCGCGCCGGCGACCACGACCGTGGTCACCGAAGACCCGCTGGCCGACCGCACGCTCGACTGGCTCGACAAACTCGAGCGGCGCGGCGCCAAGCTCGTCAGCTACCAGGCCACGGTCGTGTACACCAAGGACCAGACCGAACAGCTCGGCGACAAGCAGACCCGCCTCGGCTCCGTCGCGTACCTCGCGGCCGTGCCGGCCAAGCCCGCCGACCAAGCAACCACACAACCCGCTGCGACCCAGCCCGACACCGCCGCCCCGCGAGATGCCAAGTTCGCCATCACGTTCACGGACCTGGTCGCCAACCGCCGCAAGATCAAAGACGAACGCCGCTACATCTTCGACGGCGAATGGCTCGTCGAGATCCACACCAAACGCAAGCAGTTCTTCAAACGCCAGATCGTCGCCCCCGGCGAGCGGTTCAACCCGCTCGAACTCGGCAAGGGCCCGTTCCCCATGCCGCTCGGCCAAAAGCGCCACGAGGTGTTGCGCCTGTTCGAGGTGGAGCTGGTCGAAGACGTGGCGGACAAGCCCTTGCACATGCGGCTGACCCCCCGCCTCAACGCCGCGGGCAAGCCGACCAGCGAGTTCACCAAGGTCGACCTGTGGTACGACCGGGGCACGCTCTTGCCGACAAAGATCGTCACACGCGACGACTACGACACGATCACGACCGTGCTCTTGAAGGACGAGAAGATCGATGCGCTCAAGCCCGACGAAGCGCAGAAGCTGTTCGACACCACCACCCCCGCCCCCGGCACCGGCTGGCGCGTCGAGATCAAGCCGTGGGTCGAGCCTCAAAAACCGCAATGAGCGCAGCCGTTTTGGGTTTTGACATTTGCCCATTGAACATTCCGGCTATTCTGCAAGAATAGCCGGCCCGGGCGCTTAGCTCAGTTGGCTAGAGCACCTCCCTTACAAGGAGGGGGTCACTGGTTCGAGTCCGGTAGCGCCCACTAAGGCCCCGTCGCGCGTCGGCGGGGTTTTTCGTCGGCGAGTTGAGCCGACACGCAATCGATCTCACGCTTTGCGAAACGCGGCCAGCGCATTGCATAACGGTCGCGTCCGTGGGTTACAATGGCTGGCCCGCCATCGGTGGCGGGCGATGATTGGTCAGGCACCCCTGTGAGGTTACCCATGCAAGCGAATCGTTCCGCGGTGTTGTTGATCGCCTTTGTTTTGGTTGGCTGGCAAGCCCCCGGTTTCGCGGCGCTGCCCGCACTCGACGCGAAACTCGGCACGGCTTCCGCCCGCACCGAAGGCGACGTGCTCATCGTGTCCACCGGCGCCGTCGAGCGGCGCTGGCGCTGGACGGGCCACGGGCTGGTCACGGTCGGCCTGGCCGATCAACAAGCCCAACGCCAGTGGATCAAGCAGCCGACGGCGACGGTGTGCGACTGGGAATACCCCGGCCTGATCGACGCGAACACGCGCGGCCAACTCGTGTCGCTCACCGCCCGCCCCGGCGACGACGAGGGCTTTACCAGCAAGCACCTCGAGGTCGTCGCGGAGGTCGCGTACCCCACCGCCGGCGTCAGCGTGCAGCACCGCACGTGGGTGTACCCCGGCACGCCCGGTGTGCGCAGCCAGCTGTGGGTCAAGGGCGAGCCGACCGACCCCGCGCCCGCCGTGGCCGACGACGCGCCGGCGATCCGCCCCGCCAACGGCCGGGCGTACGCCAACGCCGACGCGAAGAAGGTCGCGCCGCACTGGCAGGCGTCGGTGCTGCTCGACAACGACCAGCTCAAGGTGCGCCTGCTCGGCTTGGAAGACGGCCGGCGGTACACGATGGGCGTGAGCTGGTGGGACTACGGCGGCGGCGGCCGGCGGCAGCGGGTGGTGTTGACGAGCGTGGACGGCGAGGCGAGACACACCGCCGTGAACGCGCGCACGCTGCCCGGTTACCTCAAGGGCCGCAACCAGTTGGCCGAGTCGCTGACGTTCGACGTGCCGAGCAAGGTCCGCCCCGACGGCACGGTGACCGTGCTGATCGACAACGTCGAGGGCCCCAACGCCAACGCCGGCGAGTTCTGGCTGTACGAACACGGCGCCGACACCGAGCCGCCGCTCAAGGGCGACGCCAAGCGGCTGACAGAATTGAAGCGCAACGCGCCCAAGGGCAGCAAGCTCGTCGCCTACCACGACGCCGGCGCGAAAGCCGGCGCAGCCGCGCAGGCCGTGGTCAAGCGCATCGACTACCTGCCGATCGACCCCGAAGGCTTGCAACGCCGGGCCATCGGCTACTTCAACGACACCCAACACCGCCACAAGCCCGCCAACCACTTGATCCGCGACGAGGTCACCCACGAAGACACGGTCAAGTGGGCGAGCATCTTTGCCCTCGAAGATCAAAACGGCGGCGTCGCGCTGCTCAAGGAATCACACAAGTGCGCCAACCAAGCCGGCGTCGACACCGGCGACTTCCGCTGCCTGCCCGACGGCCTGCACAACACCGGCTGGGCCATGAGCAAGCAGCACATCCAACCCGACCGCTGGCTGTGGTGCTGGGCGAGCGCGGCCGTGGTGTACGACGGCACCGACGACGGCCGCGAGCTGGCGCTCAAACAATACGACCGGGCGCGCTACCCCGTCGTGCTCGGGCGCGACATGTACGCCCAGGCCAACACCTGGGGCTCGGGCGACACCAAGCGCATGTCGCAGGACATGGCCCAGCCCCACGAGGTGATCCGCGAGCTGAAGTCCGTGGCCGACCTCGGCCTCGACAAGCTGCAGATCGACGACGGCTGGCAGGTCAGCGGCAAGACCACCAGCTCCAGCCCCGACGGCGGCGTGGGTTGGAAGCCGCACCCCAAGCGCTACCCCGACGGCTGGCAACCGGTGCTCGACGAAGCCAAGCGCCTCGGCGTGAACCTCGGCATATGGACCGCGGCCGGCATCGGCCTCGACGACATGAAGTGGAACTACGATCGGGCGCGCTTCTCGTCGTGGAAGTACGACTTCGCCCACCTCGGCAACTACCCCAACCTCGTCGCCCACACCGACAAGCTGCGCGCGTTTATCGAATACACCGGCCGCAAGGCGCAGATCGCCATGGACGTGACCGAGAACGCGCCGCGTTTCGGCTACTTCTGGAACCGGCAGTACGGCTGCATCTGGCTGTCGAACCGCAAGCCCAACGTGCCGACCAACGTGATCCCCCACCCCTGGCTCATGCTCCGCGAGAACTGGCAGCTCGCCCGCTACGTCAACCTCAACAAGTTCCAGCTGCCCGTGCAGAACTTCCAGCGCGTCAACCGCGAGGTGTCCGACGCGTATAAGCACCCGCAGGACTACGCCGTGGCGCTGGGCCTGCCGGGCATCCCCGTGTTCTTCCAGACGACTTACCACTACGACGAAGACTCGCGTCAGCTGATCCGCCCGCTGGTCGCGCTGTACAAGAAGCACCGCGAGGCGATGTTCACCAGCTACGTGTTCGCGATCGGCGACGAGCCGACCAACGCGAGCTGGGCCGGCTTCCAGTGGTACCACCCCCGGCGCACGGCCGGCCACCTGCTGGTGTTCCGCGAGCTGAACAACCCGCAGGCGACGAAGAAGATCGCCCTGCGTTTCTACAAACCCGGCACGACGCTGAAGCTGACGGACCTGCGCACCAACGAAACGCGCACCGCCACGCTCGACGCCGGCCAACGGGTCGAGCTGACTATCGGCCGGCCCGCCGATTTCGCGTTCATCAAGTACGAGGTCGCCGGCCAATAAGCCTCACGCCAACGGCGGGAAACCCTCGCGGCGCAACCGCGCGCCGACAGCGCGCAGGGTTTTCGCGACGCTGCCGTGAATCGCGCCGTCGGGCAGCGGGCCCGTGTTGAGCAATAGGTTGCACTTCTGCTTCGCCGCCTGCGCCAGCATCGCCATCACCTTGCCCGGCGTCTTGTGCCTGCCCTCGGCCGACTTCTTGTACCCCCAACTGCCGGGCTGGATCGTGTCGCATATCTCGTTGTGTTTATCTTTGTTCTTCTCCCACGCCGCGGCGGCGATCGCGGCCTGGTCCTTGCCGAACCACTGCTCGACGCGGTGTGCCATCGAGTGGCCGCGACGCTCGGGTGCAGCGAAGTCTTCGTCGCCCGTCACGCCCTGCTTGAAGCTGATCAAGCACTGCGGCTGGAGCTTGCGGATCATGCCGTACGTCTGGTGAATGCGGTAACGCTGCGGCGCGCCGAAGTAACCCATGAACGGGTCGAACCAGATGCCGCTGACCGGCCCGTACTGCGTGAGCAGCTCGCGCACGTGTGCCTGCGCGTAGTCGACGTAGCGGTCGAAGTCGTCGAGCGACCGGAACTTGTACGCCGGCTGCGGTTGCTTGTAATCGGGCCGTGTGATGCGGCCGTAGTCGCGCGACAAGAAGTACGGGTGGTGCCAGTCCGCGGCCAGCGAGTAGTAGAAGAACACGCCCAGCCCGCGCTTCTGGCAGGCCGCCGCCAGCTCGCCGCACAGGTCGCGCCCCGCGACCACGGCCGAGTTGTAATCGCTCTGCCCCGTGTCGAACAGGCAGAACCCGTCGTGGTGCTTGGCGGTGAGGTTGACGTACTTCATACCCGCATCAACCGCCAGGTCGGCGATGAGCTCGGCGTCGAAGTTTACCGGGTCGAACCGCTCGGCGAGCTTCTCGTACTCGGCCACGGGGATCTTTTCGTGAAACATCACCCACTCGCCCCGGCCGAGCATGCTGTACAGCCCGTAGTGCATGAACAGCCCGAACCGCGCCTGCGCAAACCACGCCCGCGCCGCGGCCCGTGGGTCGGTTTTGTATTGTGCCCCGTAGCTTTGCAGGTAACCGGGCGTCCGTGACGACTGGCAACGGATCAGCGCCGGACTGATCGCCGCCAGCGCCCCGACGGCGGTGCCTCGTAGAAACGTACGACGGTTGAGCTTCGACATCGGCGAGTCCTTTAAGAGATGGGTTTAACAACACGACGCCGCCCCGTGGGTGTATCTGTCAACGCCGTGCGATCTCTTACGATCACCGCATCGCCCAACAGCGCGATCAGCCGGTCGAGGTCAACATTGTCGGCGACCGCCACGCTCACACGCCGCCCGTTCCTCGGCGAGCGGAAACGCAGCACCAGGTAAGGCCCTACCGACGTCAATACGACCGGTGCGATCTGATCGAGTTCATACCTGACCGACGACTGCCCACGCACAATGGTGAAATAGGGAGCGTTCACATCGATCGAGCGTGGTATCAACCAGTACACGAGATAACCAAAGGCGATCATGGCCGCGTGCGCCCCCATGTAGACGCAATAGAGATTGAACCAGTTGATCTCAAGAAACGGGTACCACCAATCGGCACAGACCGCGAACAAGAACCAGACCACCGTCACGATGAGCCATAGTCGAATCAGCGTTCGGTGAATCTTGTGTGGCCGAATCGCTCGCACCCACTGGCGATGGGAATACCAAGCCGGCTCCCACCAGTTCAGTCTGTCACGGTTGTTACCCATCACCCCGATTATCCCTCACCGAAGCGTGGCAGCGTTGCAAAATCCCCCGCCACCACAGGCACGCCTGCCATGCCCGGCTCACTTGTTCCAGCGCGACATTTAGCGACGGCCCTCCGGGCCGTTCTCGCCGCGCAGCGGCGACCCTACCCCGCCAGCCCCGGCAGCAACCCGCGCAGCCCCAACGTGATGAACTCCACCGCGATCGCCGCGAGAATAATGCCCATCACACGCGTGGCGACGTTGATGCCCACGCGCCCGATCAGCCGCCCCAGCCCCGTCGCCGCGATCAGCACGCCGGCGCACACCACGCCCACGACCACCACCACGCCGCACAACCCCAGCCGGTGCGCCACGCCGGTGTCCTGCTGCGTGTAAATGATCACCGTCGTCAACGACCCCGGCCCCGCCAGCAACGGCAACGCCAACGGCACCACCGTCACCGAGCGCTCGGTCGAATCTTCCGACTCATCCATCCGCCGACGCGTCGGGTCTTCCTTGGCTTGCAGCATCGCGATCGCCGTCATCATCAGCAGCACGCCGCCGCCCACGCTGAACGAGTGCACGCCGATGCTGAACGCCTTGAGCACCCAGTCGCCCAGCAGCGCCGTGACGATGAGTATGACGGTGACCGCCAGCGCCGCGCCCAGCGCCGTGCGTCGGCGTTGGGCCGCGCCCTGGTGCGCGGTGATCGACAGGAACACCGGGCTGATGCTCAGCGGGTTGACCACCGCCAGCATCGCCACCAGCGCCTTGAGATAGTCCTGGAACTCCACCGTCGGCCACCGCCCTTTCGCTCGCCCCGGGCGCGACATCTTAACCCCGCCGCATGACCGGCGACATGCCCTATACTCAGCGGCATGATCACGCCCACCCGATACCTATTCCGTGCGCTGGCGCTGTTGGCGCTCGGCTTGTTGGCCGCCGCCTGCGCCCCCGCCACCCCGCTAACAACCGACGACCCCTTCCGCCCCGCCGCGATCGAAGCCCAGGGCGTGCCCGTCGTGCCGCCGCAGCTGATCGAGCGGCTGCGCCAGTACCAGGCCGTGCGCAGCGCGGGCTTCGCGGGCTGGTCGTCCGACGGCAAGGGCATGATCGTCCGCACACGCTTCGCCGACACCGCCCAGCTCCACCACGTCGCCGCCCCCGGCGCCAGCCGCCAGCAGCTGACGTTCTTCGGCGAACCGGTCAGCGGCCGCGCCGTGCCGCGCGACCCGAACCTGATGCTGCTGCGCATGAGTACCGGCGGCGACGAGAACTACCAGCTCCACCGCTTCGAGCGCGACACCGGCCAAACGACCCGGCTGACCGACGGCGTCTCGCGCCACACCCTCCACGCGATCGAGCCCAACGGCCGCCGCTTCGTCTACACCAGCAACCAACGCAACGGCCGCGACAACGACCTGTACCTCATGGACCCCCGCCACCCGGATGCGGCGCGACTGCTCATGGCCGTCGACGGCGCTTTCTGGTACGCCCACGACTTCTCCCCCGACGGCAAGCACCTGCTGCTCATCCGGTACGTCTCCGTCACCGAGTCCCGCCCCGCGATCTTCGACATCGAAACCGGCCGACGGCGCTGGCTGCCCACGCCCACCGACGCGGTCGCGTCGTACAGCGTGCCCCGGTTCAGCCACGACGGGCGCAGCGTCTACCTCACCACCGATGCGCACGGCGAGTTCCGCCGGCTCGCCCGGCTCGACCTGCACACCGGGCGGTACACGACGCTGACCGCCGACATCCCCTGGAACGTCGAAGCCATCGCCGTCGATCGCCAGTCCGGCCGGCTGGCGCTGACCACCAACGAAGACGGCGCAACCGGCCTGTACGTGATCGACGACGGCGCACGACGCAAGATCGACCTGCCGATGGGCCGGATCAGTGCGCTCGAGTTCTCGCCCGACGGCGAACGACTGGGTTTCAACTTCTCACGCTTCGACGCCCCGACCGACGCCTACGACCTGCGGCTGTCCGACGGCAAGCTCACCCGCTGGACCTTCAGCGAAGTCGGCGGGCTCGACACCGCCACGTTCGTGCAACCCCAACTGATCCGTTACACCAGCTTCGACGGGCGATCGATCCCCGCCTACTACTTCAAGCCGCTCGGCGCCTCCGCCCAGCGCCCCGCGCCGGTCGTCGTCGACATCCACGGCGGGCCCGAGGGCCAACGCCGACCCGGCCTCAGCACGACCAACCAGTTCTACCTGCTCGAACTCGGCTACGCGGTGCTCCAACCCAACGTGCGCGGCTCGACGGGCTACGGCAAGACCTACACCCAGCTCGACAACGCAGAGCGGCGCGAAGACTCGGTCAAAGACATCGGCGCCCTGCTCGACTGGATCGCCGAGCAAGACGAGCTGGACGCCGACCGCGTCGCCGTGCGCGGCGGATCGTACGGCGGGTACATGGTGCTCGCATCGCTGATCCACTACGGCGACCGCCTGCGCGCCGGCATCGACGTGGTCGGCATCGCCAACTTCCAGACGTTCCTCAAGAACACCGCCGACTACCGCCGCGACCTTCGGCGCGTCGAGTACGGCGACGAACGCGACCCGGCGATGGCCAGGGTCTTCGAGCGCATCAACCCCACCGCCAACGCGCACAAGATCCGCTCCGCCCTGCTGGTGGTGCACGGCAAGAACGACCCGCGCGTCCCCTTCAGCGAAGCCGAGCAGATCGCGCGCATCGTCCGCGCCCACGGCCGCACCGTGTGGACCGTCTTCGCCGACAACGAGGGCCACGGCTTCGCCAAAAAACCCAACCGCGACTACTACACCGCCGTGGTCGCGCTGTTCCTGCAAACACACCTCGGCAAACCATGAGGCGCGCGACAAACAAAGCCCACCCATGGCCATGGGTGGGCTTTGACGTGGTGCGGTTGTCGGGCGTGCCTTACATGTGGTTGATGATCGCGTCCCCGAACTCGGAGCACTTGAGCAGGGTCGCGCCGTCCATGAGGCGTTCGAAATCGTAGGTGACCTGCTTGTCGCCGATGGCGCCGTCGATGCCCTTGACGATCAGGTCCGCGGCCTCGGTCCAGCCCATGTAACGGAACATCATCTCGCCGGAGAGGATGACGGAACCCGGGTTGACCTTGTCCTGGCCGGCGTACTTGGGCGCGGTGCCGTGGGTGGCCTCGAAGATGGCGTGGCCGGTGTCGTAGTTGATGTTGCCGCCGGGGGCGATGCCGATGCCGCCGACGCACGCGGCCAGGGCGTCGGAGATGTAGTCGCCGTTGAGGTTCATCGTGGCGATCACGTCGTACTCGGCCGGGCGGGTGAGGATCTGCTGGAGGAACGCGTCGGCGATGACGTCCTTGATGGTGATCGTCTTGCCGGTGTGGGGGTTCTTGAAGGTGCACCACGGCCCGCCGTCGAGCGGCTCGGCGCCGAAGTGCTCACACGCCGTCGCGTAGCCCCAGTCGCGGAACGCGCCCTCGGTGAACTTCATGATGTTGCCCTTGTGCACGAGCGTGACCGAGTCGCGGTCGTTGTCGATCGCGTACTGGACG
>JANQHD010000014.1 GCA_028282805.1 Phycisphaeraceae bacterium | reverse complement strand
TGATCAACGCCGACGACACCGCCATGGACCTCTCCGGCTGGGTCACCATGAACAACCAGTCGGGCGCGACCTACACCGACGCGAAAATCAAGCTCATCGCCGGCGACGTCCGCCGCGTCCAGCCGCCGCAGGTCCGCCAGCGCGCCGTGTTCAAGGCCGAGGCGATGGAGATGGACGCCGCCGCCGCACCCCCGGGCTTTGCGCAGAAGTCGTTCTTCGAGTACCACATGTACACGCTCGGTCGGCCCACCACGGTCAAAGAAAACCAGGTCAAACAGATCGAGCTGCTCACCGCCGCCGAGGTGCCCGTGCTCAAGCGCTACGTCTTCGAGCCCGGCGGCCGCTACTGGCACCGCCGCTACGGCGACAAGGACGAGTACAAGGTCAACGTGTTCATCGAGTTCAAGAACGACAAGGCCTCGAACATGGGCATGCCCCTGCCCAAGGGCAAGGTCCGCGTCTACAAGCGCGACGATACCGGCGACGGCGACCTCGAGTTCGTCGGCGAAGACCAGATCGACCACACCCCGCGCGACGAGGAACTCCGCCTTTACATCGGCGACGCCTTCGACCTCGTCGGCGAGAAGAAGGTCAAGAAACAGGAACAGGGCCGGCGGTGGCGCAAGCAGGAGATCGAGCTCAAGCTCCGCAACCACAAGGACACGAAAGCCACCATCCGCGTCCGCGAACACCTCGGCCACGGCAACTGGAAGATCAGCAACGAATCCCACAAGTTCAACAAGGTCGACGCCAAGACCGTCGAGTTCGACATCCCCGTCGAGCCCCGCGGCGAAACCGTGCTGACCTACACCGTCGACTACAACTGGTAAACCACACCCACAACCCAACACACCCCCAAGCCCCCGGATTGCAATCCGGGGGCTTTATTTCACGGGGTCGCGCACCCACGCTTCACCCGCGCCAAACACCCTCTCACCACCCTTGTTTTCAAGGCGCAAACGCAGTTCAAAACCGCAAACGACCCACCGGCGCGCAAAACGTCTCTGAGGCGCGCACACCGCCGCGCACCAAAGTGTCGCCGTGCGCACCAACGCGCCCGAAAACCACCGTTCACGTCTCGCAAACACCGATGACGCCCGCGCGCGCACGGCGCACCGGCGCGGTCGCCACGTTCGGTCCGCTATTACGCGCAGCCCAAGGTCCGCGCGACATGGCGCTATTGGCGCGCCCGCCATTTTGCTTGAACGTGTGCTTTGAAGCTGTCCTTGTAAGCCCGTTCCTCTTGCGGAGTCCACGTCGAAAAAAAGACCTTGTCCCACGTACAGCTCCACGCCTGCGCGTGCACGAGCCGATCGCCCTTCGCGATGACCGTGATGCCGGTGAAGCTCAGGCCCTGCTGGTATTCCAGCAGCGTGTAATCCCCGAACCGCTCGACCACGGCGGGCTTGGTCATCGCGATCGCCTCGCCGAGCGGCATCCCGGCGTCCACCCGTCCCGAGTTCAAGTCCTTCCAGACCGGCGGGCACTCCGCGCGCATCGCCCGGTACACCTCGAAATCCTCGTAGCTCCACACGCCGTTCCACCAGCACCAAGCCAACACGCCGCCTATCAGCAGCAAAGCGATCACACAACCCACGCAAGTTCGATTTCCGACGCGGCGCATCACTCGACTGCCTCCTCGATCCACCGGTAGGGCATGAACCACCACGTGGCGTAGACGTGGGGGTAGCAGTGCCCACCGATCTGCCAATTCCGGTAACGGATGTCGACCACGCCCCAGGCAAGCATCACGGCCAGGTACAGCACAAACGCCGTCGCCCACACGCGGGCGCGCGGCCGCCGGAGCTTCCACAAACACACGATCGGCGCCACGAACCCGATCACCGCGGCGAGCAAAGGCGGCCACCACCGCCCGGCCTCATGCCAAGCCAACGCATCGATGTCCCGCGGTTGGCGCCAAGCGAGGGCAAACAGACCCACCCACCGCAACAGCGCCAGCCCAAACAGCGCGACCCCTGCGCACCAGAGATGGAACGATCTGACGTTCATTGCACGCCGGCGAACACACCAAGCGGGCGGAGGCGGGACCCGCGGAAACCTGTCCCTATTGTAACACACGCACCGCTTGCGGCTCGACAAAAACCGACACCCGACGTTCAGCACACCCTCCGTCGACCTCGGAACCACCCCGCATATTGCTTATAGACTATAAACTATCAATTTTTAAGGATGGCTGTGTGACGGGCAACGAGTTCGATGCGGGGCAAGCGGCCGCGGCCGCGCGCCGACGGCATCGACTGCGCATAACTCTGCAACGTGGCCGCCCACCCCGACCACCAGGGCGACGGGCCCGGCCGGGCCATCATGCAAAAGCTCGCCGCGCCCTGCGAGGGCCACCTCAAGACCGCCCCCTTTGCCAACCCCGGCACCGAAGGCTTCTACCGCAAGCCCGGCTCCCACAAGATGAACACCGCGATGGCCCTCTTCCAAAACCCCAACACACGCTCAAGGTCGGCCTGACCAGCGACACTTAACCCCACCTCAACACCCAAGCTCACACGTCGAATACACCTTGTTTTCAAGCTTACTATTCATTCCTTACAATTGTAAGGAATGGACTCATCACCGATGGCGGGATGGGCGCATGGCCTGGGCGTGCGCGTGGCCTGGGCGTGCGCGTGGCCTGTGCGGGCGCGTGGCCTGTGGGGGCGTGTGGCCTACGCGTGCGCGTGGCCTGTGCGGGCGCGTGGCCTGTGGGGGCGTGTGGCCTACGCGGGCGCGTGGCATGCGCGGGTGCGTGGCCTGTGTGGGCGTGTGGCCTACGCGGGCGCGGAGAAAGGGGCGCGGCGCGTGATTCGTGTGAGTGTGGGGAAAAGAGGTGCGGTGTGTGAAGGGCTTGCGGGTCAGTCCGCTCGGAAGGCCACGGCGACGACGGCGTCGTTGTCCAAGGTCACGATGCCCCAGTCCATGTCGAAACGCTCGTGAGTGCTGTGGCGGAAGACGATCGTTTCACGCTTGGTGTGAACGCCGGCGATGGCGGCGCGGTTGGTCGTGCCGAACCGGTGATACCCCGCCATCACGTCGAGCACGTCGGGCTTGGCCATGCCGGATCGCACGCGTGCGAGGTCGGCGAGGAATGACTTGCGCGAGGTCAGAGAACCAGGTGCAGCGTACAGAGCATCGTCAGCACCATCGCCGTCAGGCCGACCGACCGTCGGGCACGTCGCCGATCGCGTGCGACGCACAGGTCGACGAGCACGCACGCCACCACCGCGGCCGCGGCGACGAGGTAGTAGGCGCGCGGTACGGGTTGGGCGTGCACCCATTCCGTGACCGCTGCGGCGCCGACCGCCACGCCGGCGGCGATGATCCGTAGCGTGCCGGTGAAACGCGCGATGGGGTTGCGTTCGTTCATCGCACGGATTGTATCACCGGCTGGCGGGGTGAATGCCCGGACTCGCGCCGTGCCGCGGGCCGGCTTGGGCGGTGGCGGGCCGGGGTCGAGCCGCACCCGCGATGCGGCCTGGCGGTTGTTGAAGACGCACACCGCACCGGTGAGTTTGGCGACGTGAACGGGGTCGGTGGGCGCTCGGTGCAAAGCCGCGGCTCAACGGTGAGCCCGGCCCGCTGAAGCGGGCCTCGCCGACGGACGCGTCTGTATCGCGTCGCGACGGGCCGGCTCACGCACCGCCGGCCATGAAGATCGCCGTTGTTAATGGTTAATAGTTTATAGACTATAAACTATTAAATTGTCGCGTTGCTTGGTGATGCGCCTTGGCCTGGTCTTGCCGGGTCTTGGCGCCGGGGGAGGTGGTCGTGCGCCAGTGGTGGGTGGTGGGTGCGGTATCGGCGCGGGAGTCGGCTTGTGCGGCGCTGCGGTTCGGCTTGGCGCAAGGCGGGTGCGCGAATTGAAGGTGCGGGTTCGTGGGCCGCGGATTTAGAATGAGGGCATGAACAAAACCATCGCGATCGTGTTGGGGTGTGTTGCTTTGTGTGGCGCCGGCGCTTGGGCGGCGGAGCGGCCGAACGTCGTGCTCATCATGGCGGACGACATGGGGTACTCGGACATCGGTTGCTTCGGGGGGGAGATACCGACGCCGCACATCGACGCGCTGGCCGAGGGCGGGGTGAGGTTTACGCAGTTTTACAACACGGGGCGCTGCTGCCCGACGCGGGCGAGCTTGCTCACCGGGCTGTACCCGCACGAGGCGGGCGTCGGGCACATGGTCTACGCGGACAAGGGCGCGGGGTACCGCGGGCGGCTGAGCGGGGACTGCGTGACGATCGCCGAGGTGCTGCGCGACGCGGGGTACCGGACGATGATGACCGGCAAGTGGCACATCGGCCACCAGAAGGGCCAGTGGCCGAGCGACCGGGGGTTTGAAAGGTTTTACGGGATTCACCTCCACGTCGACAGCTACTTCAAGGTGCTGCGGGGCTGCGACGTGTACGAAGACGACAGGCTGGCGATCGGGGCCACGGCCGACCCGCCGAACGCGTTGAAGCCGGGGCGTGAGTGGTACACGACGGAGGTGTTCACGGACTGGGCGTTGAAGTTTATCGACGAGTCGGCGGGCGAGGGGCGGCCGTTCTTTTTGTACGTGGCGTACAACGCGCCGCACTGGCCGTTGGAAGCGCCGGAGGAGAACATCAAGCGCTTCGCGGGCAAGTACGCGCAGGGGTGGGACGAGCTGCGTCGCACGAAGCTGGCGCGGATGAAAGAACTGGGGATCGTGCCGGGCGACACCGGGTTGCCGGATTTAGGCAACGCGAAGTGGGCGGAGCTGTCGGAAGCCGACCGCGAGGAACTCGAGTTTCGGCGGGAGATCTACGCGGCGCAGATCGATTCGATGGACGGGCACATCGGCCGGCTGATCGGGAAGCTGAAACAGACGGGCGCGTACGAGAACACGCTCATTCTGTTTCTGTCGGACAACGGCTGCGCGGCGGAGCGCGGGATGTTCGGTTTCAACTGGGGCAAGCACACAAAGGCGAACTACGCGCGGTGGCGGGCGGCGTCGGGGCGATCGGTCAGCCAAGGCCAGGCGTGGGCGGGGGCGTCGAACACGCCGTTCCGCTGGTACAAGCGGTGGGTTCACGAGGGCGGGATCGCCACGCCGTTGATCGCGCACTGGCCTGCGGGGGTCGAGCGGCCGGGGCGGCTGACGTCGACGCCGGGCCACGTGGTGGACGTGATGGCGACGGTGTGTGACGTGGCGGGCGCGGCGTACCCGCGCGAGCGCGGCGGGCGTGCGATCAAGCCGCAGCGTGGGGTGAGTTTGTTGTCGGAATTGCGCGGCAAGGCGCTGGAGGTCGAGCGGCCGTTGTACTGGGAGCACGAGAAGCACGCGGCGGTGCGCGTGGGCCGATGGAAGCTAGTGACGCTGGACGCGAGCGACGAGGGCAAGTGGGAGTTGTACGACATGGCGACCGACCGCGTGGAGGGCCGGGACCTGGCGGCGCAGATGCCGGAGCGGGCCGAAGCGATGCGCGAGATGTGGTGGGCGTGGGCGCGGGCGTGCGATGTGGTGCCTTGGCCGAGTGAAAGGTGATCCGGGCTTGCGCTGCGCTACAGCCCGGCTTGGGGTAGAATCGGGGCAACCTTGATGGCGAGATTGCACCATGAGCGACGGGCGGCCGAGTTGGGACGAGTATTTTTTGGCGATCGCCGAGCAGGTGAGCCGGCGGAGCCCGGACCCGAACACGAAGCACGGGTGCGTGCTGGTCGACCGCGACAACCGGGTGATCAGCACGGGGTACAACGGGCCGGTGTCGGGGCTGCCGAACGACATGGTGCCGCTGACGCGGCCGGAGAAGTACGACTGGTTCATCCACGCGGAAGACAACGCGGTGGCGTTTGCGCGTTGCGACCTGCGTGGTTCGACGGCGTACGTGACGGGGGCGCCGTGCGCGGCGTGCATGCGGCGGTTGCTCCAGGTCGGTGTGCGGCGCATCGTGTACGGCGGGCGCAGCAGCAAGTGCATCAGCGAATCGGAACAGGCGGCGTGCGACCGGATGGCCGAGGCGCTGGGCGTTGAGGTGGTGGTGTGCGGGTGAGCTGATCCCGGTCTGCTGATCGGCCTGCTGATCCCGGTCTTCGGCGGACCTCAGAACCGGGCTTGGGGGGAAGCGTTATTTGAGGTTGTCGAGGTAGCGTTTGTATTTGGGTTCGAGCTTGTCGATGGGACCGAACGCATCGACGAAGTCTTTTTCGAACTGCTCGGGCGTGCGCCGGCCGTGCTTGGCGGTGTTCATGTGGCGGACGTAGGCCTTGAGTTCGTCGCGGTGGAACTTGAAGAGAAAGCGGTACAGCGCCCACGCCTGGTTGTACATCAGCAGCGTGTGGTCGAGGTCGTCGGTGGGCGGTTTGTGCGTGCTGACCAGGTCCTTGAGCGCGATGGGCTCGGTTTCTTTCAAGGTGTCGACCAGCTGCAGCCTGCGGTACTCGTTGAGCTGGAGCGGGCCGAAGCGCTCGGCGGCGTTGGCGGGCTCGAAGTTGGTGGCCAGGCCCTCGTTGAACCAGAACGGGTACTGCACCGCGGCGTTCTGGTGGCCGGAGTTGAACGCGAGCTGGTGCACCGCCTCGTGGGTGGACTTGACGGTGTTGCCGTCCTTGCTGATGGCCTTGTGGCGGTTGCGGTTCCAGCGCAACTGCTTGTCGACCTCTTCGAGCTTGGCGCGGAGGTCGAAGACGATCGCGTGCTGTCGCGCGTTGGACGCGGCGGTGATCTGCGCGCGGAGGTCGTCGGCCTGCGCCCGCAGCGACTCGATCTTCTCGAGCATCTTTTTGAAGTGCGGGCTGGTGCGCTCGTCGTAGAACACGATGCGGTTGGTGCCCGTCGAGTAGTAACCGGCGGACCAGCCCATCGAGACCCGGTCGACGCGGCGGGCGTAGGCGTCGAAGTCGGCGTGGTCGGCGAAGAGCACGCAGACCATGCGCCGCTTCAGCGGGCGGGGCCGAAAGCCCATGCGGCGGTAGGTCGCGTAGAACACGTCGTGCGCCTTTTCCAGCAGCGCGGCGCGGCTGCGGGCCCACTTCTCGTCGGTGTCGTACAACACGAGGTAGTGCTCGGAGACGTGCAGCTCGTGGTCGGGGAACGCGTTGCGCAGCTCGGCGCGGTAGGCGGCGTCGGCGGGCAGGCGCGTTGTGTCGGCGATCCTGACCAGGCGCTGGTACGCGTCGTTCTGGTCGGGGTCCAACTCGAGCACGCGGTGGTACATCAGCGCCGCCTGGTGTTTCAAGCTGCGCGACTCGGCCCACACGCCCAGCTTGTAGTGGCCGGTCGCGTCGTCTTCGGCCAGCGCGTCGCGGCGCTGCATGAACTCGATCGCGCTGTTGGCGCGGGCGCTCTCGATCGCCGGCGCGAGCAGGCAAACGGCGGTGAGGATCAAAAGGTGGTAGCGCATGGCGTGAGCCTGACCCCTGACAGCGTGCGATTCCCGACACGCCCGATTGTAGGCGACACGGCGTTTATCGGCCAAAAAGCGGGCCCGCATGACACGCTAAAGCCCCGATGATAAGCTGATCGGCCCACTCAGCGACCCGCGAGGGCGACCGACATGAAACACGCACCCGCCATCACCGCCCTGGCCGCCGCCGCGCTTCTCGGCGCAACGCTGTCGTTGACCGGTTGCCAGGAGACGGTCGTCCGCGAGTCGTACGCGCCGTCGACGGGCATCATGCCCTCGCCGAGCTACCAGCGGGCGACCGGCCAACCCGTCACCACGCCGGCGAAGAAGCAGGGGCTGATCGAGGGCGTGGGCGATTTCATGTTCGGTTGGGTCGACGACGTGTTCGCCTCGAAGCCCAAGCCGCCCGCCCAACCGGCCCAATCGGCGCACAACCCGAAGTACGACCCGATCTGGGTCCGCATGGGCGAATAGCAGCAACGCGCACAGGTATTAACTTTGAGCGAGGGGGATCAGTGCGCCTCGAAGAAGCGGCCGGTCGTGCCGTCGGGCCCGATGCGGGCGCGGACGGGCTTGCCGCACTTCGGGCAGCAGCCGGCGTACGCTGTGCCGTCGCGCGTCTTGTAGATCCGGCTGTACACGTGACAGCACCGCCAATGCACCGCCAGCCAGTTCAGCGCGCCGCGCTCGGCCGGCCCGATCGCACGGTACGCGCCGGCCGCCGGGCGGGCTTGCGGGTCGGGCAGGCCGGGGATGTCGAGGATGTAATCGCGATCGCGCGGCATGGTTTCATTGATCGGCCAACAACACAAAGAAAGTTAAACGTCGAAACCGGGGGCCGATCCGGCATACAATAAAGGCCATGGGGCACTTCGACGGACAACGCGCGGTGGTCATGGGCCTCGGCCGGTTCGGCGGCGGCGTGGGCGTCGCACGCTACCTCGCCGAGCAGGGCGCCGACGTGCTGGTCACCGACAAGCAAGGCCTCGAAGACCTCGCCGACTCCGTCGCGCAGCTCGAGGGCCTGCCCGTCAGCTTCCGCCTCGGCCAGCACGACGAACACGACTTCCGCGACGCGGACATGGTCGTGGTCAACCCCGCCGTCAACCCGCAGCGCAACCTGTACCTCGAGGCCGCCCGCCGCGGCGGCGCCACCATCACCACCGAGATCAAGCTGCTCGTCGAACGCCTGCCCAACCGCCAACGCGTCATCGGCGTCACCGGCACCGCCGGCAAGTCCACCACCGTCGCCATGATCGGCCACGTGCTCGAACGCGCCAGCGCCGTCGCCGATCACGTGTGGGTCGGCGGCAACATCGGCTTCTCCCTGCTGCCCCTGCTCAAACGCATCGAACGCGACGACTGGGTCGTGCTCGAGCTGTCCAGCTTCATGCTCGACATGGTCGGCGACTGGTCGCCGCACGTCGCGGTCGTCACCAACGTCGCCCCCAACCACCTCGACCGCCACCACACCGTCGACGCCTACGTGCACGCCAAGCAAACCATCCTCCGCCACCAGAAGCACGACGACCGCGCCGTGCTCGGGCCCGGCCTCGCCGAGTGGCGCATGTCCACGCCCGCCACGACCGTCATCGAAGACCAACCGCTCGACGTCGAGCTCGCCATACCCGGCGAACACAACCGCATGAACGCCACCCTCGCCGTCGCGGCTTGCGAGTGCCTCGGCCTGCCGCGCCAGCGCACCGCCGAGCTGCTCGCCGACTTCCACGGCCTGCCCCACCGCTTGCAGCTCGTCACCGAGCACCACGGCGTGCGCTACTTCAACGACTCGAAGTGCACCACGCCCGAGGCGGCCATCCTCGCGATCGACTGCTTCGGGCCGCGCCGCGTGCACGCCATCCTCGGCGGCCACGACAAGAAGGCCGACCTCTCCGAACTCGCCCAGCACGCCGCCGCCGCCTGCCAGTCGGTCTACACCGTCGGCCACACCGGCGACGCGATCGCCGACAAGGTCGAAAAGTTCGTCGAGTTCGAGGGCCACCACTGCCGCGTCGAACGCTGCGAAACGCTCGAGCGCGCCGTCGCCGCCGCCCACGACCGCGCCACGCCCGGCGACGTCGTCCTGCTCAGCCCCGCCTGCGCCTCGTGGGACCAATTTACCAACTTCGAAGCCCGCGGCGAAGCCTTCGCAAAAATCGTCAACTCACTCACGTAGAAGCCGCTTGCCGCGATGCGCAAGTGAACACAAAACTCTTCCCCTCGAAACCAACCTCCACCGCGTCACCCGCCTTGAACTCGCCCGCCAACAGCTTCGACGCCAGCGGGTTCTCGATACGCTGCTGGATCACGCGCTTCAGCGGCCGGGCGCCAAACGTCGGGTCGTAGCCCTCGTCGGCCAGCTGGTCCTTCGCCGCGCCGCTCAGCGTCAGCGTGTATTGGCGCTCGGCCAGCCGCCGGCGCAGGATCGCCAGCTGGATGTCGGCGATCGCGTGCAGTTGCCCCTTGGTCAGCTGCTGGAAGATGATCGTCTCGTCGATGCGGTTCAGAAGCTCGGGGCGGAAGAACGCCTTGAGCTGCGTGCGCACCTGCGCCTCGATCTCGAACGGCTCGGCCCCCTTCTCCGTCAGCTCCTGGATCGCTGCCGAGCCGATGTTGCTCGTCATCACGATGATCGTGTTGCGGAAGTCGACGGTGCGGCCGTGGCCGTCGGTCAGCCGGCCGTCGTCGAGCACCTGCAACAACACGTTGAACACCTCGGGGTGCGCCTTCTCGACCTCATCAAAAAGCACCACGCTGTACGGCCGACGGCGCACGGCCTCGGTGAGTCGGCCGCCCTCTTCGTAGCCGACGTACCCGGGGGGCGCGCCGATCAGCCGCGCCACCGCGTGCTGCTCCATGAACTCGCTCATGTCCAGGCGGATCATCGCCTGCTCGGTGTCGAACAAAAACTCCGCCAGCGTCTTGCACAGCTCGGTCTTGCCCACGCCCGTCGGGCCGAGGAACAGGAACGAACCGATCGGCCGCTGCGGGTCGCCCAGCCCGGCCCGGCTGCGGCGCACCGCGTCCGACACGGCGCGCACCGCGTCCTCCTGCCCCACCACGCGCCGGCGCAGCTCGTCTTCCATGCGCAACAACTTCGCACGCTCGCCCTCGAGCAAACGCGTCACGGGGATGCCCGTCCACTTGCTCACGACCTCCGCGATGTGGTCGGCGTTCACCTCTTCGCTGACCAGCGAATCGCCGTTCGACTGCTGCGCGAGCGTGGCCTCGGCCGCTTCGAGCTGTTTCTTCAGCTCGACGATGTCGCCGTACTGGATCTTGGCCGCGGCCTCCCAGTTGGCGGCGCGCTGGGCCTGTTCCAGCTCGACCTGCTTGGCGTCGATCTGTTCCTTGGCCGACTTGACCGAGTCGAGCAGGCCCTTCTCGTGTTCCCACTTCGAGCCGAGTTCGTTGTTGCGCTCGCTGAGCTCGGCAAGGTTCTTCTCGACGGTCTCCAACTGCTCGGCGGAGCCGGCGTCGGTCTCTTTTTTCAGCGCCTCGCGCTCGATCTCGAGCTGCATGATCCGCCGCCGCAGCTCGTCGAGCTCGGCGGGCATCGACTCGTTCTCGATCCGCAGGCGCGACGCCGCCTCGTCCACCAGGTCGATCGCCTTGTCCGGCAAAAACCGATCCGTGATGTAACGCTGCGACAGCTGCGCCGCGGCGACCAGCGCCGCGTCCTGAATCCGCACCCCGTGGTGCGCATCGTAGCGCGGCTTGAGCCCGCGCAAGATCGCGATCGTGTCCTCCACCGTCGGCTCGGCGACGAACACCGGCTGGAAGCGGCGCTCCAACGCCGCGTCCTTCTCGACGTGCTCGCGGTACTCGTCGAGCGTGGTCGCGCCGATCATCCGCAGCTCGCCCCGCGCGAGCATCGGCTTGAGCAGGTTGCCCGCGTCGGCCGAGCCCTCGGTCTTGCCCAAACCGACCACGGTGTGCAACTCGTCGACGAACAAAATGATCTGCCCGTCGGCCTCGGTCACCTCGCGCAGCACGGCCTTGAGGCGCTCCTCGAACTCGCCGCGGTACTTGGCGCCCGCGATCATCGCGCCCATGTCCAGCGCCACCAGCTTGCGGTCCTGCAGGCTCGAAGGCACGTCGCCGTTGGCGATGCGCAGCGCGAGCCCTTCGACGATCGCCGTCTTGCCCACGCCCGGCTCGCCGATGAGCACGGGGTTGTTCTTCGTGCGCCGCGACAGCACCTGCATCGTCCGGCGGATCTCCTCGTCACGCCCGATGACCGGGTCGATCTTGCCCTGCTTGGCCGCCTCGACCAGGTCGTTGCCGTACTTCTCGAGCGCCTCGTACTGGTCCTCGGCGTCGGGGCTGGTCACACGCGCGCCCTTGCGCATCTGTTCGATCGCGTCGAGCAGGTGCTTGCGCTCGACGCCGTTGACCGACAGCACTTCCTTCGCATCGGACTCGACCTCCGCCAGTGCGAGCAACAGGTGCTCGGTCGACACGTACTGGTCTTTCAGTTCGTTGGCCTGCTGTTGCGCCTTGCCGATGACCTCGCCGAGGTCGCGGCCCATCGCGAGCGTGCCCGCGCCGCTGACCTGCGGTTGGCGGTTCAGTTCCGACTCGACGATTTGCGCCACGTGCGCGCCGTTAGCGCCGACGCGCTCGAGCAGCGTGCGCGGCACGCCCTGCGCGTCTTCGAGCAACGAAAACAACAAGTGCAGCGCCGTGACCTGCGCGTGCCCGGCGGTCTGCGCCTTGAGCTGCGCCCCGGCCAGGGCTTCCTGCGAACGGGTTGTGAAGCGTTCCATCTGGTTCATATCAATAAATCCTCCCGGCGGCCGATCGTCGGCCAGCGAGAATACCGATGCGAACGGCGCGCCGGCGGGCGCGCAATCACAAAGAGCGGTAAAATGTTGTTGTTGTGTGATTTAGGAGCGCTAAGCCGCAAGCGGCTTGGGCGGAGCGACTGCCAAAATGGCGGTGGCTATTCGCCGGCGGCGTGGTCGGTGGCGGTGGCGTTGAGCTCGGCGTGGTTCGTGGGGAACTTCAAGTAGCTCGGCGCGAAGGGGTTGCTCGGGGCGGCCGGGCGCGGCGGGTCGAAGTGCACGGGCACCTGCGTCTGGGCGGCGATGATCTTGCGGATCTTCTCCAACCGGCGCTGGGCCTCGACCAGCGGCACGGGCGACGCCTTGATCTGCTGGGTTTCGTAGATGTCGTCGAAGCTGCGCTGCGGCCGCGAAGCGGCCTCGACCGGCTGCTGCGGTTGCAGGGGTTCGACACCCTGCGCCGGGTGCACCAGGCGTAAATTAGAGCCGGGATTGATCGATCCGATTCCCATCGGTTTTAGAGTCTACCCCACGGAAGGCCGGTGCGCCAACGACCGAATGAGTTACAACTTTGAGGCCGATAATCGCGCGCCGGTCAAGGCGGTTTTCGGTTAGAAAAACGGCGGGCCGCGCACCTCAGCCGAGCACCTGCGTGGCCTTGGGGAACGAGCCGATCACGGTCAGGTGCAGGCAGTGGCGGCGGGCCTCTTCCAGAGCCTTGGTCACGTGCTCGTCGGCCCGGTGGCCTTCGCAATCGATGAAGAAGAAGTACTCCCAGTTGACGCGCTGGCTGGGGCGTTTGTCGATGTGCGTCAGGTTCACGCCGTGGTTGCGGAACACGTCGAGCACCTCGGCCAGGGCGCCGGGCTTGTGCGCGGTGGTGAACATGATGGCGGTCTTGTCGGAGCCGCTCGGCTGGGTTTCGATGCGGCTGATGACGAAGAAGCGGGTCACGTTCTGGGGGTTGTCCTCGATGTTGTCGTAGCGGATGGGCAGGCCGTAGATCTCCGCGGCGAGCGTCGAGCCGATCGCCGCGGCGTCGCGCTCGTTGCACACGCGCTCGGCGGCCTTGGCGCTCGACACCACGCTCACCCGCTCGGCCTCGGTCAGGTGCGAGCCCAGCCACTTGCGGCACTGCTCGAAGATCTCCGGCCGGGAGTAGATGCGTTTGATCTGCCCGATCTCGGCGTGAGACATGACGTGGTGGTGGATCGCGATGAGCACTTCGGCGCAGACGTTGACGTTCGATTGCACGAAGCAGTCGAGCGTGTCGTGGATGCCGCCGCCGGTGGAGTTTTCGATGGGCACGAGGCCGACGTCGCAGTTGCCGCGGTCGACCTCTTCGAACACGTGCTGGATGTCGTCGGCGGGCGTGTACTGCACGGACGCGCCGAAATGGGCGCGGGCGGCGAGGTGGCTGAACGAGCCGGCGGGCCCGAGGTAGCCGACCTTCAGCGCGCGTTCGAGCGCGATCGAGGCGCTGATGATCTCTCGGTAGATCGCCTCGACGGCGGCGGCGGGCAGCGGCCCGGCGTTCAGGCCGTGCACCTTCTCCATGACGGCGCGCTCGCGGTGCGGCACGTAGATCGACGCGCCGTCGGCCTGCTTGACCTTGCCGATCTCGACGGCGGCGGCGGCGCGCTCGTTGAGCAGTTGCACGATCTGGCGGTCGACCGCGTCGATGGTGTCACGCATCGGTTGCAATGGATCGGGGTCAGCCATGGGTTGGACTATGCGCCTCGCGGGAGTCGATAGAGAGTCTGTACGTCGGGCCGCATTGTAGTTGGCCCGGCGATGGCTGAAAAATCGAAGGGCGAAGCTCGAACGGCGAAGGGTTGTTA
This sequence comes from Phycisphaeraceae bacterium, assembly GCA_028282805.1. Lineage (GTDB taxonomy): Bacteria > Planctomycetota > Phycisphaerae > Phycisphaerales > Zrk34 > JANQHD01. The sequence goes on along the minus strand of JANQHD010000014.1, from coordinate 1,907 downwards.
TGATTCGTCAATCGAGGTTTGCGGGAACGACCATGCTCATCAGCGAGGAACTGCAACAGACGCTCAACAGCATCATCGAGCACCGGTCGCTGGCGCTGGACGCCGCGGCGGCGGTGGGCCTGCTGTGGGGCGTGTTTTTGTGGTTGTTCGGGGCGCGGGTGGTGCGGGCGAGCACGGCGATGGTGGGCATCATCGGCGGGGCCGCGGTCGGCGGCATCGTCGCCCACAGCCTCAAGCTCGAACCGCTGCTGGCCTACGCGCTGGGCGGCGGTGTGGCCGGGGGGCTGGTGGTGTGGTTCACGTACCGCTTGTGGATCGGGCTGCTGCTGGCGATCGTGCTGGGGGTGATGGTGCCGTTGGGCGTGCTCGCGTGGAGCGGCACGCCCGCGCCCGACACCGACGACACGCTCACCGAAGCCAGGCAGATCACCACCGACCAAGCGATGCGCCTCGTGCAAACCGAAGACGAAAGCGACGAGCAAGCGTTATCGGAACAGGTGCGCGAAGCGCTCGACGGGCTCGGCGAGGCGCTGCGGGCGTGGTGGGACGACGAGGTCGGCGCCGGGGCGAAGACGGGCGTGATCCTCGGCGGGCTGGTCGCGGCGGGCACGGGGCTGCTGGTGGGCCTTGTTTTCCCGAAGATCGCGTGCGCCATCGTCGCCGCGGCGGTGGGCGCGGCGTTCGTGCTGACGGGCTTGAACCTGCTGGCGGCCCGCTACGCGCCGGCGTTGGCGGACGTGTTGCCGGCCGGGCCGCGCGGTGTCGTGGTCATGATCGCCGCGGCGACCGTGGTGGGCGCCATCATTCAGTGGACGATTCTCCGACCCAAAGCCGATGAATAAGTTTGGCCCGTTTCGCGGCCCGCGTGGCCGCGCGCGTGGGCGGGCCCATCGGCAAGGCCCGATAAAGGAGAGTCGCCATCATGTTCACCATCCTTGCGCAGAGCGGCGGGCAAGAGACACAGACGAGCGAACAGAGCGCTTCGTCGTTGCCCGAGATCTTCAGCCGGTTCGACGCCCTGGCCCACCCCGACCAACTGGTGGAGATGCTCAGCCAGCTCAGCTGGGTCGTGGCTGCGATCCTCGTGGCGGTCGGGCTGGTGAGCATCTTGCAGGGCTACAAGCTGTACAAGTGGATCGTGCTGCTGGTCGCGGCGGGCTTGGGCGTGGTGGTCGGCCGGCAGCTCGGGGCCCAGATCGACAACGCCGTGGTCGTCGCCGGGGCGCTGGGGGTGCTGCTGGCGGTGGTGGCCTGGCCGTTCATGAAGTTCGCGGTCTCGGCGTGCGGCGGGCTGGCCGGGGCGTTCATCGGGGCCAACTGTTGGACGGCGATCGCTTCCCAGGTTAACAATTCCGGCGCGATGAACCTGCCGCCCGACGCCTATTGGGCCGGGGCTTTGATGGGTTTGATCCTCTTTGGCATGCTCAGCTTCATCCTTTTTGAGGTGTCCGTGGTGGTGTTTACCAGCTTTTCGGGGTCGGTGCTGGCGGTGCTGGGCATCGTGGCCCTGTTGCTGCAAATCGAGAGCATGCAACAAGCTGTGGCCGATTCGCTGAAGGCCAACCCGCTGGTCATGCCCCTGCTGGTGATCGTGCCGGCCGTGGTGGGCTTGGTGATTCAGCACGGATTTGGCGGAATGAAGCGTCAAGAGGGCAAAGCGTGAGGTATAATGCAAGCCGTGAAGCAGCGGGGTCGCGGCTGCTCTGTGAGTTGGTGTAGTAGAGAGACGCGACCGAGCAATGTCAGCCCATGGCCCCCGGGCCATGGGCTGTTTGCGTATCACGGCCACCCGCCGCTCGCGGCTTAGCGCGCTCGATTGCCGATTGCCGATTGCCGATTGCCGATTGCCGATTGCCGATTGCCGATTGCCGATTGCCGATTGCCGATTGCCGATTGCCGATTGCCGA
>JANQHD010000001.1 GCA_028282805.1 Phycisphaeraceae bacterium | reverse complement strand
GGCCACGACGCCCGACCCGAAGTCGAGGCCGTGGGTGAGGTTGACGTGGGCGCTGTCGAGGGTGGAGGTCGCGCTCAGCGGCGCGTCGTCCTGCACGCCGGCGAAGTCGAACACGACCGCCGTGTTCGGCGCCACCGCCATCGAACGGAAACTGGCGGTCATCGACACGGCATTGAGGTGCGTGTTGCCGCTGGTGCTGTTGGCGTTCCAGCCGTACAGCCGCACCTCGACCTCGTCGCTCACCCACTGACCGCCGGCGTACTGGCCGGTCAGCACGTGCGTGGCGGTGTCGCTGGTGGCGTAGGTGGGCGAGGTAAACAGCTCATCGCCCGCGGCGAACCCGTCGACGCTGGTCATGATGCCGAACGTGCGCGCGGCGTTCGCGCCGTTGCGCCAGATCGTGAAGCTCAGCTCATCGACCAGCACCTCGATGCCGTACACCGGCTCGATGGTGTAGGTGATGTAATCGTTGTTGCTGATCGCGTTGGCGATCGATGCGCCGTTGGAGTGGCCGTTGAAGTTGAACTCGTCGCCCGCGTCGGTGCTGCCTGGTTTGGTGGGGTGGCGCGGCCCCAGGCCCGGGCCGAAGTCCAGGCCGTGCGCGACCGTGGCCCACGGGTTCAGCGTCGAGGTCTGCGTGAGCGGTGCGTCGTCCTGGATGCCCGTGAAGTCGAACTCGATCGCGGTGACCAGGCCCGTGTCCACGCCGACGGGCGGGTCGACCGGGTCGGGCGGCGGGGGCGGGGTCGCCGGCTGCGGCAGGTCGCCGGGCAGCCCCGGCGCGATCGTGCCCGCGTTGTACAGATCGCCGTTGACCTGGCCGTGGCCCGTGAGCTGCCCGCCCGAACGCACGTCGACCCAGCGGAACGTGTCGAGCGTGCCGTCGTCGAGGTTGACCCGCCCCCCGTTTGAAATGCGCACCTCATTGCGGCCGGCCAGCGTCAGGCCCGTGTTCACGCGCGCCGTTTGCAGCGCGCCGGTGCCGCGCACCTCGAAGCCGAGCGTGTTGACGTCGCCGTCCATGTCCGCGACCCGCGGCGTGGCCGAGGCGTTGTCCATCACCGCCGACCACGTCTGCGCCGGCGCATCGCCCGACGACCAGTTTGCGCCGTCGTCGAGCTTGCCGTCGGCGCCGGTCCACGTGCGGTGCAGCACGTGATAGCTGTTGGCCTGGCCCACGCCCTCGGCCAGCGCGATCGCTTCGAGCTCTTCCTTCAGCGCCAGGTTCGCCGGCACGCCGAGGTCGAGCGGGTTGCTCTCGGTGTGGTCGGTGGCCAGGTCGTACAGGCCGAAGGTGCCGTCGTTGAACTTGATGAGCTTCTGGTCGCCGCGGATGATCGTCCAGTTGCTGCGTTTGTTGCCGGTGTTGCTGTTGGCGAAGTTTTCGGAGATCACCACTTTGCCGGCGCGCTGCGTGCCCTCGCCGGTGAGCAGCGGCACGATCGACACGCCGTCAACGCCGACCGGCGCCTCGGCGCCCGCCAGCTCCGCGGCGGTGGCCATGAAGTCGGCCAGGTCGGTCGCCGCCTGGTCGCTGGCGCCGCGCCGCGTCGGCTCGATCGCCGCGTCCCACCGCACGAGCAACGGCGCACGGATGCCGCCCTCGAACAGGTCGCGCTTGCCGCCGCGCAGCCCCGCCGCCAGGTCGAGGTTGTTGATCCCCGAGTTGCCCAGGCCGTCTTCGGGCGTCGGGCCGTTGTCCGACGAGAACAGAATCAGCGTGTTCGCGAGCACGCTGTCGGACGTATCGCCGTCGCCGTCGGGGTCGTCGAGGCGGTCGATCAGCGAGCCGATGCTTGCGTCCATGCGCGTGATCATCGCCGCGAACTTCTCTTCCTTGTCGTTCATCGTCGGGTGGCTCTGGTACACGCCCAGCCCCGCCGGCGCGATCGTCTGGCCCTTGAGGTTCACCAGCGCGTTGGTGTTGGTAATCTCGTCGAGGTCGAAGTGCGGGATCGTGAAGTCGACCGACATGAACAACGGCTCGGGCCCGCCGGCGTTGTCGCGGATGTACTGCTCGGCCTTCAGCCCGATCAGGTCGTGCGTGTAGTTGGCGTGGGTGTTGGCCGAGTTGTTGCCGGTCTTCTCCAGCCACAGGCCGCTGTCTTGCGTCGGCTGGTACTTCTCGCCGACCTCGTCGACGCCGTTGCCGTTGTCGTCGAACGGTTCGGTCGTCGTCCAAAGCGAATCGACCTGGTACGAGTGTGCCCGGCCGTGGCTGAGGTAGCCGTAGAACGTGTCGACGCCCTGGTTCTGCGGCAGCGTCGTCGCGTTGGACACGGTCGGGTTCGGCCGCAGCGCGCCGCTGCCGCTGCTGCCGCCCCACCCCCACTTGCCCCACGCGCTGGTCTTGTAACCCGACGCCTTGAGCACCTCGGCGACGGTCACGTCTTCATCGCGGATGCCCGAGCCGATATCGCCGTTGCGGTCGTTGAAGCCGTTGCCCGTGTGGAACCCCGTGCGCAACATGCCCCGGCTCGGCGAGCACACCGTCGCCGAGTACGAGCGCGTGAAGTTGATGCCGTCGGCCGCGAGCTGGTCGAGGTGCGGCGTCTGGATCAGCGAGGTCGGGTTGTTAAAACCGCCCGTGCCCCAGCCCATGTCGTCGGCAAAGATGTACACGATGTTCGGTCGCGGCGCATCGGCCCAACCAACCCCCGCCACACCCATCACAACCAACACCAACGCGAACAGGTTCACGTACGCATCACACGATCGTTTCATTTTGTTCCTTTACGCCGGTTCAACACGGCCAAACCCACAAACAAACTCATCACAAACACGCTCGGCTCGGGCACCGCCGGTGACCCGGGGTTGCTGGACGTTCCGGGGTTGCCGGGGGTTCCGGGGGTTCCGGGGGCGGTGATCGAGCTGCCAAAGTTACTGCCTAAGTCATTGAGGTCCGCCAGCGACACCACGCCGTCGTAGTTGAAGTCGCCGTTCTGCCACGTGCCCGCTTGGCCGAAGCCCGCGCCCAGCGCGTTCAGGTCGACCAACGACACCACCCCGTCCCCGTTGGCGTCGCCCTTGTACGTCGCAAGCAGGCGCACACGGTCGACCAGCGCATCGGCATCTGCGGTGTCTTCGTAAAGCACCGCCAGCGCGGTCGCGGGGTCCGTCAACGCCGTGCCGGTGACCTGCGTTTGATCGAACGCGCCGGCCAGCGTGTCCGACGACAGCGCCACAAACGCGTCGCCGAGCGCCGGCTCGTTGACCTGGTCGATCGCCAGCGACCCGCCGAGTTCTGCCGAGCCCGTGACAACGAGCTGGTCGTGCTGCGGGTTGAGCGGGTCCGCCTGGTCCGTGCCCGCCAGTTGCAGCTCGAGCGCGCCCCCCGCGCCCTGCGTGTAGTCGCCCTCGACGGTCAGTATGCCCAGTTCGTCCAACACCGGCAGGGGCGGCTGCTCGATCGTGCCCGTCGTCACCAACAAATCGTCGAGCGCATAACCCTGTATGCCGTCGCTGCCGGCCGTCCAACGCAAACGGTTCAACGGCTCGAGCGAACCGGTCAGCGGTATGTCGTTAACCGTGTTGCTGTGCACGTCGTCGCTCACGGTGATGTCCATGCCCGACGCGTCCATCGTGATCTCGACGCGCAACAAGTCGCTGTCGTCCCACGGCCCGGCCGGGTCGAGCACACCCCCACCCACAAAGAAACCGCCGAGGTCGATCGTCGTCGCGCCGATGACCAGCTTCAGCTCGTCGGGGTTCACGCCCGCCTCGTCACCCCACTCCAACATAAACACCCGGTCCGACACCGCGTTGCCGCCGCCGGCGTTGTCCATGCCGAGCAACCGGTGCTCCATCGCGCCCGATCGTGTCCGGCCCCACAGCAGGTCCAGCTTCACTTCCGTGTCGGCCCCGATCGGCACAGGCTGCGTGAACACCGCATCCCACCGCGTGATGTCGCTCGTGTTCGACACCTGCTCGTCGATGATGAAACCCACATCGCCCGACGGGCTCGAATCGATCAGCTCCGCCGTGCCGGTCGGCTTGCTGGTGAATATCCAGCTTCCAACCAGACCGGCCTCGGCGTTGAGGTGGTCCTTGGCGTTGTTCAGCGCCGCGGTGTTGCTGCCAAACACCTGCGGCACACGGTCGTCGAAGTCCGCCTTGAACACCTCCGTCGGCGGCGCGAACGGCCCGCCCGACACGATCGGCGACAGGTCGTCGGGCTGACCCGGCGCAACCGTGCCGTGGTTGATCACGTGCGCCTCGAGCAGCCCGTCGAACTCGGCGATGCCCGCAACCAACGCCGCCTGCCCCTTGATCACGCCGTCGCCGGTGAGCGTGCCGCCGGGCCGTATGTCGACCTCGCGGTTGGTCATCAGGTCCGCGCGCTCCAAGTGCACCCGCCCGCCGGCGCTGATGCGCACGCCGTTGCGCGCCGACAGCTCGGTGTTGGGCTGCGCACGCACGGTCATGCCGGCGCCGTCGCCACGCACCTCCATCGCCAGCACCTTGCGGCTGACGGCCATCTCGGCGACCAGCGCCGAGCCGGTCGTGTTGTTCACCGTGGCCAGCCAGTTGTCGGCCGGGCCGGTGTTCCAGTTCAGCGCCTCGGGTGCGCTGCCGTCGGCGTAGCCGTTGGCCGTGCCCCCCGACCAGTTGGCCGCGTCGCCGAAGTCGTCCGACCCGCCGGCCGGCGCCCACCGCTTGTACTGCGTGAAGTACGTGTTGCCCGCGCTGGCCGACAGGTTCGCATCGCGCCCCAGCCCCTCGTCGAGCCGAAGCTGGTTCAAAGCGTTGAGGATGTCCGGCCGGCTCGCCGCCAGGTCCGTCGACTCCGACGGGTCCGCCGCCAGGTTGTAAACAAAAAGCCCGTTCTTGCTGTACAGCTTCCAGTCGCCGAGGCGGATCGCCCACGAGCCGTCGTTGAACGAGTGCCACGCCTGCAACTCCGTGCCCTCGCTCGTGCCGGTGTTGCTCAGCGTCTTCCACATCGACTTACCGTCGAGGCCGATCGGCACGTCCTGCCCGGCCATCTCGGCGAAGGTCGGCAGCAGGTCCGCGTACGTGCCCACGTGCGTGTCGTTGACCGTGCCGGGCGCGATCTGCCCCTCCCACCGCACGAAGAACGGCGTCCTTACCCCACCCTCCAGCGAGCGGAACTTGAAACCGCGGTAGATCGAGTTCGAATCAAAAAACTCGGCGCTGTGGCCCTCCTTCGTCTGGTTGCCGTTGTCCGACGCGAAGATCACGACCGTGTTGTCCGTCATCGAGTCCGACGGATCGCCGTCGCCGTTGGGGTCGTCGAGGTAGTCCAGCAGCTTGCCGACCTCCTGGTCCAGCAAATGAATACCGCGCGCGTAGTTCTGCTCGGCGATCGGCCAGCTCGGGTCGTTGAACGACGGGTACGGCCGCTGCGGCAGGTCCAGCTCGCGGTGCACCAAAAAGTAGTTGATGTGCGCCACGAACGGGTCGCCGTTGGCCACCGCGCCCTGCATGAAGTCGATCGTGTGCTCCGTGACGATCTCCTGCGAAAACCGCGGCACGCCCGGCGACTCCTCCGGGATCGTGATCTTCGACACGTTGCCCATCCCGTCGTCGTCGACCATCGTCGGCGTGTGGTACTGCCCCGCCAGCAGCAGCATGTCGTCGAAGCCCTTCTCGATCGGCCGGTGCCCCGGCGTGCCGACCGAACTGCCGCCCGCGTCCGACTGGTGCCACTTGCCGAACATGCCCGTCGTGTAATCGCTCGGCTCCAACACCTGCGCGTACGTCATGTCCTCCGTGCCCGTGCGGATGCGGTTCTGACCACCCGAGTTGCGGTCGCCGAACGAATGGCCCTGGTGGAAACCCGTGTACAGCGTCGACCGCGTCGACTTGCACATCGGCGTCGAGTACATCTGCGTGAACGAAACCCCCTCGTTCGCCAGCCGGTCGATGTTCGGCGTCTCCAGGTACGGCAACCCCGCCGCCTTCCGCGCCGCCTGGCCCGTCACCCCCATGTCGCCGTAGCCCAGGTCGTCGGCCAGTATGAACAACACGTTCGGCTGCGACACCTGCCCCGCCGACCGATCGGCAACGCCCGGGCAACACACCAAAGCCACCGCGAAGAGTAACGCTCTGTTCATGCCCTCATCACCCGCTGTCGTGGCGACGCGTTCAGCGTCGCCTGGTGAAAACCAACGCCCCCAGCCCCAGCAGCGCCACGCCCGCCGGCTCCGGCACCGCGGGCGACGCGGGCACCGATTGACCGAAGTTCGCACCCAACGCGTTCAAGTCCAACAGGCTCACCTCGCCGTCGTAGTTGAAGTCGCCCGTCTGCCAAGTCGCGCCCGTCGCACCGAAGTTCGCGCCCAAAGCGTTCAGGTCCGCCAGGCTCACCGTCCCGTCGCCGTTCGCGTCACCGTGGTACGTCGCGAAAAGCCGCACGTCGTTGCCCTCGTAAAGCACCGCCAGCGAGCTCGAAGCGTCAAGCGCCACGCCGCTGATCGCGTCGTGGTCGAACGT
>JANQHD010000045.1 GCA_028282805.1 Phycisphaeraceae bacterium | reverse complement strand
CAGCGTGACGCCGCCGGCGATCTCAGTGGAGGAGAAACTGCCCCGGACGTCGACGGTCGCGGTGGCCGAGCCGAACGCGTTGTCCGCCCCGGCGATCAGCGCGCCGGTCGTGGCCCCGCCCGTGTCGTTGACGTCGATCAGCCCGTTGAAGCCGCTGTTGTTGCCCGTGAGGGTCAGGTTCTCGGTGGTGCGTTGGGCGCTCAACACGATGGCGCCGTCACCCGAGAAGGTGTTGGCGATCGTCCCTGATACACCGCCGCCCGCGCCGTCGCCATCGAAAACGACCTCGGCCCCGGCCGCGATGTTCACGGTCGAAGCAAGGGGAACCGCCGTGGCGCTGGCGATCGACAGGCCGCCGGCGTTGACGTTGGTCGTGCCGGTGTAGGTGTTGCTGCCGGATAATATCAGCGTGCCGCTGAGGTTCTTGTTCAGGCCGGCGGAACCGGAGATCGTGGCGGCGATTTCATGGGTACCGGAGACCTGTAGGTCAGCGTTTCCAGAAAGAGTCAAGCTGTTGACCGTGTCGTCGGCGATGGTGTACTGGCCGGAGCCGGCGGTGAAGATCACGGTGTCCACTTCGATCGCGGCATCAACGGTGACCGTGCGATCGGTCGAGATGGCCGCGCCACCGAACATAGCTTCGGCGCCAGGTCCGTTGGGCACCGAGCCGGCGGTCCAGTTGGCGGCGCTGTTCCAGTTGCTATCCGCGTCGGTCTGCCATTGGTTGATGTTGGAGCCCGCGAAGGTATCGACACCGAAGTTGTCGAGCGTGACCGAGGTATTCGCCCGGCCCGAGACACCCAGGTAGTTGCCGTTGGTGTGATCCCACTTGAAGTCCTGGATGGCCTGGCGGTTTCCATCCACGTAGACCTCGGCCAGGACTAGCGAGCCGGCATTGAAATCGGTGACCGTGAAGTCGGTCCGGATGGTGCCGGTCGCCGCGCCGATATCGATGGTCTGCAAGACCGTGCCGTTGTTCCAGATGCGCAGGTTGTTGTCGAGGGCGATGTCGACGAACAGGTCGGCTACCGGGGTTCCGACGGGATTCTGTCCGCTGACCGCGCCGCGCAGCGCGCCAAAAGGCGAACTGTCCTGGATGTCCCCCGCGGCATTGGCTTCGGCCATGGTCATGCCCACGCCGTACCCACCGAACCGGTCGCCCAGGTCGCCCGCCCCGTTGATATTCAGCACGTCGAGGGTGACCGAGAAACCGCCGGCGGTCGTGATCGCCGCGTCGTTGAAGTTGTGGTCCAGGTACATGCTGCTCATGCCGGCGCCGGTGGCGACCTGCAACTGGTTGGACAGGAGCTGGATGCTTCCGGTGCCGGAGCCCTCGAAGTTCTCGACCCAGCTCAACGGCAGCAGGCTGCCTGTTTGGCCGGTCGGGGCGCCGACGTTGATGTCGGTGGTGTCCGCGCGATCGAAGTTGTCGGTAAACAACTGAGCTTCGGCGGTGCCGACGGCAGGACCGAACAAGCCCAGGCAACCGATCAACGAGCCGCAAGATAACGCGAACAGTCGGTTTCTATTCGTCCACTTCAAGGTCTTACCCTCCGTTAGTTGGCGATCGCGATGACAGGCGCGACCGTGGATATGCATCATGAGTTCTACCGCACGCTAACCACCTCCAGCCGTTCATCCCCACGGCCGGAGCGGCACGATTTCACTTAAAACACCGGGTCATCTGTTCCGCCTCCGGTGTCGCCGTCTTGCTCGCCCTCGGCGATGTTGGCTTCTTTGGAAAACCACCCGAAGATCTGGTTGCCGTCCGACCACGTGCCGTTGCCGGCGCGTGTCACCCGGTATGCCCGCAGGTCGCGCGTCTTCTCAAAGACCACGGAGCCGTCGAGGAAGCCGGTGTTGCCGCCGACCGCGTCCGTCTCTTCCATACGCTCGTTACCGTCGATGTAGGCCAGGCCGCTCCCCGCGTGCGAATACGAGGAGTGGTTGTCGGGCTTATCCGTGCTCTGCTCGTTCAGGTCCGCCGACAAAGGCAAGAAGCCCTCTTGCCCCATCTTCTCAGGAACAACCCACGCCCCCCCCTTCCCGTATTCGCTATCACCCGTGACCGGCAGGAAGGTGAAATTGGTGTTATCCAAGTCGATCGCCTTGTCCCCGTTGTTGTCTCTCCACATCCGCCTGCCGCCCATGAGGTAGTACCCCATCCGGGCCATGTCGATCTTGTCGTATTCGTCTTCATCGACGTTCGTGAGCGGGTTGCCGCTTTTGTTGGTGATCTTGAAGTTCGTGACGTCCTCGCGCCCCTTGCGGTTGGGGCAGTTGAATTGCTCCAGCTCGACGCCCGACTCGCGCAGTTCCTGGTAGTAGAAGCAGTTCACCCACGACAGGTGGTCGACGGGAGCGCTGATGGTTCGGATCGACCTGAGCCTGTCGGGTTCGCGATAGATCGTGCGGGTGGCGGGGAAGAAAATGCCGTCGCGTTCATCGGCGAGGATGACCTGCGTCTGCCCCAAGGAGCGGAGGTTCGAACCGCACACCACCCGCGAAGCGAGTTCCTTGGCCTTGCTGATCGCCGGCAGCAGGATCGCCAGCAGCAGCGCGATGATCGCGATGACCACGAGCAATTCGACCAGCGTGAAGCCGCGACCGTTTCGGCCGGTGGAACAGGGAAGCTTGCTTGGATCGGTCGACATGGTTTGCCTCGCGTGCAGGTCTCGCCGGATATGAACGAGACAGAGAATGAGCAAAGCGGCGGAGTCCCCGCCAGCAGTTAGTACGGGAGCCCCAAAAACCGCTTTCCGCCGATTCGCGAATTGCACAAGGTGCTGCGCGTGGCGCAAGGTGTTAAACCCTTAACGACGCCGAAATTGGGTGTTATCCGTTGACACTGGTGTGAAGACACCCGTCTGTTGTAAACAATAAGCTCGTATCACATGGGCGGCGTGATTGATGTGGGCGGTTAAAATGTGCCGATCGCATGAAATCATGGCCACGGACCGCCGTACTAATAGAGCAGGATGTGTGTATGGGATTAGGGGCGAGCGTCGTGCATAACGCCCACAACCGATCGGGCCGATGTTGTCAATCCACGAGTGGTTAGTTCTCGAGGCGGTGGTCGCAGCCAATGGATCGTGCACAGGAAGAATGGGTGTCTGAGCTGACCGTGCTGTGGGGCAAGGCCCAACCCGCCTTGTATTCCTACGTCGCGGGCTGCGTGCACAACTTCAGCGATGTCGACGACATCGTGCAGGAGATCGCCGTTGCGGTGTCGAAGCACTTCGAATCCTTCGACCGAAGTCGCAGCTTCCTGCCTTGGGTGCTCGTGATCGCCAGGAACAAGGTCATCGATTATCAGCGCAAGCGTCGCAACGAGGTGCACCTGTTCGAACCCGAACTGCTCGAGCTGTTCGAGCCGGTGTACGTGAGCATGAACCGCGAATCCAACGCTTTCCTGGACTTGCTCTACGAGTGCGTGCAGGGACTGATGCCCAAGGGGCGTAAACTATTAGAGCTGCGGTACATGCGGAACAAGACGCCCTCGCAGATCGCCGAGGAAACGGGCGTATCGCGTAACGCCGTCAACATCACGATGTGCCGGATCCGCAAGGTGCTGCGTGATTGCATCAAGACCAAGATGGTCGCCGAGACGGGCTAACCATGGAAGAATACGAAACGATCATCAGCTTGTACCTCGACGGCGAGGCGACCCAGGAACAGGTGGATCGTTTGCGCCAGTGGTTGTACGAAGACGAACGCCACCGCCGCGTGTTCGCCCAGCAGGCCATGGTGCACGGTCGGCTGCGTTACCCGATGTTCAAGCTGGATGTCGCCGACATCAAATCGGAACTCGATACCAATTACGGCTTTGAGCTGGAGGTATCGACCGAGCTGCCCGACCTGCCCGCGCTGCCGCCAGAAGACGTGAACCCAAGACGCCAAGTCGACTCGAGAACAACCGAACAGAACGACCACGCCAAGGCCGAGACCGTGTTCAAGCTGGGCGGCTTCAGTGTGCACCGCAGGGAATCGGATCGCCCGCAAAGCGGGATAAGGCTCAGCCGACTTGTAGCGGCGGTCGTCCTCGTCGGGTTGGCGGCCTTATTCGTGATTCAATCGGTATACAACCAAGCGGGCATCGTCGTCGCACGCCTAGACGATACCGTTGGAGTTGAATGGGATGGCGACCGGCCTGTCATCGGCCAAAACGGTGAGATCATGCGTGGCCCGCTGTCGTTACGCTCGGGCTACGCACAGATCATCATGGCCGATGGTGCCAGGCTCGTCGTTGAGGGGCCGGCGGACCTCGTCTTCCTCGGACCCAGCCACGTCCAACTCGACACCGGCAAGCTCGCGGCAAGGCTCCCGTACGAGTCGCAGTTCATCGAAGTGACCACCCCAAGCTCGATCATCACAGACCTGGGCACGGAGTTCGGCGTCGAGGTGCTCGCGAACGGCGAGTCCGAGATCGAGGTCTACGACGGCAGCGTCCAGATGCGCACGGACGACCCGCAAGGCAACACGAAGCAGTCGCTCCTGGTCAACGCCGACCAAGCCTGCCGCGCCAACAGCGCGGGCTGGCTGGCGCGGCAGGACCTGCCCGCCAACTCGCTCGACCGGTTTGTGCGTACGATGAAGGACGCGCGGAACCGCCCCGGCATACAGGGCCAGATCGATTTGCTACGCAAGGCGCCGCCGCGCATCAGCATGAACGTGCTCGAACGACGGAACCGGGCGTACTTGATCAGGGAACGCGAGGACATCCCCATCAACGAACTACGCGCCCATGGGGTACCACTGGTTTCCGGCCCCGGCGAAAACGCAAAACAAGCTACGGCGCCAGACCACCCGCCGGAAGACGCTACGGTTACGAGCTATCTGGTGCATTACGACCCGGCGGACGGGACGGATGTCAACCAGAAGGTCCGCTTCACACTGCGATTTCAGCAACCGATCATTGGCCTGATCAAGACAACAGGCGTTCTGCATCAAACCGATGCATTATTCGGGCACCCTGAGACGGAATACGTTTACCCAGACGATGTGGCCAGCCCATCAAGAGGCCTGGAGTTCGGCGATCAATACGAGCCGAACATGTTGGACAGCGTCCAGCTCTCCGCTGATCGAAAAGAAATCACGATCGTCTTGTCATCCCTGGTGCACCTGCAGGACCAGACGCGCATCCTTGTGATGAACGAACCGTCTGAGCCGTGATCCGGCGATAACCATAACGCCCGAACATCCACGCCAGGTCGATGGTCCGTCGCGTCAACGGCTTCTCGTCGGCACGCTTCTTCATCGAGGAACCCCCTCCCGGACAAATCGCCCGGATGGATTCTCTGATAAGACCTGGATCATGGTTTCAGGGGAAGGCCAGCGACGATTCAGACTTCAGGAACAAGAACCCGGGCGCTTCTCGGATCGTGAACGTCACCTGCCCCTTTGAGTCGACGGCGAGCGTCGAGGTGTGACCGGTGATCAGGTCGGTGATCACCAGCGACGTATTGGGTGGGTAGAAGCGCAGCTTCACACGCGCGAGCGACTCCTTGTTCAGCCGTTCCCGGAAGATGAGCAGGTGGCTGACCCCCGTGGCTTCATCGTGGTTCTGGAAACCGGTCCACGAGGCGTTGTCGGGGCGGTCGCCGATGGGGTAGGTCAAACCCTTGGCCATGTCCGGCCGTGCGCGTTTGTACACGTCGAGCAGCGCCTTGATCTCCTTCCGTGCCTCGGGCGTGAGGTATTTCAGTTCCTGGAAAAAGTTCGGCGAACCCATCAGCCCGATCGCCACGCAGTAGCCCTGCGAATGCCGCGGCGCGTCGCTGGGCTCGGCGTACGTGCGGTCGGGGTTCTGGATCGGCACCTGGACCTGGTCGAGGTTGACGTAGTGGGCGATCTCCCACGCGTCCCGCAGCACGCGCCACGGGAAATACAGCACGTGGTCGGGCGGGTGCTGTTTCTGGTTCTCGTACCACAGGTTGCCGTACTCCCGGCCGTAGAAGAAGCCGTGGTCTTTCGACTGCGTGCCGGTGATGTCCCAGTTGATCACGATCGGGTGCTTGACCTCGCGGTGGATCTGTCGCGCGATGTCGCGCATGCGCTGGAGGCGATCGAACGTGGAGGTGTTGTAGAAGTCGAGCTTCACGGCCGCGAAATCCCCGTCGTTGAGCTCGGCGATGAGCTGCGGGATGTCGACCTGCTGCGGCCAGCCCTGCCAGAGCCCGAGCTCCACGCCGCGCGCCTTTGCGAGCGCCTTGACGTTCTCCCAGCGCTGCGGGTACGCCTCGGGGTCGAGCTCGGACGTGTGCGTGCCCTTCTGCCAGCCGTCGTCGATCTGCACCATCTCGATGCCCATCTCACCCGCGGCTTCGATCTCCTTGAGCATGCTCGGTTCTTTCGACGATATCTGCCCGAGCTTGGCGTTCGGCGTCGAGCCCCAGTTGTTGGCGCCGATGTACCAGTCGCGCTTCGGCACAAAAGGGTAGCGGTGGCGGTCGAACGACTTGATCGCGCGCTGCGCCGCGGTGTCGCCGGGCCCGGCGACCACCAGCCACGTCGCGTACGCCTGCCGCCACTCGTCGGCGCTCAGGTCACCGCCGGCGATGCCCGCGCCGGTCACGGACACGCGGCCCGCGGTCACCTCGAAGCCGCCGATGCGGTACGGGCTCCAGCCCCGCTTGGCCATGTTCTTGAGCAGCTTCGAGTCGGTACGCACCGGGCTGTCGACGGCCGGGCTCTCCTTGACGAGCACCAGCGCCGAGCCCGACCCGGCCAGCTTGAGCAGCGCCGCCTTGTCGTGGCGCTCGGTTTCGGCGGGCGCGCCACGCACCACGACCCGCTTCATCATGGGGAACTGCTCGAACCGGCCGGCGCGCGCCGAGTTGAACTTGCTGTACGTCGCCGCGTGGCGCTCGACATCCGCGGTCTTCACCGGCAGCGTGAGCAGCGAGGCTTCCGCGTTCTGGTCGGCGGGCTCGAACCCCTCGTCGGCCTTCAACCAGAGCTGCGCCCGCAGGCCCGGCGCGCCCGGGTACGCCCAGATGTGGTAGCGCACGCGCGTGTGCGTCTGCGGGTAACGATACTCGGCGACGACTTGCAGGTGCTTGTGCGTGAAGCCGGCGTCGTCGTGCTCGCCCGTGGTCAGCGCGACCAGCTCCGCCGGCCCCTCGGTGACGCCGGGGACGTGCCAGTCCGCCGGTGGGCCGTTCTCGAACGCCCACGACCGCCCACCCGGCGCGCCGATGCCCGACAGGGCCAGGCCGTGGTCGGTCCGCCGCCATGTCGCCGAGCATGCGCCGGTCCAGACTTGCAGTTGTTTGTCGGACGTCCGAACCCCCGCGTTGGTGAGCCGGCGCTCAGCCGACGACTTGGCGTACGTGCACGCACTCAGCATCAGCGACGCGAGCACAACGATCGTTATCTTTTTCATAGAAGCTCGATCCTGGTCATCGTCATCCGCCCTTGCCCGGCGCCCACCCCTCGACCAGCATCTCGTGCGGCCACAGCTCGCTCTCGGTGCGCGCTTCGTTGAGGTAGCGCTCGAGCCTGCGCGTCAGGGCGGAAGCGCGGTCGGCGATGTCCTCGCTTTCGTCGAGATCATCGTCGAGGTCGTACAGCATCAGCGAGCCCTTCGTGCCGTAGCGGACGGCCTTGACGTTCTCTTCGACGTACAACACGCCCTGCCGCCCCCCCGCGGTCCCGTTGGGCAGCATGCGGATGAACTCCCAGTAGAGCATGTCGTGCCGCTTTTGCTCGGCCGGCTTGTTGCGCAGCGTGGGCACGATCGAGATGCCATCGATCCCCTTCGGCGGTTCGACCCCGGCCAGCTCGCAGAACGTCGGCATCATGTCCTGGAACCCGGACACGTGATCGCTGCGCCCCGGGCGGACCGTGCCCGGCTGCCAGGCGATCATCGGCACGCGCACGCCCCCCTCCAGCACATCGCGCTTGATCCCTCGCAGCGGGCCGTTGCTGTCGAAGAACTCGGTCATCGCGTTGGGGCCCTTGCCGTAGCTCGACTGCGGACCGTTGTCGCTGGTGAAGATGACGAGCGTGTTCGCCGCGAGGCCTTTCTCTTCGAGCAATTCGAGTAGCCTGCCGATGTCGCGGTCCATGCGCGTGATCATCGCCGCGTAACGCTTGTAGGTTGTGGGCCAATCCTTGTCCGCGTACGGCGCCAGGTCGGGCGGGTTGAACGGGCTGTGCGGGATCGTGTACGCCAGGTACAAAAAGAACGGCCGCTCGTGCTCGCGCCCCACGTACTCAAGTGCCAAACGCGTGAACACGTCGTGGCTGTACGTGCCCTTGGCCAAGTCGAGTTTGCCGTCGTCTTGACAGAGCTGCTTGGGGTAGTAGTTGTGGGCCGCGACGTGCGTGTCGTAGCCGACGAAGTGGTCGAAACCCTGCTCCGTCGCGTAACCCGATCGCCCCTGCGGCCCGAGCCCCCACTTGCCGAAGCACACCGTGTCGTAGCCGGCCGCTTTGAGTTTTTCAGCGATGGTTACGTCCTGCGGGCGCAGGTTCTCTTTGCGCCAGTCGCCGCCGGGGTTGCCCTTGATGAAACCGATCGCCTGGCTCATGCCGGTCATCAAACAGGCGCGCGACGGCCCGCACACCGGCCCGCCCGCGTAGTGCCGTGTGAAGAGCAAGCCCTCGCTCGCCATCCGGTCGAGGTTGGGCGTGAGGATTTTTTTCTGCCCCATGCAGCCGAGCTCACCGTAGCCGAGGTCGTCGGCCAATATGTAGATGATGTTCGGCTTATCCGCTGCGCACGCGACACCACATACACACAACACCAACGCCCAGCACAGGCGAACAACGATCCGGTGGTTATTCAATGATCGACCTCCAACAGTACAATTCGCACCACACGCGCCGCCATTCTACACCAACTCCGCGTGATACTCGCCATCCGTATGCGTGTGTGTTGAACCGGCGCGAAGTGCCGCCAACAACGGATCGCCGCGTCACGCCCCGCGAAGCATCGAGCCGATCAGAAGACCGGCGGGTCATCATCGTCGCCGCCACCGTCATCGTCGCCGGTGCCGAGACGCGTGCTGCCGTCCTTCGACCACCAGCCGCCGAACGTGTCGCTCGCCTGCCAGAGGACGCTGTATTCGAGCAGGTCGCGCTTCTTCTGGAAGATCACCGAGCCGTCCATGAAGCCGGTGTTGCCGCCGACCGCTTCGTTGTCGGGGTCCGTCATGGGGATCGCGCCTTCCAGGTAGATCAACCCGCTGGGTCCGTGCGCGAAGGAGCTGTGCCTGGGCTTGGGGTTGCCGGTGCCTTTCTCGTTGAGGTCCGAGGCGAGCACGAGCACGCCTTCCTGCGACGTCCGCTGGGGCTTGATCCATGCGCCCCCACCCTTCCGGTTGATCGCGGGGTAGGCCTCGTTCGTCTTGCCGGGGATGTTCCGCCACTTCGGGCGTCCGGCCATGTAGTAGTAGCCCAGCCGGGCGCGGTTGATCCCCTCGTAGTTATCCGGGTCTTGTTTGGCGCCGGACTTATACGCCAAGTCGAAGTTGGTGATGTCGTCGCGCCCCTTGCGGTTGGGGCAGTTGAACACCTCGAACTCCAAGTCCGCCTCGCGCAACGCCTCGTACATGTAGCTGTTGATGTGCGAGATGTGGTCGTTCAAGTCGTTGTCGTTGCGATACCCGCGGCGGAAAGCATCGGGCACGCGCTCGATGTCGCGCTGCGAGGCCATGAAACGCCCGTCGCGCTCGTCGGCGATCATGACCGACGCCTGGACCAGCGAACGGTTGTTCGCGCCGCAGACCGACCGGGTCGCCAGCTCCTTGGCCTTGCTGATCGCAGGCAGGAGAATGCTCAGCAACAACGCGATGATCGCGATCACCACCAGCAGTTCCACGAGCGTGAATGCTGAACCCCTGCCACACCGTGCCGAGATTACGTGTCGATGGTACATGTGTTGCGTCCTTTGTTCTGGTCTATCAAGTCGATCCCACTCTTTTCCACCACAACCGTTTGCGGAAACCCCCTGCGCCGGCGGTGAACCGACGCAGGGGAAAGAGGTCATGCTTAATGGCACGCCTCGGAGGGCATCCAGTTAACCACGCCGCTTGCGGCTTAGCGCCAACGCGCCCATACCCAGCAACATCAGGCTCGCCGGTTCCGGCACCGCCGGGGCCGCGGGGCTTCCGGGGGCCGTCGGGATGGTCTTGCCGAAGTTGGTACCGATGAAGTTCAGGTCGCCCAGCGACACCACGCCGTCGTAGTTGAAGTCGCCTTCCTGCCACGT
>JANQHD010000030.1 GCA_028282805.1 Phycisphaeraceae bacterium | reverse complement strand
GCAAGAGGTTCACCCGGCCCGCCCGCTCGGTCGCATCCTTGCTCATCCCAACAGTGGAGCGCAACAGACACGACCCGTCAAATGGTTTCTACTGAGCATAATGGGCTCTAATGCCGTGCGGTGTTGGGTTCTTAAGCCGTGCGGTGTTGTCCTCCTGTTGTGACGGATCGGTGCTTGAACCGGGTGGCGGTGGGGCGTTAAAGTAATCCCGACAGCCCCGGGGTTTTCTCCCCGCGGGCGTTTGTCGGACCGCCGGTCGTCTCGTCGCATGTTGTCGCACACATCGCGCAGGAGCGCCACATGGAACAGCCACCCCCGCAAGTCCCGCCCCCGCCCCCGGAAGTCCCTGATCCGCAAGAGCCCGATGCCCACGAGCAAGAAGAGTACGCCCACTCGCCCGGCAAGACGCGCCTCATCGGCCTCGCCTGGTTGATCGGCGGCTTGGTCGTCAGTGCCGTCGCGGTCTGGCTGACCATCGCGAGCTACAACAAGGAATCCGGCTCGGCGATGATGTGGACCGGCGGCATCGTCCTCGGCATCATCGGCATCTACTTCGGCAGCGTGCTCATCATCACCGCCGGCCGGCCGATGACGCCGGGCATGAAAAAGGGCCTGAAGACCACGGGGATTGTGTGCGTCGTGGGGCTGATCGGCGGCTGTTCCTACTTTGTGTTCCGCGACATCGATTTCGGCGGCCGCGGCCCGTCCTTCACGCAAGAGCAACTCGCCGACCGCAAGGCCCGGCGTGAGGCCGAGCGGCAGGCCGAGGAAACCGCGCGCCTCGAAGCCGAGCGCGCCGAGTGGCTCGGCAAAGGCTTGCTCGAATTGACCGGCCCCGCCGCGCCGCCCGACGGCGCGTGGCACGATCTGGTCAAGGGCCGGCCGTTCCCCGGCTGCCTCGCCCACACGCGCGGCAACCTCATCGCCGACGAGTCGGGCGCGTTCTTCATCAGCCCCGACGGCGTGATCCGCGCGTACCTGCACACGCGCGACGGGCAGTACATGGATGACGATTTCCAGATCGACATCGTCTTCGAGCCGCACGGCGAACCCACCGGTGAATACGGCGGCCAACAGGCGTGGGTCGGCATCGGCGACGGCGAGCCGGGCCTGCGCAAGGACGGCTACCGGCCCAACAACGCCCTGTTCGCCGCCGTGATGTTCCAGCAAAAAAGCATCGGTGATTTCATCCTCGCCCGGCGCGAAACCACCGGCAGGTACGGGCGCGCCATCCCCTCGGAAACGTTCGGCACCATCCGCGAACACCGCCAATACATGCTGCGCATCGAGAAGCGCGGCGAGGACCTGCGCTTCTCGCTCGACACCGACTACCAAGGCGCGTTCAAGCCCCGCATCCACCACTTCGTGCCCCACGCGGCCGAGCTGTACCCGTTCCTCGCCGGCTCGAATCAGCGCCTGTTCTTCGCCGGCCACGCCCGCTTCAACCGGGTCATGATCAAACGCATGCCCGTGCGCGCCGCGCCCGAAAACCCGAAGAAGCTCGAGATCGTCAAGGCCGAGTGGGGCGAGAACGACAACCGCGTCGACGTCACCGAACAGGTCCGCCGGCTCGTGAAGAACCACACGCTCGCCGTCGCCGTCGAGTACGGCATGTTCGACGAGAACCCATCGCAGATCACCAACCACCTGTGGCTCGAATACACGATCGACGGCAAGGCCGAGAAGCACACCGTGGCCTCGGACAGCATGTTGATCCTCAACCCCAACCGGGCCGGCTGGGCGCCGACGGATGGCTGAGCGACGGGCGGTCGCGGTTAGGAATCGTCGTAAAGTTCGCTTACAATGTTGTGCGGCCGCAGCAGGGAGGTGAGCCGTGCCGACATCGACAGAGGATATCGAACAGGCGATCCGCCCGTGTTTGCGTGACATCCCGACCCTCTCACTCGCCACGGTCGGCGCCGACGGCCGGCCCCACTCGGCCAACCTCTACTTCGCGCCCGACAAGGACCTCAACTTCTATTTCGTGTCCGACCCCAAAAGCCTGCACTGCCAGCTGCTCGCGGAGAACCCGCACGTGTCCGGCACCGTGTACCCGCCGGTCAAGATGTGGCAGCAGATCCGCGGCGTGCAGTTCCACGGCACCTGCGCCCCGATCGACGCCGGCGAGTGGGCCGTGGTCTGGAAGGTCTACCTCGACAAGTTCCCGCACATCACCGAGGTCGAAGACCTGATCCGCAGCCAGCGGTTCTATGTCATCCGCCCCAACTGGTTCCGCTGGATCGACAACGCCGTCAAGTTCGGCTTCAAATTGGAGAGCGATTGGCCGGCCGGGTGAGGTGCACGCCTTGGGTAGGGTGCGTCGAGTCTTCGAGACGCACCAGGATTCGCGAAAGTGTGGACTTGTAACAGATGACACTTGTCAGCAGCAGCTTGACAGATCCGTGCCTGTTGAAGTCAGCACCGATCTGCCTACGCTGTATTGGGTCTGTTCCACGGCATCCAGCGTATGACAGGTGGGGAATCTCAATATGAAGTCACCGCGTATTAGTGTTTTCTGCCTTCTCGATGAATTGATGGCATTGCTGGAAAAAATCTGCCAGCGTTTCGGACTCAGTATGCTTGTCTATCGAGGCGAGAAATACGAACACGCCGAACTCATCGCCCCAGTGGATTGCTTAGCCGGCGGTACGGTTAAACGAGCCTTTCTATTTCCTGCGTCGGAGCCCCTTCCGTCCAGCTTGGCGTTCAATAATATCAATCCCGTTGAGAATGGCTGGATCGATGTGAGCCCCGGCGGGTTGGTTGAGTTGGGTGAGGAGCACATCGTTTTATTGACCGACATTGCCGTAACAAAGGTTGCTGGACCTGACCAACGAACCTGGAAGGCCATTCTTGCTATGAAACGAGAATTGAAACAATCAGCGAAGAAAGGCGTTTTAGGAAGGAACGTCGTTACTGGCGGGGAATCCTTCTACAATAACATGTGGTACACGGACAAGGCACTCGAGCTTTTCATAGCGGGAGCAGGATGGAAGCAGTATCTCGAGATGCGTTCGGTTTTTGAACCGGCGACATGATTATCTGGACACTTCGCAAGATACAAAGTGCGTCGAGTCATCGAGACACGCCACGGGCCGCGGTCGCGGTGACCTGGTGCGGTGCGTCTCGATGACTCGACGCACCCTACGACGGAAGCCGGATCAGCTTATGTGGTGACCGCGTCGTAGATCTCGTCCGGCTCGCTCATGCGCCCGGCGCCGGAGGTGCGGCAGGCCTGCCAGCCCTCGCCGGGGCCGATGAATCGGTAACCCAGCTCGTCTTTCAGCACGGCCAAGTTCTTCTGCACGATCGGGTTGGCCCACATGTCGGCGTTCATCGCCGGGGCGGCGAACAGCGGCGTGCCTTGTGGTACGGCACAAAGGATGGTCGAGAGCAGGTCATCGCAGATGCCGTGCGCCACCTTGGCGATCAGGTTCGCCGTCGCCGGCGCGATCACCACGCGGTCGGCCCAGCGCGCCAGCTCGATGTGTTGCGCGTAGCTGTACTCGCCGTGCTGCCACAGCGACGTGTACACCGGCCGGCCCGACAAGGTCTCGAAGGTGAGCGGGGTGACGAACTTCGTGGCGCTTTCGGTCATCGCCACGGTGACCTCGTGGCCGGCTTGTGCGAGCTTGCTGACCAGCGCGGCGGTCTTGTAACAGGCGATGCCGCCACTAACGCCGACCAGCAGCTTCATCGGCTGTGGCGCGGCGCTCGCGTCGTGTTCGGCGGCGTTCATCGGTGGGTTGTTCCGGAAGCGGCGGGGCGCACCGCGCCGCGGGGATTACTTGAGCGCCTGGGCCGGCGGCGTCACGTCGCTGCTGTCGAAGTCGATGGTGATCTTCTCCTGGAGCACCTCTTCGATCGCCAACTCGAGGTCGCTGCGCCCCTCGCGCTCGATCAGCGGCCGGGCGCCCTCGAGCAACTCGGCCCAGCGGCGCTGGATCAGCGCGGTCAGCTTGAACCGGCCGCCCATCTTGTCCACGATTTCATCGCTCTTCAGCGCTTCGATCATTTTGCGTAACTCCGGGTTCCCATTCGAGCCCAGCAATATACGCCGTGGCCCGCCCCATGCCAAGTCTTAAGCCCGAAATTGCCCGAATACCTGTTCGCGCCCCAAATACCGCGTTTCCGCTCGCAAACCTTCAAAAACGCCCAATTCTGCGTCGGTTATGATTTGATAAGATTAATTATTAGGCATTGACATGCGGTAAGTGTTGAGCCATTATGCAACCATGAGCCGAAAAGAACTGGAACTGTCTGTCCTTGAACGAATTAGCCAGATTCTGGGCAGCGGCCTGGACCTTGAAGAGCTGTTCGGACAGGTGATGCAACTGCTGGGCGATCGGCTGGGGATCCGCCGGGCGGCGCTGGTGTTGCGGGACGAGGCGACCGAGGACCTGCGGATCGTCGCGGCGATCGGCCTGACCGAGGATGAGAAGGCCCGCGGCCGGTACGACATGGGCGAGGGCATCACCGGCCAGGTCGTCGAGGCCGGCGAGCCGCGCGTGCTGGCCAACGTCGCCGACGAGCCCGACTTCCTCAACCGCACCGGCATGGCCGACGCCGACGGCGCCGCCCACAGCTCGTTCATCTGCATCCCCATCAAGTCCGGCGACCAGACCGTCGGCGCGCTCAGCGCCTCCAAGCCCTTCGAAGACGACGACACCCTCAACGCCGACGCGCGCCTGCTGTCGATCCTCGCCGGCAACATCACGCAGGCCATCCGCCTCAACCACCTCGTGGCCGTGGCCAAGGACCAGTGGGCGCAAGAGACCCAGCTGCTCCGCGAGAACCTGCGCTCGAAGTACACCTTCGACAACATCATCGGCTCCAGCGCCGCGATGATGGACGTCTTCGCCACCATCGGCCAGGTCGCCGCCAGCCGCGCCACCTGTTTGCTGCTCGGCGAGACCGGCACCGGCAAGGAGATGATCGCCAAGGCCATCCACTACAACTCGCCGCGGCGCGACCGGCCGTTCGTCCGCATCAACTGCGGCGCGCTCAGCGAGACGCTGCTGGAGAGCGAGCTGTTCGGCCACGTCAAGGGCTCGTTCACCGGCGCGGTCAAGGACAAGGTCGGCCGGTTCGAGGCCGCCGACGGCGGCACGATCTTCCTCGACGAGATCGGCACCATCGACACGCAGTTGCAGGTCAAGCTGCTGCGCGTGTTGCAGGAGCGCGAGTTCGAGCGCGTCGGCGACCACCGCACGGTGCGCGTCGACGTGCGCGTGATCGCGGCGACGAACCTGGATTTGCAGGAAGAGGTGCACAAGGGCACGTTCCGCGAGGACCTGTACTACCGCCTGAACGTGGTCACGGTGTACCTGCCGCCGCTGCGCAACCGCCGGGAGGACATCCCGCTGCTGATCGACCACTTCCTCGACAAGTACAACCGAGAAAACGACCGCCACCTGCGCAAGATCAGCCGGGACCTGATGAACACGCTGCTGCGTTACCCCTGGCCGGGCAACGTGCGTGAGCTGGAGAACGCGATCGAGCGCGGCGTGGTGCTGTCGACCGGCGAGGAGTTCACCGAGGAGCTGCTGCCGATCCAGATCCGCATGTTCGCCCAGCAGGGGCGCGACAAGGCCATGGCCGAGTCGCTGGAGTCGCTCGCCCGCAAGCTCGCCGACCAGGCGATCGAGGAGTACGGCATCCGCGAGGGCGAGGTGTACGACCTGGTCGTCGGCGAGGTCGAACGCCAGCTCATCGGTCGCGCCCTCGAGCGGCACGACGGCGTGAAGACCCGCTCGGCCGACTTCCTCGGCATCAACCGCAACACGCTCAACAAAAAGGTCAAGGAGCTGAGCATCCCCAACGCGGACTGATCCGCATCCGGGCGGCCCGCGGTCGTCCGTGGAAGCGCGGAAAAGTAAAATGTCCCCTTTTCCGCCCCTTGTCATGGCACCCTGAGAAAGGCACGGAGGGGCGAGATTATTCCTCTGAGTAATGCTCTTCAGCGGTTTGTAATCCTATATCTTGAGTAGTAATCTTGAAAACATGCTCTTTGTCGGATACCTGAGCAAAAAGGAAGACCGTCGTATCAAAGGTGAGATGTGTTCTAGTAATGTCACATTCTGGAAGAGACCACTGTTCGCAGAACATCATTGGGCCATTTTTAGTAACAGGCCAGCAAGCTTCCTCTGATTTCCAGTTCGGAGCAGTCTCTAGCTTGGGGGCTTCCCTCCAGTCAAAAGAATCTGCGATAAGATAGTCATCTTTCTCTAGTGAAGCCGAATATGTCACACTTTCACTTTGCGCTAGGACATGCAAACACCCATCAAATGAGCCCCCCTGTTCGAGTACCACATATTCGATGAAATGGCCTTTAGGAAGCTCCGCTTCGCCGCATTTGGCTTTAGCTAAATCAAGACGATAGCCGAACAGCAGTAGAGTCAGCGTTTTAGAAAGAGGAACATTCCCCATATAGACTGGGGTGGGCATATAGCCTTCCTGCCAACCTAATGCCATTCCGTACCAATTACTTGGAAGCGACGGAAGCTTCGGAAAAGTAATAGAGGAATACTCGTCTGGAAGAGGTGATATGCATAGCCTTTTTATCATTCGCTTCTTATAGCTCCTTTATAACATCATAGCCTGTGTGTCTGTGAGGGTATATCGCCTCATGCTCGGTGGGCCATACCTTCTCAAGGTTCGAGGGGGCATTACTTCCACCTTCCGCTCAATGGTTTCCGTCTTGCGTTTCTTGGGGAGGAATAGGGGACATTTTGCATTTTGCTTCCGCAAGCGGGCGCGGGCGGTGGTGTAAGGGCGGCCGGGGTTGTCACGGGTTTGGGGGGTGTATCTGTATCGCCGCGGACGGCGATGAACGGCACGGAGTGCCGTCGCTAAATCGTGCGCCGGGGGTGGGGCGCGTTTTTAGGGCGGGTCACGCACCGTGAGGAAGGGGGCATTCTACTTATCTCTTTCGTGCATTGTGCACCACCTTCGCACGCTGTGCGTTGATTGTGCGTGCCGACTAGGTCGAAGCGAGAGGGCGTCGCGGTCTGTTCAACTGGCAGCCGGTTGGGCGGGGGGTGTTTCTTTGTTTCGTCGTTTAGCGAACACCCGATCGGGTGCTATCGTTTGGCATGAAATACGCAACCCTGTTTGTCGTGATGGTTGGGCTGTGTTCACCGGTTGCAGGCGCCGACGCGCCGGCGACGTGGCCGCAGTGGCGGGGGCCGGACCGCACGTCGACCGTGGCGGGCGATTGGCCCGATGCGCTGGGCGAGGCGCAGCTGAAGCAAGTATGGCAAGTCGATTTGGCGGAGGGTTATTCGTCGCCGATCGTCAGTGCGCACCGTGTGTTTACGTTCGAGACGCGCGACAAGACCGACGAGGTCGTGCGTGCGTTCGACCGTGCGACGGGTGAGCCGTTGTGGCGGTACAGCTGGGCGGGGTCGATGAAGGTGCCGTTTTTCGCGGCGAAGAACGGGTCGTGGGTGCGCTCGACGCCTGTTTATGACCCGTCGACCGACCGGCTGTACGTCGGCGGCATGCGCGAGGTGCTGGTGTGCTTGCAGGGCGCGACGGGCGATGAGGTGTGGCGGGTCGACTTCGTCAAGGCGTTCGGCACGCCGGTGCCCGACTTCGGGTTCGTCTGTTCGCCTTTGATCGACGGCGATTGGCTCTACGTGCAGGCGGGGGGGGCGATCTGCAAGGTCGACAAACACACCGGCGCGGTGGTCTGGCGTTCGCAGGGCGACGGCGGCGGCATGTTCGGCAGCGCGTTCAGCTCGCCGGTGATCGCCACGCTCGCCGGGCAACGGCAGCTGGTGGTGCAGACGCGCACGACGCTGATGGGCGTCGACCTCGAAACCGGTGCGCAGCTTTGGGCGAAACCGGTCCGCGCGTTTCGTGGCATGAATATTCTCACGCCGCTCGTGGCGGGCGACCGCGTGTTCACCGCGGCGTACGGCGGGTCGGCGGTGTGTTTCGAGGTGACCCGGCAGGGCGAGGGGTACCGGGTGGAAGCCGTGTGGAACCGGTCTTTACAGGGGTACATGTCGAGCCCGTTGCTGATCGACGGGCACATCTACCTGCACGGCCGGAACAAGCGCGTGCAGTGCCTCAGGCTTGCCGACGGCAAGACGACGTGGACGAGCAAGGCCAAGTTTGGCGAGTACTGGTCGATGGTGACCAACGGCCGGAAGGTGTTGGCGCTCGACCAGACCGGCGAGCTGGTGTTGTTCCGCGCCGACGCGGGCGCGTTCGAGCTGATCGACCGTCGAAAGGTGTCGCGGCAGCCGGCGTGGGCACACGTGGCGTTGTGCGGCGACGAGCTATTCGTGCGTGATTTGAAGGGGTTGACGGCTTTTCGTTGGTCCAAGTGAGGCCGATAAGGCGCGAGCTTGCCTGGTTTGCCCGTGTTCTGTCGATCGCCCCACGCGCGCCAGGCGACGGGTTTATCGCGTGGTGCGCGGCGGCGCGTTGCCCCGGCGTGCGGTGGATTGGATGGTTGATTCGGATCGACAAGCACGCAACTATGCGAATGGGGCTACTGCGATGATGACCAACTACACGCCGCTGCCTGAACTCGACGACGCGTTTGATCAACTCGTCGAGTTCGTCGAACAGCTCGGCCGTGAATACAACTTCGTGCCCTGGTGGGCGTCGGTGGACGGCGCCGACCAGCAGGCCGAACCCCAATTGGCACTCGAAGGTCGGGCCGCAACCAACTAAGGCGATTGTGTGGCCTGTTTGTGACCGGCTCTCTTCCACCGACGAGCGGCCACGGTACACTACGGACAGTGACCGTGGCCGCCTGTCAATCTACGCTCGACCCGCGCCGCCTGGCGGCGTTGCGCCGCGCGCTGGGCGCGTGGTATCGGCGTGAGCACCGCCGGCTGCCTTGGCGCGCCGCGCCGCGGCAATTGGGCGACCCCTACCACGTGCTGGTGAGCGAGGCGATGCTGCAACAGACGCAGGTCGCCACCGTGGTCGATTACTTCGAGCGGTTTATCGAACGGTTGCCCACGCTGCGCGACCTCGCCGGCGCCGATGAGCAGTTGGTGTTGAACCTGTGGCAGGGGTTGGGCTATTACCGGCGTGCCCGTCACCTGCACGCCGCGGCGAAGGCGATCGTCGCGCAGCACGGCGGCGAAGTGCCCGCTGACTTAGCCGAGCTGTTGAAGCTGCCGGGCGTGGGGCGTTACACCGCCGGCGCGATCGCATCGATCGCGCACGGTAAGGCGGCGCCCATACTCGACGGCAACGTCGCGCGCGTGCTGGCGCGGCTCGAAGCGATCACCGAGCCCGTCGACCAGGTCGCGACGCGCAAACGGCTGTGGGCACTAGCCGAACATTACGTGCCGGCGCAACACCCCGGTGATTTCAACCAGGCGCTGATGGAACTCGGCGCGGTGGTGTGCACGCCGAAGCGGCCGAAGTGTTTGACGTGCTCCGTGCGGCGGTGGTGCGCGGCGAACGAGCGGGGCCTCGTCGACAAGCTGCCGGCGAGCAACGGCCGCGCCAAGCCGCGGGCGGTGACGCACCGCGTGGTGGCGATCGAAAAGCGCGGCCGGTACCTGTTCGAACAGCGCGGCGACGGCGGGCTGTGGGCGGGCATGTGGCAGCTGACGACCGACGAGGGCGCGGGGCACGCCGCGCAGGGGGCCGAGCGGCTGAGCCAGCGCACCGGTTTAAAACTCGGCGAGCCCGACGCGTTGGGGCGGTTCGTGCACGTGACCACGCACAAACGCATCACGTTCGAGGTGGCGGTCGCGTCGGTGGTGGGCGGCCGGCTCAAGCGGGGCGTCGGCCGGTGGC
Source organism: Phycisphaeraceae bacterium (assembly GCA_028282805.1). Taxonomy (GTDB): domain Bacteria; phylum Planctomycetota; class Phycisphaerae; order Phycisphaerales; family Zrk34; genus JANQHD01. The sequence continues at coordinate 91,145 of JANQHD010000030.1, read as the reverse complement.
GCAAGCTCGACGAGCTCGACGACTTGCCGCTCAGCAAGGCGCAGCAGCGGGCCGTCAAGCTGGTGCGAGGCGCCGGCGCGCGTGCTCGGGTGTGACGCCGACCACTTCGATGCGCTTGTGCGGCTGGGTATGACCCGAAACCACCGACACGTCGCCCACCGCCACGCCCAACGCCGCCGCGATCAGTTTGCATATCGCCTTGTTCGCCTTGCCCGCTTCGGGCGGCGCGGCGACCTTGATTTTCAACGCACCGCCCAGTTGCCCGACGACCTGGTCGCGGCTCGCGCCGGGCACGGCCTTGACGGTGATCACCACGCCCTGTGCGCCGGGTTCGATCACTCGCCCGCTCGCTTTTCGTTAAGCCAGTCGCGCCACTGCTGCGGCGTGTCGCGCCGCCGGTCGCCGGTGAGCCATTGCAGGCGTTGAATCGCGTGCCAGCCGACGGTCTGCTCGGCGACCTGCACGCGGTACTTCTGTTTCGCGTCGAGCTCGCGCCGCATGCGCGCCTGGTAACGGTCGTAAAACGGCCACGTCTCGTCGCGGTAGGGCGCGCCGACGCGCCGCACCGCGATGCGCTCGTCGTCGGCCGCGTTGACCAGCGCCGCCATCGCGTCGAGGTCATCGGCGTCTTTGATCAGGGTCATCGTCCTCGCCCGCCGCGCTGGCGGCAGCGACGTGTCGTTGACGATGGTGGTGTACACCAACCCGCTTGCTTCGTCGTGCAGGTAACGCAGCGCACCGATGCCCAGCTCGGCCAGCGCGCCGTTTTCGCCGCGCACCCACGCGGTCAAGCGTTTTTCGGCGCTCGACAGGTCGCTCACGCCCGGCAGCGCCAGCCACCATGTTTCGGTGTCGAACGGCCCGACGCCCGGGTCGACGAACCGCGCAACGTCGCGGTACAGGTCCGGGTCGATTTTCAACGCCGGCGTGTGCGCGTGCTTCGCCCACTTCAAAACGAGCTGCGCCATCACCTCGTCGCGCGTGCCGACCACGTCGAAGCTGTGGTACGTCGCCGTCAGGCCGCCCACCAGCCGGTTGGGCGGGTAGAACGTGTAGCGGCCGTAAGCATAGGGCACGTGCGCGCTGAGCCGCAGCCGGCCGTCGTCGCCCGCCGCCAGCTTCACCGACGTGCCGTTCACCTCGTGCCAGCGGAACGCGCCGAGGTCGGTTTCCGTTTTCGGAAAACCCTTGTGCTCTTCCGCCACCGCCAAAAACGCCTTCTGCCCCGCGACGAAGTACGACGGGTGGTGCAGGTACAGGTCGAGCTGGCCGAGCAGCGCGATGCGTTGGTCGTCGTTGAGCTTGCCGCCGACGATCAACGGCGCCAGCTCGTCGAGCGTCTGTTCGAGCAGTGCGTTCTGTTCGGTGAGCGTCATCGCTTCGTTGCCCACCGCCTCGGCGAGCCTGTCGCGCACCGCCGCCAGCTTTTTCGCCTGCCCACGGTTGAGGTGCGCGTCGCGGTAGTTAGCCACGACTTCGCTGAGCAACCACTCGACCGATCCGAGCGTGACGCGGTCGACGCCGTCGGCCGGCTGCGCGGTTTCGATCGCGGGCGCGTCGGCCAACCCCGCCGCCACCCGCCGCACGACCTCGGCCGAGCGCGTCATCTTTTCGTAGTCGAGCTTGTCGGGCGTGTCGCCGCCGCCGTGGTAATCGAGGTACGGCCCGCACGTAAAAAACACCCACGGCCGACCCGCCGCCTCGAACGCCACGTGGTCGCTGCGCGGCCCGACCAGCATGCGGTGCATCGGCAACACGCGTATGCCCGCGCCCTCGCCCGCCTCGACCACCGCCCGCCGCAGGCCCGCATACCCCGACCCGCCCACCGCGATCAGCGTGTTATCGACCGCGTCGAACGCCTTGCGGCCAAGCATGTCGAGGTTCACCACACCCGCCAGCTTGCCCGGTTCGTAACGCGCGCTGCGCGTGAACGCCGCCGACCCCCACAAGCCGCGCTCTTCCCCGTCCCACGAAGCAAACACCACCGTGCGCCTCGGCGGGTGGTTAACCATATGCTCCGCCACCTCGAGCAACACCGCCACGCCCGCCGCGTTGTCCGCCGCGCCGCGGTACGTCCAAAGCAAGCCCTTGCCGAGGTGGTCGTAGTGGGCGCACACGACCACGTACTCATCGGCCAGCACCGGGTCGCTGCCGGGCAGCACGCCGACCACGTTCGTGCCGATGTGGTAGGGCTGTTCGTAACCCGTCGCGTCGCTCCACGGCTTCAACCCCATCGCCGCGAAGCGGTCGGCGATGTACCGCCGCGCCATCGCGGAACCCGCCGTGCGCACCTTGCGCCCCTCGAGTTTGGGGTGCGCCAAGTAGTGCGTGTGCAGCGAGAGCTCTTCGGCCGTGATGTCGGGCGAAACCGTTTCGTCGACCACCAACGGCGCACCGCAACCGCCCAGCCCCAACACCGCGGCGAACCCCAGTACGACCGTGTGAAACGCAACCCGCATGCGTGCAGTGTACCCGCTCGGCTCAGCCGTGTGCATCGCCGTCCAACGCCGCACGGCACATCAGCTCGACGCCCGCGCCGATCGCGTCGTCGTTGAAGTCGAACGCCGGCGTGTGCAAGTCGGCCGCCGTCCCTTTGCCCGCCGGCCGCATGCCCAAAAACACGAAACACGCCGGCACGTGCCGCCCGTAGTAGCTGAAATCTTCGCCGCCCATCACCGGCTCGGGCAGCTCCACCGCACGCCCCTCGCCCAACAACCCCTCGGCCATGCGCATCACCCGCCGGGTGTACGCCGCGTCGTTTTGTGTCACGGGGTAGCCCATTTCAAGCCGAAACTCGACGCCGCACCCGTGCGCTGCCGCCACCTGTTTCGCCGTGTGATCGGCGCGTTCGATCACCGTCCGCCGGGTGTCGCCGTCGGTGGTTCTAACCGTGCCGCTCAGCGCCACGCGATCGGGTATCACGTTCTCCGCGTCGCCGCCGTGAACCGTGGTGATCGACAGCACCGCCGGCCGCGTGGGGCTGACCATCCGGCTGACCACCGCCTGCAACGCCGTCACCAGCTGCGCCGCGCACACCACCGGGTCGGCCGTGACGTGCGGGAACGCCGCGTGCCCGCCCGGCCCGCTCAGCGTGATGAACACGTTGTCCGTCGCCGCCAGCAGCGGCCCGACGCGCGTCGCCACCTGCCCCAGCGGCAAACGAGGCCAGCCGTGCAGGCCGAACATACATGCCACGTGGTGCCGGCCGACCTTGTCGGTCAGCACACCCGCCTTCACCAGCCGGTCCGCGCCGCCGCCGCCTTCCTCGGCCGGCTGAAACACCAGCTTCACCGGCCGCGGCAGGGCGCGGCGCACCTGTTGCAACACGCGCGCCGCGCCGAGCAACACCGTCGTGTGCCCGTCGTGGCCGCACGCGTGCATCCGCCCGGGGTGTTGCGAAGCATAAGGCAAGCCCGTCTGCTCCTCGATCGGCAGCGCGTCCATGTCCGCCCGCAAACCGATCGCGTCGCGCCGCCCGGCCTCGCCGTCCGGCGTGATCCAGCCGACCACGCCCGTCTCCGCCAACCCCGACTCGAACGCCACGCCCATCGCTTTCAACTCGCGCTGCACCAGCGCGCTGGCGTACGTCTCTTCGTACCCCAACTGCGGGTGCGCGTGCAGGTCGTGGCGCAGCGCCACCAACTCGGGCAACGCCTCGCGCGTCAGTGTTTCGACTTGTTCGAGCACATCGTTCATGAATCTTCCAGCATCTTCTTCTTGCGCAGCAGGTGGTGGTACGCCTGCGCAAATCGGTGCGCCTCGTCGCGTATCGCCTGACACAGCTTCAACCCCAGGTTCTGCCGGCTCAGGCGGATCGGCTCGTCGCGGCCCTGTTTGTAGATCAACTCTTCCTTCTTCGCCAGCGCGACCACCATGCCCGGCTTCCGTTCGAACAGCGCCAACGCCTCCTGCGCCGCCGCCAGCTGCCCCGCGCCGCCGTCGATGATCACCACGTCCGGGTACAGCGCCTCGCCGCTGCCCGCGTCGCGGTACGCCCGGCTGACCACCTCGCGGATCGACATGTAGTCGTCGTTGTCCGCCGAGCGAACCTTGAACCGCCGGTACTCGTTCTTCAACGGCCGCCCGTCCACGAAACACACCTTCGCCCCCACGGTCTGGCCGCCCTGCAGGTGCGCGATGTCGATACACTCGACGCAGCGTATCTCGTTGTCGAGGCCCAGCGTTTTTTGCAGCGAGCGCAGCCCGCGCTTCGGGTCGACGTAAAACGACTCGGTCTCCGGCTGCCAGCCGTCCTTGCGTGCGCCGCGCTCGTCGAGTTTTTCGATCGCCACGATCTGGTCGCGCAACGCCGCGGCCTTCTCGTACTGCCGCTCCGCCGCGGCCGCTTCCATCTCCGCCCTCATCTCGCGCAGCATCACCGACCGCTTCGACTCGACGAACCGCACGAACCGGGCGATGTCCGCCCGGTACTCGTCCTTGCCGATCTTCGCCGCGCACGGCGCGGTGCACTGCTTGATCGGGTACAGCAGGCACGGCCGAAACCCCAGCCGCGGGTCCTTCTCGCCCTCGGCCACGTCGTCGATCTCCAGCTCGCACGTGCGGAACTTGAACACCCGCTGCAACAGCTTCATCGAGTCCCGCAGCGCGTACACGCTCGTGAACGGCCCGATGACCTTCGCGCCCCTGAACCGCTCGTCGCTCGGCGTCCGCGTGATGTACACCCCCGGGAAGTCGTCCCGCAACGTGATCGCCAGGTAAGGGAAGCTCTTGCCGTCGGTCAGCCGCTCGTTGAACTTCGGGTGCAGGTCCTTGATCAACCGGTTCTCGGTCAGCAACGCCTCCCACTCCCCGGCGCACTCGATGACCTCGAAGTCGTCGATCAGGTCGATCATCGGCTGCTTCTTCGGCCCCAGGTCCGTCGCCGCTTGGAAGTACGTGCTCACCCGGTTCGGCAGCACCACCGCCTTGCCCACGTAGATCACCCGGCCCTTTTGGTCCTTCATCAGGTACACCCCCGGCACCTTCGCCAGGGCGCGGGCCTTTTCGTTCAGCCGTTTCAGCCTGTCGTCACGCTCGCTCATCGCCATGATTATAGACGGCGTGGTCACTTAAGTGACCACGCCAAATATGTCCGTGCGAATAGGTTATGATTGAGGCCGATCCCGTTGATGGAGGTCACGCATGCGTTGTCTGCTCGCTCTGTCGTTGTGGTTCGTGCTTCTCGGCGTCGCGCCCGCGTGCGCGACGGACAAGCCGAACGTGGTGTTCATCCTCGTCGACGACCTCGGCTGGATGGACGTGGGCTACCAGAACCCGAAGGTGAAGACGCCGAGCGTCGACCGGCTGGCGCGCGAGGGCCGGGTGTTCACCGACGCTTACGCCGCGACCGTGTGCTCGCCGTCGCGCGCGTCGATCATGACCGGCCGGACCCCCGCGACGCTGAAGCTGACGGCGCACATCCCGGGCGTCGGTTTCGAGCAGTACTACAAGAACAAGTCCAACCCGAACTTCCGCCTGATGGAAGCGGCGATGGTCGACCACCTGCCGCTGGATGAGGTGACCATCGCCGAGGCGTTCAAGTCCGCCGGCTACGCCACGGGCTTCTTCGGCAAGTGGCACCTGGCCGGCGAAGGCTCGCAGCGCACGCCCGACGGCATGGTCAACCCCGCCTGGCACCCCCAGGCCCAGGGCTTCGACGTCAACGTCGGCGGCAACGCCTACGGCCAGCCCGCCGGGCGCAAAGCGTTCTTCTCCCCCTACGCCAACGGCGAGATCGAAGACGGGCCCGACGGCGAGTACCTCACCGACCGCCTGACCGACGAGACGATCAAGTTCATCACCGCCAACAAGGACCGCCCGTTCTTCGCCTACTTCAGCATGTACACCATCCACACGCCCCTGAACCCCCGGCCCGACAAGCTCAAAGCCGCCAACGGCAACCGGCACATCGGCATGATCTACGGCATGGACGAGGCGGTGGGGCGCGTGCTCAAAACGATCGACGAGCTCGGCTTGCGCGACAACACCATCGTCGTGTTCACCTCCGACAACGGCGGCACGCGCAGCCAGAAACCCCTGCGCGGCAACAAGGGCACGCCCTACGACGGCGGCATCCGCGTGCCGCTGATCTACCGCTGGCCCGGCAAGGTCGCCCCCGAAACCAAAACCAACGTGCCTGTTGGTTGCCACGACTTCTTCCCCACGCTGCTCGACGCGGCAGGGGTCGACACCCCGAAACACGCCAAGCCGATCGAGGGCGTCTCGTACCTGCCGCTGCTGACGGGTAAGGGCGCGTACAAGGCCCGGCCGTTGCACCAGCACTTCCCGCACCACCGCTACGGCAAGGCTTTTCAGGGCCGATCGTCGGTGCGCGACGGCGACTGGAAGCTGATCTGGTGGCACGAGAGCGATCAGGTCGAGCTGTACAACCTCGCCGACGACCTCGGCGAGTCGAACGACCTGTCGCAAGCGCAACCCAAACGCGCCGCGGCGCTCAAAAAGCAGTTGCAGCAATGGCTCAAGGACGCCGACGCCAACATGCCCCGGCCGAACCCGAACTACGCCGGGCCGGGCGCCGGTTGAACCCTTACTTGCCGACCACGCCGAGTTCCGCGGCCGACGCCCACGCGCCGCCGTTGACCTCGCTGAGCACCTTGACCAGCACGTAGCGCCCGCGCACCGCGTCGCACGTCGCTTCCTGCGGGTCCTTGGTTTTCTTGAACTCGGTCTTCAACGCAAGCGACTCGAAACGCTGCGGGTCGTCGGAGACGTAGAACTCGCACGCCTTGAAGCTGCCGTTCCATCCGCCGTCCTGCCGGGCGAGGTAGCGGAAGCCGGTGATCGTGCGCACCTTGCCCAGGTCGAGCACCAATTCGTGCGGGTGCTTGTGCAACTGGGGCGTGTACAGCGTGTGCCAGTGCGTGCGCGGGTCGCCGTCGACGGCGTTGGCGGCCTTGCGCTTCGAACCGTCGGCCTCGCTCGAACCGCGCACGAGCTTCACCTGGTCCTGCGGGATCATGCCCTTGGCGGGCAGCGTGTTCGTCTTCACGGCGGTCGGGGCCTCGTCCTCACGGCCGAACTTGGCGCGGCGGTCGCGTTCGTGGATCGCGCGGTTGTGGAACGTGCCCTCGCGCACCGGCTCGTGCGCTTCTTTCGCGTAGCCCTGCAAACGCGCCAGCACGTCGGGGTGGTCGCCGGCGATGTTGTTCGTCTCGCTGATGTCACGGTTCAGGTCGTACAATTCCCACGGCCCGTTCCTGCGGGGCTGGATCGCCTTCCAGTGCTTCTCGCGCACCGCGGTCTGCTGGCCGAGCTCCCAGTACAGGTACTCGTGCTGTACTTGCTTGCGCCCCGCGGCCTGCTCGCCGAGCAGCTCGGGCACGATGGAAAGGCCGGTGATGTCGTCGGGCGTTTCCGCACCGGCCAGCTCGGCGAGCGTGGGCAGCACGTCGGGGAAGTACCACAGGTGGTCGCTGACCCGCCCGGGTTTAATCTTGCCGGGCCAGTTGGCGATCATCGGGATGCGCAGGCCGCCCTCGTAGAGGTTGCCCTTGCGCCCGCGGAACTCGACGCCGGTGACGGGGTGCTTGTTGGCGCCGTGGAAGCCGCGCGGGTGTTGCTTGTCTTTGAAGTAATCGACGCCGCCGTTGTCGCCGCAGAAGAAGATGATCGTGTTGTCGCGCAGGCCGAGTTCTTCGAGCAGGTCAACCAATTCTCCGACCTGGCGGTCGACCATCGAGACCATCGCGGCGAAGCGCTTGGCTTGCTCGGGCCAGGGCTTGTCTTTGTACAGCGCCCACGCGGGGTCGGCGTCGGGGATGTCGAAGATGCCGTGCGGCGGGGTGATCGGCAGGTAGCAGAAGAACGGTTGGTCCTTGTTTTCGCGGATGAAATCGAGTGCGCCGTCGAAGATCACGTAGTGGGAATAGGTTTCGCCCTTGCTGCCGCCGTGGTTGTTGGGCAGTTCGACCTCTTCGCTGTTGCGGACGATGTACCGGGGGTAGTAGGAGTGAGCGTGGACCTGGTCGTAATAGCCGAGGAAGACGTCGAAGCCGTGTTTTTCGGGCACGCCCGTCGACCCGCGCCCGCCGCAGCCCCACTTGCCAAACCCGCCGGTGGCGTAGCCGACCGACTTGAGGACGGACGCGACGGTGGCTTCGTCGGCACGCAGCGGTGTGCCGCCGCCGTTGGACCGCACCGACGTGCGCCCCGAGTGCTTGCCGGTCATCAGGCAGGCGCGCGTCGGCGCGCAGACGCTCGACCCGGCCAGGCCCTGCGTGAACCGCACGCCGGTCGCGGCGAGCTTGTCGATGTGGGGCGTTTTGATGTTCGGGTTGCCCATGTGCGACAGCTCGTAATACCCCAGCTCGTCGCACATGATGTAGACGATGTTGGGCTTGTCGCCCGCCCGGGCGCCGGTCGCGGCCCAACTCAACACGGTGATCACGATCAACAGGCAATGGCGGATCGGCATGGTCGCCTCCTCACGGTGGGGGTAATAGAAAGACGTCGTGCGGGCGCTATTTAGCCCCCGGCATGCCGGGGGCTATGTGAAACACGGCGCTTGATATATTCCTATATGAGAATATAATACACCCATGGCACGAGCAGCAACCACCACGGACGTGTTCAACGCGATCGCCGAGCCGCGGCGGCGGGAGATACTGAGATACCTGGCCCGCCGGGAGAGGGCGGTGGGGGAGGTGGTCGCGGCCGTGGGGCTGGCCCAGCCGTCGGTGTCGAAGCACCTGCGCGTGCTGAAGGAGGTCGGCCTGGTTCAGTCGCGACGCAAAGGCCGGCGGGTCTTGTACCGCACGAACAGCCGGGCGCTGAAGCCCGTGCGCGATTGGGCGGCGTGGTTCGATCGCTACTGGCAGCATCAGCTCGAACGCGTCAAGGAGCACGCCGAGAAGGCGAACAAAAACTAACACACCCAAACCGTTTTGCGATAAAGGAGCACCCCATGCCTGCGACCGATGAGAGCCCGGTGTTTACCCTTCACAAAGAGATCGATGTCGATGCGCCGATCGAGCGGACGTTTGCGAGTTTGCTCGAGCAGCTTGGGCCGCGCAACGAGACGCCCGATGGCACGCCGCTGCCCATGGTGCTCGAAGCGCGCGTGGGCGGGCGGTGGTACCGCGAGCTCGGCGGCGACGCCGGGCATCTGTGGGCGTGGGTTCAGTCGTACCGGCCGCCGACGTTACTTGAGTTCCACGGGCCGCTGTTCATGTCCAACGGCAGCGTGAACACCGTGCAGTATCGCTTGGCCGAGGCCGACGGCGGCACGCACATCACGCTCACGCACGCGGTCAACGGCCACGTGCCCGCCGAGATGAAAGCGGGCATGGACGCCGGCTGGCAGCACATGCTCGCAGTCGCCAAGTCGCTGGCCGAGGGCGGCTGAACTCAACGCGTAAAAGCGGACCGGTCGTTTTCTTGCGCGCGCCGCGGCGTGCGCACGGACGTGCGGGCGGCGTTTGGGTGCGGTGAGCGGGGGTGGTTTTGACGTGCTGTGCGCACGGCGACACGTCGGTGCGCGGCGGCGTGCGCACCGAAGATGCGCGGTGCGCAACAAGGCGGCGCGTCGGGGGCGCGATCGTTGATTCTGAGTTGATATCGGGGGTGGGTGCGAGCGCGTTTTGTGCAAACGTCGGGTGCGTGCGCGGGCGTTTCGGTCAGTCGGTTTCGTCGACGGGTTTCTTCTTGGCGAACACGAGCGTGACGGCGAGGATGGCCAGGCCGACCACGAGGTAGACGTCGGCGAGGTTGAAGATCCAGGGGTAGAGGTCGTCACCGTTGGGGCCGCTGGTCCAGGCCCAGCCGAACGGCAGTTTCACGCCGGGGAAGAGGTAGAGCATGTCGCGCACGGCGCCGTAGAGCACGCGGTCGACCATGTTGCCCAGCGCCCCGGCGAGCACGAGGGCGAGCGCGGCGTGGGTCCAGCGCTGCTTGACGGTGGCGGTGGCGAACATGCTGCCGATCACGGCGACGGCGACGACGGAGATAACGATGAACAGCCAGCGGTAGCCCTGGCCGAGGCCGAACAGGGCGCCCTCGTTGAGGGTCAACTGCAGGGCGAGCACGTTGGGCACGACGGTGGTCGGCTGGTGGTGTGGGATCTCGTGGGGCGGGGCGGCGTTGAGGGTGACGGGTGTGCCGGCGACGGTGCGGAAGGCCCACGACTTGAACATCAGGTCGCCGGCGAGCAGGGCGGCGGCGATGAGGGCGAACGCGACAAGGAGGCGCGGCGAGCGCCAGGCCTTGGGCGGTTGCGGGGCGGGCGTGTGTTGGGCCTCGGTCATGGGGGCCCCGTTTAGAAGATGTCGCCGTTGTGTTCCAGGGCGCGGGCGGCCTCGACGGAGTACTTGGCCCAGGGCTTGATCTCGAGGCGGGCCTTGTTGATCGGCTTGCCGGTGTGCATGCACATGCCGTAGGTCTTGTCCTGGATGCGGAGCAGGGCCTCGTCGATGGCGCGGAGCAGCTTGCGTTCGGACTCGACCAGGCCGAGGGTGAGCTCCTGGTCGTAGTTGTCGGAACCGACGTCGGCCATGTGCAGGGGCATGTTGGACAGGTTGGACGAGTCGCTGTTGCGCAAGGCGCCCTCTTCCATGGTGCCGATGTCGCCGAGCAGCTCGGTGCGTTTTTCGAGCAGCAGCTCGCGATACATCTTCAGCTCGTCACGGCTGAGCGTGGTCTTGATTTTCTTGGGGCGGGTGGGCGTCGCGGGGACCTTGATGGGGGCCTGCTTCTTGGCCGTGGTCTTCCGGGCGACGGTCTTTTTGGCCGTCTTTTTGGCCGTCTTCTTCGTGGTCTTGGCGGCCTTGGTCTTCTTTGCGGGCGCTTTCTTGGCGGGGGCCTTCTTGGCGACCTTCTTTGTGGTCTTCTTGGCCGCGGCCTTCTTGGCGGTCTTCTTGGCTACCGTTTTCTTGGTCGTCTTCTTGGCGACCTTCTTGGCGGTGGTCTTCTTCGACGTCTTTTTAGCGGTGGTCTTCTTGGCCACGAGAAACTCCCAGGTGCCAGCTAAGTGCCGGGCAAAGAGTGTGATACAAGCGTGTCCGGCTGAAAATAAGGCGGCATATCGTATCGACGGGTTCCGGCGGCGTCAACGAACCGAGAGGGGCGATTTTCGTACCATTGCGAGTGGTTAATCTGACCCATAACATGCCTGATGGCCGGTATTTCGAACATTCTGCCGCATCGCCAAGGGTGGGGGTGGCAACTAGCCGATAAGTCATTCGGCACGATCCACTCGAGATGGATGGAGACACTGGCGTTGATCAAGCCTTGGACCTTACTGGTGCTGTCGCTGACGTGGGTGGCGGTGGCTCCCGCTTATGCTCAAAACGCCGGGCCGACACCGGCCCAACGCCTGCTCGCCAGCCAGTTCGAGGCGTCGGCCGCGGCGTCGACCGACCTGCTCAACCTCGCCGGCGACGCCGCGCTCGAGCGCGCCCGCATCGCCCTCGACCAGGCCAACGCCCTCGACCCCACCGGCGCCCAGCGGTGGTGGATGGCGGCCCAGGTCTCGCGCCGGCTGATGGACCCGGCCGGTGAAAAGCAAGCCCTCCGCCACTACGTCAAGCTCTACGGCAGCGACGACGTGGCGCAGCTGCGGCTGATCGAGCTGTTCGCCGCCGACAAGCAGACGCTCGACGAGCGCATCGCGCTGTGCGGCAAGTTCGTCGAGGGGCCGTCGGCGCGCAAGTTCTCCGCGCCGCTGCGCAGCCGGCTGGCCCTGCAAGCGGCGCTGATGCACATGGAACAGGGCCGCATCGACGAGTACCAGCGCCTGGTTGCGCTGGCCTTGCAGCTGGACCCGGCCAACCAGGCCGCCGCCGCCGAGTCGTTCCGCGCCGTGGCCGACAACCCCAAGTCCACCACCCAGCAGAAGGCCGCCGCGCTGTTCACGCTGTTCCACGCCAACCCCACCGACCCGGCCACGCACGTCGGCATCGGCGACACGCTCATGGAGTTCGGCCTCTACGCCCAGGCCTACGAGTGGTTCACCTCCGCGTCCATGCTCACCCGCAGCAAGGGCCAGCGCACCGACCTGCCCATGATGCACTCGGCGGTCATGTCCATGTGGGGCTCGGGCCAGGTCGACCAGGCCATGCAACTGCTCAACGCCGTCGACCGCCCCAAACCCATCGAAGGCGCCGACGCCGACGCCGCGAACGGTCAGACCACACCGACCGCCGACCCCCACGGGCCGCCGGTCGAGACGCTCATGCTCAAGGCCGCGATCATCAGCACCGCCGCCGAGTCGGAAGGGCTCGACGAGCTCTACGCCCGCATCGAAAAACGCCTGCTCAGCCGCAAGACCGAGCAGGTCGGCCCCGAAGAACTGACCAACCTCGTCTGGGCCCGCCTGCTGTTCAACAAAGCCACCGGCTCGGTCGCGCCCGTGATCGAACGCATCGAGAAGATCGACGGCCCGCAGCCCGTGCTGCGCGGCTGGTTGGCCGCACGAAACGGCAAGCTCGATGAAGCCCGCCAGCTGCTCGCGCCCCTCGCCGAAAGCGACCCCCGCGCCGCGCTGGGCCTGACGCTCGGCCGCACGCTCGACGCCGCCGACACCGAAGGCCTCGCCCTGCTGCAACGGGTCGCCACCGCCGCGCCGTACGACCTGTTCGGCTTGATCGCCGTGTCGAAGCTGCGCGCCGCCGGCGTCACCCCGCAGGTCCCCGCCGACGCCCAGCAGCTCAGCCGGCTCTTCGCCCAGGTGCCCCCGCAGCTTCAGCACATCTACAGCCAGACCGGACAGTTCGTGCAACTGCGCCTGAAGACCGACAAGATGCGCTTCGGGCCCGGCGAGCCCATCGAACTCCTCCTCGAACTCCGCAACGTCTCCGACATCCCCCTGTCGCTCGGGCCCGACGGCAGCATCAACGGCCAGGTCTACATCATGCCACGCGCCGTGCTCGGCGGCGCAACACAGCCGATGAACCTGCCCGGCTTCGTCGTCGACACCCACCGCCAGATCCGCTTAGCGCCCCGGCGCTCGCTCTACCTCCCGATCCGCCTGGACACCCGCGACTCGGGCGTCAACTACCTGTTGGCCGCCAACCCCGAAGACCGCGTGCAGCTCGACCTGTTGGCGATCCTCAACCCCGTGCCCACGCGGTACGGCTCGGTCACGCCCGGCCTGCTCGGCGCATCGGCGCAGGTCCGCAACCTTGCGCGTCGCCCCACGCCGATCTCGCCCGAAGCGATCGACGCGGCCCTGGCCCAGGTCAACTCCCCCGACGCCGTTGCCTCGATGCGGGCCGTGGCGCTGCTCGTGCCGCTCGTGCCGCAGCTGCGCGACAACGAAGAGCTCGAACCCCTCGCCCAGCGCATCACCGACACGGTCAACGCGGCCTTCGCGGGCCTCGACCCGATCCGCCAGGCCTGGGTGCTCAGCCTGGTCGGCACGCCGTTTGTCAACGACGAGAAGTACAACCCGCGGCAGACCTACGAGCCGATCTTCACCGCCGCGGCCGACAGCGACAGCGAACTGGTGCAGTTGGCGTTGCTCGCCTTCAGCAAGTTCGTCTCCGAGCCGGACGACCCGCTGCTGACCGCGGCGATGCGGGGCGACAACCCCAGGCTCAAACGCTACGCCGAGGCCACCCGCACCGTGCTCGAGCGGGTCAAGGAGCAGCAGGCCGCCGCCGAAGCCGCCGCCAAGGCCGCCGAAGCCCCCGGAGATGCCCCCGAGACGCCAGCCCCGCCGGCGGACTTGGATTTCCTCAAATAATCCGCTCCCCCAGGCCCCGATCCGCGTTTTCAGTTGGACCGCCGCCATTTTATTTGCCCCAACGCCCGATCCGCGTTTGACAACCCAAACGCCGCGCTAATATATTGTTGAAGGCTATATTAGGAATCGGAAGCGACGAAACCTGTTATTTTTCCTGCCTTTTGTCCTCGGCATCCGCCGATGCATCATTCCCTCGCTTCCGAGACCGGGCCTGGCATTCTTGGGGCCGCGCGGATTGCACCCGTGCCCAGCGGGTGTGCCTGTGGGCGACCACAATCCGCGTGCGAAAGAACCGGAATGTTTGGAGGCACGATCGAACCTCGAGTTTCTCATCGCATCCGTTGGTCCACCTGCCCGCCGCGTTGTACGCGGCATGCGACAAAAACCCGATCGGTCGTAACTTTTAGTCTTGGACAATCACAAACCACTTGGTTGCGAAGGAGTCACAACATGAAAAGACGAGGCTTTACCCTCGTGGAGCTGCTGGTGGTGATCGCGATTATCGCGTTGCTGCTCAGCATCCTCCTGCCCGCCATCAACAAGGCGCGCGAACTGGCGAACCGGGCCGTGTCCGGTGCGAACCTCAGGAACATCGGCCTGGCCTACCAGCAGTACGCCCAGAGCGAGGACGGCCAGTACCCGACCGCCGGCGACAAGACCGCGAACAAGAGCGTCACCGTTGCCACGGGCTTCGATGCGCGCAACGCGGACGACGACCAATGGAGCGACGTCAAAAACGACCTCGACGGCAACGTCACCGCGAGCCAGTGGATCTTGGCCCGCGACGGCAGCTGCAACACCAAGAGCTTCGTCAACCCCGCCTCGGCGGACGAGAAGGACGACCTGCGTCGCAACGATAAGCCCGTGAACATCAAGAACACCTGGGACTTCAGCGATCCGGCTAACCTCTCCTACTCGTCGATCAACATGTACCACGACAAAGCCCTTCGCTTCTGGAACGACAGCGCCCGCGGCTCGTGGGTCCTCGCCGGCGACGACAACGACGCCGACCCCGAAGACACCACCGGTGGCGATGGTCTGCACAAGAACGAGAAGAAGGGCAACGCGTCCAAGGAAGTGCTCAAAGAGCAGGAAAACAGCACGAACCACAGCGGCGCCGGCCAGAGCTTCCTTTTCGCGGACATCTCCGTGAAGTTCCACCCCGACCCGTTCCGAGGCCCCAGCGACGACAACGTCTACGCCGGTGACTCCAAAGCCAACACCAGCAGCGGCGGCTCCGGAGGCAGCACGGTTGAGGAAGACGCCCTCGCGCCGAGCTTGAGCACGAGCGCGACGGCCATGGGCCCGGGCGTGAGGAGCTCGAACGTGGTGCTCCTGCCGATCAACGGCAACAAGAACGCCAACCTGGCAAAGACCGTTACCGGCAATAGTGGCTAAGGTCCGTTCTGAGCCACAGCCCGGTCCGTAACCAACCCGCCGATCGCCCCCGGGCGATCGGCTTTTTCATGCGCAGCCGGGAGCCTGGCAGGCAATCGGTCGATCGGTCAAACGGCGAGGCCCGCTTTAGCGGGCCGGGTTGGCCAAATACGATCTGATCGACCAGTTGACCAGTTGACCGCGCCACCCTTTCCTCGCTGTAGGCAAGGGGGTAATCAGTCGGTGGGGTACTTGGCGTTGTAGGTCTCGCCGTCCATCAGCGCCTGGAGCTGCGCCGCGTCCGAGGCGGCGACCTTGATCAGCCAGCCGGCCCCGTGCGGGTCGTCGTTGATCGCCCCGGGGTTGTCGAGCACCGCGTCGTTGACGGCGATCACCTCGCCGCTGACGCCCGACTTCAGCTCGCCGGTGGCCTTGACCGACTCGATCTCGCCGAAGCTATCGCCGGCGCCGACCGCGTCGCCGACGGCCGGCAGCTCGACGTACGTCACGTCGGTCAGCTCGTCGACCGCGAACTGGGTCACGCCGATGGTGACGGTGTCGCCCTCGGCCAGGTGCCATTCGTGGGTGTCGGTGTAGTGTCGGTCCGTCGGTGCGGGCATGGCGGGCGCGTCCTTGTGTGGCGTGAACCGGGGTGTGCGGTGTTTAGCTTACCGCCGAGCCGGTCCGGCGGAAAGCCCACCCCGGCCGCGGCAGGCGCACGCCCAGGCTGGTCAGCCCCACGTACCAGCAGCCGGCGGCGAACAACACGAGGAACGGGATCGACAGCGCCGTGTGCGGCACCTGCGTCGCCGCTACCGTGCACGCCGTGAGGTACGCCGCCAGCGCCACCTCCGCCAGGGCCATCACGCGCCGGCGCGGCAGCCGCACCAGGTTCGCCGCCCCGCGCCATCTCGAATCCTTGCCCTCGGCCGAGTACTTCGGGGTCCGCACGAACGGCGAGTCGTGACCCACCAGCGCCTCGATCACGGCGCGGGCGTTGTTCAGCGCGATGCCCACGCCGATCGCCATCAGCAGCGGGATCTGCACCAGCGTCGCCCACAGGCCGCGCCGCTGTTCGCGCTGCGCCGCGACGTAGAACGTGCCCGCCGACGCCGTGGCCATCATGAACAGGCTCGCCCCGAACACGAAGCCCCACACCCCGCCGCGCTCGAGGGGCAGCACGTTGACGAACAACGCCGGGAACAGCAGCAACATCATCACCACCATCATCAGGTACACGCCCGGGCTGGTCAGGTGAAAGAACGCCTCGACCTTCGTCGCCAGCGGCGCGTCCGATCGCATGATGCGCGGCAGCACCTTCTTGGCCGTCTGGATCGAGCCCTTCGTCCAACGGTGCTGCTGGCTCTTGAAGGCGTTGATCTCCGGCGGCAGCTCGGCCGGGCACCGCACGCGCTGAAGGTACTTAAAGTCCCACCCGGCCAACTGGGCGCGGTACGACAGGTCGACGTCCTCGGTGAGCGTGTCGTGCTGCCAGCCGCCGGCCTGTTCGATGGCCTCGCGCCGCCACACGCCCGCCGTGCCGTTGAAGTTCATCCACCGGCCGCTGCGGTTGCGCGCGGTGTGTTCGATGACGAAGTGGCCGTCTAAAAAGATCGCCTGGCTGCGGGTCAGCAGCGACGCCTCGCGGTTGAGGTGGTCCCAGCACGTCTGCACCATGCCCACTTTCTCATCGGTGAAGTGGTGCACGGTGCGCTTGAGGATGTTTCGCGGCGGCACGAAGTCGGCGTCGAATATGGCGATCAGCTCGCCGGTGGCGGTGGCCAGGCCGTCGTTGAGCGCGCCGGCCTTGAAGCCGGTCCGGTCGGTGCGGTGGCGGTATTCGATGTCGCAGCCGGCCCGGCGCATCTTCTCGCAGAACCGCCGGGCGATCTCGGCGGACTCGTCGGTCGAGTCGTCGAGCACCTGCACCTGCAGCTTGTCGGCGGGGTAGTCGATCGCGCAGGCCGCGGCGATCACGCGCTCGGCGACCAGCCGTTCGTTGTACATCGGCAGCTGCACCGTGACGGCGGGCAGCTCGGCGAACCGCGCCGCGGGGCGGGGCGCGTTGCGGCGCGTGCGGTAGTACACGTAGGTCAGCCAGTAGCGGTGCAGGCCGTACGTGCACACCACCGCCAGCACCGCCAGGTAGAGCGTGGTCAACGACCAGCGTGTGACTTCCATCCAGTTCATGCTCGCGCCGACGCGGCGGCCGGCTTGCCTTTACTTCAATTCAACACGGTCGGGGCGCTTCGGGCCTCACATCGTCGCACATCCGGCGTGGTCTGCAAACCGCACACCACCCGGGCCCTCACCCAACAAGTGAGCGTATCTGTCATATTATTCCCGCCAATCGCCCGCGGCTCGCCCGTTGACACGCCGTGTCGCCAAGGCGTAACTTTCACCCATCGGTCGCATTTTTCGCACGGAGCACTCTCATGGATGCCGATCGCGGGCAACCGGTTACCGACGACCAGCAGGGCCACGCCGCCCACAGCAAGCCCGCCGACCGCCAGCGCGGCCTGCCGGGGGCGATCCCCCGGCCGCTGAACGTCACGTTTATCGGGGCGGGTTCGATGTTCTGCCCGACGCTCTGCCGCGACGTGCTGCTCACGCCCGGCCCCGAGCGCGGTGAGTTCCGCCTGGTCGACCTCGACGCCGGCCGGTTGAGCATGATGCACCGGGTCGTCGAGCGGTTGATCGAACAAGCCGGCCGGGCCGACGGATGGTCGGTGCGCTCGACGACGGAGCGGCGCGAGGTGCTAGCGGGCACGGGCTACGCGGTGTGCTGCATCGAGGTATCGGGCGTCGAGTGCGTGGCGTTCGACAACGACATACCGCTCAGGTACGGCGTCGACCAGTGCATCGGCGACACCATCGGGCCGGGCGGGTTGTTCAAGGCCCTGCGCACGGTGCCGGTGTTTCTCGACGTGCTGCGTGACATGCGCGAGCTGTGCCCGGGGGCGCTGATGCTCAACTACACCAACCCGATGAACATGATGGTGCTCGCCGCGGGGCGTGCGGTGCCCGAGGTGCCGGTGGTGGGGCTGTGCCACAGCGTGCAGGGCACCAGCCACCTGCTGGCGCTTCGCTTGGGTTTGCCGCATGAGCAGTTGGCGTGGCGGTGCGCCGGAATCAACCACTTGGCGTGGTTCACGGAAGTGAAACACGATGGCGTCGACCAGTACCCCCGGTTGATGGCGCAGGCCCGGGCCGAGCTGTACGGCGACGCCGGCGCCAGCGACAACCGGCAGGCCGACGACATCGGCCACGACGTGGTGCGCAAGGACATGATGCTGCATTTCGGGGCGTTTGTCACCGAGAGCAGCGGGCATTTGAGCGAATACTTGCCGTACTACCGCAAGTCGGACGCGGGGCGAAAGCTGCTGCGCGACGGGTACGGCGGGGGTTCGCGGTTTTACGCCGACAACTGGCCGACGTGGCGTGCCGCCGCCGATGCGAAGCGGCAGCGCATGGTCGACGGCGAAGAGCCGATCGGGCTCGAGCGTTCGTGGGAGTACGCCTCGTGGATCATCGAGGCGATCGAGAAGGACGCGCCGTACCCCATTCACGGCAACGTGATGAACCGCGGGCCGGGCGGCGGGTTGCTCATCGATAACCTGCCGGCCGACGGGTGCGTCGAGGTCGAGTGTATGATCGACCGCAATGGCGTGCGGCCCGAGCCGTTCGGCGCACTGCCGGCGCAGATGGCGCACGTGTGCGCGAGCAACATGGCGGTGTTCGACTTGGGCGCGACGGCGGCGATCGAGCGCAGCAAAGAAGCGGCGATTCACGCGCTGCTGCTGGACCCGTTGTGTGGTGCGGTGTGTACGCCGAGCCAGATCAAGGCGATGGCGCTGGAGATGTTTGACGCGGAGGCGGCATACCTCGACGGGTACGCGTGAGGTTCGCAAAACGGGCGCACGGCCGGCGGTTTGACGCAAGGTCGTCAGGCGGGCGGTTGTGGGTGCGTCTGCCGTTTATACTTGTGCTTTTGCTCGAAACGAGGTTGCGATGTCGAAGCTGTCGATGATGTTGTGCGTGCCGTTGCTGTTTGGTTGCGTGGGCGAGTTGGCCGCCGATGGCGCGACGACCACGCAGCGGCTGTACCTCAGCGGCAAGGGGCCCGCCGACGCGGTCGATTGGCAATTCAAGGTCAGCGACGGGCGCAAGGCGGGGCGGTGGTCGACGATCCCCGTGCCCTCGCAGTGGGAGCAGCACGGCTTCGGCGACTACGACTACGGCTCGGTCAAGCTCGAAGACAAGCACAAGGAAGACGGCCACTACCGCCGCACGTTCGAGGCGCCCACCGACTGGGCCGGGCGGCGCGTGCGGGTCGTGTTCGATGGCGTGATGACCGACACCACCGTGCACGTCAACGGCCAACAAGCCGGCCCGACGCACCAAGGTGGTTTTTATCGTTTTCACTACGACATTACCGACAAGGTCAAGCTCGGGCAGGTCAATCAGCTCGACGTGCACGTGAGCAAGGACTCGACGAACGAGCGGCTCGAGCGGGCGGAACGCAACAGCGACTACTGGACGTTCGGCGGTATTTACCGGCCGGTGTGGCTGGAGGTGCTGCCGGCGCAGTTCATCGACTGGTGCGCGGTCGATGCGAAGGCCGACGGCACGCTGTCGGTCAAGGTTTACCTCGAACACCTCGACGGCGCGGAGCGCGTGGTGGGGCGGGTGACGACGCTAAGCGGCAAGCCGCTGGGTGAAGCGTTCTCGCAGGGTATTGGTGGTGAGTCGGTGGTGACGCTGAGCACGCGCGTGCGCGGGGTCGAGCCGTGGTCGGCGGAAAACCCGAACCTGTACCTGCTTAAGCTCGAGTTGCGGCAGGGGGGTAAGGCCGTGCACGCGATCACCGAGCGGGTCGGGTTTCGCACCGTCGAGCACCGCAAGGGCGAGGGGTTGTTCGTCAACGGCAAGCGTGTGTTCATCAAGGGCGTCAACCGGCACTGCTTTCGGCCGGAGTCGGGGCGGGCACTCGACCGGGCGGACAGCTACGCGGACGCGAAGCTGATCAAGTCGATGAACATGAACGCGGTTCGCTGTGCGCACTACTCGCCGGACAAGCACTTTCTCGAAGCGTGCGACGAGCTTGGTTTGTACGTGATGGACGAGCTGTGCACGTGGCAGAAGCCGTCGATCGACACGCCGACCGCGCGGCGGCTGGTTTACCAGTTGGTTCGGCGCGACGTGAACCACGCGTCGATACTGTGGTGGGCCAACGGCAACGAGGGCGGTTGGAACGCGGAGGTCGACGGCGATTACCACAAGTGGGATGCGCAGCGCCGGCCGGTCTTGCACCCGTGGTCGCCGTTCGGTGGCTACCACACGGGCCATTACCCGAACTGGCGGAAGTTGCAGAACATGCTCGGCTCGCCGCACCTGGTGATGCCGACAGAGTTTTTGCACGGCTTGTACGACGGCGGGCACGGCGCGAGCTTGGCGAGTTACTGGCGCGCGATCACGAGCCGGTCGAACGGTGTGGGTGGGTTTTTGTGGGTGCTGGCTGACGAGGGCATCGAACGCACCGACCGCGGCGGGGCGATCGACGTGTGGCACACCAACGCGCCCGACGGCATCGTCGGCCCGCACCACGAAAAAGAAGCGAGCTACTACACGATCAAGGACGTGTGGTCGCCGGTGCAGATCGGCTTCGACAGGCTGCCGGCGGGCTTCGACGGAACGATACCGCTGACCAACGGGTACGACATGCGCAACCTCGACACGTGCAGGTTTGCGTGGGCTTTGCAGCGCGTGCGGCTCGGTAAGGGGCTGGTGGATGCCGGCCCGGGCGGTGAGTTGGCCGGGCCCGATGTTGCGCCGCACGACGAGGGCGAGTTGTCGCTCGAGTTGCCGGGCAACTGGGAGACGTACGACGCGTTGCGTGTGACGGCGTATGACCGGGAAGGCCGCGAGATATGGACGTGGTGCTGGCCGACCAAGTGGGCAAAACCACTGCCTAGTCGTGGCATAGACCCGGCAGAGGTCGTAGCCGCTACCAAGGGTGGTGTGATCAGCGTGAGGGGCGGCGCGAACGCGTACGCCTTCGATGCGCATACGGGGAGGCTCGAAGCGGTACACGTGAATGGCAGGGCCGTGCCATTTGGCGGAGGGCCGGTGTACACGGGAATTGATCGCGGCAATGCGAATGCGGAGACCACGAAGGTCAGACATTTTGCGAAGGGTGGGCGTTACGTGGTCGAGGTGGAGCCGGCGGTGGGGTTGGAGCGATTTGCGTGGACGGTGAACGCCGACGGCAGCCTGGATTTAGACTACGCGTATCAACTCGACCAAGCAGTGCCGTACCACGGGGTGAGCTTCTCGATGCCCGAGTCGTCGATGAAAAGCATGCGCTGGCTGGGTCAGGGGCCGCGGCGTGTTTGGAAGAACCGCATGCGCGGCACGCGGTTCGGGCTTTGGTCGAACACGTACAAAGAACTGACGCCCAGCCACGAGTTTGACTACCCGCACTTCAAGGGTTACTACGCCGGCGTGCACTGGATGACGCTCGGCGCGGGCGGGGTTGACGTGACGATCGCACCGAAACAACGCGGGACGTTTGTACGTGTCGGTACCAACGACGAGGGCGAACGCATCAACTCGACGTACCCGCCGGGCGACGTGTCGGTGTTGCACGCGATACCTGCGATCGGCACGAAGTTCAAAGCGCCCGAGCAACTAGGGCCGAGCGGTCAATTGAACCCGGCGCCCGGCAAGGTCGCGGGGGGCGTGCGGTTTTACTTCACCGCGAACGCCGCGCCGGGTTGATCGCGTGGCGACGCGGCCGATCTCGGTAATTGTTGTTCGTGCGCTGCTGGGTATCGGGTTATAATTCAGCGTAAGGATATGTGTAAACGCCAACTATTTCGGTGTGCCGTTGGCCTGGTGTGTGTGTCGCTCGCTTGTCAAGCGCTCGGTGAGGTGGCGACGATCCGCTTCGGCGTGGTCGACCCGCCGGTCGTGGCGCAGCGTGACGTGACGGTGCGTTTGATCACGTCGAACCACCCGCAGGACCCGCGGCCGCGCCCCTTGGAGTGCAGCGGTTTGGCGTGGGCGGGCGGCCGCCTGCTGATGACCTCCGACCGCCACCGGCACGTGCTGTTCAGCGTGCCGATCGACACGGCCACCGCCACCATCGGCGAGCCGACGCACCACGTGGTGGTCACCAACGAGAAGCTGGCGCTGGGCGACCTCGAAGCGATCACGCTGCTGCCGCGCGGCGAGCGAGGCGGGTTCAGCGCGGTGGCGATCTGCTCGATGAGCAACGACCCGCTCGGCGAGCCCGACCCGATGCGCCGCCACGCGCTGAGCGTGCGGTTGGACGAGGCCGGCCTGCCGGTCGCGAGCACCGCGCGTGTGCAAACGCTTTCGCCGATCCGACAGTCGCTCGACGAACACTTCAAGGCGCTGCGGGTGGCGGAATACGCCGCGTACACGACGGAGAAAAACCGCAACACGGTGCGCTGGGCGAACGTCGAGGCGATGGCGGTCGTGCCGAACCGGGGCGACCGGTTGATCTGCGGCTTGCGCAACCCGCTCGCGGGCGGGCACGCGATGCTGTTCGTGGTCGAGGGCGCGCAGCGGGCTTTTGTGCACAACGAGCGCGACGCGTTGCGCGTGATCGACCTGTTCCGGCTTGACCTGGGCGGGCGCGGGTTGTCGGGCATGTGCTGGGACCCGGTGACGCACGGCTACCTCATCACGGCCGCGAAGTCGAACGGCCCGAAGCTCGACGACAGCCAGCCGTACCCGCCGAACAATTTGGACTCGGCGTTGTTCTGGTGGTCGGGTCACAAGGCCGATGCGCCGGTGCGGGTGGCGACGGCGCCGGACCTGAACCTCGAGGCGGTGTGCCGCGTGGGCGAGGGGCCGTTGATCGCGATCGGCAGCGACGAGGGCGACGTGAGCGAGGGCCGGGCGGCGCGGCAGAGCGTGGTGACGCTGATGTACTTCACGCAGGTGCCCCGTGAAGGCGGTGCGGGCGATGGGTGAACCGGGCACCGAGGTGGTCGGGCTGGAGGACGAGGAGCTTTTCGAAGCTTCGCTCGTCGGCCTCGAGCTGGACGTCACCGACGAGACCGGCGAGGCGACGACGGTCATCGAAGCGATGGAACCACTCGAGCCCGCCGCGCCCGCGTCGCATCAGCCGGCGTGGGTCGGCAAGTGCCTGGGGCGGTTTCGGCTGATGCGTTTGCTCGGCCAGGGCACGATGGGCATGGTGATCCAGGCGGAGGACAAGCACCTGGGTCGGATCGTGGCGCTGAAGGTGCTGCGCAAGAAGATCGAAGGCATGGACGCGGCCAAGGCGGTCGACCAGTTTTTGCGCGAGGCGCGCGCGGCGGCGGCGGTCGATCACCCGAACATCGCGCGCGTCTACGAGATCAACGAACACGACGGCTGGTGGTACATCGCCACGGAATACCTTGAAGGCGGTTCGCTGCGCGACGTAATCAAGGCGGGCGGCCCGCTCTCGCCGCCGCGCGCCGCGTCGATCATCGCCGACGCCGCCGCGGGCCTCGCCGCCGCGCACCAGGCGGGCGTGATCCACCGCGACATCAAGCCCGCCAACCTCATGCTCACCCGCACCGGCCGGTGCAAGCTGGTGGACTTCGGCTTGGTGCGCGTGGAAGACCCGAACGACCCGTTCGACTTTACCAACCTGTCGGTCGGCACGCCGCGCTTCATGTCGCCCGAGGTCGTGCAACGCCACACGCCCACGCCGGCGGTCGACGTGTACAGCCTCGGCGTGACGCTCTACTACGCGCTGGCCGGCCGCTCGCCGTACGACGGCAAGTCGGTCAAGGCGATCCTCAGGCAGCACCTCAAGGCCGAGCGGCCCGACGCGCGGCGGGTTTGCGGTGAATGCCCCGAGTCGTTGGCGTCATTGATACGGCGCGCCATGGCGCTCGACCCGGCCGAGCGGCCGAGCGCGGGCGAGCTGTCGGCGGCGCTCCGCGCCGAAACCATCGGCGTCAACCCCGACGAACTCGGCCTGCCGCTCGGGTACACGCAGGCGGGTGAACAATCGAACCTCGGCACGCACTTCGGTTCACGCCTGGTCGTGATCGACCCGTCGACGGGCCAGGTCACCGCGGGCGGCGCGACGATGCAACTCGGCTCGGTGGTGCGCAGCCCGTGGTGGCGCAGCCGGGCGGCGCTGGTTGCCGCGGTGGGCGCGGTGCTGATCGGCGTGGCGCTGGGCTGGTGGTATTACCGAACCCACACCACGCCCCCGGTGCGCAGCGAGAACGACTTCGCCGACCGTTTCCCCGATGCGCCACAGCAGTACGGCCAACTGTCACAGGGCGCGACCATGTCGGGCGCGTATTTCGACACGCCGCCGTTCAGCTGGCACGGCAAGGTCGACCCGCAGGGCGGCCGGTTCGTCGCGCACCGGCAGGGGCGGTTGTATTTTTCGGTCGACGACGAGCGCGGCTGGCTGATCCCCGCGGGCGCGGCGGTGTTTTTTGACACGGATGAGCAAGCCGAACTCACCGGCCGGACGCGTGCGGCCGAACACGTTGCGCCATGAAAAAAGCCCACGCTCGGCCGAGCGTGGGCTTTGGTTTGTGTTGCGGCGCCCGTGCGTTTACGGCTGCGCGGGGAACGGCAGCGTCGCGGGCGCGGGCGGCGCCGCGGCGACCTTCAGCAGTTCGACCTCGAAAATGAGCGTGGCGAACGGGCCGCCGGGGCGATCGGGGCGCTCGGCGTAAGCCAGCTTGCCGGGCACGTACAGCTTTATCTTGCCGCCTTCCTTCATCAATTGCAGGCCCTCGGTCCAACCGGTGATGACCTGGTTGATGGGGAACTCGGCGGGCGCGCCGTGGCGTTCGGAGGAGTCGAACACCTCGCCGCTCAGCAGCGTGCCCTTGTAATTCACGGTGACGATGTCGGTCGGCTTGGGCGTGGCGCCGGCGCCTTCCTTGACGACCTCGTACTGAAGGCCCGACTCGGTGGTGATCACGCCGGCGCGCTTGCCGTTCTTGGCGAAGAACTTCTCGCCCTCGGCCTTGTTCTTCTCGGTGGTCTCGGTGATCCACTTCATCAGGTAGCCCTGCAGCGCGGCCATGATCTGCTGGTTTTCGATGCGCAGTTCTTTGTCGTTGATGATGTCGGACAGGCCGGCTTGAAGATGCTCTTCGTCGAGGTCCATGTACACCGGCATCTGCTGGCGCATCGCGGAGAAGCCGATCATCACGCCCAGCGCGTAGCTGGCGTCCTGCTTGGCGGTGAACTTCGACTCGGGCTTCGCTTCGGCGGCGGCTTCCGCGACCGTTTCACCCGCGGCCTCGGCGGCGGGCTGCGTGGTGGGCGCTTCGGCTGCGGGGCTATCCGCGGCGCTCTCGGTCGCCGGCTGCGTGGTCTGGGCGATGGTGATGCCAACGATCGCCACCACGGCGACCAGCACGGCGAGAACAATCGACTTGGGCATGATTTACTCCGGGGTTGGCTGCGGGGGGTTCCGCAATGCCGGGGGTTTTGGGGGCCGGCGATTCCGGGGGCCGGGCGTGCGTAAGCGACGGCACGCGCCGGCGCGGACCGGGCATCATAACACAACCGCTCGCCACGCGCCCGGCCCTAGCAACCATCGCACCCCTGAGCTAACCTGTCGCGTGTGATGGCAGACCCAAGCCCCAAACCGCGGATGATCGTGACCATCGACGGCCCTGCCGGAGCAGGCAAGAGCTCCGTTGCCAAACGCCTGGCCGAGCGGTTGGGCGCCGACTTCCTCGACACCGGCGCGATGTACCGGGGCGTGGCCGCGGCCAGCCTCGAGGCCGGGCTCGACGTGACCGACCACGACAAGGTCGCCGACCTCGCCGAGCAATTGAACATCCGCTTCAACTGGTCCGACGACCCGCCGAGCCTGAAGGTCGACGGCGTCGACGTCACGCACCGGCTGCGCGACCGCGACGTGACGCGCGCGGTCAGCGACATCGCCGCCAATGCGCGCGTGCGCCACGTCCTGGTGCACGCCCAGCGCTGGATCGGCGGCGAGCACCCGAACCTCGTGACCGAGGGCCGCGACCAGGGCTCGGTCGTGTTCCGCGACGCGACGGTCAAGTTCTACCTCGACGCCAGCCCCGAGGTGCGCGCCCGCCGGCGCGCCAACCAACTCCGCGAGGCCGGCAGGGAGGCCGACGAGCAGAAGATCCTCGAGCAGATCGTCTACCGCGACCAGCGCGACAAGACGCGCAGCGACGGGCCGTTGATCTGCCCCGACGATGCGCAGCACATCGACTCGTCCGGCATGACGCTCGACGAGGTGATCGACGAGCTGTACCGGCGTGTGCAAGAGGCGCTGGCCGGCGCCGGGAGCGGCGCGTGATGGGTTGGCTGCGTCGTTGGAAAGCGAAGAACCCCGGCGCGCCTTTCTGGAAGCTGCCCTGGTGGGACTGCCTGTGGCGGGTGATCTCGTGGCTGATCCTCATGTTCTTCTACCAGCACCGCTGGTGGGGCGTGCGCCACATCCCCGACGCCGGCCCCGTGCTGCTGGTGTGCAACCACCAGTCGTACCTCGACCTGATCGCGCTGGGCGTGGGCATCGACCGCCGACACTTCCACCCCATGGCGCGCAAGACGCTGTTCCGCAACCCGGTGTTCGGCTGGTTCATCGAATCGCTCAACGCGTTCCCCATCGACCAGCAAGCCGCCGACGTCAAAAGCCTCCGCCAGGCGATCGGCCACCTCAAGGCCGGCCACCTCATGATGGTCTTCCCCGAGGGCAGCCGTTCGCCCGACGGCTCGCTCAAATCGTTCGAGCAAGGCGTGATGCTGCTGATCCGCCGGGCGAAACCGACCGTGGTGCCGATGGCCATCGAGGGCTGTTTCGACGCCTGGCCCATCGGCGGCAAGCCCACGCACTCAGCCCGCACCGGCGCGATCTACGGCGAACCGATCGAAGCCGACGAGCTGCTCTCGCTCAAGCCCGACGAGGCCATCGCGCGTTTGTTCGGTGAGATCGAAGCCTTGCAGATGACGCTCCGCCGGCGCCTGCGCACGCTCCACCAGGGCCGATTCCCCCGGCACAACCCGTTGATCGATGACGAGCCGACGCGCTGCGAGCCGTTGCCGGAAGGGCACTGATGTGTAACTCCGTTGCGCGGCCCGCATCCAACCGCACATGAACGACAAACCCAAATACTACGACAAACGCAGCGACTTCTGGCAGGGCGTGCTCGACCGCGCCGACGATTACGACACTTACCTCGCCAACTCCGAGCCCGCCAAAGCGCAGAACTGGCGCGACTTCGCCGCGAAGCTGCCCGCGCTGACCGATGAGCAGAAAGAGCGCCTCACCGGTTACGGCCGCAAGCTGCACGTGCTGCTGTACTCGGGCGTGTGGTGCGGCGACTGTGTCCGCCAGGGCCCGATGGTCAAGCGGATCGTCGACGCGGCCGACGCCGGCGTCGAGCTGCACTGCATCGACCGTGACGTGATGCCGGAGCTGACCGACGAGCTGCGCGTGCTCGGGGCGATGCGTGTGCCGGTGGTCGTGTTTCTCACCGAAGACCTGCACGAGGTCGGCCGGTTCGGCGACCGGCTGCTGACCGTCTACCGCAAGAAACTCGAAAACGAAGTCGGCGCCGCCTGTGCCGTGCCTTATGCCGAGACGCCGGTCGAAGAGCTGGCCGCAGAGCAGGGCGAGTGGGTCGACCTCTTCGAGCGCATGCTCATCATGACCCGCCTGGCGCCCCCGCTACGGCAGCGGTACGACGACTGATTCAAGTTGGTGTTGACCACGGAGACGCGAAGAGCGCGGAGTGCGCGGAGTCTGTTGTTTACAAAGTCAGGTGCAGCCCCGCGCTTCGGTGTTTCGGGATTCAGGCGTTACTCCGCCTCCCATGACATGTCCTCCCGGCACCCTCACACATTCTACTGGCGCCTCTGTGTCTCTGTGTCTCTGTGCCTCTGTGGTGATTCCCCGCCATCTCGCTACAATACCCGGCCCCCGGAACCCGGCAACAAGACGCATGAAGATTCGCAACTTCTCCATCATCGCGCATATCGACCACGGCAAGAGCACCCTCGCCGACCGCATCCTGCAATTCGCCGGGGCGATCAGCGAGCGGGAGATGTCGGCCCAGATGCTCGACTCGATGGACCTCGAACGCGAACGCGGCATCACCATCAAGGCCTCCGCCGTCACCGTGCACCACAAGCACAACGGCGAGGACTACATGCTCAACCTCATCGACACGCCCGGCCACGTGGATTTTCACTACGAGGTCAGCCGGGCCCTGACCGCCTGCGAGGGGGCGCTGCTGGTGGTCGACGCGGCCCAGGGCGTTGAGGCCCAGACCGTGGCCAACACGTACCTCGCCGTGGACCACGACCTCGAGCTGATCCCGGTGCTCAACAAGATCGACCTGCCCGCCGCGCTGCCCGACGACGTGGCGATGGAGGTCGAAGGGGTGCTGGGCCTGCCCGCCGAGGACTGCGTGCCCTGCTCGGCCAAGACGGGTCAGGGCGTGCCCGAACTGCTCGCGGCGATCTGTGAGAAGTTCCCCGACCCCGGTGGCGATGCGGGCCTGCCGGCGCAAGCGCTGATCTTCGACAGCATCTACGACGACTACCGCGGCGTGGTGACCTACGTCCGCATGGTCAACGGCCAGCTGGCCGTCGGCGACCCCATCCGCATGATGCGCTCCGGCCGGACGTACCACATCACCGCGCTGGGCAAGATGACGCCGAAGCAGGAGGCCGTGAAAACGCTCAGCGCCGGCGAGGTGGGCTTTGTCGTCGCGTCGATCAAGACCCTCGACGAGGTCAACATCGGCGACACCATCACGCACGACAAACGCCCGGCCGACGAGCCGTTGCCCGGCTACCGCGAGCCGCAGCGCATGGTGTTCTGCGATTTCTATCCGACCGGCGCCACCAAGTTCGACGAGCTGCGGCAGGCGATCGAGAAGCTCCGGCTCAACGACGCGTCGTTCACCTTCGCGCCCGAGTCGAACGATGCCCTGGGCTTCGGCTTCCGCTGCGGGTTCCTCGGCTTGCTTCACATGGAGATTATCCAGGAACGCCTCGAGCGCGAGGGCAAGGTCGAGATCGTGCAGACCGCGCCGACGGTCACTTACCAGGTGCTCAAGACCGACGGCAGCGTGCAGGAGATCCACAACCCCGCCGAGTTGCCCGACCCGTCGCTGATCGCCGAGCTGCGCGAGCCGATCGTGAAATTGGAGATCATCACGCCCAACGAGGGCATCGGCGACATCATGAAGCTCTGCGAGTCGCGCCGCGGCACGTACCTCAAACAACAGTTCCTCTCCGATACCCGGCAGATCCTCGATTACGAGCTGCCGCTCGGCGAGATCATCTTCGACTTCTTCGACAAGCTCAAGTCGATCACGCGCGGTTACGGCACGATGGACTACGAGGTCACCGGCTACCGCAAGGACAACCTCGCCAAGGTCAACGTGCTGGTCAACGGCATGCCCGTCGATGCGCTGAGCTTCATCGCCCACCGCTCGAAGGCCGAGCAGCGCGGCCGGCAGTTCCTGCTCAAGCTCCGCAAGCACATCGACCGCCACCAGTTCGAGATCCCCCTCCAGGCGGCGATTGGCGGGAAGATCATCGCCCGCGAGACGATCAAGGCCGTGCGCAAGAACGTCACGGCCAAGTGCTACGGCGGCGACGTGTCGCGCAAGCGCAAGCTCCTCGAGGCCCAGAAAGAGGGCAAGAAACGCATGAAGCGCGTCGGCTCGGTCGACATCCCGCAAGAGGCGTTCATGGCCGTGCTGGAGCCGGAGGAGTAGTCATGCTATTTAGCCCCCGGCATGCCGGGGGCTATATGCCTGCGCCGGCGCGACAAAGCGATCGCGCCGACGGCAAGAAGGGCGAGGCTCGTCGGTTCAGGCGAACTCAGCGTCTGCGACCGCGGAGCAGGGCCATCGTTCCGAGGGATAGCATCGCGATTGAGGTGGGCTCTGGCGAGTAGGTGATGTCGACAATCTCTTCGTATTCAGTTGCTCCAATCGGTGAGTTGCCGCTATCGAAAGTTGAATAGAAGTGCTGCTTGAGTTCGGTTTGCTGAAACCGGATCAGGCCCATGCCCTCGGCTAACCAGAAAGAGCTTTGCCAGTTTTCGGTGGCCCAGTGTTGTCCATCGTTACCGTTCTTCGTGCGGTTGTCGACGGAGTTGATGCGTAGTGCGTTGATCGGTCCGTATGTGGCGTGATTGATCTGTTCGAAGCCGATGATGCTGATGGTGCGGGAGAGGGTGCCGGTCCAGTCCTGCTCGCCGTCCCAGTGGCCCTCCCACGCTGTGCTGCGTGTGTCGGCGAAGCTGTCGCCGATGGTCATCGAGCCGGGGATCCAGGTGATGCCGTTGATGAAGTGCTCGCGTTCGCCGGTTTTGTTGGGGTGGTCGCCGAAGTTGATAAATCCTTCTGTGTCACTGAAGATCGCGGGGCTGCCCCCGTAATCGGGTGGGCCGGGCACGTCAGACGGAAAGAGGATGAGTGCGTTGGTGACGTGACCGTCGATGATCTCGTTTGCCGATGTGATCACGACGTCGCCGACGGTCAGCCCGTTGTCATAGATCGGATCGGGGCCGACCCAGTACTCGTACTCGGTTTCGGTCCATGAGCCATCGAAATGCATCGTCAAACCAATGGCGCTGCCGATGTTGAACTGGTCGGCGGTGTAGGTCTGTGCGAAGCCGGTTGCGCCGGAACACAACACAAGCAGGAGCATCGCGACGCGATGCGATACAGGAATTTTCGGCACGGTGAATCCCTCTTTCTCTCTTCTGCAAGATGCCAAAACTTTAGAATAAACAAATAATGTACTTTGCCTTGGCCTAGGCTACAAGTTATTTCTTATGTTTATCGGGTATGTGGGGCCTTCCGGGATTCTGATCAGTCCATAGAGGCATATCACGCCCATGAACCAACATCAACAGGCAAAAACGGGGAGGAGTAGTCATGTTATTTAGCCCCCGGCATGCCGGGGGCTATATGGCGCTGTGCGTGGGAATCGTTTGCCCGTTTGTCGACACTATGATGAGGCCATGAGTGAAACAAAAAAGAACCCCAAGTGGTTGAGCCTCGCGATTTTTATCGCGGTGATTACCGGTGTGTACTTCGGGAACGTGGCGTTGCAGACGCACCTTGGGCGGAACGTGCTGGCGGGGACGGGGTTGGAGCTGCGCAGCTTCGACGAGGCGCTGGTTGAGTCGAAGGCATCGGGCAAGCCGGTGTTGGTGGCGATGTCGGCGATCTGGTGCCCGTCGTGCCGGACGTTTGACAAGAACGTGCTCAGCGACCCGGCGGTGAACGCGCTGATCCGCGAGCGGTTTGTCTTTGCGCGGGTCGAGTACGAGGACGAAGGCGGGCGGGCGTTCATGGAACGCTACGGCGTCAAGGGGTTCCCGCACGTGTTCGTGGTTGATTCCGAGGGCGAGGTGATCAAGGAGCTGCGGATCATGCGGAAGGCGGAGGCGTTTTTGATGCAGTTGGAAGAGGTTGTGGGGTAAGCCCCTCGGGCTTCGCGGCTGCGCCGCTCAGAGCCGGGCTTGGGGGTTGGTGGTAGACTCTGGCGCATGCTGGCGGATTTGGTGACACAACCGATTGAGCGTTATACGCCCGCCCAAGTACGGGACGAGGTGTTGCGCGCGGCGGGGGGGAGCGTCATCGGCTACAGCGAGGCGGGGCGGCCGATCGTGGGGGCGGTGATCGGCGGCGGGCCGCGGCGCGTTTCGTTGATCACGGGGAACCATTCGGACGAGCCGGTGGGCAGCGAGACGTTGCGGGTGTTGGCCGAGGGATTATCCCGGTCTTCGCTGCGCTCAGAACCGGGCTTGTTGGATGAGTACACGTTTGTGATCGTCGGGCACGGCAACCCGGACGGCGAAGCGCAGCAGCTGGGTTGGATGGGCGCGTGGCCCGACCCGCTGGCGTGCTTGCGTCACGAGTTCCGCGAGAAGCCGGGGCGTGACGTGGAGTTCGGTTACCCGGCGATGCGCGCCGAGAACGAGGCGGTCGCGGGGTTTCTCGCCGGGCACGGGCCGTATGCGATGCACCTGTCGCTGCACGGCATGACCGTCAGCGAGGGCGGATACCACCTGATCGAGCGCTCGTGGGTCGACCGCACGCAGAACTTGCGTGAGCAATACGCGCAGGCGATGCACGATGCGGGTTTGACGGTGTTGTTCGACTGGGACCGTGGGGGCGAGAAGGGTTTTGATTACATCGGCCCTGGGTTTGCGACCACGCCGCGCAGCGACGCGATGCGCGAACACTTCGAGGCGCTCGGCGACCACGAGACGGCGGGTAAGTTTCATTTGAACTCAATGGAGTACGTACGCACGCTGGGCGGCGACCCGCTGTGCATGGTCACGGAGCTGCCGTTGTTTGTGGTCAAAAGCCACCGAGCCATCGAGCCACCGAGCCAACGAGGGGTGCCGGCGGTCTACATGGGGTTTCGGCAAGCGGTCAACGCGGCGCGGGAGGCGTTGGGGCAGAACGACTTGGCGGGTGTGTTGGAAGCGGTCGCTGATTACGAGCTGACGCCGGTCGACATCACGACGGCGGTGCGCTTGCAGCTGACGGCGATCGGGCTGGGGTTGGAAGCGATCGGGTGACCGGGGGCTACTCGGCGGCGGCGGTTTGTTTGTCGAGGGTTTTGCCGGTTTTCAGGTCCATGCCGCGCCCGGCGAGGTGGTCGTCCATGGCGGTGACGAAGCGGTCGATGACGCGCTGGCCCTGGTAGAGCGGCTTGTGGTAATCGTTGAGCAGGACACAGAAGGCGTAGGTGCCGTTGTCGTGTTCGATGTAGCCGGACAGGGCGACGACGCCGTTGATGTAACCGCTCTTGCCGTAGACCTTGGAGGTGAAGGCTTGGCTGCGGAAGCGTCGGCGGAGCGTGCCGTCGCGGCCGCCGACCGACAGGGACTCGAGGTACGTCTTGCCGAGCGTGGGGTGCTTGCGCATGGCGACGAGCATGGCGGTGAGGTTCTCGGCGGTGACGCGGTTGTTGCGTGAGAGGCCGGAGCCGTCGTCGATGACGAAGCCCGCGGCGCGGGGCCCGAGCAGGCGGCTGAGGAACATGCGTTCGGCCGCGGCGCCGCTGGACCAGGTGCCCGGGTCGCCGGTGGCCTCGCGTCCGATGCGTTTGATCAGCGCTTCGGCGAAAAGGTTTTCCGAGTCCTTGTTGCACCGCTTGACGACCTCGGTGATGGGCGTGACGACCTCGGCGATGAGCTTTCCGTTTTCGAAGGATTCGCCGTCGACCACGCGCCGCACCCGCTTGACGGTGATGCCGGCGGACTTGAAGCGGTCGCGGAGCACCTTGCCGAAGAACATCGCCGGGTCGTCGACGGTGACCTCGCCGCCGGCGGCGGTGGTGCGCTTGACCTGGCCGTCGAGGAGGATGTGGTTGGTGCCGATCTTGCGGTTGAGGATCAGGGCGTTCTGGGTGCCGCTGCGGGTGGCGTTGGTCATGACCACGGGCGGGTCGATGGGCAGGGTGGTGATGATCGCCGACTGGCCGCGTTTGCTGTAGCGGGCTTGGATGTTGATGCAGTTGTAGTTGAAGTTCAGGCCGGACACCTCGGCGCAGTAGCGTTCGTGCAGCTGGTCGGCCGGCCAGCCGGGGTGGACGCGCTGCTGGTCGAAGGTGCGGTCGTCGATGATGAGGGTGTCGACCTCGGTGATGCCGGCGCGTTTGGCGGCGTTGACCCAGCGCGCGAGCAAATCTTCGATGTCCATACCCATGGTCGCCAGCAGGCCGGGGTCCCCGAACGCCGGGTCGCCGTCGCCGATGACCACGAGGTTGTCGCCGTGGTGTTGGAGTTGGGTGCGGAACTTGAAGTCGGCACCGAGCACGCCGAGGGCGGCGGCGGTGGTGACCAGCTTCAGGTTCGACGCGGGGATCATCGGGTCGTCGGCGTCGAAGGCCGCGACCGACAACCCGTCGGAAACGTCCACGATCGACACTGTGCACCGCCCACCGCCGAGGTCGGCGGCGCGGGCGATCGATTCGACGCGGACCTGCAAGGATTGGCCCGCCGCCGAGGCGGCGAGGCAGAGGCCGACCACGGCGGCCAACAGCACCGAACGGCGGGGGATCAGGCGGCACGGGCTTTGCATGAACAACGTTCCTCCGCGGGTTTGTTGGTGCTTATCGGCAGGTTCGCCGATCGCCCTTCAACCGTAGGGCGTGGTCGCCGGCCAGTCACGCTCGCCGCGCAAACGACGATAGCGGGCGTTTTCGGGCCCCGCAACGAAGAAATTTGTGGTTTTCTCGGCAACACGGGCTATGTTACTAACGTCCAACCATGAGCCCGGCTCGCTTCGGGGCCGGCTGAAACGATGAGACGCCGACACTCCACATCCCGTTGGCGGGGGCTGACGCTCATCGAGCTGTTGGCGGTGATCGCCGGGCTGGCCGTGCTGCTCGGCGTCCTGCTGCCCATCATGAACACGGCCAGCATCGAGGCCCACCGCACCGGGTGCCAGAGCAACCTCTACCGCATCGGCCTGGCGTTCACCAGCCACATGCAGGACAACGACGGCCGGCTGCCCCTGGCCCGGCCGCTCGACGAGCCGGTCCCCTGCCGGTTGCCCGAACCGCCGTTGACCGTGGCGTTGCTCGGGCACTTCCGGCCCACCGTCGACATCTTCATCTGCCCCGGCGACGGCGAACTGTACACCCACTGCCAAATGAGCTACTGGTACAACGAGTCGGTCTCGCACAAGCGGATGAGCGAATTGGTCGACCGCTCCAGGGGCATCGTCGGCCCGACCATGGTGCCGATGATCTGGGACGCGGACGCGACGGTGTTCGATGTCCCCGGCGGGCAGCTGCGCGTGCCCCGGTTCCACCTGTTGCGCCAGACCATCTTCGGCGACCTGCACGTCGACGGGCTCAGCGATCAACACACCCCCATGCACCCGCTCCGCTAGGTTGGGCCGGTCACCCCTCGCGGTTGACCCGATCGATCTGCAAAGGCGCCTCGCACACCGGGCAAACGCTGGTCATGCGCCGCTGCTGCGGGTCGGACCAGCCCAGCGGCCCGTCGGCCAGCGCCACCCGCGCCGCGTGCACGCACAGCCCGGCGGGGGTGTCGGGCCCCAGCGGGTAAACCGTGCCCGCCCGGCAGCGCGCCGGGCAATCGGGCCCGGGGTCTTCCAATAAACGCACCGTCCACTGCGGCACGCCGGTGTGCGACTCGTGCTGCTGCGCGTGGGCCTCGGCGTGGTGCAGGTCGACGACCTCGCCCGCCTCGGCCAAGGCGCGTTCGGCCAGCTCGGTCGGCCGGCGGTCGTCTTCTTCGCCACGCATGGAGATCTGCCAGCTGTCGAACCGCAGCAGCGCGGCGATCATCTGCTCGAAAAGGCCTTGCTCGCGCTCGTCGCTGATGGGGCTGGCGCCGGTGACCTGGCGGATGAGCAGTTCGTTAGCGCAGCGCAGGTCCACCCGGCTGGGCGCGAATTGCACGGCCAACTCGAGCGATCGGCCGAGCGCCTCGAACTGGGCGACCTGGGGCGTGGGCGTCTGGCCGAGGTAGCAGCCGACCTCGTGCACCCGCCGGGCGGTCTGGGCGTCGATCGCGACGATACCGCACGCGGCGGGGCCGGCGCGGCCGGTGGTGACGCAATCGAACTGAACGACCAGGTCCATGGGTTGTCTGCGGGTGGCGGCGGTTTACTAGGTGCCCATCTCGGCCTTGAGTTCCTGCTCGATGTACAGGATGCGCTGGCAGCTGGTGCAACGGGTCAGCTTGTCCTGCGTGATCAGGCGGTTGACCATCTCCACGGGGATCGTCATGTAACAACCGCCGCAGATGTATTCCATCCTGCGGCGGTCTTGTTCCACGACGGGGGCCATCGCTTCGCCGTCGAAGTTCTCGGCCATGCGCTCGAAGATATCGAGCACTTCGGGCGGCACGGGCTTGGCTTTCTCGGCCCGCTCGAGCTTCAGCTCGGCGAGCCGTTCGCCAACCTCGGCCGTGCGGTCGGCCAGCTCTTTCTCGGCGTGCGCCTTCACCTTCGATTGGTCGGCGAGCACCTTGTCCAGCTCGTCGATCTCCGACTGGAACTGGTCGACCTGGCCGAGCAATTCCAGCGCCTGTTCTTCGAGCTTGCCCTTGTCGGTCTTGAGCGTGTTGACCTCGACGAGCATCGCCGAGTACTCCTTGTTCGTCTTCACGCTGTTCATCTGCTCGCGGAGCGTGGCGATGCGCTGCTCGGCGCCCTTCACGTCGTTCTCGATGTTCGCGGCCTGCGCCTGCGTGTGCTTCAACTGGCTGGTTAGTTCGTGGTGTTGCTGGGTGAGCTGGTCGGCCTTGATCTCTTGGGCACGCACCATGCGGCGCGCCCCGTCCAGGCGGCTTTCCAATCCGCGCACCTGTTGCTCGACGAGGTTAAGCTCACTCAACGCTTCATTCAGGCCCATGTCTATCCACTCCGTGCGGTCAGACGAGTGATTCTAGCAGATGCCCCGGCGTTCGGCCATGCGGCCAAGCGGTGGCTGAGGCGCGGTCAGGGCACTATACTGAACGTGTGAACACGACCGGGCGGCTCGAGGGTGCACCCCGCCGCGACCGTTGAGGGATGATCAACCATGGCTACCAGTTTCGGCGCCCTGTGCACCGATTTTTATGTCAATCAGAAGCTCGCGCTGAAGTTGGACCTGCCCAAGGACCGCGAGACGGTGCTGCACCTGTTCGACCGGTTCAGGGCCGAACTGCCCGAGATGCACCGGTTCAAACGCTACAGCGACGAGCTGGCGCTCGAATCCCCACGCCGCGAGGGCGCCTACCAATGGCTGGCCCTGCGGCGTCAGTCCATCCGCTCGGGCCAGGTCAACCCCGAGTCGATGACCGAGGCCTACAGCCTCCACCGCAAGGTCCTCGAGCTGTCGCCATACTTCCTGACCATCAGCCCGCTCGACATCGAGCACCTCGAGTTGATGTACGGCTTCGACCTCGAGTGCAAAGCCAACCACCACCAGGTCGTCGCCGAGGCGCTGTTCCAGGGCAGCCCCATGGCGCCGCTGCTCGACCTGCCCGGCGCCCAACCGATCGACCTGCAGCCGGTGTTGGGCGTTTCGTTCGACGATGACGACGACCTGCGCGTCTACTTCGAGGTCAAGGCCCGCACCACCCCCGGCCAGGTCCGCCACGAACGCTACCGCACCGAGCCGCTGAGCATCTTCTGCACGCTCCGCCGGCCCGGCCCGGTGGGCAAGGTCGACGAGCTGCCCCTGTTGCTCGACGCGATGCGCATCCGCGGCGAGCAGCTGTTGGCCGACACGCTGGTCCCCTCGCTGCTGCAGCCGATCAGCCGGCTGATCATCGGCAGCACCTAACTTTCAAGCCCGCGCCACGCCGCCGCCGATGTATGTATCCGTCCGCCGGACGGTTTTGGTTTGTCTTGTGTTTGCGAGGAACGCTGCGGATGATCGATTCGTGCCGACATCAACTGCCCCCCACGCGTGACTCGATCACCCACAAGTTCTCCATCGTGGGCTTCGAGGGTTACCTGACGATCGGCCTGACCGAACAAGGTCAACCCGGCGAGATCTTCATCAAGATGGCCAAGGAAGGCTCGACGCTCAGCGGGTTGTTGCAGGGCTTCTGCCGGGCGTTCAGCCTGTCGCTGCAATACGGCCTGTCGCTGCCCGACGCGGTGCGGCGGTTCAAGGGCATGCGGTTCGAGCCGATGGGCTCGACCGATAATCCCGACATCCCCGAGACCCAGAGCGTCATCGACTACGTCGCCCGCTACCTCGAATGCACGTTCGTCGATCGGCCGGCGTTGCGGTCTGCGGGCTGATAAAGCCACTTTAACCCGATTTTTACCACAACCACGGCCGCCGAGGGCCGATGCTAGGGTATAATGGCGTGCACTATGAGGACCTGGTCATGAACCGACTCATCACGTTATCGTTGTGCCTTGGTGTTGCTGTGTGCTTGTCGATCGCCCCCGGCGCTTACGGCCAGTACGCGCTGGGCGACGGCCGAGGGCTCGACCGCTCGCTCCAACAGGGTTCGTACGGCTACAACACCGCGCGCGTGGAGAACACCGCGGGCCAGTACCAGAACGCGCTGGTCACCGGCAACGTCGGTGGCTTGAGCAACTTCCGTGGTCAGATCGGCTACCGCGCCCCCGGTGAGTTCTCCGGCACGCTGGGCGGCGACCTGGTTTACCGCTTCCAGCGCGCCTCGGCCGGCAGCAGCCTGTACCGCGCCGGCACCGTCGGCAACTGGACTGGTCACTTCACCAACCGGTTCCAATCGTCTTGGAACGGCGGGGGGCAGGTCCTCTCGCGTCCCGGCACCGGGGCCGTCGCCGGCAGCATCACGGGCGTCAGCTCGCCCTACGGCAACGCGGCGACCGTGCGCAACACCGATTCCACCGGGGCCGTCCAGTTGGCGAACCAACTCGTGGTGCGCAACCAGCGGGTCGATGCCTACAGCTTCGCACGCAACGCGCCCCTGACCGAAGCCGGCCGGGGCGGGCGCTCGCTCGAGTTGGCCACCGGCGGGTTGGACCTGCGCCTGCGCCGGCCGAGGGTCAACCCCTACGGCGGCAGCGCCGCTTACGATTCGATGAACCGGGTGACCGGCCAGGCCGCCCAATCGCTCGCCGGCGCCTCGCCGGCGCCGCTGGACGGCGACCAGGCCGAGCAGGAGATACCCGGGCGTCTTTCGTCGCGGGATTACCGCATCGAGCCGCTGCCCCTCACGCTCGGCGAACGCATCGGCGGCCAGATCCAGTTGTCACAGGTCAACGGCATCAACGCCGTCGACAGCGCGGAGACCGCACGCCTGCTCAGCCGATCACTCAACCGCGGGGTCGGCGATCGCCAGGTCGCGCCCGGCGAAGACGTGTACGAAGACATGCTGCGACGCCTGCGCGGCGAAGAAGACAAGAAAACGGATGACGACGCCCCGCGCGACCGGCTGATCGTGCCGCGCGAGTCCGACCAGGCCGAAACCGATGACCCGGACCTGAAGACCGACGACCTGGGTGACGAAACCGGCAAGACCGAAGCGGCGTCCGACTCGCTGCAGGAACTGATCAAGAAGCTGGAAGGCGACAAGCGGCCCGTCAAGTCGTTGGCCGGCTCTTCGGAGAACTTCCTCAACAACGCGTTGACCAGGGCCGAGCAGCACATGGCCAACAAGCGTTACTTCGACGCCGACTCGGCGTACGCCGCGGCGCTGGTCCACAAGCCCGACCACCCGCTGGCCGTGGCCGGCCGGGTGCACGCGCAGCTCGGCGCGGGCCTGTACCTCAGCGCCACCCGCACGCTGCGCAAGCTGCTCAACGCGCACCCCGAGCTGATCACCACGAAGTACGAGAGCCCGTTGCTGCCGCCCGCCGAGCGGCTGGCCAAGTCGCGCCAGCACCTCGAGCACCAGTTGGAGATCACGCCCAAGGCCACCGAGCCGGCGCTGATGCTCGCCTACATCGCCTACCAGCAGGGCGACCACAACGCCTGCAACCGCGCGTTGGACGAGCTGAAGAAGCGCAACCCGGAAGACACGCTAATCCCGCTGCTCCGCCGGCTGTGGGTCGACCCCACGGCCGTGGCCAGCGACCCGCCTGAAATAACCGACCAGTGAGTTCATTGACTAACGCGAATTCCAACGACACGACGCGGCCCATCGCGTCGAGCGCCTCGGCTGTCTCTTCGAAGCAGGCCGAACGCTTTCAACCACAACTGACCCGGCACCTGAACACCGCGGCGCTGCAGGAGATCCAGGACGGCTTCACCGCGGTGACGGGGCTGGAGGCGGTGATCATCGACGCCGACAACGCCGCCATCACCCAGCCGACCGTGACCGACGAGCGGCAGGCCGAGCGCGAGCAGGCCCTGCGCGACACGCTGCGCGCCGACGGCGCCGGCCCGCTGAAGGAACGCTTCGAGGTGCCGATCCTCGTCAACGACCGCCGGATGGGCGCGATCGTGCTGACCGGCGAACGGCTCGGCGCGGGCGCGCAGCCGGGCGGCGAGACGTGCGAGCAGTTGGCCGACCGCTTCGCCATCGCCGGCGAACACCGTGGGGCGTTCTGCAAGTCGATCCAGTCGATCATCAGCGGGCGCGAGAGCGAGGCGGTGCGGTTCGTGTACCTGCTGGCCGACGTGATCGCCGAGGTGTGCCGGCAGGACATCGCGGTGCGGCAGCGCGCCGACGAGCTGAGCACGTTGTACCGGTTGGGCGCGTTGTTGGCCGGCCAGCGCGACGTGGAACACGTGCTGAAGGTCGTTGCCGCCAGCGCGACCGAGGTGATCAACGTGAAGGCCGCGTCGATCCGCCTGCTCAACGAGGCGGGCGACCGCCTG
Organism: Phycisphaeraceae bacterium; assembly: GCA_028282805.1. Lineage (GTDB taxonomy): Bacteria > Planctomycetota > Phycisphaerae > Phycisphaerales > Zrk34 > JANQHD01. Next base: position 50,752 of record JANQHD010000030.1, on the reverse strand, counting down.
CAGCCCGAGGCGGTGTTCGGCTTGAGCAAGGCGTACATGCAGAAGGGCCCGATCATCCTCGAAAAAAGCCCGATCGACATGGTGTCGCTGACCGGCCGGGTGGTGTACGTCGAGGACATGGCGACCGACCCACGCGTGTTGTACCCGCAGGACGCGGAGCGCGAGGGGCTGGCGTCGATCCTGTCGGCGGGCATGATCTACCGCGGCCAGCAGGTGGGCGTGATGCGCGTGTACACCGCCGAGACACGGCACTTCACGGAGTTCGAGCAGAACCTGTTGCTGGCGTTGGCGCAGGCCGCGGCGGCGGCGATCCAGAACGTGCGCCTGGCCGCCGACCGCAGCGAGGCCCGGCGGGTCCAGCGCCAGGTCAAGCTCGCGGGGCAGGTGCAGCGCCGTTTGATGCCGGCCGAGGCGCCGAAGATGCCGCCGTTCGACGTGGCCGGGCGGTACGAGCCGTGCTTCGAGTTGGGCGGCGACTTCTACGACTACATGCCGCTCGAGCACAGCCTGGGGCTGATCGTGGGCGACGTGGTGGGCAAGGGCGTGCCGGCGAGCCTGCTGATGGCGACGGTGCGCGCCGCGTTCCGCGCCCACGCCGAGGACACCTACGACCTGGACGAGGTCATGGCCAAGGTCAACGCCGGGCTCTCGCGCGACACGCTCGATAACGAGTTCGCGACCGTGTTCTACGCCACGCTCGACACGCGCTCACGCCGCATGACCTACTGCTCGGCGGGCCACGACCCGGCGCTGCTGTTGCGCGACGGCAAGTTCATCGAGCTGACCGATGGCGGCATGGTGCTCGGCGTCGACGGCGAGGCCGAGTTCGACAAGGGCATCGTCGACCTGCAACCGGGCGACGTGCTGGTCGCGTACTCCGACGGCCTGACCGACGCGATGAACTTCGACCACGAGAAGTTCGGCCGGCGACGCGTGCGGCAGGCGATCCTCGACACCGCGGCGGGCCCGGCCCGGGGGATCGTCAACCACGTGCTCTGGCAGATGCGCCGCTTCATCGGCCTCAAGGACCAGAACGACGACGTGACCCTGCTGGCGGTCAAGGTCGGCGAGCCGGATCAAAACAGCGAATAACGCCCCTGCGTGGCCTATAAGCCCTGTTCTTGGCGTGGCTTAAACCCACCCACAGGCTTTTGCCGATAGATAGGGTAGAGGTCTCGTCGTGACGCGTGAGCACGGCAGGGTCAAGCCATGAGCAGCATCCCCAACGGTATCGCCGGATCGCTGAACCAGGCTGCGCTGCAGCAGGGGCAGGTGTCGCGCGCCAACGACGCGCAGCAGAACGACAAGGCCGAGCGCACCCGCAAGATGAAGCAACTGCTCGAGAAGCACACCTCTGCCGTCGAGGACTCCAACGAGGCCGAGGCCCAGCACCTGCAGGTCCGCAAGCAGCAGCAAGCCGAGGAAGAGCACCGGCGCAAGCGCCAGCAGCAGCACGAGGACCAGCGCGACAACGTCGCGCCCGTCGGTGACGACGACCCAAACCACATCGACCTGACGGCGTGACCGCTCTTTTGCTTACCCGTTGATCAGATCGCGCAGCGCGGTTTCGACGTCGGGCTGTTTCATCAGGTGCTCGCCGACCAGCACCGCGTTGACGCCGGCCTCGCGCAGCTTGGCGACGTCCTCGTGCGTGCGGATGCCCGACTCGGAGACGAGGATGTCGGTGTTCTCCACCAGGTGCAGCATGCGCAGCGTGTGGTTGAGGTCGGTGGTCATCGACTTCAGGTCGCGGTTGTTGATGCCCAGCAGGCAGTACTGCGAGTGCGGGAAGCCGATGTGGTGGCGGACGCGCAGCAGCGAGTCGGTGTCGTGCACCTCGAGCAACACGGTCAGCTTGAGCTGTGTGGCGCAGATGAGCATGTCGACCAGCTCGCCCTCGGTCAGGCACTCGGCGATCAGCAGCACCGCGTCGGCGCCGGCCATCCGGGCCTCGAACAGCTGGTACTTGTCGATCAAAAAATCCTTGCGCAGCACGGGCAGGTCGACGGCCCGCTTGATCTTCTTGAGGTACTTGAGCGAGCCCTGAAAATACTTCTCATCGGTCAGGCAGCTGATCGCCGCCGCGCCGCCCCGTTCGTAGGCCTGGGCGAGGGCGACGGGGTCGAAGTCCTCGCGGATCAGCCCGGCCGAGGGCGAGGCCTTCTTGACCTCGGCGATGACGTTGACGCGGTCGCGTTTCTGCGTGACGGCCTTGAAGAAGTTGCGCGGGCGGGGGGTGTGCACGGCCTCGGCCTCGAGGCGTTCGAGCGGCAGCTCCGCCTTGGCCGCGGCGACCTCGGCGCGTTTGTCGGCCACGATCTGTTCAAGTATGTTCGCCACGCTAACTCTTTCATCGGCTACCGAACCAAGGCGGCACAGTTTAGGCCCGAGCCCCACATGCCTCAAACCGCGTACATCCATGGTTTCCTGGTCCTGCTGACCGGCGGCGGGTTCATCTGGATGATGTTCCGCGGCCTGTTCGAGCCCGACACCTTCGCCGACGCCCCCAAACGCTGCGGCGGGCTGACCCCCGGCGACCTGTTGATCACCGTGGGGCTTTGGATCGTGGGCCAGGGCGTGGGGGCGATGCTGGTCAAACCGCTGCTCAGCGATGACCAGACCGCGCGTGACATGTTGTTGGTAAGCACCGCGGCGTTTGTGTGCGTGCTGCCGATGCTCGGATTTGTCGTGGTCCGCTCGCGGGCGGCGTTCGACGAAAAACTGGCGGGGCTGGGTTTGCGGTTTGATCGACCGATCTGGTCCACGTGGCAGACGTTCAAGGTCACGGCTTACATCATCCCCGCGACGATGATGACCATGCTGGTGCTGGGCATCATCGTGACCGATCTGGGTTACGAGCTGCCGCGCATCGCGCACGGTATTTTGAAGCACATCGCCGAGTCCGACGACCGGCTGGCCGTGGTCGGGCTGTGCGTCGTCGCGGTTGTCGGCGCGCCCATCGTGGAAGAGGTCATCTTCCGGGGCGTGTTGCAGAGCGCGCTGCGGCACCTGCTGCCGGAGGCGAACCGGTGGTGGGCGATCATGATCGCGAGCGTGGTGTTCGCATTGATCCACATCGGCAGCGTCGTGCCGGTCACGCTTGTCGTGGCGCTGCCGGCGTACGTGGTGCTGGCGATGGGGCTGGGTTACGTTTACGAAAAAACAGGTCGGCTGTGGGCCCCGATATTCATCCACGCGGCGTTCAACGGCCTGAGCATCCTGACGGTTTTCCTCCAGCAGGCGTATGAAGTCGCCCCCTGATCGGGTCGATATTCCAACTGGAACCCGAGTTGGGGGAGTTGGATCATGTCGAACGACGACTTCGTGCCTTGGCGTCGCAACGGCGAGCCCGATGAAATCCTCGAAACGCAGGTCTCCGAGGCCTGGCAATCGATGCTCGACGACTCGAAGCGCTGCGTCGAGGCGCTGCGTGCGGCCACGCGCGACGCCGACCAACGCCTCGGCCTCGGCCGCCGGTTGCTCGAGGCGTTGACCCGCCGGCAGCCCAACGCCCACGAACAACTCACCCAGCAGCTGGCCCGCTTCGAGCACCGCCTGAAGATGATGGAGCGTCGGCTGGGCCAGATGGAGATGGCCAGCCCCTCGACGCTGCCGCACCCCAGCACCCGGCGCGCCCGCAGCGCCGCGTGACCCCGGCAAACAAATCGCATCAAACGAGCCCCGCCCGTTCGAGCGGGGTTTTGTTTTGGGTATAATCCCGCCCATGGGCAGACTCAACGGCAAGCACATCCTCATGTTCGTCGACCACGTCTACGAAGACCTCGAGCTGTGGTACCCCAAGCTCCGCCTGATCGAAGAGGGCGCGGGGGTGACCGTGGCGGGGCCCAAGGCGGGTGTGACCTACGACGGCAAGCATGGCTACCCCTGCGTGGCCGACGCCGCGATCGACATGATGGAAGAACCCGACTTCGATGCGCTGGTCATCCCCGGCGGGTTCGCGCCCGACAAGCTCCGCCGCGACGAAAAGGTGCTCGCCCTGACGCGCGCCTTCCACCACGCCGGCAAACCCGTGGCCCACATCTGCCACGCCGGGTGGATCCCGATCTCAGCGGGCATCGTCAAGGGCTACCGCATGACCTCGACGCCCGGCATCAAGGACGACCTGATCAACGCCGGTGCGCAGTGGGTCGACGAGCCGGTCGTGATCGACCGCAACCAGGTCACCAGCCGCCGGCCCGACGACCTGCCGCTGTTCTGCGAGTCGATCATCGAGCTGATGTGCGGGATTGATTGAGGGGTGAGGCTTGAGGCTTGAGGTTTGAGTAGGCGAGCCCGGCCGTCCCGGCCCGGGCCGTTCGATGTCCATGACTCTCACATTCCGCTACAATGCGGGGCTTGAAATCAGCCGACATTTGTCCATGAGACCCCGATGAGCAGTGACCAACCCAAAACCTTTGAGGGCCACCTGATCGCGACCGGCAAGCGGTTTGGGATCGTCGTGGCCCGGTTCAACGATTTCATCACCACGCAGTTGCTTCGTGGCGCGGTCGACCACCTCGAACGCAGCGGAGCAAGCAAGACGGACATCACCGTGGCCTGGGTGCCGGGCAGTTTCGAGTTGCCGATCGCGGCGCGCAAGATGGCCGAGTCGGGCGACTATGACGCGGTGATCACGCTCGGCTGCGTGATCCGCGGCTCGACGGTGCACTTCGACTGCGTGGTGCAGGCGGCGACCAACGGCGTGATGCGCGCGGCGCAGGAGACGGGCGTGCCGATCATCTTTGGCGTGCTGACCACCGACACCATCGAACAAGCCGTCGAGCGCGCCGGCACCAAGCTCGGCAACAACGGCCAGAAAGCCGCCGCCGCCGCCGTCGAGATGGTCAACCTCTTCGAGGAAATACAAAACTCAAAGGGCAAATGACAAAAACTCCCCGTTGTTTTGGGTTTTGCCCTTTGCCATTTGCCATTCCCTTCAAATCGCTATGATGCCGACCATGACCACCCGACGTGCCATCCGAGAACTGGCGTTGCAGGCGCTCTACCAGCTCGACGCCCGCGGGGGCGAGGCGGAGGGGGCGATCGACATCGCCGACCCCGCCGGGCGGATCGACGCCGACGGCCGCGCCGAGGCCGAGGCGTTGGCCCGGGGCGCCTACGCCGTGCGGCAGCGGGCCGACGACATCGTCCGCGAGCTGGCGCCGACCTGGCCGGCGACGCGCCAGCCGGCGGTCGACCGGGCGCTGATCCGCCTGGCGTACTACGAGATGGCCACACACACCACGCCCGCCAAGATCGCGATCAACGAGGCGATCGAACTGGCCAAGGCGTTCAGCACCGAAAAGAGCCCGGCGTTCGTCAACGGCGTGCTCGACAAAATGATGCGGAAACTCGCCGACCAACCAGCGATCGAAACCACCGAGCCCGGCACCGGTGACGCTTGGCTCGACGACGCGTTAGAAAACCATAGGAAGGAATAACCACAGAGGCACAGAGACACAGAGAAAATCAATTTTTAAAACCTCTGTGTCTCTGTGCCTCTGTGGTAAAAAAACGGATCGAAACGATGGGTCTTTTCACCAGCGCATTCAACAAGGTCAAGCAGGGCCTGGGCAAGACGCGCGACGTGTTCGTCGGCGGGCTGCGGTCCATGCTCGTGGGGCGCGTGCTCAACGATGCGCTGCTCGACGAACTCGAGCGCAAGCTCATCGAGGCCGACATCGGCGTGCAGACCACGATGCGCCTCATCGACGAGCTGCGCGAAGCCTACAAGGCCGGCCGGCTCAAGTCCGGCGACGAGGTGCTCGACTACCTCAAGGCCCACATGGCCGACTACTGGCCGCAGCAGGACCGGCAGCTGCACTTCGCCGAGACGGGCCCGACGGTGATCCTCGTGGCTGGCATCAACGGCGCGGGCAAGACGACCAGTATCGCGAAGATCGCCAAGGCGTTGCGTGACGAGGGCCGCAGCGTGATGCTCGCGGCGTGCGACACGTTCCGCGCCGCCGCCGTGCAACAGCTCGAAATCTGGTCACAGCGACTCGGCGTGGAGATCGTCAAGGGCAAACAGGGCGGCGACCCGGCGGCGGTGGCGTTCGACGCCTGCGAAGCCGCGGCCACGCGCGACGTCGACGTGCTGCTCGTCGACACCGCCGGCCGGCTGCACACGCAGGAACACCTCATGCGCCAGCTCACGAAGATCCGCGACGTGTGCGGCAAAAAAATCCCGGGGGCCCCGCACGAAGTCATCCTCGTGCTCGACGCGACGACCGGCCAGAACGCCGTGCAGCAGGCGAAGCTGTTCAAGGCGGCCATCGACACCACCGGCCTGTTCCTCGCCAAGCTCGACGGCACCGCCAAGGGCGGCGTGGTCGTGGCCATCCGCGAGCAGGTCGACATCCCCGTGAAGTTCATCGGCGTCGGCGAGACGCCCGAAGACGTTGAGCCGTTCGACCCCGAGAAGTTCGTCGAGGCGATGTTCGACACGGCCGAGTAGGCGTTGCGATCGGCCAGAACGGCGACCGGTCCGTGAGCGGTTCGGACCACCGGTGAAAAACATGGGTTGGGTGACCGGGGCTTGGGTTGTGCGGATGGCTGCCGAACATGGGTGATGTCGGGGCTTTCACGGAGAAGGGCACAGAAAAGGGCATGGAAAAGGGCGTGGTGCGTGCTCGATCGGGTTGGGCAACCTGGGCAAAATGACGCAGTTGTGCCGGTTGATGCGGCATTTGGCGCGGGAAATGGTTTGACCTAACCATTCTGAAAGCCCATACTTCTATCGTCGTTGTGTTTTTTTCACGTCGGGTGGGTTGTTTTGCACAGCCGAATGTCCAGCACAGAAGAGGGCGCCCTGTTAAGGGTTCTCGAGGTTACCCGCCAGTTGGGCGGTTCGCTCGAGTTGCACGACCTGCTCGGCCAGGTGATCGACGCGGCGCGCGACCTGCTGTCGGCCGACCGCGGGACGGTCTTCCTGTTCGACGACAAGACCAACGAGCTGTACTCCACCGTGGCCACCGGGGCCAAGCAGATCCGCTTCCCCGCCGACCGCGGCATCGCCGGCGAGTGCGCCCAAGGCATGGCGATCGTCAACGTATCCGACGCCTACAACGACCCGCGTTTCAACGCCGACGTCGACCGCAAGACCGGCTACCACACGCGCTGCATCCTCTCCGTGCCGCTCATGGACCACGACAACGCGCTGGTCGGCGTGCTGCAACTGCTCAACAAGATGCCCGAGGGCGTCTTCGACGACCACGACGAGCAGATCGCCCAGGCCCTGGCCGCGCAGTGCGCCGTGGCCATCAAACGCGCGGTGCTGATCGAAGAGCACCTGGTCAAGGAAAAGCTCGAGCGCGACCTGGCGCTGGCCCGCGAGATCCAGTCGCGCGTGCTGCCCGGCGACATGCCGCAGATCGCCGGCTACGACCTCGCCGGTTGGTCGCGCAGCGCCGAAGAGACCGGCGGCGATATCTACGACCTGATCGAACTGCCGGGCGGCGGGCTGACCGTGCTGCTCGGCGACGCCACGGGCCACGGCATCGGCCCGGCGCTGTCGGTCACGCAGGTGCGGGCCATGGTGCGCATGGCCGTCCGCCTCGGGGCGTCGCTCGGCGACGTGGTGACGCACGTGAACAACCAGCTGTGCGACGACCTGCCGACCAACCGGTTCGTGACCGCGTTCTTCGGCGAGCTCGACCCCGCCGACCACACGTTCCGCTACCACGCCGGCGGGCAGGGGCCGATCCTGCACTACCACGCGGCCAGCGACGAGTGCGAGTGGCTCGACGCGTCGACCTTCCCGCTGGGCATCATGCCGGACATGCCGCTCGACGAGCCCAAGCCGTTGACGCTCGAGCCGGGCGACATCGTGGGCCTGATCAGCGACGGCATCTACGAGTACGCCAACCACGGCGGCGAACAGTTCGGCGACGCGCGCGTGGCCGAGCTGTTGCTCGACTTCCGCGAGCAGCCGATGGACAAGCTGATCCTCCGTTTGCGCGAGGCGGTGGCCGACTTCGCCCGCGGCGCGCCGCAGGAAGACGACATGACCATCGTGTTCGTCAAACGTGAATCGTGACCCGCCCCCGATTGACTCATCGCCTCGCCGGCCTACACTTTCGACCATGAGCATCCGCGTCGCCATCGTGGGGCCGACGGGTTACACGGCGTTGCACCTGATCAAGTGGCTCGCCCGACACCCCAAGGCCGAAGTGACCTACCTCGCCAGCCACCGCGAGCAGCTGCCGCACATCGCCGGCGAGTTCCCCGAGCTGCTGGGCGTGTGCGACCTGGCCTGCCAGCCGATCGATGCGCCAGCGATCGCCAAGGCGGCGGACGTGGTGTTCTGCTGCCTACCGCACGCCGCGGCGATGGCGTACGTGCCGAAGCTGCTCGACACGGGCCTTAAAGTCGTCGACCTGTCGGCCGACTACCGGTTGACCGACGTCGACCTGTACGAGCGGGTCTACCAGACCCAGCACGCCGACCGCGGCAACCTCGCGCAGGCGGTGTACGGCCTGCCCGAATTGTTCGCCGATCAAATCAAAAAGGCCAAGCTCGTGGCCAACCCCGGCTGTTACCCGACCGCCGCGGCGCTGGGCGTGGCGCCGCTGCTCAAGGCGGGCCTGGTCAAGCCGACCGGCATCGTGGTCAACGCCGCCAGCGGCGTGACCGGCGCCGGGCGCAGCCCCAAGCCGAACCTGCACTACCCCGAGGTCAACGAGGGCTTCAGCCCGTACAACGTCGGCGGCCATCGCCACCAGCCCGAGATCGAGCAGACGCTGACCGCCGTGGCCGGGCAGGACGTGCGGGTGCTTTTCGCGCCGCACCTGCTGCCGATCAACCAGGGCATTCTGGAAACGATCTACATGGACCCCGTGCACGGCGCGGTGAGCGAAGAGGCGGTCTACGACGCGCTGGAAGAGGCGTACGCCGACGAGCCGTTCGTGCGCGTGCGGGCCGGGTTCCCGAACGTCAAGCACGTGACCGACACCAACTTCTGCGACGTCGCCGCCCGCGTGACCGGCGGCAAGATCGTCGTGTTCGCCGCGGAAGACAACATGGTCAAAGGCGCTTCCGGCCAGGCCATCCAGAACATGAACCTCATGTTCGGCCTCGACGAGACGCTGGGGCTGACCTAAAATTAGACAGATTGAGGATCACTATTCAGTGATGGTATAATCTATACCGTTGATCAGATGAACGATCAAGAACACGATCCGAGGGACGAGCTTTGGCGAGCGTCATATGAGACGTTCTATTTTGCTTATTATTTTGAAATACTGTCAGACAGGATGGTTAACCGCTGGCAGGTTCTTGATGTAGTCACACGTGTAATCGTTGCCCTTACCGCATCAGGTTCTGCAATCTCAGGTTGGGCGCTTTGGAACAACCCATCTTTTCGTCTGATTTGGATCGTTATTGCTGGTATTGGCGCTTGCTTAGCGATAGTGCATACCAGTTTAGGTGTCCCAGGAAAGCTTAAAGATTGGGGAGAGGGGAAAAGGTGGTTCGCAGAAATACGAATCGAGTTAGAGACATTACGTTATCGAATGAGGATTGACCCCAAATTCCCGATAGAAGAGTATACACGCGAATTTATTGACTGCCGAGAGCGATATGGCGCAGGCGTACAGTTGATTAAGAATGACATTATATGGACAAGACGCCTAGGATCACATGCGCAGAGTGAGCTAGACGATAGACTTGGCAAGCGGATTGCTGAATAAGCTAGTCAGGATTTACATGGGTATTCGTAGCGGACCACCTCGACCAGCACCACCGCCTCCACCTAGGCCAAAGTAATCTTTGCGCGCTATTCGTGCCAAGCTGGCATGAACCTCGTTTTCGGCCTCGACGAGACGCTAGGGCTGATTTAACGGACACCACCCGCCGGGAGGCCGCCGGGCCGTGATGCTACAATCACGGGCCTATGTCTATTGTTGAGAAGCCATTTGATCTGGTCAGCGAGTTCAAGCCCACCGGGGATCAGCCGGGGGCGATCGAGGCGATCGGCCGGGGCATCGAGGCGGGCCAGACGCACCAGACGCTGCTGGGGGTGACCGGCTCGGGCAAGACGTTCACGATGGCCAACGTCATCGCGCAGCTGAACCGTCCGACGCTGGTGATCAGCCACAACAAGACGCTGGCGGCCCAGCTGTACGAGGAGTTCCGCGACCTGCTGCCGCACAACGCGGTCAGCTACTTCGTCAGCTACTACGACTACTACCAGCCCGAGGCGTACATCCCGCAGCGCGACATCTACATCGAGAAGGACGCGTCGCGCAACGACGACCTCGACCGCCTGCGGCTGGCGGCGACGACCAGCCTGGTCAGCCGACGCGACGTGGTGATCGTCGCGAGCGTGTCGTGCATCTTCGGTCTTGGCTCGCCCGAGGAATACAAGAGCCGGGTCATCCCGCTGCGGCGCGGCGACACGATCGACCGGCAGGAGTTCTTGCGCAGCCTCACCGACCTGCAGTACAGCCGCAGCGACTTCGACTTCAAGCGCGCCACGTTCCGCGTGCGCGGCGACGTGGTCGAGCTGCACCCGGCCTACGAGGAGTACGCCTACCGCATCGAGCTGTTCGGCGACGAGGTCGATGCGCTTCAGCTGATCAACCCCATAACCGGCGAGCTGCTGGCCGAGGAAGAGAAGATCAACGTGTACCCGGCGGTGCACTACGTGATGCCCGAGGACCAGTTGCAGCACGCGATTGAGGGGATCAAGGCTGAACTCGACGAGCAGGTGATGGCGTTGCGCCACGAGGGCAAGCTGCTCGAAGCGCAGCGGCTGCTGGCGCGCACGAAGTACGACCTGGAGATGATGCAGGAGGTCGGCTACTGCTCGGGCATCGAGAACTACAGCCGGCACCTCGACGGGCGCGCCCCCGGAAGCAGGCCCTATACCCTGTTGGATTATTTCCCGGAGGATTTCCTGCTGGTGATCGACGAGTCGCACGTGACGATCCCGCAGGTGCGGGCGATGTACAACGGCGACCGCAACCGCAAACAGGTGCTGGTGGATCACGGCTTCCGCCTGCCCAGCGCCATGGACAACCGGCCGCTGAAGTTCGAGGAGTTTGAGCAGCTGGTGGGTCAGCGTGTTTATGTGACCGCGACGCCCGGGCCTTACGAGTTGGAAAAGTGCGGCGGGGCGGTGGTGGAGCAGGTGATCCGCCCGACGGGGCTGGTGGACCCACTGGTGGAGGTCCGTCCGGCACGCGGGCAGGTCGGCGACCTGTGCGATGAAGCGAAACAGCGGGCGGAGAAGGGCGAGCGCACGCTTGTGACGACGCTGACGAAACGGCTGGCCGAGGACCTGAGCCAGTACCTGTCGGAGCAGGGGCTGCGCTGCCGGTACCTGCACAGCGAGATCGACACGATCGACCGCGTGTCGATCTTGCGCGACCTGCGGCAGGGCGACTTCGACGTGCTGGTGGGCGTGAACTTGTTGCGTGAGGGGCTGGACCTGCCGGAGGTGTCGCTGGTGGCGATCATGGACGCGGACAAGGCGGGGTTCCTGCGCAGCCAGACGAGCATGATCCAGCAGATGGGCCGGGCGGCGCGCAACGTCAATGCGCAGGTGTACCTCTATGCTGACGAAGTGACGGCGGCGATGGCCGCGGCGATGGAGGAGACCGAGCGCCGCCGCGAGCTTCAGTTGGCGTACAACGCCGAGCACGGCATCACGCCGGAGACGGTGCGCAAGGCGATCCGCAGCGGCATCGAGCAGGAGCTGCGAGCCCACAAGACCGCGCAGCAGGCGATCCACGCGGACGAGGAAGAGTTCGAGGTCGGCGAGCTGATCACGATGCTGGAGGGCGAGATGATCGAGGCGGCCAGGCAATTGGAGTTCGAGACCGCGGCGCGGTTGCGCGATCGGATCGAGAAGCTGAAGAACGAGCCGCGGGGTAAGAAGGTTTCCGCCAGCAAGTCGAAGGTCGATGATGATGAGGCCAAGCCGGGGACGCCGGGGACGAAGGTGAAGCGGAAGAAGAAGGGTAAGCGGTGAGGGGGGACCCCCGGCCTTCGCTGCGCTCAGGCCGGGGCTTGGGGGTTTTTGGGAGAAGAGCAAGAACGGTCAAGCTTTCGCGGCGTGCGGGGGGTAGGGTGTCTGTCATGAACGACCGGACCGAACAGGCTTACCGCCAACGCATGCTGAGGGTGTTGCTCTACATCGAGGAACACCTGGATCAGGCGTTGGAGTTGGAAAGGTTGGCGCGGGTGGCGCATTTCTCGCCGTACCACTTCCACCGGGTTTTTACGGGGTTTGTGGGTGAACCGGTCAAGCAGTACATCCGCCGGCTGCGCCTGGAGCGCGCGGCGTTGCAGTTGAAACAACGTTCGCCGGCGATCACCAGGATCGCGTTGGACGCGGGCTTCGAGAGCCACGAGGCGTTCAGCCGGGCGTTCAAGAAACACTTCGGCATGACGCCCAGCGACCTGCGGCAGAGCGCCGGGGAAGACCGGGCGGTCGTGCTTCACACCGAACCCATCTTTACCTTTGCGAAAGGGGATTACGCCATGGAAGTCCGTATCGAGAACACACCCGCGATGCGCATCGCATTCGTCCGTCATGTGGGGCCTTACGACCAGATCGGCCCGGTGTTCGAGCGTTTGTGCGGTTGGGCGGGGCCGTTGGGGTTGCTCGGGCCCGACACTCAATTTATGGGTATTTATCACGACGACCCCGACACCACGGCGGCCGAGAAGCTGCGCAGCGACGCGGCGGTCTCGGTGAACGACGGCGTCGAAGGTTCGGGCGAGGTGCAGGTCGGCGAGATCGCCGCGGGCGATTACGCGATCGCCACGCATGTCGGGCCCTACAGCGAGCTGAAGAACGCGTACCGGTGGCTGTACGGCCAGTGGCTGGCGTCGAGCGGGCGCGAGCCGGCCGACGCGCCGTGCTTCGAACGCTACCTCAACAACCCAGAGACGACCCCGCCGGAGGAACTGGTGACGGAGATTTATGTGCCGTTGAAGGGGTGAGCAGGAGCTTGGAAACCCGGAACCTGAGCCCCGGAACCCGAGCCCCCGGAACCTGAGACCTGTCTTTCGGACCCCCGGCCTTCGCGGGGCTCAGGCCGGGGCTTGGGGTGGGGTGGGCGCAGAAAAAAAGCCGGCCCGGAGAGTATGAATCTCAACGGGCCGGCCTGTGCCAGAAGGTCGATTGGAGGCGTCGGCGGTGTTAGCGCCGGCGGGTGATCATCGCCAGGCCGCCGAGCATGAGCAGGGCGAGCGAGGCGGGCTCGGGCACGATCAGGTCGTCGTCGCCGAGCGTGTTGGGGTCGTCGAACAGCGGGTCGAACGGGTCGGGGCCGACGGCGAAGAACAGGCGGTCGAGGTAGACGCTGAAGTTGGCCGAGCCCAGGCCGCCGCCGGCGAAGAGCACGATGCTGCGGAAGCCGTCGCCGGGTTCTTCTTCCGTGCCGGAGATCAGGCCGATGCGTTTCTCGGTCCAGTCGCGGTTGGGGTGAAGCCGGGGCAGGGCGATCGTCTCGGAGGTGGAAGCGACGAGGTCGCCGGTGCCGTCGAAGCCGGAGTAGGCGAACATGCGGTAGCCGTCGCCGTCGCCGCCGAAGTCGCCGATCAGTGCGCTGAACGAGCGGATCGGCAACGGCAGGTCGTCGTCGTCGTCATAATCTTCTTGGATGATCGTCGAATCGTTCTCGCCGCCCTCGCTGTCGAGTTGGACGAAATTGAAGATGAACGCGCTGGGCGAGGTGTCGGAGAACGGGTCGAGCGAGATGCCGCCGAACGAGTCGACGCCGTCGTCGCCGGCCTTGGACTGCTGGCTGAGCAGCGAGTTGTCGATCAGGTCGAACGTCGCGCCGTTCTGACGCTTGATCGTCAGCACGATGTTGCCGACCTCCGGCAGGATGAACTCGGTCAACGCGCCGGGGTGGACGGCTTGCATCCCGCTGGATGACTGCGGGTCGGAGGTGGGCACCTCGGAGAACGTCGTGGGCTCGAACGAATCGAACGTGATCAACACGGCCTGCGCCGGTCGCGATGTGGCCACAACGATAACCGCGATGGTTAACGATAGAACAAGATGTCGTGCTTGCACTCTCTCAGCTCCCCGAACGCCGCTCTCACCCGGCGTTACTCAATAGATCTCTTCCCAGCGCGATTGCGCTTTTTACGTGTGTGAAGTATACAACGTCTGTAGCGATCATCCAATGAAATTGGCAGATTGCGTGCAAAATACGGGCTTAATGGCCCAAACACTCAGTTCGTGCTCGAAAACGGGGTTTTCTCGCGAGCTGGCGCGGTATCGGTCCGCGACGGCGGTGGGGTTGTAACGGATGGAGGACATGGGCAAACGTCACGTGACCGCTGCCGGCCACGCCACCGCGGCGCTCACCACGCGCCCGAGAGCATCATCTCCACCGCCCGCGCCACCCCCGCTTCGTCGTTGGTCGCGGTGGTGCGGTCGGCGATGGCGGCGACGTCGGGCGTGGCGTTAGCCATGGCCACCCCGCAGCCGGCGCCGCTGATCATCTCCAAGTCGTTGACGTAGTCGCCGATCGCGGCGATCTGCTGCGGGCGGATGTCGTGGCACTCGGCCAGCCACTGCAACGCCGACCACTTGTTCACGCCGGCGGCGAACACCTCGAACACGTGCGTCGGCTCGCCGTTGGGTTCGGTCGCGTCCACCGCCATGAAGTGCTGCACAAAAAGCTCACCGCCGAACGCGTCTTCGATGCGCCGTTGCACGGGCGGCATGTGGCTGGCGGGCCCGACGATGCCGACGCGCACCGCGTGGTGCACGTCGTCTTCCGTCGCCCGCTCGACGCCGCGGTACGTCGCGCCGCAGTAGTCGAACCACCACTTCGTGTTGTCGGTCAAGCGTTCGGGCCGCACCACCAGGTAATCGTGCTCGACCTTGGCCGGGTCGAACAACACCAGCACCGCGTCGTCGCCCTCGGCCAGCTTGTCGATGACCTCGACCACCAGGTGCGGCTCGATCGTGGCGCGCTCGAGCGTCTTGCCCGACTCGGCGTCGGCGATCAACGCGCCGTTGGCCAGCACCAGCAGGCCCCTGTGGCCGAGCGCGTCGATGGCGGACTTCGCTTCGGTCAGCCCCCGCCCGGTGCACAGCGTGACCAGCACGCCCGCGTCACCGGCGCGGCGCAGCGCGTCGATGTTGGCCTGCGGCACCTTGCCGTGCGAGTCGAACAGCGTGCCGTCGAGGTCGATGGCGAGCAGGCGGTAATTCATGGGCTTGGGGCCGGGCTTTGCCGGGTTACTCTTTCTTCTTCTCGCCGCCGAGCAGGCCGCCGAGGCCATCACCGATGCCCTTGGCCGCGTCTTTGATCGTCTTGTCGGCCTCGTCGGCCACGCCCTTGACCGTCTCGCCCACGTCTTCGGCGGCGCCCTCGACGACCTTCTTACCCTCTTCCAGCGCCTTGATCGCCTGCTCGCTCGCCTGGTTGGCCAGCGCCGCGGCGTTGCCGCCCAGCGCCTCGGCCGCGCCCACGAGGTCGGTGCCCAATTGCTCGGCGAGACCCTCCAGTTCGGCCGCGTGGCTCTGAAGCACACCCATCATGATCGCCGGGAACATCTGCGCGATCAGCTCGCCGATCGGCACGTTGTCCTTCGTCACGTTCTCCAGAACGATGTCGGGCGGTTTGATCGGGGTCGTGACCCCCGTCGGCAAATCGACCGTGGCCGTGATGTTGCGGACCTCCAGCCGCTTGACCATGAACTGCTTGCCGGGCTTCTCGTCTTCCTTCGGCTCTTCAGGTTTGTCCTTGCTCAAGCTCTTGAGGTGGTCGGTGACAACCTGCACGTTGTACTTGCCCGTTTCCTTGTTCTTCTCGATGTGCACGTCGAGGCCGTCGATCACGATCTCCGGGATCTCGACCGTGTCGGTGCGGATCGACCCGGGCGTGACCGAGATGCCGAAGTGCCCGCTCCGCAACAGGTGCGGCGCGGGGTAACCGTCGGGGTTGCCGGCGGTCAGCCCGTCCATCGCGAGCTTGCCGCCGAACAGCGAGATGTCGATGCTGTCCACGGTCGTCTCCACGCCCAGCGCGTAGGTACCGCCTTTCTCCACCGCGGCCTTGGCGATCGAGTCGATCTTCATCAGCACCACGCCCACGACGATCAACAAGACCACCACCAGCGCCACGACGATCTTCAGCAGGGTTTTCATGCTTGGCTCCTTCTCACGGAAAATATCCCCAACAGGCACATTCTACGCGGTGGGTTGCGCAGTGGCGAATACCACGATCGCAGGCCGGACCGCCGCCCGCTATCATGTCCCGCCTCATGAACGCCGCCGACCCACAACCTATCGCCGGCTGGGTGCCCCAGTTGGCCGACCCGTCCGAGCTGTTCGATGCGCTGGAGAAAGCCTTCGACTACCGCGGCGACGTGACGCTCACCTTAGCCGACGGCCGCACGGTCGCCGGCTACCTGTTCGACCGCCGCACCGGCCAGGGGTTGGAAGACTCGTCGATCCGCTTGATGCCCGCCGAAGGGGGCGAGAACCTGACGATCGTCTACGCCGACATCAAGCGGTTGGAGTTCGACGGCCGCGACCCCGCCGCGGGCAAGTCGTGGGAGAACTGGCTCAAACGTTACGCCAAGGCCAAGCTCGCCGGCGAGTCGGCCGACCTGTACGGCGACGAGACCGCCGGCTCATGACCCCGCCGCCGCGCGGCCTTGCAAGCGGCTAACACACGCGTTGCGTTCCGAACCATCACATCCACGGGCGTGTAACGATCGGCGTACTGCGCGAGCAGTGCGTCGACCTTTTTAGTCATCAGCTTGTGGTACTCGCGTGGATCAGGTTTTCAGAGTTGCGCGCGCAACTCTAAACCGAAACGAGCGGCGAGCCGCCTGGCCCGCTCTTGGGCGATCTTGTCCGCCGTGGCGGGATCGCCGGGCGGCAGCGTCGCCGCGTAACGTTCGAGCCATCCGGCCAACGCCAGCCGCTGTTCGTCGGTCAGGCCGATTCGACGTGTTGCAGCACGATCGCATCGGCGAGGGCCTCGCGGGCGTGCAGCCTCAGGTACGGTTCCAGGGGATCGCTGTGCGCATCGTCCCACACCTTGTCCATCAGCTTCCGCAGGTGGTCTGCGTCCAGTCCCAGGTCGGACAGGCGGATGTCCCTGCCGAGCACCCGGCCGATCACCGCATGGCTTTGCGTGGGGTCCGCGCTCGGTTGGGCCGCGTCTGACCGCTCGGGGATGACCTCGATCTGGACGCCGTCGCCGGGTTCCGATTGGTCCTCGATCTCGATCGAAGCCGGCACGCCCGGGCGGGTGGTGATCGTGGGGCTCGAGATCACCTTGCCCTCGCGTTCGATCACGGCCCGGACCTTGATTGTGTTGTCCGCGGGCTTGGCGTTCTGGCGGATCACGAACACCTGCGCATCTTTCGGCACGCCGCCGACCAGCGCGATCGCCTCGAGCAAACGCATGTCGGGGCGTGTGAGCGTGTAGACACCCGTCCGCACGTCTTTGCTGTCGCCGATGACGCTGAACGTGTTGCCGCGTTTTTCTTTGACGGCTACGCCAACCAGCGGTTCGGCGATCAGCCCGCCTTTCAGCTTGCGGGTGATTGCTTGCTCTAAGCCTTTCGCGGTAAGCCCCGCGGCGTCGATCTGGCCGATTATGGCGAGGCGGATGCGACCCATTTCGTCGATACGCTGCGCCTGGACGTGTTCTTCGCCGGGTTTGAGCAACTCGAACACCGACACGCTGACCACGTCGCCCACGGAAAGACGGTAGGGACCTTGATTGGGTAACAGGTCTTCGGGCCGGACGGTTGTAGTCTGCGGTACGGGACCGGGCTTAACGACCTGCTTGTGCACTTCCTTCAGCAGCTCGACCCAGATTTCATCAGTCCTGGCATCGAGCCGCGCACCTTCGGTTTTCAATGCTTCCAATTGCTTGGCGAGTTTGACGCGGGCCGGGTGTTTTTTGCCGTAGTGCAGCTCCGCTTCGTTCAACGCATTAACCAGCTCGGCTTCTCGTGTCGGCAGCGCGTTGAGGAACTCATAAGCGGCCTGCTGCTCCTTGCGGAGCTGATCGGTACGCGCGCCTTTGGCCTGGTCACGGATGGATTCGACCACCTTCACGAGGTCGTTGCGCTTTAAGACCAAGTCCGGCCCGTCGACCTGTTCCATGTCTTTGTCCGTCGCGGCGAACACGAGCGACGCTTTGTCCCCGGTTCGCCGGATGACGAGCACGCCGTCGGCGCCTTCGCCGATGCCGCCGGCGGATAAGACCAACTGCTTCACCGTCAGCGGCTGGCTGCCGGGCAGGGCGTAGGTGCCGGGCCGCTTGATCTTGCCGCCGATGAAGACGTTGCCCTCTGCCTTGGCGATGCGGATCACGTCGCCGGGACGGATGACGATGTTCACCGACGCGTCGCCGGCGAGCAGCTTGTCCTTGGGGATCTCGATGACCCGCTGCGTGTACACGGGCTTCGCATCCGGGGCGGGCGTCGGCGCGGTTGTCGGTGCCGGCTCGGGCTCGGTTGTGGGGGTATCGCTGGCTTTGACGCCGTAGACGATCAGCGACATCGTCAGCACCACCGGCGCCAGGCCCGCAAGCAACAGGCGCTCAGCGCGGTGTTGGTGGGGCGCCGGTTCGCCTCGCACGATCCGCCGGATGCGCCGGGCCAGCGCGCCGCCCGTCGCGGCGAGGGCGAACGGCGTGTGGCTTTGCAGCAGCTCCGTGAGGCGCGTCAGCGCCAGCGCGTAGTTCGCGCGGTCGCCGCCGATCGACACCACCCGGTCGTCGCAGCAGTGCTCGCGCTCCTGGCGGATCACCCGGCCCACCCACCACACCGCCGGGTGGTAGAACAGCAGCGTCTCGGCGACGCATTGCACGAGGTTGACAAGGTAATCGTGTCGGCGGATGTGCGCCAACTCGTGGGTGATGATCGCCTCGACCTGCGCCGGCGTCAGCTCGTTGATCACCGCCACCGGCAGCAGCACCACCGGGCGCAGCACGCCCAGCGCCACGGGCACGGCCGCCTTCGTCGACGCCCGCACGCGCACGCGACGGCGCAGGCCCATCGCTTTCATCAGCTCATCGACCCGGCTCGGCCAATCGCCGGGCATCGTTCGCGTGCCCGCGAGGCGCAGGCGTTGGATCATCACCCACCCGCCGAACAGGCGCAATGAGCCGAGCAGCACGCCCGCTAACCAGAACGCCGTGAGGTACGGCAGGGCCGCCGACCAACGCCAGCCATCGCTCGGTGGCGCCGCCGCTTGTGTTTGCTCAATGGGCGCAACGGCGGTGCTCGACGGGGTTGACGGTGCGCTGAACACGGGGCCACCGATCGGTTCGCCGATCACCGGTAGGGGCGGTGTTTCGTTGGGCTGCATGTACAGGAACGTGATCACCGGCGCAGCGATCATTGTGGCCAGCGTGGCGCACGCGACGAGGTAGCGTGCGTTGGCCGAGCGGCGGCGCATCAGACGCAGCACGCACCAGGCCGCCAGGCCGATCGCGGCCAGCTGCCACAGCGAGTGCAGCAGGGCCCACGCGAGCTGTTCGACGAGGGGGTGTTGCAACAGTTCGGTCAGGCCGGTCATGGTTGGCCTCCTTCGATTTGGTCGAGCATGGACCGGATCTCTTGGATCTCGTCGGCGCTGGGTTTTCGGCCGGCCAGCGCCTGCATGACGAGCTTGCGCGCCGAGCCACCGAACGCGCGCCGGGCGAGGTCGCGCACCAATTGGCGCTGGGTCTGGGTCTGCGAGATGGCGGGGCGGTAAACGTGCGAGCGCTGCGATTCGTCGCGTGCGACCAGGCCCTTGTCGAGCATGATCTGCATGAGCTTGAGCACGGTGGTGTAGCCCACCTCACGCTGGGCGCCGAGCTTATCGTGCACCTGGCGCACCGTGGCGGGGCCCAGGCCCCACAACGCGGTGAGTATCTCCAGTTCGCTCTCGGTCGGCTTGGTTTGTGTCGGCTTGGCCATGGGGCGTCCTTTGCGTGTGTAGACGCACGGTAAACGAAATCTTTCGTAGAGTCAACGAAATTTTTCGTAGGTTATCTCTGGCCGTGGACGCAGCGGGTGGCCACGGGGGATTGGTCAGGCGTCGCTACCGGGGGACTCGTTTGCGGTGACTCACCCTGTCGGTTCCTTTAACGACGCCAAAGCCCAACGATTCATAAAAGCGGGATGCGGCTTGGCTGGTGGTAAACAGCTGTAGCACGTCGAAGTTGTCTGCCGCGCATGCTTCGACGGCTTGGACGATCGCACGCCCCACGCCGGCGCGGCGCTGCCCGGGGTGCACGTAAAGGTGTCGCACCCGACCGATCGACGGATCGTCGAAGTATGGGTCAACGTTCAGCCCGCCAATGCCGACCAATTCGCCCGATCGCTCGGCGGCAAACAAGGCCTCGCCGGGCAGGTCAAACCTGTTTGCACCCGTGTTAAAGTCAACCATCAGCCGATCGAGCATGCCATAGCCCTCCGCGTGCGCTACAGCGGCCAGCGAGGCCATGCCCTTCGGCAGTTCCGTCACTTTGATTATTCGCAAGCCCATTGTGGTTGACTGGGTCGTATACCCGGCGTCGGGTAAAAGGGCAACACGGCAGGGTAGCGGCGATCGGTCATTTGCTTTCCAGTTTAGCCTTATCGCCGGTGGCCTTGCGAACCTCGGCGTCGGTAAGGAACGCCTTGGCCTGCTGATCGGCCTTGAGCTGGGCGTCGAGGAACGCCAGGGCGGTGCAGCGGACGATGTCGACCTGATTGTCGTCGATCGGGCCGGACTTGGGGTAACGCCGGCGCACGGCGATGCCGCCGAAGTTGTGGTGGGCTCCGTGGGTCCACAGCAGGTGCTTGTCGCCGGGCGCGGCGTGGTCGAAGGCCTCGCGCCGCCACGCGCCGGCGCCGTCGCCGTAGGGCGTGCCGTCGTGGTCGCCGGTGATCATGAGCGCCGGGCGGTCGAGGGTCTTGTACGACTCGGGCTTGAACATGCCGCCGGTGCCCTGGGGGCTGATGACGATCAAGCACTTCGGCCGTTCGTCCTTGATCACGACCTCGCGTCGGCCGATGTAGCCGGTCGTGCCGCCGACGAACTGCGTGGTGAACGCGCCGTACGAGTGGCCGCCGACGGCGATCTTCTCACGGTCGATGCGGCCGGCCAGGGGTTTGACCTTCTTCTCGATGTCGTCGAGCGAATCGATGATGAAGGTGATGTCCTGCGGTCGGCTGCGCCAGTGTTTGCTGATCGAGCGGCGGTCTTCGATGCGCCCGCCGTACTTCCACGAGTCGGCGTGCGTGGGCCGGATGACGATGTAGCCGTGGCTTGCCCAATACGTGGCGAGGGGTTGATAACCGTCTTTCCGTCCGGCCGCGCCGTGGCTGAAGATAACCAACGGCAGCGGCCCTTCGGTCTTCTTGGGGTACGTGACCCGCATCTCCAGGTCTTTCTCGCGCTCGGCGTCGTGCAGCACGAGCGTGTGGACCGTGGCGATCGCGTGCGGGCCGTCGCCATGTTTGTAGAGTTTGGGGCTGTCCTCGGCGGTGGCCGTGGCTGCAACCGCCAGCAGCACGCACAGGGTGATGGCAAGTCGGCGCATGTCGTGTCTCCTACCGATGAACGTACGCCACGGCGGGTCATTGCGTTACAACTGTTTTCGTTTCACCGCCCGCTTACCGTTCGCGGTCGTAATCCTTGCGCTGCTCGGGGTCGGACAGCACCTCGTAGGCGGCGCTGATGGCGATGAACTTGGCCGCGTCTTGTTCGTCGGGGGCGGTGTCGGGGTGGTAGCGCTTGGCCAGCACGCGGTAGGCGTGCTTGATCTGTTGGCTGGACGCGCCGGGCTTGAGGCCGAGCAGGGCGTAGAGGTCGGGCCCGCGGTTGGGCTTGCCCTTGACGGGGGGCTTGTCCGACTTGGGCTGCTCGGTCTTGCGGGCGGACGGGCGTTCGATGAAGCCGTACTGCGCGAGGATCTCGATGGCCTCGGCGGTCTTGGGGTCGACGTTGAGGAAGACCATGCCGATCTCGGTGACGCCGCGCTTCACGCGTTTGACCCACCGCACGACGCCGGTGATCTTGATCGCGCCCTGCATGCAGCCGATCTTGCCGCTGACGCGTTGGCCTTCCTTGTACTTGGTTTTGTCCTCGATGCGCAGGCGTATGCCGCTGCGCGACAGGTCCAACACCTTACCGAGGTTGCAGCGCACCACGTCGCTCGTGTAGCGCTTGGCCCCCCTTGGTCGATGTGGCGTTTTTGCCTTTGAGAACATGTATGTCCATTCCCCGCGCCGGCACCCACCGTGCGCAACTTCCACTTAGCGACAATCGGTTAATACGGAGGGCGACTGAAGCGGGGAGATGAGCAAGTGCGAGCGTTATGGGACGGGGCGCGGGAAATCAGCGCTGGCGCGAGCGCAGCCACCGGCCCAGCGCCATGACGGGGAAGTACAACCGGTAGAGGTGGTACCTCAGGTAGAACACGCGGGGGAAGCCGGTGCCGGTGAACCAGTCCTCGCGCCACGAGCCGGCGTTGTCGTCGGACTGCTCGTCGCGCTCGGCCAGCTGTGTGTCGACCAGCCATTGCAGGGCGCGTTTAACGTTTTCGTCGTCGGGGCCGAACACCGCCATCAACCCCATCGCGCCCCACGCGGTCTGCGACGCGGTCGACGGGCCCTTGCCCTTGAGCTCGGGCTGCTCGTAGCTGTCGGCCGACTCGCCGAACGAGCCGTCGGGCTTCTGCACGCTGCGCAACCACAGGCCGGCCTTGCGCACCCAGCCGCTGCCCATGTCGACGCCCACGTTCTTCAAGCCGCAGAGCACCTGCCACGTGCCGTAGACGTAGTTCACGCCCCAGCGGCCGAACCAGCAGCCCTCGGGCTCCTGCGTGTCGCGGATGAAGTCGACGGCCTTGGTCACGGCGGGGTGCTTGATGTCGAGGCCGAGGTGGCCGAGGCACTCGAGCGTGCGCCCGGCGATGTCGGGGCACGAGGGGTCCTGGATCGCGTTGTGATCGGCGAAGGGGATGTACTCGAGGATCGGGCGGTGGATGGTGCGATCGAACGCGGCCCAACCGCCGTCGTCGTTCTGCATCGCGAGGATCCACTTGACGCCGCGCTTCGCCGCCGCCGCCGCTTCCGGCGCCGAGCCGTTGGCCGCGCGGTGCAGGGCCATAGTCACCATCGCGGTGTCGTCGACGTCGGGGTAATAGGCGTTGTTGAACTCGAAGTACCAGCCGGTCGGCTCCACGTCGTGGGGCACGTTGTTCTTCCAGTCGCCCACGACCTGCGTGCACTCTTTGCTCACCAGCCAGTCGACGGCCTTGTGCACCTGCGGCTGCGAGGCCTTGTAGCCCGCCTCGGTCAAGGCGTACAGCGCGATGCCCGAATCCCACACCGGCGAGAAGCACGGCTGGAAGCGGATGTCGCCGTTCTGCTCGATCATCAGCCGGTCGAGCTGGCCCCACGCCTCGCGGACGTGCTCGTCGTCCTCGTCGTAACCGAGACAGCGCAGCGCGATGATGATGTACACCATCGGCGGGTAGATCGCGCCCAAGCCGTCGGAGTGCTGCGTGCGCTCGAGGATCCACTGCTCGATCTGTTGCAGCGCCTTCTTGCGCAGCAGCGTGAGGCGTGTCTTCTCCCAGATCTTCAGGCCCTTGTCGGCCGCGAGGAACAGGTTCTTCCACGTCAGTAGCCGCTTGTCGAACCCGACGTACGGCCGGTGCAGGTAGTCGTGGTTGGTGTACAGCTCCATGATGCCCTTGGGCTCGGGCAGCTGCCGCACGGGGCGGTAGCTGGAGACGATGCTCAGCGGCATAATCATGGTGCGCGACCAGGCGGAGACCTTGTCGAGGTGGAAGTAGAACCACTTGGGCAGGAGCACCATCTCCGGTGGGATCGCGGGCACCGAGTCGTAGTGCATCTGCCCCAGCGCCGCGAGGTAGAACTTGCTGTAGGTGTTGCAGCGTTCGGCGCCGCCGAGGTCGAGGATGAGCTTGCGGGCCTTGGCCATGTGCGGCGCGTCGACGTCGTCGCCGACGAGCTTCAGCGCGAAGTACGCCTTGACCGTCGCCGACAGGTCCGGCTTGGCCCCGGGGTACTGCACCCACGCGCCGTCCTCTTCGCGCTGCTGCTTGCGCAGGTAGTTGGCGATCTTCGGCAGGCGGGGGTCGTCTTCCTGCTCGACGATCCACTTGAGCAGGATGTACTCGCTTTGCAGGATCGAATCGCCCTCGAGTTCGGCGCACCAGTAGCCTTCGTCGTTCTGTTGCGACAGTAGGTCGGCGCATGCGGCGTCGAGCGATTGTTGGGCCTCTTCGTGCAGCGAGGGGCGGACGGTCGGGCTCGCGGGGGTTTCGGTAATGGCTGTTTCTAACATCGTCACCGGAAATCCGGTCTTCCTTGCGGCGTTAATAAGACCTAAATCACGATATCCGCCAATGGGCTTGCTGGCAACGCCAGCACACGGACCGGTCGATACGTGCCGTCAGGCGGCTTTCACCGCGGCGCAGACTTTTTTCGCCGCGTCGGTCAGGTCGTCGGCGGTTTGCAGGGTGGGGATGTCGGCCCGTGCCGCGTCGATGATCCGCCGCGCCTCGTCGACGTTCGTGCCCTCCAGCCGCACGACCAGCGGCACCTCGAAGCCCACGATCTTCGCGGCGCTGACGATCGCGCGGGCGATCTTGTCGCACTGCATGATGCCGCCGAAGATGTTCACCAGCACGCCCCGCACGTGCGCGTCCGAGAGGATGATCTTGAACGCCTCGGTCACCGCCTGCTCGCTGGCGCTGCCGCCGACGTCGAGGAAGTTGGCCGGCTCGCCGCCGTGCAGCTTGATGATGTCCATGGTCGACATCGCCAGGCCCGCGCCGTTGACCAGGCAGCCGATGTTGCCGTCGAGCTTGATGTACGACAGGCCGTGCTCGGTGGCCTCGAGTTCGGCGGGGTCTTCCTCGGCCGGGTCGTGCATCTCGGCGACCACCGGCTGGCGGAACAGGGCGTTGTCGTCGAAGTTCGCCTTGGCGTCGATCGCCAGCACCTTGCCGCTGGTGGTCAGCACCAGCGGGTTGATCTCCAGCAGCGACGCGTCGGTCTGCGCAAACAGCTCCGCCATCGCCGTCAGAATACTCGCGGCTTGCTTGATCTGGTCGCCCTCGAAGCCCAATCGGTAGGCGACGGTGCGCGCCTGGTGGCCCTGCAACCCGAGGTGCGGGTGGATCGGCTCGCGGATCAGCGCTTCGGGCTTGGTGCGCGCGATCTGCTCGATGTCCATGCCGCCCTCGGCAGACGCGATCAGCACGGGGCAGCGCTTGGCGCGGTCGATGACGATGCCCAGGTAATACTCGTGGGCGATGTCGACGCCCGCCGCGACCATCAGCTTGTTGACCGGCACGCCCTCGGGCCCGGTTTGCGGGGTGACCAGCGGCTTGCTCAAAATGGCCGCCGCCGCCTCGTGCGCCTCTTCGGCGGATTTGACGAGTTTCACGCCGCCGCCCTTGCCGCGGCCGCCGGCGTGGACCTGCGCCTTGACCACCGCGACCTTGCCGCCGAGCTGCTCGAATGCCGCCCGCGCCTCGTCCGCCGAGCCGACCACGACCGCCTCCGGCACCGCCACACCCGCGTCCGCCAGCAGCTGCCTGGCCTGGTATTCGTGTACTTTCATGTCGCCGCGCGCTCCCGTTCGTGTGAATGGGGCGTATCGTAGCGGCATCGACACTCAGCGCACACCCCCCGTTTAGCGACCGCCCGCAGGGCGGTGCTTTCATTCACCCCACCAGCCGGTCGGCCAGCAGCCTCAAAAACAGGCCCACGTCCGTCACGATGCCCGTCGACTCGACGCTGCCGCGGTCGGCGAGCTTGGTCACGACCGCCGGGCTGATGTCGACGCAAACCAGCCGCACGCCCGCGGGGGTCATGTTGCCCGTGCCGATCGCGTGCAGCATCGACGCGAGCATCACGATCATCGACGCCCCCTCGATCGCCTCGGCGTAAGCGCGCTGCGCCTCGACCAGGTCCATCAGCGTGTCGGGCAACGGCCCGTCGTCGCGGATCGAACCGGCCAGCACGTAGTCGACGCCGTGTTTAACGCAAGCGTGCATGATGCCGCCGGTGACCACGCCCTGTTCGACGGCCGCGGCGATGCTGCCGGCGCGGCGTACCTGGTTGATGGCGCGCAGGTGGTGCTGGTGGCCGCCGTGGACCGCGCCGCCGCGTTGCAGGTCGACGCCCAGCGACGTGCCGAACAGGTTGTTCTCGATGTCGTGCACCGGCAGGGCGTTGCCGGTCAGCAGCGTGTTGATGTAACCCGCCTCGATCAACCGCACGAAGTGTTCGGCGCCGCCCGTGTGGATCACGACCGGCCCGGCGACGAACGCGATGCGCCCGCCGCGCTGCTTGATGCGGTCCATCTCCCACGCCAGCTGGTCGATCGCCAGCTCGACGCGCCGTTCGCTTGACACGCTGCCGGTCATGAACGCGAAGTCGCCCTGGCGCTCGCTCATCTGTGGCGTGTGGATGCGCACGCCCTCGTGGCCGCACACCACGCGGTCGCCGGCCTTGACGTCGCGGATCAGCCGGCACGTCGCTTGATCACCGTCGACCACGACCACCGCGTCCATCCGCTGGCCCGTGCAGCGCAGCCACTTGCCGTCGATCCGCACGTCGGTGGGGTAGATGGTCGTCGAGTAGAACGCGCGCGGCGCCACGCCCGCCTGCTCCACCGGTTCGAGCCGCGCGTCGATCGGCTCGGCGGTCGGCTCGGCGCCGATGCCCATCAGCCGGCCCACGATCAGGTCCAGCGTTGCGTCGTCGGGGGCGCTGATGCGCAGGTGCGCGTGTGAGGGCTGGTCACGCCGTTCGCCGACGTTGAACGCGCTGACGTGGAAGCTGCCGCCCTCGTCGGTCACCCGGTCCAGCGCATCGTTCATCAGGCCCGTGTCGAGCAGGTGCCCCTCGATCGCCAGCGTGGTCTGCCGGATCGTCGATTCGACCGCCAGCCGATGCTCGAAGTCGTCGGGCAGTTCCTGTTCCAACAGCAGCGTCAAACACTTGGCCGCGCCCCCGGCGAGCATGAACTCACTCAGCGGCGTGGTCACGACCTCGTAACCCCAGTCGCTCAAGCGCGCCCGCAGCTCGTCGCCGGCGTGATTGGCGATGATGGTATTGCCCAGGCGCACGGCGTTGCTGGCGAAGCGCATCGCGTCGTCGGTCGAAACCGCGATGCGCTTGTCGGCCGGCACGCGGTCCTCCAGCACACGCAGCGAACGCTTGCCGAACGCGCCGGGGTAGTACACCACGCACCCCCCGGGCAACGGGTAGAAGCAGGTGTCCAGGTGGTAGAACCGTTCGTCGATCAGCCGCAGCGACACGACCTCGACGTTCAATTGCTCGGCCAGGGCGCGGTGGCTCTCCAGCGAGCTGCGCACGCCGTACCCGGCCCACACCACCGGCTCGCCCGGCTGCACCAGCGCATCGCCCTCGCCCTCGAAGTACTCGTCGGCGGGCAGCTCGACCAGCTCATAGCCGGCCGACTCGAACCATTTATGAAAATGCGCCTGCTCACCCACACGCTGCGGCACACGGAACCGGCTGAGCACGGCCCGCCCGTCAACCACCAGGCCCGCGTTGGCCACGAAGCACATGTCCGGCTGGCCATCGACGTCGTCGATCAGCTCCACGTGCGCGTGCTTCGCCACGATGTCGTACAGCGCCTGCCACTGCCGCAGCGCTACGTCCGTCCGCGCCACGCCGACGTGGCCCGCCATCCACGGGTTGATCACGTACCGCACCGCGAAGTGGCCAGGCCGGCCCATCAGCACGCGCGGTCGGTGGGGTTGCTTGCCGTTCATACTGCATTGTAGATCGGCAAGCACGGCCCCGGGCGTAAACGAATTTAACCCTCCAACTCGTCCTTCAGCCGGCGCAACAGGTCGAACGCCTCCAGCGGCGACAGCGCGTTGAGGTCCGCCTCCCGCAGCTTCTCCACCGCCGGGTGCACGACGAACTCGGTAAACAGGCCCATCTGGTCCTCGTCGACCAGCGGGTGCGGCGTCTGCTTGTCGATCATGGCGCCGTTGCCCTCAAGCTCGCCGATCAGGTCGCGCGCCCGGTCGATCACTTCGCCCGGCAACCCCGCGATCTTCGCCACGTGAATGCCGTAGCTGCGGTCCGTGCCGCCCCGCTGGATGCGGTGCAGGAACACCACCTGATCTTTCCACTCGCGCACCGTCACGTTCAAGTTCATCACGTTCTCGTGCGCACCGGCCAACGCCGTCAGCTCGTGGTAGTGCGTGGCGAACAGCGTCCGGCAGCCGACCCGCGACAGGTGCTCGGCGATCGCCCACGCCAGCGAAAGCCCGTCGTAGGTGCTCGTACCGCGACCGATCTCATCGAGTATCACCAGCGAACGCCTGGTGGCGTGGTGGCAGATGTTGGCCGTCTCGACCATCTCCACCATGAACGTCGACTGCCCCGCGTGCAGCTCGTCGCTCGCGCCGATGCGCGTGAAGATGCGGTCGGTCAGGCCCACCGTCGCCTCGGTCGCCGGCAAAAAACTGCCCGTGTGCGCCAGCAGCGTCAGCAGCGCCGCCTGGCGGATGTACGTGCTCTTGCCCGCCATGTTCGGGCCCGTGATCAGCGCCAGCGTTTGATCGTTGCCCAGGTCGTTGTCGTTCGGCACGAACTGGTCGGCCAACAACTCGTCGAGCACCGGGTGCCGGCCGTCGGTGATTTTCAGTATCGGTTGGTCGACCACGTTCGGCTGCACGTAACGGTACTTGGTCGCACGCCGCGCGAAACACCCGATCACGTCGAGCGCAGCGAGCGTGTCGGCGAAGCTTTGCAGTTGATCGAGTCTCACCTTGGCCGCGTCGACCAGCTTGCCGAACAGGTCCTGCTCCCGCGTGATCGCCTTGCTCGCCGCGCCCAGCACCTTGTTCTCGTATTCCTTGAGCTGCGGCGTGATGTAGCGCTCGGCGTTCTTCAGCGTCTGCTTGCGCGTGAACTCGTCGGGCACCTTGTCCGCCTGCGCGTGCGTGACCTCGATGTAGTAACCGAAGACCTTGTTGTAACCGACCTTCAGCGTGGTGATGCCCGTCGTCTCGGTCAGCTGTGCCTGGTACTCGGCCAGCCAGGTGTTCGAGTCGCGTTGCAGGCCGCGGTATTCGTCGAGCTGCTTGTCGTAGCCGTCGGCGATCAGCCCGCCCTCGCGCATGTGCGCCGGGGGCGTCTCGACGCAGGCGGCGTTGAGTTTCTCCGCAAGCTCGCGCAGCGCTGGCGCAGCTTCCGCGAGCGCCGCTTTCGCCGGTTCGAAAGCCGGGCGCTGGTCGACCAGTTGTAGTACGTCGTCGATGCGCGCAACCGACCTGCCGGTGGCGACCAGGTCGCGCGGGCTCGGCCGGCCGATCGCGATCCGGCTGGCCATGCGCTGCACGTCCTGCACGTCGCCCAGCGTTTTGTTCAGGTCGTCGGAAAAGATCGCATCGTCGACAAGCGCCGCGACCATGCGCTGCCGCGCCTCGATCGCGCCCCGGTCGCGCAGCGGGTAGCACAGCCAGTGGCGCAATAGGCGCTTGCCCATGGCCGTGCGGCAGTCGTCGAGCGTGGCCAGCAG
The DNA here is from genome assembly GCA_028282805.1 of Phycisphaeraceae bacterium. GTDB lineage: Bacteria > Planctomycetota > Phycisphaerae > Phycisphaerales > Zrk34 > JANQHD01. The sequence goes on along the minus strand of JANQHD010000030.1, from coordinate 21,225 downwards.
CGAACCGCTCCGCTCGCCGCTGCGCATGGTGCGTTCGACCTCGAGGGCGCGCAGCGATGTCTGGTCGATCACCAGGTGTGCCGCCTGTTCGTACCGGCGGGGCGGGCGCAGGTGCGGCAGCCGGCCGTCTTGGGCTTGTTGCGTTTCGAGCAAATAGCTGACCACCGCGCCGGCCGGGCCGAGCGTCGCGTCGTTGTCGGACAGGCCGAACCCCTCGAGCGTGGTCACGGCGAACTGGCGCAACAGCGTCTCGCCCGCCTCGGCCAAACGGAACTGCCACGCCGGCCGCGCGGTCAGCGCGCAGCCGATCATCTCGGCCAACTGCTTCACACGGTCGGGCGGCCGGTTGTCGGCCGTTTCCACGTACAGCAGCTCGCTCGGCGCCACCCGGCCCAACTCGTCACGCAGCACGTCGACGCCCAGCTCGGCGACCTGAAACGCGCCCGTGCTCAACTCCGCGAACGCGACCGCCGCGCGCTCGTCGTCGAAAAACTGCACCGCCGCCAGCGGGTTTTCGCGGCCCTCTTCCAACAGGGTTTCGTCGGTCAGCGTGCCGGGGGTCACCACGCGCGTCACGTCGCGCTTGACCAAACCCTTGGCCTGCGCCGCGTCTTCAACCTGGTCGCACACCGCCACCCGGTGCCCCGCCTGGATCAGCCGGCGCAGGTACGTGTCGAGCTGGTGGTAGGGGGCGCCCGCCATGGGGATGCCCTCGGTGCGCTGCGTGAGCGTCAGACCCACGGCCTTCGACGCGATGACCGCGTCGTCGTAAAACAATTCGTAAAAATCGCCCATGCGGAACAGCAGCAGGCAGTCGGGGTGCTGCTGCTTGAACTGGCGGAATTGCCGCATCGCGGGCGTGTCGTGGGGGCTCTTGGCCATGCGGGGAGGGTACGTGTTTTAGTTCCAGGTTCCAAGTTCCAAGTACACGCAACGCGGGTGGCCCGACTTGGAACCCGGAACTCACCACGCAAGGCCGGTTGAAGCCCGGCCGGTCGGTGTTTACACTGTGTCGCTTGCCACGGGGCGGTAGCTCAATTGGGAGAGCGCGTCGGTCGCATCGACGAGGTTGTGGGTTCGATCCCCATCCGCTCCACTTCGAAAGGCCCACCGGACAACGGTGGGTTTTTTTGTTATCGCCTTCGACACGGTGTGATCGCATCGGCGCGGGTAAGATGCGGGCATGAGAGTGCTGCTGACCGGAGCCACGGGGTACGTCGGGGGGCGCTTGACGCCACGCCTGCTTGAGGCCGGCCACGAGGTCACGGTGCTCGTGCGGGATGCCCGGCGTTTCGATGGCCGGCCTGGCGCCGAGGGGGTGGGGGTGATCGAAGCCGACCTGCTGGAACGCGCATCGCTGGGCGATCGCTTGCGTGGTTTCGACGCGGCGTATTACCTCGTGCATTCGATGACGGCGGGGCGCAGTTTCGACGAGCTCGACAACCGGGCCGCGGTGAACTTTGCGGAAGCGATCGGTGATGAGACGCACGCGATCTACTTGGGCGGCTTGTTGCCCGAGGGGCCGGGTGTTTCCAAGCACCTGCGCAGCCGGGCCGAAACCGGGCGCGTGTTGCGAGAGCGATTGCCCGGCCGTGTGAGCGAGTTTCGCGCCGGGCCGGTCATCGGTTCGGGCTCGGCGAGCTTCGAGATGGTCCGCTACCTGACGGAGCGTTTGCCGTTGATGGTCACGCCGCGTTGGGTCCGCAACGCGGTGCAGCCGATCGCGGTGCGCGACGTGATGGCTTACCTGCTCGGGGCGCTGGATACCGGGCCGTGCGGTGTGGTTGAGGTCGGCGCGGACCGGTTGACGTTCCAACAGATGATGGAAGTCTACGCCGAGCAGCGCGGGTTGAGTCGCCGCCTGATCGTGCCCACGCCGTTTCTCGCGCCCGGCCTGGCGGCGCGTTGGGTCGGCTTTTTCACGCCCGTGCCCAACCGTCTGGCCGTGCCCCTGGTGCAAGGGCTTATCCAGCCGTTGTTGGCGGACACGGGCCGGGCCCGAGAGTTGTTCCCGCTGATCGAGCCCATCTCGTACGCCCGGGCGGTGGCCTTGGCGCTGGAGCGGACCGAGAAGAACCTGATCGAAACCCGCTGGTCCGGGGCGTTGGGCGCCGAAGCGAACAGCGAGCTGGTCGACGAAGAAGGGCTTATGCGTGAGGTGCGCATGGTGGATGTCGACGCGCTGCCGGGCGCGGTGTTTCGTGCGTTCAGCACGCTGGGGGGCGACCAGCGCTGGCTGGTGTGGAATTGGGCGTGGTCGTTGCGTGGTTGGATTGACAAACTGGTCGGCGGCCCGGGGTTGCGTCGTGGCCGACGCGATCCCGTGGCGTTGCTCGAGGGCGAGACGGTTGATTTCTGGCGCGTCGAGCGGGTCGAGCCTGGTGTCATGCTGCGGCTGCGTGCCGAGATGAAGCTGCCCGGTCGCGCGTGGCTGCAATGGGAGGCGACAGAACTCGAAGCCGGGGTCACACGCCTGACCCAGATTGCGCTGTTCGAGCCGAAGGGCCTGTGGGGCGTGGTGTACTGGTACGCGCTGGTGCCATGGCACGCCCTGATCTTCGGGGGCATGGCGCGGGCGATCGCCAAGAGGGCTCGGTTGGGCTAAACTACTTATTGAGAATCGCGTATCATATGTGCAGATTGGTGGACATCATGCGACACACCCTTTTACTGTTTTTCATTGCTGCGCTGCTCATACTGGCCGGTTGCGACCGGCGGCCTGCCGCGTCGGGCAAGCCGGTGGTGGTGGTGACGATCTACCCGCTGGCCGCGGTCGTGCAGCAGATCGTGGGTGACGAGGCGGAGGTGGTGTGCATGCTGCCGCCGGGCATGAGCCCGCACGCGTACGACCAGACGGCGTCGAACATGGCGGCGCTGACCCGGGCCGACCTGGTCGTAGCCAACGGCTTGGGCCTGGACCACTGGGTGCGGGGCGCGGTCGAGGCCACCGGTCGCAAGGACGTCAAGTGGTTCGTGCTCGCCGATGTTGTGAAGATCGAAGCCGACGCCGACCACGACCACGACCACCATCACCACCACGACCACGCGGGGCACGACCACCACCATCACGGCCCGGTCGACCCGCACTTGTGGTTGGACCCGATGCTCATGCAGGAGGGCGCCGCCGAGTTGTTCCTCGTGCTGGGCGACGTGCTGGGCACGCAACACAGCGAGTTGTTGTCGGACAACACGGCGACGCTGGTTCAGCAGATCAACAGCTTGCACGACGAATACATCGCCAAGCTCGCCGAGCACAAGGGCGCGAAGATCGTGACGTTTCACGACGCGTTCGGGCGCTTGGCCGAGCGCTACGGCCTCGAGGTCGCCGCGACGCTCCGGCCGATGTCGGGCCCCGAAGCGGTCACGCCCGAGGCACGCGCCTTGGTGAAAAAGACAATCGAAACGCACGGGCTGCGAGCGGTGTTCGCCGAGCCGCAGTTCTCGCAAGACTCGGCGAAGATGATCGAAGCGCAGACCGGCGCCAAGGTGCTCGTGCTCGACCCGCTCGGCAGCCCGCTGGAAGAGGATCGTTCGACGTATGTGGGGCTGATGCGGTACAACCTGAACACGCTGCTGCAAGGCCTCTCCGCCGAATGAACGGCCACGACGCACACCACCACGGCCACGAGGGACACGTCTGCCACCACGGCCCGCTTGGCCAGCACCACGGCGACGACATCATCTGCCTCGACGGTGTGGGCTTCCGCTACGGCGAGGTCGAGGCGCTGGCCGGTGTGACGATGCACGTCGAAGCCGGGTGCAACCTCGGCATCGTCGGGCCCAACGGCGGGGGGAAGACCACGCTGCTCAAGATCATGCTCGGCCTGCTCGACGGCTACAGCGGCTCGGTGGACATCGCCGGCTGCAGCCCGAAACAGGTCTGCCGCGCCGGCGACATCGTGGGCTACGTGCAACAACAACCCACGTTCGTGCGGCGGTTCCCGCTGAACGTGCGGCAGGTGGTGCACATGGGCCTGACCGGCAAGGCGGGCTTGCTACGCCGCCCATCGGAAGCCGACCGCGACCACGCCGACCACCTGCTCGACAACCTGGGCATCGCCGACCTGGCGGACCGGCCGATCGGCGACCTGTCCGGCGGCCAACAACAACGCACGCTGATCGCCCGCGCCCTGGCGCCCCGCCCGAAGGTGCTGCTGCTCGACGAGCCGACGGTGGGCATCGACGTTGCGGGCCAGAAACAATTCGCCGAGCTGATCCGCGAGCTGCACGACGCGCTGGGGTTGACGATCGTCGTGGTCAGCCACGACCTGCGCGCCATCGCGGGCACCTGCGGCAAGGTCGCCGTGCTCAGCCGCACCATTCATTATCACGACTCGCCCGACGGCCTGACCGGCGAGCTGCTGGCCGAGATCTTTCAGCACGACATCGCGCCGGTGCTGGACTGACCCGGCCCATCGCTCACGGCGACGCACGCTTGCCACCCCGCCACAACAATATAATTTATAGTCTATAAGCTATAAACACTATCGCGTGAGGTACAACCGTGGCTTGTGAGCCGGGTGTTGTACATGGTTGTCAGCGTACGTGGCGCCAGCGCGAGCGGCGCATGCATGCGTGCGGGGCCGTGGTCAGGCGCCGCGGCGGCGGGGCAGCAGGCAGGTCAGCGACAGCAAGAGCAGCGCGCCGCTCACAGGCTCGGGCGCGGTCAGCTCGGCGAGCAGGGCGTCGAACTCGGGCGACGACGGGGCGGTGGTGCCGAACAGCCAGTTCGCGGCCAGCGCTTGCACGTCGGCCTGGTCGACGAAGCCGCTGCCGTCGAAGTCGCCGTCGGCCCAGCCGACCGCCGGTGCGTTGAGGTTGCCGGCGAGCGTAAACAGGTCGAAGCCGTCGACCTTGTTGTCGAGGTTCAGGTCGCCGGGCATGGCCACGGCGGCCAGCACGTTGAGCGCCAGGTCAGCGCCCGAAGTTGCGCCCGGCAGGGCTTCGTCTTCGCTGTGGATGTGGTACGTGGCGAAGAACTGGCCGAGCGCGTCGGACGAGATGATCACGTCGAGGGTCTCGGCGGAACCGGGGGCGACGGCGACGGGGTCGACCTGCAGGCCGATCGTGCCGGTCGCGCCCGACCCGGTCGCGCCGGTGAGCAGCAGGTCGGCGGTCATCGCCGGGATCGCCTCGAGGTTGTGCACGTCGACTTGCACGGTGACGTCGCCGGAGCCCATCGCGATGACCGGCACCCAGACGAACGTGCTGTCGAGGTTCGAGAGGGCGTTGAACGACGCGTTGGCGTGTTCGAGCACGAGCGTGGTCACGGGTTGGCTGAACGAGGCGTCGGCGGCGTCGGCGCTGGTCGCGTCGACGAAGACCATGCCGATGGCGTTGCCGACGGCGGACGTGTCGATGGCGACCGGGTGGGTGTTGGGCCCGGCCAGGGCGTTGGCGGTGCCCGATGCGCCGCCCGTCGCGTCGCCGCTGGCGGTGATGTCGTAATCGAGTTCGTCGGCGCCGAGCGTGGTCTGCGCCGGGGCGCTGTTGGTGACGTTGACCTGCACGCTGAGCGCCGCGCCACGGATCACCTCGCTCGGCAGCGGGTCGATGGTGACGCTCATCTTCGCCGGCAACTGGTAGTCGGCGACGACCGGCAGGTGGTCGGAGGCGTTGGCGATGGCGCGCAGGGTGTTGAACGGCAGGGCGGTGTTGGAGCCGACGTCGAGGTTGCTGTTGCCGCTGGACCAGTTGTGCGAGCCGTTGTTGCCCAGCGCGTGGTACGAACCGGCGATGTAGCTGAGGCCCTCGCCGTCGAGCATCTCGGCGGTGGCGAGTTGGAAGTCAAACCGGTCGTCCATGCCGCCGGTCACCTGCCCGCTGAACCGCACGCTGGTGGTGGGGCTCTGGGTGTGCAGGGCCTTGAAACCGCTGTTGTTGTTCCATGCGCCGGGCGAGTTGATGGGGTCGAACGCCTGGCCCGCGCCGCTGGAAAGCAGGTGCTGGTACATGCCCTCGCTGGAGCTTTGGATGTTGAAGTCGCCGACGTAGAGGATGCTGGCGCCCTCGCCGAGCGCGTCGGCGTTGTTGCGGATGGCGGTCGCCTCGACGAGCCGGCGTGCTTCGTTGGTCGCGCCGTCCGAGGCCTTGTAATGGCTGTTGTAGACGTAGAAGTCGGCGTTGGCGTCGTAGCCGACGGGCCGGAGCTTGTAGCGTATGGGCGCACGCGGGGCGCCGCTGGACGAGGTGGCGCCGATCTGTGTTTCGCCGAGCAGCTGGACGGTTTGCGTGTTGTAGATGATGGTCAGGTTGTTGTCGTCGACGGTGGCGCCGAGCAGCGTGCCGCGGTTGTAGACGTTGGTGCCGTACAGGTCGTCGAAGATGTCGAGGAAGTCGTCGGTGGTCGAAAAGCCGTCCTGCTCCTGCAGTAGCAGCACGTCGATCGGCCGGGCGATGCCGTTGACCGACTCGGCGCCGATCGCGGCGATCACGTCCTCGCTGCCGAGCACGGGGCTGCCCGCCCAGCTGGAGGCGCGCGGCCCGTTGTTGGTGTTGTACGAGACGATGCGCAGCTGGGCGTGCGCGGATCGGCACGTCAAAACAGCGATCACGAGCGCAACGACAGCGAGCCCGAAACGACGATGGGTTTGACGGTTCACGACTTCGGTCATGTTGACAGGGCTTCTCCCGTCCGTTTGTAGCCTTGGAAGCATACGCGACAGTGGGTGGGCATGGCCAATTGAATCGTATCAAAAGTGCCCGGTCCAGCTCGGCCACGAAAAAAAAGCGAGCTCAATCGGCCCGCTTTTCGTTGCATGATTGTCTCAGAGCTTACGCCGGGTTGATGTGCACGGTGCGGCCGCGGAACTCGACGGTGCCGTCGGTCAACGCGTAAAGGGTGTCGTCCTTGCCGACGCCGACCTTGTAACCGGGCTTGAAGCGGGTGCCGCACTGGCGGACGATGATCGAGCCCGACTTGGCGGACTGGCCGCCGTAGAGCTTGATGCCGCGGTACTGGGGGTTGGAGTCGCGGCCGTTCTTGGAACTGCCCTGTCCCTTTTTATGTGCCATGGTGCACCTGTCCAAAGTCGATTCGGCATATCCCACCGGCTCGCGGCCGGCGACGAAGGGGCGAATCATAGCGATCGGCCCGGTTTCTGGCAAGGCGGCAACCCGCGTTTATCGCATCACCCACGCCTGGCTGAGCAGGCGGACCGGCTTTTCGAGGCGGTGGCGCTGGTCGCCGGGGGTCTGGAAGGTGATGTGCAGGCACTTGCGGAGGATCACTTTTTCGCCGGTGACGGGGTTCTCGACCAGCGCGGTCTCGCCGGCCAGGCCCTTGACGAACACGTGCATCGTGTCGATGTCCGCGTCGACCACGGGCCAGATCGCCACCGAGTCGCGGGCGTGGTCTTCGCCCTGCAAGAGCTTGTCCATCACGTCCAGCGGGCTTTCGAGCAGCTCGTTGCGCTGCTCGGCGGCGATCGCCTTGAAGATCGCCGGACTGATGCCCCGGCCGGCGGTCAGCAACGTGCCGTCGTTGCCCATGATTGTGAACTCGGGGATAAACAGCCGATCTTCGCCCGTGTTGTTCGTCACCGTGTAGGGCAGGTACCAGTACGACTTGGCGACCTTGTCTTCCGGCAGCTTGACCGTGATCAGGCGGGGCGTCTTGAACTCGAAGTCGAATTGCCAACTGGTTTGCAGCAGGCTCGGCTCGGGGGCGCTTTGGGCCTGGGAACCGGCGTAGCACAACGCCACGGCGGCGAGCAGCGACAGTTGGACGATGCGCATGGAAGGGCGGTGATTCACACGTCTTCTCCGCATAGGCTGGAGAAGGTATTCTAATCGAGCCTGCGGTGGGGTCAATCAGCCCGAGCCCGGTTCGACAAGGTGGTATCGGTGAGCGTCAGGGCCGTGAACATCCAGCGTGTGTCGCAAGCCAAACGCCTGGCCGCGTTGGGGCGGTTGATGCTCGATTCCGACCGCCTTTCCGACGCCCAGATCGAGCGTGTGGCGGCGTTGGCGGAGATGGTGGGCCTCGAGGGCGAGCACCTGTGGGCCGCCTGCGAGCCGGGCTCTGAGTCGATGACGGCGGTGGTGCTGATACTGCCGCGACCCGGCCGCACGGGCATGCTCTTCGCCAGCCGACCTCGCCGCCGGGCCGACGAGCAGGTGCTCAGCCAGCTCATCGCCGAAGCCGTGGCGCAGGTCCCCCCCGACGAGGCGACGACGATCCAATCCCTGCTGAACCCGGGCGACGACGGCGAACAACGCGCCCTCGAAGCCGCGGGTTTTCACCGCCTGGCCACGCTCGATTACATGCAGCGGTCGGTGCCCAAGGCTGTCGAGCCGGCCGTTTGGCCCGACGACGTGACCGGCGAGACCTACCGCGAGTCGCTGCGCCCGGCCTTTACCCATGCCCTCGAACTGACTTACGAGCAGACGCTCGATTGCCCCGCGCTGCACGGCATGCGCCAGACCGACGACGTGTTGGCCGGGCACATGGCCGCGGGCGTGTTTGACGCCAAGCTTTGGCTGCTGCTGCGCATCGCCGGCGAGGTCGCGGGGGTCATGCTGCTCAACCGCATCCCCGCGCAAGACAGCGTTGAACTGGTTTACTTCGGCTTGGCGCCGCACGCACGCGGGCGCGGCTTGGCGCGCTTGCTCCTGCAACACGGCATGCGCCTGTGCAGCGAACAGGGTGTCAGCACGTTGACGCTCGCCGTCGACCGCGACAACGCGCCCGCCGTGCGCCTTTACCACGAGTGCGGCTTCTACCGCATCGCACGCAAGGACGCGTGGATCATGCCGCACGGTTAGCCGCGGCGCTTGACCACGTGTTTTACCGCACAATGGTTACAACAATCGGCGCATCTTATCCACAGTTTTTCAAGGCCACCGCGGGGCGCGCGTGGATGAAAAAAACTTTTCCGTAACTAAACCGTTGTCGATGCGCGATCTGTTCGTGTTGTGGATATTCAACACCCGTCTAGGCTATTGACGTGACTCGGCCAGCGCGTATGTTTGCATGAGTTCAGCCAAGGATGGTTGAGCCGGACCCCACCCAGCGAGCAGGGGACGCGCCGCTGTTGGGTATGGTGGGCCGCATCGTCTCGGAAGGAACCAAAGGACTACAACCAGACGCAATCGCTCGCGCAGCCGCCCCGTCGGCCGTCGGGTGATGATGATAAGCCTCGTGCTAGACAGGGGGCCCCGTGGGTATCGCCGTACTCGCTGACGATATCGGTGTGCCATTGGCCAACGCCGTTTGCCGACGCATCGGCCAACGCAACTACGATCATTGGTTCGCCCAGGTCCGCTTCGACTGGGCCGACGAGCAACGCCGCACCGTCAGGCTGACCACGCCCAACCGTTTCGCCGCCGACTGGATCCGCGACCGCTTCGCGCACGTCGTCGATGCCGCCGCCGACGAGATGCTCGGCGGCGACACCCGCGTGCTCATCGAGTGCGAGCCGACGCCGACCGAAACGGTTCGGCCCGCCGCGCTCACCCGCCGCGCCGCGCCGGCGCGGCCCGCACGCGAAACACGCAAGGCAGACCCGCGCGCCAAGCGCATCCGTCACGACCTGGTCGAGTTCGTCGTCGGCCCGTCCAACCAATTGGCCTACAACGCGGCCGTGCAACTCGCCGAGGCCGACGCGGCGTTCAACCCGTTGTTCATCCACGGCGGGTGCGGCCTGGGCAAAACGCACCTGCTGCAAGGCCTGTGCAAGCGCTTCACGGAAAACCACGCCGGTTGCCGTTGGCGTTACACCACCGCCGAGCAGTTCACCAACAGCTATGTGCACGCCGTGCGCGAGCACCGCCTCGCCGAGTTCCGCGCGCGGTTGCGCCGGCTTGACCTGCTGGTGGTCGACGATGTGCACTTCCTGTCGAGCAAGTCCGCCACGCAGGCCGAGTTCCTGCACACGTTCGACCAGATCGACGCGTCGGGCGCCAAGCTCGTGCTCGCCAGCGACAACCACCCCAAGCTCATCCAGCAGTTCAGCCAGGCGCTGGTCAGCCGGTTCGTGTCGGGCATGGTCGTGCGGATCGACACCCCCGACCACGCGATGCGTGTGCGGCTGGTGCGGGCGCTGGCCGAGCGGCGCGGCATGGACCTCAACGACGCGGCGGTCGAGTCCGTCGCCGACCGCTGCCGCGGTTCGGTCCGCGAGATCGAGGGCGCGCTGACCACGCTCGCCGCGATGGCCAACCTCGAAACCGACGCCGGCGACCGCACGCAGATCGGCATGGCGCTGGCCCACCGGCTGGGCGCCGAGCGCGCCGCGCATCGTTCGGTGCAGCCGATCCGTTTCGAGCAGATCGTCGACGAGGTGCTCGCGGCGTTGAACGTGACCCCCGCGCAGTTCTCGGGCAAGGGCCGACAGAAGCAGGTCGTGCTCGCACGCGGCATGGCCGCGTACCTCGGCCGGCAACTGACCAGCCTCAGCTTCCCCGACATCGCCCGGGCGATGGGGCGAACCAGCCACTCGACGATCATCGCCGCCGCCCAGCGCATCGCCCAGCAGATCGCACGCGGCGACGCGGTGCAGCTGCCCCCCGACGGACGGACCACGCCCATCGACCGTTTCGTCGAGCTGCTGCGGCAACGCGTGTGCGAATCGGCGGGGGCGTGCGTGTGAACTCACCGTGATGGATGCCGTCGGGCCGCTCCGGCCGCCCGGCGTGAGAAGGGATTCGCCGATGCAGGGACGCGTCACGCCCCGGGCCACCGCCCGGGGCGGTTTTTTATTGCTGCCAGATGTGCACAAACGGTCGCGTCGCAACCTGCATCGGTTTAGAATGCCGTGTATGCATCATGTCGCTCGGCATATCGTGCTCACCCTCACCCTCGTTACGCTATTGGCGTCGGTCGCCCGCGCCGACGAGGCCACCGACCACGCCATCTGGCAATTGCAGAAGGCCATGCTCGTCCACCGCAACGGCGACCACAACCTGCTGCTGCGCGCCTTGCGTCAGATGCGCGACCCGAAGCTCGAACCGCTGTTCAGCGAACTGATTCAGCGCCGCCACCCGGGCCTGAAGATCCACGGCATCCTCGGGCTCGCCGAGATCGCCGACCCGCCGCACCTCGACCTGGCGCTCGTGGCCGACATCAAGGAACCCACCACGCAGGCCGTGCTCATCGGCCAGGCGATCGACGACCAGCTGCTGACCACCGATGCCGCCGAGCAGTTGGCGCGCTGGCCGGGCCTCGACCCGAAGGTGCGCGTGCTGGTGATCGGCAAGCTCGTGTCCGACCAGCGCAGGGTCGACCCGTCGACGCTCGACGCCGAGGCCAGCCACGAGAACCTGGCGCTGCGCGGCATGGCGTCGTTGCTCCAGCTGCAACTCGGCAAGGCCGAGGCACGCAAGACGCTCGACGCGATCAACGAATCTGACTCGCCGCGCAAAGAGAGCACCCGCGCCCTCATCCTCCAGTCGGCGCTGAAGTACGAGTTCGACAAGATCGGCGATTGGGCGCTGCAAGTCGCCCGCGAGAAAGACGTCGACCGCGCCATCGGCCGACAGGGCCTGCGCGTGGCCATGCGGTTTAACACGCCCGGCGCCGTTGAGCTCTGGCTCGAGCGCATCGGTTCCACCACCAGCGAGGCCGAGCGCACGCGCCTGGCCCTGCTGGCGCTGGACATCGCCGACCGGCTGGAGCCCCGGGTCTTCAGCGCCATCGTGGGCGACCGGGTGCCCGTGATCGACGCGATCGGAAAGGCCGGCCTGGCCATCGCCGAGAAGAAGCCCGTCGCCGATGCGCTGATCGGTTTGATCGCGCAAAACAACTACATCGCCAGCGGGTGGGTGCTCGGCTACGCTGAGGAAAACTACAAGCTCGACCCCGACGGCATGCGGCGTGTGCTCGAGGCACTGATCCGCGACGGCGATAACGACGAACCCCGCTTCCGCGCCCACCGGCTCAAGTTCGCGGCGCTGGCCGCGGAGAACCTGCACGAGCTCGACGCGCAGGGCGCCGACCGGCTCCGCCAGCTCGTGGCCGACAGCTCCGAGCTGCTCAAGGAAGTGATGCTCATGGGCCTGATCCGCTCGTCGGGCGACGACCCGCAGCGCGTGATCGAGGGCATCGCGTTCGAGGGGCGGACCGCGCGCTCGCTGGCGTTGTTGCTCCGCAGCAAGCACGCCGACAAGATCTCCGATGAAGACGCCAAGGCCCTTGTGCTGGTGATGAGCGGCGGCGGCGGGCTGGAAGAGCCGCTCCGCTTGCAGGCCGCCTGGACATACCTGAAACTGACCCATCAGGACCGCGTGGCCCTGGCCCGGGTGCTCGGCGAGAACATCGGTTCGTAGCCTACGCCCGGCTAACCCCCACGCCTTTAAGTGCATTCGATTATGGAACGCGAAATACCGCTTTCGTTGCCCGATATCTCGCAAGCCGAAATCGACGCCGTCACCGAGGTGATGCGCAGCGGTCGGCTGTCCATCGGGCCCCGGCAGGACCGCTTCGAAGAGATGGTCGCCGAGCGCGCCGACCAGCGCCACGGCATCGCCGTCTCCTCCGGCACCGCGGGCCTGCACCTCGTGCTCGAGGCGCTGGGCGTCGGCCCCGGCGACGAGGTGATCACCACGCCGTTCAGCTTCATCGCCTCGGCCAACTGCATCCTCTACGTCGGCGCCACGCCCGTCTTCGTCGACGTCGACCCGACCAGCCTGAACATGGACCCCGGCAAGGTCGAGGCCGCGATCACCGAGAAGACCAAGGCGATCATCGCGGTCGAAGTCTTCGGCAACCCCCGCCACATGCAGCGCCTGGCGCAGATCGCCGGCCGCCACGAGGTCCCGCTCATCGAAGACGCCTGCGAGGGGCTCGGCGGCGTCTACCGGGGCCGGCCCGTCGGGTCGTTCGGCCGCGCCGCCGTGTTCGGCTTCTACCCCAACAAGCAGATCACCACCGGCGAGGGCGGCATGATCGTCACCAACGACGACCGCCTCGCCGCGTGCTGCCGATCCCTGCGCAACCAGGGCCGGCCGGTCGGCGACGACCACCCCGACCGCGAGGTCGGCTCGTGGCTCCAGCACGAGCGCCTCGGTTACAACTACCGCCTGTCCGAGATCGCCGCCGCGATCGGCTGCGTGCAGATGCAACGCCTCGACCAGCTGCTCGAACGACGCCGGCAGGTCGCGCTGATGTACTTCGACCGCCTGATGGACAACCCCGACGTGATCCTGCCGAACATCGACGACGACACGCAGATGAGCTGGTTCGTGTTCGTCGTCCGCCTCTCGCACGACTTCGGCGCCCAGGCCCGCAACCGCGTGATGGACGGCATGCGCCGCCACGAGATCGGCGTCAGCAACTACTTCCCGCCCATCCACCTCCAGCCGTGCTACCGTCAGCGCTTCGGCTGCGAGGTCGGCGACTTCCCCCTCGCCGAGTCCGCCGCGCAGCGCACGATCGCCTTGCCGTTCTACAACCGCATGGACGCCACGCAGGTGGAGCTGGTGTGCTTGACGCTGAAGATCATGATCGACCGCGAGAAGCTGCTGCTCCGCCGCGACACCACCACCGAACCCGGCGGACCGGAACGCAACTGAACCACAACACGCCGCACGGAGTTGACGCAATGAACAGGCGTACAGGTATTGCCTTGTTGTTTGCCGCGTTGCTGTGCCTGGGCGGCGCAGAAGACGAGAAGGAACCGCTCACTGTCGAACTCGACGTCAAGGAGGCGCCGCACCTCAAGGCGTGGGGTGAGCAATCCAGGCAACTGATCCTCGAGTGGCACCCGCGGATCGTCAACCTGTTGCCGACGAAAGGCTTCGACCCGCCGCGCCGGGTTGTGCTGCGCATCCGCAAGTCGGACAAGGGCGTGGCCGCGACGGCGGGGCGGCGGATCAGCGTCATGTCGCACTGGGTCGACAAGCACCCCGACGACGTGGGCGTGGTGATCCACGAGCTGGTGCACGTGATCCAATCGTACCCGCGCGGCAACGAGGGCTGGCTGGTCGAGGGCGTGGCCGATTACGTGCGCTGGGCGATCTACGAGGGCAAGCCGCAGGAATGGTTCCCGCGCCCCCGGAAGGTTAAGGGTTACGAGAGGGGCTATCGCGTGGCCGCGGGCTTTCTGCTGTGGCTCGAGACCGACGCCGCCCCGGGCATCGTCAAGAAGCTGAACACCGCGATGCGCCGCGGCGCGTACAGCCCCGAGATCTTCAAGAAAGAAACCGGCAAGTCGCTCGACGAGTTGTGGGCCGAGTACGTCGGCCTCGAATAACACACGCGGTGCAATGTACGCTGCCGCGCGCCGCGCGGTGAACTTGGGGCGACTGGTCGGTTTGTGCGGCGCGTCTGGCGGATCGGGCTTACGCAAAGGCGAAAAAACACACGCCCGATCGGCGATCCGGTTGGCCCGCCGCGATCCACGTGCTACTGTTAATCACACCGGGCGGTTGGAGGAAGCTGTTACGCCCATGGTTCACAAGGCCATCTTCGCCCTCATCCTTGCCGGGTGCTTGGCGGTGCCCGCGTTCGCCGAACGGCACGTCCTGCCCCCGGTGCTTCAGCAGTCGCTGTACCTGCCGGGCGGTTACGCCGGCTACCGCGACCCCGCCGATGGCTCGTGGTACGAGGACGTCTTCGAAGTTCTCGGCGAGGTGTTTATTGAGTTCCATGTGCCCGTGATCTTCGACACCGGTGCCAGCGGCACGCTGCTCAGCCACGGCGCCCAGGCCACGCTCGGCGTCCCGCTGACCGGCGAGACCTTCGACGACATCGGCATCGGCGGCATCGAAACCTTCAACGTCACCCAGCCCGTCGAGCTGATGCTCGCCTACCACGACGACATCCTCGAAACCACGCCCGACAAATCCGAGTTCGTCTCCTTCGGCAACCTCAAGGTGCAGGCCCGCCAGTCGGACCCGCTGCTGACCGGCGCGGTCGACGTGATCGGCATGCCCGCCCTGATCGACCACGTGATGGAGGTCCGCCCGAACCAGATCGGCGAGCTCACGCTGGTCCCGTTCGTCCTCTACGCGCAGACGCGCATCATCGACGCCACCCCGCAGCTCCTGCCGACGACCCGGCTGACCGTGCCGCTGGTGCAGTTCGACTTCATCGACGACCCGAACCCGCCCGTGACGGTGACCACCAACCCGATGGTGCCCGACGTGCACATCAAGCTGAACCCCGGCGACGCGGGCGTCACGTCGGACTGGCTGTTCGACTCGGGCGCCTCGGTGTCGATCTTCGGGCGCGACCTGGCGACCGCCGCGGGCATCGACCTGGTCAACGATGCGCCCGTGACCACCGTCGAGGTGATCGGCGTGGGCGAGGTCGTCCGCACGTTGTTCGGCTACGAGTTGGCCGAATTGGTGATGCCGATGGCCAACGGCGACGAGATGGTCTACGAGGACGTGGTCGTGTTCGTGCCGGAGGACGGGGCGCTCCCGGCCGACCTGCCGGGCATCTTGGGCAACAACCTGTTCCACCCCTCGTCGAGCGGGATCGACATCTTCGGCGGCAGCGAGCAGCCCTCGGCGTTCGCCCGGTATTACGTCGACCTGGTCCACGACGAGGTCGTCTTCCTGCCGCGCGCCCCGGGCGATGCGAACGAAGACGGCTACGTCGACGATGCCGACCTTGCGATCGTGCAGGCCAACTTGGGCCAAGCCGTCGGGGGCTGGCAGCAGGGCGACTTCAACGGCAACGGCGTGGTTGGACAGAGCGACCTGGACTTGGTCAACCAGTTCTTCGGCTACGGCGTGGCGGTCGCCGGCGACGCGAACCGCGACGGCGAAGTCAGCCTGGTGGACCTCGACACGATCGGCGTGAACTTCGGCCAGGCCGGCAACTGGCTGAAGGGCGACTTCAACGACGATGGATCGATCACCCTCGCCGACCTCGACGCGGTGGGCATGAACTGGGGCCACGGCGCCGCGCCTTCATCGCCCGCGGTGCCGGAGCCGAGCGCGATCGTGTTTCTCGCCATGGGCGCAATCGCCATAGCCGGTCGCGGGCGACCGGGCTAAACGCAGTGTTCGTGTGAAATGCTAAAGCTCGACGCCGAGTTGTTCGGCGGCGGCGTTGGCGGTGTTGTCGATGAGCGTGGCGATGGTCATCGGGCCCACGCCGCCGGGCACGGGCGTGATCAGCGACGCGCGGGGCAGCGCGGCCTCGAAGTCGACGTCGCCGACGTTGCCGGGGTTGTAGCCGGCGTCGATCACCACGGCGCCTTCCTTGACCCAGTCGCCCTTGACGAACTCGGGTCGGCCCACCGCGGCGACGATGATGTCGGCGCGCCGCACCACGTCGGCCAGGTCCACCGTGCGCGAGTGGCAGATGGTGACGGTCGCGTGCTCTTCGAGCAGCATGGCGGCCATGGGCTTGCCGAGGATCGGCGAGCGGCCGATGACCACGGCTTCGGCGCCCTTGATGGTCACGCCGTACTCGTGCAGCAGGGTCATGATGCCGGCGGGCGTGCACGAACCGAACGTGGGGATGCCGAGGAACATGCAGCCGAGGCCCGTGGCGGTGACGCCGTCGACGTCCTTGTGGCGCGGGATGGCCTCGAACGCGGCGCGCTCGTCGATCTGGTCGGGCACGGGGTGTTGCAGCAGGATGCCCGCCACGTCCGGGTCTTCACCCAGCGCGGTGACCTGGCTGACCAGCTGCTCGGTGGTGGTTTGCTTGGGCATGTCCACGCGGATGGACTTCATGCCCGCCGCCTCGCAGCGCTTGACCTTCATCTTCACGTAGGTGGCGCTGGCGGGGTCTTCGCCGACGAGCACGGTGGCCAGGGCGGGGGTGACGCCGGTGTGGGACTTGATGGTTTCGACCTTGGCCGCGGCCTGTTCGAGCACGCGCGCCGCCAGGGCCTTGCCGTCGATCAACTTGGAGGTTTCGGTCGTGTTCATGCCGCAGAGGTTACCAAACCCCGGCCCGGTTCGCAGCGCGGTCGACCCCCTATTTTCGATTCCTCGGGTGGCCCTTGGCGAAATCCCAGCCGACCGGCGTGTCGGTGTGTTCGGCCTTGAGGATGTCGGCGATCCGCTGGACCAGCTGCGGGTGCTGCTCGGCGAGGTCGGTCTGCTCGGCCGGGTCGGTTGCGAGGTTGTACAACTCGATCGGCCCCGCCGGGTCGCGGTAACAGTTGCGGCGGACGGCCTTCCAGGTGCCCATGCGCACCGCCTGCTGGCCGCCGTAGCCGTGGAACTCCCACACGAGGTAGCGGTGGGGCTTCTGCCGGCCCTGGCCCAGCAGCGTGGGAACGAAGCTGACGCCGTCGATCTGCTTCGGGGTTTTGGCTCCGGCGAGGTCGGCGAGCGTGGGCATCACGTCTTGAAAGGCGCTGATGTGGTCGGAGGCCGTGCCGGGCTTAATCTTGCCGGGCCAATGGGCGATCATCGGCACGCGGATGCCGCCCTCGTACACGCTGCCTTTGAGGCCGCGCAGGCCGCCGGCGCTGTTGAAAAACTTCACGTCTACCTGCGGGTTGAGGTGCGTGGGGCCGTTGTCGGAGCTGAAGATGATGACGGTGTTGTCGCTCAGGCCCAGCTCGTCGAGCTGCGCGACGATCCGGCCGACCTGCTTGTCCATGAACGAGATCATCGCGGCGTACGCGGCGCGCGGCTCGTCGTGCGGCAGGTACGACCGGCCCTTGTACGGCGTCTCTTTCCAGCCGAGCTTGCGGTACGGGTCGAGCTCTTCGTCGGGCACCTGCAACGCCAGGTGCGGGATGAGCGTGGGGTAGTACACGAAGAACGGCTCGTCCTTGTGGTCGCGGATGAACTTGAGCATCTGGTCGGCGATGAGCTGCGAGGCGTAGTGCTCGCCGGTCAGGCCGCGGTCGTTGCCGGGCAGCTTGTGTTGTTTGTCGTTGTCGACGAGGTAGCGCGGGTAGAAGTTGTGGGCGTGGCGCTGACAGTTGTAACCGAAGAAGCGGTCGAAGCCCTGCTTGAGCGGGTCACCGGGTGTGCCGACGCCGCCGAGGCCCCACTTGCCAAACGCGCCGGTGGCGTAGCCCTTGGTTTTGAGCACCTCGGCGACGGTCACGGTTTCGTCGGGGATGGGCAGTTGGCCGCCGAAGCTGTCGCCGAAGGCCGAGGGGTTGTTGGGCACGTTGTCGCGTACGTAGGCGTGGCCGCTGTGCAGACCGGTCATGATCACGCAGCGCGACGGCGCGCAGACGGGCGCGCCGCAGTAGTGGTTGGTGAAGCGCATGCCGTTGGCCGCGAGCGCGTCGAGGTGGGGCGTGCGGATCTTCGTTTGGCCGTAGCTGCCCAGCTCGCCGTAGCCGAGGTCGTCGGCGAGGATGTAGATGATGTTGGGCGGTCGGTCGGCCGCGAGGGCCGGGACGGCGAGCAGCAACGCGAGCAGGGCGCACGATAAACCACGTGTGATCATGATGGCCTCCTGTCGTGATCACATCATAGACGCTGGCGCTGATTGCGCTGGCTCACTCCGGTCGCCAGGGCGTCTTGCCGTCGCGCGGCTGGAGGAACTTGGCGTCGGTCTGCTTGTACCAGGCGTGCAGCTTGTCGCGCATCCGCTTGACCCGCTGCGGGTGCTTGGCCGCCAAATTGTTTTGCTCGCCGATGTCGTCGCGCAGGTTGTAGAGGGACACACGCCCGTCTTCGAGGAACTCGATCAGTTTCCAGTCGCCCGAGCGGATCGCGCCGGCGGGGGGACCGCCCTGGTTCGAGTAGTGGGGGTAGTGCCAGTACAGGTCGCGCTCGGCCAGCTCGCCGCCGGCGAGCGTCGGGGCCAGCGAAACGCCGTCGAGCGCCTTGTTGCCGAGCTTCGGGGTCACATCGGCGAGGTCCACGATGGTCGGCATGATGTCGATCGAGCAGATCGGCGTCTCGTTGACCGAGCCGGGCTTGGTCATTCCGGGGGCGCGGATGAGGAACGGCTCGCGGATGCCGCCCTCGTAGATCCACCCTTTGCCTGCGCGCAACGGCAGGTTGCTGGTGGGCGAGCCCTCCGCCGTCGACAGCCCGCCGTTGTCCGCCGTGAGGAACACGACGGTGTTCTCATCGAGATCAAGCTCGCCGAGCTTGGCGAGCACCTGGCCGATCGCCGTGTCGGTCGCCTCGACCATGCCCGCGTAGGTGGTGTGGTTCTGCACGATGCGCGTCTTGCGCTGCCAGTTGACCGGCCAGTGCTGGTCCTCCGGCTTGAACTCCCGCTTGCCGGTCAGGTTCAGCTTCTGCTTTTTCTGTTCGTATTTCTGCTTTAAGTCTTTCGTAGTCATCAACGGCGTGTGCACGTTGTAAAAACTCAGCACTGCGAGGAAGGGCTTGTCCTTGCTGGCTTCGATGAACGCGCAGGTTTCGTCGGCCAACCGCTCGGGCAGGTACTCGCCCTCGGGTCCGTCGGTCAGGCGGGGGTTGTTGTACGGCGAGAAGTAGCGCCCGCCGCCGCTGTGGGGCGCGCCTTTCATGGTGCCGCCCTTGTTGGTGTCGTAGCCCTGGTGCTCGGGCCAGAGGTCTTCGGTCTCGCCGAGGTGCCACTTGCCGGCGAAGAACGTCGCGTAGCCCTTGGTCTTCAGCGCCTCGGCGACCGTGGTCTCGTCGAGGGGCATGAAGTGGTTCATCGGCGCGGGGCTGAAGGTTGCCTTGCGCGTGGCGCCGAACCAGTCGGTCGCGTCGCGCCGCGTGGGGTACCGGCCGGTCTGGATCGAGAAGCGCGTCGGCGAGCAGACCGGGTTGGCCGCGTAGCCGTCGGTGAAGCGCATGCCCGATTTCGCCAACCCGTCGATGTGCGGCGTCTCATAGAACGTGTCGGGGTTGTTGGCCCCGATGTCCATGTAGCCCATGTCGTCGATGACGATGACCAAAAAGTTCGGCGGTCGGTCGGCCGCGGCCGCTTCGTCGGGCACGGCGGCGCAACCGAGCAGGGCGAGCGTGAGGAAGACGAACAGGTAGGTGGTGTTTTTCATGCGTGTGATCCTACAGTATCGCGGGAATGTATGGGCCCGCCGAGGGTACGGGGGGGCAGGTATATTTGCCGGAAAAACATGTGCGGATTAACATGACACGGCAAAGTTTCGGCTTAAAATGACCGGACTAGTCAGGTGCTCAACAACACAACCGCCGATCGGAAGGTATGGATCATGACGACGACCGCCGCCCCCGTCTTACACAAAAACGCTTACGACGACATCGTGCAGACCGTCTTCAACACGCCGATGGTCAAGCTCAACAAGCTGATCACCGACGCGACGGTGTGGGTCAAGTGCGAGTTCTTCAACCCGCTGGCCAGCGTGAAGGACCGCATCGGCCGCGCGATGATCGAAGCCGGCGAACGCGACGGCCACGTCAAGCCCGGCACGCTCATCGTCGAGCCCACGTCCGGCAACACCGGCATCGCGCTGGCGTTCGTCTGTGCGGCCAAGGGGTACAAGCTGGTGCTGACCATGCCCGAGTCGATGTCGCTCGAACGCCGCGGCCTGCTGCGGGCGCTGGGCGCCGAGCTCGTGCTCACCCCCGCCGAGAAGGGCATGAAGGGCGCGATCGAAAAGGCCGGCGAACTCGTCGAAGAGAACGACAACGCCTGGATGCCCCAGCAATTCGAGAACCCCGCCAACCCCGCCATCCACGAGGCGACCACCGGCCCGGAGATATGGGAAGCGTCCGGCGGCAACATCGACGCCATCGTCGCCGGCGTCGGCACCGGCGGCACCATCACCGGGGTCACCCGCTACATCCGACAACACAACCCCGACTTCCAGGCCTACGCCGTCGAGCCCGAGCACTCGCCGGTCATCTCCGGCGGCGACCCCGGCCCGCACAAGATCCAGGGCATCGGCGCCGGCTTCATCCCCGGCAACTGCGACACCGCGCTGCTCAACGGCGTGGTCACCGTCACCAACGACGACGCGTTCGACTGGGGCCGGCGCATCGCCAAGGAAGAGGGCCTTTTCGGCGGCATCTCCACCGGCGCCAACGCCTGCGCTACCGCCAAGGCCATCGAGCAGTTCAACCTGCAGGGCAAGCGCATCGTGACCATCGGCTGCTCCTTCGGCGAACGCTACCTCTCCACGCCCATGTTCGAGGGCCTGGCCACCTGAACGGGTCACTACACACCGATCAGGACAAACGACGCGGCTCACGCCGCGTTGTTTTTTTCACCCCGCTCGCGCGATGCACGCGAGACATGATTTTGTGTGGTTCAATCATGCTAAAGTTCTTAAGAACATTAGAACCGGTTTTGCTCAGTAGAATCCATTCCGTCTTGCGGGGCCTTGCCTAACGCCGGATGGCATAGGTGAGCACCTTCATCGCGGCCTCGGCGAACAAGGCACGCTC
>JANQHD010000027.1 GCA_028282805.1 Phycisphaeraceae bacterium | reverse complement strand
GGGCGCAGGGCGCAGGGCGCAGGGCGCAGGGCGCAGGGCGCAGGGCGCAGGGCGCAGGGCGCAGGGCGCAGGGCGCAGGGCGCAGGGCGCAGGGAAATAAATCACAAGATCGCGATTAGCGCAAGCATTTACTCATTTTCTCTTGTTACACCCGCACTCGGCTGCTACTCTCATTTAATGAGCAAAAGAGAAAAAGTAGCCGATCGCGAGGCGGAATGTGGTGGTGTTGACGCGCAAGACACTGAAAATACGATGATTCGCGTCACACAAACAGTTGCGCGTGAGCTATTGATCGGGGCACATGCGTCGCAACAAACCGTGTCTTGCTTCATTAAATCGTTGCTGAATAATTATCTGCAAGGGCACGAGCAAAGTACTCAAAATCTCAAAAATAGAACTTTTGAACAAAGCGAGAAGGCAGCGTTGCTGGCGGAAGCGGTGGCGCAGCGGGAGGCGCGGGGTTTGTCGGTGGGAAGTAATCATGGATACGCGGTGCGCGATCTGTCGGCACAATATGATCGCAAGGCGAGCGATATCACGGCACGGGGCACGCCTATGGTAGGCGATGTCGCGGCGCGGAATGGGGGCGAGATGAGCGATGTCGTGGCGTTGGGTGCTGTCGGCGATCGGCCGGGCAAAACGTCGCCGCCGGGCAGGGCGTACCGGGTGTATCACCGGTTTCGCGACGGCACACGGGTGGCGGGGGTCTATCGGCCGGATGCGGTCGACCGCTCGCGCGTGTTCGAGATCACGCTCGGCCCGGCACCGTTGGTCGGCGCGCATTTCAAGTCGCCGTCCGGGGCGGCCGTCGCGATCATCCGGGCCAGGCACCCCGAGCGCAAATGCCCCAACACAGACGGCTGGCTGTTCTGGTGCATACTCGGCCGGGGCAAAAAACTCGACAGCGTGCGGGGCGAGAACTCGGCGACCTACCTCGCAAAAAACGCCACGGGCAACGTCACAAATGAAACGTGAGCCGACCCGCGAGCGTCATTTGTTGTGCCGGACGGACCGCGTTGGAGGCGTAAGCAAGATGGCCCGCAAGCCCGAGCACGACTGCTTCAAACCCCCGGCCGTGCCGACCGAGGTTCACTGCATCCACTGCCACCGCGAGTACGACAGCTACCTCATCGAGTGGCGTGAGTTCCCGAACGAAACCGGCGGGACCGACGGGTTCTGGTGCTGCCCCATGCCCGGCTGCGGCGGCAAGGGCTTCGGCTTCGACATCTTCCCCACCGACCCGCAGTACGTCGGCGAAGACGGCGAGCCGATGTGGCAATGGTGTGATGACGATGAAGATGGCGACTACGACGACGAAGAACCCGGCGACACGTTCGAACCGTTCGACGAGACCAGACCGCGCTTCACGCTGCTCGGTTCGCCCGGCGACATCCTCTTGATCCCCCCGCCCAAGCCCGAGCCCGACGACAACCCGATCAAGCCCGAGCACCGTCGGCCGAGCCTCGAAGACGACATCCCCTACTGAGCACAAGGCGCTGCGCGGTTACAATAGCGCCCCACTCACACCCACCGCGGGAGTCGCGCCATGCCCCTGAACATCACCTTCCTCGGCCACAGCGGTTTTGTTTTCGACGACGGCCAACACCGCGTCGCGGTCGACCCGTTCCTCACCGGCAACCCGCTGGCCAAGCACACGCCCGACCAGGTCCAATGCCAGTACGTCGCGCTGAGCCACGGCCACGGCGACCACTTCGGCGACACCCTGCCCATCGCCCGCGCCAACGACGCGACCGTCATCGCGGCGCACGAGGTCTGCGAGTACGTTAACGAACAGGGCCACGCCCGCACCGACCCCGGCAACCCGGGCGGGCGTGTGTACACCGACTTCGGTTACGTGGCGTTCACGCCCGCGTTCCACTCGTCGAGTTACGAGGGCCGGTACATGGGCCAGCCGTGCGGTTTGATTTTGAACTTCGAGCGCGCCAGGGTGAAGGTGTACCACACCGGCGACACGGCGTTGTTCAGCGACATGAAGCTCATCGGCGAGATCGCGCAGCCCGACGTGATGTGCGTGTGCATCGGCGACCGCTTCACGATGACGCCGCAGCTGGCGTCGCGGGCGGTCGACTTCGTGCAACCGAAGGTGGCGATCCCGATGCACTACAAGACGTTCCCCGTCATCGCCCAGTCGGCCGAGGGGTTCGAGCCGACGAGCGCCACCGTCAGAGAGATGGAACCGGGCGAGGCTTGGGTGTACCCTGATTGAGCGGGCCGCGCCGCTTTTAAGGAGTTGACCATGCTGTACGAGCACTTGCTCACGCTTGCCCACGCGGGGCACGATCAGGGTTCATTCGGCGTCGGTTTCTTGCACCCGCTGCACGGCCTCGACCACCTGTTGGCGATGGTCGCGGTGGGTTTGCTGTCGGCGCGGATGGACGTGAAGAAGATGTGGACGCTGCCCGCGGCGTTCGTGGGCATGATGGCGGCCGGCGGCCTGCTGGGCTTGGTTTGGGCGGCGGGCGGCCTGACCGTGTTCGAGTGGGGCATCAGCGCGTCGGTGTTGGTGTTCGGGTTGGCGGTGGCGTGCGTGCCCAAGCTCAACCCGGCGATCGGCCACGCGATGGTGGCGGTGTTCGCGGTATGCCACGGCCACGCCCACGTCGCGGAGATGGGCGACGCTTCGGCGGCGGGGTACTTCGCCGGCATGCTCATCGCGACCGCCCTGCTGCACGTGGCCGGCTTGTTCGGCGGCGTGGCGCTGCGACGGGGCTACGGCGACTGGGCGCTGCGCACCGCCGGGGGCGCGATCGCCGCGGGGTACGGGTTGGTGTTGATCGGCGTGATCGGCGCGGGCTGACCGCCGTTAAGATTGTGCATCACGCGACGGACACGGAACCGGGAGGCCGCCGATGCTGACGTACATCACCTTGTTGACGACCCTGCTCGCCGCCGAGCCGCAAACCAAGCCGCGTGACGCGGCGGGCCTGGAACGGGTCGGCCGCTGCGCCGCCGCGGCGCTGGCGCAGCTGCACGACTGCCCATCTCATATCCGATCGTATTACGCGCCCGACGTGGCGGGCATGGCGCACCTCGCGGGGCGCACGGAGGCCGCCCGGCAAGCGATCGCCCTCGCGGTCGCGGCGCGGCGGACCACCGAGCACAAAGAGATGGCGACGCAGAAGCTGATCCTCGGCCACGCGATCATGGGCAACGCCGATCGTTGCCGCGCGATGATCGCCGAGATGGATCGGCCGCAAGACCGCGTCATGGCCGCGAGCCAGTGCGTGTACGCGTACCGCTATTTCCGCCAGGAGCGAAAGGCGGCCGAGCCGTTCGTTGAAATCGGCCTGCAAACCTACCGGCAACTGGACGACGACGACCGCGCCGAAGCGCTGGTGC
This sequence comes from Phycisphaeraceae bacterium, assembly GCA_028282805.1. Taxonomy (GTDB): domain Bacteria; phylum Planctomycetota; class Phycisphaerae; order Phycisphaerales; family Zrk34; genus JANQHD01. Next base: position 191,497 of record JANQHD010000027.1, on the reverse strand, counting down.
CGCTGGCCATCGCGCTGGCGATGACCCAGCGATTCGAGCAGGCGAAGGCGTTGACCGACCGCCACCCCGAGGCCTGGGAACGTGTCAACGCCTTGTACATTTTGGCGCGCGAGGCCGCGCTGGTGGGCAAGGCCCAGCCCGCCCGGCGTTATCTCGCCGAGGCCGACCGCCTGATGAACAAGCAGGTCGCCGACGACGAAAACCGTCCCCGCCCCTCGATCTTCCGAGTAGTGGCGCTGGCCGAGATGGGTGAGTCGGAGCGGGCGTTGGCGGAGTTCAAGACCATCGAAGACGAGAGCTGGCAGCTGGCGACGGTGCCGTACCTGGTATTGGCCTACCACCACGCCAACGAACACGAACGCGCCGCCGAGACGATACGGCAAGCCGAGCGGATGCTCGCCGACGAACACCCCGAGATGGTCGCCCACACGATGGGCCTACTCGCGGCGGCGCGTGCCTGTTACGACAAGCCCGAGGCGTTGGACGCATGGGTCGACGCCCAAGGCCGCGCCGAGGTCAAGGCCGCGATGCACGCGGGCATCGCCAATTCGTTTTTCTACCAGCAAAACCGCCGGCTGATCCGCGAGCAGAACCGGGCGACCACACAACCGGGCGACGACTTGAAACAGGTCGCGCGCTTCTCGCGCCTGGCGTACGAGCAGATGGGCCGGTGCGACACCGAGGCGCGGGAGCTATACGCCAGCTCGGTTGCGAGCCTGGCGCATCTCGCGGGCGACAAGCGGACGTCCGACCGGGCGCTGCACACGCTGTTCAGCGCGTGGGCATTGTCGGCGGACAAGGCTATCGTGGTGTCGTCGATGGTCGACGCCTACGCGATACGCGGCGAGGTCGAAAAGGCTGAGCAATCGATCGGTGGCCTTCCCGAACCAAGCGACAAAGTTTCCGCCTACGCGTGGGCGGCGGTCGGGCTGACCGTCACCCCGGCACACCGCAAGGATGCGCAACGGTTCGCCGACCAAGCCGTGGCGTTGTACGACCGGCTCCCCCACGAAGAGAAGGAACTGCTGTTGTACGACGTGTCGTGGGCGCTGGCGGAGATGGGGCAATACGGCCGTGCGCGCAAGCTGATCGACGCCGGCCCGACCGCCGGTTCGCGGGCCGTTTCGCTCTACAACCTCGCCGCGATCGCCGCGTTCGAGGGCGAGACCAAGGCCGCCAAAGACACGCTGGCCGCCGCGGACCGGCTGAGGCCAAGCGTGGGCTCGGACGATCAGTGGTCCGTCGACCTGCCCAACGAACGGCTGGGTGCGCTGGCCAGACTGCGAGACGTGGACGGCGCAAAACGCGAGCTGGCCAACATCACCGACCCGTCGTACCGCGTGCACGGCCTCAGCCTCATCGCCCGAACGCAAGCCAAGCTCGGGCAACGCGACGCGGCGAACGAAACGCTCAAACAAGCGGCGCGTCTGATCTCGGAAGACCACGAGGTCGAGATCGACACCCCCTTCGCCTGGGGCACGATCGCGCACGCGAAGGCTTACGCCGACCTGCACGACGGTGACTTAGCGGCGTGGATCGCCAAGCACCCGGCGGGCGCCGAAGAGAAGCTTGCGATGTATTGCGATGTCGCCTCGGCTTATTACACCCGGCACTACGAGAAGGCTCGACGCAAAGCAAAGGCGGCCACGCAACCGGCGGAATAACCCGAGCGGTTCAACGCCGCCGGCGGTGCAGCGCCAGCACGCCGAGGCCGAGCACGAGGAGCGTCGCGGGCTCGGGCACGGTCAGCGGGGCGCCGGGGGCGTCGGGGGTTTCGGGGTCGGTGAGCTTGCTGTTGCCGAAGTTCATGCCGAGGTTGTCGAGGTCGACGACGGTGATCTGCCCGTCGCCATTGCTATCGCCCTTGGCCCACCCGCCGGCCTGGCCGAAGTGCACGCCGAGCGTGTTCAGGTCGGCCAGCGAGACGACGCCGTCGCGGTTGGCGTCGCCGAGGAACGTGCCCTGGCCCTCCTGGCCGGCGGCGGGGTTCTCCCACGCCAGCGCCGTCGCGGCGTAGTCGTGGTAGTCGTCGAGGTCGGCGTCGCCGTCGCCGTCGCGGTCCCACGAGAAGTTGGTCGCCCCCACGGTGATCGGCGGGTTGATCGCGATCTTGTAGGTGTCGATGTCCTTGTCGTCGAGCACCAGGTCGGGCAGCAGGTCGTCGGGCACCGCGGCCATGTACGACAGGAACGTGATCTGCACGTGCGCGGGGCTGGTCGGGTGCTGGTCGTCGAGGAAGAGGAAGCGGTTGACGTCGTTGGGCGGCGCGCTGGGGATCGGGTTCATCGCGGGGTTCACCACGTCGTCGAAGCCGAAGCCGAGCGGGTTGGCGAGGATCTCGAGCGTCGCGGCGTGGATGTCGACCGAGATGTACTGGTGGTCGGGGTTGGCCGCCTGGCGCACCGCCAGGCCCGCGGCGAGGGTGGTGTTGAAGTCCAGCGCGTACTGGTTGGCGTCGATCACCGCTTGCGGGCCCAGCGCCACCGCCGAGGGCGCTTCGCCGAGCGGCGCCTGGTTGGGCAAGAGGAAGCTGGTCGCGCCCGCCGCGGCGAGCGTGTCGACGGTGCTCAAGATGTTGTTGGCGGGGATCGAACCGTCGAGCTGGTCGAGGCGGAAGAAGTCGTTGGCGCCGCTCCACACGACGAACAGCTCGTCGCCGTCGGGCGTGTGCGAGCCGAGGTAATCGCTGAGCTGTTCGGGCAGGTCGTTGAACTGCACGAGCGCACCGTTGCGCGTGTCGTCGGGTTGCAGGTCTGTCGCCGAGCCGCTGAAGGCGTAGTTCAGCCCGCCCTCGGCCGACGCGGTGGAGCTCAGCCCCAGCTTGCCGGCGAAGCCCTCGACCCACACCGGGCCGTTGGAGAACCGGCCGTTGAAGTAGACCGGCTCGGGCACCAGGCCGCCGGTCTGCGCGAAGATGTTGCCGGTGTCGGTCAGGCTGTCGCCGAGCACGACCAGTTCGTCCCAACCGTGCAGCGGCACCGCGCCGCGCGCCGTCCCCGACAGCGCCCCGACCATCACGATCGCAACCATACCGACACCGAAACGGTTGACCACCTGCATCTTGCTACCTGACCTTCTTCATTAACGCGGCTAAAAGAGTATAACCCAACCCATCAGGACACCCACAGCTTATCGACTACCCGAGCGGAAAAAGACCAATAAACCCGCCCCGCCGATCTCATCGCGGTCCCATAAACCCCGCCGTAACTCGATGTGTCATTAAACCGATCGGTTGGTATGAGCAGCGTCCGCCTTATCGCCGGCCTCCAACACGTCCTGCAACACATGGAGCAGGAAACGGTCCGCGCGATCGCGCAGGAAGCGGTGCACAACCAGAGGCGAGCCAATGTCACCAAGCTGCTCGACGAGGCGACCGAAGACGTCAAGCGGATGCAAGACCCCGACGCCCCACCGCCGGCGCCCGACTCGTTCCAGCTGATCGATCTTCTGGCGTAAACCCGCCGCTAACCGATGCGCTCGTCGCCGCCCATGTAAGGCCGGAGCACCGGGGGGACGGTGATCGTGCCGTCGGCGTTCTGGTTCATCTCGACGATGGGGATCAGGATGCGCGGGCTCGCGGCGACGGTGTTGTTCAGCGAGTGCGCGATGGTGTTCTTGCCGGTGGCCGGGTCCTTGTAGCGGATGTTCAAACGCCGGGTCTGGTAGTCGTACAACCGCGAGGCGGAGTGCGTCTCGCCGTAGCCAGCGCGCGACGGCATCCAGCACTCGACGTCGATCATGTCGGCGTTCTTCGGGCCAAGGTCGCCGGTGCAGCACTGGAGTAGGCGGTACGGCAACTCGAGGCGCTGGAGCAGCGTTTCGACGAAGCCGATCATCTTCTGGTGCCACGCGCGGCTCTCGGCCTCGTCTGCCTTGCAGATCACGACCTGCTCGACCTTGTCGAACTGGTGGATGCGGTAGAGGCCCGCGGTGTCCTTGCCGGCCGCGCCGGCCTCGCGGCGGAAGCAGGTGCTCAGCGTCGTGTAACACAGCGGCAGCGAATCGGCGTCGACGATCTCGTCCATGTGGTAGCCCATGAGCCCGACCTCGCCGGTGCCGGTCAGCGCCAGGCCGTAGCCCTCGCCGGTGGGGTTGGCGATGTCGTAGACCTGGTCGCGGCCGTGGGGGAAGAAGCCGGTGCCGACCATGCATGCGTCGCGCACGAGCGGCGCGGCGGACATGGCGACAAACCCGTGCTCGCCGACCATGTAGTCGAACGCGTAGCGCAGGATCGCCTGGTGCAGGCGGAAGCCGTCGCCGACGAGCACGTAGCTGCGCGAGCCGGAGACCTTCGTGCCCCGCTCGAAGTCGACCAGGCCCAGGTTTTGCATCAGGTCGACGTGGCCCCTCGGCTCGAAGCCCTTCTGCTCGGCGAACGGTTTAGCCGGATCGAAACCGTCGGGCGACCAGGTGCGCAGCTCGACGTTGTCATCGGCGCTCTTGCCCACGGGCACGTCGCCGTCGGCCGGCTGAGGCACGTCGAGCCAGAACGCATCGCGCTGGCGGGTCAGTTCGGCGACCTGTTCGGCGAGCTGTTGTTCCTCGGCCTTGATCTCGTTGGGCCGCGCTTGGAGCTGCTGCATCTCGGCTTGCAGCGCCGCCTTCTCGTCGCCCTCGGCTTTCTTCAAGCGGCCGGCGAGCTGGCCGATCTGCTTGCCGATGCGGTTCTTCTCGGCGGTCAGCTCCTGCTGGGCCGTCTGCAACGGGCGGAGCTGGGCGTCGGCTTCGAGCAAACGGTCGACCACGGCGGGGTCGGCGTTCTTGTTTGCCGCGCCGGTGCGGTACTTGTCGGGGTTTTCGCGGAGGTCTTTGAGGTCGATCATTTTGAGTTCGGATTGCGGAATGCGGAATGTGGAGTTCGGAACCAGGCGCACAGCATAGCGGGCCGACGCGCATCGCTCACCCCGGGGCTTGGTAAGATGTGGGGATGAAGGGATTACCCGCACTGCTGCACGTGGAAGGCCGACGCGCGGTCGTGGTCGGCGGGGGCAAGACCGCGGCGCGGCGGGCGGCGGCGCTGGTCGAGGCCGGGGCCGAGGTGGTGGTGATCGCGCCACGGCTTGACCCGGCGTTCGACACCATGGCGGTGACCAGGCACGAGCGTGCCTACCGGGCGGGCGACTGCGAGGGCGCGTGGCTGGTCGTGGTGGCGACGGACGACGCCGAAGTCAACGCCGCGGTCGCCGCCGAAGCCGAGCGAGCGCGTATACTGACCAACCGCGCCGACGACCAGAACGCGGGCGACCTGGCCGTGCCCGCCCACCGACGCGCGGGCGTGGTGACCGTGGCGGTGTCGACCGGCGGGGCGAGCGGCGCGGCGGCGGCGAAGCTGGCCGACGCGTGTATCGAAGCGATCGGGCCGGTGTGGCCGGGCCTGCTGGCGGCGGTCGGCCCGCTGCGCTACGAGTCACAAAGGAAGATCGTCGACCCCGTTATACGCCGGCGTGTGATCGCGCAGATGGTCGATGAAAAAGCCATCGCCGCCTACCGTGCGGGTGGCGAAGCGGCGCTGATTGAACACTGCCGGAAGCTGATCGACGAAGCGAGCGATGCCTGAGGACTGGCCCACCACCATCGGTTTGATGCTGATCACCGCGGCGAGCGTCGGCGTGTCGGTCGCCGCGGTGCGCCGGGTGCGGCGTTCGACCGAGGCGTCGGCGGAGCGGTGGTACGTTTGCGCCGCGATCGCCGGGGTCGCGGTGGCGCTGCTGGTTTATCGCACGCTCGTGGTGCACCAGACGTGGGCCCCGCTGCAATCGCACGCCGACGGCCTGTTGCTGTTGCTGGCGCTGGTCGGCGGCATCGCGGCCCACCTGCTGCTGGTGCGGCGGATGCGCGGCGTGGGCCTGTTCGTCGGGCCGGCGCTGGGCGTGATGGGCCTGTGGGGCGTGTGCGCCAGCTGGTGGACGTTCGAAAGCTTCGATGCGCAGAGCCTGTGGCACAAGCTGCACGTGGTCGCGGTGTATGCGGCGGCGGCGGCGGTGGTGCTGACCGCGGCGCTGGGCGGGCTGTTCTTGTACGTGCACCGGCTGCTGCGCCGGCGCGACGACCCGGCGGCGAGCGTGCGGCTGCTCGGCCGGCTGGCCACGCTCGAGGCGATCGAGGGGTGGATGCTGCACGTGGCGTTGGCGGCGTTCGTGCTGCTGTCGGTCACGCTGGTGCTGGGCATGGCCGACACGCTCGGCCGCGAAACCGCCCTGGGCGCCCGCTGGTACGCCAACCCGAAGGTTATCGGAGCCGTGGGGCTGTGGGTGATTTTCGCCCTGCTGACCCACGCCCGCCTCGCCCCGCAGCTGCGCGGCAAAATCGCGGCGGTCATGAGCCTGCTGGGCTTTATACTGTTAGCGGCGGTGCTGGCGATGGCGCTGGCCGGGTGCGCCTCGATCGACGGCACCGCCCACGCGGGCTCCGACGGGCCCGATGACGTCAACGTCGGCGTCGACATCCAGGTCACCCCCGGCCGCGGCGCCGGCGGCCGCTGAGCAAAACACGAAGAGCCACGCTCCATGCACATCCTCTGCATCGGCATCTCGCACCACACCGCACCCGTCGCGCTGCGCGAACGGCTGGCGGTGACGCGCGCCGAGCTGAGCGAACTGCTGATCGGCCTGCGCGACGGCTACGCCCACGCCGAGCTGGCGATCCTCTCGACGTGCAACCGCACCGAGCTCTACCTCGCCCGCCCGCTGCACGGCCACCCGCGCATCGAACAGGTCGTCGACGAACTCGCCGCCCGCGCCGGCGCGACGCGCGACGAGCTGATGCCGGCCATCTACCACTACGACAACGAACGCGCCATCCGCCACCTCTACCGCGTGACCGCCGGGCTCGACTCGATGGTGGTCGGCGAGAGCCAGATCGTCGCCCAGGTCAAGGAGGCCTACGACTCGGCCCAGGCCGCGGAGACCGCGGGCAGGGCGCTGCACCGCATGTTCCAGATGGCGCTGGCCACGAGCAAGCTGGTGCGCAGCAAGACGGGCGTGGGCGATGGGCGGGTGAGCGTGGCGAGCGTGGCCGTCGAGTTCGCCTCGCACCTGTTCGAGACGCTCACGGGCAAGACCGTGCTGGCGATCGGCGCCGGCGAGATGACGGAGCTGGCCATCCGCCACTTCCGCGCCGACGGCGCGGCCGAGCCGATCATCACCAGCCGCTCGACCGAACACGCCGAGGCGCTGGCGCACCGCGCCGGCGGGCGGGCCGAGCCGTTCGACCAGCTCGACGACCTGCTGATCGACGCGGACGTGGTGATCTCGTCGACCGGGGCGAGCAAGCCGATCGTGCCGGCCAAGCGGTTGAAGATCGCGATGAAGCGTCGCAAGTACCGGCCGCTGTTCATCATCGACCTGGCCGTGCCGCGCGACTTCGAGCCGGGCGTGGGCGACCTGGCCAACGTGTACCTGTTCAACCTCGACGACCTGCAGCGCGTGGCCAACGAGAACCAGGCCGAGCGCGCCTCGCAGCTGAGCGAGGCGGAGATGATCGTCGAGCAGGCGGTCGGCGAGACCTACGCCCTGGTGCAGACCGGCGACGTGAGCGACCTGATCCGCCGGTTGCGCCGGCAGATGCACAACCTCGGCGCCGACGAGGCCGCACGCACCATCCGCAAGCTGGTCAGCGCCCCCGAGGATCACTACGCGCGGATCCTCGAGGAGCACACGCACCGGCTGATCAACAAGATCCTCCACCGCCCCGTGACCGAGCTGGCGCGCGGCGGCAGCAAGCAGGCGGCGCTGTACGCCACGGCGCTGCGCCGCCTGTTCGACGCCGAGGCCGAGGACCTCGAACCGCCCGAGAGCGTCGCCGAGACCGATGCGAACCGCGGCCCGGCCGACCGTCGTATGACGTAAACGCGTGTTCGCAGGCCCGGCAGTTGAAATAGTTTGTGCCGATCCGCCAGAACGGGTCAACGAATGGCCGCCCGTCGGTCGATACTTAACCTGAGCTTATGACTGGATTAATGCGAAATACCGTGGCCTCGCTGGCCGTGTTGGGTTTGGTGGTGGCGCTGACCGGCTGTGGTAGCGGCCGGCGCATCAGCGCCGAGCAACAGGCGCTGATGGACAAGGCCCAGGCCTACCAGGAAGAGGGCCTGTACACCGCGGCGCTGGCGGCGTTCGAGATGGTGCTCGCCGAGAACCCCAGCCATGTCGACGCCCACGTCGGCGTCGGTGACATCTACGAGGTCAAGGGCGACTACGAAACCGCCGCCGCCAAGTACGCCACCGCCCGCCGGATCGACCCGACGAACTTCAAGGCCACCTACAAGCTCGGCCTGATGTACCAGCTGCTCGACCGCGTGCGCGACGCGATCGAGGTCTACCTCGCCGCCCTGGCCATCAAGCCCAACAGCTTCGAGGCCAACCTCAACCTCGCCACCGCCTACCTGCAGATCGACCAGGCGCAGCTCGGCCTGCCCTACGCCGAGGCCGCCGTCAAGCTCAAGCCCGCGAGCCAGCCCGCCCGCGTGAACCTCGGCTCGATCTACGCCGCGCTCGGCCAGCACCAGCTGGCCATCGACGAGTACCGCGCCGCCGCGGAACTCGGCGCGCTGCAACCCGAGATCGCGCTGAACATGGCCGACGCCCTCGTCCGCACCGGCAAGTACCAGCGCGCCCTCAACACGCTCGACCTGCTCGCCCAACGTCAGCCCGACAACGCGCTCGTCGCCGAACGCATGGGCTACACCTACTTCAAGATGGGCCGGTACGAAAAATCGCTCGAACGCTACCGCAAGGCCCTCGCCCTCAGCCCCGACGACATCGCCTCGCTCAACGGCGTGGGCGTCAACCTCATGACCCTCTACCTCCGCGGCAAACGCGAAGACATCGCCCTCCGCGACGAGGCCATCCGCCACTGGCAACGCTCCGTCCGGCTCAAGCCCGACCAGCAACGCATCGTCGACCTCATCGCACGCTACCGCAAGCTCTAGTTCCAAGTGCCAAGTTCTAAGTTTTAGGTTTCAAGTTGGACGCACACCGCGCCGCGGGTATAACTTGGAACCTGGAAAACTTGAAACCCGGAACGATACGCCATGCCCGACGTCAATTTGCTCGAGTGCTTCGAGAACCCCGCGGCCGATCGCGACTACGTGATCGAACACGTCGCCGAGGAGTTCACCAGCGTCTGCCCCAAGACCGGCCACCCCGACTTCGGCGTCGTCACCCTCCGCTACTGCCCCGACCAATTGTGCGTCGAACTCAAGGCGCTCAAGCTGTACTACCAGTCGTTCCGCAACGAGGGCATTTTCTACGAAGCGGTGACCAACCGCATCCGCGACGATTTGGTCGAATTGATGCAACCCCGCTGGTTAGAGTTAACCACCGACTGGCGCGGCCGCGGCGGCATCCGCTCACGCATCACCGCCACGCACGGTGACGTGTCGAGGCGTTAACTAAACGACCCGACGCTTCGACTCAATCAGAGCTGGCATCTGCGATGCCGGACCGGGCTCGCAAAACCCGGCTCAGATGCTCGTAGTGCGATCGTTGCGCATACATATCCCGCCCGGCGCCCGGCTCCAATTCGATGTGGCGTCGAGCTATTCCTTACAATTGTAAGGAATAGATTTTCATCGCAAAAACGTGTGTTTTTGCCGGATTCGGCGGGTGTGCCGAGTCTCCATCAGTTTATGCTTCGTCAGGGGGTGTATCCGAATCGGGAATCAGTTCCTCTTCGTACCCCGCGTCGAGCGTGTCGGGTGGAGGTACGGTTGCTTCGACCATGCCCTCGTCGCTGTATTTGTTGGCCAGGAACCGTTCCCGATATAGGTAGTAGGCCGCGTCGCAAACCTTCGCCGTGTAATACGCATTAAAACCACCACCCACCACGGCTCCTGCGACCGGGATGGTTTGCTGAAGCTTGGCCTTAGTAAGCCGTCTCCCCAGTGCCCCTGAGATCAGTTGGATCAGTTGGACGAAGGTGTGCTTATTGAGTTCCTTCCACGGTTTTTTTTGGGCAACCTGTTTGGCAATCTTGACCAGTTGCGCCATCGCAACACCTTTGGCGGCATCGTTGGGACTGGAGGCCAATCCCAACACGTGCATCGCAAAGAGCCTTTCCTCCTGTTTCGACACGTCGTAACCGCAATAGGTGGCGTATTCGCCGATCGCCCGCAAGTTCAGAGTCACTAGGGCCACCACATCCGGCGGGATGCCCAGCAAGCCAGCCGCTCCGGTCGCCGCGCCTTCCACGAGCGCGATCCCCTTGTACCTAGCGGACAACCAGCCGATAGTCCTGTCGACCTGCTCCAAGTCCAGTTGGAAGATGTCACGGGGCGAGTTCACTTCGCATCCATTGCTACGGTACTCCTGGTACACCGCGGAAGGACGAACCGACCACTGCGATACGTCATTCGCAATCGAGACGACCCCGCCCACCGCTTTTTGGATGACCCACCCCCACCCCCGGTGTAGCCATGACTGTGTCGCCAGCTTTGTCCAACGGCCAGTTGATTACCCGCATGGTGTGACCAAACCAGCCGAGTTCCGGGTTCTTCCACTGGTGGATCTGATCAAGCGCGATCCACTCGTAGTCCGATGGCGTAGCTGTTCCCATGGCAGTTCCCCTTTCATGATTGAACTGAATCGGCCAGAGTACAACAAGCAAGGTAGGGTGCGTCAAGTCTGCGAGACGCACCATCCTAAGCACAATCATGCGCGATCGCGGTGCGTCTCGAAATCTCGACGCACCCTACGGCTTCAGCGAGCCGGGCCGTGTCGGCCCGGTCCGGGGGAACGTTCATCAATGTCACGCCGTGCATCGCGGCGCGCTGAAGTCAACTCATCCTCACGGGCCGGCTCGGCACGAGCCGGCTCGCTGTCACCCAGCTTTCCATGCAACAACCACGAACGATGCAAAAAGTTGTTCCTTACAATTGTAAGGAATGACTTTTCATCCCAAAAATGCTGATTCTGGCGGGGTGTTGGGCGATCGGCCGTGTCTGTGTGGCGCATTAAAAGACCCCCTCGAGGTGGTGGCGTCTCGAGGGGGCGGAGGGGAGGTACAGGCGATTTAAGCCAATCCCGAATGACGGATCGCGGAAGCCGAAGCGTCGGGTCCGGGCTTGGGGTGTTGGGCTACATCAGCTGCAACCCATCGAGTTTCCGCAGTTCAGGCACTTGTAGCAGGTGCCGTTGCGGACGGTGATCGAACCGCAGACGTCGCAGGCCGGGGCGTCGCCCATCATCTGGCTGTTGGCGTCGTTGAGCGTGCTGACCATCGCGGCGGCGGTGGCGTTCTCGCGGTCGGCGGCGGCCAAGGCCGTCGCGCCTTTGGTTTGGATGCTGGTCAACGGGCCGGTCTTCACCGCGGCGTCCGTGACCACCTTCGGGTCGTCGATGGCCAACCGTCCACCGCCCGGCGCAAGCGCCGGCGCCGGCGACGAGCCGTTGCCCTTGCTACCGGGGGTGACCGGGGTCAGGTCCTTGAGCCGACCTCCGGGTTGCGGGGCTGAGGTTGTCGGTGCAGCGCCTCCTTGCGCTGCGCCGACACGCTCGTCGGTCGCGCCATCCTGTCGCGCCGACGACGCAGCCGCCTTGTCCTTGGCATCGGCTGCGCGGGTCTTGGTTTTCGCCACGGGCTTGTCCGCCTTGGCCGGGCGCTTGGGCGCGTTGGCCTCGCGGTAACCGGGGATGAACTCCATGCCCATCCAACGGAAGATGTAGTCGACCAGCGACTTGGCGAAGGGGATGTCCTTGTTGTCGGTCATGCCCGCCGGCTCGAAGCGCTGGTGGGTGAACTTGTGCACGAGCGACTCGACGGGCACGCCGTACTGCAAAGCGACGCTGATGGCGGTACCTAGCGAGTCCATCAGGCCGCCGATGGTCGAGCCCTCCTTGGCCATGGTGATGAACAGCTCGCCGGGGTTGCCGTCGTCGTACAGGCCCACGGTCAGGTAGCCCTCGTGGCCGGCGACGTTGAACTTGTGGGTGATCGAGCGACGTGTGTTGGGCAAACGGCGGCGCAGCGGGCGCTCGACGATGCGCTCGACGATCTTCTCGACGGGCTGCGACGCCTCGCCGGCGATCTGCTCCGCGGCCTGCGCGACTTCCGCGGCGACCTCGTCCTTGGCGGCCTCGATCCCGTCTTCGTCTTCGACCTCGTCGTCGGCATCGGCGGTGGCGTTGAGCACCTGGCTGAGCTTCGAGCCGTCGCGGTACAGCGCGTTGGCCTTCAACCCCAGCTCCCAGCTCAGGCGGTAGGCCGCTTTGATGTCGTCCACGCCCGCTTCCTGCGGCAGGTTGATCGTCTTGCTGATCGCGCCGCTGATGAACGGCTGGACCGCGGCCATCATGCGGATGTGGCCCTGCGGCGCGATGAAGCGTCGGCCGGTCTTGCCGCACTTGTTGGCGCAGTCGAACACCGGCAGGTGCTCTTCCCGCAGGTGCGGGGCGCCCTCGATCGTGCCCGTACCGCAGATCATCTCGTTGAGCTTCTCGACCTGCGCCTTGCTCAGGCCCAGCGCCTTGAGCAGGTCGGCCGCGCCGTCGATCTTCATCCGCTCGACCGCGTCGTCGCCCAGCGTGAAGGCGTTGAACACGAAGCTCAGCTCCATCGCCCCGCCGAGCGCATCGGTCAGCTTGTCCAGGTCGGCCTTGGTCGCGCCCTTGGCCTTGAGGTAGTCGGCGAACGTCTCGTGCGGGTTGGTCGGCAGCTTGCCCTCGTCGTCGGGCATCGACACGTCGAGCGTCAGCCTGCCCATCACGTGGGTCATGATTTCCCTGACTTGCTCGTCGTTGTAGCCGAGCGCCACCAGCGCCGGGCGCAGCGACTGGTTGGCGATCTTGAAGTAGCCGCCGCCGGCCAGCTTCTTGAACTTCACCAGCGCGAAGTCGGGCTCGACGCCGGTGGTGTCGCAGTCCATGAGCAGGCCGATCGTGCCGGTGGGCGCGATGACGGTCGCCTGCGCGTTGCGGTAGCCGTGCTGCTCGCCGAGGTTGAGCGCATCGTCCCAGCTGCGGCGGGCGCTGCGGAGGATGTCGCCGCTGTTGGCGAAACCGCCCAGCTCGTGCGCCGCCTCGCCGTCGAGCATCTCCTCTTCGATCGGCACCGGCGCGGTCTCCAAACCTTCGTACCAGCCGAGCTCGTGGTCGGCGCACTGGTCGCGGTCACGGCAGACACCGTACGCGGCCCGCCGGTGGTTGCGCACCACGCGCAGCATGTGGTCGCGGTTGCGGAAGAACCCGGGGAACGGCCCGTGCTCGGCGGCCATCTCGGCGCTCGCCGCGTAGCTGCGGCCGGTCATGATCGAGGCCATCGCCCCGCCGATCGCCCTGCCCTGTTCGCTGTCGTAGGGGATGCCCGCCTGCATGAGCATCGCGCCGAGGTTGGCGTAACCCAGGCCGAGCGTGCGGTACTCGTAGCTGAGACGCGCGATGTCCTTCGAGGGGAACGCCGCCATCAGCACGCTGATCTCCAGCACCACGGTCCACACTCGGATCGCGTGTTCGTACTTCTCCAAATCGAACGTGCGCGTCTCGCGGTCGTAGAGCGTCAGCAGGTTGATCGACGCGAGGTTGCACGCGGTGTTGTCGAGGAACATGTACTCCGAGCAGGGGTTGGACGCGTTGATCCGGCCGGACTCGGGGCAGGTGTGCCACTCGTTGACCGTCGAGTCGAACTGCACGCCCGGGTCGGCGCACCGCCACGCCGCGTAACCGACCTGGTTCCACAGGTCCTTCGCCGACACGCTCTTGGAAACCTCGTCGCTGATCCGGCTCTTCAGGTCCCAGTAGCCGTCCTCGTCGAGCACCTTGAAGAAACGGTTGGGGATGCGCACGGAGTTGTTGGAGTTCTGGCCGCTGACGGTGGCGTAGCCCTCGCCGTTGAAGTCGTAGTCGAGCTTCATGCCGAGGCGCTCGGCGGTCTCGCGCTGCTCTTGCGGCAGGTGCTTCATGCCCTCGGCCAACGCCGCGACCTTGATCTCCTCGCGCACCTTCCAGTTGACGAACTGCTCGACGTCGGGGTGGTCGAGGTCGAGGCAGACCATCTTCGCGGCGCGGCGGGTGGTGCCGCCGGACTTGATCGCGCCCGCGGCGCGGTCGCCGATCTTCAGGAAGCTCATCAGGCCGCTGGACTTGCCGCCACCGCTGAGCGCCTCGTTCTCGCCGCGGATCGACGAGAAGTTCGTGCCCGTGCCCGAGCCGTACTTGAACAGGCGCGCCTCGCGCACCCACAGGTCCATGATGCCGCCGTCGTTGACCAGGTCGTCGTCGCAGCTCTGGATAAAACACGCGTGCGGCTGGGGGTGCGAGTAGGCGTCGTCGGCGAGTCGGGTCTCGGCGGTGTCGGGGTCGGTGATCCAGTGGCCCTGCGCCGGGCCGGTCAGGCCGTAGGCGAAGTGCAGGCCGGTGTTGAACCACTGCGGGCTGTTGGGCGCGGCGACCTGGTTGAGCAGCATCCACGCCAGCTCGTCGTAAAACGCCTGCGCATCTTCCGAGCTGTCGAAGTAGCCGAACTTCTCACCCCAATATCGCCAGCACCCGGCCAAGCGGTTGATCACCTGCTTGGCGCTTTTCTCGGGACCCGTTACGGGGCTGCCGTCATCATTAAACACCTGCTCGCCGTTTTCGTCGTACTGCGGCACGCCCGCCTTGCGGAAATACTTGCTGACCATGATGTCGGTCGCCAATTGGCTCCACGAAGCCGGCACTTCCGCGTCGTTCATCTCAAACACGACCGACCCATCCGGGTTGAGGATGCGGCTCGAGCGTTTGGTCCACTCGATACTCTCAAACACATCCGTGCAATCCGCGGTCGTAAACTTCCTATCGATCTTCATGGCAACCCCTGACTACTGCTCTATGGTTACTTCGGGTTCGCAAAATCCGTTTTCTTCTGAGCCGCGCGCTTCCGTGCGGGCGGGTTGTGTTCTTTTTCTCAGGCGGCCTTACCGCTTGCTCTGCGCGATGATGCTGGTGTTCTCGCCGATGCGGAAGATCACGACAATCATCTCCAGCGAGATGCGGGCGAAGATCACGTAGATGATCGCACCCAGCGTGCCGAGGATCAGCGCGCCCAGCCCCGCCACAGGGCCCCGCGAGAACGCGCCGATCACCATGAACAGCCAGCCCAACGCGATCAGCGCGAGCATGAGGATGTAGAGCACCTTCACGATGCGGATGGTGATGAACGTCGAAAACGAGAAGTCCAGCAACCCGCCGAACACGCCCGTGTCGCTCAGCACGTCCCGCACCTCGTTGGCCGCCTGCCCCGCGCTGACGTTGTGGTCGTCCTGTTGTTCCATGCCGTGACCCCTTTTGTCTCGTGGCGGGTTGTGTTCTTGTTCAATTCAAACAGCACACTAGCCGGCACCTTACAGGCGCCGATTCCGGCGGCGGTGTGCCGCCGGCTATTAATCAACCGTTGGTAAGGTCAGGCCCGCCTGGTCCTGGTACTTGCCGGACTTGTCGGCGTAAGACACGTCGCACGTCCGCTCGGCCTTGAGGAAGATCATCTGGGCGATGCCCTCGCCCGAGTAGATCTTCGCCGGCAGCGGGGTCGTGTTTGAAATCTCGATGGTCACCTTGCCCCGCCACTCGGGTTCGAGGGGCGTGACGTTGACGATGATGCCGCAGCGGGCGTAGGTGCTCTTGCCCACGCAGATCACCAGCACGTCGCGCGGGATGTCGAACGCCTCGACCGTCTCGCACAACGCAAAGCTGTTGGGCGGGATGATGATGTGGTCTTTACCGATCTCAGCGGTGTCGACCGTGACGAAGTTGCGGTCGTCGAAGCGTTTGGGGTCGACGATGGACTGGCCGCCGTCGTGCGGGGCGTTGGTGAATATCTTGAAGACGGTGCCGACGCGGACGTCGTAGCCGTAGCTCGAGACGCCGTAGCTGACCTTGCCCGGCCGCTTGGTGTTCTCCTCGAACGGCTCAATGGGAACCAATTCCCGAATTTGGGTATCACACAAAACGCCCATCTGACAAACTCCCGACACTGCGATAACGCCCGGCCGAAGCCGGTTCAGCGGTCTTTCGTTGTTTTCCAATCCACCACCTGGAGCCGATCGATGCCGGCGGATGATGTGGCCGAAATCTCGGCTCGACTCCAGTGGGACTCAATATACACCTATATCTTGGGGCTTCAAGCTGAAACTTTACAAAATCTAGGGGTAACTTTCCTCATCGGCCCTAACCTACCGCTAATCGGCGACTTACTCGGGCTAACTTTTTTAACCGATCACAACCCGTTGCGGTCAAGTGACAAGAGGCGTCAGGTTATCCACAAGATGTAGGGGATTTGTGGCCCGATAACTCTCGGAATCTGGCCGGGTTTGGTGGGCCTGATACACTCACTGGCGTGAGTGAAGGACGAAGGACGAAACCTCGAAGCTCGAATGAATGACCGAAGCCTCCAATACCAAAGGATGGCCCGAATAGCGGCTTAGGATTGGGCATTGGGCCTTTGGTCATTAGACATTGATTCGAGCTTCGAGCTTCGTCCTTCGAGTTTCCCAAAGGAGTCGCCGTGACCGAACCCTCCCCCGAAATCCAACCGGCCGCCCCACCCGATCACCCGTTGCTGGCCGACCTGACCGAGCCGCAGCGCCAGGCGGTGGCGACGACGGAGGGGCCGGTGCTGGTCGTGGCGGCGGCGGGGTCGGGCAAGACGCGCGTGATCACGCGCCGCATCGCCTGGCTGGTCCGGGAGATCGGCGTGGCGCCGTGGCAGGTGTGCGCCATCACGTTCACCAACAAGGCCGCCGGGGAGATGCGCGAGCGCGTGGCGACGATGGTCAGCGAGCGCCAGGCGCGGGCGCTGACGATCTGCACGTTCCACGCGCTGTGCGTGCGCATCCTGCGCGAGTTCGCCGAGGCGGCGGGCGTCCGCAGCGAGTTCGTGATCTACGACGCCGACGACCAGAAGCGGCTGATGAAGCAGGTCTGCAAGGACCTGGAGATCAACACGCAGAACTTCCCCCCCGCGTCGCTGCTGTCGACGATCAGCCACGCGAAGAACGAGCTGGTCACCCCCGAAATGTACGCGGCCGACGCCGGCGATTTTTACACGCGCATCGTGTCGCGCGTGTACACGGAGTACCAGCGGGGCCTGGGCAAGAACGGCGCGCTCGACTTCGACGACCTGCTCATGGTCACCGCGCGGCTGCTGCGCGAGCACGAGCCGACGCGCCTCGAACTGCAGGACCGCTACCAGTACCTGATGGTCGACGAGTACCAGGACACCAACCACGCGCAGTTCATGATCGCCCACCAGCTCTCGGCCGCCCACCGCAACGTCTGCGTCGTCGGCGACCCGGACCAGTCGATCTACGGCTGGCGCGGGGCGAACATCAAGAACATCCTCGAGTTCGAGCAGCAGTTCCCCGACACCCACGTGATCGCGCTGGGCCAGAACTGGCGCTCGACGCCGCAGATCCTGCAAGCCGCCGACGGGCTGATCCGCCACAACAAGCAGCGCCGACACAAGGACCTGTTCACCGACAACCCGGACGGCGACGTGCTGCGCGCGGTGCAGACCGTCGACGAGGAGCACGAGGCCGAGCAGGTGATCGACTTTCTGCGCAAGCACCACGAGGCGGGCGTCAGCTGGTCGCAGATGGCGGTGTTCTACCGGATCAACGCGCTGAGCCGGGTGGTCGAGGACGCGCTGCTGCGGTCGAGCATCCCCTACCAGATCGCGCGCGGCACGGCGTTCTACCAGCGCAAGGAGGTGCGCGACGCGATCGCGTACCTGCGTGTGCTGGCCAACGGCGACGACGAGGTCGCGCTGCTGCGCATCATCAACACACCCACGCGCGGCATCGGCAAGACCACGATCCAGCACGCCCAGGCCTACGCCGCCGGCCAGGGCGTCTCGCTGTGGCGGGCGCTGCAAACGCCGGGCAAGCTGGGCCTGGCCGCGCGCGCGACCGGCGCGATCGACCGCTTCGTGAAGATGTTCGCCGGGTGGCGTGAGAAGCTGGATGAGGCGGGCCACCTCGCGTTCACGCCGGGCGTGCGCGACGTGGCGGAGATGGTCGTGCGCGACAGCGGCCTCGAGGCGTACTACCAGAAGGAAGACGAAGAGAAACTCGACAACCTTTACGAGCTGATTAGCGCCGCGGCGCGCTTCGACGAGGAGTACGGCGAAGAAGACGCCACGCTCGCCCGGCAGCTGGCCGACTACCTCGAGTCGGTCGCGCTCGTCGCCGACGTCGACGCGGTCAAGGCCGGCGAGGGCGCGGTGACGCTGATGACGCTGCACGCGGCCAAGGGGTTGGAGTTCCCCGTGGTCGCGATGATCGGTTTGGAAGAGGGTTTGTTGCCGCACAGCCGGGCGTTCGACGACGAAAGCGAGATGGAAGAGGAACGCCGGCTGTGCTTCGTGGGCATCACGCGCGCGATGCAGAGCCTGTTGCTGACCCACGCCCGCTACCGCACCGTGCGCGGCATGCGCGAGCGCACGATCCCCAGCCAGTTCCTCCGCGAGCTGCCCGAGGCCGTGCTCGAAACCGAAGACCTGTCGGGCTACGGCCCGTCGGCGTGGGAAGACGCTGACGACGACGAGGGCGGTTTCGCCCTGGATCGGGGCGGCTCGCGGCGGAGCACGCACCACCGCCGGGGTTCGGCGGATTTGCCGGCCGGCACGCTGGTGCGCCACCCGCAGTTCGGCGAGGGCGTGGTGCTGTCGGTGAACGGCGCGGGCGCCAACGCGCGGGCGAAGGTGAACTTCGGCCGGGTGGGCGTCAAGACGCTGATCCTGGAGTTCGCGCGTTTAGAGCGGGTCGATGAGTTTTAATCTTTCGCGGGCACGGCGGCGGCCGGCGGCGCGGTGGTGGTGTGCTCGCGCCACTGCCAATAGATGGCGATGATCGCCTGGATCAGTTCCTTGCAGACCGCGGACGATTCGGCCGCACCGGCGTTGACAACCACGGCGACGGCAAAGTCGCCCTCGGGAAACAGACCGGCGACCATGTAGAACGTGCCGGCGCTGCCGGCGTGGCCGTGCACCGCCAGGCCGGTGGCGCGGTTGGTGTTCACGCCCCACCCGCAGGCGGAGTTCGTGCCCGCCGCGGCGGTGTGAAGAAACTCGAAAGCGCCTTTGGTCATGAGCGATGACCGGCCCTCGAGGCCGCGCAGGTGCTCGCGGAGGAACCGGTTGTAATCGACGATCGACATGCTCACGTCCCCCGCCGGGCGGTTGGGCATGTGCAGGTCGAACCAGTGATCGGCGGGCGGGTGCGGGCGGACCGCGCCGCGCGGCGAGCCTTCCTCGGCAAAACCACGTTTGTCCGAATGACCCCACGGCTGGTCGCGGTCGTGCTTGGCGGGCCAACCGATGGTCGCGTGGATTTCCAACGGCGCAAACACGTGCTCGGCCATGAGGTCTTCCCACGTCTTGCCGGTGACCCGCTCGGCCATGGCGGCGGCGACCGCGTAGCCGGCGTTGGAATACTTGAACTTGCCCGACGCCTTGCGCTTATTGAGCACCCACCGGGCGAAACCGAGGCGTTTGGCGCGCGTGTCGCCCTCGAACTTCGGGGCCTTCTCCCATTTCATGAAGTTTTTGAACGGCGGGACGCCCGCGGTGTGCGTCAGCAGGTGGGCGAGCGTGACGGTGTCGCCCTTGCGGCTGGGCTCGGCCATGCCCAACACCTGCTCGGGCGTCGAGTCCCAGTTGAGCAGGCCCTTGTCGATAAGCACGCCGATCAAAGTGGCGGTCATGGCCTTGGTGTTCGAACCGGTGTGGACCAGGTCGTCGACGGTGACCTCGGCTTCAGCGCCGAGCTTGCGTACGCCGCGGGCACCGAGGTACAGGTCGCGCTCGGCGGTGGTGACGCCGGCAAAAATCGCGGGCACCGACTCTTCCGCCGCGGCCAGTTCCAGCAGCGCGTCGAGGTGCTTGCGGAGCAGGGCCTCGGACCGCGCCGCGTACTCGTCGTCCGACCATTTTTCTTGTGCGCGAAGCTGGTTCAGGTCTTCGAGTTCCAGCGCAAATTGCGCCTGGCGCGCACCGACATCGACGAACGGCTGGCGGTCTTCGCAGCCGAGGGCCCACAAGCCCAACAAAACAAGGATCGCCAAGGCACGACACGCCCGCATGTGCGCCGCCTCCGGTCGGTCAGTTGGTTGCGATCGCGTTTACCCGCGCGCCCGGCGCCGCACCAGCGCCAGCCCGCCGAGCGCCAGCAGAGCGACGCTCGCCGGTTCGGGGATCGCCGCGGGGGCTACGATCGTGTTGTCGAAGTTCACGCCGAGGAAGTCGAGGTCGACGAACGACACGTTACCGTCGTATTTGAAGTCGCCCTGCGCCAAGCCGCTGGTTTGGCCGAAGCCCAGGCCCAGCGCGTTGAGGTCAACACCAGAGGTAAACTTGAAGCCCGAACCGGGTGCCGTCATGGTTGTGGCGGGCTTAACGAATTGTGTCGCGAGCGCGTCGAGGTCGGCGAGGTCAACTTGGCCGTCGTAGTCGAAGTCGCCGTCCTGCCAGGCGCCGGCCTGGCCGAAGTGTTTGCCGAGCGCGTCGAGGTCGGCGAGCGAGACGACGCCGTCGCCGTTGGCGTCGCCCTTGAGCGTGGCGAGCAGGCGCACGCGGTCGGTCAGCGCGTCGGCATCGGTGTCCTCGTAGAGCACAGCGAAAGCGTTTATTGCGTCGTTGAACCCCGTACCCGAGATACGGATCTGGTCGAAACGGTTCGTGATGCCCTGGCTGCCTTGCGCCGAGGCAAGGATGTACTCATCGCCGAGCGACACTTCGGTTGGTTGAATGATCGACAATCCGCCCGCAAGGGTAATGTTGCCCGTGGTGTTGAGAGCGGGGCCGTTGTCCAGTCTCGCTAGTTCGATGTGCATGGTCGTTGCCGAAGACATCCCAATGTCAAAACCTACTGGCGGCGTGAGCGTGCCTAGGACAATCACCGTCGTGTTGAACGCCACACTGCCGGGATTGATCTGTTCATACAAATAGATACCGGAGTCGTTGGTCGTGCCGGGTGGGATGGTCGTGGAGCCGCCAACGAATATGACGTGGTCCAAGTCGAAGAACACCTCGTCGGTGCCGCCGTTGTGGTCGATGCCGCTTTTGATATCCCACACGCCGGTTGAACCGCCGGACCAGGTCAGGTTGCCCAGCGAACCGGTGACGGGGTGGATGTTGACCGTGAACTGCTCGGCGTTGTTGCCGTTTATCGAGATGTCCAGCCCGCCGGTCACGTTGATCAGGTCGTTCTCCGTACCGCCGACGACGGAGCCGTCGTTGGCGGTCGTGCCCGCGAACAACAGCCCGTTCACGTTCAAGGTGCCGACGCTGTCGCCGGGCATCACGGACGAGCCCTCGAGGACCTTCAGGTTGTTGGCCACGACCGTGCCGGAGCCGTTGAGGTTTTGGTTCGGCTGGATGAAGTAGCGGGAATAGTCGTCGACGTCGAACGTCGCGCCCGGGTTGATGGTGATCTGCGAGCTGAGCAGTTCGCCCTGGTCGAGCGTGTTGTCGTTGAGCACTTCGAACGTGCCGGCTTCGACGGTGGTGGTGGTGCCTTGCCAATAGTCGCTCGGCGTCGCGCTCGCCGTGGCGATGGTGAGCGTGCCGCTGCCACTGACCGTACCGGTTTGGACGTTCGGATGGCCGAGCGGTTGCGGCTTGGGCGTGGTCGGGTTCGGGCTCGGTTTACGCACGAACAGCCGGCCGGCGAAGGCGGGTTGCGTAAGGATCACGATGCCCAGAACAACGATCCCTAGATTCCGGAAGCGCATAATCATCCCCTTGCGTTCATTCTCCACCGAAAAGTCCAGATATAAGATAGCCGGTGGCGGGGGTGAAAACAAGGATTCGTGGGAAATCCGGAATGCGGAATCCGGAGTCCGGAGTTGGAGAGATCCGGACCTGCGCTGGGCTTCGGTCCGGCTTGGGGTTGGGGACTCCCTGCCTAGCGGGGTGGCGGTATTTGCTGCGTGAGGGGCGGTTTATAACGCGTTGTGGAAATTGGAGGTTTCCGCTATATTTCGTGGTTCGGAGATTGTCCGCAGGGCCGCCTTACCCACCCGACCTTATCCTGCGGGCGCCGAGCAAAACCCCACCCACACCCGCGAGGAAACGCAAAGATGCCTATCGCCGATTACAACACCTACTGCAAGATGCTGGAGAACGCGTACGACCACCACTTCGCGTACCCGGCGATCAACGTGACCAGTGAGATCACCGCGAACGCGGCGCTGGCGGCGTTCGCGGAACTCAAGAGCGACGGGATCATCCAGGTCTCGACCGGCGGCGGGAAGTTCGCCTCGGGCACGGCCGTCGGGGACATGGTGCTGGGCGCGATCTCGATCGCCGAGCACATCCACCGCGCCGCGGAGAAGCTGGACATCAACGTCGCGCTGCACACCGACCACTGCCCGCCCAACGCGGTCGACACGTTCATGGTCCCGCTGATCGAGGAGTCGGAGCGTCGCGTGGCCGAGGGCAAGCTGCCGCTGTACCAGTCGCACATGCTCGACGCCTCGGGCCTGCCGCTGGAGGAGAACCTCGACCTGTCGGTGCCCATCTACGAGCGGATGGCGAAGATCGGCCAGATCATCGAGATCGAGGCCGGCGTGGTCGGCGGCGAGGAAGACGGCGCCGCCGGGAGCGAGGACACCCCCGCCGACAAGCTGTACACGACCCCCGAGGACATGGTCCGCGTCTACGAGCGGATGAGCGAGGTCGACGGCCATTACATGTTCGCCGCGACGTTCGGCAACGTGCACGGCACGTACAAGCCGGGCGCCGTCAAGCTCCGCCCCGAGTTGCTCAAAGAAGGCCAGGACGCGATCAAGGCCAAGTTCGGCGACGACGCGAAGTTCTGGCTGGTGTTCCACGGCGGCAGCGGCTCGGACAAGGCCGACATCCACGAGACGCTCGACTACGGTGTGATCAAGATGAACGTCGACACCGACTGCCAGTACGCCTTCAGCCGGGCCATCGCCGACCACTTCTTCACCAACTACGACAAGGTGCTGATGATCGACGGCGAGGTCGGCGACAAGAAGAAGGGCTACGACCCGCGCGTGTACCTCAAGGCCGCCGAGGTCGCGATGGCCGAGCGCGTCAAGGAAGCGTGCGAAGACCTGCGCTGCGTGGGCAAGACGCTCGCCGGCGCCGCGGTCGCCTAAACCACAAGCCACTGCGCATAACGCAACAAACCCGAACCCGCGGCCGCCCTTCGTGGCCGCGGGTTTTGTTATGATTTGTTGTTCGGCCACGCGGACACAGGAGGCGCATCACCATGTGGAAGTTGAACCTTATCGCACTGACGTTGCTCGCGGGCGCGATCGCCCTGACCGGCTGTAAGAACGAACCGACCGACCCGCCGGGCGCGGCGACCAAGCCCACGACCCAACCGGCCACCACCGCCACGCAGCGTGCCGTGGGGGAAAAGCCGAACATCATCTTCGTGCTCATCGACGACGCCGGCTGGGGCGACGTGGGCGTGTACGGCCAGAAGCACTTTAAAACGCCGCACCTCGACAAGATGGCCGCCGAGGGCATGCGCTTCACCAACGCGTACTGCGGCTCGACGGTGTGTGCGCCGTCGCGGGCCGCCTTGCTCGCCGGGCAGCACACCGGCCACCTGTACCAGCGCGGCAACGGCGGGCCCATCGAGTTCCGCAAAGACCCCAAAGACATCACCATCGCCACGCTGCTCAAAGACGCCGGCTACACCACGGGCCTGTTCGGCAAGTCGGGCCTGTCGTGCAACACGATGAACCCACAGCGCGTGCTCGACAAGGGCTTCGACCGGTTCGTCGGCCTGACCAGCCATTCGATGTGCCACCGCCACTACCCCGAGTTCGTGTACGACCAGACCGACCAGCGCACGCTCGAAGGCAACGAAGGCTTTACCGGCAAGCACTACATCAGCGAGGTCGCGACCGCCGCGTCGCTTAAGTGGATCAGCGAGAACAAGGATCGGCCGTTCTTCATGCACCTGGCGCTGACCCCGCCGCACGCGGACCTGATGGTGCCCGAGAAGTACCGCGCCCCGTACATGGGCAAGTTCGAAGAGACGCCCAACACCGGCGGCTACTACAAGCAGCAGCACCCCAAGGCGACGTACGCGGGCATGCTCAACTTCATCGATCAGAAGGTCGGCGAAGTGCTGGCCCACCTCGAGAAAGAGGGCATCGCGGACAACACCATCGTGTTCTTCGCCAGCGACAACGGCCCGTCGTGGGAAGGCGGCAAGGCGCCCGAGGAGTTCGACTCCAACGGCCCGCTGCGCGGCGGCAAGCGCGACCTGTACGAGGGCGGCATCCGCACGCCCTTCATCGTCTGGTGGCCCGGCAAGGTCGAGGCGGGCGCCGTCAGCGACCTGCCCACGGCGTTCTGGGACTTTATGCCCACCGCGTGCAGCCTCGCGGGCGTCGATGCGCCGCGGTGGACCGATGGCATCTCCATCACCCCCACCCTGCTCGGCGAAGGCGAACAGGCAAAGCACAAGTACCTGTACTGGGAGTTCTACGAGCACGGCGGCAAGCAGGCCGTGCGCTTCGGTAACTGGAAGGGCGTGCGGCTGGGCGTCGGCAAGAACCGCAACGCGCCGATCGAGCTGTACGACCTGTCGACCGACGTGGGTGAGAAAAACAACATCGCCGATGGGCACCCGCAGGTCGTCGCGCAGATCGCGGCGATGATGGACGAGGCCCACACCCCCGCCGAGGTGTTCTCGTTCGAGCGCGGCTTCTTGCGGGAGAAGTTCCCCCTGCCCGCCGAGCGCTACCTGCCCAAGGCGAAGCTCATCGACCAGTCCAACTGGAAGGTGATCGACGCCTCGAGCGAGTCGAAGTTCAACGGCCGGGTCGCCGCACAAGCCATCGACGGCAACCCCCACACCTGGTGGCACACGCGATGGAACGGCGCCCAGCCGCCGCACCCGCACCACGTGACGATCGACCTCGGCGCCGCACAGGCCATTGCCGGCTTCCGCGTGATGGCCCGGCAGGACGGCACGGACAACGGCCGGATCAACGGCTACGCGTTCTACGTGTCCGACGACCCGCAAACGTTCGGCGAGCCCGTCGCCGCCGGCAACCTCGAAGACACGATCAACGAACAGCAAGTGCGCTTCACCAAGCCGGTGACCGGCCAGTACGTGAAGCTGGTGGCGCGGTCGGACTTCAAGGATTCGCCGTACACCTCGCTGGGCGAGTTGAACCTGCTCGCCGAGTGAGCCGCGACCGACTGAGATGAACGAACCCCAGGGCCCGCGCTGATTCGGCGCGGGCTTTTTTCATGCAAACCGCGCGCTTATGTTCCGTTAACTCCCCCGCCCCGCGCCGACCGAATCCGCGCCTGCCCAATTGTGGTGCCGCTCTCCAACCAAATCCGGCAAGGTTGTCCAAAAATCCGGGCAAGTCTGGCAAAATAGAGACTTATAGCGATTCTTAATTCAACGTCGGTGCCCGGTTTAGCCGATGCAACTGCGCAGCAAGAGCGAATCCAGGCAACTTGGGGGCAACCCCCTACTCGCCTTAGGTCCGATATTCGCTATCCTCTCTGGTCCCGATGCAAATGCAGGTGGTGTTTCGTGTTTTGCCCGAAGTCTAAGCTGTTCGTCATCCTGGTCGCTTGTTCTGCGCTTGCCACGACCGCCTTGCCCGCGGTCGCGGCCGACTACGTCACGTTGATCGACAACGGCGCGTCGGATAATCGCGTGGACGTCGTCTTCCTCGGCGACGGCTACACGCAGGCCGACCTCAGCGCCGGCACGTACGACCAACACATCAACGGTTACCTCGAGCACATGTTCGGCCCCGCGCCCAGCGGCATCGCCGATCCGTTTCCACGCTACGCCAACTTCTTCAACGTGCACAAGATCGACGTGGTCTCTAACGAGTCCGGCGCCGACAACCCCAACGAGAACCATTACGTCGACACCGCGCTCGACGCCAGCTACTACTGGGACGGCACGACCGAGCGCCTGCTCTACCTCAACAGCGGCAAGGCGCAACAGGCGCTCAACGCCGGGTTGCAGGGCGCGGGCTTCTTCGCCGAGATGAAGCTGGTCACCATCAACGACACGACCTACGGCGGCGCGGGCGGGACGTTCGCCACCTTCGCCGGCGGCAACCCCAGCGCCCAGGAGATCGCGCTGCACGAGCTGGGGCACTCGTTTTCCGACCTCGCCGACGAGTACGGCGGCGGCGGGAACTACCCCGGCGGCGAGCCGTTCGAGATCAACGTCACCACCGACCCGGCCGGCGGCAAGTGGAGCCAGTGGATCGGCTACACCGACCCGCGCGACAGCGACTTGGACATCGGCGTGTTCGAGGGCGGCCGGTACTACAACCTGGGCATCTACCGCCCGTCGTTCGACAGCAAGATGCGGACGCTCAACACCGCCTTCAACGCCGTGGCACGCGAGCAGATGATCCTCGACCTGTACGACCACGTCGACCCGCTCGACGGCTGGCTGGACAACACCGTCGGCGCCGTCGGCAACGATGCGGTGTGGGTCGACGTGATCGACCCGTCGGTGATCGCCGTGCGGTGGTTCGTCGACGGCGAACTCGTCGAGGGCGCGACGGGCACGAGCATCGACCTCGAGGCGCTCGGCTACGCGCCCGGCCAATACACGGTGACCGCGCACGCGTACGACACCGTGATCGACCACGCCCACAGCGGCGACCTGCTCGACCTGGTCCGCCGCGACTTCGACCAGCTCGAACAGGACATCAACTGGAACGCGACCGTGCTCATCGCCGGCGACAGCAACGGCGACGGCGAGGTCGGCCTGCTGGATATGGGAAACGTCGGCTTGAACTTCGGCAAAACCGGTGACTGGTCCATGGGCGACTTCGACGGCGATGGCCTGGTGAGTGTCGCCGACCTGGACCTGGTCGGCAACAACTTCGGCAAAACCGGCCCGCAGCTCGCCGACGGCTTCGACCCCGGCAGCGGCAACCCCGGCGGTGGCGGCGGCGGCGGCGGCGACCCGCCGGTGTTCCCGCCGACGATCCCCGAACCGGCGAGCCTCGCGCTGCTGCTGATCAGCACCCCGGCCATCCTCCGCCGACGCAGCTGAAGCCTCACCGCATCACAAACAATATAAACCATTTAAAATAAATGCTTTGCGACTGATACCATTAGTCTATTTTCGACGAAAATAGACTAATGAAACCGCGGCCAAAAAAGCCCGCCACCGTGGGGTGGGGCGGGCGAAGGGGGTGTGGTTCGCTGGTGGCTGCTGGTTGCAGCTACGGGTCGCCGGTCGTCAACCTCCAGGTCAGCCCGGCTTGGCCTTCTTCCTGGCGCGGGGCTGTTCGGGGGTGACGAAGTACGGCGTGGGCGTGTGCTCGGCGGCCATGATCGCTTCGATCTTCTTGACCACGTCGGGGTGCTTGGCCGCGACGTTGTCCTGCTCGGCCGGGTCGTTGCTCAGGTCGTACAACTCCAGCGGGGCCTTGGTCGCGGTGCGGTAGCCTTTCCACTTCCCCACGCGCACCGCCTGCTGAAACGGGTGCGGCCCCTCGTAGATCTCCCAGTACAGGTGACGGTCGGCGTTGGGCTGCGGCTTGCCGAGCAGCGTGGGCACGATCGAAATCCCATCGTGCCCCTTCGGCTCAGGCAGACCCGCGATCTCGGCGGCGGTCGCGAGCAGGTCGACGTGGCTGTTGAGCAGGTCGCTGGAGGTGCCGGGCTTGATCTTGCCGGGCCAGCGGGCGACGGAGGGCATGCGGATGCCGCCCTCGTAGAGCGAGCGTTTAACGCCGCGCAACCCGCCGTTGCTGCCCAGCGGCTTGACGAACGGCCCGTTCGTGCCGTTGTCGGAGTTGAACACGATGATCGTGTTATCGTCGAGGCCGAGTTCCTTGATCAGGTCGATCACGCGCCCGAGGTCGGTGTCGGCCTTGGTGATCATGGCCGCGTAGTTCTTGACCGATCGGCTCCACGGCTTGTCCCGGTAATGCTCGAGCGCGGGGTCGTCCGAGGGGATGACGTACTTGCCGTGCGGCAGCAGCCAGGCGCCGTACACGAAGAACGGTCGGTCCTTGTTCTCGCGGATGAACTTGAGCATCTCGTCGACCATCAGGTCGTGCACGTAGGTCTGCTTCTTGCCGCCGGTGTTGCCGGCGATGGTTTCGTTCTTCGAGTTGCGCACCATGTAGTCGGTGTAGTAGTCGTGGGCGTGTCTCTGGTCGTAGCATCCGTACCACAGGTCGAAGCCCTGCTTCTCGGGCACGCCGGTGGTGCCGGGGTTGCCCAGGCCCCACTTGCCGAAGCCGGCGGTGGCGTAGCCGGCTTTTTTGAGGTAGCTGGCGACGGTGGTGGTGTTCGGTTCGAGCGCGAGCAGGCCGTGGCTTCGGCTGCGGTTGGCGCGGCGGATGCAGTGACCCGAGTGCGTGCCGGTCATGAGCACGCAGCGCGTCGGGCCGCAGACGGCGGAGCCGGAGTAGGCGTTGGTGAACATCATGCCTTCCTCGGCCATCTGTTCGAGGCGCGGCGTCCGGATGGGCGAGTCCTTGGCGTAGAGCGTGTAATCACCGACGCCGGCGTCGTCGACCATGATGTAGATGATATTGGGCTTGCGCTCGGCGGCCGGCGCGGCACACGCGAACGCGGCGACGACCGCCATAGCCAATACGAACAGTCTCATAATGTATGCCTCCTGTGACGCGCCGGCCGAGGTAGCCGGGGTCGGTTTACCGCCCATATGGTAGGGCAGATCACACCCGCACGCTGCAGAAGCGGCAGGGCCGTCCATGTTTTGCGAAAACCGTGTCCAGATTCACCGGCCCCGGCGTCATTGACGGTGTATGGTTCAACTGTGCACTGGAGGAACGAAACCGATGAGATGTTCTAGCGCGCTCGCGATCGCGAGCGTGGCCTTCACCGTATGGTTCGGCTTCACGCAAGCGGCCGCGCAAACCCCCTGGACCTTTGTCAGCTCGCCCGACCTGTTCAACGGTGACCTGGCCGACCTGTCCGGCGGGACCGACCCGGCGATCGCGGCGTTCTTCGACGCCGACTACCCCTCGAACATCATCCAGGCCGCGGGCTGGGCGGGCGTGAACAACGACTACAACACCAACATGGCCTCGGCGTACAACACGCTGCTGACCGAGATGCACACCAACGCCGGCGGCAGCCCCGAGGCGTTCGTCGTGGCCGGCGACCTGATCAGCGGGCGGTGGAACTCGAACGCCACGCGCCGCGCCGAGACCGTGGCCATGTTCGCCCCCGGCGGCACGCAGACCCAGGCCGTGCAGAACGCCACCGACGTGTACTTCACGTGGTACCGCGAGCTGTTCCGACAGAACGGGTTCGACACCGTGGTCGCGGCGCTCGGCGACCACGACGTCGGCGACAACGACTGGGCCACCGGCTCGATCCAGTCGCAGCAGGTGATCACCATGAAGGAGGGCTTCGGCCGGAACATGGTCGACGTGCTGGGCCTGCCGGCGCAGATCAACGGCGTCAACTCCCGCGCCCCCGGTGATTACCAGTACGGGTCGTTCGCCAAGCAGATCAACAACGTCATGTTCCTCACCGTCGACGTGTTCCGGCAGGACGACCCGAACACGCAACTGCATTACCGCCACGGCTCGGTCAGCCCCGAAGTAGCCGGCGCGCACCTGCAATGGGTCGACGACATA
Organism: Phycisphaeraceae bacterium; assembly: GCA_028282805.1. Classification (GTDB taxonomy): domain Bacteria; phylum Planctomycetota; class Phycisphaerae; order Phycisphaerales; family Zrk34; genus JANQHD01. The sequence goes on along the minus strand of JANQHD010000027.1, from coordinate 161,921 downwards.
CTGGCCGCGGCCGACACCGACCCGACGATCGACCACGTGATCGTGCAGGGCCACACGCCGATCCTGCCGGCCGTGCGCAAGCAGTCGTCGAGCGGCATGATGTTCGTCAACCGCGACGGCTCGCCGTTCTGGCAGACCCTGCAAGCCCACAGCCACAACAACGGCGGCAAGGTCCGCATGTACTACGGCGGCGAGGTGCACTCGATCACCTCCACCAAGGACGCCAACAGCGACATCGTGCAGATCGTGCACGGCGACCCGCCGTTCGGCAACGGCAGCGGCAACTACGTCGTGTTCAGCGTCGACGGCGACCGCATCGAGGCGGAGTTGTACACCTTCGAGATGCGCGTCGACCAGGGCGGCAAAACGCCTTCGACCGTGTCCGGCTCGCTCGTCATCGACGCCGGCGGGGCGCAGACGACCTACCAGGCCTCGGGCCTGCTCGATTTTGTCGAGTACCGCGGGCTGGTGTCGCACTACGGCCTCGACGAAGACGACGCCGCCACCACCCACGCCAACACCGGCACCGTCGGCAACTGGCTGTACGAGGTCGATGAGTTCGGCGACCCCACCACCGTGCCGGGCAAGTTCGGCAACGCGCTCGACTTCGACGACAACGGCGATTACCTGCGCAACGGCAACGGGCTGGCGCTGATCACCGAGGGCGAGCAACGCACCGTCAGCGCGTGGGTCAAGCCCGTCGGCGCCGGCTGGGACACGGTCGTCGGTTACGGCGGTGACAACAAGGCCAACGGCGAGTTCAACTTCCGCGTGGCCACGGGCAACGTGCAGCTGAACATCGACAACTCGGTCAACGCGTTCGCCGACAACCCGCTGATCAACGACGACCAGTGGCACCACGTCGTGGTCGTGCTGCCCAACCCGCACGAGAACATGCTCAGCGACGTGCTGTTCTACGTCGACGGCGTCGAGTACGCCGCGCGCATCGCCACGCCCGACGGCAACGACAAGCCCATCCGCACGTTCGCCGGCACGGTCAGCAGGTTCTACATCGGCGCCGACGCGGAGAACCTCGGCAACAACAACCACTTCAACGGCGCGATCGACGACGTGGCCCTGTACGGCACGGCGCTCAGCGCCGACGAGGTCAAGGGCATGTTCGACGTCGGCGACTCGGCCGACCTGGCCTACGGCACGCTCAAGTTCGACCAGCTGCGCAAGGTGCACAACGGCGAGTTGCAGGCCGCGGCGTTCGACGGCCTTCAGTGGACGCGGGCCACGGGCCTGACCGGCGCGGCGGGCCTATCGGGCGGCGGCAACAGCTTTACCGTGGTGCTCGACGCGACGGGCGACACCGGCGTGGTGTCGGGCCTGCTCGGCGACGTCGAGCGCGACGGCGACCTCGACACCGAAGACATCGATGCGCTGTACGACAACCTCGGCTCGAACGACGGGCGGTACGACGTGGCGCTCGACGGCGGGCCCGCCGGCTCGGCCGACGTCGATGCGCTGGTGCGCGACGTGCTCGGCACCGAGTACGGCGACGCCAACAACGACAAGCAGGTCAGCCTGATCGACCTGAACGCGCTGGGCGCGAACTTCGGCAACGCGGGCGTGTGGGCGACCGGTGACTTCAACGGCGACGGGCAGGTGAGCCTGGCCGACCTGAACACGCTGGGCGTGCACTTCGGGTTCGACGGGACCGGCGGCGTGTTCGTGCCTTCGGTGCCCGAGCCGGGGGCGCTGGTGCTGCTCGCGGTGGGCGCGTTGGGCTTGAAGGCCGGTGGTCGCGAGCGACCACGCTAAACGTGGTGCGCAAGCGAAAAGGGCCCGCGCTCACTCGAGCGCGGGCCCTTTGTGTTTAGGGGTTGGTTAAATCACTCGGTGATCAGGGCGCGGAGGTGGGCCTTGACCGTCTCGGTGTCTTCCTCGTCGTACAGGTCGAACATCTTCATGTGGATGGCGCGCTTGACCGACTGGCTGGTGTTCGCGCTGAGCATCTCGCCGAGGAACTTGCGGGCGGCGTCGGGCTCGAGGTGTTCGTCGACGCTGAGCACCGCGGCGATGGCGGCCTTGTCCTTGTCGGCCGCGATGGCGGCGTACTGCTCGATCAGGTCCAGCAGCGAGCTGTACATCTCGACCTCGGCCACCATCATCTCGAACTCTTCGTAAGCCTCGCCCCAGTCTTCTTCGTCGTCGTCGTGCTCGGGGCGGAAGGCCATCGCGAACGAGGGCGCATCGGCCGGGCGGGCGGCGCGGTCGCCGGCGTGGGTGGGTGTGCCGCTGAAGGCGATGCCGATCACCAGCGCCGCGACGAAGGCGGTGAGCAACAGCCAGGGGGTGTAGCGTTTCATGATGTTTTCTCCTTGTGTGCTTTGCGTGAGGGGAAGGCCGACCAGGCCAACCGGGTCGGGGTCAGACGTTTGATGCGGGGCGCGTCCTTGAGCGATAAGTCGGGCTTGAGCGACGCGGGCTTGTGCGTGACGGCGGCGATCGTCGGCGCGGGCGGCGGGCCGGGCTTGGCGGCGAGCGGTTGATCGCCCGGCGCCGGTGCACCGGTCTGCAGCGTGGTGAGCAGGCCGACGATCAGCACCGACGCGGCGATGGCGGCGGGCCAATGCCAGCGGCGCGGCGCCGGCGGTTCGACCAACGCCGACAGGTCGCCGGGGTACCGCGCATCGCGGTAGGTTTCGGCCGAGCGCTCGAGGGCTTGTTTGAAGCGGGTCATGACGTTTCACTCCCACCGGTTGCGCAGCGCACGCAGGGCCTGGGCGAGCGTGGCCTTGACGGTGCCCAGCGCGCAGCCCATGGCCTCGGCGACCTCCGCGAGCGGCAGTTGCTCGAAATAGCGCAACACCACGGCCTCGCGCTGGCGTTGGGGCAATGTTGCGACCAGTTCGCAAATACGGTCGCGCGCCTCGCGCCGCTGGGCGTGTTGGTCGGGTCGCGGTGTGTCGGCGTGGTGGGCATCGGGTTGCTCGCAGGCTTCGAAAGTTCTTTGACGGCGTTGCTCGCGGCAGACGTTGACGGCGATGCCGATGGCGAAGGTCTCCACGCTCGAATCGCCCCGAAAGGCCTCTAAACGAGCGAGAAAACGCAAGGCGGACTCCTGCGCCGCGTCGCGCGCCGCGTCGGCGTCGCGCAACATCGACAGGCAGTAGCGATACCACACGTCGGCCAACCGGCCCAGCAACTCGGCGCGGGCCCGACCGTCGCCGCGCTTGGCGCGATCGACCACGCTCGAACCGACCGGCTCGTTGGGTGCGCGATCGGTCGGGCGCCAGAGCCCTGGTTTTCCACCGATCGCAAGCTCCATCGGTTGGCCTCGTCGTGCGTCGTTCACCAGTGAGTGCACCTGGTGGGTTTGGGGTTTAGTCGATTATGCAGAAAACGTTCTTGCATCGCGGCGCGGTTATGCGGCATACTACGATCTGACGCGAAACGGCGCCCCACACTTCTTGCCCAATTTCGCTTCAGGAGGCCGCCCGCATGTCATTCAAAGCCGTCTTCGTCGCGGTGGTGATCGCCACGGCGTTCATCGTGGCCGCACTCATGATCAACAAGTACCGCCCGCCGTCCGACACGGCCCAGCCGTCGGCGAGCTTCGTCAAGGCCACGGGCAAGTGCGCCGAGTGCCACCGCAACGAGACCGGCGCGGTGGTCCACCAGTTCGAGCGCAGCAAGCACGCGGTGGCCGGCATCAACTGCCTCGACTGCCACAAGCCGGTCGGCAACCAGGAAGCGCTCGACCACATGGGCTTCGTGATCGCCAAGGACGGGCTGACCGCGGCGAACTGCGCGCAGTGCCACAAGACCGAGTACGAGCAGTACCTGCGCTCGCGCCACGCGTCGCCGGCCTGGGCGGCGGTGGTCGGCCGCGACGACTTCACGGCCGAGCAGATCGCCTTCGCCGAGAAGTACCACAAGGGCGCCGTCGACCGAGACCCCAACGCGCTGGCCATGCTCGAGGGCCCCGCCGCGACCAACATGGGCTGCGCCAAGTGCCACGAGATCGGCCGGCCCAACGCCGACGGCTCGATCGGCAAGTGCACCGCCTGCCACGCGCGCCACTCGGCGTCGATCGAGCTCGCCCGCACCCCCGCCACTTGCGGCCAGTGCCACATGGGCCCCGACCACGCGCAGCTGGAGATTTATAACGAGTCGAAGCACGGCGTGCTCTTCCACGCCCAGCACGGCTCGTTCAACCTGTCGGCCGACCCCAAGGCGCTGACCACGCGCGACATGCCCGTGCCGACCTGCGCCACCTGCCACCTCAGCGGGCTCGACGGCCAGAAGGTCACCCACGACACGACCGAGCGGTTGAGCTGGTGGTTGTTCGCGCCGGTGTCGAAGCAAAGGCCGACGTTCCAGTCGGGGCAGAACGCGATGAAGGAGACCTGCCTCAAGTGCCACACCACGCCGCACGTCGAGCGGTTCTACAAGGAAGCCGAAGAGGTGGTGGTCGAAACGAACGAGAAGATCGTCGCGGCGAAGAAGATCATCGACGACCTGAGAGCCGAGGGCCTGCTCACGCCCCAGCCGTTCGACGAGCCGATCGAGTTCCTGTACTTCGATATCTGGCACTACTTCGGGCGCACCGCGAAGCACGGCGCGTTCATGGGCGGCGCCGACTTCGTGCAGTGGCACGGCAACTACGAGCTGCTGCTGAAGACCGTCGAGATGCAGGAGATGGCCGACGAGATCCGCGAGCGGGCGGCGAAAGGAAAGCGCGATGACCACGCTTCGGCAGCGGCTCACTGATCCGTCGGCGTGGGTCGATCTGTTCGTGTGGGGGAACCTGGCGTTCCTGGCGTTGGACGTGGCGCTCGCGCACCGCATCGTGGGCTACGACCACTGGGCCACCTACGTCCCGATCGTCTTCTCCATCGCCGCCCCCCTTTTGCTCCTCTTCGCCTGGGCCGTTCGCTCCCGCACCCTCGCCATCATCGTCGGATTCACTTCCATCGTCGTCGGCGTCGCCGGACTCATCTACCACCTCGAAGGATTCTTCCAAACCCCCTCGCTCAAACGCCTCATTTATTCGCCCCCATCCGTTGCCCCCCTCGCCTATACCGGCATCGGCCTCCTGCTCATCATGAACCGCACGGTCCGGTCAGCAATAACCGAATGGGCCCAGTGGGTCACCCTCTTGGCGCTCGGTGGATTCATCGGCAACTTTTTCCTCTCCCTCGCCGATCACGCCCAAAACGGGTTCTTCGACTGGCGCGAATGGATCTCGGTGTTCGCCGCGGCGATCGCGGTGGGCTTTCTGGTCGTGTCGCTGTCGCCGGCCGTGCCGCGCCGGTTCTACGTGATCACGTTCGGGGTGATGATCGGCCAGGCGCTGGTGGGCCTGCTCGGCTTCGTGCTGCATCTGGTCGCGGTGATCAAGATGGAAAACCACAGCCAGGACCTGCTGTACCGGATCACGTACAGCGCCCCGCTGTTCGCGCCGCTGCTGTTTGCGAACCTCGCGGTGCTCGGCTCGATCGGCGTGCTGTGCATGAGGAAATGCGTGCCCGATCAAGCGGGGGCTTGAGCGGGAAATCCAAAGGGCAAAGGGCAAAACTCAAAACCGAAGGCGCGCCCTCCGGGTTTTTTGGGTTTTGCCCTTTGCCCTTTGCCATTCGTTCTCCGCCTACCCTTCGACGACTTCGGGCGCCACCTCGGGCGTTGGCGTGGTTTGCACGAGGGCGACACCGACCAGCACGCCGGCCAGCGCGAGCAGTTGGCCGGGTGAGATGGTTTCGCCGTCGGCCCAGCCCCAAGCCAAGGCGCCGGCGGGGATGAGGTAGGTGACCATGCCGGCGAACAGCGGGCCACGGGCGCGGATCAGGTGGTAGAACATCCACATGGTCAGGCCCGTGCCGACCAGGCCGAGGATCGCGATGAACCCAACGGCCAGCGGCAGCGGCGTGGGGCCTTGGCCGATCGATTCGCGCAGACCCGCGGCGGGCGACAGCAGCAGCGCCGCGAGCGACAGGGCCGCCGCGGCCAGCGCGATGGGCGGCGTGTCGGCGAAGCGGCGTTTGACGTAGACGTTGACCGTGGCGTAGCCGAGCGGCACGGCGGCGGCGAGCAGCAGGTCGCCGATCGGCATGTGGCGCGCGTGGCCCACGCCCAGCATCATCACCAGGCACGCCAAGCCGAGCACCACGCCGACCACCTGCCGGGGGCGCGGCTTGACACGCAGCAGCGGCAAGCTGAGCACGATGGTCATCAACGGCACCAGCGCGACCATCATGCCGAAGAACCCCGACTCGCCGTGCTTGCCGATCAGGTACGGCTGGAGGGTGAACGGCAGGACGTAACCGCAGCCGGCCACCACCATCAGCGCGGGCGCGTCGCGCCAACCGAGGGGCAACCGGCGCTTGCCCCGCCCTACCAACGCCCAGACCCCCCACAGCAACAACGCCCCGCCGACGACGCGGCCGGCGCCGATGCTGAGCGGGCCGAACACGTCCGCGGCCTTCTTCATGAGGATGAAGCTCGAGCCCCAGACCAGGCAGATGAAGATGAAGGCGGCGTGGGCCAAGCGGGGTTCCTCGCGCGGGTGGAGTCATAGGATAGAAAGGAAACTCAAATGGCAAAGGGCAAAATCCAAAATTCGGATCGGCCGTTTTGAGTTTTGCCCTTTGCCCTTTGCCCTTCGCGTCGGCGCGATACAATGCCGTGGTCGAAGTCACTCGTTTTCAAGGAAAACCCACATGATCAGCCCATCCATCGAAGCCGCGATCAACCGCCAGATCAACCACGAGATCGCCGCGGCGTACAACTACCTGGCGATCAGCGCCTGGTTCGAGCAGCAGAACCTGCCCGGTTTTGCCGCGTGGTTCATGATCCAGCGTTCGGAAGAGCTCGAGCACGCGATGCGTTTGTACAACTACCTGCTGGACCGCGACGGGTCGGTAGCGCTGGGGGCGGTGGAACAGCCGCGCGGCGACTACGGCGACATCAAGGGCGCGTTCGAGGCGGCCCTGGCCATGGAAAAGGCCAACACCGCCGCGATCAACGAGCTGTACAAGCAGGCCAAGGACGAAGACGACTTCGCCACGCTCAGCCACCTGCAATGGTTCCTCGACGAGCAGGTCGAAGAAGAGAAGATCATGGGCGAGTCGCTGGCGATGGTCGAGCTGGCCGGCAACGACTCGAGCGCGATCCTTATGCTCAACGAGAAGTTCGGCGCGCGCAAACCTGAAGGCGAGGGCGCGTAACCGCCGATGTCACACAGGTGACGCAAGCGAAAAACCAGCCCGCCACCCGCACCGCCGCCCGCGCGCTGGCCGGGGCGCTGGGGGTGTTTATCGCCTTCAACCTGTTGGGGGCGCGGCCGGGGGTGGGTTTCGACCTCAACAACTGGTGGATCAGCTTCGCCGGCCTGCCGCGATTGGTGGCGGTGGGTTACCTGCTGGCGGCGCTGTTGGCGCTGGGCTGGTGGGCGGCGCGGCCGAAAGCGAGCCGGTGGCGCAGACGCGCCACGTGCACGCTGGTGCTGGGCCTGGCGCTGGTGGCGATGGTCAACGCGGTCGACGTGCTGCGGTTGCTGAACCGGGGGTACATCCGTTCGGGCGCGCCGCTGCCGTTGTCGCTGCTGGTCGCCGCGGCCTTGGGGTGGTTGGCCTACGCGATCGGGCGCGGCGCACAGACCGGGCGCTGGGGCTGGAAGCAGTGCGGCGCGTTCGCCGTGACGCTCGGCGTGTGCGCGATGGGCTTCCCCCTGGCACAGATGGCGCTGTTCGGTCAGACCGACTACCGCCGGCCCGCGGATGCGATCGTCGTGTTCGGCGCCCGCGCCTACGCCGACGGCCGGCTCAGCACCGCGCTGGGCGACCGGGTGGCCACGGCCGTCGACCTGTACCACCAGGGTTACGCGCCGCTGCTGATCTTTTCCGGCGGGCCGGGCGACGGCGACATCGACGAGCCGACCGCGATGATGCGCTACGCCGTCGCCCACGGCGTGCCGGCCGAGGCGATCGTGCTCGACCCGATGGGCTTGAACACCGCCGCCACCGTCGAGCAATCGGTGGGCCTGTTCAAGCAACACAACGTCCGCCACGCGCTGGCGGTCAGCCATTTTTATCACCTGCCGCGCATCAAGCTGGCCTACGAGCGGGCGGGGCTGACGGTGTACACCGTGCCCGCCGAGCAGCGGCGGACGCTGGTCCGCCTGCCGCACTACATGCTGCGCGAGGTCGCGGCCTGGTGGGCGTATTACGGGCGTGCCGCGGTGGGCTGACGCCAAACTGCGGCGATTCAAGACCCACCGCATTGCGCAAATCGGTTGCAATATGCGCATATTCCGTTTTTCGATTTGCGTATGTTTTCTTACGTGGTTTACTGAAAACACGGGTTGGCCCGAAAAGCCGCTGTGCGTTCGTGCATGGCGGGGGCCGACCGGGAATCGGGAACATTGAGGGATGACGTCGGTGTGCGAGAGAAGCTGCACGCCGTGTTTGTTTGGTGAGTGCGCGTACCGCGGAGGGCGTGCCGCGACTTTTGGAGGATGAACATGACCAGCAGTTTCAAGATGTGCATGGGCTTGGCAGCGGTGGCGATGTTCGCCGGGAGCGTCTCGGCGGGCGTCATCTTCAGCGCCGACTTCGACGCCTCGACGGCCGTGTCGGGCTCGGTGACCGCCAACGCGACCGTGCCGAACCTCGAGGCGGGCACCTCGGTGGGCACTTGGTCCAACACCTCGGGCGGCAACCCGCCGACCGGCGCGATCATCAGCGACGGCGCGGGCGACAACGCGTTCGCGTTCGACAGCCCCACCGCTGGCGGCACGTTCATCAGCACCGCGAACTTCACCGAAGACCTGGAGATCGCCAACGGCGCCACGATCGAGTTCGACATCTACGCCGCGCGCCAGGGCGGCGGCCGTGATGTCGTCTTCCAGTTCCGCAACGCGACGAACCAGATCTCCTACAACTTCCGCTTCGAACTGGACAACAGCAAGCACTTCGAGTTTGTGGAGACCGGGGGCGCCGCGACGCGTCTGGCGACGGCCCCCGACGGCCAGACCGGCTCCGACTTCAAGAACCCGGCCGTCGACGGCTACAAGAACGGCTTCACGCCGATCCACGTGAAGATCGACCTGCTCGGCACCAACGCCTCGACCGTGCTCGACGACGAGAGCGGCCGGTTGAGCGTGGATTGGGAAGGCGACGGCAACTTCACGGGGCCGAACGACGTGCAGAACGTCGCGTTCAGCCCGCGCAACGCCGGCATCGCGGAGATCACCAAGATCCGCCTCGGCTACAACGGCTCCGGCAGCCGCGGCATCTGGCTGGACAACCTCGTGGTCACGGAAGTGCCCGAGCCGGCCAGCCTGGCGCTGATCGGCCTCGGCGGCCTGGCGATGCTCCGCCGCCGCAAGGCCTGAAGTTCAAGCAAAAACCACCAACTCAATGAAGAACCGCCGAGCACCACGCTTGGCGGTTTTTCATTGGCGCCGGCCCATGGGGTCGGAAACCCCAGATCAGGGAAAAAATCTTGCTAATCCGTGTTTTTAGATGTCCAGCTAGGCGTTTTGGCGAGATTTATCTGTAGGGAATGTCGCGTCCACACCGGCCCGCTCTGGGTCGGTTTGCGGCTCGCCCGGCCTTCTTGGGAATAGCGAGGGATGGTGTCGAGCGTGTTTTGTGTTCACGCCGACGGGGCCGTTTTTTCCACTCGCGGCGATGGTGCCGCGACCTGAGGAGGATGACATGTCAAACGTGTTGAAACTCATTTTATGCACGGCGGTGATGGCGGCGATCAGTTCGAGCGCCCACGCGGCGTTGTTCGAGGCGGACTTCAACGCCTCCACGGCCGTCAGCGGTACGCTCACCGCCAACGCCACGCTGGCGAACCTCAACGCCGGCACCGCCACCGGCTCGTGGCTGCTGTCGAACGCCGAGCCCGGCGCGATCATCGGCGACGGCTCGGGCGACAACGCCTTCGTCTACGACACCGCGATCGCGGGCGGGGCGACCAACAAGGCCCGCGGGCTGCTGACGAGCAACGTGCCCCTGACCGGCGGCGGCGACGTGCTGTCGATGGAGTTTGACATCCTCGCCGCGCGGCAAGGGACCACCAGCCGGCAGGTCCGCTTCTCGCTCGACAGCGCCACCAACACCAAGGCGTACGTGCTGATCTTCCGCGCCAACGGCAAGACCAGCGGTGTGAACACCAAGAGCTTCACATGGTTGAACACCAGCAACGGCCAGGAAGTCGTCATCACAAACGTCGGCGGGCCGAACACCGGCTTCCTCAACCCGGCGGTCGACAGCTACCCCGGTAGCGCCAACACGATCGGTGTGAAGATCGACGTGTCCGGCGCCACGACGCTCAGCGACACCGGCGGCGGGCCCCCCACCACCGGCGCGAAAGTCACGATCGACTGGGACAACGACGGCGTGATCGAAGCCGGCGACGGCGACGTCGCAGACTTCGTGATCGGCCCGCGCAACGGCGGCATCAGCGACATCAACTCCTTCGAGATCTTCCTCGGCGGCAGCGGCAACCGTGGCGCGTACATCGACAACATCGTCGTCACGCCCGAGCCGGCCAGCCTGGCCCTGATCGGCCTCGGCGGCCTGATGATGACCCGTCGCCGCAAGGCCTGAGACTTAACGCGGTCCTGCAAAACCAAAACCGCCGAGCACCGCGCTCGGCGGTTTTTCATTGCCCGGGCGGCACACGGGGCGCGAACCGGCGGGCGGGTGGTGCGTCCATAATCGCACGAGGCCTTCTGGGCGTCGTGCGTTTATCACGTTGATCACCGAAAGGACATCGCCATGCGTCATGCCCGAACCTGCCGTTACGCCTTGGCCGCCCTTCTGTGCGCCGTCGCGGCTTCGCCCACCCTGGCCGAGCAAGGCCAACTGACACTGAAAACCGAACGGGTGGTGGTGTTCAAGGACGGCCACGCGCTGATCATCAAGCGCGCGACCGGCACCGCCGACGCCGAGGGCAACGTCCACACCGACCAGGTGCCCGACAACGCCGTGCTCGGCAGCTTCTGGGCGGTCGGCCGGAAGGGGGCGGTGTTGTCCATGCGCGCCGAGCACACCAACGCCTGGCGTCGGTCGACGGCCGCCCCGGCGTTGGGCAACGCTTACCAGGCGAACCCGGTCGCGCCCACGACGCCGCTGGCGAGCCTGCTCGGCGGGGTCAAGGGCAAAACGGTCACGCTCGTGCTCGACGACGGCAAGGCCGTGACCGGGCAGATGCTCGCGATCATCAACACCGACGCGCTGACCTACGCCAGCGTGCTACCGGCCGGCAGCGAGCAACCGGTCACGATCGCGTTGCGTCGCGTGGTGCGGGTCGAGGGCGATAGCCTGCCGTCGCGCCCCGGCGGCGGCGACGCGTTCGTGCGTGCCAAGCGGTTGAGCTTCGTGATGGGCAAGCCGCAGGCGGGCAAGGAGGTCGAGCTGACGCTGATGTACTTCACGCCGGGCCTGCGCTGGATCCCCACCTACCGGCTCAGCGGCGACCTGAAAGACTCGGCCGACATGGCGCTTCAGGCCGAGGTGCTCAACGAGGTCGAAGACCTGCATGACGTGGCGTTGGACCTGGTGGTGGGCGTGCCGCACTTCCGGTTCGGCAACGTGATCTCGCCGCTGTCGCTGGAGGGCCAGCTGCGCAACACGCTGCACCGCGCGGCGCCGCAACTGATGGGGCAGATGAGCAACGCGATGTACACGCAGCGCGCCGGCGAGCACCGCGCCCACAGCACGGCGGGTCATGGTGGCAGCGGCAGCGCGGCGGTCGACCTGCCGAAAGAGCTGGCCGCGACCGGCGAGCAGGACCTGTTCTTCTACAGCGTGCCGAATTTCTCGCTCAAGCGCGGCGGGCGGGCGACGCTGCCGCTGTGGCAGGCGACCGCGCCGGCCGAACACCTGTACACGCTGGACCTGAAAGTCGTGCGCCACCCCAGCCACGGCGGCATGGTGAACCACAACGCGCGACCCGGCGGACAACCGGTCGGCTCGCCGCTGCGCCTGTTGAAGACCCAGGTGTGGCACCAGCTGGACCTGACCAACAACGCCAAGGTGCCGTGGACGACCGGGGCCGCGATGATCCTGCGCAACGGCTTGCCCGTGGGCCAGGACCTGCTGACGTACACGCCGCCGAAGGGCACGGCGCTGCTGCCCATGACCGTCGCGGTGAACGTGCGGGGCTCGTTGCAGGAGACCGAGTTGGAGCGGGAATCCAGCGCGCTGCGCTGGGCCGGGAGCACCTTTGCGCGCATCAAAAAACAAGGCACGGTCACCGTGACCAACTTCACCAAGCAGTCGATCCGGATGCGGATCACCGCGCACGTGCCGGGCAAGGCGGCGGCGGTGTCGGACGAGGGCGCGCTCACCCTCGACGACTACCACGCCGACGGCTGGTACCGCAACGGGTACGGCGTGAACAACCACAGCGAGCTGAGCTGGGACGTGGAACTGGAGCCCGGCCAGACGATCAAGCGGACGTACACGGTCGAGTTTTACGTGCGGTGATGGCGGGGCTTACTGGCCGCCGACGGTCAGGTCGGTGAGCTTGTCGACATCGCCGTGGGCGATCTTGTCGAAGCCGGAGCCGAGCTCGCCGATGGGGTCGGGCGGGGCGATCTCGACGACCTTCTCGCCGAGCTTGACCTCGCCGGCGTTGACGCGGGCCTCGAACTTGCGGCACTCGTCGAGCAGCGCCTCGAGGATGTCTTCCTCGGGCACGTTGGCGACCTTCTGGCCCTGCACGTAGATGATGCCGCGGCGGTCGCCGGCGAAGATGGCCACGTCGGCGCCCTCCGCTTCGCCGGGGCCGTTGACGATGCAGCCCATGACCGCGACCTTGATCGGCAGTTCGATCTCGTCGGCGAGCTTCTTGCGCACCTCCTGGACGAGCGTGAACAGGTCGACCTGGATCCGGCCGCACGTCGGGCAGGCGATCAGGTCGACGCCCTTGCGCTGTCGCAGTTCCAAGCAATACAGCATCTCCAGCGCGTCTTCGACCTCGAAGACCGGGTCGTTGGCGTAAGAGATGCGGACGGTGTCGCCGATGCCGTTGGCCAGCAGGTGGCCGAGGGGCACGGTGGAGCGGATCATGGCCGTCTCGCGCGGGCCGGCGTGGGTCACGCCCAGGTGCAGCGGGTGGTCGAAGCGCTTGGAGATCTCGGTGTACGCGGCGATGACGAGCGTGGGGTCGGGCGACTTGGCGCTGATGACCACGTCGTAAAAATCGCTGTCGTAGAAGATGTCGAGGTATTCCTCGAGCTTGGCGATCATGATGGCGAGGAAGTGGCCGTGCTTGTTGTCGGAGAAGACGCCGCCGAGCTCTTTCATGCGTTTCTGTTTGTCGCGGCGTTCGATGATGGAGCCCTCGTTGACGCCGACGCGGATGGGCAGGCGGCGCTCCTTGCACGCGGCGATGACCTGCTCGACGTGCTTGCGGTCGGCGATGTTGCCGGGGTTGAGGCGGATCTTGTGGACGCCGGCCTCGACGGCCTCGAGGGCACGTTGGAAGTGGAAGTGCACGTCGGCCACGATCGGCACGTGGACCTGCGGCATGATCTCGGCCAGCGCCTCGGTGTCCTTCCGTTCGGGCACGGCCACGCGGACCACGTCGGCCCCGGCGGCGGCGAGCTTGTTGATCTCGGCGACGCAGTTGTCGATCTCGTGGGTGTAGCCGGAGGTCATGGACTGGACGCTGACGGGCGCGTCGCCGCCGATGCGGACGACGCCGACGCGTTCGTCGCCGACCGTGACCTGTCGAGTTTTACGGCGTGGGACCATCGGAGCCCTTTTTTTAAGCCAAAATGAGCGGGTTACCGGACGCGACCGAAGCGCCTGGGAACGCGGCATCTTAGCCGGACGCCGCGCGGCGAGCCAGCGTGCGGCAAAACCGCCGCTCGCGGCCCCCAGGCCCAAAGTAAGCCCCCTTATCCGCCGATGCAGTAGATGACGGCCCAATTTGCCAAATGGGAGGTGGCTGTGTCTTCGCCCGATCACGACCAGAACTACGTGGACTCGCTGCGGATGAGCGAGAAGGATCAGCAAGGGATCCTCGAGTCGCTCAACGGCCGGGCCACGGGGTACCAATCGAACGAGAACCGGGGAGAAGACCGGTTGACTTACTCGGCGCGCGGCGTGCTCGTTCAGATGCGCCACCCCGGCGGGTCGGTCGCGACCTACATGGTCCGCCCCCGCAACCTTTCGCGCGGCGGCATCGCGTTCCTGCACGGCAGCTTCTGCTACACCGGCACCGCGTGCACGCTGACGCTGCGCACGCTGGAAAACGAGACGTCGCGCGTGCGCGGCAAGGTCGTGCGCTGCACCCACGTGGATGGGAACGTGCACGAGGTCGCCGTGCAGTTCGAAGAATCGATCGAGGTCTACCAGTTCGTGCAGCAGGTGCGCGTGGGCGCCGCGGCGTGCGAGAGCCGGGAGCTGCCCAAGCTGCGCGGCAACGTGCTGTTCGCCGACAAGTGCATCGACGACCGCGAGCTGTTCACGTTCCTCGGCCAGTCGCTCGGGCTGACCGTCGAATCCGTCGAAGACGCCGACAGCGCCCTGCAGGTCTCGCAGTTCAAGAAGTTCGAGCTGATCGTCGTCGATCAGTCGGCGGCGAGCATCGGCGAGGAAACCCTGTTGGGCAAGCTGAAGGAAAGCGGCTGGTCCGGCCAGGCCGTGGCCGTCACCACCGACGACAACGACGACGAGATTCAGAAGATGCGCAACGACGGGTTTGCCGAGGTGCTCACCAAGCCGTTCGACATGGACGACGTGTTGCAGGTGCTCGGCCGGTTCCTCGCCCGCGACCGCACGATGGACTCGAACATCAAGCCCGTGTACAGCGAGCAGTGGGACAACCGCAAGATGCGGCCGCTGATCCTCAACTACCTCGACCGCCTGCAGGGCAAGCTCGACCAGATGCAGAGCCTGCTGGTGCACCAGGAGCTCGAGGCGATCACGGGGTTGGTGCGCGAGATCAAGGGCGCCAGCGGCGGCTACGGCTACCCGCAGATCAGCGCCGCGGCCGACGAGCTGCTCAACGCCGCCAGCGGCGGCGACGGCAGCACCGATTCGTTCAGCAAGCAGTTCGAGAAGCTCGCCGAGCTTTGCGCCGCGGCCTGCCGTGCCCGCCACGAACCCAGCGCGCAGGCGTGAATGTAAGCCATAAGTCGCATCAGCCCGGCCCTGCGGGCCGTCGCTAAACGGGTGTTCAACCCAGCACGTACCGCTGGATCGCCTGCGCCACGCCGTTGTCGTCGTTGGAGGCGACGACGACGTTGGCCGCGTCGAGCGCGGCCTGCCAGCCGTTGGCCATCGCCGCGCCCAGCTGCGCCCAGCGCAGCATCGACACGTCGTTGGGCGCATCGCCGATGGCCATGGTCGCCGACCGATCGATGCCGTAGCACTCGGCGACCATCGCCAGCGCCTTGCCCTTCGACGCGCCGCGGTTCATCACCAGCAGCATGTGCGTCTCGCTCTGCGACAGGTCGACCGAATCGCCGTGCTTGCGTTGGACGGCCTCGATGACCTTGCGCAGGCGCTCGGGCTGGGCGAGCAACATGAGCTTGGTCACGGGCCGGGTGAGGAACGCGTCGAGCGGGCCGACGAAGTCGGGCGTGAACACCCGGCCGGTCTCGATGGGCAGCGTCTCGTCGTAGTGGTCGGTGTACCAGCGGTCGAGGACCTCGACGCTGACCACGCAGTCTTTGTAGGCCCGCCGCGCGGTGTCGATGATCTGGCGGGCGAGGTCGGCGTCCATGGGCAGGTGATAGAGGCGCCGCGTCTTCGCCGGGTCGTGGATCAACGCGCCGTTGTAGTTGATCATGAGCGTGTCGAGGCCGAGGCCGGTGTAGAACGGCATCGTCGCGCGCGGCGGGCGCGCGGTCGCCAACACAACCTTCACCCCCGCGTCAGCCGCGGCGGCGATCGCGTCGGCGTTCACACGCGTCACGAACTTGTCGGTCCGCAGCAGCGTGCCGTCGAGGTCGATCGCCAGCAGGCGCACGCTGGGCCGCGGCCGATCGGTCGCGGCCGATTCGCGGGCGGCATCCTGGCTGAGCGCATCGGACATCGAAACAAGCTCCGGGTGATCCGACATCGTATCAAACCCACCCCGGGCGCACACCACGCCGCGGGCGTTGACGAACCGGCGCCAACGGCCAGAATAAACACGATGCCGCTCGCGGCCACAGGCCGCGCGACAACGACGTGTGTTTCTCTTCTACGACCGATCGGCTGATCATGTGCGACAAAGCGATGGCGGTGGACGACTCGGCCGAACACGGCGCAAAATGCCGCGAAAACCCGCGTTTCCTGCGGGAACAGCTCGTCACCTACCTCGGCAACAAGCGGGCCCTGCTGCCGTTGATCCAGCGGGGGCTCGACCACGTGTGGGCGCGGCTTGGCAGGCGAAAGCTGAGCGTGTTCGACGCGTTTTCCGGCTCGGGCGCCACGGCGCGGTTCTTCAAACAGCACGCCAACAAACTGATCGTTAACGACATCGAACTCTACGCGCACGTGCTCAACACGTGTTACCTGGCCAACCGCTCGGCGTTGGATATCGATGCGCTGCGCGCCAGTTACGCAGATGTCACGCGGCGCGTCGACGAACTGCCGGTGCGGGACGGCTTTGTCCGTCGGCTGTATTCGCCACGCGACGACAGCGCGATCCGGCCGGGCGAGCGCGTGTTCTACACCAATGAAAACGCGATGCGCATCGACTCGCTGCGCTACCTGATCGACCAGGCGCCCGAACCCCACCGCCCCCTGCTGCTCGGGCCGTTGCTGAGCGAGGCGTCGATCCACGCCAACACGTCCGGCGTGTTCAAGGGGTTCTACAAAAACAGCAAAACCGGCGTCGGCCAGTTCGGCGGCAACAACCGCGATGCGCTGTCGCGCATCCTCGGCCGCATCGAGCTGACCTTCCCCGTGTTCAGCCACTTCGACTGCGACGTGATCGCGCACCGGGGTGATGCGAACGTCGTGGCGCGTCAGATCGAACCGGTCGACCTTGCTTACTTCGACCCGCCCTACAACCAACACCCCTACGGCTCGAACTACTTCATGCTCAACCTCATCGCGCTCAACCGCGAGCCGAAACGGGTCAGCAAGGTCTCCGGCATCCCCACCGACTGGCAGCGCTCGGCCTACAACCGCCGGCGCGATGCGCTGGGCGCGCTGACCGACCTGGTCGAACACACGCCCGCGACTCACTTGTTGATCTCGTATAACGACGAGGGTTTTATCTCGCGCGACCAGTTCGATGCGTTGCTGAACACGCACGGCAAAACAACGATCATCGAAACGCCTTACAACGCGTTCCGCGGCAGCCGAAACCTGCGCAGCCGATCGCTGCACGTCACCGAACAGCTGTTCCTGCTAGAACGTCGTTAAGTCCGCGCCCCAAGTCCATCTAACCCCATGTTTTACGGTGACTTGTAAAAAAGCTTCCGCGTCGCTATGATTCGCACAATTTGCCACGATCCACTGAGATCTGACCCTTAATCCAAAAGCGTGACACCCGCCCATGCCTAAACGCGACGACATCCAAAACATCCTCATCATCGGCGCCGGTCCCATCGTGATCGGCCAGGGCTGCGAGTTCGACTACTCGGGCACGCAGGCTTGTAAGTCACTGAAAGACGAAGGCTTCCGCGTCGTGCTGGTCAACTCGAACCCCGCGACGATCATGACCGACCCGGGCTTCGCCGACCGGACCTACATCGAGCCGATCACGCCCGAGACGATCGAGAAGATCCTCCAGGCCGAGAAGGACGCCGGCCACCCCGTCGACGCCCTGCTGCCCACACTCGGCGGGCAGACCGGTTTGAACTGCGCCTGCCAGGCGTACGACCAGGGCATCCTCGACCGCTTCGGCGTGGAGATGATCGGCGCCAAACGCCACGTGATCACCCGGGCCGAGGACCGCAACGAGTTCCGCGAGATCGTCGAGGGCATCGGCCTCAAGCAGCCGCTGGCCAAGACCGTCGAGACGATGGACGAGGCGTGGGACTTCCTCGAGGTGTGCGGCCTGCCGGCGATCATCCGCCCCGCCTTCACCCTCGGCGGCACCGGCGGCGGCATCGCCTACAACCGCGAAGAGTTCGAAGACATCGTCAAGCGCGGCCTCGACGCCTCCATGATCACGCAAGTGCTCATCGACCAGTCGGTGCTCGGCTGGAAGGAGTACGAACTCGAGGTCATGCGCGACCACGCCGACAACGTCGTCATCATCTGCCCGATCGAGAACATCGACGCCATGGGTGTGCACACCGGCGACTCGATCACCGTGGCCCCGGCGCAGACGCTGACCGACAAGGAGTACCAGCGGATGCGCGACGCGGCGATCGCGATCCTGCGGGCGGTCGGCGTCGAGACCGGCGGGTCGAACGTGCAGTTCGCCGTCAACCCCGCCGACGGCGAGCTGGTCGTCGTCGAGATGAACCCGCGCGTCTCGCGCAGTTCAGCGCTCGCATCAAAAGCGACCGGCTTCCCCATCGCCAAGCTCGCGGCCAAGCTGGCCGTGGGCTACACGCTCGACGAGTTGCCCAACGACATCACCGGCAAGACCGTCGCCTGCTTCGAGCCGACCATCGACTACGTCGTCACGAAGATCCCCCGCTGGACGTTCGAGAAGTTCCCCGAGGCCGACGAGACGCTGACCACGCAGATGAAGAGCGTCGGCGAGGCGATGAGCATCGGGCGGACGTTCAAGGAGTCGCTGCAAAAGGGCATCCGCTCGATGGAGGTCAAGCGGTTCGGCCTGGGCCTCGACACGAACGACAAATGGCTCGCCGCCGAGCGCGGCGCCGAGGACCCGGAGTACCCCGTTGACAAAGACAAGCTCCGCCGCAAGCTGACCGTGCCCTGCCAGGGCCGGCTGTACTACGTGCGCTACGCGTTCAAGATGGGCCTGACGCTCGAGCAGGTGCACGAGATGACGCGCATCGACCCGTGGTTCCTCGACCAGCTCAAGCAGCTGGTCGACTTCGAAGACGAGCTTTGCGCCTACAAGAAGCTCGAAGACATGCCGCGCGACCTGCTGTTCCGCGCCAAGCAGCTCGGCTACAGCGACCCACAGCTGGCGAACCTGTACCTCGGCGAGATCAAGACCGACACGATCCTCAAGGTGCGCCGCCACCGCCAGTCGCTGGGTATCGAGCCGGTGTACAAGCTGGTCGACACCTGCGCCGCCGAGTTCGAAGCGGAGACGCCCTACTACTACTCGACGTACGAGTCGCCGATCACGGTGGACGGCGTGGCGCAGGTCGATGACGAGGTCCGCATCAGTGACCGCAAGAAGATCGTGATCCTCGGCGGCGGGCCTAACCGCGTCGGCCAAGGCATCGAGTTCGATTACTGTTGCGTGCAGGCCGCGTTCGCCGCCGACGAGCTCGGTTACGAGTCGGTCATGGTCAACTCGAACCCCGAAACGGTGTCGACCGACTACGACACGTCCGACCTGCTGTTCTTCGAGCCGCTGACGCTGGAAGACGTGCTGAACCTGTGCGAGCGGTTGAACGGCGCGCCGCTTGGAGAAGAGGGCAACCTGTACGGCGCGATCGTGCAGTTCGGCGGGCAGACGCCGTTGAACTTGGCGCACGGCTTGGAGAAGGCCGGCGTGCCCATCATCGGCACCAGCGTCGACAGCATCGACCTGGCCGAGGACCGCGAACGTTTCCAACAGTTGCTCAACGACCTGGGCCTCAAGCAGCCGCCCAACGGCATCGCGTACTCGCTGGAGCAGGCCGTCGAGATCGCCAACCGCATCAGCTACCCCGTGCTGGTGAGGCCCAGCTACGTGCTCGGCGGCCGCGGCATGGAGACGTGCTTCGACGAGGAACAGCTGCTGCGTTACATGAAGAACGCGGTCAATGTCTCCGACCTGACCGATGCGCCGGTGCTGATCGATAAGTTCCTCGCCGAGGCGATCGAATGCGACGTCGACGTGGTGGCCGACTTTGGCAGCGATCCGTCGGGGAATCCCCCGGTGGAACCGGGGGCTAATGGGCGGAGTTTGGTGTGTGGTGTGATGGAGCACATCGAAGAAGCGGGTGTGCACTCGGGCGACTCGGCGTGCGCGATCCCGCCGTTCTCGCTGCCGCGGGGCGTGATCGACGGCTTGATCGATCAGTCGCGCCGCCTGGCCGAGGCGCTTCAGGTGCGCGGGTTGATGAACGTGCAGTACGCGATCACCCGCCCCACGCAGGCCAACGAAGACTACGAGATCTACCTGCTCGAGGTGAACCCGCGCGCCTCGCGGACGGTGCCGTTCGTGAGCAAGGCGACGGGCGTGAGCTGGGCGCGGATCGCCGCGAAGGTGATGGCGGGCTGTTCGCTGGAAGATCTGGGCGTGGAGGAGAACTACCTGCCCGACCACACGTCGGTCAAGGAGTCGGTGTTCCCGTTCAGCAAGTTCCAGGGCGTGGACGTGATCCTCGGCCCCGAGATGCGCAGCACGGGCGAGGTGATGGGCGCCGACGCGGACTTCCCGGTGGCGTTTGCCAAGAGCCAGATGGCGGCGGGCGGGAACCTGCCGACGGGGGGCAACGTGTTCCTCTCGGTGCGCCAGTCGGACAAGCCGCACGTCGTGGAGATGGCGCGGGTGCTGGTGGACATGGGCTTTGTCGTCTACTCGACGAGCGGGACGCACGCGTACCTCGCCGAGCAGGGCATCGCCGTCAACCGGATCAACAAGATCTCGGAGGGCCGGCCTAACGCGGTCGACATGATCAAGAACGGCGAGCTGCACCTGGTGCTCAACACGCCGACGCGCAAGGGCGCGGGCACGGACGAGGGCAAGCTGCGAGCGACGGCGGTGCGTTACGCGGTGCCGATGATCACCACGACGACCGGCGCACAGGCGGCCGTGCGCGCGATCGCCGCGCTGCGGGCCGAGTCGTGGACCGTCAAGGCGTTGCAGGATTACTACCCGCAGTACTCGACGGGGCTGACGCCGAGCATGGCGTAACCGTTCAGCCGGCGAGTTCGATCAGCTGGTTGAGTTCGAACATGTGGGTGACGTTGTGCCACGCGGCCCAGGCGTAGATGGCCGCGACGACCCAGATCAACGGCCGCGCCCATCGGCGCAGCAGCAACACCACCACCCACAACGCCGCGAGCTGCCCGACCTTGCCGACGACAGGGCCCGCAACGGTACCGAACCATTGTGAGACCAGCCGGATGACCGGGTGCAGCTCGTATTCCGCGCCGAAGCGCGTCATGAACCAGATCGTCGACACCATGTCCGCCAGCGCCGCGACGACGACGATGATGATCTCGATGCGGTAACGAGCAATCATCTCCCGGTGAATCGTGAGGACCCGGTCTTTAACCGTCAGCGCATCGGCTTTGGCATCAACAGGCATGACTGCTTCATTGTTGCCGTCGCATCGCGTCGAGGCAAGGTCGCGCCACGGCCTAACGGAACAGGGCGACGACGATCGTGAGCCAGATCACGCCCCCGATGGCGAACTTGGTGAGGTTGCCGGTGATGTGCCCGAGCGCAGCGCCTTGCCCGGCGCGGACCGCTTCGTGCTTGGGTCGGCCGTTGGTCAGCTCGAGCAGCGTCGCGCCGGAAAACGCGCCGATCACGGCGCCCGCGATCGTACCGATGATCGGGATGGGGATGAGGAACGTGCCGAAGACTGCGCCGAACACGCCCCCGCCGAGCGCCCCCAGCGAGCCGCGTTTCGTGCCGCCGAACTTCTTCGCGCCCACCGCGCCGGCGGTCAGCTCGATCAGCTCGCCGACCACGGCCATCGCGACGACCGCGATGAGCGTGTACAGGTGGAACACCTCGTCGCCCTTGATCAGGTAGTCGAACAGGACCGCGCAGCCGATCATGACCCAGTTGCCCGGCACGCCGGCGAGCGACACCAGCAGGAAGCAGCTGTTGAGCAGGATCAGGATGGAGGCGTAGACGTAGAACAATGAAACAACTTACTCAGCAACGCGGCAGTTGACGAGCACCATCGTCACCGTGCCATCCGGTTCGACCTGCACGTCCGCCAGCGCACCGGTGAGCCGATGTGCGACGTGCTTGGTTTTCGTGTTGTACACCGGTAGACGCAACAACACATCCCCCGTTTCACCCTCGAACAAGGCGATCATCTCGATCGACAGCTTGTTGCCGCGGTGGGTGATCGATCCGACCCGAAAATCACCGCGTGCGTATTCCCTGGTGGGCGTGTACTCGGGCGTTATCGCCTTGCCGGGCGGCGCCGTGTCGGCGCCGATCAAGACCGCTTCGGCGGTGATCGACTGACCCTCGAGGTGCTCGCGGCACCACTGGCCGGTGCGTTTGGCCAACAGCGCGTCGAACGGGCGCTCCTGCTCGCCGACAAGCGATGCCAGGGCGCGATCGATCGCATCAACGGGTGACAAGCTCGGCGTGGACGGCGAGGCAAGGGGCGCCTCCTTCAGGTTGCGATCGAGGCGGTCGGCGAACGGCCGGTCCTCTTTGAGCGGGTTGCCGACAAGCAGACGGGCAAACCGCCGCTCGACCGCGTTGCCGGGGATGCGGGACTTGTTCATGTCACGCACCAACTCGTCCAACGAATCGGGGCTCAGCCCGACGTGCTCGAAGAGCTCGGCCATGCGTTCCCGGCCGAGACCCTTGCCGAACAGCCCGGTGGGGACCGCGGTGACGGTCTTGCCCTCGCGTTCGACGATCGCGAGCTGCGTGTCCTTGGCCTGCCAGGTCTGCCCGACGTGGTAGTCGACCGCGTCGACGCCGTGCAGCTTCAAGCTCAGGCCGTTCCACGCCCGCTGCTCTTGGGCGAGGACCCGCCGGCCTTCGTACTCCCAATCGATCATGGATTGGTAGAGATCACGCAGCACAGTTTCATCCGGCGTGTCTCGGCGGAAGGAGCCCTTCTTCTTGCCGGAGGTGCGGCGCTTGATGACGCTGTACAGGTTGTAGCGTTGATCGGGCCAGTCCCCCTGGTAGCTGGTTTGAAGCTTGTTACGCGCAGCGTTGTAGGCTTTGTTGACCGAGTCCGGGTAGACGACCTTGACGTCGCGGAAGACCACCGCGCCTTGCTCCGTGATGCGGTCCACCACGGCGGACTGGACAAACCCGAACTCGCCCGGTTCCGGGCCGCCGATCGCCTTCAGCCGCGCAAACAATTCCTGCTCCGACAGCTCGTGCGTGATGTTGTGCGTGTACTTGGTCTTGTGTTCACCACCGGACGGGGTTCGCTTGACCCAGTAGCCGAGCTTGATGGTTTTCGTCCTGGACTTGTCGATGCGCGGGCGGTTGATCGCTCGCTTGCTCTTCGATCGGTAGACGGGGTTGAAGTACGTGTTGCAGTAGACGCGACCGTCGACCTCGACCAAGTACACACCCGACCGCAGCGCGACGGGGTTCCATCGGCCGGCGGGCGCGGTGGCCGCCTCCGGATCGGCCGGCTTCGGCTTGTTTTGCTCTCGCTCACGCAGACGCCTCAACGCTTCTTCGGGCGAGACCTGCGCCAAGCTCGTCGCCGTCCCCATCAACGCGAGCACGGAACACGCGACGACCCACGCCCTTATGTTGTTCACCGACACCACACACCCCCTGTGTTGTGAGACCTGGTTCGCCGTGATTATACCAGAGGCCTACCCGGTCGCTAATTCAAATCAAGGCCGCCACCTCGGTCGCGGGGACGGTGGGACCGGTTGATCCCACGCCGAGCAGCACGGGCCAGTCGGCGGGGTCGGCGGGCTTCGTGCCGTGCGAGCCTTTCACCAGCTGCGGTTGGTCGGCGCGGGTGCGGCGGGTGGCGGGGTCGGCGAACAGCTCGGTCGGGTCGTAGCCGGGCTTGCGGTGGATGTCGACCATGAAGGCGTAGTCGGGTGCGGCGGCCCAATCGTTCCACCACCGGTACTCGAACCAAGCGTTTTCTTTCGCAAACACCACGATATCGCCCGCGCGATCGGTGTCGAGGCCGACGTCGGCGCGCCCACGACCCACATTTAGCGACGCGACCTCGTCGCGTTCACGCAACAGCGCCGCCACGCGGTCGACGTGCGCCGAGTCGCTCAAGTAAACGTGCGCGACCTGGTGGTCGCACATCGCGAAGGCGGCGGAACAGGCGTAGTCGACCTCGCCGTTGGTGTTGGTTTGCAACAAGCCCGCTTCACGTAGCAGCACATTGGGCGCGAGCGAGCGGTCGACGTCGGTCATGCCGTATTCGCTGAGCAGCACGAGCTGCGCGCCGTCCGCGGCCACGCGCTCGGCGAGGGGCGACAGCGCTTCGAGCACCGCGGCCAGGTCATCGACAACGCCGGCGTGCGACGGGCCGAGCCTTTGCAGGTTGTAATCGAGGTGCGGCACGTACGTGAGCATCAGGTCGGGCGCATGCTCGGCCCACACGAACTGGGCGCACCGGGCGATCCACGCGGACGACTCGAGGTTCGCCATCGGGCCCCAGTAACGGTGCAGGGGGAACATGCCGAGCTCGGCCTGCAACCGCTTGTTCAATTCCGGGGGGTTGGTCCAGCAGTCGGGGATGGTTTTGCCGTCGGGCGTGTGGGTGGGCTTGGGGGTGACGACGACGTCGGCGGCGCAGATGGCGCTTTGAAAAAACAGCAGCGATGTTTTTGAACGCGGCGGAGCCGCGTCGCTAAATGCCCAGGCGCGGGGCGCTCGTAGCAAGTCGTTGGACTGTTCCCAGAAGCTGATGTTGGCGCGGTACTCGGGGTACGAGGCGAGGTCGAGGTGCGGGTGGATCGACGGGTCGCGGTAGGCGGCGAGGCCGTTGGCGATGACGCCGTGCTGCTGCGGCAAAACGCCGGTGGTGTACGTGGCTTGGGCGGGCATCGTGACGGCGGGCAGCACCGGTTCGATCACGGCGCGGCCGCGTTCGATCACCCGGTTGAGCCAGGCGGGCCGACGGCCTTCGGGCAACCGGTCGAGCAGGCGGGCGGAGAGCCCCGGCAGGTCGAGCACTACGGTGGGCATGGCGTTAATCGCGGGGCAGGGGTGGGACCTTGAGTTTCATGCCGGAGCGGATGACGTTGGGGTCCTTGATCACGTCTTTGTTGGCGGTGTAGATCAAACGCCACTTGGTGCCATCGCCGTACTCGCGGGCGGCGATGTCCCACAGGCCCTCGTTCTCGCCGACGATGACGATTTTGGTCTCGTCGTCGAAGCCGAGGCCGAGCGGGTCGGTGGGCGTTTTTTCGGAGACCGGGCCGCGCTCGGCGACGGGCCGGGGGATGACGAGCTTCATGCCGGGTTTGATGCGGTCGGGGTTGACGTTGGGGTTGGCCTTGGCGATGAGGTCGGACTTGGCGCCCGAGCCGAGCGTCTTCTTGGCGATCTTCCAGAGGCTGTCGCCCTCCTGCACGATGTACGTCTCGGGCGCGTGGCCGTCTTCGGGGACCTGGCCCATGACGATCGTGTCGGGCTCGATGGCGATGACGGGCGTTTCGCCGGGGGCGTCAACGGGCACGTCGGGCGTGTCGAGCGCGACCTCGGCGGGCGTGTCGATCACCACCTCGGCGGGCTGCGTGGCGGGGGGATCGTCGCCGATGGCTTCGAGCGGCGTGTCGGTGATCATCTGATCGCCGGCGGACAGGCGTGTATCACCGAAGTCGAGTTCCGGGGGGGGCGGCGCTTCTTCGACCACCGCCGGCTCGGGGTCGGGGATGACGCTGGCCACGGGATCGATGGGCGCCGGTGCGGGTGTGGGCGCGGGCGACGGTGTTTCATGGGGATCGGCGGTCGGCGCGGCGGCCACCTCACCGGGGTTGGGGCCGGGTTCGTTTTTCACAACGATGGCGTAGTACCCGACCATCACGATGGCGAGCACGACGAGCGCACCGAGCGTCACTTTGGTTCCGCTGCTCACGTTCGGCCTCCGTGGTGGAGCGTCATGGCTGCATTGTACCGCGCGGCGCTCAGGCGGTCGCGGGGGTGGGCTCGCCGTCGGGCTCGGCCTCACCGCCGGCCTGCGGGCGGGCCCGGCCGGCGCCGAAGGCCAGCAGCGGCGAGGCGATGGCGATCGACGAATACGTACCGACGATCACACCGATGATCAACGCGAACGCGAACCCGCGCACGCCCTCGCCGCCGAAGATATACAGCGTGCCCACGGCGAGCATGGTGGTCACCGAGGTCAGCAGGGTTCGGCTGATGGTCTGGTTGATCGAGGTGTTGATGATCGCGGGCGTGGCGACCGACAGCTTGCCGCGGTTCTCACGGATGCGGTCGAACAGCACGATGGTGTCGTTGAGCGAGTAACCGATGATCGTCAGCAGCGCGGCGATCAGGCCGAGGTTCAGCTTGAACTCGCTGATGAGCAGGGCCTGGCCGAACGCCTTGTCGAACACGTAGTGGCTGAACGCGACGCAGCCGAGCGCGATGGTCACGTCGTGGGCCAGCGCCGCGATGGCCGCCAGGCCGTAACGCAGCGAGCCGAACCGAATCCAGATGTACGCCACGATCACCAGCAGCGAGCCGAGCACGGCGACGATGGCCTGCCGGCTGAGGGTCTCGGCGACGGTGGGCGTGAAGTTGGAGACCTTGCTGAACGACTTGCCGCGGCTGAGCGCGGCGTCGACGAGCGCCCACTCCTCGGCGGCGAAGTTGTTCCACCGGTCCAGGTCGCTGCTCAGGCCGATCGCGTCGTCCTTGGCGACGATCGCGATCGCGTCGTACTCGCCGGGCTTGCCGGGCACGGCGGTCAGGCCGAACACGGCGCGTGGGCGGTACGGCAGGTTCTCGAAGTCGGGCTGGAGCCGCATGGTCTCGATCCGTTTTTCCACGTCGGCGATCGTGGCCGCCGGCTGGATGCCCTCGACGACGATCGCCACGCCGCCGCGGAAGGCGCTGACCTTGGCGTCGGTGGGCCGGGCGATGACCTCGCTGAGCAGGGGGTCGTCGACCTGGTACTTGGGGGCCTGCTTGAACGCCGCGCCCTTGGCGGGGTAGCTGAGGCGGGCCGCGTTCTGGTCGCCGAGTTCCTCGGCGAACGCGAGCTGGATCGCGTCGGACACGATCGTCGAGTCGGCCACGGTGCTGACGATGGAGAACGACCCGTAGACCGCCGGGCCGCCGTCGTCCTTGCCCTTGGCCTCACCGACGCTCACGACCGTCGCGCCGGAAAGCTCGGCCAGGTTCGTTGCGGCCACCGCCTCGGCCCGCAGTTCGTCGACCGAGCCGGTCACCTGGGCCTCGGCCTCGGCGATCGCCGCCTCGGCGTTGGCCACGGCCTTCTCGGCGGCGCCGACGTTCCCGTCTTCGGCCTTGGCTTGCTCGAGGTTTTCCTTGGCGATGATCAGCCGGTTCTTCGCGGCGTTCAGGTCGTTCTCGATCTTAACGCGGGCGTCGACGACGATCTGCTCGACGCGCTCGGCCACGCGCTTGTTCAACGCCTCGCCCAGCTCGCCGGCGCCCGACTCGAACGCCGCGGCGATCTCCGCCGTGCGGTCGCGGGCGTCCTGCAAGGTCATGGTCACGTCGTCGGCGGTGTCGTCCGTGGTCGCGCCGGCGAGGTTGAACTCGACCTCGGTGCCGGCGCGGAACTCGATGTCCAGCATCTGCTCGCCGCGCGTGAACACCCCCACCAGCGACAGCGTCAGCGCAATCGCGCTGACGGTGAAGAACAGCGGCTTCTTGCCCAGCCAGTTGATGTTCGGGTGCAGCGCCTTCTCGACCGCGGGCACGAGCATGGGCAGCATGCTCAGCTTGCTTATGGGCACCAGCTTGTGCCACAGGGCGAAGATGGTCCGCGTCATGAACAGGGCCGTGAACAGCGTGGCGCAGATGCCGATGCTGAGCGTGGTGGCGAAGCCCTTGACGTCGGTGGTCGTGGTCATGAACAGGATGCCGCAGACGAAGAGGTTGGTGATGTTCGAGTCGATGATGGAGCTGAAGGCGCGCTGGTAGCCGAGGCGCAGGGCCACGTCGAACTCGGTGCCCTTGTTCAGCTCTTCGCGGATGCGTTCGTAGATCAGCACGTTGGCGTCGACGCACATGCCGATGGTCAGCACGACGCCCGCGATGCCCGGCAGGGTGAACGCCGCCTGGTAGGCCGACATCACCCCCAGGATGATCAGCATGTTCGCCAGCAGGGCCACGTTGGCCACCAGCCCAGCGAACAGGTAGTAGGCCAGCATGAAGACCATCACGATGATCAGGGCGTCGATCGCGGCCTCCAGCCCCTTGGCGAGGTTGTCGGCGCCGAGGTTCGAGCCGATCGAACGCACCGCGATCGGCTCGGGGCTGAGGCGGGCCTTGAGCGAGCCGGCGTTCAGCGTGGAGATCAGGTACTCGGCCCGGTCGTCGGAGAAGCCGCCCGGGCGGGTGATCTGGAACTGCGAGCCGAACGAACCTTGGATGACCGCGTGCGAGATGAACACGTCGTCGAGCACCATGCACATGCTGCGGAGCGTGTACTTGGTGGTCATGTTCCGCATCCACTTGGCGCCGATGGCGTCGAGCTGGACGCTGATGGCGGTGAAGCCCTTCTGGTCGGGGCTGGTGCGCGCCTCGGTCAGGCCCCAGCCCTGCTGCACCTCGTAACCGGCCAGCGCCCGGTCGGGGATGTTCCACACCAGCACGTACGGCGTGTCGCCGTACATCGCCGCCAACAGGCCCTCGCCTTGCAGGTACTTGACCGGGTCCTGCTTGTACGCCAGGCGTTCCTTGGGGCTGTCGGCGAACTTCTCGGGGTCGTCGATCTTGAACCAGACCACGTCCTGGTGGGCGAACGCGCCGGGCCCGTCGTTCTCCAGTTGCTTGCGCAGCGCGTCGAGGTTGAGCCCGTCCTGGGCCGACGCGGTGAGGTGGAACTGCAACACGCCCGAGCCCTTGAGCAGGCGGATCAGGTCGGCCGGGTCGTCGAGCCGGCCCTTGATCTTGTCGTACGCGTCGTACGCCTCGCGGTACGCGTCGATCCGGTCGACCAGCAGCGGGTACGACCCCTTCATCTCGGTCAGGCCCTGCTCACGCAAAGAGACGGTCTCGCCTTTCTTCGGCTTGGTCGGGCGGGCGAGCACCTGGCGCAGCTTCGACACGCTCAGGTTCGTCGCCATCACCTCGGTCAGCGCCCGGGTGTAGGCCGCGTCGGCCTCGGTGACCGCACCGACCAGCTCCAGGCGCTTGTCGGGGTCGTCGCCGACGGCCTTGAAGTCGGCCTTGGCCTTCTCGAGGTCGATGCGGGCCTGCTGGAGCTTGACCAACAGGGCGCGGCGCTCGGGCACGCCGCGGACCAGCAGCCGGACCGCCGACTCGAAGTCGGCGCCGTCGGCTTCGGCGGCCTGCATCGCCTCGTCCTCGGTCAGGCCGGTGGCGATGATCTGTTTTTCCAGCTCGTTGAGGGCCGCGCGGGCCTTCTGGACCTCCGGGCTGGGCAGGGGCATCTGCACCTCGATGCGGTTGCCCTGCTCCTCGCGCCACCCCAGGTTGCGCACGCCGGTCGGGTCGACGCGGTTGGAGAGGATCTCGATGGTGTCGCGGATCGCGTCGCGCGGGTTGACGCCCTCGGCCACGGTCACGTCGTAGAGCAGCGACGTGCCGCCTTCCAGGTCGATGCCCGCCTTGAGGTCGACCGACCAGTCGCCGGTCTCGGCGTCCTGCCGGGGGTTGAGCCCCAGCGCGCAGACCGCCAGCATGGCCACGACCAGCATCGTGCGCCAAGCCAGTTTCCAGTGCAGGGCCAAGCCGATCACGCAGAAGACCGCGGCGATCACAAAGAGGCTGAGCAGGATAACGTTAAGATCAATACCGAACATCGCGATGGTGTTTCCCTGGGTTTGGGTCTGCGAGGGTCGGCCGGGCAGCGCCGACCGCATGTCGTTTCGTGCTAACCGTCAAGGGCGCCACTTATTCGGTCGTGTCGCCGTCGTCGGTGATCACCCCTTGGATCGACGACCGGCTGAACCGCATCCGCGTGTTGCTCGACTCGTCGACCTTGAGCGTGATCTCGGTGGCCTTGACCTCCACCACCGTGCCGATCACGCCGCCGATGGTCACGACCTTGTCGTTCTTCTTCAGCGACTCGAGCATCTCGGCCCGGCGACGCTTCTCCTTCTTCTGCGAGAAGCTGGTCATGATGAACATCAGCACCATCAGGCCGAGCAGCATGAAGATGAGCTGGCCGCCGAAGCTGCCCCCACCGGTGTTGGTGTTTTCTTCCTTGTTGTCGGGCTGCTCGATCTTCGTGTTGGTGTCCCGCACCCCGACGGCCTCGCCTTCGGGCGGCGCCTGGTCGGCCGCTAAGGTGAGGGTGACGTTGTCGTAGTCAAACATTGATGAATCCTGTTTAGGATGTTCGATCTGCGATCTGAGATCTTCAATCGCTCGTAGCTTGAATCGGGCCGAGCACGGGGACAGATTGCACATCGCCGATCGTCGATCGAACATCAACCCATAACCGGCCACGTCGACCGGAGTAAAGACCAAGCATCATCCTTGATCGCCCGGCGGATGTCCAGCATGAGGCGCTGGAAGTGGCGGATGTTGTGGATCGACACAAGAATCGGGCCCAGCATCTCGTCGGCGAGGAACAAATGCCGGATGTAGGCCCGAGAAAACCCCCGGCAGGCCGCGCAATCGCAGGTCGGGTCGATCGGCCCGTCGTCGGTGCGGTATTGGGCGTTGCGGAGACGGACCTGGCCGGTGGCGGAGAAGGCGTTGGCGTTGCGGCCGTTCCGCGTGGGCAGGACGCAGTCGAACATGTCCACCCCCGCCCGGACGGCGGCGACGATATCCCGCTCGTAGCCCACGCCCATCAGGTACCTCGGCTTGTCGGCCGGCAGCAGCGGCGCCGTGTGCTCCACGACCTCCACCAGCTTCTCGTGGCCCTCGCCCACCGCCACGCCGCCGATGGCGAAGCCCGGCTGATCGAACTGGCCGCACCGCTCGGCGCACCAGCTCCGCAGCTCGAGGTCCGTGCCACCCTGCACGATGGGGAACAGCGCCTGCTCTCCGGGCCGGGCGTGGGCCTTGATCGACCGCTCCAACCAGCGCAACGTCCGCTCGGCGGCCTCGCGGTTGCGCCGGGCATAATCCCCCGACGCGATCTTCCGCACCCCCGCTGTTGCGGGTACCGGGTTCCGGGGGCTGGGTTCCGGGGGCCCGGACTCCGAGACCCGAGACCCGGCACCCGACTGTTCCCCCGGCGGACAATCATCAAACGCCATGATGATGTCCGCCCCCAGCTGGTTCTGGATCTCGACCGAGCGTTCGGGGCTTAACAGGTGTTCGGAGCCGTCGATGTGGCTGCGGAACTTGACGCCGTCTTCGCCGATGTCGCGGATGTCGGTGAGGCTGAAGACCTGGAACCCGCCGGAGTCGGTGAGGATGGGTGCATCCCACTGCATGAACTGGTGCAGCCCGCCCACCTCGGCCACCAGCTCGCTGCCGGGGCGGAGCATCAGGTGGTACGTGTTGGACAGGATGATCTGGCTGCCGGTGTCGGCGACGGTGGCGGGCAACAGGCCCTTGACCGTGGCCTTGGTGCCGACGGGCATGAAGGCGGGGGTGTCGAACGAGCCGTGGGGCGTGGTCACCCGGCCGACCCGCGCGTTACACTCCGCCGAACGATGCGAGATTTCAAAACTGAGTGCTGACATTGGCGGGCATTACACCATGAAACAAGTGCATTATCGAGCGGCGGGCGGCGTGGTGCTCGACGAAGCGGGCCGGGTGCTGCTGATCGAGCGGACCGTGACCCGAGAAGGCCAGCCTTTCCACGAGGTCCGCCTGCCCAAGGGCCACGTCGAGGCTGGCGAGACCGACGAGCAGGCCGCGGTGCGCGAGGTGTGCGAGGAGACCGGCTATTGCGCCCTGGCGATCGTCGCCGACCTCGGCGAATCCCGTGTCAGCTACGAACTGGAGCGCAAGGGCAAGCGGCGAGCCGTGACCCGCGACAGCCATTACTACCTGATGCGCCTGACCGACGACCACAACCGCGGGCAGGACATGGACGAGCACAAAGAAGAGTCGCTGTTCGTGCCGATCTGGGTCGCCGGCCTCGCCGAGGCCGAGGCGGTGCTGACGTTCGATGAGGAAAAGGAGTTCATCCGCCGGGCGATGGCGCTAAGCCGCTAGCGGCTTAACCCGCGCTGCGGCGTTCTTCGGTGGCGTTCTTGAGCGTGCTTTTTTCTTTTTCGGTCAACGCCTGCAACCCCTCATCGGAAACCTTCTTCAAGATGCGGTCGATTTCAGCGTCGGCGATCTGCTGTTGTTTGGCCCGGCGTTCGGCGGCGCGTTCGGCTTTGGCCCTGCGGCGTTTGGCAAAGAAACCCTCGCGTTGCGGCGGGCGGTTCCAGTCCTCGCCGCCGTAGCCCGCGTCGTATCCCCCGGCCATCATCTGCGGCAGCATCTTTTTCTGCTGGTAACAGGTGTAGAAACCGAACAACCCGATCAGCAACAACAGCGACCGGTTGGTGGCTAGGCCAAATAACCCGATACCGACCGCGCCCAACATGCCGACGGACGTGGCGATCTGCATGCTGCGGGTGTAGCCGAGCTTGCTCCACAACCCGATCTGCACGAGCCGACCGCCGTCGAACGGGTAGAACACCAGCACCAGGTTGAACAGGAGCAAGACGTAGTTGACGACGAACGCATCCTGTAGGAAGCCGGGCACGCCACCGAGGTAGACGTGGTCCCACAGCCTCATCGGGTTGAAGGAAACGACCTTGCCCTCCCACCCGAGCCACAGCGTCAGCGCACAGGCCGTCGCGAGCACGACGTTGACCAGCGGGCCGCAGGCGACGGTGACGAACTCGGGCCATGGGCGCTTGGGCGGCGCGCAGTACGCCAGTCCGCCGAGGGGCCACATGAGGATCTCGTTCGCCCTGCCGCCAACCGCACGACAGCCGAGGACGTGGCCGAACTCGTGCAGCAACACGCTGAGAAACAGCAACCCGCCCCAGCGTAGCGTCCACATCGGTGCGCCCTGGATGATCAATTCGATGCCGATCAGCAGGATAAACGTGATGTGCACACGAACACGGACGCCGAGGTAGGTGCCGATCGACGCCGACCAGTTGAGCCATTGCAGGATGCGCATGGCCCAATCCCTTCCGCCGCCGCCCGAGCCGCTACCGTCTGATCCGTAATAGGGGCGATCGTGAAACGCCATAGGTGCATCTTACCCTTTGTTCTGCTGCGATCGAGCGAACGCTTGGAGGAGTTTGGGGTTCTTCATCAGCAAGAAGCCCATCGCCGCCCCGCCGAGGTGCGCCGCCTCGCCGCCGGCGTTGTGCATCGTGGTCTTGCCGAAGAACACGATCGTGTACACCGCCACGAAGATCATGACGAACGCCAGGTCGCGGACCTGCACCGGGAACAAGCCCAGCACCAGCACCTCTTCCTTGGGCACGAGCATCGCCGCGGCCAACAGGACGCCGAACACCCCCGCCGACGCGCCCACCAGCTGCGCATCGGGCGTGGCGACCAGCCAGCCCATCATCCACAGCAGGCAGTAACCGATCGGCCCGGCCACCCCGCAGATCAGGTAGAACGCCAGGTAACGCCGCCGGCCCAGTGCGTCCTCCACGATCAAGCCGAACATGAACAGCACGAACATGTTGAACAGCAAATGCACGTAGTTGCCGTGAAGGAACTGGAACCCGACGAACCGCCAGACCTGCAGCTTCTGGATCGCCGTCTCGGCGGTGAACTGGCCCCAGTACTCCAGCCAACCCTGCAGCGCGGTGACGACCTCGACTTGGCCCTTGCCCACCGGCCGGTAGTACTGAAACTCGCGGCCGACCTGGAAGAAGTAGACCAGCACCCGGTCGACCGCGAAAAAGGCCAAGTTGATCACGATCAGCCACGTGGTCACCGTGCGGGGCAGGCGCGGCTTGAACCGCGACCGCTTGTGCCCGGTCGGTCCGTCGGTCTGCGCAGCGTCGTCTCGGTCGGTCTGGGCCATGGGGGTGCGTCTACCCGTTATCGGAGCCGGAGGCGTGGTGGTGCAGCAGCGTCGCGATCGACTTGCCGTCCTTGACCCGCCCGTCGCGGATCATGGTCAGTACGTCCGCCATCGCCATCGGTTCGACCGTGATGTCCTCGGTCGCCTCGAGCCGTTGGCCGACGTGTTTTAGATCGGTCGCCACGTAGGCGTGCATGAACTCGTCGCAGAAACCGGGGCTGGTGTAAAACGCCGTGAGCTTCTCGATCCGGCCCGCGGCGTAGCCGGTCTCCTCGATCAACTCCCGCTTGGCGCACTCGGCGGGGTCCTCGCCGACCTCCAGCGTGCCGGCGCACAGCTCCCACAGCGTCTGGCCCACGATGAACCGGTGCACGCGGATCATCACCACGCGCCCGTCGTCGAGCAGCGGCAGCACGATCACCGCCCCCGGGTGCACGACCCGCTCGCGCGTCACGGTCCGCGACCCGTCGGTCGAGCGGACCTCGATCCGGTCCACGGAGAACTTGACGCCGTCGAAGATACGCTCGGATCGGGTGATGCGGTCGGTCATAAGGGCAGTATAGCGAGGAGACGTATGTGGGATAGCCACCTAGCCATCAAGCCAACCAGACATCAAGAAGATTGGAGCGCCCGCTTCGCTTTGGTGGCTCGGTGGCTGGATCGCTCGGTGGCTATTGGCGTCATTCATAATTCGCCTTGATCCCGTGCGGCTGGACCGACAGGCCGGCGGCGTGCAGGTGCGACGTGTCGCCCACGCACAGGGCGCGCGGGGTGGCCCAGTCTTCGCTGCGCTGGTCGAACAACACGCACGACACGCTCGTCGGCGCCAGCCAGAAACCCGACCACACCAGCGGCAACGGCAACGCCAACAGGTGCGCCAGCCACGTCAGGCCCAAACCGTTGTGGCAGAACACCACGACCTTCTCGGTGTGCGGCTCGACCACCCGGTAGCGCCCGCCCTCGCGCCGGTAGCCGAGGCGTGAGACGAACGCGTCGGAGTCACGCCGCACGCGCAGCACCTCGCGGTGGAACAGCGGATCGTCGAGCGGCGGCATCGTGTGCCACTTGCCCAAACGCGCGAAGTACGGGTCGTCGCGGATGATCTCGCCGTGCAGGTCCCACGCCATCGAACCGGCGCAGGGCCCGTCGCCCATCCGCATCGTGTGCAACTCGTACGCCCAGTCCTCGACCTTGACCTCCAGGCCCGTCGCCCCCGCGGTGTACTCGGCGGTGTGCAGCGCCCGCCCAAGGGGCGACGAGTAGATGCGGTCGATCCCCTCACGCGCCAACCGCGGCGCCAGGGCCTCGGCCTCCGCGTGCCCGGCGGGCGTAATGGTGTTGTTCTCGTAATCCGGGTCGGCGTGGCGGACGATGTACAAACGCATAACTCGCTCCTGAAAACGGGCCGCCATGATCGACCCGGCCCCGTCGCAACGCAAGGCGGTTTTGAGAATTGACACGGCGTCGACCCGACCGATAGCATCAACCGCCAACTCACCGCCCGTAAAGCGGGGGAAAGTAAGCCATGCCCACCAGCGACGACGTCATCCGGCCCTTGCTCGAAGCCCTCCAAGTCACGCCGGACAACCTGCCGCTGCGCCTGCACGTGGCGCAGCTGATGCTCAACCACGGCCGGTTCGAGCAGGCCGCCGAGCACTTCCGCCAGGCGCTCGAACGCGACAGCGACCACGCGCCGGCCAAGCTGGGCCTCGCCGAGGCTTACATGCAACTGGGCAAGGGCTCGACGGCGATCGTGATCATCGAAGAACTGCTCAGCCAACCCCGACCGCCGGCCGGCGCCTACTTGTTGCACGCGCGGCTGCTGATTGGCAGCGGCCAGGTCGAGCGGGCCGCCGAGCAGTACCGCCGCGCGATCGACGCCAACCCACAGCTCGCCGACGCCACCCTCGCCGAGCAGGTGGGCCACAACGCCTACGCCGAACGCAACGACGACACCGACGACAACCCCTACGCCGGCGCCAACGACTTCGACGGCCGGCTGCCCGCCGACCCCGACGGGCCCATGGGCCAGCGCCCCGACTACGAGATCGAACGCCCGAAGATCAAGTTCGCCGACGTCGGCGGCATGGAACCGCTCAAAGAAGAGATCCGCATCAAGATCATCGCCCCCCTCGAGCACCCCGAGCTGTTCGAGGCCTACGGCAAGGCGATCGGCGGCGGCATCCTCATGTACGGCCCGCCCGGCTGCGGCAAGACCCACCTCGCCCGCGCCACCGCCGGCCAAGTCAACGCCAACTTCATCAACGTCGGCATCCACCAGGTGCTCGACATGTGGATCGGCAACAGCGAAAAAAACCTGCACGAGCTTTTCGAGTACGCCCGGCGGAACACACCCTGCGTGCTGTTCTTCGACGAGGTCGACGCCCTCGGCGCCAACCGCAGCGACATGCGCGGCTCGGCCGGGCGCACCGCGATCAACCAGTTCCTCGCTGAGCTCGACGGCGCCGAACGCAACAACGACGGCCTGCTCGTGCTGGGCGCGACCAACGCCCCGTGGCACCTCGACCCCGCCTTCCGCAGGCCCGGCCGGTTCGACCGCGTGCTGTTCGTGCCGCCGCCCGACGACGTGGCGCGGGCCGAGATCGTGCGCGTCATGCTGGCCGGCAAGCCCATCGAAACGATCGACTTCGACCTGCTCGCCCGCAAGACCGAGGGCCACAGCGGCGCCGACCTCAAGGCCATGATCGACCTGGCCATCGAAGCCAAGCTGCGCGAGGCGATGAGCAAGGGCGCCCCCAGCCCGCTGACCACCAAGGACCTGCAACGCGCCGCCAAACAGATCAAGCCCACCGTCAGCGAGTGGTTCGCCACGGCCAAGAACTACGCGGTTTACGCCAACGAGTCCGGGGCGTACGACGACATCCTCAAGTACATCAACCGCCGATGAGCGGGCCCTACCGACAAGCCGACGCGCTGTTCGAGATCGGCCGGTACGACGACGCGCTGGACACCTACCAGCGGTTGCGCGGCCGGTTGCCCGAAGACCCGTACCTGCCGGCGATGACGGCGCTGTGCCTGGTGAACATGGGCCGCGCCGCCGAAGCGCGCGAGCAGGGCCGCGAGGCGCTGCGCCTCGGCCCGAACTTCGCGTTCGCCTTCTACGCGATGGCGTGCGCCGTGCAAGCCGACGAGAACTACGTGCCGAAAAAATCGGGCTACCGCTGGTGGAAGCCCGAGGCCCACCCGCAGCGCCGCCGGCTCGAACACGCCGCCGCGCTCGTCCGCGAGGCGTTGCGCTTCGAACCCGACGAGCCGCTCTACCACGAACGCCTGGCCTGGATCGAGCTCGACTTCGAGCACCACGACCAAACGCTCGCCGCCGCCGAGCGCGGCCTGGCGCACGACCCGCAACACACCGGCTGCCTGACCGTGCGCACCCACGCCCTGCTGGCGCAGACCGAGATCAAACAAGCCACTAAGGCCGCCGAGCAACTGCTGGCCATCGACCCCGAACACCACCAGGCCCACACCCTGCGCGGCTGGGCCTGCCTGCGCCACGGCAAGACCGACCAGGCCCTCGAACACTTCACGCAGGCGATGCGCGCCGACCCGAACCAGCCGTGGACCAAGCAGGGCATGGCCGAGGCGCTCAAGGCCAGGCACAAGCTCTACCGCGTGCCGTTGGCGATCTCGATGTGGCTGGAACGTTTCGAGCACAAGCGCAACAAGATCATCAATGTGTTGATCGTCACGACAGTCGCCGTGGGCGTTTTGCTCGGGGTGAGCCTGTTCGTGCCCGGTTTCGCGTTTACGATCGCTGGGCAGTACACCAACACGGCCGTCGTCGGTGTCGTGGTGCTGTTGGTGCTGCTATTGGTGGTCTATTACTCGGTCGGCGTGACGCACCTGCTGGCCGTGCATATCTTCAACACGCTGCTGTGTTTCGACGCCAAGGGCAAGCACGCCTTGGGCGAGACCGAACGCATCGTCGCCCTGTGCATCGTGTACGCGCTCACGCTGGTGCTGGCCAGCGTCGCGGTGGGCCTGCTCTCGCCGTGGCCCTTGAAGGTGATCATGATCGGGCTGTGCGGCTTGATCCCCGCGCTGCCGCTGGCTTCGTGGTTGACCGAGGACGATCGCCGGGAACGTCGGATGTACCGGGCCTGTTTGTGTTTTGGCCTGGTGTTGTGCGCAGCCGCGATGGCGCTGGTCGTCTTCGAATGGCACGAACACCTGCCGTTGGTCATCATGTTGGGCGCCTGTGCTTCGTTTGTGCCGATGTACTGGATGGATAAGGATCGATGAACAACCCCCACCTCGAACGCGGACGATTGTTGCTCGGGCAGAACCGCTACGAGCTGGCGGACAAGGAGCTGCGCCAGGCGCTGGCGGTCGAGCCGGAGTCGGCGGAGGCGATGGGGCTGTTGGCGTTGTGCCTGAGCAACCAGGACCGGCACCGCGAGGCCGTGGAGACGGTTGGGGGGGCCGTGTCGCGCGAGCCGGACGACCCGTGGGTGCACTACATCTGTGCGGTCGTGCTCTTGCAGGCCGAGCAGAACGACGCCGCCCGGCGGGCCGTCAACGAGGCGATCCGCCTCAACCCGCAGAGCGACGCGAGCTTTGCGCTGCTGTCGCAGGTCGAGGTCGCCTCGAGCCGGTGGCAGGCCGCCGTCGACGCGGCGGACAAGGCGCTGGCGATCGACCCGGAGAACACGCGCGCCGCCAACATGCGGTCGATGGCGCTGACCCAGCTCGGCCGGCGCGACGAGGCCGGGCAGACCATCGAGCACACGCTCCGCCAAGACCCCGAAGACGCCTTGACTCACGCCAACGAGGGCTGGCGCCTGCTGCACGCCAACGACCCGAAGCGGGCCATGAAGCACTTCGCCGAGGCGCTGCGGCTCGACCCGGAAATGGACTGGGCGCGCGCGGGCCTCGTCGAAGCGATGAAGGCGCGCAACCCCATCTACCGGCTCATCCTCGCCTACTTCCTCTGGGCGGGCCGACTCGGCTCGCGCAACATGGTGATGCTGATCATCGGGCTGATCGTGCTGGTCAACGTGGTCAGGCGCTTCACCGCCAACGCGCCGGGCTACGAGTGGGTGGGCGCCGCCGTGGTGCTGGCGTACCTGGCGTTCCTCACGGCGAGTTGGACCGCGTATCCCCTGTTCAACCTGCTGCTACGGCTCGACCGGTTGGGCCGGCTGGCGCTGTCCGACGAGCAACGCCGCGAATCGACCCTGCTTGGCCTGGGCATCCTGCTGGTCGCCGGGCTGGGCGCTGCCACGTCGATCAAGCTGGGCCCGGGGGCGTTGCAGGTGTTCTTTTTCCTGCTGCTGCCGCTCGGGGGCACGATGAGCCTGCACAACAAAGCAAAACGCGCCATGGCGGTGATCACCAGCGTCCTGCTCGGCGTCGCGGCGCTCGCCACGCTCTGCGCCTGGCTGCCCGGCGAAGACACGCAACCGCTGGCCGAGTTCCTCGTCTACGCCGTGCTGTTCTGGGGCGCGGTGCTGTCGACGTGGTTGGGTTTCTTCCTCAGCAGCCGGCGCCGCTGACCGGCTCGAACTTGCACACCACGTCGTACATCCCCCCGCCCAGCGGCTCGGCGACGGCCGGTTCCTTCAGCATCGCCATCTTCAGCGCATCGCACTTGAACCGCGCGTGATAGTTCGTCTCCACCGCCCGCCCCATGCCGTGCAGGATCACCAGGTCCGCCCCGGCGGCGGCCTCGGCCAACTCGACGCCGACCCGCCGCAGGTCGATCAGCGGCGCGCCGTTGCCGCTGGGCACGAGCTTCAACCGCCCCTCGGCTAAAGCCCGTTCGGTGACCCGATCAAACCCGGCCACGCGCCGCATCAACGGCACCAGTTCGTGGTGCAAAATATCGTTCAGCGCCGGCGACGTGTTGGCGGTCATCACCACCTCGCAGCCGCGCCCGACCAGCGCCCGGCACAGCGGGACCATGCCCAGCACTACGTCGGCCCCGGCGTTGTCGACGAACACCACCGCCTTGCGCCACGCGCCGCCGTCGAAACGGTCGCGCAGCGGGTCGAACGTGTCGACGAACCACGGGCGCGGCTTGACGCGGCCGATCGCGCGATGGAAATCGAAACCGCCGTCGCCGTCGAACATCGCGCTGGTCGCCTCGACGCCGAGGTCGAAGATGTTGCCCGCGAAACAGCCGGTCATGATCGCCTCGAGCCGGTCGGCGTCGTCGAGCGCATCGTACTCGCCGAGCAGGCCCGGCAGCAGTTGCAGCGCGCGGTCGTTCTCGGCCGCCTTGACGTGGCGGTACGGGTCGTCGAAGCCGTGGGCGCGGAGCGAGTTCTCGCGCTCGACGCAGAACCACAGCACCGACAGCTCGCCGTAGCGCTCGGGGTGGTCGCGCACGCCTTGCAGGGTCGCGCGCCACTGCGCGTCCATCGCCGCGGCGCGCTCGGCCGCGGTCGGGTCGCCGCCGGCCGAGTCGATCGCGTGGCGCGTCAGCGAGGCGCTGTGCGCCTCGAAGATGCGCAGCCAACGCTCGCGCATCGCCGCGTCATCCACCAGGTCCATGGTGTGCGGGTTGTACGTCGCGGGGTCGGCTAACAGTGGGAACGTGGGCATGGGCGAACTTCCATCACAGCGCGGCGAAGTTCTTGAGTATGCGCAAGCCCACACGCTGCGACTTCTCGGGGTGGAACTGCGTGGCCCAGACGTTGTCGCGCCACACCGAAGCGCAGAACGGCCCGTCGTACTCGGCCGACGAGGCCACCACCGACGCGTCGGCCGGCTCGGCGTAATAGGCGTGCACGAAGTAGCAGTAACACCCGTCGTCGAGTCCCGCGTGCAGCGGGTTGCCCGATTGCCGGAAGTTCAGGGCGTTCCAACCCATGTGCGGCACCTTGATCGTCGGGTCGTCCGGCTCGAAATGCACCACACGCCCGGGCAAAACGCCCAGCCCCGCGTGGTCGCCGGCCTCGCTGGAGCTCTCAAAAAGCAGCTGCAAACCCAGGCAGATGCCCAGAAACGGCTTGCCCGACGCCGCGTAACGCCGAATCGGTTCGACGAGTTGCTGTTCGTGCAGGTGCGCCATCGCGTCGCCGAACGCGCCGACGCCCGGCAGGATCAGCTTCTCGGCCGCGCCCACCTCGTCGGGTGTCGAGATCACGTGCGCCTCGGTGCCGACGGCCTCCAACGCCTTCTGCACGCTCCGCAGGTTACCCATCCGATAGTCAACGATCGCAATCATGGCGATCGCAGTATAGCGAGCGGAAGCCACCGAGCCATCGAGCCATCAAGCCGCCCAGAAAAATGTAGCGCCCGCATCTTCTGGATGGCTTGATGGCTCGGTGGCCAAAAAGAAAAACCCCGCCTCGTGCGGCGGGGTTCTCATCGCTCGTCACTCATGGCATCGCCACGGCGTTACTCCATCACCACCACGATCTCGACGCGGCGGCTCTGGGCCTTGCTGGACTGCTGGTTGCGGGTGTGCATGCCCGCGGCGTACATGCTCTTCGACGACACGCCCTGGCTGGAAAGGTAACGCATCACCGCCATCGCGCGCATGCTCGACAGCTCGAGGTTGTCCTTCCACTTGCTCTTCTTGATCGGGTCGGTGTCGGTGTAGCCCTCGATGCGGATGGTGCGCCCGGCGTACTGGCTCTTGAGCACCGAGGCGATCTGGCCCAGCGACTGCTTGGCGCCGCTGCGCAGGTCGACCTTGCCGGAGG
The DNA here is from genome assembly GCA_028282805.1 of Phycisphaeraceae bacterium. Classification (GTDB taxonomy): domain Bacteria; phylum Planctomycetota; class Phycisphaerae; order Phycisphaerales; family Zrk34; genus JANQHD01. The sequence goes on along the minus strand of JANQHD010000027.1, from coordinate 120,425 downwards.
CGAACAGCACGTCGCCGGGCACGCGCACGGTGACTTCCGCGCCGCCGCCGCCGGAAACGACCGACACGCCCTCGATGCCTTCGAAGCCGGTGCCCGTGGCGGTCCCGCCACCCATGGGCGTGGTTTCCAGGTCCGCGATGCGCTGGTCCTTCTCGGCCAGCTCCATGTCCTTGGCGTTGAGCGTCATGCGGAGCTCTTCGTTCTCCGCACGCAGCGCGTCGTTCTCGGCCTTGATCGTGTCGTTGCAACCGGTCGCCATCGCCGCGATCATCGCCAGCAGCGCCGCGGCGCCGATCCGTTGAACCGTCCACCCACTGATCATGTTGCTCAATCCTTTCTGTCTTGCGATGTGCCGTCGGATCGTCCGTTATCCGTGTTGGTAATCCATGTGAAATGTATCACGAGCCGGCGGTCACCGTAAAGCGCAAACGCCTGCGGAAAAAGAAGTTTTTCTCGCGCAAATCGTGCCGGCTCACAGGCCGAGCAGCACCGCGAAGTGCTCGATCAACGGCTCGCGCCAGACGATCACCACCGCCGCCGCCAGCGCCAAATGCGGGCCGTAGGGGATCATCCGCACCTCGCGCTTGACGAGCTTGCCGACGCCGAACGCGACCAGCGCGTAGGCCAAACCCGAAAACGGCGCGCCGAAGAACGCCAGCACCGCGACCGGCCAACCGGCCACGGCGCCGATCGCCGCCATCAGGTGCACGTCGCCCAGCCCCATCGCTTCCTTGCCGAAGCCCAGCGTGCCGGCGATCCGCGTGACCCACACCACCGCCCCGCCGGCCAGGTAGCCGCCCAGTGCGCCGGCCAGGGCCTGCAAGGGTTGGGGCGCATCGACGGCGATCCCGCCGAACACGAAGTAACCGACCAGCCCCAGGACCACCGCCGGGGCGAGGAACAGGACCTCCTTGCACACCTCCCGCCGCGGGTGCGGGTGGGCGAGGAAGGCCTCGGGGTCGTCGTCGGGCGGTGGGTCGGTGGGTTCTTCATCGAAGCTGCGCGGCAGCAGGCCGGTCTTGAGCCCGACGCAGGAGATGACCAGGCCCAACGCCGCGAGGATCACCGCGGGGACCCACGGGCCGGGTGCCAGCGGTTGGGCGCTGATGGTGACCGAGGCGCGCGATAAGTCACGCACCGCCAGCCGGACCTCGGCGCTGTGCTGGTAGATTTCGGGCGTGACCTGTTGCAGGCGGTTGTCGATCGGCGCATCGCCGACCGGCAGCGCCACCTGGACGACCGAGCCGGGCAGCAGCAGCGTGGTCAGCGGGAAGACGACGACCGCGATGGCGGCGACCAGCCACATGACCTCGAGGGGGATGATGAAGTGCTTGGCGTCGATCGCCACGGCCGCGAACACGCCGGCCAGCAGGAACAGGTAGGCCGCGTAGATCGGCCAGGTGTGTTGGACGCCGGGGCCGCCGAGCGTGGGGCGCATGTCGGTCAGGTAGAAGATCGCGTAGCACCCGCCGAACATGATCGCGGTCAGCAGTTCGACCAGCGGGTACTGGAAGCTGATCGGCGTGCCGCACTTGCGGCAGCGCGCCCGCAGCAACAGCCACGAGAGGATCGGGATGTTGTCGAACCACTTGAGTTTGTAGCTGCACTTGGGGCAGTGCGACGGCGGGCTGACGATGCTCTGGCCGGCGGGCAGGCGGTAGATCACCACGTTGAGAAACGACCCGACGCAAGCGCCGAGCAGCGTGGTGAAGACGAGCAGGATGTAATCGAGCGGGATCAAGTGCGGGTGCGCTCCGTCGCTGCTGGAAGGCTAATCGGTCGAGCGGTCAATCAGTCAATCAGTCAATCAGTCAATCAGTCAATCAGTGGAGCATACAACTGCTTGACCGATTGACCAGTTGACCAGTTGACCAGTTGACCAGTTGACCAGTTGACCAGTTGACTGATCGGCTACCCGATTTCACTCGAGTTCGCCGTCGTCGGTCACGGTCAGTTCCGTGATTTTCTTTTCGGCACGATCGAGGATGCCGCGACAGTGCTTGATGAGCTTCATGCCGGCCTCGGCCTGTTCGAGTGATTTTTCGAGCCCGATCTCGCCCGACTCGACGCCCTCGATGATCGCCTCGAGCCGTTCGATCGCCTGCTCGTAGGTCAGCTTCGCGAGGTCGGGCGTTTTTTTGGATGTGGTCTTCTTGGCCATGGGCGTAGTTTAGCAGACTACGCCGCGGGCTTGCCCAGCGCGTCGAGCAGGCGGGTCAGGTCGGCGTCGGTGTGGTCGCTGCGGAGCGAGAGGCGGAGGCGGGATGCGTTGGCCGCGACCGTCGGCGGGCGCACGGCGGCGACCAGCAGGCCGGCCTGTTCCAAGCGGTCGGCCAGGTGCACCGTGCGGCCGGCGTCGCCGGTGATCACGGGCACGATGGGCGTGGGTGCGTTGGCGAGCGGGACCTGCCAGCCCGCGGCGATCAGCTCGGCCCGCAGGTGCTGGGCCAGCTCGGCGAGGCGGGCGCGGCGTTGGGGTTCGTCGCGCACCACGTCGAGCGCCGCGCCGATCGCGGCGCACTGCGTGGGCGGCGCGGCGGTGGTGTAGATGTAGGCCCGCGCGTGGTTGACGATCGTGTCGATCACGAGTTGCTCGGCGGTGATCAGCCCGCCGAGCGAGCCGAGCGCCTTGCTGGCGGTCGACACCGTCACGTCGACGTGCCCGGCCACGGCCTGGTGTTCGGCGAGGCCGGCGCCGGTCGCGCCGAGCACGCCGGTGGCGTGGGCCTCGTCGACGAGCAACATCGCGCCGGAGCGGTCGCGCAGCTCGCACAGGGCCGGCAGGTCGGCGCAGTCGCCGTCCATCGAGAACACGGCGTCGGTCACGATCAGCTTGCGTGGCGCGGTCGCGGCTTCGAGCAAACGCTGGAGCTTGGCGTAACCAAGGTGCGGGAACACGCGCACGGTCGCGCCGCTGAGGCGGGCGGCGTCGATGAGCGAGGCGTGGTTGAGCTTGTCCATGAGCACCAGGTCGCCGGGCCGGACCAGCGCGGTGACGGCGGCGAGGTTGGCGGTGTACCCGGTGGGGCAGAGCAGCGCGGCGGCGGCGTGTTTGAACTTGGCGAAGCGGGCCTCGAGCTCGGCGTGGGGCGCGGCGTGGCCGGCGATCAGGGCGCTGGCGCCGCTGCCGACGCCGAAGCGCTGAGCCGACTCAGCCACGGCGGCGGCGAGGCGCTCGCAGCCGGCCAGCGCGAGGTAGTCGTTGGAAGCGAAGTTGATCAGGTCGCGGCCGTCGCGGCGGACGACGCGACCGGGCCGATCGACGTCGCGCAGCGAGCGCAGCAGGCCGTCGTGTTGGCGTTGTTGCAGTTGTTTGGCGAGCTGGTCGCGCCAGTCGGTCATGGGCGCGCGGGTTAGCTGTCGGTCGTGGGCGAGGCGGCGCTGTCGAAGTCGAGCGCGGCGGAGTCGGTGTCGGCGAGGGTGGCCTTCATCATGTGACCGGGCTTGAACTTGACGGTGCGCTTGGGCGAGACGTAGACCTTTTCGAGCGTCTTGGGGTTCTGGGCGGTGCGGGCGGCGCGGTGGCGGACTTCGAAGACGCCGAAGTCACGGAACTCCAAGCGGTTACCCTTGCCCAACTCAACGATGACGTTGTCGAGGAAGCCCTGCACGATCTTCTTGACGACCACCCGCTTTTCGCCCGTCGCGTCGGCAATGCGGTCGATCAACTCCTTCTTGGTCACAGTCGCCATGTGCTCATCCTCACGTGCTGCCGGTCGAGGTGGACGGCTCGTTTTCCCACGCGGACCCCCGCGCCCGCTGAACCGTTGATACCGGCTACAGGATTAGTATGGCATGGGGCCGACAGGTCGTCAAGCCAAGACTGGCAAAGGTCTTATGCGCGGGGATTTTGAGCCGTTACTGTCCGTAGACCCGACGGGTGTAGCCCCAGGAATCACGGCGGTAACTATCGTGGATCGACTCATCGGTGTTGTACTGGCGGTCGCGTGTGACGACGGTGTTCTCGCTGAAGCCGGCGATGTTGGAGCCGGGGCGGACGTTGAGGCGGGCGTCGTTGCGGGTCATCCACCACGGCTGTTCGGCCGAGGCAACAGCGGTCGTGCGGTGCTTGACCAGCTCGGGGCTGTCGAGCACGACGTAAGGCGAGTTGATGGTAAACGTCTCGCCCCGCAGCACGGCCGGGTCGTAGGTGCCCTGGCAACCGACCAGCAGCGCGGCCAGCGCAAGGATCGACAGGATGGTCAAAACGGCACGCATCATCTCCACCTGCTACCAAATGGTATGCCGGGCGGAACCGCCGACGCCCCACTCACCCCCAAGCCGATCGCCCGCAACGGGTTACGGCGTGGCACGCACCGCCGCGGCCCGGTGGCCGCTCGTGCGGGATGTTGATTCAAATCAACACCGCCGCCCCCCGCCGTCGCCCCCGGCCCACCCGGCGCCATGAGAAAACCACACCGATTGAGACGCACCACCGACCGGCGTACCATGGCCCGTTCGCTGGAGCGTGACCATGACGTTAAACGTACTGCAAATCAGCAACGAAACCGACGCGGCGGCCTTCGATGAACTGGTCGACCGGCTGCGCAGCCAGAGCGCCGGGTCGGGCGAGCTGGCCGAGTCCGTCGCCGAGATCATCGAGAACGTGCGGACCGGCGGCGACGAGGCCGTGGCGAAGTACATGCGCAAGTGGACCGACCCGGGCTTTTCCGCCGAGCGGATCGCGGTCGAGCCGGACGAGCTTTCGGTCGCCGAGGAAGCGCTCGACCCGGAGGTCAGCGCGGCGCTGAAGCGGGCGATCGAGAACGTGCGCGCGTATCAGCAACACGTCATGCCGAGTAACCCCGAGCCGATCGAGATCGACGGTGCGACGCTGGGTATGCGCTTCACGCCCGTCGACCGGGCGGGGCTGGCGATACCGGGCGGCAAGGCGGCGTACCCGTCGACGCTGGTGATGACCGCGGTGCCGGCACAGGTCGCGGGCGTGGAGGACTTGGCCGTGGTGTGCCCCCCGCCGACCGGCGGTGGCGCGGACGTTTCGCCGCTCGTGCTCGGCGCGTGCTCGATGCTCGGCATCAGCGAGGTGTACCGCATCGGCGGCGCGCAGGCCATGGCGGCGCTGGCGTTCGGCACCGAGACCATCAACCCCGTCGACTTCATCGCCGGCCCAGGCAACGCCTTCGTGCAACAAGCCAAGCGCCAGCTGTTCGGCGTCGTCGGCATCGACGGGTTCTACGGCCCTTCCGAGGTCGTCGTCATCGCCGACGAGACCGCCGACCCAGCCATGATCGCTTCCGACCTGCTCGCCCAGGCCGAGCACGACCCGGGCTGCTGCTTCCTCGTGTCGACCGAGCGCAGCGTGATCGACGCGATCAACCAGCAGATCGAACAGCAACTGCCGCAACGCAAGCGGCGCGACGCGATCGAGCCGGCGCTGCGCGACTGGTCGGCCGCCGTGCTGTGCGAAACCACCGCTCAGGCGCTCGCCATCGCCGACACGCTCGCCGCCGAGCACGTGACCGTCGCCACCGCCGACCCGCAGGCGACGCTGGCGCAGCTCCGCCACGGCGGCGCGTTCTTTCTGGGCAACCAGTCGCCCGTGGCCAGCGGCGACTACTACGCCGGGCCGAGCCACTGCCTGCCCACCGGCACGACCGCCCGCTTCACCAGCGGCGTCAGCGCGTACACGTTCCTCAAACGCTCGAGCGTCGAGGGCTACGCCAAGCGGATGCCCGCCGAGGCGATCGAGCACATCGCCGCGCTCGCCGAAGCCGAAGGCCTCGACGCCCACGCCGCCTCGGTACTGGCTCGCCGGAAAGATTAACCACAGAGGCACAGAGACACAGAGTCGGATATCGTAATTCAGGGACAAGAAAAACCTCTGTGCCTCTGTGTCTCTGTGGTTCAAAAAGAAAATGCCCTACGAACGCCACAACATCGCGCGCATGACCGGGTACACGCCAGGCGAACAGCCCGACGGCGTCGACGTGGTCAAGCTCAACACCAACGAGAACCCCTACCCGCCCAGCCGGGTGGTCATGGAAACGCTGCGCACCATCGACGGCGACAAGCTGCGCCGCTACCCCAACCCCACCGCGCGGCCGTTCCGAGAAGCCGCCGCCGAGCTGCACGGCGTAAGCCCGCAGCAGATCATCGCCACCAACGGCGGCGACGAGCTGCTGCGGCTGGTCATCACCACGTTCGTCGAGCCCGGCCGCCCCGTCGGCACCGTCGAGCCGAGCTACTCGCTGTACCCCGTGCTCGCGGCGATTCACGACACGCCAACGCTCGAGGTGTTACTCGATGATGAATGGGCGCCCCCGGCCCCGGAAGCGCTCGCACAAACATGGAACGACGCGGGGGCGCAGCTGGCGTTCATCGTCAACCCGCACGCGCCGTCGGGCCGATTAATGAACACCGATGAACTGGCAGCGGTGGCACAAGCGTTCAACGGCGTGTTGGTGGTCGATGAGGCTTACATCGACTTCGTCGACCCGGCGTTCGCACACGACACCGTGCCGCTTGCCGACCGGTTCGACAACGTGCTGCTGCTGCGCACGATGAGCAAGGGCTACTCGCTGGCCGGCCTGCGGTTCGGCTACGGCATCGCCTCGGCGGGTTTGGTCGAGCCCATGCAGACGAAGACCAAGGACAGCTACAACACCGACGCGATCAGCCAGGCGCTGGCGACCGCGGCGCTCGAGGGCCAGTCGAAGGCCTCGCGCACCTGGGCCGCCGTGCGCGATGAGCGTAAGCGTGTGACCGCCGAGTTGATCACGCTCGGCCTGTCGGTGGCGCCCAGCCAGTCGAACTTCGTACTGGCCACCGTGCCCGATAGCTTCGGCGGGGGCGCGGGGGCCGTGTACGAATCGCTCAAGGCACGCAACATCCTCGTGCGCTACTTCGACGCCGACCGCCTGCGCGACAAGCTGCGGATCACCATCGGCACGCCCGAGGAGAACACGGCTTTGCTCAAAACCCTCCGCGATTTACTTTAACCACAGAGGCACAGAGACACAGAGGTTTTTTTGGAAAGAGACCCGTTGACATTCCGGGTGATCGGGGCGGCGATCGAGGTTCACAAGCACCTGGGACCGGGACTGCTGGAATCGGCTTACGAGCAGTGCCTCTGCTGGGAACTGGAACAAGCCGGCCTGGACATCGAACGGCAGGTCGAGTTGCCGATCAATTACAAGCGGGTCGAACTGGACCTGGGCTACCGCATGGATGTTGTTAATGGCGAACTGATCCTCGAATTGAAGACCGTGGACCGACTCCAACCCATCCACGAAGCGCAGCTGCTAACATATATGCGCCTCAGCGGCATCGGCAAAGGCCTGTTGATGAACTTCAACACCCCCCGCATCCGCGACGGCATCAAACGAATGGTTCTCTAAACAAACCTCTGTGTCTCTGTGCCTCTGTGGTAAAAAATGACTCGCAAAGCAAACATCACGCGTAAGACGAGCGAGACCGACATCACCCTCGCGCTCGACCTCAACGGCGGGCCGTACACCAACGCGACGGGCGTGGGGTTCTTCGACCACATGCTCGACGCGCTGGCCCGTCACGGCCGGGTCGGCCTCGACGTGAAAGCCCAAGGCGACACGCACATCGACGACCACCACACCGTCGAGGACGTGGGCATCGTGCTCGGGCAGGCCATCGATGAAGCGCTCGGCGACAAACGTGGCATCGAGCGCTACGGCTACGGCGTGGTGCCGATGGACGAATCGCTGGCGCGCGTGGCCATCGACCTGTCGGGCCGCGCGTCGCTGGTGTTCAAAGCCGAGTTCAAGGGCTTCGGGGATGACCCCGCGGCTATCGGCAAGTTCGACGTGCAGCTCGTGGAAGAGTTTTTCAACGCGGTGGCCGCCAACGCGAAGATGAACCTGCACGTCGAGGTGCCGTGGGGCGAGAACAACCACCACATCGCCGAGGCGATCTTCAAGGCGTTCGGCCGGGCCCTGCGCCAGGCCGTGGCCATCACCGGCACCGACGTGCCGAGCACGAAGGGTGCGCTGTAATCGCTTTACCCTCAACGCAGGGGCCGCCCGATGCGCGTTGTGCTTTATTCAACCAAGCCCTACGACCGCCGCTTCATCGGCGAGGCGGCCGCGGGCCGCGCGCACGAGGTTGAATACCTCGACGCCCGGCTCGACCGCCACACCGCCCGACTGGCCCAGGGCTTCGAGGCGGTGTGCACGTTCGTCAACGACACGATCGACCGGCCCATCGCCGAGCAGCTCGCCGGCGGCGGCACGGGGCTGATCGCGCTGCGCTGCGCGGGCTACAACCAGGTCGACCTGCACGCCGCGGCGGAACTGGGGCTGCGGGTCGTGCGTGTGCCGGCCTACTCGCCGTTCGCCGTGGCCGAGCACACCGTGGCGATGATGCTCGCGCTCAACCGCCGCATCCACCGGGCGCACACGCGCGTGCGCGAGGGCAACTTCTCGCTCGACGGCCTGCTCGGTTTCGACATGGCCGGCAAGACCGTCGGCGTGATCGGCACGGGGCAGATCGGCACGGTGGTGGCGCGCATCCTCGCGGGCTTCGGTTGCCGGCTGCTCTGCTGCGACGTGCACGAATCGGACGAGCTCAAGCAACTCGGCGGCCGGTACGTCGACCTGCCCACGCTGTACGGCGCGTCGGACATCGTCACGCTGCACTGCCCGCTCACGCCGCAGACCCACTACCTGATCGACGCCGACGCGATCGCCCGCATGCGGCGGGGCGTGATGATCGTCAACACCAGCCGCGGGGCGCTGATCGACGCGCAGGCCGCGATCGACGCGCTCAAGGACGAACACCTCGGCTACCTCGGCCTCGACGTCTACGAGGAAGAGGCCGACGTGTTCTTCGAGGACCTGTCCGACCAGGTGATCCGGGACGACGTGCTGGCCCGGTTGATGACGCTGCCCAACGTGCTGATCACCAGCCACCAGGCGTACTTCACGGATACCGCGCTGCGCAACATCGCGCAAACCACGCTCGACAGCCTCGACGCCTACGCGGCCGGCGGGGGGCTGGCCAACGAGGTGACCGCGGCGAAATGACCTTACGGGTGTGACAGGCGCCAGACGTGCCAGGCGAGTTCTTCCTCGAAGGCGCGTTTGTTGGGGTAGACCATGTCGAGCGTATCGCCGTTGGCGATCGCGACCGCGCCGCGGTTGTACATCGCCACCGTCGAGCGCGCCACCAGCTCGGTGACCAGCGTCGCGAAGTTGTCGAGCGCCCGGTTGGACACGCGGTCGCCGAGGCAGTCGTAGTGAAAACGCCTGGCGTCGATGCGCAGGCGGAACGGGTCGACGCCCAGGATCAGGTCCACGCGGGTGACGAGGGTGTTGACCTCGCGGTTGCGCTTGTACTCGAGCGACGGGCCCGCCGAGTCGGCCGCGACCAGCTCGACGTCGTGGGCGAAACGGACCTTGCCGATCACGCCGGCGGCGATGAGGATCACCTCGTGCCACGGGATGAATTGCAGGCGGTCGAGGGCGTCGAACAGCACCAGCGCGTCGTCGGTCAGGTCGAGCTTGCGCGCCGACTTGCCCTCGGGCAGGTGGAACAGGTCGTTGTGGTCGACCACGGCGGCGGCGTACCCGACGTTGGCGAACGCGCGCTGAAGCTGCTCGGCGCGTTCGGCGGTCAGCCACTCGGCGAGCACCCCGAACGCGGTGCGCGAGACCGCGCCCGCGTCGGCCGGGGTGAGCGTGTGGCCGGCGAGCTGCCCGAGCGCGGCCCGGCACTGGTCCGGTGTCGGCGGGTCGATCGACTGTTGCACCACCGCGTAAACCATGGGTGTATGGTAACCGAACCCACCGCATCAGGCGTGCGAAACCCAGGCGGTCGAAGCGCACGTGTGTCATTGAAAAAACCCGCCGGGGATGGCGGGTTGGGTGAGGTTTGCGCTAAGCCGCGAGCGGCTTCAGTCGAGGTTCATCGTCAGCAGGAACTCGGCGTTGGAGTTCGATTTCTTCAGCCGGCTGAGCAGCAGCTCCATCGCCTCGACGGGGTTCATGTCCGCCAGCACCTTGCGCAGGCGGTAGACGAGTTCGAGTTCCTTGGGGTCGAGCAGCAGCTCTTCGCGGCGGGTGCCGGAGGCGGCGATGTCGATCGCGGGCCAGGTGCGTTTCTCAACCAAGCGGCGGTCGAGGTGCAGCTCGCTGTTACCGGTGCCCTTGAACTCTTCGAAGATGACCTCGTCCATCTTGGAGCCGGTGTCAACGAGCGCGGTGCCGAGGATGGTCAGGGACCCGCCGCCCTCGATGGCGCGGGCCGAGCCGAAGAACTTCTTGGGCTTCTGCAGCGCGTTGGCGTCGACGCCGCCGGTGAGGATCTTGCCCGAGTGCGGGACCTCGGCGTTGTAGGCGCGGGCGAGGCGGGTGATCGAGTCGAGGAGGATGACCACGTCGTGGCCGAACTCGACCATGCGGCGGGCTTTTTCGATGACCATCTCGGCGACCTGCACGTGGCGGTCGGTCTGCTCGTCGAAGGTCGAGGCGACGACTTCGACGTCGTCGGGCGTGTTGCGGCGGAAGTCGGTCACTTCCTCCGGCCGCTCGTCGATCAGCAGCACGATCACACGCACGTCGGCGTGGTTGGTGATGATGCCGTTGGCGATCTTCTGGAGGAGGACGGTCTTGCCGGTGCGGGGCGGGGCGACGATCAGGCCGCGCTGGCCCTTGCCGATGGGGGTGACGAGGTCGACGACGCGCATCTCGATGATGTTCGTGGTGGTTTCGAGGACGAGGCGCTCTTCGGGGTGGAGTGGCGTAAGGTCTTCAAAACTAGTCAGGTCGTTGAGTTTGTCGGGCGCTTCGCCGTTGATCGCGTCGACGCGGAGCAGCGCGAAGTAGCGCTCGGCTTCCTTGGGCGGGCGGATGGTGCCCTGCACGATGTGGCCGTTCTTCAGGCCGAAGCGTCGGATCTGTGAGGGGCTGACGTAGATGTCGTCGGGGCAGGGCAGGTACGAGTACTCGGGGCTGCGGAGGAAGCCGAAGCCGTCGGGCAGGATCTCGAGCACGCCGTCGCCGTACATCAGGCCGGCCTTGGCGATGCGGGCCTTGATGATGCGGAAGATCAGCTCGTGCTTGTTGAGGCCGGAGTAGTCGTCGATGCCCTCGTCGGTGGCGACCTTGTGCAGTTCGTCGACGTCCATCCTCTGGAGGTCGCCGACGCGGAGCGAGCCCTTCTTGACCGACTCGTACTTCTCCTGCGTGGACTTGTCGTAGTCGATCACGGCGTCGGAGCCAGTGCTGCCGTTGGCCGCGTTTTCGTTGGCGAGGGCGGCCTTGTGGTGGGCCTGCTGGTCGGCGAGGACCTTTGCGGTTTCGTCGTTCTTGGTCTTGTCGGCCTGCTTGCCCTTGGGGCCCTTGGCGCGGGCGCCCTTGGAGCCGGAGGATTTCTTACGGGTCGTGGTCTTCGCCATCGGGGCACGAACTCCCTTCGTGGGTGCCGGAGCTTTCGTGGGAATCAAAAGAGCCGGATCTGGATCGGCCGCGTTCCTGCTCGGCCGGGTCTGGTGAGGTCGGCGGGTGGCCGGGGGCCACGCCGGTTATCGGTAGGCGATACGCGGGGGTGGGTGGCCCAACGCATGAGCGTCAGGTCCGCTCGGTCAACCGCGATCAGTTTGTATCCAGGATTCGCGTGAGCAAGTCACGGACTTGGGCGACGACATCGTCTTCGCCACCATTGTTATCGACGATATGGTGGGATAAGTCAAGTTTCTTGTCCAGCGACCACTGGGCTTTTTCCCGCCGGGCCATCTCCGCGGCGTCCCAGCCCCGGTCGGCGGCGACCCGCCGGAGCCGGGTCTGGGGTTCGGCATCCACGAATACGACGCAATCGCAGTCGTCGGCCAGGCCCGCCTCGAACAGCAGCGGCGTGTCCATCACCACGCACCGCACCGCCGGGTCGCCCCGCAACTGCGATTTCAAACGCTCCCGCTCGGCCCGCACCGACGGGTGGATGATGGCCTCGAGCTTGCGCTTCTCGACGGGGTGCTCGAACACGATGTCCGCCACCCGCCGGCGGTCGGTCCGTCCGTCGCCGGCGATCACGCCCGGCCCCCACCACTCGGCCAACTGCCGCTGCACGCTCGGCCGATCCAGCAGCCGCTGGGCGACCGCGTCGGCGTCGAACACCACGCCGCCGCCGAGCTCGGCGATCGTGCGCGCAACCAAGCTCTTGCCGGAGCCGATCCCCCCGGCCACGCCGATGACGGATTGATGGTCAGAAGAAGTGGGCACCGGTACATCATAGCGTGAGCCGACGTGGAGCGTGAGGGGAGAAGCCACCGAGCCACCCAGCCACCGAGGCAATGCGGGCGCTGCGTTCTTCTTGATGGCTTGTTGGCTCGATGGCTCGATGGCTCGGTGGCTATGTGGCTATGTGACAAATGAAATCCCCACCATTGCTATACTCCCCCCATGCCCATCGGCGCGATCATCTTCGACCTCGACGGCACGCTCGCCGACACGCTCGACGGCATCGTCGACTCGCTCAACTCGGTGCTCGACGAGTTCGGCCTGCCCACGCACGAACGCGACGCGTTCCGCCGGTTTATCGGCGACGGCGTGCACAAGCTCGTCGAACGCGCCCTGCCCGATGATAAGCACCACCTCGCCGGCGACGTGCTCGAGCGCTACCTGCCCGTGCTGATGACCCACGGCGGCGAGGCGAGCCGGCCGTACGAGGGCGCCGACCGCCTGCTCGACGCGCTGGCCGCGAGCGGCACGCCGTTCAGCGTGCTGTCGAACAAGCCGCACGAACCGACCGTCGACGTGGTGGCGCGTTTGTTCGGTCAGTGGCGGTTCGCCGAGGTCGCCGGGGCGAAGCCCGGTGTGCCGATCAAGCCCGACCCCACCGTCGCGCTGGCGCTGGCCCAGCACATGGGCGTGGCGCCGGGCGACTGCGCGTTCGTCGGCGACAGCGACGTCGACATGGAAACCGCCCGCAACGCCGGCATGATCGCCGTCGGCGCCGCCTACGGCCTGCGCGGTCGCGCCGAACTGCAAGCCGCCGGCGCGCACCACCTCATCGATGCGCCCGACGAACTGTTGCGTTTGATCCAATGACCCCGCCCGTTTAGCGACGGCCCGCAGGGCCGGGCTCCACCTTACACCGCCGGGTACCGCGGCTCGTCGCCCTCGAGCACACGCACCACATCACGCACCACCCAGCTCATGTTCGCCATCGCCTCGGGCGTGCGCGACGCCAGGTGCGGCAACAGCTTGACGTTCGGCAAACCAAACAACGGGTAATCGTCCGGCGGGGGCTCGGGGTCGTGCACGTCCAAGTACGCTACGCCCCCCTCGCCTTCGACACGCTTCGCCCACTCGACCAGCGCGTCGTTGTCGATCAGCATGCCCCGTGCCGTGTTGATCAACACGCAACTGGGCTTGATCTGCTCGAGCACTTCGGCGTTGATCAACTGTTTGTTCTCCTTCCGGCCGTCGACGTGTATGGCGAGTATGTCCGACCGCTTGTACAGCGTGGCCTTGTCGACGAACTCGCTCGGCTCATCGTCGTCCAGCTTCAGCTCACGCCGGGTTAACAGGTCGTTGTACAGCACGCGCACCCCCATCGCGTGCGCCACCTCCGCCACGCGCCGGCCGATGCGCCCCATGCCCAGCACGCCCAGCGTCATCGTGTCGAGTTGTCGGCCGACATGCACCTGCCGCAGCTCGTGAAACTTCGGCGGCGGCACGTATTGCTCGAGGTAATGCCGCGGCCGCACCGCGTCGGCGATCAGCCCCCACATGTACTCGACCACCGCCTGCGTGTTCGCGTCGGGCGTGTACACCACCCGCACCCCCGCCTTCTTACACGCCTTTAAATCGACGTTGTCGAGCCCTACCCCCGCCCGCGCCACCACCTTCAGCTTCGGCGCCGCGGCCAGCAGCTTGCGGTTGACTTGCGTGTACGTGCGCACCACCAACCCCTCGGCCGCGGCGAGTTGTTTGTTGAGCGCCTCGATATCGTCGTGCCCCTGCCGCACGAGGTTCACACGCTCGGCTAACCACTCGGCGCACACCTCGTCGAGGTGTTCGGTAAGCACGACTTTGGGTTTGCGTTTTGCCATCACGCATTCGATCTTAACGGATTCACCGACCGACCCGAAACACCCTCGCGCCTTCATCAAAAACCAGCCGGTTACGGTGCAACAAGTACCAATCCTGCAACATGTCCGCCATGTCGCGCTGCGTATCGACCTCGGCGTACAGCCAAAACTCCGGCAACTCGGGCACGTACCGCCGCAACACAAAAACAAACCGCCGGCGGTCAAGCAGGTCCACCAACTCGCCCGCGTTCGACTCGAACGGCTTGAACACCCCGTCGAGCGCCCGCCGATCGCCGCGGTGCAGCATCGCCAGCCACACCGCGCTGTCGGCAAAGTCGCGCCGCACCAAAAGCCCCTGCGCCGGCCCGTCCGCCCAACCGTCGTCGACGCCCAGCATGTACCGCGCCGCCGCCAGGTGCTGACGCACCAGCCACACCCGCTCGCGCCGCCACTGGTCTTCCACCACGTGCCCCGGCTCGCCGAGCAACCCCACCAACAACGCCCCGCTCATGCGGTGCTCGTCGTGCGACGTGCCCATCAAATCGCGCGCCAACTGCTCGCATGCCGCCTCATCGAACCGCTCGACCGCCACCAGCAGCGCCGCGTGCCGCACCGACGCGTGCTCGCTGCCCAGCGCCGGCCAAAGGTCATCGACCGTCGCCTCACGCGCCGCACGCACCGCAAACACCAACGCCAAATCGGGCAAACCCTCGAACGAATCGACCGCGAGCGAGCCCGGCGCCGCCGACTCGTACCGGCCGAGCACACGCCCCGCCTCGTCGGGCAGCCCGCGCCAATCGGGCGGCATCAGCACGTCCGTCGGCCAAGGGCACGCGCACGCCCCGGTCAACGATTCGATGATGTGCGCGTGACGCGCGATCAGCGGGTCGTCGTCGTTCGCCAGGTCGCCCGGCATCTCCGCCCGCCCGATCAGCAGGTTCGTGCGCAGCGCACGCAAACGCACGCCCGACCGCCCCTCGCGCATCAACACGTCCAACAACGCTTCAAACCCGCCCGATCGGCAAACCGCGCGCTCTTCGAGCGCCCACGCGCCCGCCTGTTGCGCGATCGCGGCGCGCTGAGCGGGCGTGCCTTGCTCCGCCTGCCGCACCAACCGCCGCAAACGCACCGCCTGCGCCACGTCGTCTTTGAACCACAGCCCGCACCCGACCGCCACGACCAACAACACAACCGACGTCACAACAAACCGCCGCCAACGAGCTCGCCCGCCTTCTCGCGTCATGCCCCCATCGTACCGCGCCGCACATTGAGCGCCGCGGCGTTGCCGCGTTTTCACCCGAACACGATCGACGCGTACCCCACCGAGTTGGCCCGGTCGTGGTGGCCGATCTTCTCCAGCTCTTTCGCCGAGTCGGTGTGCAGCAGCGTGTAACCCCGCTCGGCGCCCAGCGCCTTGGCCGCGGCGACCACCGCCGCCACCGCCCCGCCGCCGCACGCGCTGCGGTTCGCCCCCGCGTGCGCCAGCGCCCCGCCCGCGTCGAGCCGTTCGACCCGCTCGATGAAGCCGCGATCGTTTTCCCCGTGCGCCCACGCGTACCCCGCCTCGCCCCCGCCGGCGGGCGTGTACCCGTAATTCGGCCCGTAGTGCGTCAGGTCGCTGCTCGCCACCACCAACACCCCCTCACCCCACCCGCGCAGCAACCCGCCCAGCGCCCCGCCCCACCGCGGCGCATCGCCATGCGGCGGTATCATGCAAGGCACGAACCGCACCCCTTCGCCGAACGCGTGCAACAGCATCGGCAGCTCCACCTCGAGCGCGTGCTCGAGCGTGTGCGCATCTTCTCGCACGCCAAACCCGTCAAGCCCCGCGATCGCGTCGCGCAGCGCGCCGTCGATTTCGACCTCACCCAACGGCGTCGACCACACGTCGTTCGTGTCGAGCGCCGGGCCGGCCAGCTCCACCGTGTGCACCGAGCCGGTCAAAAACACCGTGCGCGCCCCGCTCCGCTCGGCCAGCGCCCGCCAGGTCAGCCCCGCCACCCGGCCGCTGCACACCCACCCCGCGTGCGGCACCACGCCGCCGACCAGCACGCCCGGCAGCTCGACCCCCGCCGCACCGCCGCAACACGCCGCCGCGTCCGCGCGACAGCGCGACGGGTCCGCCTCATAAAAACGACCCGCGACCACCGGCGGCCGGCTCCGGCGTGGCACGCTCATGCTGTACACCGCAATCGGTTCATCGACTTGCTTCGCAAACGCACCTCCGAACGGGGTGCCGATGGGTTATAGTATGGGCCGAACGCGCGGCAACACAAGCAGGCGGACCCACATGAAGGTCGTGATCCTCGCCGGCGGCTACGGCACCCGGCTCGGCGAAACCACAGAACGCATCCCCAAACCGATGGTCGAGGTCGGCTCACGCCCCATCCTCTGGCACATCATGAAACACTTCGCCCACTTCGACCACCGCGAGTTCGTCATCGCCCTCGGCTACAAGGGCCACACCATCAAACGCTTCTTCCTCGACTACCACGCCCTCAACAGCGACCTCGACATCGACATGGCCACCGGCAACACCGCCTTCGCACAAACCCACCGCGAGAACTGGCGCGTCCAACTGATCGACACCGGCCTCGACGCCATGACCGGCGGCCGACTCGAAGCCGTCATGCCCAAGCTCGGCAACGAACGCTTCCTGCTCACCTACGGCGACGGCCTCAGCGACGTCAACCTCGACCAACTGATCGCCTTCCACCAGGCCAGCGGCGCACTGGCCACCGTCACCGCCGTCCGCCCCCCGGCGCGCTTCGGCGGCCTGCTGCTCGACGGCGACCGCGTCCGCGAGTTCTCCGAAAAACCACAGATCGGCGAGGGCTGGATCAACGGCGGGTTCATGGTCGTCGAACCGCAGATCGCCGACTACCTCGACGGGCCCGCCACCATCCTCGAAGTCGATGCGCTGGAGCGCATCGCCGCCGATGGCAAGCTGGCCGCGTTCCGGCACACGCGCTTCTGGCAGTGCATGGACACCCCGCGCGAGGTCGAACTGCTCAACCGCCGCTGGGCCGAGCGCAACGCACCATGGAAGCTCTGGCATGACTGACCCGACACGTTACTGGCAAGACCGACCGGTCTTCGTCACCGGCGCCACCGGCCTGCTCGGCGGCTGGCTCGTGCGTGAGCTGGTCGACGCCCGCGCCGACGTCGTCTGCCTCGTCCGCGACCACGTGCCCCAGTCCGTGCTGCTCAGCGACAAACTCATCAACAAAGTGAAAGTCGTGCACGGCGACCTGTGCGACCAACCCCTGATCGAACGCGCCCTCGGCGAGTACGAAACCCACACCGTCATCCACCTCGCGGCGCAAACCATCGTCGGCGTGGCCAACCGCAACCCCATCTCCACCTTCGAGTCCAACGTCCGCGGCACGTGGGTGCTGCTCGAAGCCGTCCGCCGCAGCCCGCTCGTCAAATCCGTCGTGCTCGCCTCGTCCGACAAGGCCTACGGCGACCAGCCCACCGTGCCCTACCACGAAGCCATGCCGCTCCAAGGCGCCCACCCGTACGACGTGTCGAAAAGCTGCGCCGACCTGATCGGCGCCACCTACACCAACACCTACCAAACCCCCGTCGCCATCACACGCTGCGGCAACTTCTACGGCGGCGGCGACCTGAACTTCAACCGCATCATCCCCGGCACCATCCGCTCCGTGCTACGCCACGAGAACCCCGTCATCCGCAGCGACGGCAAGCTCGTCCGCGACTACATCTACGTCGAAGACGGCGTGGCGGCTTACCTGAGCCTCGCCCAACAGCTCGCCGAACGCCCGCAGCTCGCCGGCCGGGCGTTCAACTTCTCCGACGAAAAGCCGATGAGCGTGACCGCGATCGCGACCGCCGTGCTCGAAGCGATGAACAGCGACCTCGAACTCGACATCCGCAACGAAGCCGCGCACGAAATCCTCGAGCAATCGCTCGACGCCTCGCGCGCCCGCGCCGAGTTGAACTGGTCGCCCCGCTTCACGCTCGCCGAGGGTTTAAACCGAACCATCGCGTGGTACACCGACTTTTTGAGCCGCGACGCATGAACCCCGCCACCTTCCATTGCCGGTCGTGCGGCCGCGCGTCGTGTGAAACGATCCTCGACCTCGGCCGCACCCCGTTGGCCAACGCGCTGCTCGCCGACACCCAGCTCGAACTGCCCGAACCGACCTACCCGCTGCGCTTGGTGTTCTGCCCCGGCTGCGCGCTCGTGCAGATCGACGAGACCGTGCCGCCCGGCCAGCTGTTCAGCGATTACCCGTACTTCTCTTCGTTCTCCGACACGATGGTTGCGCACGCCAAGGCGCTGGCCGAACGCACGATCGCCGAGCGCAAGCTGAACCACCAACACCTCGTCGTCGAGCCCGCGTCGAACGACGGCTACCTGCTGCAACACTACGCCGCGGCCGGCGTGAACGTGCTGGGCGTCGAACCGGCGATCAACATCGCCGCCGTTGCGCGCAACAAGGGCATCGACACGGTCAACGACTTCTTCTCGCTCGACCTCGCCGAACGCCTGCGCGCCGGCGGCCGCACCGCCGACGTGATCCACACACACAACGTGCTCGCCCACGTCGCCGACCTCAACGGCTTCGTCGCCGCCGTCGCCACGCTGCTCGCCGACGACGGCCTCTACCTGCTCGAAGCGCCGTACGTGCGCGACATGATCGACCACGTCGAATTCGACACGATCTACCACGAACACCTGTGCTACTTCTCGCTGACCGCCCTGTCGCACCTGTTCGAACGCCACGGCCTGACCCCCACGCACGCCGAACGCGTGCCCATCCACGGCGGCACGCTCCAGGTGCACGCCCAACACCACGGCGTGCCCGACGACACCGTCGCGCAACTGCTCGACGAAGAACAAACGCTCGGCCTCGACCGCCCCGGCTACTACGCAAACTTCGCCGAGCGCACCGCGCAACTGCGCGAGGCGCTGCGCAGCCAGGTCGCCGAACTCAAACGGGCCGGGCAGACGATCGCCGCGTACGGCGCGTCGGCCAAGGGCAGCACGCTGCTGAACTACTTCGGCCTCGGGCGCGGCGAGATCGATTACGTCGTCGACCGCTCGCCGCACAAGCAGGGCAAGCTCACGCCCGGCACGCACCTGCCCATCGAAGACCCCGCCGTGCTCGTCGAGCGCATGCCCGACGCGGTGCTGCTGCTGACTTGGAACTTCGCCGACGAAATCCTTGCCCAACAAGCCGAGTACCGCCGGCGCGGCGGCAAGTTCATTGTTCCGATCCCCGAGCCGCGATTGGTGTAACGACATGCGTATCGAACCGACCCCGTTGCCCGGCGTGATGACGATCGACCTCGAGCCGATTACCGACGAACGCGGCTGGTTCGCGCGCAGCTTCTGCCGCGACGCGTTCGCCGCGCTGAACATGAACGCCGACGTCGTGCAGTGCAACGTGTCGTACAACACCCACGCCGGCACGCTGCGCGGCATGCACTACCAGGCCGAGCCGCACGCCGAGTCGAAGGTCGTGCGCGTCACGCGCGGCGCAGTGTTCGACGTGGCGGTCGACCTGCGACCCGGCTCGCCGACGTACCGCCGGTGGCACGGCGAAACCCTCTCGGCCGACAACCGCCGGGCGCTGCACATCCCCGAGGGTTGCGCCCACGGCTTTATCACGCTCGCCGACGACACCGAGGTGCACTACCTGATGGGCGCCGCGTACCACGCCGAGTCGGCGCGCGGCGTGCGATGGAACGACCCGGCGTTTGGGATAGAATGGCCGAGCGAACCGGTGCATGTGTCACCGCGCGATCGCGCGTTCGAGGACTTCAACCCGTAAGGGCCGTGGCGACGGATGGCGGAAAAGATCAGGCAATACTGGCAGCAGCGGGCCGCGGAATCGAACGGCGACGTGACCGCCACGACCAACGACGTGTACCTGCGCGA
Source organism: Phycisphaeraceae bacterium (assembly GCA_028282805.1). Taxonomy (GTDB): domain Bacteria; phylum Planctomycetota; class Phycisphaerae; order Phycisphaerales; family Zrk34; genus JANQHD01. The sequence continues at coordinate 100,491 of JANQHD010000027.1, read as the reverse complement.
GCTGGAACACGCGACGGTCACCGAGGCGCTGCGATCGTTCGACCTGCCCGGAGGCGCGACGATGCTCGACGTCGGCTGCGGCGACGGGTACACGACGCTGCACGTGGCGCGCAACCTGCCACGGTTCGACGTGACCGGCATCGACTACGCCGACGCGATGGTCGAGCTCGCCGCACAACGCCTCGCCGACTCACCGGATTTGCAACAGCGTGTGCGTTTCCAACAGGGCGATGCGACGGCCCTGCGCCAAGCGGTCGGCGGCGTAAGGTTCGACGTGATCATGACCACGCGTTGCCTGATCAACCTCGAAACGCCCGATGCACAGCACGCGGCGATCGGCGACATCGCGTCGCTGCTCAAGCCGGGCGGGCGTTACGTGGCGGTCGAGAACTTCGTAGAGGGCCAGGACGCGATGAACATCGCCCGCGCCGCGGTGGGCCTCCCCGAGATCCCGGTGCGCTGGCACAACCTGTTCTTCCGCGAAGACGAGTTTCGCGAGCGGGCCGGCGAACACTTTGAGCGGGTGACGTTTCACGACTTTGCCAGCGCGTACTACTACGCGACGCGCGTGGTGTACTCGGCGATGTGTCAGGTGCGCGGCGAGCAGCCCGACTACCAACACGATATCCACCGGCTCGCGCCCAAGCTGCCGCCGTTCGGCAACTTCAGCCCGATCCGCATGGTGATCTGCGAGCGCGGGAACCGGTAACGCATGAACGCACACGACCCGAAAAGCCAGGCGCAGATCGACCGCATGGCCGCGGACGGCGAGGTCGACGCCCTGCGCCGCGAGCTGATGGTGCGCTCGGCCGAGCATCGCTACAGCTACAATTTTTCGTGGTTGGGTCGGCCGATCATCCAGTACCCCGAAGACATCACAGCGATGCAGGAGATCGTGTGGCGCGTCAAGCCGGACCTGATCATCGAGACCGGCATCGCGCACGGCGGGTCGCTGGTGTTTTACGCCTCGTTGCTCGAACTGATCGGCCACGGCCGGGTGTTGGGCATCGACGTCGACATCCGCCCGCACAACCGCGAGGCGATCGAGGCGCACCCGATGTGCAAGCGGATCACGATGCTCGAGGGCTCGTCGGTCGACCCGGCGATTGTCGACCAAGTGCGTGACCACGCCGGGCGTGCCGAGCGTGTGCTGGTGGTGCTCGATTCGAACCACGCCGAGGCGCACGTGCTGCAAGAGCTCGAGTTGTACGGCCCGCTGGTGACGCGCGGCAGCTACCTGGTGGTGTTCGATACGGTCGTCGAATGGTTGCCGGGCGACGCGTTCCCCGATCGGCCGTGGGGCGTGGGCGACAACCCGATGACCGCCGTGCGGAAGTTCTTGCAGGGCACCGACCGCTTCGAGTTGGACGCGGAGTACAACGGCAAGCTGCTGCTCACGGTTGCGCCGAACGGTTACCTGCGTTGCGTGAGGGATTGACGATGGATCGCATCCCCGTGGCCGGGCCGTGGTTGACGCAGCGCGAGGCCGAGTACGCGGCCGACGCGGCGCGGGGCGATTGCTACGGGCAAGCCGGGCGCTACACGAAACGGTTTGAAGATGCGTTTGCGCGACACGTGGGCGTGAAGCACGCGATCGCGCTGCCGCATTGCACGGCGGGCATCCACCTGTCGCTGGCGGCGCTGGGCGTGGGCGCGGGCGACGAGGTGATCGTGCCCGACGTGACGTGGATCGCGTCGGCGGCGCCGATTAGTTATGTCGGCGCGACGCCGGTGTTTGCCGACGTCGATGAGGCGACGTGGTGTTTGACCGCCGAGAGCGTGGCGGCGTGCCTCACGCAGCGCACGAAAGCGGTGATCGCCGTCGATTTGTACGGCTCGATGCCCGACCTGCCGACGATCCGTGAATTATGTGAAGCGCACGGCCTGGCGCTGGTCGAAGACGCGGCCGAGGCGATCGGTTCGCGGCTGGGCGACCGCCCCGCCGGCGCGTTCGGCGACACGGGCGTGTTCAGCTTTCACGGCTCGAAGACGCTGAGCACCGGCGAGGGCGGCATGGTGGTGACCGATCGCGACGACCTGCACGAGCGCATGATGTTTTTGCGGGATCACGGCCGACCGCCGGGCGATAAGTATTTTCAGAACAGCGAAGTCGCGTTCAAGTACAAGATGAGCGGCGTGCAGGCCGCGGTCGGTTTGGCGCAACTCGAACGGGTCGACGAACTGGTCGCCCGCAAGCGCGACATCTTCGGTTGGTACCACGCGCGGCTGCGCGGCATCGACGGCCTTTCGCTCAACGCCGAACCGGCGGGCGTGCACAACAGTTATTGGATGACGACCGTGGTGTTGGGCGGGGCGCTGGGCCTGACGAGCCGGGCGCTGATGGATCGGCTCGACGGGCGCGGCGTCGACACGCGGCCGTTTTTTGCGCCGCTCAGCTCGATCCCCGCGTACCGCGACACCGGCGAAGCGCAGCGCGCCGCCGAGCGCAACGCGACGGCCTACCGACTGGCGCGTTGCGGGGTGAACCTGCCGTCTGCGCTGTGTTTGAACGAGGGCGACGTCGCGCGCGTGTGCGAGGTGTTGCGAAACGTCATCGGCTGACCGGGGCTGTGGGAAAGCTTACGGGGTGGTGACCATTTTCTGCCAGTGCCGATCGCGCGGGCCGGCGGCCAGGCGTTGGCGGACGTGTTGCAGCACGTGGTGCTCGAACCGGCGTGCGCGGGCGCGGCCCATGCCCATGGATCGGCAGTAGCGTTCGATGAACGCGCGGGTCACCTCGGCACGCGTGGTCGCGTACAGCCGGTAAACGATCTGCTCGACGTTGCGCCGGCGGCCACGGCTGGCGAGCGGGGCCGGGCGCACCGTGGTGCGGTCGTTATCGACAAAGCTCAGCTGCGCGCGGTCGGGGCTGACGATGAGGTTGCCCGGCAGCAGGTCGCCGTGCACGAACCCCGCGCGGTGCAGCGCGGCGATGTGCTCGGCGGCAAGCTCGACCAACCGGCGCTGCTCGGTGCGGCTGTCGGCTGCGAACAGGGCCGCCTGCAGGTTCTCGCCGGGCACGTCGCGCGTCACCAGCACGTGTTCGCGCCGACGCCCGACCCGACGCCGGCCCGCCAAAACCACGGGCGCGGTGGCGACGCCCGTGCGCCGCATACGCTCGGCGACCCGCATGCAGTGCAACGCCAGCGATCGGCGGATCAGCCGGCGCAGCCTGCGCCACAAGCCGCCGTGGCCGGGCACGGGCTTGAAGTGCTTGACGTAGCAAGGGCCGGCGTTGCAATCGATGCACCAGACGTCCGCCATCGGCCGGTTGCGCATCTCGCCCCGCGCAAGAGACCGCAGGCAATCCAACGGGTCGCGCGCATCCAGCTCGCCGACGAAGTTGCGATCGACCCACATCGTCCAACCGTCCGACTTGAGGCAAACGAACTGCGTCATGCTGGCGCTGACCCTTCGAGCGACGAACATCGCGTCCGCGGCGAGCCGGTTTCACACATAGGATCGGTCGCGGCGCGGGCGTTTTTGATACTTGCTATAATTGGTTAAACGGCTAAAAACAATTATTTTGCGATTAAGGATAACCGCGAGGTGCTTGCGCCACAATAGGTTAGAACCTATTCCCACTCGTGGCGCACGCGATCCGACGCCCCGCCCAACGTCCCGCCATGAACACCGCACCAAACGAAATCGTGGTCGTGCACATCGTCGGCTCGTCCTACTCGGGCACGACCTGGCTCAACCTCGTGCTCGGCTCGAACCCCGACGCGTTCAGCATCGGCGAGATGGACCACATCGCCAAGCTCAAACGCCCGCTGTGCGTGTTCGAAGGCGACGGCTGCGAGGTCTGGTCGCGGTTCAAGCTCAAGTCGAGCGAAAACCCCTTCGAGCAGCTCGCCCGCATCACCGGCAAACGCTACCTGATCGTCAACAACTCCCGGCGGTTCCTCAAGGCCATGCGCCCACCACACATCACCGTGCGCACCATCGGCTTGTGGCGCGACGGGCGCGCGATCCTCGCCTCGGGCCTGCGCAAACGCCCCTACCAGTCCGTCGCCTACATCTCGAAGAGCTGGAAGCGCACCATCCGCAAGAAGCGGCGGCACCTCGACCGCCAGCCGGCCGACTCGGTCAAGTACATGCACTACGAGACGCTGGTCTCCGACCGGCCGCGTTACGTGCGCGAGATCTGTGAGTTCGCCGGCATGGCCTACGACGAGTCGATGCTCGAGTACTGGCTCCAGCAGCACCACTTCATCGGCGGCGGCACCGCGTTGCAGGCCGTGGCCCACCAGCACGGCGTGAAGAGCATGTGGTACCGCACGCACGAGAACGAGGTCGTCGAAGCGCCGCTGGCCGACACGAAGAAGGAATCGATCCTCCCCAGCCGCGAGTTCTACCTCAAGAGCGACCCGAAGACGTTCGTCGACAAACGCTGGATGCAGGAGCTGACCGACGAGCAGCTGTCGCAGTTCGACCGCGTGGCCGGTCGGCTCAACGAATCGCTCGGCTACCCGCCCGTGCTGCAGCGCGACTCGTCGGTGGGCTGAGCGATCCCGCGTCGGCCGCCCGAGCCCGGGGGTTGGTATGATGGCGGCGATGCCTGACCGTGCCGACCGAACCCCGATCCTGTTTCTTTCCAAGAGCGAGGCCGCGGCCTCGACCCGGTATCGCGCCCTGGCCTACTTCGAGCCGTTGCGCGCCGAGGGTTTTGAGCCGACGCACCTGAGCGTGCGCGGCGGCGCAGCGCACCAGCTGCGACTGCTGCGCCAGGTCAAGCGGGCCGCGGTGACCGTGGCCTTGCGGCGAACGTTCTCGGGGCCGTTCCGGGGGTTGCTGCGGCGGGCGGCGCGGCGGCTCGTGTTCGATTTCGACGACGCGATCTACACCACGCCCCACGGCCCGTCGCCCGGCCGGATGCGGGGGTTCGGCGCGATGTGCCGGCGCAGCGACGTCGTGCTCGCCGGCAACGCCACGCTCGCCGAAGCCGCGCTCAAGCACAACGCCGACGTGCGCGTGCTGCCCACCACGCTGGACACCGGCCGCTACGAGCCGGCCGACCCGGCCGGTTACGACCCGCGTCGGCTCGTGTGGATCGGCAGCCAGAGCACCCGCCCGTACATCGAAACACTGATCCCCACGCTCGAACGCGCCGCCCGGGAGGTGCCCGGCCTCCAACTCCGCATCATCGCCGACTTCGCGCTGCGGTCCGACGTGCTGGACATCGACAACAAGCCGTGGAGCTCGGCGGAAGAGGCCGGGTTGCTCCGCACCAGCGGGATCGGGCTCGGCCCGCTGCCGGACGAGCCGTGGACGCGCGGCAAGTGCGGGTTCAAGCTCCTGCAATACATGGCCGCCGGCCTGCCGACCATCTGCGACCCCGTCGGCGCCAACGGCGAGATCGTCGAGCACGGCGTCACCGGTTACCACGCGCACCACGACGACGGGTGGGTCGACGCGATCGCCGCGCTGTGCGCAGACCGCGACGCCGCCCTGGCCATGGGCGCGGCGGGCCGGCAACGGGCGATCGAGCATTACAGCATGGCCAGCGCCGCACGCCGGCTCACCGCGTTGTTCCGTGAGTTGCTCGAAGCCGACGGCGCACGCGCTCAGGTCAGCTGAAGGTCGGTGGGGAAACCCGTGTCGGGCACCTTGGCCAAGCCGATGCCGATCTGCCGGTTGGTGTGGTCGGTATCGACAAACTCCTGCGTCTCGAAGTGCGCGCCGAGTTGCTGCCAGAGCTGCGAGACCTGGATGTCGGGGTCGTGCGGGGCCGGCATGATATCGTGAAAACCGATCAGCCCACCCGGCCTGACGAGCGGGCCGTACTGGAGGAAGTCGGCCTTCACCCCGGGATAGAGGTGGTCGCCGTCGATGAACAGGAAGTCCACCCGGCGATCGCCGAGCGCTTGGCGGGTCTTGTCGAGCGTCTGGGGTGCGTGTGAGTCTTCGCGCAGGAGCGTGAGGGTCTGGCCCTCGCGGGCGAAGGCCTGGTAGTAGGGGATTCGGCAAGGCAGGTACCCGCCCCCGAACTGACCGCCGGGCAGGTCCACCGAAACGAGCACGGCGTCCCGGGTCGCGGCCTGCGCCCACAGGTAAAGCGTCCCGCCCTTGGCGGTGCCGATCTCCAACACGGTCTGCGGGTTCAACGCACAAACCGCCTGGTAGAGCCGGAGGATTTCCGTGGGGGTCTGGCGGGGGCGGATGCTGCGGAAGTGGCCGCGGCCCTTGAGCGTGAACGGGATCGCGAAGCGCGTCTCAGCGGTCGGCAGCAGGTACTCCATCTGCCGAAGCTTGCGGACGATCGAGTCGCGGTGACCGGTGGCCAACAGGTTCCACAGGAGCTGTCTCATGCCGGGGAATCCTCTCGGACGCCTATGCGGTTGTCAATCCAAAGCCGGGTGACGCCGGTCGGCCGACCCGTTACGCTCATGCCATGGCCCACGAACCCGACATGGCCGCGATCGTGCGGGCGGTCGCCGACGGCAAGGCCGAGACCGAGCGCACCTTCAAGCAAGACCGCCGGTCCACCGTGCGGCTGGTGCGCCACGGCGACGGGCGGTGCGTGGTTAAAACCTACCACCTGCCGCGCGTGGTGTCGGCGGTGTACGGCCTATTCGGCATGAACACCGCGCAACGCGAACGCCGGGCCGCCGAGCGGTTGCACACCATCGGCATCCGCACGCTCGTGCCGGTACTCGTGCCGCGTGGCGAAACGCTGTTGTACCCCTACGTCGACGCGCCGACGCTGCAAGACGCGATCGGTCAGGTCGACGACGCCGACACACGCCTGCGCGTCGCGCGCGCCGTCGGCGACCAGCTCGGCCGGCTCACTACGGCGGGCTACATCAACCGCGACCACAAACCCACCAACCTGCTGATCGACGAAGCGTGCCGGACGCAGAACCAGCAGCCGGTGCTGATCGACCCGCTGGGCCTGCGGCGTCGGCCGGCCGGCCAGCGCGGGCGGGCAAAGGCGCTGGAAATGTGCCACATCATGTTGCGCGCCAGCGCCCGGGCCGGGGCGGTGAGCACGCGCGAGAAGGTCGCGCTGCTGCGGGCGGCGATCGCGGCCGACCCCACCCTCGCCAACGGCCGATCCGCCGCCGCCGTGGCACGCGAAATCGGCGAGATGGCGGCCGCCCGCCCGCTGAGCTACGACCCCGACGATCTGCTAAACTAGCCTGTTTGCACGATCGTTCACCCGTAGACAGTGATACGCCATGCTTGATTCGTTATCCGAAAAGTTTTCGCAGACCTTCAAGAAGCTCTCCGGTCGCGGCCGGATCACCGACACCAACGTCCGCGAGGCGATGGGCGAGGTCCGCACCGCCCTGCTCGAAGCCGACGTGCACTACGACGTGGTCAAGGGCTTCTGCGACCGCGTGACCGAGCAGGCCGTGGGCACCGAGGTGCTCAGCTCGCTCAAGCCCGGCGAGCTGATGATCAAGATCGTGCACGACGAACTCGTCCGCACGATGGGCGGCGGCGAGGACATGGCGGGCATCATGTACGTCCAGCCGGGCCCGACGATCGTGATGATGTCGGGCCTTCAGGGCAGCGGGAAGACGACCACCTGCGGCAAGCTGGCGGCGCTTTTGAAGAAGCGCGGCAAGAACGTGATGCTCGCGGCGTGCGACCTCCAGCGCCCCGCCGCGGTCGAGCAGCTGCGCACGCTCACCGAGCAGGTCGAGTCCGAAATCAGCGGCGGCGGCACGGTGCGGTTCTACGGCGAGCCGGAGAAGTGCGCCGAGTACGGCAAGGCGGTGGGCGTGGCCGTGAAGGTCGCGCGCAACGCCGTCAACGCCGCGCGCAAGGCCGGCTGCGACGTCGTGCTGCTCGACACCGCCGGGCGACTGCACATCAACGACGACCTGATGGACGAACTCCGCCAGGTCAACCGGGCGCTCAACCCGCACGAGATCTACCTCGTCATCGACGCGATGACCGGCCAGGACGCGGTCAACAGCGCCAAGGCCTTCAACGAACAGCTCGAACTCGACGGCGTGATCCTCACCAAGACCGACTCGGACACCCGCGGCGGCGCGGCGCTGAGCGTCAAGGCCGTCACGGGCAAACCGCTCAAGTTCGTCGGCACCGGCGAGAAGCTCGACGGCCTCGAAGAGTTCCACCCCGAGCGCATGGCGTCGCGGATTCTGGGCATGGGCGACGTGGTCTCGCTGGTCGAAAAAGCCCAGGAGCAGATCAGCCAGGAGGAGGCGGAGAAGCTTCAGGAGAAGATGGCCGCGGGCAAGATGACCATGGAGGACTTCCTCGGCCAGCTCCGCAAGGTCCGGAAGATGGGCTCGATGAAGTCGCTGCTGGGCATGCTGCCCGGCGTCGGGGCCCAGATGAAAGACCTCGACCTCGACGACTCGCAGCTGAACCAGACCGAGGCGATCATCCAGTCGATGACCCGCGACGAGCGGAAGGACGTGGACCTGCTCAACCAGTCCCGCCGCCGGCGGATCGCGCGCGGCTCGGGCACGGAGACCAAGGACGTCAGCCAACTGGTCAAGAGCTTCGACATGGTCAGCGCGATGACCAAGCAGATGTCGAGCATGTCGGGGTTGCAGAAGCTGCGCGCGATGCGCGACCTGGGCAAGCAGGACCTCGCCGCAATGGGCAGCCGCGGCGGCGCACAGATCAAGCAGAAGTCCCGCTCGAAGCGAAAGAAAAAGGACCGCAAGCGCAAGAGCCGGTAACACGGATCAGGTAAGATACACACGCGATACACGAACGCTCATCAACACCACAACGCCGTTATGACCAAGCTCGATTCAACCCGATTACGCGACTTCGTTCCAGACACAATTGATTGTGACAACCTTTCAGACACCTTGATCCCAAAGATCGCTCGCGACGATACGCTGATCCGAGAGATCGAGACTGCGATCCAACACATCCCCACCACGCATTCACTCCATCAGGGCGATGCGAGAGAGATGACACACCTGAAACCTTCCAGTGTTCACCTCGTGATAACTTCGCCCCCGTATTGGACGCTGAAGAAATACCGGGAACACGGCCAACAACTGGGGCACATCGAGGGATACGAAGATTTCCTGGGCTCGCTGGACAAGGTCTGGTCCCAGGTGTACGACGCGCTGGTCCCGGGCGGGAGGTTGATCTGCGTCGTCGGCGATGTTTGCCTGTCACGAAGGAAGAACAACGGCCGCCACACCGTTGTCCCCCTTCACGCATCTATTCAAGAAAGATGCAGGCTGATGGGGTACGACAACCTCGCCCCCATCATCTGGCACAAGATCTCGAACGCGCAATACGAAGCGACCGGTTCAGGGGGGGGGGCTTTTTGGGCAAGCCTTACGAGCCGAACGGCGTGATCAAGAACGACATCGAGTTCATCCTGATGGAAAGAAAGCCGGGGGGCTATCGCAAACCAAGCGCAGAAGCCCGTATCCTGAGCGTCGTCCCCGAGGCCAGTCACAAGACGTGGTTCCAACAGATATGGTCAGGCGTGACCGGAGCTTCGACCAGGAACCATCCCGCCCCGTACCCTCTCGAACTGGCCGAGCGCCTGGTGCGGATGTTCAGCTTTGTGGGCGACACGGTGCTGGACCCGTTTCTCGGCACGGGCACGACTTCGATCGCCGCCGCCAAATGGGGCCGCAACAGCATCGGCACGGAGATCGACCCGGAATACTTTGGCATGTGTTGCCAACGTGTTCACGCGCACGTGCGCGATCTCTTCAGCACCGCAACCGTCAATGTTTTTCCGGAACACGCCGATGGCAAGCAACAATGACATACAACGCCGCGTCAAAGAGGCGGTTGCGCACTTCTGGCAAACACGCGGCAAGCAATCCAGGAAGCAGGGCAAGAAAGCTGGCAAAAAAGACCAGGGCGCTCGCGCAGCGGTGACCGGGGGCAAACAGTTAGACGGCTTCGTGCAGTTGATCAAACAACTGCTATGTGAAAACGGAATAGCCGAATCTGATGTGTACGTCGCCAAGAACCAGACCATCCTGCCCGGCTATTTTCGTGCCACCAAGGAATGGGACATCGTGGCGAAGGTCAGAGACCAATTGATCGCGACGGTTGAGTTCAAATCACACATCGGCCCTTCGTTCAGCAACAATTTCAACAACCGCATGGAAGAAGCCGTCGGCAGCGCCACCGACCTCCACCTCGCATATCGCGAAGGCGCCTTGGCGGGCTCCCCCCAGCCATGGCTTGGGTACCTGATTCTCGTCAAAAAATGCGATCGGTCGCTCAGGCCTGTTAAAGTTCAGCAGCCACACTATCCTGTTTTTCAGGACTTCGTGGATGCGTCCTACGTCCGACGGTACGAGCTTCTGTGCCAAAGGTTGGTCCGTGAACGCCTGTATCACGCCGCGTGCCTGATTCTGTCAGAACAAGAAACCGGCCCACAGGGCGAATACGAAGAACCTGAGAACGAGATCGGTATCGATCGCTTTATGACTTCATTAACTGCCCACGCGATCGCTTCGTCGAAATACCTTTGATTCAATATGAATCAGACCTACACACAGACTCGGGAGGCGCCATGGTGACGTTCCGCTCGCTGATCGTGCTCGCCACGTTGATGACCGCGCTCGCTTCGTGCGCTTACGCGCAGGACACCCAGCCCGCCGACCCGCCGAAGGCGAAGCCCAACGACAAGAAGACGCCCGAGGCCGAGAAGGACCCGGCCGAGCGGTTCAAGTGGAAGGTCAGCGAGCACGAAGTGACCGTGGCGGGCGAACGCTTCGCGTACACCGCGACGGCGGGGTACATGCCGTTGATGAACGACGACGGCGAGCCGCAGGCGAAGATGTTTTTCATCGCTTACACGCGCAACGGGATCGAGGACCTCGGCGAACGGCCGGTCATGTTCTGCTTCAACGGCGGGCCGGGCTCGAGCGCGATCTGGCTGCACCTCGGCGCGTTCGGGCCGCGGCGCGTTGAGCTGACAGACAAGGGCGAGGCGGTCGGCCCGCCCTACCGGCTGGTCGAAAACCCGCGCAGCATCCTCGACACGACGGACCTGGTATTCATCGACCCGATCTCGACGGGCTTCTCGCACACCGAAGAGAAGGTCAACGCCGGCACGTATCACACGACGCAGGGCGACATCCGTTCGATCGGGCAGTTCGTCCGCCGATACCTGACGTACCACGACCGGTGGGCGAGCCCGAAGCTGCTGGCGGGCGAGAGCTACGGCACGACGCGCGCCGCCGGGCTGGCCAATCATTTGCAGCAGAGCCGGGGCATCTACGTCAACGGCATCGTGCTGGTGTCCGCGGTGATGAACTTTCAGACGCTGCGCGGGGCGACGGGCAACGACCTGCCCTATCAGCTGTACCTGCCGACCTACACCGCCGTGGCGCACTACCACAAGCAACTGCCCGACGAATTGCAGGAGCGCAAACTCGACCAACTGCTGCCCGAGGTCGAGCGGTACGCGATCGACGTGTACGGCCCGGCGCTGATGCGCGGCGCAGCATTGCCCAAAGCCCAACGCGAAGCGCTGATCGACAAGCTCGCATCGCTGACCGGGCTGGACCGGCAGGTGATCGTCGACCACAAGCTGCGCATCCCGCAGCACGCGTTCGGCATGGAACTGCTGCGGGCCGAGCAGAAGAACGTGGGCCGATTCGATGCGCGGTTCGTCACCGACAAGGACGGCGCGGCCGGCGACCCGAGCTACGCCGTCGTGCACGGCGGGTTCACCGGGGCGTTCAACCGCTACGTGCGCGAAGAGCTCGGCTTCAAGACCGACCGCGAGTACAAGGTGCTCGCCCGGCTGAACTGGGACTTCGGCGCACGCAACCGCTACCTCGACACCGCCACCGACCTGCGGCGGGCGATGAACGCCAACCCCAAACTCAAAGTATACGTCGCCGCGGGGTATTACGACCTGGCCACGCCCTACTTCGCCGCCCACTACACGGTCGACCACACGTTCCAGTTGCCGGCGATGCGCGACCGGATCGCGATCGGCCACTACGAGGCGGGGCACATGATGTTCACACACACCGACTCGCTGACGAAGCTCAAGGGCGAGTTGAAGGCGTTCGTGGAAGACGCCGCAAAGCGGTAATCGAGCGGCGTGGTCACTTAAGTGACCACGCCAACCACGCGCGGGGGCTCGCGATGATCAGGCAGGCGCTGGCGAAAACACACGAACGCATCGAGACGTGGATCGGCTTCTGGTGGTGCATCTTCGTGGCGGTCTGCTTCGCGAGCGCCTCGGCCCTTGTGGTACTCGTGGTATGGATAGAAACCGAGAACATCACGGCTTGTGTGCTCAGCGCCGTGGCGATGATCCCCGTGACGTTTTTAGAGTACAGGTTTCTAAAACGACTGGAAAACTGGTCGAAGAACCGCGTGTATCCGTTGGGGCTGGTTCTGGCGTTGGACTCGCCGATCCACCCGCTGTGGTTACGTCCACTGGCGTGCCTGTGGTGGCTGTCCCACTTTGTTTCGAGCGGCGCGATTGTGTGCATGATCGCCCAGGCCAGCAAAGATTGGGACTTGCGGTTCGATCAGATCGGCAGCGCGCTGGTCGCGATCGGGCTGTTGCTGTTCGGTATCGGCGCGACGTACGCCAGCAACACGTTTCTCATGCTGGCGGTCGCGGCGGTGTTCCCCGAGCCGGCGCACCTCGATAACGTGTGGCGGCGGCGCCTGTGGATCGACACGCTGCTGATGCTGGTCGCGATCGGGCTGATGCAGATCGGTTAAGCTGGTGCTGATTCATCGGAGGTGGTCGCGGGCGACCACGCTAAACGTTTTATGTCGCAACCCAACATTGTTTTCGTGCTCGTTGATGACCTGGGGTGGGCGGATTTGTCGTGCCAGGGCAGCGTGTTTTACGAGACGCCGCACATCGACCGGTTGGCGGCGGAGGGCATGGCGTTCACCGACGCCTACGCCGCGGCGCCGGTCTGTTCGCCGACGCGGGCGTCGCTGATGACCGGCAAGTACCCGGCGCGCGTGGGCGTAACCCAATACATCGGCGGCAGCGCGCAAGGCAAGCTGCTCGACGTGCCCTACATCGACCACCTGCCACACAGCGAACACTCGATCGCCGCGGCGCTGCGCGACGGCGGGTACCAGACGTGGCACGTCGGCAAGTGGCACCTCGGCGGTGAACCCTACTGGCCCGACCGCCACGGCTTCGACGTCAACCTCGGCGGGTGCGACTGGGGCATGCCCGCCCACGGTTACTTCAGCCCGTACCGCATCGCCACGCTCCCCGACGGGCCCGACGGCGAACACCTGCCCGACCGGTTGACCGACGAGGCGCTGAACCTCATTGCGCAGCGCGACGCCGATCGGCCGTTCTTCTTGAACCTGTGGTACTACCTCGTGCACACGCCCATCGAAGCGCCCCCGGAATTGGTGGCGAAATACCAGGCCAAAGCCAGGGCGATGGAGCTCGACCAACAAAACCCGTTCGAGGTGGGCGAACCGTTTCCGTGCGAGCACAAGCGCCACCAGCGCATCACCCGCCGCACGGTGCAGAGCGACCCGACCTACGCGGCGATGGTCGAAACGCTCGACACCAACGTCGGCCGACTGCTCGACCAGCTCGACGCCCTGGGCATCGCCGACGACACGCTCGTGGTCTTCACGTCCGACAACGGCGGCCTGGCCACCGCGGAGGGCTCGCCGACGTGCAACGCGCCGCTGGCCGAGGGCAAGGGGTGGATGTACGAGGGCGGCAACCGTGAGCCGCTTTTGGTGCGCTGGCCCGGCGTGATCAAACCGCGCTCGACGTGCAGCGAGCCGGTCACGAGCCCCGACTTCTACCCGACACTGCTCGAAGCGGCCCAGCTCGGCCCGCTGCCCACGCAGCACATCGACGGCAAGAGTTTTATACCCGCCCTGCGCAGCGAACCGTTCGAGCGCGGCCCGATCTACTGGCACTACCCCCACTACTCCAACCAGGGCGGCGCCCCCGGCTGCGCCATCCGCGAGGGCGACTGGAAACTCATCCAGTTCTTCGAGGATCACCACGTCGAGCTGTACCACCTGCCCGACGACATCGGCGAACACAACAACCTCGCCGACGACAAACCCCAGCGCACCTTCGCCCTGCAACAGCAACTCGAATGCTGGCTCGAAGACATCGAAGCGACGATCCCGAAGCCGAACCCCGACTACGTGCCGCCCACCGACCCGGCAAGCGACCCAAGCGTGTGAAGCTCGGCGTTCACGTTTAGCCGCGCCCCGCAGGGGAGCGCTCGTTTGCAATCCGGAATCCGGAAGGTGGAATCCGGAATCAAGGTCTAAGCGGCAAGCCGGTCAGTCCGACGTTTCCCGTTTCGGCGCACCACGCCGGCGGTTTTTCAATCCCTGACCATGATTCACAACCATAAAGCCGCGAATGCCATTCGCGGCATCCGGTGTACGATCCCACGGGCCGGTTCGACACGAACCGGCTCGCTGTAGCATCGCGCGAGATCGCTCAATCGTCTTCCAGCGTGAACCCGATCTTCAACGTCACCTGGTAGTGGCTCACCTTGCCGTCTTCGAGGTGGCCGCGGGTCTCGACGACCTCGAACCAGCGCAGGTTGTGCACGGTCTTGGCGGCTCGGGCGATGGCGTTCTCGATCGCGGCCTCGATGCTCTTGGGCGACGAGCCGACGATCTCGAGTTTTTTATAGACGTGGTCGGACATAGGGTGTTCCTTCTGCGTCGAACGGCGATTGTGAATCGAACGATGTTAGTGTAATGGCAAAGGGCAAAGGGCAAAATCCAAAAAACAGGAACGCTCGCATTTTTGAGCTTTGGATTTTGCCATTTGGATTTCGCCTCGGCTACGCCGAAGCGCCCGCCTTGTCGGTCGCATGGGTGTAGCCCTTGTTCAGCACACGGTCGAGTTGCCTAAACGCCTGGCGGATGCGCTGTTCGTTTTCGACCATGGCGATGCGAACATAACCCTCGCCCTTGTCGCCGAACGCGCCGCCGGGGCACATGGCCACCTCGGCCCGCTCGACCATGTCCAGGCAGAAGTCCACCGTCGACCCGCCGTACGGTGCGAGGTGCTCGTCGGTCACGCGCGCCCAGGTGAACATCGTCGCCTTGGGCGGGTCGACCGCCCAGCCGAGCTTGCGGCAGCAATCGACCATCACGTTGCGGCGCTTCTCGTAGATCGCCGCCTGCTTGACGACCTCCTCGTCGTGCTCACGCATGGCGATGATCGACGCGATCTGGATCGCCTGGAAGATGCCGTAGTCATAGTAGCCCTTGATCGTCGACAGCGAGCCGATCATCTCGGCGTTGCCCACGCAGTAGCCGATGCGCCACCCGGCCATGTTGTAGGCCTTGCTCATGGTCGTGAACTCGACGCCCACGTCCTTCGCCCCCTCGGCCTGCATGAAGCTCGGCGCCTGGTACCCGTCGAAGCACGTCTCGCCGTAGGCGAAATCGCTGATCACCATCACGTGGTGCTTCTTGGCGATGGCGACCACCTTCTCCCAGAACGCCAGGTCCACGCACAGCGTCGTCGGGTTGTTGGGGTAGTTGAGGATCATCACCTTCGGCTTGGGCGTGATGTGGTCGAGCACGTTCTCGATCGACTCGAGGAACGCGTCATCATTGCCCAGCGGCACGTGGATCACGTTGCCCCCCGCCAGCACCACGGCGTAGGTGTGGATCTGGAACGCGGGGTTCGTGACCACCGCCGTGTCACCGGGGCTCAGCAGGGCGAGCATGAGGTGGCTGAAACCTTCCTTCGAGCCGATGGTGGCGATGACCTCGCGTTCGGGGTCGAGGTCGACGTCCCACCGCCGTTTGTACTTGCGTGCGACCTCACGGCGGAGGTTGTAGACGCCCTTGGAGGCGCTGTACCGCTGGTTGCGCAGGTCGGCCGAGGCCTCCTGGAGCTTGTCGACGATCGCGGGGGGCGTGGGGTCGTTGGGGTTGCCCATGTTCAGGTCGATGACATCGCAGCCCGCCTTGCGCTTCTCGTAGGTCATCTGCTTGAGCCTGCCGAGCATGTAGGGCGGCAGGCGGTGCATGCGGTTGGAGATCTCGATATCCATTGCGGCTTCCGGTGCGGTCATTCGCTCACGTCCGATTGTACGCGCTGGCCGAACGGTCACAAAACGGCGGGGCCCCGCGGTATAATCGGGTCACACGTCCGGCCGCTGATGCGAATAAGGAACCGCATGAAACGCCCACTCTCCCTGCTGATCGGCGCAGCCCTGCTCACCGGCTGCCAGGCCACGACGCCACCTAAAACCTACGTCTTCGTGCACGGCGCCTACGGCGGGGCGCACGACTGGCTCGAGGTCGAACGCCTCGTCGAGGCCGCGGGCCACCGGGCGCGGCGGGTGTGCCTGACGGGCCTGGGCGAACGCGCGCACCTGGCCACGCCACAAGTCAACCTGACCACGCACATCACCGACGTGACCCACGCGCTGCGGTTCGACGACCTGCACAACGTCGTGCTCGTCGGCCACAGCTACGGCGGCAACGTCATCACCGGCGCGGCGCACCGTGTGCCGGGGCGCATTGCGTTGCTGGTGTACCTCGACGCGTCGCTGCCGCTCGAAGGCGAAGCCGTGGCCGACCGCAACCCCGCCTGGCACAGGCACGGCGCCGAACTGGCCCGCGAGCGCGGTGACGGCTGGCGCATCCCGCCGACGTGGTCGGGCACGAAGGACGTGGCCCACCCGCTGGCGACGCTGACCGAGCCGATCCGCTTGGGCAACCCCGAGGCCGAGTCGATCCCGGGCGTGTACGTGCTGTTCCAGATGCCCGACGCCGAGCCCAACCACCGCGTGCGCTACGCCGAGCGCGCCGAGGCGCGCGGCTGGCCGACGTACACGCTCGAATCCGGCCACAACCCACAGCGCACCCGGCCCAAGGCCCTGGCCGCCCTGCTGCTCAAAGTGACCGGCGGGTGAGCGGGCGAAAGTCACACGCCGCAGCGCACGTCATTGTCTTGGCGGCGCGAGCCGGGCTTGGCTAAACTTGAACGCCAGCCCCCCACGCTCCGGGCCGCCCGAGGAGGCCGACGTTGCCCAGTAAGCCCAAACTGATCCTCTGCCCCTACTGCGGCAACACCCAGACCGCCCCCGCCGACCGCTGCGGCGCCTGCGGCGGGCACTTCGACGAGCTGTCGCTCAAGGCCACGCAACAGCACATGGGCCCCTGGTACATCCGCGACAGCCACAACCCCTACCGCCCCGGCTGCACCTACGAGGTCCTGCTCAAACAGGTCCAACGCGGCAAGATCACCCCCACCACCATCCTCCGCGGACCCACCACCCGGCAGTTCTGGTCCGTCGCCCGCAACGTGCCCGGCGTGGCGCACCTGCTGGGCTACTGCCACGCCTGCGGCGCACACGTCGAACACGGCGCCAACAACTGCCCGCAGTGCGGCGAGGTCTTCTTCGCACCAAAAGTCCGTGACAACCTCGGCCTCGCCCCCTCGAGGCTCAACGACTCCGGCTCGTTCGTCACCGAGCTCGACGAGACCGGCCAACCCATCACCCAGCCGCGGGCCGATCGGCCGCTGTCGATGAAACAGGCCGACGCCGCACCAACCCCCGCGCCCCCACGCGACGAGCCCGACGGCTCGTCGATCCTCGCGCCCCTGCGCAACAGCGAGCCCGCCCTGCGCGCCTCGGCCGAGGTCAACGCCAGCCGAGAAGCACTGGCGTGGATGACCACGCAGGCCGACGACAAGCCCGACACGCTCGCCACCGCCGCGCAGCCGACGCCCCCCAAAATCCGGCAAGGCGACCACCTGACCTGGGTGCTCGTGGCGCTGGTGGCGCTGATGTTCGTGGCGCTCGTGGTCGTCGTGCTGCAACAGGTGTTGCCCGAAAACAAAACCACGACCGGTACACAGACCGACCCGACGCCCGCCCCCGCCGTCGACCCCGCCGACACCCCGACCGACCGCACCGAAACCGGCGAGCCCAACACAACTCCGCAGACCGTCGTCAACGACACCAAGCCCGAGCCCAGCGAACGCGAGGTGTGGCAGCAGCTGTTCGACCAGGCCCAGCAGCTCGAGCTCGACGGCCGGTTCGAGGAAGCGATGGCGTTCTACAAGAAGATCCAAAACGAGTGCCCCGCCCCGCTGAAACCCGCCGGGCTCGACGCCACGATCCACGCGCTCGAGAAGAAGATGGGCGACGAAAAGCTCAGCGAGTTCTTCACCGGCTGACCGCCCGCGCACAAACCGTTCGTTCAACCGAACGCACCCACGCCGCCCCCTCGTTTAAAGCACGCAATCAACGCCACCCACCCCACCGCGACGCCCCGTTGCGCAACACGACCCGCCAGCGCGCACGCCGCCGCGCACACAAATGTCGCCGTGCGCGCGCCGCGTCAAAACCACCCCCACTCACACCCCACAACCGCCGCCCGCGCCCCTGTGCGCACGGCGCTGCGGCGCGCAGAAAACGGAGCGTCCGCTATTACGCGCGGTTGAAACCTGGAGCCCGGGGCCCGAAGTCTGGAGTCAAACAATACGGCGCGACTATTTAGCGACGGGCCTTCGGCCCGCTCTCGCCGCGCCGCGGCGACACTTCGACGCCTCGCGGAGATCGCAGGGCACAGGTCAAACAACCACCGCGCTCCATCGCGCGACCGATTCAGCAATCGCGGGTCACGTCGAACCCTGCGGCTGGTCGATGGCCTCCAATGCCTCGTGCACCGGGATCGTGAAAAGCCCCGCTTGTCCTTGCTCGAACGCGTCAAACCACATGTAGAAACCTTCGCCGAAGTGGTCGTGCTCTCCGGTCCAGGTCTGCTTCTCATCGGCGATCTCGATCACGCACTCGCTCAAGGCCCGCTCCTGGAACGGCATGTGCGATACGAACATCGGCTCGGATCGGCCGGTGATGCGGACGTTCGTGATCGAGACATGGACGGCGGTTTCGTTGTCACCAAACCGCTCCACGAATCGCACCCAGATGCGCGAATCTTTCTCCCCCGGCCGGGTCTTGTATGTCCAGACCGCCCCGGGCTGAAACTTCTGCTCGGGTGATTTTTGTTGAAGTGGGTTTCGCGATCGCTTAAACGCGCTCAGATCGATGAACGGCGATTCGCCCGGATATTGCGCGACATGCAGTTGGGTCGCACCCCACGCTAGTTTGTGCTCATCGGCTGCCTGGTAACAACGGATCAGGCACCGGATGGCGACCGGGCTCGATGGATCGGCAACGATCGAACGCTCGAACAAGGGGATTGCTTCCTTGAACCGCCATTCTTCGATCAGCAAGATCCCATGGTTGTCCAACGCCTCGATGTTGAACGGGCTGATCTCGTACGCGGCACGATAGAGTTGCTTGGCGACTTCATACTCGCCGGCCTGATCGGCTGCCAAGCCCTGGCCGTATAGCGCCCTGGATTCCCTGATCAGTTCGCCAAACGTTTCCTGCCCCATCGCGGCGTAGTGTTCTCGATCCAAGCGCACCTTGTCGCAAAGGACCGCGTAAAACTGCTCCGCCTCCTGCGCTGCCTTCGTTGCCTCATCGGGGTTTTTTCGCTTGAACCACGATCCGAATGCCATCGCGGTACCCTCTGGTATTGACCTGGTACTAGACCATACGTATCTGATGCCCGACGAGATCGAAACCTTGCCCGGCATGACGGTGAACGCTTGCCGGGGTTTCAGTCCGTCGCCCAGTGATGATTGGGCATTCTACCCGGAAGCCCCCCCGGTAAAACCAAGGGCGAATGGAGGGGAGCATCGTGCCGTCGAAGGCGAGGCCGGGCAAGCCCACGCCGCGTTCGATGACACCCCCAAACCACGACCCGCCCCACTCGACGCTGAGCGACCCGGCCGATCTTATTCTAATGTTCTTAAGAACATTAGAATAATTCCGTACCCGCATCGCACGGCTTTACACACGCGACTAGCGCAGCCGGTCCGCGGTGAGGCGCCGGGTTCGGGGCTAGCTCACGCCCTTCTTCGTGTTCACCGCCTCGGCGGCGCCACGCGATCGGGGTCGTGCCAATCGGCGCCGCAGGCGAAGCACTGTTTCGCCTTGTCGGTCGCGATCGGCTTGCCGCAGTGTGGGCACGGCGGCCCGGCCCAGCGCGCCCGTTTCGGCTGAGGGCCATCGAGGTGAACAAGCCAGGCCTTCGCATCACCAACAGCGCACCGGTCTCTTCTCGCAACGCCCTGACCGCCGCCAGGGGATCATCTTTCCAGAGCTTGCGCACCTCGGCCGCCCGCTCATCCGATAGTTCGGCAAACACCGGGATATAACAGCCGCACGCCTCACAGAACAGCCCGCGCTCGCCGTCGGACAAGCCCGGCATCGTGCGGTTTTCATCGTTGGTGTTGGGCCCGACCATCTCGATCGTCACCCTATCAAAACCGCAAGTCTCTTGCGCCGTACACAACAAGCAAAAACCGCGAGCGCGGTATATTGCCGGCTTCGTCTTACGCTACGAATCAACGGCCGCAACGCGACTACCGCTTCAAAGTTCGACGCGGTTTCATTAGCAGGCATTGGAGAAAAACATGTTCAAGCTCGGCCTGGTGTTCACGATCGCCTTCGCGCTCTCGGCGGTGGGCTGCGCCGCAAACGATGCGCCCAACCTCGTGCCCGATGAGGCGTGCACGGCGCCGAACTACTGGTGCACGTGGTACTGGCAGAACTACAAAATAAAAGCCGGCGAACCCGTCGTCGAACCCGATGCGCAGAAGATCTACACCAACCCCGCGGCGCGCGAGGAGCTGGACGAGGAAACCCTGCTCGGCCCCGACGGCTGGGCGCGGGTGCTGCTGCCGCAGACGCGCGGCGACTACTACTTCCTCATCGACCACGGCTGGCAGGACAAATCCATCAAACGCAACACGTTCTTCTCGCTGGTCATGGAGAAGGGCGACTTCCCGTCGTACGCCGACCTCGAACCCAAGGAGCGGATCAAGCGGCTGAACGACGAGATCAAGGCGCTCGGCTGGCGCGGCCTGGGCCTGTGGGTGCGCGGCACGCCCACCAAGGAGGAGGCACGCAAGTTCGTCGAGTGGAGCAAGTACGCCGGCATCGAGTACTGGAAGATCGACGGCGGCGACACCCGTGACTACTGGTCCTTCAAGGCCAAGCAGGAGATCTACCCGCAGTTGGTGCTGGAGTACGTGACGGGCGCCGGGCCGTTGAACACGCGGTGGGATAAGCCCGGTTTGCCGGAGTACCCGTCGGTGTACGAGCCGGGCACGAACCGTGCGCGGTTCGCGCTGGACGTGATCAGGCAATCGGACGTGTTCCGCACGTACGACGCGGCACCGCTGCTGGTCACGCCGGTGTCGATGCAGCGCGTGCACGACATCCTCGTGCAGACGGCGGGCAAGGGCGAGTACATCGCGCATCTGAATATCCAGGACGACACGCAGGTCGCCGCGGCGCTGGGTTGCGTCGTGGCCGTCAAGCGCCACCCGATGAACGGCTCACGCATGTATAAGGGCGAAGACCTGCACTTCCAGATCCGCGGCAACCGGCGCGTGGAGAACCGGCTCAACGAGATGGACCGCTTCGTGCGCTGGCAGCGGATCGCCCCGCCCATGGTTGCGGGCCACGGCACGTACCACCACTCCGAGGAGTTCCTGGTCAACAAGATCGTCTTCCGCCCGGGCGACACGTGGTTCCGCGCGTCGATCGGCAAGATGGTGCACGCCAGCGCCCCGGCGGTGATGTCGCGCAACATCGAGCTGCCCGTGGTGAAGGCCGAGGGCGACAAGCCGCACGTGATGGCGAGCAGGTTCCCCAACGGCGCGGTCTGCGTGGCCACCGAGGGGCGCACCCGGCCCGACGAGAGCTGGTACCACCCGCGCGCCGACGTGACGCTGAAGGTCGACGACGGCGTCGAGCCCATCGGCGTGTTCGGCCACTTCAAGTCGCTGACGCTGACGCTCGACAAGCCGGTGCCGGCGGGCGTGATCGTGTGGGCGCAGGACCTGAAAGCCGACCGCGCGATCGACATCACCGGCAAGGTGACGATCGGGGGCCACACCGTCACATTGCCGGGTCAACTGATCGACGAAGTCGGCACCGCGAAGAACGACCCCGGCGACATCTCGACGCCGGGCTTGGTGTTGAAGATCGCGAAGTAAACGCACCCCCGCAATGCGAACACTTAGCCCCCGTCTATACGGGGGTTTTTCATAGGCATCGACAGCCACACGACCGACCCACCAAGCCCATCGCAACCTGGTTTGCCCCCGCTTTAATGCTTAACTTTTAAGTTAAAATTGATACAGGGACCAGTGTTGAAAGTCACGAAAGGCACCATGGAAACAAGGCGGAACAACAGCCGGCGGCATACCTGCCGCCGGTTCCGGTTCCGGGGGCGGGGGCGGGGGCGACCGACATGCTTGGAGCGGAACCGGCAGCAGGTATGCTGCCGGCTATGTGTGTGCAGGGGTCAGTCAAAGGTGATCTTGCGAGACCAAGTTGCACCGTCTTTGCTTAAACGCACCTCGATGCCGGCGGCGAGCAGTTCGTCGCGCACGGCGTCGGAGGTCGCGTAGTCCTTCGACGCGCGGGCGGCGGTGATCTGCGCGATCTTCTCCTCGACCTCGGCGTCGGACAAGCCCGTGGCGTGCACCGCAGACGAAACTTCCGGGGGGTCGAGGACGCCGAGCACGTGGTCGATGCGGCGCAACGCGGCAACGTCGGCGGCGGTCGGCTCGGGCGTGGCGTTGATCCAACTAAATAATTCGCCGAGCGCGGCGGAGGTGTTCAGGTCGTCGGCGAGCGCCTCGGCGAAGCGCTGCTCGATCGGCGTTTGCAGCTTGAGTTCGACCGGCCCGTCGGGCGCGGGGGCCTTGGCGGCGAAGGCGCGCAGGCGGGCGACGGCCTTGGTCGAGTCTTCCAGGCCCTTGAGGGTGAAGTTCGTGTTGGCGCGGTAGTGGGTGCGGAGCAACTCGTAGCGGAGCGCGGCGGGCTCGACGCCGCGCGCCACCAGGTCGCGGAGGGTGTAGAAGTTGCCCTTGGACTTGGACATCTTCGCGCCCTCGACCATGAGGTGGCGCTGGTGCAGCCAGTAGTTGGCGAAGCTCTGGTTGCCGGTGGCGCCGCAGGTCTGCGCGATCTCGCACTCGTGGTGGGGGAAGATGTTGTCTTCGCCGCCGGTGTGGATGTCGATGACCTCGACGGGCTTACCGGCCAGCGCGCTGTGCGTGCCCAGCGCCATCGCGGAGCACTCGATGTGCCAGCCGGGGTAGCCGACGCCCCACGGCGAGTCCCACTTCATCAGGTGCTTGTCGTCGGCCTTCCACAAGAGGAAGTCGGCGGGGTGTTTCTTGCCGGCCTGGTGTTCGTCGCTGACGCGGCCGCCGGCGCCGGACTGCAGCGCGTCGAGCGTGTTGCCGGAGAGCCGGCCGTAGTCGGGGAAGGTGGCGACGTCGAAGTAGACGGCGCCGTCTTCGGTGGCGTAGGCGTGGCCGTTGGCGATGAGCTTTTCGATCAGCGCGATCATCGCGTCGATGTTGGCCGTGGCGTGGGGCATGTGGGTGGCGTGGTCGTCGGCGACCTTGATGCCGAGCAGCTTCGCGTCCTCGACGAACGCGTCGGTGAAGTGGCGGGCGACCTGGAGCGGGTCGAGGTTGAGGCGTTCGGCGGCGAGCTTCATCTTGTCGTCGCCGCCGCCGTCGGCCAGGTCGTCCTCGGTCATGTGGCCGACGTCGGTGATGTTCATCACCTGCACGACGTCGTAACCGGCGAACTCGAAGAAGCGGCGGAGCAGGTCGCCGAGCATGAAGCTGATGAAGTTGCCGATGTGGACGTAGTCGTAGACGGTCGGCCCGCAGTGGTACATGCGGACGACGCCCGGCTCGATGGGCTTGAAGTCTTCGACGGAGCGGCTGAGCGTGTTGTAAAAGCGGATGTTCATGGGAGCGACGGATTCTACCGACGGACGCGGGATGAAAAAACCCCCGCACCACGGGTGGCGACTGGGGGTCGTTAGAGGTCGTTTCCAGCGTCCGATAGCCATTGGAAACATACACCGCCACAAGGCAAAAGCCAGTTAATTCACGGGGATTTACGGGAATTGTGCGGCGGGCGGCTCAGGCGCGGCCGTTGGAACCGTTGGGCCCGACCACCTCGATCTGCACGCGGTTGACGCGGGTCTGCTCGGCGTCGGTGACGGTGAAGCGGAGGTTCTCGAACTCGAACGACTCGCCGACCCGGGGGATGTGGCCGAGGGTGGAAAAAACGAAACCGCCGATGGTGTCGTAGTCCTCGTCTTCGGGCAGGCGGACGCGGAGCTCGTCGTTGACGTCGTCGATGTAGGCCCGGCCGTCGACCTCGGCGCGGCGGTCGTCGAGGCGGTCGATGCTGGGCGTGGTGCGGGTCTCGGGCTCGTACTCGTCGGAGACCTCGCCGACGATCTCCTCGACGATGTCCTCGAAGGTGACCAGGCCCGCGGTGCCGCCGTACTCGTCGAGCACCAGCGCCAGGTGCACCTTCTGGCTCTTCATCTCCGGCATCAGGTCGCGCAACGTCTTGGACTCGGGCACGAACACCGCCGGGCGCAGGATCGAGCGCAGGTCGAAGCCGGCGGTCTGTTCGCCCTCGCCGACCAGCGCGAGCAGGTCCTTGACGTAGAGCACGCCGAGGATGTGGTCGAGGTTCTCCTCGTAGACCGGGAAGCGGCTGTGGCCGGCCTTGCGCACGCGGCGCTTGATCTCGTCGAGCGAGTTGTCGGCCTCGATGCCGACCACGTCGGTGCGCGGCGTCATGATCTGGTCGACGGTCGTCGTGGGGAACTCGACGATCGCCTCGATCATGTCGGCCTGGGCCTCGTCGACGAGCCCGGTCGATTCGCCCTCCGAGACCTTGTCGAGGATCTCCTGCTCGATCTCGGAGATGTCTTCGGGCGTGGGCTTGGTGACGCCGAGCAACCGGCGGACGACGGGGTCGAACGCGTGCAGCAGCGCCATGAACGGCCGCAGCACCTTGTTGAGCGCCGAGAGCATCGGCAGCGCCATCGCCAGCAGCGGCTCGGCGCCGTACCGGCCCCAGCTGTTGGGCACGGCCACGACCACCACCGCGATCAGCGCCATCGCCACGCCGAACGCGCCGAGCAGGCGCCACCAGCTCGTCGCCTCGGTCGGCGGCGCCAGCCACGCCACGATCGACAACAAAATCACCAGGTTCAACAGCGCCCGCAGCAGGCCGGTGAGCAGCACGTACTCGTCGGCGCGGTCGAGCAACGTCAGGCGGTTGGTCTTGCCGCGCTGCTCGAGCACCTCTTCGAGCCGGTTGCGGCTGAAGTGGTGCAGCGCGTAGTGGCAGGCGCCGAAGAAGCTGCTGAGCAACGCCGCGCCGATCGCGATCCACAAGCCAAGGTTACTCATGCCGGCGGCCCCCCTCGTCGTCGAAGGCCCGGCCGACGCCGATCGCTTCGAGCAGCTCGTCTTCGCGGGCGTGCATCTCGGCGTGATGTGCCTCGTCGTGGTCGTCGTAGCCGAGCAGGTGCAGCAGGCCGTGCACCGCGTAGAGCAGCAGCTCGACGTCGACGCCGTGCGTGCGATCGGCGGCCTGGCGGGCGGCCTCGTCGTAACAGACGTACACCTCGCCCTCGACGTGCTTGCGGGTCTCGGGCGCCGGGTGCCGGGTGCCGACCGCGGTTTCGCCGGTCAGGTCAAAAGTGAGCACGTCGGTCGTGCCCGTCACGCCGGCGAACCGCTCGTGCAGCTCGGCCATGCGCGGGTCGGCGACGACCACGACGGCCAGCTCCACCTCGGCCAACGCGAGCTGGTCGACGAGCCTGTCGAGCTGGCCGGCGAGCCAGTCGGCGAGCTGCGGGTCGTCAACAGAAGGGTCGCAGGCGACCTCGACGCGGCGCTGTCGGGGGGGGCTGTCGTCGGCGTCGGCGGGCGCGGCGGCGTGGTCGTCGTCGGCTTCGGCGAAGGGTTGGGTGGGGGTTTCGTTCATCTGCGTTCGCCACGGAATGGTCTGCCAGATCGTAGGCCCGCCGGCGGCCGGCGGCCAGCGACGCATCACCCGGCGGCGCGGTCCTTGTTCTGTACGTCGGCCTGTTCTCTTTCCTTGTCGCCCGCGGGGTACTTGACCCGGCCGTGGTAGATGCCGACCAGCGACTTGGTGATCGACTCTTCCACGCGGTGCAACTCCTCGAGCGTCAGGGCGCTGTCGTCGAACTGGCCGTCCATCAGGCGCTTGATCGCCAGGTTGTGCACCAGCTGCTCGATGCGGTTGTGCGTCGGTTCGTCGAGCGTGCGGCAGGCGGACTCGGCGATGTCGCAGAGCATGAGGATCGCCGCCTCGCGCGACCGCGGCTTGGGCCCGGGGTAGCGGAACTCGAACTCGCTCGGCTGCGCCTGGTCGTCGAGCACGCTCTGCCGCTTGGCGGCGTGGTAAAAATACTCGACCAGCGTCGTGCCGTGGTGCGTGGCGATGAACTGGTGCAGCACCTTCGGCAGGCCGTACTCCTTGGCCATCTCGACGCCGTCCTTCACGTGGCCGGTGATGATCAGCAGCGACATCGCCGGGCTGAGCTTCTCGTGGCGGTTGGGCCCGCCGGCCTGGTTCTCGATGAAGTAGGCGGGCTTGTTCATCTTGCCGATGTCGTGGTACATCGCGCCCACCCGGCACAGCAGCCCGTTGGCGCCGATCGCCTCGGCGGCGTTCTCGGCGAGCACGGCGATGTTCAGCGAGTGGTTGTACGTGCCCGGCGCCGCCTGCGCGAGCTTGCGCAGCAGCGGGCGGTTGACGTCGCACAGCTCCAGCAGCGTCATGGCCGTGGTGACCTTGAAGGTCGTCTCGATGAAGCGCAGCGTGCCGTTGATGAAGAAACCGACCACCACCGCCCCGCCGAACACCCACGCCGCCTGCCACGCGATCGCGCCGTAGATGCCCGGCACCACCCCGCGCTCCAGCAGCCCCACCGCCAGCGACGACGCCCCCGCCACGCAACCGGTCACCAGGCCCACACGCACCAGCGTGCCGCGCAGGCGCACCTCGTGCAGCTGACCCACCGACACCACCACCGCCACCATCGCCACCGCCATCTGCCCTACGGTCAAACTCAGCGCCACGCTGATCAGCAGGCACTGCAACACGCCGACGCCCACCGCCAGCCGCGGCTCGTAAGCGATCGCGAGGATCATCGCCGCCCCCGCCGCCGCCGTGATCGCGCCCGCCAAAGCGGTGTATGCGCCGAACGGCGAAACCAGCGTCGCCAGCGCCAACGACGCCAGCAGCAACGCGCACGCCGTCAGCCCCCGCACCGGGTTCTCGGCGATCCGAGGCCGAAGCGACAGCACGATCGCCCCGACGCCCAGCGTGATCAGCAACACCACAAACACCGGCGCGATCGCACGCAGCCACTTGGCCGCGCCCGAAAGCTGGGCGTGGTACAGCTCACGCTCGTACCCGATCAACTCCAACTGCTCGGGCGTGAGCACGGTCACGTACGACTCGCCCTCGGCGCGCTCCTTCAGCTCCGAACGCGCCACCAGCACCGCGCCGGCCGGGTACGTGCTCTTCTCGGGCTTGACCGCGTCGGCGGCGGCCTGACGCTCGGCGTTGGTCGTGTCCTTGTCGGGGAAGTAGTTGGGCTTGGCCTGCTGGGCGATGAAGTTGGCGACCTGGTCGCGGATCGACCCGGGCACGTGGCGCGTCACGTCCTCGGCCACGTCGTTCATGCTCTCCTGGTCGGCGAGGTTGATCATCAGCATCTCGCTGACGTGCTCGTCGGGCGTCGCCCTCGTGTGGCGCAGCTTGATGCCCAGCGCCCGCGCCGACCGCTCGATCTGGTACTGCTCGCCGCTGATGATCGGCTCCATGCGGTACGCGCGAACCACGCCGTCGACGATCGCCAGCCAACCGTCCGAGGCGTTGCCCTCGGTCTGGTAGCCACGCAGCACCTCGATCGCGTTGCTGTCCAGCGCAAACTCCAGGCGCGTCTGCTCCGCCACGTCCGCCAGCGACTGCGCGTTGGCCATGTTGCCCGGCAGCGCCACCAGCTTCTGGCGGATCACCTCGAAGTGCTCTTCGTCGGGGCGGTAGGTGGTCTTGACCTCGTTGCGCGCCCGCTCGCGGTCGCGCTGGGTCATCTCCTCGTCGATCCACTCCACGTCGACCCGCGCCACGACCGGCGTGTCGATCACCTGGCCCACGTGATAAGCCGACTGCTGCCGCGCCCGCAGCACCAGGGCGCTGGCCAATACCCAGAACACCAACGCGAACAGCAGCCCGCGCGACACGTGCCGCTGGCTCAGCAGCTTGCGCAGCGAGGTCTTCTCGAGCACGACGTTCTTGCGAACCTCGCGGCGGCGTGATTTGGGGGGAGTGCTCTTGGCCATCTGCGTTTACGTCTGCGTCTTTCCCTGCCCACGTCCGGCCGGGCGGGCGGTATCTTACTTCATCGGCCCGGCTTACGCCCTCGTTTAGCCAGACGGCTCCTGCCCGCCGTAGGCGTCAACAATCCGCTGTACCAGCCTGTGACGCACGATATCGGCCTTTTCCAGGGCCACAAAACCGATGCCGGAAACCCGGTTTAAACGCCGGATCGCGTCGATCAGCCCGCTGGTTTGGCCGCCGGGCAGGTCGATCTGGCTGGTGTCGCCGGTGACGATCATCTTCCCGCCGTGGCCGAGGCGGGTGAGGAACATCAGCATCTGCCCCGAGGTGGTGTTCTGGGCCTCGTCCATGATGATCACCGAGTCGTTGAGCGTCCGCCCGCGCATGAACGCCAGCGGCGCCACCTCGATCACGTCGTTCTGCATGAACTTCTGCACCTGCTCGAACGGCATCATGTCGTGCAGCGCATCGAGCAGCGGGCGCAGGTACGGGTTGACCTTGTCCTGCATGTCGCCGGGCAAAAACCCCAACTTCTCCCCGGCCTCGACGGCGGGGCGCACGAGGATCAGCCGCCGCGCCGCACCGTGCTTGAGCATGCTCACCGCCGCGGCCACCGCGAGGTACGTCTTGCCCGTGCCCGCCGGGCCCGTGCAGAACGTCATGTCGTTCGTGCGGATCGCCTCGAGGTACACCCGCTGGCCCTCGGTCTTGGGCACGATCTGCCGGTGGCCGACGTACACGTCGAGCGGGTCGCCCTCTTTCCAGGGCTGCGCCGCCTCGCCCTCCCCGGCGAGGTGGTGGATGCGCCCGATCACGTCGGCGCGGTCCAGCGATCGGCCCTTGCGCACGCGATCGGCCAGGTCGGCGATGACCTCGGCGGCGCGGTTGACCGACGCCGAGTCGCCCGAGAGGCGCACCACGCCGTTGCGCACGACGACCGCCACGTCCAACGCTTCGCGGATGATCTTGAGGTTGCGCTCGGCCGCCCCGAACAGCGCCACCCTGTCGGTCGACGGTGGCAGGTTTATCGTCAGTTCCAAACGAACAGTCCTCCTGGGCCTTGGCCGGCCCACACGAGCCCGCGCTTGCCTTCCCCGTGTGAGATGACATTATACCCCCATATGCGTTGCCGATTCTGCCACCCGCCGCTGCTGGCCGCCCTGTTGCTGGGCTGCCTGTCGCCGCTCGGCTGCCAGATGCCCCACTCCGGGCGGACCACCGACGCCACCGCCCTGCACACCGACCAGCCCAGCCGGCGGTTCGCGATGAGCATCGACGACTTCGCCGAGCTCGCCCCGCGCGCCGTCGCCGATGCGCACTGGGCCGTGACTTCCAGGCGCGACGAGATCACCGGCTACGCCATCGACGCGCTGACCGCCGGCGACAAGCCCGTCGAAATCCGCGCCCGACAGACCGACGAGCAGCACATCACCGTCTCCGTGAAGGTCGGCTACTTCGACGACGACGCAGCCGAGACCGAGTTCCTCGACCTGCTGCACGCCCGCCTCGAACACACCCGCCAGCGCGCCCGCCGCTAAGCGGTACAATCCACCCATGCACGCGGTCATCATTTCCATCGGCGACGAGCTGGTGCTCGGGCAGACGGTCGACACCAACGGCGCGTACCTCAGTGCGCAGCTCGCCGAACTCGGCGTGATGACGCGCTGCCACGAAACCGTGGCCGACGAGCGGGCGGACATCGCCGAGGCCCTGCGGCGCGCGTGCGAGCGGGCGGAGCTCGTGCTGGTCACCGGCGGGCTCGGGCCGACCGACGACGACCTGACGCGGTTCGCGCTGGCGGACGCGATGGGCTGCGGGCTGATAGAAGATGCGCAAGCCGTCGCACACATCGAGCGTTTTTTCGCCGCGCGCAACCGAACCATGCACGCACGCAACCGCGTGCAGGCCATGCGGCCGGCCGACGCGGCGCTGCTCAGCGACCCGCCCGGCACGGCCCCCGGCATACACGCCAAACTAAACAACACGGATGTGTGGGTGATGCCCGGCGTGCCGTGGGAGATGAAGGCGATCTGGCTCAAGCACGTCAAGCCCACGCTGACCGCCGGCGGCGGGCGCGTGATACGCGCCACGAAGCTGAACACGTTCGGCAAGGGCGAATCGGACGTCGCGGCCTTGCTGGGCGGCTTGGCCGAGCGCGACCGCAACCCGCTGGTGGGCACGACCGTGGCCGAGGGCGTGGTGTCGGTGCGCGTGCGCAGCGCGTTCGACGACGCCGACGAGGCGCAGCGCCGGCTCGGCGCGACGGTGGCCGCGGTGCGCGACGCGCTCGGCGACCTGGTGTACGGGCGCGACGACGAAACGTTGGCCGAGGTGTTGGGCGCACTACTGAAAGCGCGCGGCGAGAAACTCGCCACCGCCGAGAGCTGCACGGGGGGCATGATCGGGCAGATGCTCACGGCCACGGCGGGCTCGAGCGACTGGTACGCGGGCGGTTGGGTGACGTATTCGAACGACATGAAATCGCACCAGCTCGGCGTGCGGCCGGAACTCATCGAACAGCACGGCGCGGTCAGCAAGCCGGTCGCGCGGACGATGGCCGAGGGCGCGCTCGAAAAAAGCGGGGCCGACTACGCGCTGTCGGTCACGGGCATCGCGGGCCCGACCGGGGGCACGGACGAAAAGCCCGTGGGCACGGTGTGGCTCGGCCTGGCGTCGCGCCACACGGAAACGCAGACGCACCACCGCTGCCTGCCGGGCGACCGGGCGGCGATCCGCCAGCGGGCGTCGCTGAGCGCGCTGAACCTGTTGCGCCTACAATTGATCGGGGGTTGATACGTCATGGTTCGACGCCTGGCACGCAAGTTGGGCAAGGGTGAGCGCCTCGGCTGCGGCGCGGTGCTGTTCGCCGTCGTGTGGGTCGGCGGCTGGTCGGCGGGCACGCTGTTTTTCGACAACATGACGCTGCGTGCCGCGCTCAACCAGCTGCGCGCCGTCGACTACCCGACGACCGAGGGGGTAGTGACCGTGAGCGAGGTCGCCGTCAGCGGCAGCGGCGAAGACACGTCGTACAAGCCCCGCGTCGCGTTCGAGTACACGGTCGGCGGCTTTAAACACACCAGCGAACAGGTGCGCTACGAGATCATGGGCTCCAACGCCAAACGCGATGCGCAGCGCATCGTCGACCGGTTCGCCGTCGGCGAGCGCGTGCCGGTGTATTACAACCCCGACGACCCGGCCGACGCGGTGCTGATCGTCGGGTTGCAGGGGCAGGATCTGTTCATCGCCATGTTTCTCACGCCGTTCAACCTGATCATGCTCGGCTCGTGGGCGGTGATCGTCGGCGGCGTCGCGACGCTGTTCATCAAAGACAAGGCCGACGGGCCGGTCACGCTGCCGA
This sequence comes from Phycisphaeraceae bacterium, assembly GCA_028282805.1. Classification (GTDB taxonomy): domain Bacteria; phylum Planctomycetota; class Phycisphaerae; order Phycisphaerales; family Zrk34; genus JANQHD01. Next base: position 68,904 of record JANQHD010000027.1, on the reverse strand, counting down.
TCAAGACCGACGGCCGGGTCGACCGGCTGTGCACCGACACCAAGTGGGCGCCGGGCGCGGCGTTCGTGGGCCTGGGCGGCGGTTCGTTCGTGGGCGTGTTCGTGGTGGGTTTCGGTTGGGGCTTCAACCCGCCGATCGAGGTGATGGCGGTGGCGTGGTCGGTGATCGGCGGGTTGACGCTGGGCCTGCCCGTCGCGCGTTACCTGCGGCGGCGCATGGGCGTGTACGACCTGGTCGTCGACCGCACCGCCGACACGCTGACCGTGCCCGCCGGCCACGGCAATGCGCAGCGGCGCGTGATCGACCTGAACGCCGTGCTCGGCGTCGACAGCGGCGCGAAAAAAGAGAAGGCCCCGCACGGCAAGACGCCCGCCGAGTTCGGCGTGAGCCTTGTGCATCGCGACGCACAAGGCGACGAGCGCATCACGCACCTGTGGGCGTGGGACGAAGAACCAACGGCCCACGCGGTCGCCGAGTGGCTCGAAACCGCGGCGCTGGGGCGGCGCTGAGCGAGCAAGGCGGCGCGCCGAACACCCCCTCACCCGCCTCGCGGCGCTCGGCACCCTCTCCCGGCGGGAGAGGGGTGGGCGGCGACCGTTTATTCGCGCTCGACCGGCTCGGCCTCGGTGATGGGCGCGACCTTGTGCGGGGTGGTCGTGATCACACGCAGCTTCGTGCGGTTGGCGAGGAACTTGTTGACCTTCTCGCGGACCTCGTCGGGGATCGCCGGGTCGGCGTCGTCGGTGGGCATGGGGCCGTCGTACAGCGTGGCGCCGGCTTTGTCGCTGACGGTAAGGGTTTCGACGCCGTTGTGGTCGTGGACCTTGATGTGGTGCTCGCCATCGGACCACGCCATGGTGGCCACGGTGTTGACGATCGGCGTGAGCTTCGCGTCGGCCGGCACCCGCGCCTGCGCGTTGCGCTGCGCCTGCTCGGCCAGACGTTGGGTCAGCTTATTGAGGTGTTCCTCGTCGATGCCGCCGTGCTGGTCGATGTGGTCCCGGATGTGCTGGTGCAGTTGCTCGGCATCGTGCTGGAGCCGGGGCGTGGTGTTGAACCGTTGCGGCGGCACCAGGTCGAGGTGGATCGGCCTCCGCGTGGGCAGGCCCTTCGGCGGCTCGGTGAGGGTGACGGTCAGCTTGTGTTGCTTGGCCTTGCGGATGACGGTCAGCTCGATTTGGTCGCCGGCGTTCTTCGAGCGGACGAGCGTCGCCAGCTGCGGTGCGTTGACCAGGTACTGGTCTTCGAACATGTAGAGCAGCTCGTTTTGTTCGAGCCCGGCTTTGGCCGCGGGGCTGTCGGGCGTGACGTGGTCGACGACCAGGCCGAACCCGTCGGGCAGCTCGAGCTGCTTGGTCAACGCGGCCGGCGCGTTGGACACGTGCACGCCGAGGAACGTGCGCGCCGGCGCCGCCTTGATCGAACTGGCAAGCACCAAGGTCGACGGCTCGACCTTCGGCTGGCGCAACACGGGGGTGGCCCTGACCCGCACCCGGTGCTCGGCGACATCCTTGGGGGCGGTGGTTGTGGTATACACGGCCGGCCCGTCTTCCGCCCACGCGGGCGCACACAGGCAGGCGCCGGCCAACACGATGCGGGTTGCGATTCGGAACATGGTCGATCCTCCTTGCGTGGCAGTCACGCGATCGTTCGGGTGAAGTTCAATAAGGCCCGTCGTTCACGAGCAGGTACCGGCTTTGGGGTTGCGTGACCTCGTACGTGCCGCCGGACTCCGCGTCGTACCAGGCGCGGCGCTCGATCGTCGGCTGGCGCACGAGCGTCATCGGCGGCGCGCCGTCGATGCGCACCGTGCCCACCGCGACCGGTTCGTAGGTGAGCGTCTGCTGGTACGCCAGTTCTTCGTTGAACGCGGGCGGATTATTTTGGGCCACTTGTGGCTCAGCGCCACCGCCGGGCAACACCCCCCACGCCACGCCGAAGCCCGCGACCAACCCCACGCACGCCGCCGCCACCACCGCGGCGAACCCAAATCGCTTGCGGCTTAGCGCCTGTTGCACACGCGCATCGAGCACCCCCGGCGGCTGCCGCCAGGGCAGGTCGGCGATCGCCTGTTCGAGCGGGTCGTTTTCGTGCGTGTTCATGGCGTTTCCTCCATCGCTTGCTTCAAACGCTCCAGCGCCCGGTAGTAACGCGACGAGACCGTGTTGACCGGCTCGCCGAGCACCTCGGCGGCCTGCTGAAAGGTCAGGCCGGCGTAGGTTTTCATGACCACGACCTGTCGCTGTTCGTCGGGCAGCGCCTCGACGGCGCGTTGCAAACGGTCGCGCTGCTCGGCGTCGATCGCGGCCGCGGCCGGGTCGGGCGGCGCGCCGTTGAACATCGACAGCTCGCGGGGCGTCGGCCGCTGGGCGCGGCGCAGCCGGTCAATCGCCGCGTTGCGCACCGCGGCGTACACGTACGGCACCGGGTCGCCGGCGATGCGGTGGCTGCCGTGGCACAGCCGCACCACCGCGTCGTGCACCGCGTCTTCCGCCGCCGCCGGCCGCCGGGTGATCGACAACGCCAGCGCGAAAAGCCCGCGCCGGTGTTGCCGGTAGACCGTTTCGATCGTGTGCCGCATGCCGGCTCCGTGTGCTGAACGGTTCTATGGGTACTACGTGCGCGGCGGGCCGATCTGTGCAGCGTGGCCCGAAAAAAAGCGGAATCGAGGGTTAACCCGCCGCGACTTGCGGTCGGGCCGCATTTTCGCCAACATGCTCGGCCTTTGGCAGCGGGAGAAGCAGTGAAATGGGCGCCATGACCACCGACCCGAACAACACGACGACCGGCCAACCGCTCAGCAACCTGCACGTCGAGCGGATCGTTTCGCTGGTCAGCCCGGCCGTGCTGCACCTGCGCCTGCGAACCAGCGACGCGGTGAGCCGCACGGTGATCGACGGGCGCCACGCCATCGCGAACATCCTCGACGGGCAGGACGACCGGCTGCTGGTGATCGTGGGGCCGTGTTCGATCCACGACGAGGCCGCCGCGCTGGAATACGCCGAGCGTTTGGCGCAGCTGCGCAAGAAGGTGGCCGACCGGCTGGAAGTGGTGATGCGTGTGTACTTCGAGAAGCCGCGCACCACGATCGGCTGGAAGGGCCTGATCAACGACCCGCACCTCAACGGCTCCTTCGACATCGAGGAAGGCCTGACCATCGCCCGCCGCCTGCTGCTGGCGATCAACGCCATGGGCCTGCCCGCGGCCACGGAGATGCTCGACCCCATCACCCCGCAGTACATCGACGACCTGATCACCTGGAGCTCGATCGGCGCACGCACCACCGAGAGCCAGACCCACCGCCAGATGGCCAGCGGCCTGTCGATGCCCGTGGGCTACAAGAACTCGACCACCGGCGACCTGCAGGTGGCGATCGACGCGATGGTGTCGGCGCAGTCGTCGCACGCGTTCCTCGGCGTCGACCTCGAAGGCCAAGCGGCCATCGTCAAAACCAAGGGCAACCCCCTCGGCCACGTCATACTGCGCGGCGGCGGCGGCACCAGCAACTTCCACCCCGAAGCGATCGAAGACGCGCGCCGGCGCCTAATTGACGCCGGGGTCAGCGACGCGGTCATGGTCGACTGCTCACACGCCAACTCCGGCAAGAAGCACGAGAACCAACAGGTCGCGCTGCGCAGCGTCGTCGAGCAACGCGCCGCCGGCGACCGCAAGCTGATCGGCGTCATGCTCGAAAGCCACCTCGTCGAGGGCGCGCAGAAGCTCGCCGACCCCGCCGCGATGACCTACGGCCAATCGATCACCGACGCGTGCATCGGGTGGGACGAGACCGAGCAACTGCTCACGTGGGCCGCCGAACGGCTGGGCTGATCGCTTTGTTTATCAAACACGCAACGCTCTACCGGGCCGGGCGTAGGGTGCGTCGAGTCTTCGAGACGCACCACCGATCACGCGCAGCCCGGACTTGATGCGGTGCGTCTCGCGGACTCGACGCACCCTACGGGACTTGTTTTATAGGCGCTATTGATCCGACGGCCGCGTCGTCGCGGGCTGCGTCGTGGCCGGTTGCGTGGTCGTGGGTTGTGTGGTGGGCGTGTCTTCTTTCTCGTTCTCGGCGCGCTGCCCGATATCGTCTAGGTCAACGGGCGCGGGGTCTTCGAACACGGCGTCGGGCAGGTCGATGAACACGCCGAGGTCCTTCATGCGATCGTTCTGCCCGGGTTGCTTGCCGCGGAAGTTGCTGAGCTTGATCGGCCCGTGCCACCGCCAGCCGGTCCACATGCCCTGAAAGTTCGGCTTCTTGTTGTTGGCCTTGGCGAAAAAATCCCACTGCCGCACCAGGCGCGACTCGCGGTCGATGTAGGCGTGGTACGCGTTCTGCGGCGTGCGGCCGACCCGCTTGAACGTCAACCGCACCACGTCCGCGGTGCGCCCGTCGAGCGTTTCACGCTCACCGACGTATTTGAGCGTGACGCCCGAATCCTTCAGCTTGTACGGCATGAGCAGCCAGTAACCGTCGTTGATCCACGCGCCCTTGGCCTGGCGCAGCGCGCCGGCCAGTTGCTCGGCGTCGGTGATCGGTTCGCCCTTGCGCCAGGCTTTGCCTTCGCCGGTGACGACGTTCATGAGCACGACCAGTTCGCCGCGCGTCATGCGGTAGCGACCGGTGTGCTTGTCCCACACGTGGCGCTTGTTACCGAACGACCAGGTGAGGTAGCGCGTGGCGGCCCACGCCTCGTAGCCGCCCATCGCTTGCATGGTCAGGTCGGCCAGTTCGATCGCCCGGGCGTCCGAGCCCTCGGCGTCGAAACCCTCGGCCGCGGGGTACGCGTATGCGCCCATCGCGGTGCCCGTGATCACCAAAGCTACCCACAGCACACGCCCGTTCGCGTTCATGGTCTGACCTCCTGTTTCAGTTGGCGACGGGCAATTTACTCGAACTTCACACACCGGGGCGAACTCCGGCCAAACCGACGGCCGGGCCGTGGGCGATTTCAACGGCGATGGCACGGTCACGCTGGCCAACCGCAACACGCTCGGCGGTCACTTCGGCTTCGACCACGCCAGCGGCCCAACTGCACCGAGGGTGCCCGAACTCGCGTCACTCGCCCGCCCTGCTGCCGCTCGCCTGTTCCGCCCCCCGACGCCACCACCGCCGAAACCACCACGAGTAACCCCATTGCCCTGTCTAGCACGGCGTTTTTGCCATTTCCCAAGACGAAATTTAAGTTAAATTTCGTCTCGGTAGGCGGTCGGGTCGCCGTGGCGTCGCGGGGCCGTGGCGGGGTTGGGTCTGGTACATTGTGGGCATGATCAGAAGCTTGCGGCTCTATATCGTGCTGGCGGCGATCGCGTGGCCGATGGCGGCGTGCGCGGCGGGGCCGAAGCCGAACGTCATCCTCATCATGGCCGACGACCTGGGCTGGGGCGACACCGGTTACAACGGCCACCCGCACCTGCGCACGCCGCACCTCGACGCGATGAGTGCCGCGGGGTTGCGGTTCGACCGGTTCTACGCCGCGTCGGCGGTGTGCAGCCCGACGCGCGGCTCGTGCCTGACCGGCCGACACCCCAGCCGGCTGGGCATCCCCACGGCCAACGCCGGGCACCTGCACGCCAACGAAGTCTGCCTCGCCGAGGTGCTCAAGGCGCACGGCTATACCACCGGCCACTTCGGCAAGTGGCACCTGGGCACGATGACCGCCGACTACTCGGGCAAGGGCGAACGACGCAACCCGAAGAAGAACCATTCAACGCCGGGCATGAACGGCTTCGACGAGTGGTTCAGCACCGAGTTCGCCGTGGCGACGTGGGACCCGTACGACCCGACCAACGCGCACACGAAAGAGTTCGACCCGCGCAACCTGTACTGGCACAACGGCGTCAACGTCACCGAACCGCTGACCGGTTGCGACTCGCGCATCATCATGGACAAGGCGACGGCGTTCATCGAAAAGGCGGCGAAAGACAACCGGCCGTTCTTCGCGGTGATATGGTTCCACGCGCCGCACGAGCCGGTGGTGGGCGGGCCGGGGTACCGGGCGATGTACTCGCGGTTCAGCGAAGACCAGCAGCATTACTACGCGGTGGTCACGGCGCTCGACGAGCAGGTCGGCCGGCTGCGCAAGCAGCTGAAAGACCTCGGTGTCGAGCGGCACACGATGGTGTGGTTCGCGTCGGACAACGGGCCGGAGGGCAACCCGCACGCGCACGGCCGCCGGCGGGGCTCGGCCGGGCCTTACCGGGGGCGCAAGCGTTCGCTGTACGAGGGCGGCGTGCGCGTGCCGGGGTTGTTGGTTTGGCCGGCCAAAATCACCCAAGGGCGCACAACGCGATTGCCCGCGGTGACCAGCGATTATTTCCCGACGGTGCTCGAAGCGGTCGGCGCGACGCCCGCGCCGGGCCGGCCGATCGACGGCGTGAGCCTGATGCCCTTGATCGAAGGCCGGATGACCGAGCGCCCGCAACCGATCGGGTTCCGTTTCGCATCGCAAGCGGCGCTGCACGACGGCAAATACAAGCTCGTGCACAACACGGCCCACAAGCGCCCGCGCAGCGACAACGGCCAAGCGCCGCTGACCGAGTGGGAGCTGTACGACCTGGTCGCCGACCCGGGCGAGACGACCAACATCGCCGCCAAACATCCGCGGCGTGTCGAGCGGATGAGGGCGCAGCTCGCCGAGTGGCGGGCGTCGTGCGAGGCGGACGGGCCATAGCGCGGCGTTGCAACCCCGGTGCGGGCGGTTGCATTCGGGACGGGTGCGCGTATCCGGACCTGCGCTGCGCTTCGGTCCGGCTTGGGGGGCGCAAAAAAAGACCCCCAACTTTTAGTCAGGGGCGTCCCTCGCTCGATACCAGCCGCCCGGTTGTGCTGTACTCCCTTGCACTCAATCCGGCGCCCGCCGCCGCTGGGCTAGCACGCAAGAACGAGGGTCGCGCCGTCAAACAACGACCACGACACCGCCGCGGGCCGACTCACTCGATCCACCAGAACGCGCAGTCGCCATGCGACCGGCGGGCCGCACCTGCAACCGTCCCCAAGCCCTCAACTCTCAGGTTTCCCCCCCGATCCCCGGAGACGCATCGTCTCCGAGCACATCAAACCACACCGCCTAGGGGCGGTCAAATAAATTGCGCGTGATTTGGCGCATTTGACACACAAAACCCGCAATTCCTCCGGGTTTCATCGGAAACGGGGATGCGCCCCGCTTTTCGACAGCGCATGCGTGTTTCCAGCGCATGCCCAAAAGCTGCGCGAGCGGTACGAAATCAGGCAGATGCCCCACCGCCGCCGTCGTCGACCAGCGCCCGCACGCCGTCGATCGCCTCGCCGACCGTCTGCACCTCGCCCATCAGCTCGTCCGAGATCGTGATGCCGAACGCGTCCTCCAACTCCATCGCGAACTCGACCTTGGCCAGCGAGTCGTAGTTCAGGTCGGCCTCGAAGTGCGAGGCGGGCGACACCTCGGCCGGGTCGACCACCGCCTGTTGGGCCGCCAGCGCGATGATGCGCTTCGCCAACGCGTCGTGCGCGGCGGTTTGCGTGCGTGTTTCGTCGGTCATATGTGGGTGCTCCCAGCGTGTGCCCTGGGTCGATCAAACCAGTTTTTTCTCCGCCGCCTCGAGGGCCACGGCCAGCTTGCGCACCGTTTTGAAGTCCGGCGTCGTCTTGCCGCGCTCGATGCGGTTGAGCGTCTCGACGCGCACCTGCGCCCGCCGGGCCAGCTCGGCCTGCGTCAAGCCCGCGCCCTTGCGCCGGCGGAGCAGCTTCTCGGCCAGCATCGCCCGATCGGTGTCGAACGGGCTGAGCGACGTGTCGGGCTCGGCGGCGGGCGCTTGCGCGTCGGTGTCGACGCCCGCCTTGGCGCACAACCGATCGAACACCGACCGCCGCACGACCGCGTAGCTGACGCCGTCGAGCGTGACCGTCTGGTATGCCAATGCCTTGCGCCTGCGGCGAGCCATGGGGCGTTCCTTTGCGTAATTGATTTATTTTGCAATATATTGATTTCTAAGTCAACATCCGGATCGATAAAAAACGCCGCCGAAGCCCTCCGCTCGGCGACGCTCAAAAAAACTGTTTCATGCCGGTCGCGAGCGACCGGGCCAAACGGGCGTTTACGCCTGGCTGGCGGCGAGGGCCTGGGCGAGGTCGGCGATGATGTCGTCGGCGTCCTCCAGCCCGGCGCTGATGCGGACATAATCGTCGCTCACGCCCGCCGCCGCAAGCTCGTCGGCGGTCTGCTGGCTGTGCGTGGTGCTCGCGGGGTGGATGACCAGCGTCTTCGCGTCGCCGATGTTCGCCAGGTGCGAGCACAACCGGCAGGCCTCGATGAACTTCTTGCCGGCATCGCCACCGCCCTTGATGCCGAAGCCCAGTATCGCGCCGGGCGCACCGAGGTAACGCTCGGCATTGGCGTGCGACCCGTGGCTGGGCAGCCCGGGGTAGTTGACCCACGACACCGCGTCGTGACCGTCGAGGAACGCGGCGATGCGCTGCGCGTTGTCGCAGTGGCGCGGCATGCGCAGGTGCAGCGTCTCGAGCCCTTGCAAGAACAAAAACGCGTTGAACGGGCTCATGCACCCGCCGAAGTCGCGCAGCCAGTGCGTCCGGCAGGTGATGATGTAACACAGCTGCCCCACCGCTTCGTGGAACACCGCGCCGTGGTACGACGCGTCGGGCTCGGTGAACTGCGGCCATTTGCTCGCGTCGGCCGACCAGTCGAAGTTGCCGCTGTCGACGATGCAGCCGCCGATGGACGTGCCGTGGCCGCCGATGAACTTGGTGCACGAGTAGACGCTGATGTCGGTGCCGTGCTCGAAGGGCCTGAACAAGATGGGCGTCATGACGGTGTTGTCACACACGACGGGCACGCCGTGCTCGTGGGCGATGTCGGCGATCTTCTGATAGTCGTAGACGCAGTTCTTCGGGTTGGCCACGGTCTCGTAATACACGGCCCGCGTGTTCGGCCGCATCGCGGCGCGGATTGCTTGCGGGTCGGTCATGTCGACGAACGTCACCTCGATGCCGAGGCGTTTGAACGTCTGCGCGAACAGCGTGATCGTGCCGCCGTACAACGCCTCGGCGGAGATGAAGTGTTGGCCGGCGTGGCACAAGTTGAGCAGGGCGACGGTGATCGCCTGCTGGCCCGACGACAGCGCCAGCGCGCCGATGCCGCCGTCGAGCGCGGCCATGCGTTGCTCGAACACGTCGGTCGTGGGGTTCATCAGGCGGGTGTAGATGAAGCCCATCTCTTTGAGCGCGAACAGGTCGGCCGCGTGCTGCGTGTCGCGGAAGACGTAACTCGTCGTTTGGTGGATGGCGGGCGCGCGGGTGCCGGTGGCGGGGTCGGGCGCCTGGCCGGCGTGCAGGGCGCGGGTGCCCAGGCCGTTCATGATCGGGCCGGTGTCTTCGGTCATGGTGCTTCTCCGTCGATAGCTTCTTCCGTCGTGGTAGACGGGTCAGCGTAGGCCCCGCCCACCGGCCGTGCAACCGCGGCGGGAAAGGCGGGCGGTGTTCCGTTAAACTGTTCGGCTCGCTCGTTTGCCACAGGAGTCGAACACCATGCGCCCGGAAACCAAGGCCGTGCACACCGGCGTGTACGCCGACCGCTCGTACAACTCGGTGACCACACCGATCTACCCGAGTTCGACGTTCAGCTTCGACGCGGTCGGGGTGAACAAGGGCTACGACTACACCCGCACGGCGAACCCGACGCGCGACGCGATGGAACAGAACGTCGCCGCGCTCGAGGGCGGCGCGGGGGCCGTGGCCACCTCGACGGGCATGTCGGCGATCAGCACGGCGATGATGCTGTTCAAGGCCGGCGACCACGTGATCGCGGGCAACGATATTTACGGCGGCACGTACCGGCTGTTCGACCAGGTGCTGCCCGGCCTCGGCATCGAGATCAGCTTCGTGAACCTGCGCGATACCGACGCCGTGCGCCAAGCGGTGCGCGACAACACGCGCGGCCTGTGGATCGAAACGCCCAGCAACCCCATGCTCAACGTGATCGACATCGCCGTGCTGGTGGCGGTCGCGAACGAACACGAAATGCTCACGCTGTGCGACAACACGTTTCTGTCGCCGATCTTTCAGCGGCCGTTCGAGCTGGGCGTCGACGTGATCGTGCACTCGACGACGAAGTACATCAACGGCCACAGCGACGTGGTCGGCGGCGTGGCGATCGGGCGCACGGCGGAGCTGGCCGACCGGCTGAAGTGGCTGGCCAACGCGCTGGGCACGACGTGCAGCCCGTTCGACGCGTGGCTGGTGCTGCGCGGCGTCAAATCGCTGCCCGCCCGCATGCGGGTGCACGAGGCCAACGCCACGCGTCTGGCGCACTGGCTCGAACAACACCCACGGGTGAAAAAGGTTTATTACACCGGCCTCGCGTCGCACCCGCAGCACGAGCTGATCGCCCGGCAGCAGGAGGGCCACGGCGGGATGCTGGCGTTCGACCTCGACGCCCCGGCCGACAAGCTCGACGCGTTTTTCGCGGCGTTCGAGGTGTTTCTGCTGGCCGAGTCGCTGGGCGGGGTCGAGTCGTTGGTCGAGCAGCCGTGGACGATGAGCCACGCGTCGATGGGCGAGGCGGGCCTGGCCGCATCGGGCATCAGCCCGCAGACCGTGCGCGTGAGCGTGGGCATCGAACACGTCGACGACCTGATCGAAGACCTGGAGCGCGGCTTTGCCGCAATTCAGTGAATAACCACAGAGGCACAGAGGGTGTTTTTGTTTTGAGAATCGGACAGGCCGCCCGGCACAGGTGATCGCATGAAATACACAACAAACAATAATCTCTGTGCCTCTGTGCCTCTGTGGTGAACCCCTTGAGCGATTTGTTGACCAACCCGATTTGCACACCGGGCGAGCTGGGCAAGCCGATACCCGACTCGCCTTACGCGGTGTCGACGTGTTTGCCGACATGGGCGGACGCGGTGGGCTACGAGGAGCGCGAGCCGCACGTGATCAACGCGCTGGAGGCGGGTTACCCGCGGTTCGTGTACCACCCGCTGTGCCAAACGTTGTTCGACCGTTGTGCCGAGCGGCACGCGGCCGACGGGCAACATTGCTTGGTGCTGGTGTCGCGCGGCGCGGCCGAGCGCTTCGCGCGGTTCGTCGGCGAAAAAGGCGGCGGCCCGTGCGGCGTGTTCGACCTGAACCTCGGCGGTGAGCACGCGGTGTGTTTCGACGAGGCCGATGCGCTGACCGCCAAGCAGTACTGGCAGCACACGGGCGAAGGCGTCAGCGCGCGACAGGCCGAAAACGCGCTAAGCGGGCGAGCCGCGGACCCGGCGGACGGGGTGAAACATACGCTGCGTCAGCGCATCGCCGAATGCGCGGGCGTGTCGGCCGACGACGTGTGGCTGTTCCCCACGGGCATGACGGGCATTTACACGCTGCACCGCGCGCTGTTGGCGTTGCGACCGGGCGGGCGCGGCGTGCAACTCGGGTTCCCTTACGTCGACACGCTCAAGGTGCTACAGAAGTTCGGCCCCGGCGCGGCGTTCTTTCCGTCGGGCGACGACAACGAGTTCGACAAACTGGCGGGCGTGCTTGCGAACGACCCGGCGTGCGGTTTGTTCACCGAGGTGCCGTCGAACCCGTTATTAGTCAGCCCGGACTTGGCGCGGCTGCGCGAGCTGGCGGATGAGCACGACACACCGCTGGTCGTCGACGACACCGTGGCGACGTGGGTGAACGTCGAGCTGACCGGCGTGGCGGACGTGCTGTGCACGTCGCTGACGAAGTTCTTCTCGGGCATGGGCGACGTGGCGGGCGGCGCGCTGGTCGTGTGCCCGCAGAGCAAGTGGGCCGAACGGTTGCGCAAGGCGATGGGCGCGGCTTACGAAGACACGCTGTTCGGGCCCGACGCGGTGGTGCTGGAGGCGAACAGCCGCGACTTCGTTGAGCGTGTGAGAAAGATCAACACGAACGCCGAGCGCGTGGCCGACCACCTTGCGGCGCACCCGAAGGTGGCGCAGGTGCACTACCCGAAGTTCGCCACACCCGAGCGATACGGCGCCTGGCGCAAGCCCGACGGCGGCTACGGCGGTTTGATGTCGATCGACCTGAAAGACCCGGCCGACCACGCGCCGAACTTTTACGACAAGCTGCGGCTGTGCAAGGGCCCGAACCTCGGCACGAACTACACGCTGGCGTGCCCGTACACGATCCTGGCGCACTTCGACGAGCTCCAGTGGGCCGAGTCGTGCGGCGTGTCGCGCTGGCTAGTGCGGCTGTCGGTGGGGTTGGAGGACGCCGACGACCTGGTCGAGCGGTTGGACGAGGCGCTGAGTTGAGTTTTTATACGCGGCGGAGCCGCGGCGCTAAATATTGCGCCGCGTTCGGGGTCAGGTCTTCAATCCCAATTCGCACCGCAACACGGCGGCGAGCCATTGCAGCTCGCCTTCGTCGCGGCCGGTCAGCAGCTTGCGTGTCTTGCCCTCGCGCGGCTCGACCACGATGCACATGATCGGCACGTCGTTCGACTCGATGCCGCTTGGGCCGAACGCGAGCGACTCGATCTCGTCGGCCCGCCACTCGTGCTGCTTCTGGCCGAGCGGGGCGATCTGCGTGAACAGCAGCGTGTCGCCGACCACGTCGATCACCGTGCGGCGCCGGCCCATGTTCCAGCCGGCGACGACCATGCCGATACCCACGCCCCAGAACACCAGACCGAACAACACCATGAACAACGCGCCGGTCCAACCCTCGGCGGCGGGCGAATCGCCCTCGCCGTTGATCGCGCCGACCACGAAGAGCGCGGTGAACACACCGCTGAACACACACCAGATGAGCCCGAAGCTGAACAGGCCGGCCTTGTTCTTGAACACCCCCAGCGGCGGGATCGCCAGCGAAATACCGTCGGCGTTGCGCTCGACGGTGATCGGGCTGTCGCCCGGCTGATGAGCGGCGAGTTTCCGGTCGCGCGCGGCTTGGTCATCGTTGTCATCTTCGTCGTCTTCGACCTCAACGACTTCGACGGCCGGCTTGTCGCTGACCAGCTTGTCGGGCGTGGCGAGATCGAGTTCCGCCGCGAGCGTCTCGGCGAGTTGCTGCGTCTGCTCGCCGGTCGTGCCGCAGAAGATGCGCATGGGCTTGAGGCCATCGCAGACGACGACCAGGCCGGTCAGTTCCACGTGCTCCGATCGATCGCCGTCGCCCTGTTGGCCGGGGCGCATCTTGCCGTGGACCTCGATCTTTCGGATCGCATCGATCGGGCGTTTGCGGCGCCAGCGGAGCGGGCCGAGCTGGTCGACGGCGTGCAGCCGGTCGGCGCGGACCTCGATGAAGGTCTTGCCCCAGATCAGCCAGAGCGCCAACAGGATCAGCCCAAGCCCGAAGGCCAGCCCCGGCAAGCCCAGCAGGCCGAAGACGAGCAAGAACCAGTCGCCGCCGCTGTTGAGCCCGTTCCGCAGCGCATGGCGGATCGGGCCCTGTATCCACAACACCATGAAGCCGGCGACGACCACGCCGAAGCCGAACAGAACCCAGAACCCCACGCGCCCGTTCCTGCCGAGCTGCTTCTTCGGCAGCCGATAGCGGACCCCGTCGGCGAGGGGTTCGGTGGTGATCTGGCTGGTCAAACCGTCGATTTGGGCCATGGCCGTATGATACACGGGGCCGGGTCGGTGGATATGCGACCCACTGGCCGGTTTGGCGCGAATCCTCTATCATTTTCGCCCCGCGGGCGTGCCGCCCCCGGCCCCCGGAAACGGAACCCGGAAACCCGCAGCCCGAGACAGACCATGGCGACACTCCGCGAACTGAAGAACCGCATCAAGGCCGTCGGCAACATCAAGCGCATCACCAAGACGATGCAGATGATCGCCACGGCCAAGTTCCAGTCCGCCGCGCGCCGCGCCAACGAGACCAAGCCCTACTCCGAGAAGATCCAGCAGCTGGTCGGCCAGCTCGCCGCGGCCGCCGCGTCGGGCGACGACATCTCGCACCCGCTGCTCGAGAAGCCCGCCGAGCCGACCAAGCGCGAGCTGCTGCTGATCATCACGTCGAACCGTGGCCTGTGCGGCGCGTACAACGCCAACGTGCTCCGCACCGCCGCCGCGCACCTGCGCGAGCACGACGACGTGCAGCAGGACATCCACCTGGTCGGCAAGAAGGGCATCGCCTGGTGCCGGTTCAACAGGCACGAGGTGGAACAGGCGCACACGTTCGACGACCAGCCGACCTACGACCAGGTCGAGGCGCTGGCCACCGAGTTCATGAGCCGTTACACCACCGGCCGGTACGACGCGGTGCGGGTGGTGTACATGAAGTTCATCTCCAACGCCCGCCAGGTGCCGGAGGTCGCGACGCTGCTGCCCGCCGAGCCGCCCGCCGCCGAGGAAGCCGAAAGCGCCGCCGGCGCCGCGCCGAGCTCGCTCTACGAGTTCAGCCCGTCGCCCGAACAGCTGCTCAAGTCGTTGCTGCCGGTCACGGTGAAGACGCGTTTGTTCCAGTGCCTCAACGACGCGATCGTCAGCGAGCAGGTTTCGCGCATGATCGCCATGAAGGCCGCGACCGACAACGCCACCGACATGGGCAAGATGCTCACCCGCCAGTTCAACCGCGCCCGCCAGGCCCAGATCACCACCGAACTGAACGAGGTGATCGGCGGCTCGGAAGCGCTCAATTAACGCAATGCGGATTGCGAATCGCGAAGTGCGGAGTCACCAGCCAGGGGTGTCGCGCGTGCTTGTGCACTTTACATTCCGCACGCCGCACTCCACAATCCGCAATTGACATGGACATCTACCTCGACAACTCACCCCTCGCCACCGACGCGGACACGCTCGGCGGCATCATCGACGCGGGGCTGGCCGACCTCGACCGCGAACGGCGGATGATCGTCGAGGTGCGCCTCGACGGCCGCACGCTCAAGGCCGACGAACTCGAACAGCTCATCACCCAACCGCTGACCGCGCAAGAGGTCCAGCTGATCACCGCCGACAACCGCACGCTGGCCGAGCAGACGCTCGCCGACGTGGGCGATGCGCTGCGCAGCCTGGCGGACCACCAGCAGAAGGCGGCGGAGTTGCTCCAATCGGACCAGCCCGGCGAGGCGATGGAGCCGATCAAGCACGCGCTGGCGATCTGGCAACAGGTGCAGCAGTCGGTGTTGCAGACCTCGCAGCTGATGGCGATCGACCTGCAAACGGTTAGCGTCGGCGACCGGGCCGCGACCGCGCTGATCGGGGCGCTGGCCGAACAGCTGCGCGCCATCCGCGACCAGATGGTCAACCAGGACTGGGTGGCGCTGGCCGACTCGCTGGCCTACGAGCTCGGCGACGTCGTGGCCGACTGGCACGAACTGATCGGCTCGCTGAGGGAACAGGTCGCCGCGATGGGGGACGGCGCGTAACCGATGACCGAGCCCGCCGCCGAGATCGACCGCATCATGGAACAGGCCTCGCAGGCCCTGGTCGACACCGACTACCTCACCTGCGAACGGTTGTGCGAGAGCGCGCTAGGCATGGCGCGGCAAGCCAACGACTTCGACCGCTACGCGCGGGTTTTGCTACCCCTGCAGGAAGCCCGCCGCCAACGCCGGCAGGTCGCGTCCGACGGGGGCGCGTGCGTGTTCACCGGCGAGCACAAGCAGGAGGTCGGCATCATCCTCAAGCGTCAACCCGCCGGGTGCGTGCTGCTGACCGACCCGCCGTACACCGCCGAAGACGCCGCGGCCATCCGCGCCGCGGCGCGCGACAACGAACAGATGGTCGAGGTGCTGCTGCTCGACTCGGCCGGGCTGCTCGCGGCGTTCCTCAAGGCCATGGAAGACCACGGCGACGCCCTGCTCGCTTCGGTGACGACCGACGACCCGATCGCCAAGCTCGACGCCATCGCCGCGCAGCTCGACGAACTCGGCGACCACGAGATCGCCCACCAACAACTCGCCGCCGCCGCCCGCGCCGCCGCGCGGAAGGCCTAGCCACACCCCGTCACCAAAGCCACATTTCACCTTGTATTCAAGGGGGATTGGTGTGTTTTAGTTAATTTATTTTCGTCGAAAATAGACTTAATACGTCGGCCAGTTAATCAGCAAATCTGACCCGCTTCGGCTCCGGTGAGTGGGCGTCGCGACGCGGGATGGCCGCGTCTGCGGGATGGCGTACACTTTGGCCATGCACGTGCTCGCGCTCAACCCGTACCACGGCGGATCGCACGCCGCGTTCATCACCGGCTACATCGCCCACAGCCGGCACACCTTCACGCTGCACACGCTCACGCCGCACGACTGGAAGTGGCGCATGCGCCACGCCGCGGTCACGCTCGCGCAACGGGTGAACGCCGACGAACATTACGATGCGCTGTGGTGCACGGACATGCTCAACCTCGCGGAGTTCAAGGGGCTGGCCCCCGGCAAGGTCGCGCAGCTGCCAACCGCGGTGTACTTCCATGAAAACCAGCTGACGTACCCCGTGCGGCGTGACGACCCGCGTGACCTGCACTTCGCGTACACGAACTTCACCACCGCGCTGGCGGCCGACGCGGTGTGGTTCAACAGCGCCTACCACCGCGAAGCGTTCACCGAGGCGCTGCGCAAGTTGTTGAAACGCATGCCCGACCACGCCCACGCCGATGCGGTCGACGACATTCTCACCAAGTCGCACGTCCACCCACCGGGCATCGAACCCCCTCTCCCGGCGGGAGAGGGCAAGCCCCCCCACCTGCTGTGGTGCGCCCGGTGGGAGCACGACAAAAACCCGCAACTGCTGTTCGACGCCCTGCGACTGCTCGGCGAGCGCGGCGTCGGGTTCCGTCTGAGCGTCATCGGCGAACAGTTCACCGAACAGCCCGCGTGTTTCGCGCAAGCACAAACCGAGTTCGCCGAGTGCATCGCCCACTGGGGCTACCAACCCACGCGCGAAGCCTACCACGCGGTGTTGCGCGAGGCCGACGTGTTCGTTTCCACCGCCGACCACGAGTTCTTCGGCATCGCGGCGGTCGAGGCCGCGGCCGTGGGCTGCGTGCCGGTGCTGCCGAAGCGTCTGGCGTACCCCGAGGTGTTCGGCGAACGGGCCGTGTGGTACGACGGCGGCCCGGCCTCTCTCGCCGATGTGCTGCAAAGCGTCATCGAAAACCGCCCCACCGGTTTCGCCGGCCTGCCCGGTGAGCTGGCCGAGCGTTACGCCTGGCCGACCCGCGCCGCGGCGATGGACGGGGCGCTCGACGTGTTGGCCGGGCTGGCGTGAAACTATCCCGACATTCGCATGAAAAGCCGGGGCGCATGCGCCGTCATGGATGGTGAGGCGACCATTGATTTCATAGCTTGAAAGGCCCCGACCATGCACGCGTTGCACTTTGCCCTCGCGAGATTCGCGGCTTTGCTCCCGCTGCTCATCGCCGCTGAGGTCGTCGCCGGTGAACCCGCCAACGCGCAGGCTGTGCGTGGGGTGGTGTTCCGCGCCGACGGCGCGCCCGCTGCGAACGCCGAGATTTGGGCCATCCCGCGCCACCAATGGGTGCACGAGGTGCGCGCGCGGAGCAACGCCGACGGCGAATACGAGCTGCATTTGACCCCGGGCCGGTGGTGGGTCCGTGCGCGGTTGAAAGACGAAGGCGGCGAGGTCCCCGGGCAACACAACATGATCCGCGTCAAGGCGGGCAAACCGACCGCCACCCCGCCCATCCACCTCCAGCCACGCGGCACGCTCGCCGGGCGGGTGCGCGACAAAGCCACCGGCCAACCGATCGCCAACGCCAAGCTCTACCTCGACTCCGGCCAGGTCGTCACCACCGACGCGGCCGGCCGCTACGCCACCGGGGGCCTGCCCCGTGAGGACCACGAGCTGTTCGTCGTCGCGCCCGGCTATCAGCGTATGCGTGTGCTGTTCGACAACACGCTGCGCACCGACAGCCGGCTCGATTTCATCGTGCCCGCCGGCCGGCGCGTCGTCGGCACCGTGACCGACCCGGACGGCCAACCCATCGCCGACGCCTGCGTCTACCGCCCGGCGTCCGGCACCATCGCCTCGTTGCGCGGCCTCAGCACGTTTACCAACGCACAAGGCGCGTTCGTGTACGACGGCTTGAAACCCGGCGTCACCGGCGGCCTCGCGGCGACGGCTCCCGGTTATCACCAAGCCGAGTTCACGGCGCCGGCCGACCACGACCCCGACAAGCCCATCCGCGTCGTGCTCCGGCCTAAAACCGGTCAAGCCAGATCGAGCCGCGGCGGCGGCCCGCCCACCGAAGCGATCGCCCACCCGTTGCGAAACCTGGCCGGGCGAGTCACCCGCGCCGACGGCCAACCGGTCGCCAAGGCCAAGGTCAGTTGGGGCGCCACCGAGTACGAAACGATCCACCGCAAGCACACGACCGGCGACGACGGCCGGTTCACGCTGAAACAGGTGCCCGACCGCGACGGGTACGTCACCGTCATTGCGCCCGGTTACGCGCCGAGGTTCGCCGAGGTTTCGGCCGGCCTGAATAACCTCGACGTCACGCTTGAGCCGGGCGTGAGCGCCGAGGGCGTGGTCGTCGATCCGGCCGGCAACCCCATCGCCAACGTGTGGGTCGTGCCGCAGGTCCCCTCGCCCGACCCGTCCCTGTGCAACCCGCTCTACCTGGGCGAACGATCGGCCCACACCGGCGCCGACGGCAAGTTCCGCATCGCCGGCCTGCCCAAGGGACCGGTGCTGTTCGACTTCATGGGCACCGGCCTGAGCGATCGGCGCAACGCGAAGTTGGATATGGCAGACGGCATCAACCGCGTCGTGATGCACGCCACCGGCGCCGTGCGCGGCCGGGTGACCGACGGCGAGGGCAAGCCCGTCAAGCGGTTCCGCGTGCTCGTCAACTTCCCACGGGAACGTAAGCCCGACGATGAACTCGGCGGCTACTTCGCCGGGTATTGCTGGCCGGGCCTGACGTTCACCGACGAGCGGGGCGAGTTCCAGGTTACCGACCTCGTCGCCGGCTCGGTGGTGCGGGTGACGATCATGGCCGAGGGCCACGGCGTCGTGGCGATCGACCGCGCGATCGTGCGGCCGGTCACCGCGTTGAAACCGGCGCACCAGCTCGGGCTGCAACTCACCCCGCCCCACAGCGGCGCGGTGGCCGTCACCGGGCAAGCCAAGGGCGACGAGCGGCCCAAGCCCCTGGCCGGCGCGAAGGTGATGCTGCTTTACACGGACAACCAGAGCGTCAACTGGCGTTACGCCGGCCGGTCGTGGGCCCCCTCGATCCGAGGCCGAACCGATGCCCAGGGCGTGGCGCGGTTTGAAGAGATCCCGTTCGACGAGGCCGTGCTGCTGATCGACGCCAAGGGGTTCGGCCGACAGCACATCACCTGGCGTGCGATCGGCACGACCCCGATCCAACTCGAGCCCGAGGCCGTGCTCACCGGCACGCTGATCGGGCCCAACGGCAAGCCATTGGCCGAGGGCTGGGTCCAGCTGTACGGTGAATCGGGCAACCACTTCGCTTACCACGTGAGGCCGGGGGACCGCGGCCGCTACCGCATCGATCGTCTGCCCGCCGACACTTACCGGCTGAGCATCCACCACGACCGGAGCGAGCTGCTCGACAAGCAGATCGATTTGCAAGCCGGGCAGACCCTGACGATCGACCTGCCGGAGAAACAAGCGGAGCGCTAAGCCGCGCGAGCGGCCGCGGATTCCGCATCCCGCGGTTATCGCCTACCATACGGCCCATGGTCATCCTCAAAGTCTCCAGCCTCCTCAAGCAGTACTCCGGCCGGACGGTCGTCGACGGCGTGTCGTTCCACGTGCGCCAGGGCGAGATCGTCGGGCTGCTCGGCCGAAACGGCGCGGGCAAGACCACCAGCTTCCGCATGACCATCGGCATGATCACGCCCGAGGACGGCGAGGTCGTCTTCGAGGGCCACGACGTGACCCGCATGCCGATGTACAAGCGCGCCCGGCTGGGCATGGGGTACCTCTCGCAGGAGCCGAGCGTGTTCCAACGGCTGACCGTCGAGCAGAACCTGCTGGCGATCCTCGAGACGCGCCCCATGAACCGGCAGGCGCAGAAGGTCAAGGCGCGCGAACTGATGGAACAGTTCGACCTGACCAAGAACCGCAAGCAGCAGGCCCGCACGCTGTCGGGCGGCGAGCGGCGCAAGCTCGAGATCGCCCGCGCCCTGATCAGCGAGCCGTCGCTGGTGCTGCTCGACGAGCCGTTCAGCGGCGTCGACCCCGTGGCCGTGGAAGAGCTGCAGGACGAGATCCGCCGGCTGCGCGACCAGGAGAACATCGCCGTGCTGATCACGGACCACAACGTCGAGCGGACGCTGGAGGTGTGCGACCGGGCGTACATCATCCACGAGGGCAAGGTGCTCCGCGAGGGCGCCCCGCGCGACCTGATCAAGGACGAAACCCTCAAGAAGACCTACTTCGGCTCCATGTTCCGCGGCGACGAGTTTGACTGAGAGTCAATCGGTTAATCAGTCAATCCGTCAACTGGCTCAATGCATTCGCCAATTATCTGATTGACCGATTGACTGATTACCCCAATGACTTGTTCCCCCGACCAACTTCGCATCATCTACCTGCCGGGCATGCAGGGGGAGGCGGCGGGCGACCGGTGGATCGAGCGCGGGCTGATCGACGCGGGCGCGGCGGATACGCGGATTTTCGACTGGGTCGAGTCGTGGTGGCCGCTGAAGAACCTGCGCAACCGCGAGAACCACAAGCGGGCGGCGGCGAAGCTGGCCGAGAAGCTGCGCGAGCTGGTCGATGACGGTGAGGGCAAGAAGCACGTGCTGCTCGGCCACTCGACGGGGGCGATGGTGATTTTGGACTTGCTCGAACACTTCGACGAGCCGGTGGTGGATTTGGCGTGGTTTTTGAGCGCCGCGGTGAGCCGGGGCTACGACCTGCGGCCGGCGCTGGGGGGTACGAAGAGGCTGGTCAACGTCTATTCGCCGGTCGACTACGTGGTTTTGAACCTGGGCACGAAGCTGTTCGGCTCGGCGGACGGCGAGCACGAGGAGTGTGCCGGGCACCAGCCGTTCAACGGCCCCGGGCGGGAGGATGCGCGGCTGGAGCAGATCGCCTACGACCCGCAGTGGCTGAAGGCGGGGCACTACGGCGGGCACCTGGGGCCCATGGCGACGGTCACCGGGGCGTACGCGCGGGACGTGCTGCTGCCGCTGATCTGCGAGCGGGCGTGAGCCCGGCTAAACATGCGCGGCGATCGCCGGTACAATCCGCCCATGCGATTGGCCACCCTTTTCATCACCGTGCTGGCGGCGGTCGGCTGCGTCGAGCGGACGATCACCATCACCTCGCAGCCGAGCGGCGCGCTGGTGTACCTCAACGACGAAGAGGTCGGCCGAACGCCCACGACCGTGCGCTTCACGTGGTACGGCGTGTACGACGTGCGGCTGAGCAAGGCCGGCTACCAGACGCTGAGCGCCGCGCAGGAAGCCAAGGCCCCGCTGGGCGACACGCTCGGCATCGACTTCTTCGCCGAGGTGCTGCCGATCGAATCGAAGGTCAACCTCGACTGGCACTTCGAGCTGCGACCGCTCGAGCCGGTGGAAGAGGAGCTGCTGGTCGACCGGGCCAACCAGATGCGTGCGCTGCTCGAAGCGGAAACCGGCGAAGGTGCGCCGACCGAACCGGCTGCGCCCGAAGAAAACGCGCCCGCCGCATCGGCCGAGTGACGCTCGCCGTTCTACAATGCCAGGCATGACCGCCGAGACCGACCAGCCCGACCCGCTGCGCATCGGTTGCGTGAGCTTTCTCAACGCCAAGCCGTTGATCGACGGCTTCGACGCGCCCGGTTGCGCGGTGCGTTACGACGTGCCGTCGCGCCTGCTCGAAGACCTGGAGCGCGGCGAGGTGGATTTGGCGCTGTGCCCGGTGATCGACTACCAGCGCAGCGCCGAGCCGTTGGTCGTGGTGCCGGTCGGGGGCATCGGCAGCCGCGGGCCGACGCTGACCGTGCGCCTGTTCAGCCGGGCGCCGTTCGAGCGGGTCACGCGGATCGCGGCCGACACCGACAGCCACACGTCGGTGGCGTTGGCGCGCGTGGTGATGCAGCAGCGTTTTGGCCGGGCGGTGGAGGTGGTCGACTTCGATGCGCGTCATCAAACGGGCGAACTACCCGACACGATGCTGTTGATCGGCGACAAGGTCGTCGCCGCCACGCCGCACAACGGCGACTACCCGCACGAGCTGGACCTCGGCCAGGCGTGGTTCGAGGCGACGGGCCTGCCGTTCGTGTTCGCCGTGTGGATGGCGCGGCGGTCGACGGAACTGGGCAACCTGCCGGAGCTGCTCGAGGCGAACCGCGCGGCCAACGCCGGGCGGATCGACCAGATCGTCGAGCGGTGGGCGGCGCCGCTGGGTTGGCCGAGCGCGTTGGCGGGGCGTTACCTCGGCGAGAAGCTGCGTTACGCCGTCGGCGACGAGGAGTTGCGTGCGATCGAGCGGTTCTGGCAGCTCGCCGGCGGTTTGGGGTTGATCGACGCCGTGCGCCCCATGCGGTTGTACGCCGGGGCCGCCACCTGACGGGGAGTTCGCGTTGAGCCAGTACCTCGTTGCACCGATCGGAGCGCTCGCCAAGCAGATGGCGTTCACACCGCCGGACGTGCGCCGCGAGCAACTCGACCACGCCGAAGAGTTGTTTTGGCAGGTCGACCCCGAGCAGAGCTACCCGTTGGATTTTGTGATCTTCCGTTTGACCGGCTACCGCGCCGACGGCACGGACCGGCCGACCGTGATCGTCGGCGAGGCGTTGCGCGACGACCTGTTGACGCTGGTGGAACGGGTGTCGGACACGCTCGACGACCCGGCCGACCGCTACGACCCGCCGCCGCTCGACCTCGACGCGGTGTGCGCGGAACTGGGCGTGACGGCCAAATCGATCAGCCGGTACCGCAAGCAAGGCCTGTTCGCCCGCCGGCTGCTGTTCCGCTCGGGCGCGACGATGCGCAAGCGGCTCGCGTTTCTGCCGGCCAGCGTCGAGCGCTTCGCCGAGCTGCACCAGGCGCAGCTCGAAACGGCGCGGCGCACCGACCGCATCAGCGACGACGACCGCCACGCGATCGTCACGCGCGCCCGACGAATCGCGGGGCGCGTCGAAGCCTCGCCGTTCCGCGTCGCACAGCACCTGGCGGGCAAGTTCGGCCGCAGCGTCGAGGCGATCCGCAGGCTGCTGGTGGACCACGACCAGCGCGACCCGCGGTTCGCGATCTTCCGTGAGCACACGCCGCCGCTGACCGACAAGCAGCGCCGCGTGATCGCGCGGGCGTATCGGCGCGGCGTGGGCGTGGCGCGGCTGTGCGAGCGGTTCGGCAAGACGCGCGACGCGATTTACCGCGCGATCAACCGCCAGCGCGCCGACGACCTGCAACGCACGCCGATCCGCTTCGTCGAGAGCCCCACGTTCACCCAGCCCGACGCCGAGCGGGTGATCATGGGCAGCCCGCTGCACGCGACAAGCGACGACGAGTACCCGCCGATCGACGAGGCCGACGGCTCGCTGCTGGACGCCGAGACCGAGCAGCGCCTGTTCGTGCGGTACAACTTCGTCAAGTTCCGCGCCGCGCAGCTGTGCGACACGCTCGACGCGCACCGCCCGAAAGCCGCCACGCTCGACGCGGCCGAAACGCTGCTGCGGTACGCGGGGCAGGTCCGCCAGCGGCTGGCGCGGGCGAACCTGGGGCTGGTCGTCGCCACGGCCCGCCGGCACCTGGCCTCACACACGACGCCCGGCGGCACGGCGCAGGCCGACCTGGTCGGCGAGGGCAACCTGGTTTTGCTGCGCGCGATCGACACCTTCGACGTGACACGCGGCAACCGGTTCAGCACGTACCTCAGCTGGGCGCTGATGCGGCGGTTCGCCCAACGCCCCGCCGGCCGGGTCGAAACCGACGGCTCGGGCTGGTTGGACGAAGCCATCGCCGCCCCGGTCGACGCCGCGGGCGTGGCGGCCGAGCACGACGAACAGGTGCAGCACACGGTGCGCCGGCTGCTGGCGGACCTGCACGAGCGTGAGCGCGAGGTGCTGGTGCGCCACTACGGCATCGCGCTGGGCGCCGAGCCGATCGAACGGCCGCAAACGCTGGCGGAGATCGGCGAGGCGTTGGGCGTCAGCGCCGAGCGCGCCCGGCAGATCGAAAAACGCGCGGTCGGCAAGCTGCGTGCGGCGGCGACGGGCCTGGGCATCAGCGTGGAAGATTTGCTCACGCGCGCCGGGTGATGCGCGGTACAATAAGGTACACATCTCTGACAGGAGGTCAGCATGAACGGAGAACCGGTCAAAGTGTACGACGCGGAAAACGGGCCCGCCGCGGAATTGCTGCGCGAGGCGCTCGAGGCCGAGGGGATCGAAGCCGCGATCGACACGATCCCTTCCCCGCTCGACGGGCTGACCGCCATGGGCCAGGGCACGCCGATCTTCGTCGGCGCCCACGACGCCGAGCGCGCCCTCGAGGTCATCAACACCGCCCTGACCGAACACGTCGAGGTCGATGACGACGCGCTCGCCGACGAAGCCGAATCCGCCGAACCCGAAGCGTAAAGCCGCGCCTGCGCCGCTGAATGACGAACGACGAAGCCCGAATGACGAACCAACCTGTCAGTCATAACCCTTCGTCATTGGTGATGCGTGATTCGTCGCTGCGCCGCGCGGCCGTGCTGGTCGGTTTCGTGTTGGCGCTGATCGCGCTGAGCGCGTTGACCACGGCCGTGTTGAAGCTGCCGGCCTGCAAGCCCCCCGAGGTGCAGCCCGAACAGCTCAACGAGTACGCCGTGGTCGCCGCCGGCGCGGTGACCAACACCGGCATCGACGCGATCGGCATCGCCAGTTCGCTCAGCGGGACCGGCCAGGCCGTGCTGCTGGCCGCGATGCAAT
Organism: Phycisphaeraceae bacterium; assembly: GCA_028282805.1. Classification (GTDB taxonomy): domain Bacteria; phylum Planctomycetota; class Phycisphaerae; order Phycisphaerales; family Zrk34; genus JANQHD01. The sequence continues at coordinate 44,105 of JANQHD010000027.1, read as the reverse complement.
TGGGGACGTGGGCCTGGTTGATCGCCGGCGGTTGCCTGCTGATGCAGCGCCCCGACCGCCGCAAGGTGCTGGCGCTGGCCAACCTGGTCATGGTGTTGTCGGTGGTGATCGAGCTGGTCGCGGCGCTGGCGTTGTGGCCGGCCGTGCGCGGGTTCGACGAGGCGTTGTTCCTCTCGGTCAGCGCCTTTACGAACACGGGCTACACGCTCGGCCAACTGCCCCACCCCGCCGTGCAGCTGGCGGCGCTGGGCCCGCTGATCGTGCTCGGGCAGGTGATGATCATCGCTTTCGACGGCGGCGCATCGCTCAAACGCGCGCTGGTGTTTCTCGCGGCGGTGTTCATCGCCGTCGCCGCCGTCGAGTACGGGTTCGGGCAACTCACCTTCACCGACGCCGCGCTCGCCGGCCTGTACTACCCCACCGGCTTCTTCGAATCGATCACCCACCACCCCGGCCCCGTCGCGGTGTTCGTCGCGGCCAACGGCGGCGTCTGGCTCGCCACACGCAAAGGCCACCGCGCTTTCGTCGCGCTGATGATCCTCGTCGCCGCGCGCTACGTGTTCGGCACGTTCATCACGCGCACGCTCACCGACGACCACGCCCTCATGCTCACGGCCCTCAGCCACAGCGGCCTCGACAGCTACACCATCCGCGGCACCGACGTCGGCGAACGCGTGCTGGTCGTCGTGCTGATGCTGGTCGGCCGGGTGCTGCCGCTGGCGTTGCTCGCGTGGGTGGTCAGCGTGTCGCCCACACCAACCCGCGCTGCGCCACCGCCCGCGCCGTCGGATCGGTAAAGTCGTCGGGGCCGTGCCCCCAGCACGCGACGAACACCCGGCCCGCGCCCCACCGCTTGGTCCACGCGTAAGGCATCACCGCGCCGGCGCGGTAGCGGGTCGCGTCGCCGTGCTCACCGCTGAACACCGTCGCGCACAACACCTCGACCGCGGGGTCGACGTGCACGTAGTACTGCTCGGTATGGCGCAGCGTAAAGTCGGGCAGGTCGCGCACGACCTCGTGGCCGATGTCGACCACGGTCACCTCGTAGGCGTCGACCTTGTCGCCGGGGTGGGCGACGAACTGCCCGCCGACCATCCACCGGTAGCCGTGACAATCGCCGAACGCGTCGAGCGCCCCGCCGTGAAACGCGCCCAGCCCGCAGCCGGCGTGCACCGCGCGGTCGAGGCCCGCCCACTGCGCCTCGGTGATCCGCCCCATGCTCACCATCGGCACGACCAGGTCGCACGCGCCCATCAACGCCCCGTCGGTGAAGCTGTCGAGCGTGTCGCTGACGGTCACGTCGTAGCCGCGCTCGACGAGCCAGCCGCGCACCATCTCGGCGCACGCCTGCGGTTGGTGCCCTTGCCACCCGCCCCACACGATCAACGCACGCTTGGCCATCTGTCGCTCCAACGGTTCGCGATCCGCGCAGAGCATAGCAAAAAGCGGCGTGTTTTCCTTGCCCATCTTCGCTGACCGTTACGCACGCTGCGGAAACGAGGCAACTGTCAGTTGTAACCAACATGGACGGGGCGTCGGCGCGGTTCGCGTGCTATGTTCAAACACGAGGAGATCGCGTTCCGGGCGGAGGGAAAACATGAGTCGCACCACCACCAACCCGCGGTTGGTGCTGCGCGGCGCGGGCGATCGGCCGGTCGTCTCACGCCGCACACGCACGCAACCGAACCCGCCGGCGCTCGAGGTCAACGACCCGCGCTGGGTGATGGCGGTGCGCGTCCGCGAGAGCCTGCAGGGCACGTGCCTGACCGCCGAGTCGCGCCGGCGGGTGATCCGCATCGGCCGGCTGCTCGGGCTGACCGATTTCGACTGCAACGTCATCATCGCCATCGTGCAGGACGCGGCGCGGCGTGGGGAAGACATCCACAGCGCCGCCGACACCCTTCACGTCGTCCCGCAACGAAAACCACAACCCCGCTGCGCCAAGTGGCGCACCGTGGCGTGGGTCGCTTCGCTGCTCGCGCTCGAGGCGGTTGTGATCTGGGCTTTGGTCATTTAAAGTGTCGCACGGCGTCGGGGCTGGAAGGTCTGTCGACGCCTAGCCCCACCGATGTGTTTTTGGCTTGCACGGGGGGTAGGAGGCTAGAAGTCGTTGCGACCATCCCGCCGTCCGATCGTCATCGCGACGCGGCAAAGCCGGCTGGCGTTAGCGCAGGCTAACGCGGTCGCCAACGCCCTGCGTCGTTTGCACCCCAGCATCGAAGTCAGCTTGCTGCCGATCGAGTCGCGCGGCGACCAGCTGCGCGACCACCCGCTCGCGCAAGACGGCGGCAAAGGGCTGTTCACCACGACCATCGAGGCGGCGCTGCTGCGCAACCAGGCCGACGTGGCCGTGCACTCGATGAAAGACCTGCCGGTCGCGCTGACCGCGGGGCTGGTGATCGCGGCGACCCCCAAGCGCGGCGACGCGCGCGACTGCCTGGTCACCGCCGACGGTTGCGCGCTCGACGACCTGCCACGGGGCGCGACGGTCGGCACCTCGTCGTTCCGCCGAATCACGCAGCTGCGGCGTTACCGCGCCGACCTGAGCTTCCAGCCGATGCGCGGCAACGTCGACACACGCATCGACAAGGTGGTGAAAACCAACGAATACGACGCCGCGGTGCTCGCCGCCGCCGGGCTCACACGCTGCGGCTTGGGCGACCAGCCGCACCAGCCGATCGCCACCGACGTCTGCGTGCCCGCCGCGGGCCAGGCCGCGCTGGCCATCCAATGCCGGGCCGACGACCACGTAACGCTGCGGCGTTGCCTGGCGCTCAACGACTCGGCGACCAGCGCGTGCGTCGAGGCCGAACGCGCGGTGCTCGCCGCGCTGGGCGCCGACTGCCACACCGCCATCGGCGCTTACGCCTCGGTCGACACCGCCGGCCGGGTCACCCTGCAAGCGCGCGTGCTCTCGCCCGACGGCGACGAGGCCGTCGAAGCCGTCGCGACCGGCCCGCTGCGCTCGGTCAAGCGCGCCATCAAGAGCGTGATCAACGACCTGGTCGACCAGGGCGCCGACGACCTGCTCAAGGCCCCCGCGCCCGCGTAACAGCCGCTCGCGGCTTAGCGCCGCTCAACAAGGCACGTGAATGCAGAACGTGCTGCCCTTGCCCACCGCCGACTCGACGCTCACCCGCCCGTGGTGCGACTGGGCGATGTGTTTGACGATCGCCAACCCCAACCCCGTGCCCCCGAGTGACCGGCTGCGCGCCTTGTCCGTGCGGTAGAAGCGTTCGAACAGGCGCGGCAGGTGTTCGCTCTCGATGCCCACGCCGTGGTCGCGCACGGTGATCAGCAGCTCGCCGTCGCGCCGCTCGCCCGCGACCACGACCTCCGTCTGCTCGGGGCTGTACTTGATGGCGTTGTCGATCAGGTTGATCGTCGCCTGCTCCATCAGCGGCGGGTTTATCGGCGCGATCAGCGTCGGCTCGCACTCGCAGCGCACGGTGATGCGGCGCGCGTCGGCCTGCACCCGGCAAGCGTCAACCGCGCCGGCCAGCACCTCCGCCACGCGCTGCTCGGTCACCTCGACCCGCTCCTGGCGGTCGCCCTGCTCGATGCGGGCCAGCGACAAAAGGTCGTCCACGATCGCGTTCAGGCGGTCGGCCTGGCGGGCGATGATCTCCAAAAACTGCCGGCCGTGCGACACGTCGCCCACGTCTTCGAGCAGGGTTTCGACCGAGCCCTTGATCGCCGTGATGGGCGTCTTCAGCTCGTGCGACACGTTCGCCACGAAGTCGCGCCGCACGACCTCCAGCCGTTGCAGGCGGGTCACGTCGTGCAGCACCACCAGCGCGCCGATCCGCTCGCCGGTCGAGTTGCGTAGCGTCGCGCCCTGCGCCTGCACGTAGAGCTCGCGCACGTCGTCGACCTCGGCGCTGAGGCGCAGCACCAGGTCGTCCTGCAACGGCGTCTCGCTGCCCACCGCCTGCGCGACGAACTGCTGCACGGCGGTGTTGCGCACGACCTCCTGGATGCTCCGGCCGACCGCGCCCTGCACGTCGATGCCCAGCATCACCGCCGCGGCGCGGTTGTAGCTGATGATCTTCTCGTCGAGGTCCACGGCCAGCACGCCCTCGATCATCGACGCCAGCACGCCCTCCATCTCGTTGCGCTGCTGCTGCAGCGTCATGTGGCGTTCGTTCATCTCGCGCGTCATGCGGTACAGCCGGGCGTGCGTGTCGCTGAGCCGGCGCAGCGCGCGCGCGGCGACGATGGCCAACACCACCACCGTCGCGCCCAGCGCGATCAGGCCAACGGTGGCACCGGTGCCGTGAGCGAGCAGCGTCATGGTCTATGATTCCCGCGCCCGGTAGCCGACGCCGCGCACGGTCTCGATCAGGTCCGCGTGCTCGCCGAACTTCCGGCGGAGCGAAACGATCTGCACGTCGACCGAGCGGTCGGTGACGACGCTGTTGACGCCGTGCAGCTTCTCGATGATCTGTTGACGGGTGAACACCCGGCCGGGCCGCCGCGCGATCATCTTCAGCAGCTTGAACTCCGTGGCCGTCAGGTCGAGCAGCCGGCCGTCGAGCCGCGCCTCGTGGCGGTCGGGGTCGACCTCGACGGGGCCCAGCGCGATCAGCGACGCCGGTTGCTTCGACTCGGCCCGCTCCTTCCGCGTGCGGCGGAGCACCGCCTTGACCCGCGCGATCAGCACGCGCGGGCTGAACGGCTTGGTGATGTAATCGTCGGCGCCGAGCTCCAGCCCCGCCACCACGTCCGCGTCCTCGCCCTTGGCCGTGACCATGACGATCGGCACGTGCGCCGTGGCGGGCGAGCCCTTGAGCCGGCGGCACACGTCCAGCCCGTCCATGCGCGGCAGCATCAGGTCCAGCAGCACGAGGTCCGGCGGGTGCTCGGTGGCGGCCTGCACCGCCTTCTCGCCCGAGCCGCACACCGTTACCGCGTACCCCTCGCGTTGCAGGTTGAACTGCAGCAACTGCTGGAGGTCGGCCTCGTCTTCCACGACGAGCACGGAACGCGGTGTTTGGTCGCAGGGCGTGTCGGGGTTCATGGTTCGGTATTCACTGCTCAAAGCCGGGTGTACAACGGTCTTTGTACCCCTGCGGGCCGCGGGCCGCAACGCGGCACGTGCCGGATCGCAAAACGAGATTGAACCCGGCCCTGCGGGCCGTCGCTAAACACACGCGGGGGTTACAGTTGCTTGATGGTGTCGGCGACGCCGGCGCGCCAGTGGGGCAGCGGGCCGACGAGGGATTCGGTGGCGCGGACCGACAGCACGCTGTAGGCCGGGCGGGTGGCGGGCCGGGGGAACTCGTCGGTGGTGCAGGGCTCGACCTCGCACCGCGCGCCGCTGAGTTCGACGATGGCGCGGGCCAGCTCGTACCAGCTGCACTGCCCGCCGTCGGTGACGTGGAAGGTGCCGGCCTGTTCGAGTTCGAGCAGCTTCAACGAGTTCGCCGCCAGCGCGACGGCCGAGGTGGGCCGGCCGAGCTGGTCGTCGACCACGCGCAGGCTGTCGCGTTCGCCGGCGAGGCGGTGGATGGTGCGCACGAAATTGTTGCCCCACGGCGCGTACAGCCAGCTCGTGCGGACGACCAGGGCGCGGCAGCCGGAGGCGGCGATCGCTTGTTCGCCGATGAGCTTGCTGCGGCCGTACGCGTTGCACGGGTCGGTCGGCGCGTCGGCGGGGTACGGCCGGTCGGCGGCGCCGTTGAACACGTAGTCGGTCGAGTAGTGCACGAGGGTGGTGTCGCGTTCGGCGCAGAACCGGGCGAGGTCGCCGACGGTGTGGCCGTTGACCTGTTCGGCGAGCTCGGTGTCGACCTCGGCGCCGTCGACGTCGGTGTAGGCGGCGCAGTTGATGACGACGCCCCCGCGGTGCGGCAGGTACGTCGCCCAGTTGGCCGGGTCGGTGAGCTCGAACTGCGCTTGCGTGAGCGCCACGTGTGGGCACTGGGCGTGTTCGAGGGTGTGCTGCCAGGCGGTGGCGAGCATGCCGCCGGCGCCAAGGATCACGAACGGCCCCTCGGGCATGTTGCGGGCGTGGGCCACCTCAGCGGTGCTCCACGGCCCAGGGGAAGTCGATCGCGTCGACGGGCCGGCGCTGCTCGTCGGGGTCGGCGGGGTTGTAGGCGTGGGTCACGTAATACAGCAGGCCGGCCGGCTCGTCGCCGACGGTGGCCAGCCCGTGCCACAGCGGCGGCGGGATGATGGTCACGCCCGGGCTCATCTGGCCCATGATCGACAGCCACCGGCGGTCGGTGGTCTCGCAGTGGACGCCGGCCTTGACGTGGCCGCGCGTGACGATCCAGAAGTCGGTTTGCAACTGGTGGCGGTGCCAGGCCTTGATCACACCGGGGTACATGTGCGAGTAGTTGATCTGGCCTTCGGGGTCGAGCACGCCCTGGTACTGGTTCATGATGGACCAGCCGCGGTCGTCGGTGTAGATGTTGATGGGCACGAAGCGCGGCTCACCGGTGGCCTGGGCGTCGGCGTAAGCCTCGGCGACCGGGCCGCGGAAGACGGGGATGCGTGCGATGGTGTCGTAGGTTGTGGTCATGTCAGCGACTCCCGCGGTGAGCATCGGCCCGTTGGCCGTGGGCCTTGAAGCGGCGCCCACCGGCCATCAGTGTATCGGGGGGCGCGGGCCGATGAAAACGGCGTGGCCCAACGAAAAACCCCGCCGGTCGGCGGGGTCATCGATTCAAGTGGAGCGGATGAGATTTGAACTCACGACCTCTTCCATGCCATGGAAGCGCTCTCCCAACTGAGCTACCGCCCCATTGTGGGTTGTCGCACGACAAGAGGGGCATTTTAAGCGCCCCGCCGATTAGGTCAACTCACGCGACCGGCCTGCGGTCGACGTAAAACGGCCCCGACGCTTTGCCGGGGCCGTTTGCCTCGTAAACGAGGGTGACGGGACTCGAACCCGCAACCTTCGGATCGACAGTCCGATGCTCTAACCAATTGAGCTACACCCCCAAGGGGGCACACGGCCCCGCGGGGCCGAGCGAGGAATATTAACGCACCGACCAACCGTGTCAACCGCGGCCCGGCCCGGCCCGCGAAAAACCGGCCCTAATCACCGGCATCTGTGCATGTTATCGGTCAATGGATCGATCGAGAAAACCCGCCGAAGAATATGAACAGGTGCCGCGATGTTGACCGTGTTGTGTATTGCGCTTTCCGCCGTGGGGGGTGATATCCGACCAGCCGCACCGCCCGCCCCAACGCAAGCCCCGCCGCCGCCCGCCGTGGTCGGCATCGACATCGACCCCGCCCTCGATGTCAACGGCGACGGCTACGTCTCCGACCGCGAAGAGCAAGGCTACGGCAAGCTCGACACCCTGCCCGAGGGCACCGTGCCGGCGAAGCTGGTGTACGTGTGAAACCTATAAAGAACACCCCACGTGCGCGGGGTGTTCATGTACTCGAATCAATCGCATTGCTTACACGGTAACGCTCGGCAATCCCGCCAGGGCCATGGCCAGCTCGCCCTCGTCGTAGTGCAGGTCTTCCAGCTCGCCGTTGAAGTACGCCTGGTAGGCGGACATGTCGAAGTGGCCGTGGCCGCAGAGGTTGAAGAGGATCGTTTCGCTCTTACCTTCTTCCTTGCAGCGCAGCGCCTCGTCGATCGCGACGCGCACGGCGTGGTTGGCCTCGGGCGCCGGCAGGATGCCCTCGGTGCGGGCGCAGAGCACGCCGGCCTCGAAGCAGCCCATCTGGTGGCGGCTGACGGCCTCGACCAAACCGAGGTCGACGACGTGGCTGACCAGCGGCGCCATGCCGTGGTAGCGCAGGCCGCCGGCGTGGAAACCGGGGGGCACGAACGTCGAGCCGAGCGTGTGCATCTTCACCAACGGGGTCAGGTGCGCGGTGTCGCCGAAGTCGTAGGCGAGCTTGCCGCGGGTCAGGGTCGGGCAGGCCGCGGGCTCGACGGCGAGTATCTTGCGCTGCCGCCCGCCCCGCAGCTGCTCGCCGATGAACGGGAACGCGATGCCCGCGAAGTTCGACCCGCCGCCCGTGCAACCGACGATCACGTCGGGGTCGTCGCCGGCCTGTTCCAACTGCTTCATCGCTTCGATGCCGATGACCGTCTGGTGCAACAGCACGTGGTTGAGCACCGAGCCCAACGCGTACATCGTGTCGTCGCGCGTGGCGGCGATCTCGACGGCCTCGGAGATCGCGATACCCAGCGAGCCGAGGCAGTCGGGGTCTTTCTCGAGGATCGCCCGGCCGGACCGCGTGGTGTCCGACGGGCTGGCCAGGCATTGGGCGCCGAACGCTTGCATCATCGCCCGGCGGTACGGCTTGTGGCCGAACGAGACCTTGACCATGTAAACCAGAACCTCGAGCCCGAGCAGCGCCCCGGCGAAGGCGAGCGACGAGCCCCACTGGCCGGCGCCGGTCTCGGTCGACAGCTTCTTGATGCCCGCGTCCATGTTGTAGAACGCCTGCGGCACGGCGGTGTTGGGCTTGTGCGAGCCGGTGGGCGAAACGCCCTCGTACTTGTAATAGAGCTTGGCGGGCGTATCGAGCGCCTTTTCGAGGCGACGCGCGCGGTAGAGCGGGGTCGGCCGCCACTGCCGGTAGATGTCGCGCACCACATCGGGGATGTCGATCTCGCGCTCAGTCGACACCTCCTGCATGATCAGCGCCGGGGGAAACAGCGGCGCCAAGTCGTCCGGGGTGATCGGCTGCTTCGTGCCGGGGTGAAGCACGGGCGGCAACGGCTGGGGCAGGTCCGCGGCGATGTTGTACCAGCTCGTCGGCAGGTCGCCCTCGTCGAGCACGTATTTCACACTGTCGGTCATGGCTCAAATCCTGCGGATGGGGGGCGAATAGTATAATCCGAACAAGGATATCCTGCTTAAGCCGATCGCTGGATGGTGGTATAGCGGGCCTTAAGCCTCGCGTAGACGCCGCCGGCTCCCTCCAAACACCAACCCCGCCACGGCCAGGGCCAAAGTCGCCGGTTCGGGCACCCCCGCCCCCGGAAGCTCCGACGCCGTTGGGGCGGCGATGGCCTTGCCGAAGTTCGCCCCCACGCGGTCGAGGTCGGCCAACGAAACGACGCCGTCGTAGTTGAAGTCGGCGGTCTGCCACGTGCCGGCCATGCCGAAGTTCACCCCGAGCACGTCGAGGTCCACCAGCGACACCTCGCCGTCGCCGTTGGTGTCGCCGGCGTACGTGGCAAACAACCGCACGCGGTCGGCCAGCGCATCGGCGTCGTCGCCGTCGACATAAAGCAACGCGAGCGCGGTGGTCGGGTCGGCCAACGCCGTGCCGGTGACCAGCGTCTGATCGAACCCGCCGGTCAGTTGAGCGGCGATGAGCACGTCGAACCGATCGCCCAACGCGGGTGTGGTGGCTTGCGTGACGGCGAGCGCGCCGCCCAGCGTGGCCGAACCGGTGACGAGCAACTGGTCGAACTGCGGGTTGGCGGGCGCGCTGTTGTCGGTGCCATCGAGCGAGACGTGCAGTGCGCCGGTGGCGGTTTGCGAAAAGGCGCCGTTGACGTTGAGGATGCCGCGCTCGTCGGCGAGGCGGTCGCCGGGGTCGGTTTCGCCGTCGCTCGTTAAGTCGGCGGTGACTTGGCCGTGGCCGCGCAAGACGCCCGCGGCCGCGACCTGCAGCGTGTGGGCGTTGACCGCCCCGCCGCCGAGCGTGACTCGGCCGTGGGCCACGGCGATCGGGCCCGACACGCTAAACGCACCGCCGGCGGCGACGTCGAGCGTCGCCAGGTCTGCGCCCGCGCCGGTGGTGCCGAAGGCGAGCGATTGGATGACGCCGGCGCCGATGGCGGTTTCGCCGCTGAGCGCCAGCGCATCGGCGGGACCGACGATGTCCAGCGCCCACGGACCGAAGTCGTTGTTAAACGGTGCGCTCAATTCCAGCCGGTAGCCGCCGGCGGGCAGCGGGTCGGGGTTCAACGGGACATCCGGCCCGGAGGGGAAGGGCGCGACACCCGGCCAGGACAGCAGCGCATCGTAGTCGAAGAAGCTGCCGGCGTCGTCGCTGACGCCGCGCGGGTTGTTGCCGCTGTCGAACAGCTCGAGCAATGAATCGATGCCCCCGTCGGGGATCGACTGCCCCGCGGCGTTGGTGCCGCCGCCGCTGGCGAGCGCCTCGAACCTCAGCGCCTCGCCGCTGCCCACGGGGCGCGACAGGTCCACGCCGAAATGGTGCTGGTCACCGATCGACGGGAACTCGCCGGTCATGGAAAAGTAAGCCTGCTGCGCCCACGCGGCGTGACCCACGGCCAACACGAGCGCGGGCAGGACAATCAAAGACGGCTTGATCCACATCGCTTGACCCCTGTTCATACCGATTCATGTTCGGACCAGACACGACCGCTCCACCATTGGTTTGCGGTTCATTTCGTGTCGTACCAGCTGCGGCCCCACGAAGGGTCGACCTTCAAGGGTACGGCCAGCTGCATGGCGTTTTCCATCTCGCCGCGGATGATTTCCGCCGCGGGCTCCGCGTCGGCCTCGGGCACCTCGAACACCAGCTCGTCGTGGATCTGGAGCAACATCTTCCAATCGGGCTGCGACTCGGCGATGAGCTTCGACACGCGGATCATCGCGAGCTTGATCAGGTCCGCGGCCGAGCCCTGCACCACGGAGTTGATCGCCATGCGCCGGCCGAGCTGCACCACGTTGTGGTTGCGCGAGGCGATCTGGGGGATGGCGCGCCGGCGCTTCATGAGGGTTTCAACGTAGCCCTTCGTCTCCGCGGCCCCCGCGCAGCGTTCGAGCAGCGCGTCGATCTTCGGGTAACGCCGCTTGTAGCTGGCGATGATGCGCTTGGCCTCGTCGACGTTGTCCGACGCCGCGGCCGACGGGTCGAGCCGGCGCGCCAACCCGTAGGGCGTGATGCCGTAGACGATGCCGAAGTTGACCATCTTTGCACTGCCGCGCTGCGCATCGGTGACCTCGTCGAGCGGCACATCGAACACCTCCGCGGCGACGGCGCGGTGGATGTCGAGGTCTTTTTCGAACGCCCCGATCAAACCCGGGTCGCGCGACAGGTGCGCCAGCACGCGCAGCTCGATCTGCGAGTAGTCGGCCGCGAGCAGCACACGCCCTTCCGGCGCCACAAAAGCCCGGCGGATCTGCCGGCCGACCTCCGTGCGGATGGGGATGTTCTGCAGGTTCGGGTCGCTGCTGCTCAAACGCCCCGTCGCCGCGCCGGTCTGGTGGAACGACGCGTGGATGCGGCCGGTCTCGGGGTGGATCGCTTCTTTGAGCGCCACGAGGTACGTGCCGACCAGCTTGGTCAATTGCCGGTACTCGAGCACCAGCTCGGCGACCTGCCCCCCGGGGCCGGCTTGTTCGTCGACGATGCGCTGCAACACCTCGCTGTCGGTCGAGTGGCCGGTCTTGGTCTTCTTGTAAGGCTTGCAGCCCAACTCGCTGAACAACACCGTGGCCAGCTGCTTGGGCGAGTCGGGGTTGAAATCCGATTTGGCGGTGTCGATGATCGTCGTGCGCAACTCGTCGATGCGCCCCTGCAACGCCTCGCGCTGCGTGTCGAGTTCGCCCGAGTCGACCGCGATGCCGTTGTGTTCCAACTCGGCGAGCACCGGCACCAGCGGCATCTCCAAATCGGTGAACAAACCGATCAAACCCGTCCGCTTCAGCTCCGGCTCGAACACCTCTTTCAACCGCAAGGTGACGTCGGCGTCTTCCGCGGCGTAGGTGGTTGCGATGTCCAACGGCACGCGGTCGAACGTGACCTGTTTCTTGCCCGTGCCGATCAGCCGGCTGATGGGGATCATCTCGTAGTTCAGGTGCGCCAGGGCCAGGTTGTCGAGCTTGAAGCTCGAGCGCGTCGCGTCGAGGCAGAACGCGGCGACCATGGTGTCGAAGCCGGTGGTCACGCCGCGCAGCTCGACGCCGGCGCGGCGGAGCACCAACAGGTCGTACTTGAGGTTCTGGCCGACCTTGGGGATCGAGGCGTCTTCGAGGATCGGGCGCAGGGCGTCGAGGACGGTGGCGGTGTCGAGGTGGTCGGTGGGTTGCAACGAACGCACGGGGATGTAGACGCCGCGCTGGGTGGTCAGAGTTCCGGGGGGGCCCCCGGGCTTCGCTGCGCTTAGCCCGGGGCTTGGCCAGGCCAGCGAGATGCCGCAGAGGGTGGTTTGCATGGCGAGCACGCTGTCGGTCTCGGTGTCGACGGCAATGAACGGCGCGTCGCGCAACGCGGCGATCACCTCGTCGAGCTGCTCGGCGGTGGTGATCGCGGCGTAGTCGTCGGCACGGGCGGTGTCGAACGCGCTGGCGGGCGCTGGCGCATCGTCGAGGCCGGCGAACAGGCCGGCTTCGAGGGGGGCGCCGATTTGATCCGGCCCTTCGGCTTCGCTCGGCGAAGCCTCAGAACCGGCTTGGCCGGCCGACAGCTCGTCGAGGTCGCGGAGGTGGCGGTTGAAGCCGAGCTGTTTGAAGACCGGCGCGAGCACGGCGGCGTCGGGCGTTTGGGCCGCGGCCTGTTCGAGCTCGAAGCCGGTCGGCACGTCGCGCACGAGCGCGACGAGCTTGCGGTTGAGCGGCAGCTTGTCGCGGGTGGCCTCGACGTTCTCGCGCTGCTTGGGGGTCAGCTCGTCGGTGTGGTCGAGCAGTTCGTCGATCGAGCCGTACTTGGCGATCAGTTTCGCGGCGGTCTTCGGGCCGATGCCGGGCACGCCGGGGATGTTATCGACGCTGTCGCCCATCAGCGCGAGCATGTCGAGCACTTGCGCGGGGGTGACGCCCTTTTCGTTGATCAGCGATTCGACGTCGATCGTTTCGTCCTTGTGGATGTCGAACATGACCACGCGGTCGGACAGCAACTGTTGCAGGTCCTTGTCGCGCGAGACGATGTGGGTCAGCACGTCGTCGCGCCCGGCGAGTTGGTCGCAGATCGTCGCGATCACGTCGTCGGCCTCGAAACCCTCGACGCCGATCACCGGGATGTTCATCATGCCGCACAGCTCGACGATGCGCTCGACCTGCGGGGCGAAATCTTCCGGGGGCGCTTCGCGGTTGGCCTTGTACTCGGGGTAGAGCTCGCTGCGGAACGTTTCTTTGTCACCGGACACGTCGACGGCGACGGCGACGTAGTCGGGCTTCTGTTCGCGGAAGAGCTTGAGCAGCATGCCGACGAACCCGAACGTGGCGTGGGTCGGTTCGCCGGTGACGGGGCTGGACATGCCGCCGCGGATCGCGTGGTAGGCGCGGAAGATCTGCGCGTGGCCGTCGATGAGGTAGAAACGCTTGGGGGCTTGCTGCGACATCGCCGGGATTCTACCCGCACCACGCGAACAGCGTGAACCGGGGGCTTGACGCCCGACCGACAAACCGCCGATGATGCAGCTACACCCGGGAGGCGAAACATGTCCGGCAACAAGGTCCGTTGGAAGAGGCGCGTGGCGTTCTGGGGTGTGTTTACCGTGCTGGTGCTGTACGGTTCGAAGGAGTTGCTCGAACACTACGGCCTGAGCCTGCCGTGGCAAGCGAAGCGCGGGGCCGCGGGCATCGCGCTGGCCGACGTGCCGGAGCGCAAGCTGAAGCGCACACGGGTCGTGCCCGCGCTCGACAGCCCGCTGAACGAGGCCGGCAACGCGGTGTGGTGCGCCACGTTTCAGGTGGCGTGGCACAAGGCGAAGCACGGCGTGGTCAAGCAGCCGTTGCGCGTGAAGGGCGTGCAAAAGCTCGCCGACCGCTTGAACGGCTCGCCGGTCAACGAAACCCACCTGCCGCCCGGCGGGTATTACGCCAACGCCGGGCTCGTGCAGGACGGCATCGAACAGACGATCCGCAAAGAGATGGCGGCGCGGTTCCCGCACCACGACCCGCCCGACCTCGGCGGCGACGACGGCTTCGTCGCCTACGCGTACCTCGAAGCCAAGGCGGAGTTCACCACGCCGTTCGACGAAGACCCGATGCATTTCAGATCCGCAGATGGCGCACGAACACTCATCAACGGCTTCAAACTCGTCAACGAGCACGGCAACAAAAAGCTGCAGCGCGACCAGGCCAAACAGGTGCGCGTGCTTTACGCGGAAACCGAAGATCACGGCAAGTTCGAAACGCTGACCGGTTTCGCGCTCGACCTGACCGCCGACCAGGACGACGTGCAGCTGATCGTGGCCGTGACCGAGCGCGGCGAATCGCTCGCGGCCATGGTGCAGGCGGTGGTGGACAAGACCACGGCCCTGGCCGACACGGGGCACGCGCTGGACACGGGCAACGGACTGGAGGTGCCGAACGTGGCGTTTAGAACGCTCAAGCGGTTCAGCGCGTTGACCGGCGCCGAGTTGGAAAACCCCGGCTTCGAGGGCTGGCCGATCGTGCAGGCGACGCAGCGGATCGCGTTCGTGATGGACAAGAGCGGCGCGATCGTGGTGTCGGACGCAGTAGTAGCAGCTGAATCAGCCGAAAGCACACGGCATTATTACGTCGACCGCCCGTTCCTCGTGATCATGAAACGGCGCGGGGCGGGCCAGCCTTATTTTGTCGCGTGGATCGAAAACGACGAACTGCTCGACGTGCGGAAGCTCGGCTCGTAAGCTCATGGCGACTCATACACGGGAGTGCGAACCATGAGCATCGAAGTCGGCCGCAAGGCCCCGTTGTTTACGCTGAAAGATGCGGACGAGCACAAGGTGGCGCTGAAAGATTTTGCCGGGCGGTGGGTGGTGGTGTACTTCTACCCCAAGGCCGACACGCCCGGCTGCACGGTCGAGGCGTGCGAGTTCACCGACTCGATCAAGGATTTCAAAAACATGGACGCGGCGGTGCTGGGCGTGAGCCCCGACGAGCCGGCGGCGCTGGCGAAGTTTGCCGCCAAGCACAAGCTCAAGGTCACGCTGCTGTCGGACCCGACGACCAAGGCGATGGCCAAGTACGGCGCGTGGGGCGAGAAGGTTTTGTACGGCAAGAAGACGATCGGCGTGAAGCGCTCGACCGTGATCATCGACCCTACCGGCAAGGTCGCGCACCATTGGAAGTCGGTGAAGGCCAAGGGCCACGCCGCGCACGTACGTCAGCGTTTGGCGGGCTTGCGGTCGGGCTGAGCGGGCCGGCGCCGCTGATCGGCGGAATGGCAAAATCCAAATAGCAAAGCCCATAAGGATTTGAGCTTTGCCATTTGTCATTTGCCCTTTGATTCGAGCTTCGAGTTTCGACCTTCGAGTTTGACTTGAAGCACCGCTGGTTCATCAAAGGCCGGGCTGATCGTTTTCAGGCACGTCCGTAGATGTATTCGTGCAGGTACTGGATCTGCACTTCCGCCCCGTTTGCGTAGTGAGCGTTGACGTCGCCAATCGAAATCAACCCGGCGAGTTTGCCGGTCTCGTCAACCACGGGCACGTGGCGGATGCGCTTCTGCCTCATCAGCGCCCGGACATCGTCGAGCGGGGTGTCGGGCTGGCAGCAGGCGACCTGCGTGGTCATGACCACGGCGAGCAGCGTGCCCGCGGGGTCGCGGCCCTCGGCGACGACGCGCCGCAGCACGTCGCGCTCGGTAAAGATGCCCGCCACGCCCTCGTTGTCGTCGGTGACGACCAGCGCGCCGATGCGCGCCTCGTTCATGCGCTTGGTCGCGTCGAGGACCGTGGTGTTCTCGCCGACCGAGTACACCGACCCACCCTTCACGTCGAGGATGTCTTTGACCTGTGCCATACGCATCACCTCCATGCTCGACCGAGACGATCGGCCGCAGTGACAGGATTACCCGATTCACCAAGTGACGCAGACGCGTCGACGAACGTTGCGATGTGCCGCACCCTGACGAAAGAATCGTACGCCTATAATTGGATATCGGGCAAGTTAAAAACGAAGGCCGGGTCGTATGACCCGGCCTATCGGCTTTAAAGCGGGATGTGGGGAATAACCCGCGCTAGATGTCGGCCGCGGGGTCGCTTGATTCCGGCGGCGGCTCGTAGGGTTTGATCTCGCCGGACTTCAGACGCCCCACGTAATCGCGCGCCAGTTTCGTCAGCTTCGGCGAGAGGATGACCACACCCAGGATGTTTGGGTACGCCATGGAGAGGATGAGGAAGTCGGTGAAGTTGAGCACGTTGCCGATGCTGACCACGGGCCCGACCAGCACGAACAACAGGAAGACGGCGCGGTACGGCCAGATGCCCTTGCGGCCGAAGAGGTACTCGACCGAGCGTTCGCCGTAGTAGCTCCACGCGATCATCGTGGAATACGCGAAGACGAACACGGCGATGCACAACAGGAACGGCAGGAACCCGTGCAGCGTGCCGAACGCCTCGGCGGTCATCGCGGCGCCGCGGACCCAATCCTTGGTATCCCCGAGCGCCGCTTCGTCGAACTGGCCCTGCGTGATGAGGATGGTCAGGGCGGTCATGGTGCAGACCACGAGCGTGTCGATGAACGGGCCGATCATGGCGACCACGCCCTCGCGCACCGGCTCTTTGGTCTTCGCCGCGGAGTGGGCGATGGCGGCCGACCCGAGGCCGGCCTCGTTGGAGAACGCGCCGCGGGTGACGCCCGTGACCAACACGCCGACCGCGCCGCCCCACCCGATCGCCTTGATGTTGAACGCCCTGTCGAAGATCGACGCGAACAGCGTGGGCACGTCCTCGATGTTGGTGATGAGGATGATCAAACAGACGACGCAATAGAACACACACATCGCGGGCACGACCTTGCTGGTCACGTCGCCGATGCGCTTGATGCCGCCGACGATCACCAGGCCGACCATCACGGCCATGATCGCGCCGATCAGCCAGGCGTAGCTCTTGTCGCCCTCGAGGATCACGAACGACACGATCTCCGAGGTCTGGTTCGACTGGAACATGTTGCCGCCGCCGAGGCTGCCGCAGATCGCGAAGAACGCGAAGCTGACGGCGAGCACCTTGCCGAAGCCGTTGCCGAACGCGCCGCCGAACGTTTCCTTCATGCCCTCGTGCAGGTAGACCATGGGCCCGCCGAGCACGTGCTCGGACTTGTCCTTGCGGGCCTTGTGCTTTTCGTCGGCGGCGAGGTGGTCCTCGCCCTCGGGCCCGATCCGCCGGTAGAGCTGCGCCAGCGTGCAGGACGCGAACTTGCTGGACATGCCGAAGAACGCCACGACCCACATCCAGAACACGGCGCCCGGGCCGCCCTGGCTGATGGCGATCGCCACGCCCGCGATGTTGCCCAAACCCACCGTCGCGCTCAGCGCCGAGGTCAGGGCCTGGAAGTGGCTGATCTCGCCGTGGTCGTCGGGGTTGTCGTACTTGCCGCGGATCACCGCGATCGAGTGGCCGAACAGCCGGACGTTGATGAACCCGAACCGCAGCGTGAAGTAGATGCCGCCGAGCAACAGGAACAACACGAGCAAGGGCACTTCCGGCCCCTCGATCTTTGGCTCGCCGTCGTCACCGAGCACGGGCCGGCCGTCTTCATCAACAACTTCGTGCCGCATCACGCCGAAGGACACGTCGAAGAACAAGACCATTTTGAGGTACTTGTTGACGACGCCGAACGACTCGTCGATGTCGGATTGCAATTTTTCGCCGAGCCCCGGCTGCTTCGCCTCGGCGGGCTCGGCCTTGTTGTCGACGGTTTGCTCGGCGTAGAGCGCCGGCGAGAGAAACAGCGTGAACATGAAGAGCAGGGCGCAGGCCCAAGCCCCCCCTTGCTTCCGTGCAACGTGCGGGCGCATCATGCGTCGACCCCTTGTGCGAAATCAGATTGGACCGCCACCCAGGCCGGCGAAACGCGGGCACCCGATCAACCGGGGTGGGTATCGATTTGCTCGGCGCTGCGCCTCACCAGGCGCGGGTAACCGAGTTTTTCTTTCACCAAAAGCTGGACGCGGTGTAGCAGCGCCGCCGCCTGGTCGGCGTCGAGGCGGGCCGTGAACGAACCCTCGGCCAACGCCAGGTCGCCCAGCGAATCCGCCGGCGCGTCGCCGTCGGCGGCGCTGGCGTCGAGGCGGCGCAGCGTGGCGTTGGCCAGCACGGCGGAGAAGCTGGCCTTGCCCGGCGTCGACTTCGGTCGCAGCAGCCCGCCCCCGCCGTACACCATCACGCCCCCGTCGCGGAAGTCGATGTAACGCACGACCGAGTTCGTCGCGCTGGGGTCGAACGGCGTCTTGCCCGCCCGGCTCCGCCAGAACATCCGCACGTGCACCACGCGCCGCGGCGCGTCGGCCGGGCCGTCGACCAGCAACACACTCAGCGTCTGGTGGTCGTCCGCGGCGTACACGGCCGTGTCGAACGTGCCGCTGACCACCGGCGCATCGGGCAGGTCCACCGAACGCACCGTCAACGCGCCGCTGGGCGCAAGCCGGAACGAGTCACAACCGACCAAACCGCACGCGCACACGATCGAAGCCAAACCCAACCACAGCCGCATCACGCGCCACCTTCCTTTGTCAGCGCGGTTTCGTTAGAGACCGGCGCGGCCGGCTTCGGCGCCGGCGCGCCGGGCGCCGGTGCGCCACGCTTGAGCCCCAGCGCCCCCAGCGCATCGCGCTCGATGATCGCACGCAACCGCTCGCGCGGGATCGTCGGCAGGCCCGTGCCGTGGAACATGCTGTTCAGCGAGTAGACCGTCTCGATCGCCTCGGCCGGCGACAGGTACGGGAAGTCGCTGCCGAACAGCAGCTTCTCGGTCACGCCCAGCTGGTGGGCGCTGAGCAGCGTCTGGTACAGGTGCCACGGGCGGGCGATGACGTTGGAGATGTCGGCGAAGGCGTTGGGGTGCTTGCCGATGAGCGTGAGGGTCTCGTCGATCCACGGGTAACCACAGTGCGCGACGACGAGCTTTAAGTCGGGGAACTCGCGGGCGACCTCGTCAAAGAGGTACGGCCGGGCGTAGTCCATGCGGCTCGTCGCCGTGTAGTGCGTGCCCTGGTGCAGCAGCACGGGCAGGCCCAAGCCCTCGGCGATCTCGTACAGCTGCATCGCGCGGGTGTCGGAGGGGTGGTAGCCTTGGGTCGCCGGGCTGATGGTCAGGCCGGCCAAACCCATGTCGGGCAGCTCGCGGACCTGCTGCTTGTAACCGGGCTCGGTCGGGTCGATACCAGCGAACCCGATCAGGCGGTCGGGCCGACGGGCGACGTACTCGGCGATGAAACGGTTGGGCACGTGCGCGTCGAGGGCCCGGCTGCGGAAGCCGAGCACGACGGTCACGTCGATCTGTTCCGTGGCGGCCTCGTGGGCCTGCGGGCCGGCGTCGAGCAGGTGGAAATCCTGCGCAAACTTCCGCCGCAGCTGGTCGGCGATCTGGGCGCCAAGCTGGTCGGGGCTCTGCCACAAGTGGGTGTGCAGGTCGATGATCATGTTGGATTATCGTACCCGAAGCCCCGATCGCTTCAAGGGATAGCGGTTTTTTGCCCCGCCTCGGCGATCCGTTGCTCCGCCCGCCGGCGATCGGCGTCCGGCATCCGCGAGTCGGGATCGAGATACGACTGGACGTCGATCCACAACGCCCGCTCATACCACCCCGCCGCTCGTTCACGCAGGCTCATCTCCCACATCAGATCGGCCGCCCGCAGGTGATTGGTCATGCTGTAGGGCGTGTCCGCCAAGAGCGCTTCGGCCCGCTCTTCCGCGGTTGCAGCCTCCGCGTCGTTCAATAACGGAGCCGCCGCCCGAAACAAGGTCAGCTCCGCAGGCTGGACGATACGGTCACGACCCACAAAATCGGCAATAAGGTAGCGAGCGAGCGTCTTGAACAAGACATTGACAAGCTCGGCGCGACGCTCACCCTCGACCATGGCGGGCATCTCATCCAGCACACGCCGGGTGACCAACGCGTTCGTCGCCCGACCTACGGGTAGCTCGAAGGCCTGGTCGACCGTGAGCTCGCCTTCGCGGTAGCGTTCGATCGCGGCTTGGTACGCCCGCAGTTGTTGGCGCTCGTTGTGGGCATCGGCGAGCACAACGATCGACGAGAACAATATAAAAAACACGAGCGTGATGCCGAGAACCAGGTCGGAACGCCAGGCGTGCGTGGCGCCGGCGGAAACCGCCCCCGCCGCGCCGAGCAGGACGCACATCAGCGGCGCGGCCATGGGGTTGGTCAGGTTCATTTCGACCTGTCCGTGCAGCAGCGCCATCGCCGCGGCGGCGAACAGCCCGATGCGCAGCGGGCGCGGGTCGCCGGGCAACCGGCCGACTAGCGCGACCATCACGCACGTCGCCAACGCGCCCGCCGCGGGGATCAGCGCGACGTACAAGGCCAAGGCGACCGCTTCACCGGCGTTGTGGGCGTGCGCGAGGTGGCCGCGTAGCAAGACCAAGTAGTACGGCACGAAAACGAGCAGCGCCGCGATCGCTGCGCAGGTCAACCGCCATCGGCGAGCAGGTGGCTCGTCATCGCTTGCATCGTTCGCACTCGCCAAGCGCCCCGCGCGCCACAGCCAGATCAGCAGCACCGCCGACCACGCCCACCCGGCGACGCCGAGCGACGCGACCCACATCGCGAACACGTTGTGCGGGTCTTTCACGTTCTCGGGGTTGAGCACGTTTTTGTGTTTGAGGTAAGCCTCGCCGAAGTCGCCCACGCCCTTGACCGGTTCAGCGGCAACCATGCGCAGCGAGGCTTGCAGGTAATACGCGCGGAACAGCAGCGACCGCTCGCCCGTGTGGTCGTCGGGCGGGCCGGCCGCGTAACGCAAACCGATGCCGCCGAGCGCCGCGACGACCAAGCCAAACGCCACCAGCCGCCACAACCACGTGCGCGGCACGCGGCGCGTAAGCCAACACGACGCCGACACCGCCCCCCCGGTCAACAGCAGCGCCAGCACCGCGCCCTTTGAAAACGTCAACCCCAGCGCCGCGACGCCGAACAAGCCGACCAGCACGGCGACGCCGAACGCCGCGTCGCGGGTGCGCGAGCGCCACAACGCCAACACGACGCCGGCCGCCGACAACACCAACGCGCCGAGCGCCGAGCCGAGCACGTTGGCCGTGACGAAGCCCGCGGTCGCCTCGCGCTGGTAGAGGCGGGTCTCGTACTTGATTTGTTGGACCGAACCGGACTCGATGCCCTGCGCCCGCAAGGCCGCGTCGGGGTCGGCCTCGTACAGCTCGACCGTTTCGCGGTGCTCGTAGAAGTATTGACCGAACGCCTGCAACGACAACGCCACGAGCAACCCACCGAGCACGCCGACCAACAGCTTGCGACGCCGCGGCGCGTCGGCGACGTGCATCACCGCCAAACCCAGCGCCAGCGCCGCCCACCAGCTCGGCCACGCCGACGCGCCCGCGCCGCCCACGGCCCACATCACCAGCGGCGCCGACGCCCACAGCAGCAACGCCGCCCAGTGCACCGACCGCCGCGCGACCACGCGGTAAACCAGCGCCGCGATCAACGGTAGCGCGGCCAAGGCGTTGCTCACCTGCAACCCGACCGGCCCGAGCGTCAGGCCCGGCGCCGGCGAAGTCGGCCAATCGGCGTAAAACGTCACCACACACCGCACCGCGGCCAGCGCGACCGCGCCGATCAACGCCGCGTCGGCCAGCCATTCGCACCGCGCTGGTGGGGGCGTGTCGTTCAAAGCTCACCGTTCCCCGCGGCCGGCACCTTGCGTTCGAGCAAGGCCAACACCACAAGCACCGCGCCGGTCTGCGCCACGACCAGCGCCGCCGCCCAGCCCGGCACGCGCCCGAGCAAGATGCCGCCGATGCCCGTGGCGAGCGTGCAGGCGTAAATCACCACCACCGCGGCCCGCCGGCTCAGGCCCTTGCGCACCAGCCGGTGCGAGAAATGTTGCGTGTCGCCGCGGAACGGGCTTCTGCCCTGCGACAGGCGGATCAGCGTCACGCTCGCCAAATCGTACAGCGGGATCGCCAGCACGACGATCGGCGTGAACACCGCCCACCACCGCGCCTGCGCCACCGCGCCGGGTTCGAGCTCGACGTACGTCAGCCGAAGCGCGCAGAACGCCAGCACGAACCCGATGACCAGCGACCCTCCGTCGCCCATGAAGATCGACGCGGGCGGGAAGTTGAACACGAGGAAGCCGAGCATCGCCCCGATCAGCAGCGCGAGCGTGGCGGCGACGAACCACTGCGCGCCCATCAACGCGATCGCGAGCATGATCGCGGCGCAGATCGTGGCGATGCCCGCCGACAGGCCGTCCATGTTGTCGAGGAAGTTGAAGGCGTTGGTGATGGCCACGATCCACAACACCGCCAGCGCGACGCTCACCGCTGGGCCGAGCGCTTCGAGCACGCGCACCCGAAAGAACACCGCCAGCGCCGCCGCGGCGAGCAGCTGTACGACGAGTTTGCCGAACGGCCCGAGGTGCTTGCGGTCATCGATCACGCCCACCACGTGCAGCGCGGCCAGCGCGCCGATGAGCGTCAGCGCCAGCGCGGTGTGCTCGTGCACGTAAGGCAGGTGGTCGACCGCCTCGGGCAACAACCTCGCCCAGGTTTCTTTCGGCAACCACCACGCGCAAGCCAAGCCGACCAGCATTGGCGCGAGCGTGGCCCAGAAGATCGCGACCCCGCCGGTGACGGGGATCGGCCGGGCGTGTTGCTTGTGCTCACCCGGTTTGTCGAGGTGCCCCATGCGATGGGCCGCGCCCCGGCACAGCCACGTCAGCGGCAACGACAACGCGAAAGCAAGGGGGATCAGCAGCAGGCAGGCGATGGTCATGGCGGTATTGGAACGTTTTGCGGGAAAAAGCGAAAGCCCGGCCCACACGAAGACCTCGAAGAAGGCTTCGCGACGCCGACCCCGTGAGGATGTGCAATCTTCGATCGTCGATGTTCGATCTGAACAGATCGCAGATCGCACATCGAAGATCGCACATGGTTATACCTCGATGTCGAGCGCGAGCAGCTCGGCGTCGTCCTTGAGCGGGCCGGCGACCTTGGCGTGTTCGGGGTGTGGGCCGTAGGCCTCGAGCGCGGCGCGGTCTTCGAGGGTGACCAACAGGCCGTGGGTGCAACCGTTGGCCCGGTCGGTGAAGTTGGCGCCGACCTTCACGTCGATGACGCCCGGCACCCTGCCCTTGAGGCCGGCGAGGGCGGCGAGGTGCTCGGCGATGCGCCGGTCGCTAACGCCCTCGTGAAACTTGATCCACACCATGTGTTCGACAGCCATCGCGTGCTCCGTGTTCGCAAAATAGTTTTGGCAAGCCGATGGCACCGGCCGGCCGATGTGTGCTATGGTCACGTATCTGCCTTGTCATGTCGAATGCCATGAGCGAACGCCCCGTTGTGATACTCGCCGCCGTGCTGCCAGAGGTCCGACCGCTGATCGAGCGGTGGGGTTTGTCGCGTGTCGACGGCGAGGCGGGCGAGCATGTGTATGAGGGTGAAACGCCCGTCGGCCGGGTCGTGCTGCGCATCATGGGCGTCGGGCCGAGCATCGCCAAGGCCACGGCCAACGCGATGATCGAGGCGCACGAACCCCGTTTGGTGGTGTGCATCGGGCTGGCCGGGGCGCTGAGCCGGGCGCTGGGCGCGGGGGACCTGGTGGTGCCCGAGCGTGTGATCGACAGCGTGACGGGCGGTGTGTTCGAACGGCCGACCTCGTCGTGGTCGAGCGGGTGCCTGCTGACGATCGACCGCATCGTCACCCGGCCGGAGGACAAGGCGGCATTGCACGCGCGGTTCGAGGCGGCGGCGGTGGATATGGAATCGGCGGCGGTGGCCAAGGCGTGCGAGGGGCGCGGGGTGGCGTGGCTTTGTGTGCGGGCGATCAGCGACACCGCCGACCAACGCCTGCCCGCCAAGGTCGGCCGGCTGGTCAACGCCGACGGCACGCCCAACCTCGGCCGGGCGATCGGCCACGCGCTGACCCACCCCCACGACCTGCGGGCGCTGGTGCGCCTCGGCCGCCACACCAGACGCGCCGCCGCCGCGCTGGCCGACGCGTTGCCCGGGTTGATCAAGCAGGCCCTGCGGTAACCTTCGTAATTCTAACAGCGCCCCGTGGCATCGCTCGCATGAGCGGGCGTCTGCGTAGACGAAATTTAACTTAAATTTCGTATGGGTTTCACGGATGAGCCGATCGCCAGACGAGGCGACAGGCGGACGAGGTGGTCGCGAGGCGTGCCCGAGTTCGCTTCGGCTGTATGCGCCACGGGTACAGCGGGTACCCCGGCCAACACGGGCCACAGGTGAACCGACCGAACCTGTGAGGAACCCGCCATGCGTCAGTGCATCGTGATCATCGAACAAGTGGCAAGCATCGGAACCTCACGTGTCACACCCCGCCGCCGTAACCGCGGCGGCGCTGGTTGCGGCGGAGCT
Organism: Phycisphaeraceae bacterium; assembly: GCA_028282805.1. GTDB lineage: Bacteria > Planctomycetota > Phycisphaerae > Phycisphaerales > Zrk34 > JANQHD01. The sequence goes on along the minus strand of JANQHD010000027.1, from coordinate 19,918 downwards.
GGCCGGTGAACGGGTGAAGTGAAACGAAATTTAACTTAAATTTCGTTTCCGCTCGGCGCCGGGGTTTCGCGTGTTGTGTGGGCGGTCGACGCCAGCGCCGGCCGCGGCGGACCTTGCGCGTCGAAGCCGTGCGGCCGAGCCGGCTGCGGGTTGTCGCGCGAGCCGTTACAATGCCCGGACTATGCCGCGTTTGACTTACAACACCGCCGGTGAGAGCCACGGCCGGGGCTGCCTGATCCTTGTCAACGGCGTGCCCAAGGGCCTGGCGATCGACATCGACCTGATCAACCTCGAGCTGCGCCGCCGCCAGGGCGGGTACGGCCGGGGCGGTCGGATGAAGATCGAAACCGACACCATCGACCTGCTGACGGGTGTGCGCCGGGGCCACGCGATCGGCGCCCCGATCACCATGGCCGTGTGGAACAGCGACCATCGGCTCGACGACGCCGAGCGCACCCCCGCCCTGCACCGGCCGCGACCGGGCCACGCGGACCTCGCCGGGTCGATCAAGTGGCTGACCACCGACTGCCGCGAGACGCTCGAGCGCGCCAGCGCCCGCGAGACGACCAGCCGGGTCGCTGCCGGGGCGTTGGCCAAGTGTTTGCTCAAAGCGTTCGGCATCGAGGTGTTCGGCTTCGTGCGCCAGGTCGGCGAGGCGCGGGGCGAGTTCGAGGTCACCGCCGACAACTGGCGGCAGCTCGTCGAGCAGCGCGACGCCAGCGAGTGCTACTGCCCGGACCACGCGGCCGACGAGGCGATGAAAGACTTCATCAACGACCAGAAGATGGCCAAGGACACCGCCGGCGGCGTGGTCGAGTGCCACGTGTTCGGTTGCCCCATCGGCTTGGGCACGTGCGTGAACTGGTACGAGAAGCTCGACGCCCGCATCGCCTGCGCCGTGATGGGCATCCAGGCGTTCAAGGGCGTCGAGATCGGCATGGGCTTCGGCGTGGGCAACCTGCCGGGCTCGCAAGTGCACGACGAGATTTTTTATGACGAATCGCAGAAGGACACGCCCACCCTCGGCTACGCGCGCGGCTCGAACAACGCCGGCGGCCTCGAGGGTGGCATGACCAACGGCCAGCCCGTCGTCGTGCGCGGGGCGATGAAGCCGATCAGCACGCTCGGCAAGCCGTTGCGCAGCGTTGACCTGAACACGAAGCAGCCCTCGGAAGCCGGGTGGGAACGCAGCGACATCTCCGCGATCTCCGCCGCGTCGGTGGTGATGGAAAACGTGGTCGCCTTCGAGGTGGCCGACGCCCTGCTGGCCAAGCTCGGCGGCGACTCGATGACCGAGTGCAAGGCCAACTACGACAACTTTCTCGCCACGGCGCGCCGGCTGCCGTTGGCCGATGAGTAGCACGCCCCGGATTCGGCCTTTCGTTTTGCACGCCCCACGGTTTGTGCGTATGCTTACCGTCACGCGAGGGTCAGCCGCATGACGAATGATGCATCCAACCACATCGCCTCGGCGCTCGGCCGGATCCCCGGCAGCCTGTTTGTCATGACGTCGCACTTCGAGGACCGCACGCGCGGCGTGATGGTGTCGTGGGTGCAACAGCTCAGCGTCGAACCGCCGATGGTCATGGTCGCCCTGCCCAAGGGTCGGCCGATCGTGCCGCTGCTGCACGACTCGCACGCGTTTGCGCTGTGCCAGGTGTCGGCGGCCGACAAGCTCACACAGAAAAAGTTCAACAACGGCATCGACGCCGGCGACAACCCGTTCGAGGCAATGGACGTGCACCGCGGCGTGACCGGCTCGCCGATCATGAGCCGTTCGCTGGCGTTCCTCGACTGCGAGCTGATCCGCCACCTCGACGTCGACGGCGACCACGACATCTACGTCGGCCTCGTGCGCGACGGCAAGGTCAACATCCCCGACGACGAACAGGTCGTCGTTCGGCTGCGCGAGAACGGCCAACACCACTGAAATCAAGGCAGAAGGCGGAAGTGGGAAGGCAGGAGTGGTTATCGTATGCTACTGCCGACCTCGACAAATACTTCTGACTTCCGCCTTTTGACTTCATGAGATACAAGCTCACCATCGCGTACGACGGGGCGCAGTTTCACGGCTGGCAGGAGCAGAACCCGCCGGACGCCGCGCCGCTGCGCACCGTGCAGGGCGTGGTGCGCGAGGCGCTGACGCAGGTCGCCCGCCAACCGGTCGAGGTGATCGGCGCATCGCGCACCGACACCGGCGTGCACGCGGTCGGGCAGGTGGCGCACTTCGACGCGGAGCTGAGCATACCGATCGAACGCTTGCCCCTGGCGCTGAACAGCCGGCTGCCCGGCGACGTGGAGATACGCGGCGCCGAGGCCGTGGCCGACGACTTCGACGCCATCGGTGGCGCACGCAACAAGCAGTACCGCTACCGAATATGGAACGCGGCGCAGCGGCCGCTGGGCCTGCGGCACCAGGTGTATCACTGCTGGTTGAAGCTGGACCTGCAAGAGATGAACGACGCCGCAAGCCGGCTGGTCGGCGAGCACGACTTCGAGGGCTTGACCAACGCCGGGCACGGGCGCAGCTCGACCGTGCGCACCATTTACGACTGCCGCGTCGAAGCCCACCCGCTCGGCCAAAGCCCCGCGCTCACGCCCACCACCGCCGATGCGGGGCCGGCGGATCATTCTAATGTTCTTAAGAACATTAGAATGATTTCGGGTGAGGACCACGGCGGTGACGCACCGGCCGAGGGGCGCCTCGAGCCGGGCTCGGCGGGGCGCGAGCTGCACGTGGTCGTCAGCGGCAACGGCTTCCTCTACAACATGGTGCGCATCATCGTCGGCACCCTCATCGAGGTCGGCCGCGGGCACCGGCCGCCGGGATATGTCGACGAATTGCTTGCCCACGCCGACCGCCAGCAAGCGGGCCCCACCACCCCGCCGAACGGGCTGTGCCTGGAGTGGATCAGGTACTGATGTGCGATGTGCGATCGTCGATGTCCGATCGGTTCATCGCGAGTGACTTGCAGATCGCAGATCGAACATCGAAGATCGCACATCCATGAAGGTCCTTCACCTCATCACGCGGCTGATTCTGGGCGGGGCGCAGGAGAACACGGTGTTGTCGGTGCGCGGGCAGGTGGAGGCGGGGCACGACGTGACGCTGGCGTTCGGGCCGATCTACGGGCCCGAGGGCTCGCTGCTGGACCAGGCCCGGGCCACCGGCGCACGATTGGTTGAGCTGCCGGCCATGCGCCGGGCGGTTCACCCGTGGCGCGATTGGGTCTGCCAGCGCCAGTGCCGGCGGTTGATCCGTGAGGTTCAGCCCGACGTGGTGCACACGCACTCGTCGAAGGCGGGCGTCGTCGGGCGCAAGGCGGCGTGGGCGTTGGGCGTGCCGGCGGTGGTGCACACGCTGCACGGGTTGGCGTACCACCCTTACCAGGCGGGGTGGAAGAACAGGCTTTACATCGCCGCGGAGAAGCGAGCGGTCGATCGCTGCCACAAGATCGTGTGCGTGGCCGACGCGATGACGCGACAGGCGCTGGACGCGGGCATCGGCACGGCCGAGAAGTACACCACGGTGTACAGCGGCATGGAGGTCGAGCCCTACACGCAAGGCCCCGACGACCGCGCGGCGACGCGCGCCGAGTTGGGTATCGCCGAGGGCGACCTGGTTGTCGGCACGGTGGCGCGGCTGGCGGAACTCAAGGGTCACGACGACATCATGGATGGTTTGCCACAACTCGTTGCGGCGCACCCCGAGCTGAAGCTGCTGTGGGTGGGCGACGGTTGGTGGCGGGCGCGTCACGAAAAACGTTTGGCCGCGATGGGCATGCGCGACCGTGTGATCATGACGGGGCTGGTGCCGCCGGAGCGTGTGGCGGTGCTGATGCGTGCGATGGACGTGCTGGTTCACCCCAGTTACCGCGAGGGCCTGCCGCGCACGGTGCCGCAGGCGCTGTTGTCGGGGGTGCCGGTGGTGGCCTACGATTGCGACGGTGCGGGCGAGGCGTGCATCGACGGCGAGACGGGGCTGCTCGCGGCGACGGGCGACATCGACGCGTTGCGGCGCGCGATCGCGTGGATGACGGACCACCCGGCGGAGCGGCGCGAAATGGCCGAGCGCGGCCGCGAGCTTTGTATCGAACGCTTCGATTGGCGCCAGATGGTGAGCCAGTTGGAGGGCGTCTATCGTCAGGTTTTACGGGCCAGCCGCTGAAAAGCGACCGGGAGCGCGATGAACAAGTTCGCCTTGCTGCCAGTGATTGCCGTCGCGGCGTTGAGCGTCAAAGCGTCGCCGGCTGTGGCGCAGCTGGAGCTCGACGCCCCGCGGGCGCCGGCCGCGTATTACCAGGGCCAGCTCGACAAGATCGAGACCGAGCTCGCCGACCGTTTGGCGCAGATCGGCGTGGCGACGGACGCCGACCGGGTCGTGCTGACGGCGCAGAAGAACCTGCGGATGGTGTCGCGCGAGCTGTTGATCGCCGGTCGCGACGCGGGCGAGGACGGCGCGGTGGCGACGATGACGGCGTTGATGCTGGCCGACGCGGCGGGGTCGTTCGACGCGTTGGTCGGGGCGTTGCCTGCGGATGTGGCCAAGGCGATCGGCGAGGGCGCGGAGGGCCGCAGGAAGCTGGAGCGGTACTCGCGCGTGATCGATGCGTTGCGTGGGTTCAACAAGGTCGTGGGTGAATCGGGCGACACCCTCAAAGGCGCCGCGCCCGACGACGTGGACCGCTACACGCAGAAGATGCTCTCGCCGTTGGCGACGGTCGTGGCGGAGCTCGACGCGGGCGAGCCGAAGCCGACGTGGGTCGTGCTCGGCGCCGAGACGGGCATGGGCGCCGGCCGGCCGATCGGCCAGGAGGACCTCGACGGGTTAAGCGAGTGGGTCAGGCGTTCGGCGTTGTCGGACGCGGCGCGCGACAAGCTGGATTACTACGTGACGATGATGCGGCGCGGGCGGCACACGCCGCGCCTGCAACCGTACGTGGCGCGTTTCTACCAGGACGTCGACCGGCTGCTGGGGCTGGCCGACGTGTTCGACGACGCCGGCTGGCTCGACGACGAGGCGAGCGATGCGCTGATGCAGCAGGTGCACACGGCGGTGATGCTGTTGGAAGACCCGACCACGCGCGGCTCGGCGGTCGGGCGCATCGATCGGCTGAGCCGGTTCCGCCTGGCCGTGACGGAGATCGGCGCGGCGGCCGAGGCCGGCGCGGACATCGAACCGCTGCGGCGTTTGTTCATGACCGCTTACCGCCTGTCGGCGGTGGAACAGACCCGGCCGAACTCGGACCAATTGATCGACCTGCTCGAGCGTGTGGCGGCGGCGATGCACACGCAGCGCAGCTTGGGCAACACGAAGCTTCCGCCGGACATCAAGCGTGTGCAGCAGATCGTCCGCCGCCAGTACGCCAGCGCCGAGGCGTCGCTGCTCGAGTCGCTGCCGCTGCTGGCCGGGTCGCCTGAACAGGTTGCGCTGCCGCGATGGACCGAGCCGGTGAAGCAGTTGGAGGCGTTGAACCTGCTGGCCGGCCGCCTCGACGCGGCGCCGCGGTGGGTCGAGCGGATGAAGCGTTTCAACCCGCCGGCGTCGCGCAGCCTGTACAAGCAGCTGTCGCAGATCGCCAAGGACCTGCTCAACGAAGCGACGTTCGCGGGCGCTTCGGCGGCGTTGGCCGAGCTCGACGAGCAGCTGCTGCTGTTCGAACGGTTGCCGTTCGAGCAATCGATCGCCGAGGGCGGTGAGCGCATCAAGGCGTTGACCGGCGATCACCACGAGCCGATGCTGGAACAGGTCGCGCTGCTGCGGAGCCAGTGGGCCGCGGCGTGGGGCGCGGGCGCGAACCCGACGCCTTACGGGCGCAAGCTGATGCTGATGCGCCGCCTGTTCGAGCACCTGCACAACGCCACGCAGCTCGTGCAACCGGCCGAGCCGCTACGAAGGCTCAACCGCTGGGCGGGGTGGGAGGTCCGCCCCGACGCGATCGGGCCGATGATCGCCACCCTGCCGAAACAGGTGCGCCTGGCCAGCCGGCAGGCGGGCGCCGGCGATTACGAGGCGCTCGCGGCCACGCTCGACGCGATCGACCGACAGGTGCCCTTGGCGCAGCTGACGGCGACGTACGCCGACCTGGTGGGCCGGGCATTGAACAACCACCCCGACGGCCTGGCCGGCACGCTGGGCCAGGTGCTGTTTGCGCCGGGCGACGGTGCGTTCGGGGCTTCGCAGCGGCGTGAGCTGGCGCAGCTGAGCGTGTTGCTCAACGCCGCGCACGACGCGCAACGCGCCGGCCAAGCGCAACAAGCCAAGCGACTGCTGCAAGCGGCGGGCGAGCTGGCGCGACGGCTGCTCCGCCAGACCGACCCGCTGCGATCGCCCGGCGATTCGCCCACCCACAAACCGCTCGGGGCGATCGATGTTTAAACCCGCAGACGCGCAAACGCTGGTCGTCTACGGCGGCACGTTCGACCCGCCCCACCGGGCGCACGTCGAGCTGCCGCGGCTCGTCGCCGAGCGCATCGGCGCCGACGGCGTGCTCTACGTGCCCGCGGGCCTGCCGCCGCACAAGCTCGACAAACACCAAACCCCCGCCGAGCACCGGCTGGCCATGCTCGAGCTGGCGCTGAGCGATGCGCCCCGCACCGCGATCAGCGCGTGGGAACTGCGACAAACCGAGCCCAGCTACACCTATCGCACGCTCGAGCACCTGCACGACGAGCTCGGCGCGGGCGTGACGATGCGCCTGTTGATCGGCACGGACATGGCGCTGACGTTCGACCAATGGGCCGAGCCGGGGCTGATCGAAAGCCTGGCCGAGCCGGTGGTCATGGCGCGCCCGCCGCACGACCGGGCCTCGTTCCTCGCGGCGCTGCCCGCCGACCAACGCGACCGCTGGGCGGGGCGCGTGGTGGAAGTGCCGGCGATCGACCTGTCGAGCACGCAGCTGCGCGAGGCGCTGGCCGGCGGCGGCGGCGAAGCGCCGATACTCAAGCGGGCGCTCGACCCGCGTGTGCTGGGTTACATCCGCCGGCACGGGCTGTACCGGCCCGATAACGTCGGGTGAAAAAGCGCCACCGCTCACGCATCGACCTCAATCGGGTTCGCCGCGATGCCGATGACTAACACGTGGGACGCTACCCGTGCGCGTGGGGTTTTGGTAACGATGTTGAGAAGGCGCTTCGGCAGATCGCTCGTGACCCGGATGGTGCTCGCCTATTGCGTGGGCGGGCTGCTGCTGTCGGTTGCGCTGGGCGTGCTGGAGTACTCCAACGCCGAAGACCAGGCCAGCACCTCGGCCGGGCAGCAGATCCTCGTGACCGTGCGCAACCTGCAGGAGGTGATCCACCCCCTGCTCGACGCCGAGCAGCACGACTCGGTCTCGCACATCCTCCACATCTTCGCGCAGGACCCGCGCATCGTGGCGCTGCGCCTGCGGTGCAAGGGCGAGCTGAACATCACCGGCGGCACGTGGCCGGGTGACCTGACCGACAGCGCGGTGTGGACGGTCGACGAGACGGGCGTGACCGGTTTCGGCCGGCTCGACCTCGACCGCCAGACGCTGCTGGCCCTGCCGGTGCACCTCGGCGGCGAGCAGGGGTTGATCGAGGCGTTGATCGACGGGCCTTACGTGCGGCAGTACATCGCGCGCGGCGCCACCGAGCGCGTAGCCAGCCAGTGGTTGATGCTGGGCATCCTCGCGCTGGTCGGCTTGATCCTGCTGCGGCGCTGGTTCACCGGGCCGCTGACCCGGCTGGTGAAGCTCGCGGCCAACGATGCGCCCGCCGAGCAATTCGAGCAGACCGGCGAACAGATCGGCGGCGAGCTCGGCGACCTGGCCGGGGCGCTGGCGCGCATGCTCCACCGCCTCGACGACGTGACCACCGAGCTGCGCCACCGAGAGAAGGCCTTCGAAGACCTCTACCAGCACGCGCCGTCGGCGCTGCTGAGCATCGGGCCCGACGGCAAGGTCACCAACGCCAATCGGCGCGCGGCGCACATGTTCGGCGTCAGCAAGCCCGCGGCGCTGATCGGCAGGGTCGTGCTCGACCACGTCGCCTCGTGCGACCGGGCCATGTTCCGCCAGAGCATCGACCGGCTCGAGATCGACCGCGTCAACGGCTGCGAGTTGCAGATGACCTTCGACCACGGCCAGCCCATCGACGCCGCGGTGCAGTTCCAGGGCGTGTACGACAACGACAACAAGCTCGAACGCGTGCGCATCGCGCTGACCGACATCAGCGAGATCAAACGCCTGATGCGCCAGGTCACCGAGCACAAGCAGCTGATCGACCTGATGGTCAACCACATGTCCGACGCGATCCTGCTGGTGTCGACGAAGGACCAGACCGTCGTCACCGCCAACCAGCGCGTGTGCCAGATGCTCAACGCGTCGGTGGAGACGCTGCTGCACCGGCCGTACGACCCCTCGGAGCTGTGGCGGCCGCTGGGCATGATCGACGACCAGCTCTTCCACTCGCGCACGCGGTACGCCCTGGCCAACCACGACCAGACGCACCAGGAGCAGTTCGAGGGCCGATCGGGCGCCTACCAGTTCCGCATCGTGCCCGTGATCGACACCACGGGCCAGGCGCTGGCGCAGCTGTGGGTGGTGCAGGACGTCACCGCCGAGGCGCGCAACCGGCGCCTGCTCCAGCAGCAGGACCAGCAGCTGCGGGCGCTGCAAGCGATGGGCCGATCGCTGCACAAGGTCGACGGCGTCGACGAGCTGCTCGACGTGAGCGTGGGGCACCTCACGGAGTTCATGGGCGTCGAGGCGGTGGGCGTGGCGATCCGCTACAACGTGCCGGGCAAGCGCTGCCGGCAGCTGTTCAACATCACCGGCAATTCGATCATGCTGCCGGCCGGCGCGGAGCTGGCCGACGCGATCCAGTGCCGGCTCATGCCCAACGTGCTCAGCCAGCGCGAGACCAGCTTCTGGTCGGACCTGTCGACGCACGGCCAGTGGGCCAAGCCGATCCGCCAGGCGGGCTTCGAATCGCTGGCGGCCACGGCGCTGGTGGCGTTCGAACACACGCAGGGCATCGTGTGGGTCGCGCGGCGCGGCGGCGAGACGATCGACCGCTACCACCTGTTCCTGCTCGAGGCGCTGGCGCCGATGCTCTCGACCGCCCTGCTCAACGCCGAGCTGCGCGAGCGGATGCGCGTGCTCGAGCTGACCGACCCGGTCACGCACCTACCCAGCTACCGCCAGTTCGAGCCGCTCGCGGCCAACGTCCTCCGCCAGCACGGGCCGTGGGCGGTGCTCGTGGTCGACATCGACCGCTTCAGCCAGATCAACGACGAACACGGCCACCGCGCCGCCAACGAGGCGTTGCGCGAGGTCGCGCAAATCATCAGCGACAGCTGCCGGCTTTCCGACCACGCCATCCGCTACATGGAAGACAAGTTCCTCGTGCTCTGCGCGGGCGCCTCGCAAGCGCCCGCCAAGGGCCTGGCCGAACGCATCCGCCAGCGCGTCGACGAGGCCACGATCAAAACCAGCGCCGGCGCGGTCGTCGACATCACGGTGTCCGTCGGCCTGGCCGTCAGCCCCGGCGACGGCGGCGACCCCCACGACCTGGTCGCGCTGGCGACCAAGCGCATGCGCGCCGCCAAGCAAGCCGGCCGCAACACCGTGCACACTTAAAACGCCTAAACGCCCACCCCCGAACCACTGCCCTAACGCGAAACACGTGTTCAGCTCGCGCGGCGTCGACCCGATAACGGGGGTATGGCAACCGCCCTCGACACACCGACTCGCCCGACCGGCGTGCCCGGCACTAACATGGACCCCGCGATGACCCGTGCGCCCGACGCCAATGCGAGCCCGTTCACGCCCGAGCAGGTGCACGCCATCGCCGAGGCGAAGCGACGTCGGCGGAAGATCGACCAGGCCGCCACCGTCGCGGCGACGAGCGGCTGGATCACCGCGGTCATCGCGGCGCTGGCGACGCCGTTCGTCTTCTTCAGCTGGGTCGCGGCGGTGATGGTGGCGGGCCTGTCGCTCGTGGCGTACCACGAGTTCAAGGGCCGGCGCATGCTGCGCGACCTCAACCCCAAAGGCCCGCGCGTGCTCGGTATCAACCAGGTGGCGCTGGGCGTGCTGATCATCGCCTACAGCGTCTGGCACATCGCCGCCGAGCTGACCGGCGAAGGGCGTTACGCCGAGGCGATCGCCAACACACCGGAACTCGCCAACATGCTCGGCCCACTCGGCGAGTCGATGCGCTACATCGTCGTCGCGGTTTACGCGACGCTGATCATCGCCACGCTGATCTTCCAGGGCGGCGCCGCGTGGTACTACTTCAGCCGCGCCAAGCACGTGCGGGCGTTCGTCGAGCAGACCCCGCCGTGGGTCTGCGACCTGATGCGCGGCGGGACTTGAAACACGCTTCGGAACGGAACACCTAGCCGGGCGGTTGGTCGTCGCGGCTGTTCTTCCAATAACCCCTGCCCGCATCGGCGCACGCGGAGATGACCGCCAGGCTGAGCGTGATCGCGGTCACGACCCCCGCTCGAAGTGCATCGAGCAGGTACGCCACCCCCCCGAGATCCTCCGCGGTAAACAACTTGATCAACACGTAGACGAGCCACACCATCGACACGACGGTCGCGAAGACGAAGCACTTGGTGAGCAGTGACATCCGGATGCTCAGCATGAGGCACATGGTAAGCGAACGACACGGCCGGTCGCGAGCGACCGGGCTAAACGCAAGCCAGGTTGTGCGCGGGGTTACTTTTCGCCGTCGAGCATCTGGCGGAACTGCTCGTGGAGGGCGGGGTAGGTCTTTTTCATCTCGTCTTCGTTGGCGAAGAAGAGCACCAGGTCGCCGGCGGCCTTGCGGATGCGGACCTCGACGCGGCCGTTGTGGCCGAGGCGGAACTCGCGCTCGGGCAACAGCTGCTGCTGGTTGGCGCGGACGAGCAGCTGCTTGAGCGTGTCGGGCACGGGCACGTCGGTGTCGCCGGTCTGCAGGCGCGCCTGCAGGTAACGCGCGTACTCGTCGAGGAAGATGCTGTACCGCTGGATGTGCAGCTGGTAGGCCTGCGCGTCTTCGAGCGTGCGGCGGATCGAGTCGGCTTCCGTCTGCGGGTCTTCGATCAGCGGCGAGGCGGACTGGATCGCGCCGGGCTCGGGCTTCGGCTTGGCGGCGAAGGCGACCAGCTGCTTGTGCACGCGGTGCGCTTCGGGGTCGTTCTTGCGCAGCGCCTCAAGGTTCGGGTAGATGCGGCGGACGACCTGCTCGCGGCCGGCCTCGTCGCGGGTCGAGCGGCGGACGACCCACGAGCCGCCGGCGCGCCGCCGGACGTCGACGGTGGTGCCGTCGGCGGTCTCGATGCCGGTCGGGCGGGTGGGCGCGACGGCGCCGGTCCAGTCGCGGACCTGGCTGCGCAGCTCTTCGGGCAGCGCGTCGAACATGGCCGGGTCGAGCGTGGACAGGTCGGTGGCGACCCAGCCGGACGAATCGCGCATGAGCACGGTCGAGCGCACGGAGGTCTGTTCCTGGTAGATGCCGGGCGCCTGCTCGGGGTACTTGTAGGTGTACTTGGTTTTCAGCGCGGGGCTGGCGGCGCCGATGGCCAGGTCGATCGAGTACTGCCGGTCGGCCTGGCGGATGACGGTCAGGCGGACGGTGTCGCCGGGCTTGTGTCGGTTGATGAGGCCGACGAAGTGGCTGATCTTCTCGGTGACGGGCCGGTCGTCGAGGGTGGTGACGATGTCGTAGCGCCGCAGGCCGGCGCGGTCGGCGGGCCCGTCGGCGACGACGTTGATGACCATCAGGCCGATGCCGTGCTTGCGCATCTCGTCGTCGAGGCGCAGGTGGGCGACGAGCGGCTCGGGCACGGGCACCACGCGCAAGCCGATCCACGGCGCGGGCTCGGCGGGTGGCGCGGCGGGCTCGGTGGGCGGCGCGGCGGGCGGTCCGTCGGCGGGCGGCGACTGCGCGGCGACGGCGAAGCCGAGCGAGAGGATCGCCCAGACGCCCACCGTCGCCATCAGTTTGCTGCCATGGGGGAACATGCGGTTGGTCTCCGCGGGGCCGACGCCCCGCCGCTTACAACTCTCCAACGACCGACTCGATCACGGATTGCTCGCGCTCGATCTGCAACCAATAAAAGCGGTCGGTGGTTTCGTCGAGCACGCCGATGACGGCCCGGCCCTTGCGGGGCGCGCCGAGAGATGCGGGCTTGGGGTTCTGTTTGACCGGCGCGACGACCTGTTCGGCCGGCGCCGGCTCGCCCGGGTTCGCACGCCACCACGGCGGGCCCTCGTCGGCGATCGCCATGACGACGGGCTGCGGCGCTTCGGTCTCGACGGCCAGTTCCACCTCGACGGCGGCGGCGGTTTCGACCGGCGCAGGTTCGATGTCGGCGATGGGCGCGGCGGCGGTTTCGGGCGCCGGGCGGTCGACGCCGAACGGGCGGACCGTGGCCCACAGGCCGAGCGCCAGAAGGATCATCGCGGCCGCGGCCAGCGCGGTGGCCCGGCGCCAGGCGGTGTGGGGCTTGTGCGCCGAGCGCGGCGGGTGCGGCGCTTCGATCGCGTCGCGCAACGCCTCGGTGGTCAGCTGGTCGATGGCGGCCGCCCGGTCCATCCGTTGACGCGCTTCGGGGTCGCGCAGCAGCTGGCGGAACAGCTCGGCCCGCTGCGCGTCGCTCAGCCGCCCGTCGAGGTGGGCGCCGATCAGGTCGTCGAGATGGTGGTCGTGCGTGTTCATCACATGCGTCGCCCCAGCGGCGGGCGATCCGATCCGTTTGGTCACTCAACCGAACGCGACGGTGCGTTTGTCAGAGCTGAGCTTCCAATGTCTCTTGCAGAAGGCGTCGAGCCCGGACCAGGCGGGTGCCGACGGTGTCGACCGGCAGGTCGAGCGCCTCGGCGATCTGCTTGTAGGTCCAGCCCTCGAGGTGGCGCATCACGAACGGCTCGCGGTAGATCACGGGCATCGTCTCGATCGCGCCGAGCACGCGCTGGTGCTCCTCGGCCACGGCGACCATGCGGTCGGGGCCGCGCGACGCGCCCATGTCGGGCCGGCCGAGCATCTCCTGACCCAGCCGCTGCCAGAGCTTGCGGCGTCGGGTCTTCTTGCGGCCGGCGTCGATCGCGGCGTTGCGGGCGGTGCGGTAGAGCCAGTGACGCCAACGGCGGGCGTCCTCCATCTCCACGGCCCGCTGCCAGACGGTGACCCAAACCTTTTGCATCACGTCGTCCAGCATGTCCACGTCCGACAGCACCGAGTACACCACGCCACGCACCCAGCGATCGTTGCGCGCGATCAACTGGTTGAGCGCCGACTCGTCGCCGGTCTGCACAGCCTCGACCAGGGACAAGTCCTCGTCCTGCGGGATGGTGACTGCTAACGCCATCTGCGTAGAATGAGACGAGCGTGGTTTGCGCTTTCTTTCGTGACCCAAAACGACAGCTCCTGGTGAACCATCCGTGTGCGTAGGATTATGACAAGATCCCTGCGCGAATGTCAATGAAATGCAAAAAGTGCGGCGGCCCGGGCCCGATAACCCGCGTTTTCAGCTCGCGATCGGGGTTCCGTCCTCGCCGGGGAAGTGCTCGGCGGTCGGGTCGATCCGCAGGTAGCCGCTGAGCCAGCGCACCGCCAGGTACAGCGGGATGGTGTCGACCAGCGCCGCGAGCAGCTTGAAGGCGTAGCCGGCGAGGATGCACCCGACGACCAGCTGGAACCACACCGACTGTTTTTCGTTGAGCGGCAGGCCCTGCTCGGTCGCGAAGTGCGTGATGAGGATCACGGCGGTGGTGTCGACGAGTTGGCTGACGAGCGTTGAGCCGTTGTTGCGTAGCCACAGGTGCTTGCCGCGGGTGAGCTTTTTCCAGAAGTGGAAGACCTGCACGTCGACGAGCTGGGCGGCGAGGTAGGCGATCATCGAGGCGGCAACGGCGCCGAAGGTGAGCGCGCGGACCTCGTAGAACACGGGCAACCGGCCGGCGGCGTCGCGGGCGATCTGGCCGGTGGCGGGATCGATGGTTTCGGCGCCCGGCAGCACCCCGCCGAGCCAGAGGATGAACACGACCCAGATGTTCAGCAGGAAGCCGGTGAAGACGACGAAGTTGGCCCGGCGTCGGCCGTAGAACTCGCTGATCAGGTCGGTGCAGAAGAAGGTGAGGGGGTAGGGCAGGACGCCGACGGCGACCTGGAAGGCGAGCTGCCACTCGTCGGGGGTGCCGCCGGCCATGGTGACCTTGGCGAGGGTGATGAAGCGGCTGATGCCGAGGATGTTGAGCATGGCCAGGGTGCCGAGGAACAGTCCGGCCAGCACGATGAAGACGCGGAGGCGGCGTTCTTGGATGACCGGGTCGATCGGTTGCGGGTTTAAGGGGGCCGACATCGCTGCCATGCTAGTGGCCGGCGGGCGGGGGCCGCAACGAAAAACCCGTGCAAGTTCCGCGTTTTGACTGGGGTGCGGGTTTTGCGTCGTCATTGATTCGACGGTCGGCCCCGCTACACTGGCCGATCTACCCCGCCTTGAACCGAGCAAGGACCACCACGCAGGTGCGACCACGCAGGAGTGAACTACCGATGACGCGTCGATTGATCGTGACCACCGTGCTGACCGGGTTGCTTTTCGCCGGTCAGCTTGCGCACGCCGAGGCCCCGGACTGGGAAAACCAGCACGTGTTCGGCATCAACAAGGAAGCGCCGCGCGCCACGTCGTTTCCGTACGCCGACCGCGACGCGGCGCTGCGCGGCAAGCGGACCGGCACGCCCTACTTCCGGTCGCTCAACGGCGCCTGGAAGTTCCACTGGGCGCCCGACCCGTCGCAGCGCCCCGTCGATTTCTACAAGCCCGAGTTCAACGTCGGCGGCTGGGACGACATCGACGTGCCCAGCAACTGGCAGCTCAAGGGCTACGGCACGACGCTGTACACCAACTCGCAGTACCCGTTCAAGGTCGACCCGCCGCGCGTGATGGGCGAGCCGCCGAAGCACTTTACGAATTACAAGGAGCGCAACCCCGTCGGCTCGTACCGGCGGACGTTCAGCGTGCCCGAAGCGTGGGCCGGGCGGCAGGTGTTCGTGCAGTTCGACGGCGTGAACTCGGCGTTCTACCTGTGGGTCAACGGCAAGAAGGTCGGCTACAGCCAGGGCAGCCGCACGCCGGCGCTGTTCGACCTGACCGAGTACCTCAAGGACGGCGAGAACGTCATCGCCGCCGAGGTCTACCGCTACTGCGACGGCAGCTACCTCGAAGACCAGGACTTCTGGCGTTTGAGTGGCATCTTCCGCGACGTGTACCTGTGGTCGTCGGCCAAGACGCAGGTGCGCGACTTCTTCGTGCACACCGACCTCGACAGCAACTACCGCCACGCCAAGCTGTCGGTCGACGTCGAGGTCGCCAACCACGGCGACCAGCTGGCTACCCATTCGTTGAGCGTGGAGCTGGTCGACAAGGCGGGCCAGACCGTTTCGAAGCTCGCGGTGCCGAAGGTGCACGTCGAGGGTAAGAAGACCACCAAGGTCACCACGCCGCAGGTGGTGGTCAAGGACCCGGCGAAGTGGACGGCCGAGACGCCGAACCTCTACAAGCTGCTGATCACGCTGAAAGACGCGCAGGGCCGCGTCGTCGAACACACCAGCCACAACGTCGGCTTCCGCAAGGTCGAGATCAAGAGCGGCCAGCTGCTCGTCAACGGCCAGCCGATCTACGTCAAGGGCGTCAACCGCCACGACCACGACCCCGTCACCGGCCACTACGTGAGCGTCGAGCGGATGATCCAGGACGTGGTGACGATGAAGCGGCTGAACATCAACACCGTGCGCACCTGCCACTACCCCAACGACCCGCGCTTCTACGACATCTGCGACCGCTACGGCCTGTACGTCATCGACGAGGCCAACATCGAGTCGCACGGCATGGGTTACGGCAAGGACTCGCTGGCCAAAGACCCCAGCTGGAAGGAAGCGCACCTCGACCGCACGATCCGCATGGTCGAGCGCGACAAGAACCACCCGTCGGTCATCATCTGGTCGCTCGGCAACGAAGCCGGCAACGGCGTGAACTTCATGGCCACCTACGACTGGGCCAAGCAGCGCGACCCGTCGCGCCCCGTGCAGTACGAACAGGCCCACCGCGACAAGCGCAACAGCGACATCTACGCGCCCATGTACGCCCGGCAGTGGCAGATGGAAGAGTTCGCCCAGAAGCGCAAAGACAAGCCCGGCATCCTCTGCGAGTACGCCCACGCCATGGGCAACTCCATCGGAAACTTCCAGGACTACTGGGACGTGTTCGAGCGCAACCCCACGCTCCAGGGCGGCTGCATCTGGGACTGGGTCGACCAGGGCATCCTCAAGGAAGTCGACACCGCGCGCGTCGTCACCGACGCCAGCAACCCCAAGCTCCGCGGCGCCGTGCTCGGCAAGGTCGTCGCCGGCGAGGGCGTGATCGGCACCGTCGAGGTCGCCGACGCCGATGCGCTCGACATCACCGGCCCGCTGTCGATCATGGTCGAGTTCAAAGGCAAGGGCACCGGCGCCTACCGGCCGCTGGTCTCCAAGGGCGACCACCAGTACCTGTTGCGCTGCGACCGGTCCGGCGTCAGCTTCGTGCTGCACCACGGCGCGTGGCACAGCATCAACATCCCCTACGCCCAGGCCAACCTGACCGACGGCTGGAACCGCCTGGCCGCGGTGTACGACGGGGCGACCATGAGCGTCTACGCCAACGGCAAGAAGATCGGCCAGGGCAAGGCCCCCGCCGCGGTCGACCCGAGCTTCTACTCGGTCAACATCGGCCGCAACAGCGAAGAGGCCAACCGCGTCAGCCAGCTGCCCATCCGCAAGGCCGCGATCTACAACCGCGCCCTCACGCCCGCCGAGGCCAACAAGCCCATCGACGCCGGCGCGGCCGACGGCCGGGTGCTGATGATGGACCTGACCAAGGTCTCCGATGAAAAGGTCGCCCTCAGCCCCACCGGCGCAACCCACTTCTACGCCTACGGCGGCGACTACGGCGACCAGCCCAACTCCGGCAACTTCTGCATCAACGGCGTCGTCGCCCCCGACCGCTCGCTCAACCCCCACGCCCACGAGGTCAAGAAGGTCTACCAGAACATCAAGGTCACCCCGGTCAACCTCGCCAAGGGCGTGGTCGAGGTGCACAACAAGAACTTCTTCGTCGACCTGGCGAACTACCAGTGCGACTGGGTGCTGCGCGTCGACGGCGAACCCGCCGCCTCGGGCACCTTCGGCAAGCTCAAGTGCGCCCCGCAACAAAAACGCCGCGTCACCATCCCCCTCGAAGCCACCGGCCGGGCCGGCGAGCACATGCTCACCGTCTACTTCAAGCTGCCCGCCGACACCAGGTGGGCGCCCAAGGGCCACGTCGTCGCGTGGGACCAGTTCGCCCTCACCCACCTCGGACACAAGCCCGAAACACCCGCCCCCGGCCCCGGCAAGGTCGCGGCCGACGACGGCGCTTTCACCCTCAGCGCCGCCAACGTCACCGCCGTGGTCAACGCCAAAACCGGCAAGCTCGATTCCTACAAACTCGGCGACCGCGAGCTGCTCGCCAAGCCGTTCGGCCCCAGCTTCTTCAAGGTGCCCAACGACAACCAACGCGCCCGCACCGAGATCTGGAAGGGCGACTTCGGCCCCTGGAACGACGCCGCCCGCACGCTCACCGTCGAGTCGGTCGAGGCCGAGGGCAAGTCGTCGGTGCTCTGCCGCATCAAGCTCCCCGTCGGCGAGGGCGGCTCGAACTACACCCTCCGCTACACCATCGACGCCAACGGCAAGCTCACCGTCAGCGCCAACTACGAACCGGCCGACACCGGCAAACGCTACCTGCTGCCACGCTTCGGCATCGCCGGTGCCGTCGACCGCTCGCTCAACCACGTCGGCTGGTACGGCCGCGGCCCCTTCGAGTCCTACTGGGACCGCAAGACCGGCGCCGAGGTCGGCTACTACCGCAAGACCGTCGACGAGATGGTCTTCGACTACATCCGCCCCCAAGACAACGGCAACCGCGCCGACACACGCTTCTTCACCCTCACCGACCACCGCGGCGTCGGCATCAAAGTCACCGGCGACAAGCCCCTCAGCTTCTCCACCTGGCCCTACACCATCAACGACCTGATGAAGGCCCGCCACCCCTCCGACCTGCCCCGCCGTGATTACAACACCGTGTTCATCGACGATAAGCTGCACGGCGTCGGCGGCGACAACTCCTGGGGCGCCCGCACCCACAAGCAGTACACCCTCCCCGGCGACAAGCCCTACAGCCTGTCGTTCACTGTCGAACCGATGCTCCGCATGTAAACGACCCACCCGGCAACCCCACAAAACCGACCCCACCACCACGGGGTCGGTTTTTTCATGCACACAAAATCAAAACGTTTAGCGACGGCCCGTAGGGCCGTGCTTCGATCGAACCTTGAAATGGGGGAATGCGGGCGATAGGACTCGAACCTACACGGGTTTTACCCCACCAGGACCTAAACCTGGCGCGTCTACCAATTTCGCCACGCCCGCGGCGACCCGCCCGCCGTAAGCCGCGAGCGATACTAAAAGTCTATCACGTCCCCCCACCCCCATCGACCCGCCGGCGGTGGCCTTGACACGCCCTAGCGCCCGACTAACATGTTGTGCTCATCTTTACCTCCCTAGCTCAATCGGTAGAGCAGCTGACTCTTAATCAGCGGGTTGCAGGTTCGAGTCCTGCGGGGGGTATTGGCTGCGCATGCATCGAACTGCATTCATCTGCAAACGACTGCACCGACTGAACTTCAGACTCCACCTCTGTTTCGCCTTGCGACTCGTTGCGGCTTTCTGCAGCAGTATGCTGCACCGGATTTTGCAGCGCTTGTCCAGCAGTTGCACGCGACCAGTGCTCATCGGTCACCTGCAGATAATGCTTCGCCGCAATCGCTTGACTGTTACCTATCCAAGCACAAACGACGTGCAGCGGGAACGTCTCACACAACTCTGTTTGCCTAGATGCCCGCAGGTTGTGAAACGTCTTTGGCCAAGGCTCGATACCCGCACGGCGAATGATACGGCAGGCCTGAGTTCTTAGGTTCGATTCGCGATGCCGGTAGCGGTTTATCACGTACTCGGTTCCGGGCTCACATTCCCCAAAGAGCTCGAGCAGATACGACTTCAATTCAGGGAACAACGGTATCACACGTAAGTCCTTGCCCTCGTGATGCTCAGTCTTCGGGCTGCGTACTGTGATGCGTTCTTGGTCCCAATCAATATCACCCCATCTCAGTTCCAAGTGCTCCGAGGTACAACGCAACCCGCCATATCGGCTTAGTGCGAAGATCATTCTCCACTCTGCATCAGGACACGCGTGCAATACGTGTTCAATTTCATCACGTGTGATGTAGCGCCGTCGCGATTCGTTCGCTCCAACGTTGCAAGGAATATCTGCAAATGGTTCCTGGTCGATGAGCTTGCGTTTGACGGCCACGCGGAAGAACTGGCGAGCTCGCCCACACATGCGGCGGACGGTGTTCTCAGACAGCCCCTTGCCCAGAAGATGCAAGCGGTAGTCTTCGGCATCACCCGCTGTGATCGATGTAATCGGACGGTCTTCGCCGAAGTAATCGACCAATGCTTTAGCTGCCCGCTTAAGGTTCGTCACTGTTCGCGGCTTCACATCGGTACGGCTTTCAATGTACTCAGACGTGAAACACCCAAGCTGAACCGAACTCCGATCCGCACGAGGCTGCACCAAGCTTGCCCTAGCCAGTTTGTCGTGCAATTCATCGCCGATACCCGCGAGCCAAGCTGATGTGCTACGACGAGGAGCCGCACCCGTAACGTTTGCCGCAGCCAAGTCTTCGACTTTCAACAACACCGATTCCGCTTGGCGTTTCGATACCTTTCTGCTCAGTAGAATCCATTCCGTCTTGCGGGGCCTTGCCTAACGCCGGATGGCATAGGTGAGCACCTTCATCGCGGCCTCGGCGAACAAGGCACGCTC
>JANQHD010000035.1 GCA_028282805.1 Phycisphaeraceae bacterium | reverse complement strand
CCGCCGACGATCGAGCCGTCGTCGCCCAGCTCGAACGTGTGGGCGCCGTTGTTGGGGATCGTGCCCGCGAAGAACAGCTCGTAGTCGCCCGTCACGTTCAGCGTGCCGATGCTGTCGCCGGGGGTGACCGACGAGCCCTCGAGGATCTTCAGGTTGTTGGCCTCGACCGTGCCGGTGCCGGCCAACTCTTGTTCGGGCTGGATGAAGTAGTTGGTAAAGTCGTCGACGTCGAAGGTCGTGTTGTCGAAGAGGGTGATCTTCGAGCTCTGCAGTTCGCCGTGGTCGTTGGTGCCGTCGGAGAGGATCTGCAAGGTGCCCTCCTCGACGGTGGTGGTGCCGGTGTAGGAGTCCGCGGCCACATCCGTCGCCGTCGCGATCGTCAGCACCCCGTCGCCGGTCTTGAGCACGTTGGCGCCGCCGGTGATCTTGCCGCTGCCGCCGGCGGTTTCGTTGCCGACCTTGATGTTGCCGTCGCCGGTGAAGATGAACGTGCCGTCGTCGTTGGCGTCGCTGATGACCGAGGGGGTCGTCGAGTTGTTGCTGATGGTCAGCGTCGCGCCGGCCTCGGCGGAGATGATGTGGTTGCCGTCGCCCGTGCCATCGATGCTGCCGGTGATCACGTTGCTGCCGCTGCCGGCCGACAGGTGCGCCGACGCGGTGGCTTCACGGCTGCCGAGGGAGAAGGTTTCGGCGGTGGTGACGCCGTTGAGCACGAGGGTGCCGGTGGCCTGGTTGATGAAGGTGTTCTTCACGGTCGAGCCGAGGCCGTTGTTGGCGGTGACGGACGTGGTGCCGCCGCGGACGGAGATCGCGCCGTCCCAGCTGCCGGTGGCGGTGCCGTCGAGCGTGATGACCTCGGTGGTGGCGTTGGCGCCGAGGCGCAGGTCGCCGTCGCCGGTGATGGTGTTGGTCAGTGTCCCGCTGAAGCCCGTGCCGGTCTCGTTGCCTTCGAGGTAGAGGAAAGACCCGGTCGACATGGTGATGGCGTTGGACCCGAGGCTCGCGGCGTTTTCGGTGCGGATGTCACCGGCCGAGAGGGTGATGCCGCCGGACAGGGCCGAGTTGCTGCCGGACAGGCGCAACGAGCCGTCGCCGGTCTTGGCGAAGCCGACGGCGCCGACGAGGTCGGCGGAGATCTCGTGGGTGCCGGAGGCGACGTTGATCTCGGCGTCGCCGGCGCCGCCCGAAGACTCGGCGAGCGTGAGCGTCTGCCCCGCGGCGGCGGCGAGGGTGTATTGGTTGCCGCCGTCGAACTTGAGGATGTTGGCCGTGACGCTGGTGTCGATGGTGACCGTGCGCGGCTCGCTGATGGCAGCCGACTGGAAGCGGACCTCGGCGTCGACGCCGTTGGGGATCGCCGGGTCGGTGTTCCAGTTGCCGCCGGTGTTCCACGACGCGTCGGCGTCGGCCTGCCAGATGAACAGCGTGGCCGGGGCGGGCGAGGCGGTGAGGAACAGGTCGTCGAGGCGTGCGAAGCCGCCCACGCCGCTGGTGCCGTTGTCGGCGCCGAGCGAGAGGAACAGCCGCTTGCCCGCGTCCGCGGCGCCGGAGATGTACGAGCCGGTGACCACCTCGTAGTTGCTGTCCGACGTCGACGTGCCGCTGAGGAACTGGTACGAATTGAGCACGGTGCCGCTCAGCGTGTCGTCGACGGTGGTGAACAGCGTCAGCGCCGCCTGGTCCTGGCCGTCGATCCAGCCGAACGCGTCGCGCCAGGCGTAGCCGAAGTCGAACAGGTCGCCGCTGACGACCGTGTAGCCGGTGTCGATGCCGGCCACGCGCGCCGGGTCGTCGGCGATCACGACGTTCTGGTCGCTGTTGAACTCGAGGTTGGTGCGGACGAAGTCGAGCGTCTGGTCGCCGCCGGTGCCGATGTTCATCCAGTTGGGCGTCTCGGCGAACTGGAGCTTGGTCGGGTCGGCGCCGGTGGTGACGGAGACTTCTTCGAAGCCGCCGTTGAGGACCGACGATTCGTGGACGCCGTTTGCGATCCCGTCGTCGTAATCGATGATGACGGTCTGGGCGAAGCCCGCCGACGTCACCCCGCCGAAGACGGCGGCGAGTAGTGCGAATTGTGCTTTGCGACTCAACATCATGACCTCCTAGGTACCCGATTGATGGGATGCGTTGAACTGATGATCAGCCCTCTGAATTGCGAGCTGGCCCTCCATACCGGCGCGGCCGGCCAGCACGGGCCACGCCGTTTAATCCGGCCGTCGGCGGTCGAGCCGGTGGCCGGGGGGTATTTCGAAAAACTCAACGACGCCGCAGCAACACCAGGCCGCCGAGGCCCAGCAGCGCCAACGAAGCCGGCTCGGGCACCAGCTCGAGCGTGACGTTGTCGACGGCCACGAAGTTCGACGTGCCGCCGAGCTTGAAGAAGCGCACGCCGATCTCGGCGGTGTCGATGTCGACGCTGTTGTCGGTCTCGTACTGGAGCATCTCCGCCTGGGTCAGCTCGAGCGTGAGCGTCTGCCAGCTGTCGCCGTCGAT
Organism: Phycisphaeraceae bacterium; assembly: GCA_028282805.1. Taxonomy (GTDB): domain Bacteria; phylum Planctomycetota; class Phycisphaerae; order Phycisphaerales; family Zrk34; genus JANQHD01. The sequence goes on along the minus strand of JANQHD010000035.1, from coordinate 69,282 downwards.
CGGGTTGGGCTGGGTCGCCGTCTTGATGTTGTTGCCGTTGGTCATGTCGCGGAAAAGAAAGCCCCAGCTTTCTTCCGTCGCGCCGGTCCCGTTCGTCAGGTCCTGGTCGATGAACGCGCGGGCCTCGACCGACAACACGTACTTGGCCGCGGTCGAGTCGAAGTTGACGCCGGTGCCGACGGTGGGGTTGGTGAACATGAACTTCCAGCCCAACCGCATGACCAGGTCGCCGGCCGACTTGTCGAGGGCGTTGTCGACCTGGGCGGTGCCGGGGGGGCTGGTGCCGTCGCCGTCGTTCCACACGTCGACGTCGGCCAGGTCGCCGTCGGAGTTGTCGTTGAAGTTGCCGTTGGGCACGTTGATGAACGCGCCGAACGCCGGGGCGCCCGCCACCATGGCGATTAGCACGGCCAGCGTCGGAAATGTTTTTATGTGACGAATGACTTTCATGAGAGACAGAACCTCCAAAATGGCCTCTTCTCTCTTTCCGAAAAACCCGTACCGTTCGTCGCGCGGCTTTTCGGGCCGCGTGGCGAACACGCTCCAAGCATGACTCCCGATCCCTAACCCGGGCGCCCCGCGTGACGACAAAACGTTCGGCACCGCGATGTGCCTGACGCGTGCGGTCGAAGCGGGGCTGGGTTAATCCGTCATCACCTTTCCTCCTTCCTGCGAATACTTGCCTCCGCGACGCACGGCCGAGCGATCGGTCACGACTCAGTCGTTTTTGCAGAACCCCGACGCGGACAAGCCGAGAAACACAACCCGGCCTCGCGAACCGCCCCGGGCGTCGCCGCCGCACGCAGCGGGCCTGCGCCCACCGGTGCGTGCGTTTGCGTTGCGTGAGATCTCGGGAATCGGAAACACATCCAGGCCACCATCAAATGACCGGTCGGCCGCCCGACAGCATGACCCAGCTGTCGGCACAGCGTGCCCGGCTCGCCCTCTTCCCGATGTTGGTGGTAGTTGCGTTGTGCGTCGGTTTGTTAACAGGTGAAAGCAAAAAATTGCAATGGACTTATCCGTAATGGTTTACGGCGTGCGTAAAATGTCATTCCAAATCCGATTTTCGTAGCTAACAAGCGAAGGGGGCCAGTGACTTATTATGTGAGAGATATCACGCTTATCGTATGGAACCGCCCGGCATGCACGGCCCGCCCGACAACCGCGAGAACGCCAACTGGATGGACACCGAGTCCGTCGCCCGGCGGTGGACGAAGGTCTACCCAACCGTGCTGGCGTACGTGCGGTCGATGGTCAGCCGCCACGAGGACGCCGAGGACATCGTCCAGCAGGTCGCCCTGGCGATCCTCGCCGACGACGCCGAGCGGCCCGCGGTCCACCACTTCAACGCCTGGGTGCTGGGCATCGCCCGCAACAAGGTGTTGCAGTACTGGCGCGACGACAAGTACAAGCGGGTGGTCGTGTTCAACTCCGAGGCCGTCGACCGGCTGGCGGCGTTCTACCTCGACAACCTGCCCAAGCACAGCCGGGTGACCGAGGCGCTGGAGCACTGCCTGGCCCGGCTCACGCAGCGGGCCCGCCACCTGCTGGAACTGCGTTACGTGCGTGACATGAAGCCGCAGGCCATCGGCGAGCGGATGAACCTGTCCAGCCGGGGCATCTCGGTTACACTCTGCCGGATCCGCGAGAGCCTGCGGACCTGCATCGGGCAACGGATGCAACAGGCCGACTGAAAGAGCCATGACCAAAGAGCAAGCCATCCAGCTGATCTACGCCTACCTCGACGACTCGCTGTCGGAGCAGGACGCGGCCCGGCTGCGCGACTGGCTCGCCGAGTCGCCCGACCACGTCACGTTCTACGGCGAGCTGTCGCTCGTGCACACGGGCATCCACCGCGTGCTGGAGGTGCGTGACCTCGGCCATTCGATGCACACGCTGCTCAAGGCCGAGGACTCGGCCACGGGCGACGTGGTGGACCTCGAATCGGTGCTGGCGCAGTACTCGCCCGAGCAGAACCCGACGGACCCCATCCCGCTGCGCGACCTGCCCGAGATCGACGCCGCCGCCGCACGCAAGAACGTCAAGCGCCGACCCGCCGCACGCCCGGCCGATGATGAAGACAACGAGCCGGTGGTCAACATGTTCGGCGTCCGCGTGTACCGCAAGACCGTCGAGCGGACCGCAGCGCCGCGATCAACGCGACGTTTCATGGCCGCGGCCGTGGTGCTGCTCGCGGTGCTGGCCGGCGTTTGGTGGGTTAACCAACTGCCGGCGTGGGACCAGCCGGTGGCCACGCTGCAAGGCAACAACGGCTTGGTGTGGGAAGACGGCGGCACGCAATGGCCCCTCAACAGCAGGCTGAAACCCGGCCGGTACACGACCACGGCCGGCTTCGGTGAGATCGTGTTCGATCGCGGCGCCACGGTGCTGCTGCAGGGCCCGTGCGAGTTCATCATCGCCAACGACAACGAACTGACGCTCACCTCCGGCAAGATCGCAGCGCAAATCACCCCCTCGGCCGTGAACTTCACGGTGAACACGCCGCGCGCGAAGGTCGTGGACCTCGGCACCGAGTTCTGTGTCGCCGTGGCGCCCAATGGCACGACGCTCACGGCGGTGTTCGACGGCACGGTCGACTTGGCCGGCTTCAAGGGCGCCAAAGACCACAACAACGTCTTGCTCGGCGCGGGCTGGCAGGGCACGGTGGATCACAAGGGGCGGGTCGAACCCGCGACGACGCAGATCCCGCCGGACCACGCGTTCACGCGCAGCCTCGCCGAGTCGCACCACGAGCTTGCGGTTGATGGGCAGGTCAAGTGGTACCGCCGCCCGCCCGCCAACGTCCGACTCGATGCGCTGAAAACCAAGGGGTACGCGGTCGTCTTCGCCGAACGGCGGGGCGTGGTGCTCGACGAGGTGTTCGAGAACGTGCTCGTCGACGCGGGCACCTACGGCGAAGAAGACCTGCACTGGTATTCCGAGCCCATCCCCAAAGGCACGGTGGTCGATTCGTACCTCGTGCATTACGAGCCCGACATCACCTTGGACGAACCGACCGCGTCGGTCAGCCTGACCATCGCGTTCCCCCGGCCGATCCGCGGGGTCGTGTGGCACAACAAGTCGCTGTTCGCCTCCGATGGCCGCTTCGGCCTGCCCCGGACCGAGTACCCGACCTGGGACAGCCAGGTGCGCGGCATCGACACCGGCATCGGCGACGGCACGGACGACCTGATCATCCACCCCGACGGCCGAACGATCACGCTGCACCTGGAAGTCAACAACAACGCCCGGCGTAACAACGTGATCTTCTGCGATCAGGTCCGAGTACTGATCGAAAGCGACCCGCCGAGCAACGAGGGCTCGTAACCGGTCCCGGCATGGCGCTTTGCGCAATCACCCCTACCCGCCCGCCCATGGCCGCACAAAACGCCAACCCGTTGCTAACGTTCGCGTCGCTTGCGCAACTTATATATAGCGCATAGCCTTTCCGTGGGGTATCTTTCACATTGATGCCCGCAGGCGTCAAACGGAGGTTTTTAGATGATGACGTCGACGCACCTGCTCCGCAGCACGATCGTGGTCCTTTTGTTTGCTTGTGTCGCGATAGCGCAGACGCCGGCCCCGAACGTGATCTACATCATGCTCGACGACCTGGGCCCGGGGGAATACGACGCCTACAACAACCTCCAGGGCCTGGGCACCGACTCGAAGATCGCCACGCCGAACATCAACGCCCTGGCCGCGCAGGGCATGCGGTTCAACAACGCCCACGCCGCCACGTCGCTGTGCGCCCCGACGCGCGCCACGGTCATGGCCGGCGCCCCCACCTGGCAGACCAACATCCGCTGGGGCTTCGGCAACGCGTCGCTCCAGTCGGGCCAGCAGTCCGTCGGCGACGTGATGCAGGCCGCGGGCTACAACACGGCCCTGATGGGCAAGGGCCACCTCGGCGGCGACATCTACGCCGTCGGCTCAAACAACACCACGGGCAAGGACATCAGCAACCTGGCCAACATGGACTTCGACCGCGAGCTCAAGGACGGCATGCTCAACCACGGTTACGACTACACCTTCAACATGATCGCGGGCATCCAGGCCCGGCCGTACCTGTATTACGAAAACGACCTGCCCACGATCACCGACGCGCACGGCACGTCCACGCGCATCACCAACGCGAACAAATCGACCATGATCCAGCAATGGAACGCCGGCTACGACGACGGCGTGACCGAGATCTCGCCCGGCGCCAGCGGTTTCGGCGCGGTCGACTGGAAGACCGCCGACGTGCCCCAGGTCATGCTCAACAAGGCCGTCGACTTCATGGGCGACAGCGTCACCAACGACCCGACCGCGCCGTTCTTCCTGCACTACAACTCGGTGGCCGGCCACTGGCCCTACGTCGCCCCCCAGGGCAACGTCATCGAGGTCGACATCAACGGCGACGGCGACTTCCTCGACGCCGGCGAGACGCACGCCATCGACGGCTACGACGGCACCGGCCCCGCGCCCGACGACCTGGGCACCGAGTCGATGCAGATGGTCAGCGCCTCCGACGCCGAGGTCGGCGTGCTCGTGGCGTACCTCGAGCAGACCGACGACCCCCGCAACCCCGGCCACAAGCTCATCGACAACACGATGATCATCTACACGTCGGACAACGGCGGCATCGGCCCCGACTACGTCAACCAGCACGGCCCGCTCGACCAGGACGAGTGGGACGTCTACGGGCACGACTCGACGTCCGGCCTGCTCGAGAGCAAGGCCTCCAGCCACGAGGGCGGCCACCGCGTGCCGTTCATCGTGCAGTGGAAGGGCCAGATCGAACCCGGCGCCGTGCGCGACCAGCAGGTGTCCAACATCGACCTGATGGGCACCCTCGCCGGCCTGACCGGCCAGTCACTGATCGACCAGGGCGAGGGCAGCCACAACCTCATGCCCGTGCTCACCGGCGAACGCGACGACGCCGACCCGATCCGCAAGAACCTCGTCGTCGAAGATGTCGGCGGCGCATCCGACGGCGGCATCAAGCGCAAGCTCTACTACGAGGGCCTGTGGAAGCTGTCGGTCGGCGCCAGCAGCGCCACCAACCCGACCATCTACGGGCTGTGGGACCTGTCGGCCGACCCGGCCGAGACCACCGACCTGTCGGCCAGCACCGACCCGTCGATCGTGGCGATCCGCGACCAGATGTACGCCAACTACCTGACCGAGCGCAACGCCACGCGCATGGCGCCGGTGTTCATCGGCCGCAACTCGACGGTCAACGTCGACGCCGTGGCCGGCATCGGCGACGTGGAAGTCGAAGGCGAGTTGGAAGGCAACGGCACGATCGCCTTCGACCTCGACGTGAACAACGACGGCGTGCTCCGCATCACCGACGTCGCCGGCGGCACGACCGGCTCGGTCACCGTCAACGCTACGCAGGACATCAGCATCCGCGACGGCGCACCGGACACCAACTGGGACTCGCAACGCCTCGGCATCGGCGTGACCAACGAGGGCGTGGCCCGCGCCGCCATCGAGTTCGACCTGGCCGGCGCCAGCCTGCCCGCGGGCGCGACCGTGACCGGCGCGGAGCTGGTGCTGACCATCGGCTTCAACTGGGCCCCGGCCGTCAGCAGCTCGCCCGACCTGCAGGTCTTCCCGCTGACCCGCGATTTCGACGAGGCCACAGCCACCTGGAACCTCGCCGAGACCGGCACCGCGTGGACCACCGCCGGCGGCGACTACGATGCGCTCGGCCTGCTCGGCACGATCAACGGCTTCAACCCCGACACACTCAACGGCGGCGACCAACTCACACTCGACGGCGCGACCTTCTCCGCCGACGTCATCGCCAACTTGGCCAACAGCGTCTACCAGCTCATGCTCAAGTACGACACCGCCAGCGAGGCCAGCGCCCAAGCCAACGGCCTTTGGGCCAACTCCAACCAGAAGGGCAGCCCCGTGCCGCACATCGTGCTGAACTACACGCTGCCGGTCGACGCGCGACGCCTGACCGTCACCGGCAACTACACCCAGCGCGACGGTTCGAGCCTCGAAGTCGACCTGGGCGCGGGCGGCACGGCGGGCAACGACCACGACCTGCTCGAAGTGGCCGGCGACGTGTCGCTCAAGGGCGGCGGCCTGGCGGTCGGGTTCGATTCGGGCTTCACCCCATCGCTGGGTGATTCGTTCGTCGTGCTTACCGCCGCGGGCGCCGGCGGGATCGACGGCGCTTACGATCAGACCGCCATCACCGGCACCGACCTGGCCGACGCCAACCACGCGCTGGCCGTGCTGTACGAAGACACGGGCGTCGACGGCATCGCCGACCAAGTCCGCCTGCTGGCCACGTTCCGCGGCGACGCCAACGGCGACGGCGCCGTCAGCCTGCTCGACCTCAACGCCCTGGGCGCGAACTTCGGCACCGGCACGACGTGGCAGGAAGGCGACTTCAATTACGACGGCGTGGTCTCACTGCTCGACCTGAACTTCCTCGGCGCGACCTTCGGCCAGACGACCCCCGCGGCCCCGGCCGTGCCCGAGCCGGCGAGCTTGATGTTGCTGGGTATGGGCGCCTTGGCGCTGAGCCGCAAGCGGCGGTGAAACGAGGATCGCCAACCGCCCATGGCCGGACTATCATGTCGGCCATGGCTCAATCGCGCAAACCCTGGGAGCACGCCAAGTCCGGCGGCAGCGAAGCCGACCCGCTCGCGCAGCGGTTCGTCGAGTCGCTGTCGTACGACACCCGCCTGTACAAGCACGACATCGCCGGCTCCATCGCCCACGCGCGGATGCTCCAGCACGTCGGCTTGATCACCCAGAAAGACCTGGCCGCGATCGAGCGGGGCCTCGGCGAGATCGAGGCCGAGATCGACGCCCAGGGCGAGCGGTGGGGCGGTTGGTTAGTCGAGCTCGAAGACGTGCACATGTGCATCGAGGCCGCGCTGATCAAAAAAATCGGCGAACCCGGCAAGAAACTGCACACCGGCCGCAGCCGCAACGACCAGGTGGCGACCGACCTGCTGCTGTGGTGCAGCCAGTCCATCATGGAACTGACCGGACGCCTCGAACAGCTCAACCAAGCCTTCATCGACTTGGCCGATCGCGATGGCCGGGTCGTGATGCCCTCGTACACCCACCTTCAGCGCGCACAGCCGGTTGTTGTTGGCGGTGAATTATTAGCTTGGGTTAACGCCTTCGACCGCTGTGCCACACGATTGTCAGCGTTCTGGGACGATGGCGCCATCCACGACGTTTACGCGCTGGGTTCGGGGGCCATCGCGGGGTCGTCCCTGCCGCTGGATCGCCGGTACACGCAGAGCATGCTGTTGATCGGGGTCCCGCCGTCCGAGGGGATGACCACCGAGCAGTACCTCAAGGAGGTCGGCCTGCCCGCCGAACTCAGCGAGTACATCAACACCCTGCCCGATGCGCCCGCGGCCAACGCCATCGACTCGACCGCCTCGCGCGACGTCGCCGTCGATTTCGCGTACGGCCTGTCCATGACCGCCATGTGGCTCAGCCGGTGGGCGGAGCAGTGGATCATCTACATGACCGCAGAGTTCGGCTTCCTCTCGCTCGGTGACGCCTACACCACCGGCTCGTCGATGATGCCGCAGAAACGCAACCCGGACATGCTCGAGCTGATCCGCGGCCGGTGCGGGGGCGTGTACGGCCACCTCGTGGCGCTGCTGACGATGTGCAAGGGCATCACCATCGGGTACAACCGGGATTTGCAGGAAGACAAACGCCACGTGTTCGCGGCGTACGACACGGTCAAAGACTGCCTCGACATGGCCACCCGGATCGTCAAGTCCGCGAAGTTCAACGAGCAGCGCATCACCCAGAGCCTCGACCGGGGCTTCCTCGACGCGACCTCGCTGGCCGAGCATCTCGTGACCAAGGGCGTGGCGTTCCGCACGGCCCACCAATATGTCGGCGCGTTGGTCAACCACTGCATCGAACAGGGCATCGTCAAGCTGGCCGACCTGACCGTCGAGCAGATGAAGCAGATCGCCGGGTGCGATGCGGTTGGCGACGACGTGTACGAATGGCTCGGGCCGGAGAACGTGGTCAAGCGGTATCAGACCGACGGCAATGCGGGGCTGACGGGTTTCGAGCAGCAGTTGGCCGAGTGGAAGGAAAGACTGGAAAGTAGCCACCAAGCCAACGAGCCATCGAGCCACCCAGAAGCGGCGGGGGGGTTGTTCGGCGATGACGTGTCCGGCGACGCGTCGGCGTCGTTGATCGTCGCGTACGAACAACAAAAGCGCACGCTCGACGATCTGCCTTACACCGACCAGTTCGAAGCGATCATCGCGGCGCTCGGCACGGACGACCGCTACGGCACGTTCCACCGCCTGCACAACCTGCGCAAGGCCGGCCAACTGCCGAAGGTCGGCAAGGCGTGGGAGAAGCCGCCGGTGATCACCGCCGAGCAGGAAGAGTTGCTCGCGCAACTGGTGATCGAAGCGGTCGGTTCGTTGTCGAAGCGCGACCAGTTGCCGTACGCGCCGCCTTTCGACGAGGTGATCCAGAAGTTTAATGCGCAGGCGGACCTCCAATTTACGCCGCACCAGGTTTGGCGGGTGGTGGCGAAACTGGCGAAATGACGTTTTCGGTTTCGCGTGGATGTCAGAATAAGCCGGGAGATTCGCGTCACTGCATCGGGGAAGTCTTTACCATCGAAAGCGTTGTCGCACGCCCCATAAATTGTGCCAAAGGGCGTTGCCGGGGGTGAAACGGGGCATGATTTGCCACGTCAAAAACATTGCAACAACGAGCCGATGAATACGTCAAAGATGGTGAAAGGACACACCCGATGATCCGCCAGACCGCAACCGACACGCTGACCGACCGCCAGGCGATCCGGCACCTGTTGGACCACACCTGGGGCACGCTGACCGTTTACGACCACACGACCGGCCGCACGCACAGCCGGCGTGTGCGCTACCAGCACACCGACCGCGGTGGGCTGACGACCTACATCTCGGACACGCCGCAACTGCTCGAAGCGATCCGCCACGGCGGGGCGGTGAGTTTGGAAGTGGACCGCGTCAGCACCGGGCTGGGGGCGAACGTGACCGCGTGGGTGAGCGCGGCGGTGACGGCCGTGCGTGACCTGCGGGTCGGCCGGGCCACGCAGCGGTTGATCAAGCTGCGGTTATCGATCAAACGACTGACCAGCGGTTGCCGCGAGAGCGTGGCGGCCTGACACAAGCAAGTGATTGGTTTGATGTCCCTCCATAAAAGCTCATCGCGTGCCCGCGCGGTGGGCTTTTTCGTTTCGCTTTGCCGACGGCGATCGGTGCTAGAATAAGGCGATGCGAGAAAACGAACTGCTCCAGCACATCTACGCGGCCAGCCGGGCGTTGCCGGAGTCGGTCGTCATCGGCCCGGGCGACGACATGGGCGCGCTGGCCATCGGCGGGCAGACGGTGCTGGTCACCGTCGACCAGGTCGTCGACGGCGTGCACGTGAACACGGCGACCACGCCGATCGAACGGGTGGGGCGCAAGGCGATCGTGCGGAACCTGTCGGACGTGGCGGCGATGGCGGCGCTGCCGTGCGGGGCGGTGGCGGCGGCGTGCCTGCCGAGCGATTTCGGCGCCGAGCGCGCCCGCGCGTTGTTCGATGCGATGCGTCAGACCGCCGAGCGATACGGCTGCCCGCTGATCGGCGGCGACGTGAGCGTGTGGGGCGGCAAACTGCTGCTGACGGTCACGGTGTTCGCCGAGCCGGCGGGGGTCGAGCCGGTGCTGCGCAGCGGGGCGATCATCAACGACGGGATTTACGTGACGGGCGAGCTCGGCGGGGCGTGGGATGAGCAGGGCGGTGGGCCGCACCTGGACGCCGAACCGCGGATCGCGCTGGCCCGCACGCTCGCGGAGGACCCGGCGGTCGGCCTGCACGCGATGATCGACCTGTCGGACGGGTTAGCCACGGACCTGGGCCACATCTGCGAGCGGTCGGGCGTGGGCGCGGTGATCGACGAGGCGGCGATACCCTGCCGGCGGGGCGGTGGGGCGGCGGCCGCCCTTTCGGACGGCGAGGATTACGAGCTATGCTTTACCGCCGCCGGCGTGGTGCCGGAGTCGGTCGACGGCGTGCCGATCGCGCGGATCGGGCACGTGGTCGCAGCCAACGACGGAGCGCCGGTCGTCATGCGCGGCAAAGACGGCAGCGCTAAGCCGCTAGCGGCTTGTGGATGGGAGCACCGCGGTGAGTGACTTGTGTTTCGAGAGCAACAGCGTAACGAAAACCGTGGCCGTGGGCGGGGCGGTCGCCCGTGCGCTGCGCGCGGGCGACGTGGTGGCGCTGTCGGGCGAGCTGGGCGCCGGCAAGACGCAATTGGTGCGCGGCATCGCGACCGGCTTCGACGCCGACCCGCGCGCGGTGTCGAGCCCGACGTTTGTGCTGATGCAGGAGTACGAAGCGCAGCCGACCGTGGTGCACATCGACGCCTACCGCATCGATTCGCTCGACGATTTAGAATCGATGGGGTGGGATGAGCCGACGCAAAACAGCAGCGTCAACGTTATCGAATGGGCCGACCGCATCGCCTCGGAACTGCCGGAAGACCGCGTGGCGATCGACATCGAACACCTCGGCGATGAGAAACGCCAGCTGCGCATCACGCTGCACGGCAAGCTGCACACGCGAGAGAAACAGCTTCGGACCGCCCTTTTGGATCACGCGGATATCGGACTGCCTTGCCCGATCTGCAAGACACCCGTGCTGCACGGCGACGAGGCGTTCCCGTTCTGTTCGCCGCGCTGCAAGACCATCGACCTCGGCCGGTGGCTCGGCGGCGACTACAAGATCACGCGCGAGGTGGACTGGGAAAACGACGACCTGGCCACGATGGAGCGCGACACCGACGGCGATTCATAAGTGCGTGTGCTTCAAGCCTTGGATTCACCACCCGTGCCGTAGACCAGCAGGCGGTGGCCGACGGGTTTCAGGCCGTGCTCGCGGCAGACCTGTTCGATGAGCTTGGCGATCTGCGGGCTGTAGAACTCGATCATCTGGTCGTTGTCGACGTTGACGATGTGGTCGGTGGGCTTGCGGCCGTAGATCAACTGGTAGTGAGCCTGGCGGGAGTCGATGAGGACTTCCTGGATGATGCCGGCCTCGACGAGGTGCTTGATGGTGCGATAGATGGTGGCCTTCGACACGCGGTGGCCGGCCTCGTGCATCTCGAAGAGCAGTTGGTCGACCTCGAAGACGCCTTCTTTGCTGAGCACGGTATCGAGGATGAGGGCCCGCTCGGTGGTGAACTTCAGGCCGCGTTTTTTGAGGAACCGCCGGAAGATCGCGCAGAGCGGCTGGACGATGGTTGAATCGCTTCCGGCTGGGGTCGGTGGTGGTAATTCCATGTGCGTTGACGATCTCGGGGTGGGTTTCGGAGAGGATTGTAGCGACGCTTAAATCGCCTGTGAACCGCTATTTGAATATATTAAACGTCCTATAATGCCTATTATGTTATTTTGAGCTTTCTTTTGGGGTCCGCAAACAACGATCGGGCTGGTTCGGTGCGGGCTTGCCAGCGCGGCGGCACTGGCGGTAGTTTGCCGCTTCGCCCGCAGTATGGCCAAGGAAAAGAACGGCAATCAGCATGAAGATCGAGATCGAAGCCAAATGCCGTGTGGACGACCTGTCCGTCATCCGTTCGCGCGTCGAACAGCTCGACGGCGGGCACGTCGCCCGCATGCTCGAGGACAACATTTTTCTCGACACCCACGACCGCCAGATGGCCGCGTCCGACTGTGGGCTGCGGGTACGGGTGCTCGAGGTGGTCGGCAACGGCAAACCCGCCGAGACGGTCGTCACCTTCAAGGGCCCGCGGCAGCACGGCCGCCTCAAGAGTCGGCGGGAGATCGAGCTGGCGGTCGACGCGGCGCCGGCCATGCTCGAGCTGTTGGCCGAGTTGGGCTACCACGAGACGATCCGCTTCGAGAAGCGCCGCGACCGCTGGCGGCTCGACGGTTGCACGATCGAACTCGACGAGCTGCCGATCCTCGGGTGCTTCGTCGAGATCGAAGGCCCGGACGACGCGGCGGTGCTCGCCGTGCGCGAGAAGCTGGGCCTGTCGAACAGACCGATGATCAAGAGCAGTTACGTGTCGATGCTGTGGTCGTACCTGGCCGATCACGAGATCAGCGAGCGCCACGTCCGGTTCGAAGCCACCAAAATAGATGAGCGTGTCTAGCCGCACGCCTGTTTGACGTGCTGTCGGTAGGCGGCGACCAGCGCACGGGTGACCGGCCCCACCGCCCCACCGCCGATAAGCTTTCCGTCGATCGATCGGATCGGGCGCACCTCGGTGGTCGTGCCGACGGCGATGACCTCGTCGGCGCCGAGCATTTGTTCGAGTGTCACGGCCTGTTCTCGCACGGGCAGGCTGAGTTGCTCGGCTAAACGCAGCACGATCATGCGGGTGATGCTGCCGAGGATGCGGCCGTCGAGCGGGTGGGTTTCGATTACGCCGTCGCGCACCACAAGGATCGAACGCGCGGCGCCCTCGGTGACCGTGCCGTCGTCACGCACGAAGATCGCTTCGTCGCACCCCGCCTCTTCCGCCGCCTGGCGCGCCAGCACGTTTGGCAGCAGCGCCACCGACTTGATCGCGCAGCGTGCCCAGCGTGTTTCTTCGTGGCTGATGGCGGTGAGCGGCTCGACGGCGTCGCCGTCGCTCAGCGGCGGCGCGGGCTCGCAGGCGGCGAAGACCGTGGGCTTGGCGTCAGTGGGAAAGGCGTGCGTGCGCCGGGCGGCGCCGCGCGTGACCTGCCAGTACACGCCGGCGTCGGGCGCAGCGTTGCGTTCGACGAGCCGGTCGCTGATCTCGGCAAATTGCTCGACGGGCGGCGGCGGCGTCAGCTTGAGCTCGGCCAGGCTGAACGCGAGGCGTTCGAGGTGCTCGGCCATGGCCAGGGGCTTGCCGTTGTAGTAGCGGACGACCTCGTACACGCCGTCGGCGAAGAGGAAGCCGCGGTCGAAGGGGCTGATCGCCGCGTGCGCCGCCGAGACGTAGGCGCCGTTGAGGTAGACCCACTGATCCATGCGGCAAGCATACGCGATGCGGGCCGATTTGACAGCGGGTGCAGCCGGGGGCCTTGTGCCTTACAATGCCGCCAACGATTTCTCACCGCCGATCAGACGGAGCTAGTCGGCCAGATGGACCAACAAAACCGCATTCACCGATCGTTGCTCGTGCTCGGCCTGCTCGTGGTGGCGGGCGGGGTACTCGGTTGCAGCAGCAGCAACACGAACAGCAACCCGCTCGCCGCGCTGTTCCCGGAGATGTTCGCGCCGACGCCATCGCAGGCGGCGCGCGACGCGTTCAACCTGTACGACGCGGACCTGCGTCGGCGCAGCGTCACCCTGCTCTCGAACGCCAGCTGGGGCGGTGAGGAGCCGTACCTCAAGGCCTACCGCATGCTGATCGACGACCCCGACCCCACCGTGCGGGCCGCGGCGGTCGCGGCGCTGGGGCGCTGGGGCAACCTCGAAGACGTACCCACGCTCAACCGGCGCATGGCCAACGACGCGTCCGACCTCGTGCGCTGGGAGGCGGCCAAGGCGCTGCAACGAATTCACTCTGACAAGGCGGTCAACCCGCTGATCTACGCGATGATCAACGACAAGAACGCCGACGTGCGGATCGCCGCCGCCAACGCGCTGGGCCAATACCCCACGCGCGGCGTGTTCGATGCGCTCGTCGGCGCGCTGAGCGATGACGACTACGGCGTCGTGGATGAAGCCCACCGCGCGCTGCACACGCTCACCGGCGCCGACTTCGGCGACACCGGCACCGAGTGGTGGGCGTGGGCCAAGGGCAACAGCGATCTGTTCGCCAACCAGCAGACCTATTACTACCCCGAGTTCCACAAGCCGAAGACCTTGCTCGACCGCGCCCAGTTCTGGAAAGAGTTCGAGAAGATCGCGCCGAACCGGCCCCGGGGCGCCGAAGACATGGTCGAAGACCCCGACCTGCAATCGTCGTAACCCACTGCCCACACCTCGGCCGGAGAACTCGCCGTGCGTGCCCTGGTCTTTGACGGTCGCCAGCTCACAGCCGAGACCGACCACCCCGAACCCAAACCCCAAGCCCACGAGGCGCTGATCCGCACCGTGGTCGCGGGCATCTGTTCGACGGACCTGGAGATCTGCCGGGGCTACATGGGCTTTACCGGCGTGCTCGGACACGAGTTCGTCGGCGTGGTCGAATCGGTCGGCAGCGCCAGCGAAACCGCCGACGCGCTGGTCGGCAAACGCGTGGTGGGCACGATCAACTGCGTGTGCGGGCGATGCGACATGTGCACGCGCGGCCTGCGCGAACACTGCCGCGACCGCAGCGTGCTCGGCATCGCCGGCCGCGACGGGTGCTTCGCCGAACGCTTCACCCTGCCGGTCGAGAACCTGATGGCCGTGCCCGACGCGATCGACAACGACCGCGCGGTGTTCACCGAGCCACTCGCCGCCGCCTGCCAGATACCGCGTCAGCTGCGCATCGAGGGCACGCCGTACATCACCGTGCTCGGGGATGGGCGGTTGGGGTTGCTGGTCGCGCAGGTGATGAGCCGGCTGAACGCCGCGGTGCGCGTGATCGGCAAGCACCCGGCCAAGCTGGAGCTTTGCGAGAAGTGGCGCATCAAGCACCGCCTGCTCGACGAGACCACGCCGCGCGGCGACCAGGACATCGTCATCGACTGCACCGGCAGCGCCGATGGCTTGAAGCTCGCCATGCAGATGGTGCGCCCGCGCGGGCGGGTCGTGCTCAAAACCACCGTGGCTAACCAGGCGGGCGTCGATCTGTCGCCGCTGGTGATCAACGAGGTCGAACTGATCGGCAGCCGGTGCGGCCCGTTCGGCGAGGCGATCGCCCTGCTGCTCGGCGACGAGGTCGACGTGCTGTCGATGATCACTCGCCGGGTGCGATTCGACCAGGCCGCCGACGCGCTCAATCTCGCGGCGAGCGGCGATGCGGTGAAGGTTCTGCTCGAGTTTGAGTGAGGTTTTTTATTTACCACAAAGGCGCAAAGAAGTGCGAAGACGCAAAGATTTTTTGGGGTTGAAGAAATGCCGGGTGTGTCGGATGAATTGAACGAGCTAAGCCATGCGGTGATTGGGGCGGCGATCGAAGTGCACAAGCACCTTGGGCCGGGTTTGCACGAGTCGATTTATGAACACGCGCTGGTTGTCGAACTCGGGCTACGGAATATCACATTTGTGCAACAGCACCCGATTCAGCGTGCCTTTGCGGTAAACGAGCCTACCCCACGTGCAGTTCAGCCAGGCGCGTGCGCAGCGCTTCGGTGACCTGTTGGCCGCGGCGGTGCATCATGCGGTCGGCGACCTCGACGAACCGGCCCAAGTCGTACTTCTGCTCGCCGGCGTCGGTGAGGAACGCGAAACGCCCGATGCACTTGGGGGGGAAGTTCGACACGGCCACCATCGCGCCGCTGTGAACGCAAGCGCCGGTGTTGAGCCGGGTGCCGATGGCGGTTTTGACGTGGTCGCCGAGTATCGCGCCGAGGAACGGCATGCCCGTCGGTTCGGGGTCGCCGGCGGGGTCGGTCTGCATCGCCACTTCGCCGTAGGTGTTTTTCAGGTTGCTCGTGGTCGTGCCCGCCCCGAGGTTGACCCACTCGCCGAGGTAGCTGTCGCCGACGAACCCGAGGTGGGCCTTGTTGGAAAAGCCCTGGATGACGGTGCCGGAGACCTCGCCGCCGACCTTGCAGACGGGGCCGACGACGGTGTTGGCGCGGATGTCGCCGTGGCGGATCACGACGCTGTCGGGGCCGATGTAGCACGGGCCTTGCAGGGTGGTCATCGGTTCGATACGTGCGCCCGAGTCGATGGCGACGGCGCCGCCGGCGGTGTCGAACACGACGTGCGGGCCGATCTGCGCGCCCTGGCCGACGAGCACGGGGTGGTCGCCGGCGATCACGACGGTCGGGTCGTCGGCTTGCAGCGGCTTGCCCTCGAACGCCTCGATGTCGCCCGGCAGGTTGGCCTTGGCGTGTTGGATCACGTGCCAGGGTTGACGCAGCAGGTCGGCCTGTTCGTCGGTGACCGCGTCGACGCCGTCGGGCAGGCGCATCGGCTCGGCGACGAACTCGGCCGCCTTGGCCAGGTCCAGCAGCGCCGCGGCGACCGCGCCGTGCGCGTCGAGGACCGCGGTGTTGACCCGGTCGGGCGGCGCGGCGTGCATGACCGACCAGCGCCCGTTGACCAGCAGCATCGCGTCGTCGTCGGGCAGCTTGTTGACCTCGGCGCTCAGCCTGGCCCGGGTCAGCTCGACCAGGCACCGCGGCACGACCACCGCCGACACCGGTCGGCCGACGCTGCGCTCGATGCGTTCGAGCGTCGTGACCGCGCCGGTGCGCAACTCGAAGCTGGCCCGCAGGTCGGTCAGCGGCGACAGGCGATCGTAAGCGTCATCGAAAACAACCAGAGAAGGCATAGGCGTTACTATCGGTTACAAGTGCGGGGTTGTCCACCAAAGGGCTCACCGCGGGTCGCTGGGCGCGACCTCGATCCGTTGCGCCGCCTCACGCGGCAGTTGCACCTCGCGCTCGCCGATGCGCACACGCACCGCGCCGAACGGCTCGATCGCCACGACGCGCAACTCCGTGTCGAGCCCGATCTCGCACTCGCGCAGGTGCTGGAGGAAGGTCGGCTCGCTGTCGCTGACCCGGCGGACGACGCCCCCCTGCCCGGGTCCCAGCTCAACCAGCGACGGGTACTGGGGGTTGTCGATTGCGCCGCTGGCGCTGGGGATCGGCGCGCCGTGCGGGTCGACCCGGGGGTGGTTGAGCACCGCGTCGATGCGCTCGATCAGCCGGTCGCTGACCGCGTGCTCGAGCCGCTCGGCGTCGGCGTCGACCTCGTCCCACTCGAAGCCCAGCAGCTCCACGAGGAACAGCTCGATGAGCCGATGGCGGCGGATCTGGCGCATGGCCAGCTCCTTGCCCTCTTCGGTGAGCGTCACGCCGTAGTACGGCTCGTGGTCGACCAGGCCGCGCGACGCGAGCTGACGGAGCATGCCGCTGACGGTGCCCTGCTCGAGGCCCATGCGCGACGCCAGCGCCTTGGTGGTGGCGCGCTCGCCGCGCTGGGTCAGCTTGTAGATGTGCTTGACGTAGTCTTCGACGGCGCGGCTGTGGTCTTGCTTGGAGGTGTAAGTCATGACGAGCCCGCGGGACGGTTTAATACCTCAACCACGACCGCGCGTTGCAGCATGACGGAGGTGTTGTATCGCTCCCAGTGTGTGTCGCGCACGCGGTCCGCGTCGCCCGTGGGCGCCGTGCCGGTGTCGTCGGGGCCGATGCGCCCGTCGACCCGGCCGGGCAGGTACTCGTCGCCGGCGGTGGCAAACGGTTCGCGCGGCGGCGCGATGTGGAACACCGTGTTCGACGGGATCGTCGCGAACAGGTCGCCGCGCCGGTTCGCGGCGTACTGCGAGCGGTCGTACTCGGCGGTGAACCCCTGGCCGAGGTAGTACAGGCGCACGTGGCGCTGGTGCAGGTGGTCGTCGCCGCCGGGCATGATGCGCTGGTGGACCGCGGTCCGCTCGCCGGTCGTCGACAGGCCCGGCTCGATCACGCGCAGCGAGCGTTGTAACGGGTCGCGGTCTTCGACGGCCGTATCCACCGGGCGCAGGCCGCGCTCGGTGACGGTCTGGGCGTGTGACGCCTGTACCACGCACCACGCCACGCCCAGCGCGGCGAGGTTAAGCCAACACGTATTGTTGCGCGTGAACCACATGTCAAGCATTATATCGACCGATCCGCTCCCCGTTCATACACAAAACACCCGCGGCGGGTTCGCCACCGCGGGTTCTGCTATGCTCGAAACCATGTTGCCCGGCATCATACTGCTATTGCTCGTCGCAGCGGTGCTACTGATCGGGGCCGTCGCCGCATATGTGGCGTACCTGACGGCTTACCCGCCCCGACGCACCGAGGGCGTGGCCATCGCCAACGGTTGGCCCACCGACCCGAAGGCCGCGGGGTACACGTTCGAAACCCAAACCATCGACCCCGTGGGTAAGGTCTGGCTGGTCGAAGGTGAGGCGGCGGGTGGGCCGACGGTCGTGGTGTGTCACGGCTGGGCCGACTCGCGCATCGGCGTGCTCGGCTGGCTCGGCGCGGTCGCGCCGGTGGCGAAGCGCGTGGCGATCTACGACCAGCGCGGCCACGGCGACTCGCCCCACCGACGGTGCACGCTCGGCCGCGACGAAGCGCGCGACGCGAAGGCGGTCGTCGATGCGCTGCGCGCCCAACATGGCGACGAACCGGTCGTGCTGCTGGGCGCGTCGTTGGGGGCGTTGGTGGCGCTGCGGGCGGTGGCGGCGGGCGCGGCGGTGGCGGGTGTGGTGCTCGACTCGCCGTTGGTGTACCCCGCCGACGCTTCGAAACGCATGGTCACAACGATGGGCTTTCCGACCTGGCTGACCGTGCCGATCGCGTGGTGGTTGCTCGGCCGACTGGGCGGCGAAGGGTTCCGGCGCAACAGCCTTCAGTTCCCGCTGGACCACGGCGTGCCGATGCTGATCATGCAAGGCGACGCCGACACGATCACGCCCCTCGGCCACACCCGGCACCTCGTCGAAATCAACCCGCACGCCCGGTTGGAGGTGTTCGCCGGGTGCGGTCACGTCGAACCGGCAAGCGTTCAAACCGAGCGTTACGCCCGCGTGCTCGGCGCGTGGTGGCACGGCCGATCGGCGGGCGCTGGCCAGTCGAGCGATACGGCGCTATGATGGGTGTGAAAGAGACCCGCGAAGAAGGACGCCCGATGGCCCCAACCCCCAATAACCAAGCGCCCACCGTCAAACAGCGCGTCGCCGAGGTGGTGGACCTGATCCGCCCCGCCGTGCAATCCGACGGCGGCGACCTGGAACTGGTCGACGTGACCGACGAGGGCGTGGTGAAAATCCGCTTTCACGGCGCGTGCGTGGGTTGCCCGTCGAGCACGATGACGCTGCAGATGGGCATCGAGCGCAACCTGGTCGAGCACGTGCCCGAGGTGACGGCGGTCGTGGCGGTGCAGTGAGGGGAACCTGCGATCTTCAATCTGCGATGTACAATCGGATAAGCCCGCGGCGCACCGCGGGTTTTTTTGTAGCGCGGTGTGTGTTGCACGCTCTCCTTTGGGTCGCGGCTAAACGTTACTGGCCGAGCTCTTTGCTGCGGGCTTCGGCTTTGGCCATGGCGTCGATGACGTGCTGTTTGACGGATTGGGCTTCGAGGTGTTCGCAGGCGGCCTGGGTGGTGCCGCCGGGCGAGGTGACACGGCGGCGCAGCTCGCCGGCGGCCTCGCCGGAGCGGGTCAACAGCGTCGCGGCGCCGAGCAGGGTCTGCCGGGCGAGCTTGTTGGCGAGCATGGGCGACAGGCCCAACTTCTCGCCGGCCTCGGTCATCGCCTCGGCGAGGTAGAACACGTACGCCGGGCCCGAACCGCTGAGCGCGGTGACCGCATCGATCGACGCTTCTTCGACCACCTCGGCGATGCCCGCCGCGCCGAACAGCTCGAGGGCGAAGGCGCGGTCGTCGTCGGTTGCGTCGCCGGCCATGGCGATGGCGCTGGCGCCCTGACCCACCTGCAACGGCGTGTTCGGCATCACGCGGATCACACGCCCGCGACCGCCCAACGCTTGCAGGATCGCGTCGCTCGACACGCCCGCCATGATCGAAATCACCAACTGCTGGTCGGCGTCGATGAGGCGTACCTGCTCGCCGAGCGCGGCGAACACCTGCGGCTTGACCGCCACCAGCAAACGCTTGGCGCGTTCGATCACGTCGACGTTGCTCGGCGCAACCGTCGCGCCCATCTTTTCGAACACCGCTTTGCGCTCGGCCGAGGGGTCGGCGACGATCAGGCCGTCGACGTTCAACACCCCCGCGTCGATCGCGCCGCGTGCGATCGCTTCGGCCATGTTGCCCGCGCCCAAAATGCCCAGCTCGTAGCTCACGCCTGGTCTCCGCGGTTTAACCATTCGCGCCGCATCGACGACGCCTCGTCCAGCCACAAGACGATGCGGTCGCGGTCGTTGGTTTCAATCAATTCTTGAAGCCGGTCGCACTCGGCCCGCCAGTCGGCCAGTGCCGCGAGCACGGCCGGGGCGTTGTCCTGCAAAATATCCGCCCACATGTGCGTGTCGCCCGACGCCAGGCGGGTCATGCTCCGCAGGCCCGTCGACGCCGCGTCGAGCCCGCCGCTGTCGGTGGCCATCCGCATGAGCATGCTCGACACCACGTGCGGCAGGTGGCTGATGCGCGCCACCGCCGCGTCGTGCTCGGCCGGGCCCATGACCAGCACACGCATGCCCAGCGCCCGCCACATCGTTTCGACGACCGCCAGCGCGTCGGCGTCGGTCGCATCCGTGGGTGTGAGGATGACGGGCTTGCCGTGGTAGAGGTCCGCCTCGGCTGCGCTCGGCCCGCTGCGCTCGCCGCCGGCCATGGGGTGCGCGCCGACGAACCGCCCCGGGTTGGCCAGCGCCGCGGCCGCGTCGACGGTCGTCTTCTTCGTCGAGCCCACGTCCGTGATCACCGCCGTCGGCTTGAACCGCCCGGCCAGGTCGCTGAGCAGGCGGATCACCGTGCCCACCGGCGTGGCCAGCACGACCAGGTCCGCGTCGGAAACCGCCGCCGCGGTGTCGTCGGTCGCCTCGTCCACCGCGCCGATGCCCAGCGTCTCGTCGCGCGTCGCCGCCCGGCGGGCCACGCCGACGACCGTGCCGCCGAAACCCGCCTGGCGCAGCGCCAGCCCGAGGCTCGCGCCCAGCAGCCCCGTGCCCACGATGCACACGCGTTGGGTCGATTGGTCGAACATGAGTTAGTCGATATCCTATGGCATTGTCACCCCGACCGCGACGCCCGGAGCCACAACGCTATGTCCACCGCCTCGAACTTCCAGCTCGACTTTGAAAAACCCCTCATCGAACTCGAGGGCCAGATCGCCAAGCTCGAGAAGGCCGCCAACGACGAGACCCAGGGCTACGTCGACGAGATCGGCAAGCTCCGGTCCAGTCACACCGCCCTGCTCAAGAAGACCTACAAAAAACTCACCCCCTGGCAGACCGTCCAGGTCGCCCGCCACGCCAACCGCCCGCTGGCCACCGACTACATCAAGGCCTTCGTCAAGGACTTCTGCGAGCTCCACGGCGACCGCCACTTCGGCGACGACCCCGCCATCATCACCGGCTTCGGCCGCATCGGCCCGCACAAGTGCCTCGTCGTCGCCCACCACAAGGGCAAGGACACCAACGAGAAGATCGCCTGCCACTTCGGCTGCGCCCACCCCGAAGGTTACCGCAAAGCCCTGGCCAAGATGCAGCTGGCCGAGAAGTTCTCCCTGCCCATCGTCACCTTCATCGACACCCCCGGCGCCTACCCCGGCATCGGCGCCGAGCAGCGCGGCCAGGCCGAGGCCATCGCCGTCAACCTCCGCGCCATGGCCCGCCTCCGCGTGCCCATCCTCAGCGTCGTCATCGGCGAAGGCGGCTCCGGCGGCGCGCTCGGCATCGGCGTCGGTGACCGCCTCGGCATGATGCAGTACGCCTGGTACTCGGTGATCAGCCCCGAGGGCTGCGCCGCGATCCTCTGGAAGACCGGCGAACAGGCCGCCGCCGCCGCCGAACAGCTCAAGCTCACCGCCAAGGACAACGTCGACCTCGGCATCGTCGACGAGGTGATCCCCGAACCCTTAGGCGCCGCCCACCGCGACCCGGCCAAGGCGTTCGAGGCCGTGGAAGAATGGATCACCCGCAACCTGCGTGAGCTCAAGCGTTACAAGATCGAAAACCTCATCCGCCGCCGCTACGGCAAATACCGTCGCATGGGCGAGGTCTCCGACGGATAAAGCAAACATATAACCGGCCCGTCTCAGGCCGGGACGGTTTTGAAGAAAGTATACGAGCGAGGCAGGGTCCGTCGAGTCACTAAAACGCACCGGTTGTTCTATGCGTGGCGCCCAACCGGTAAGATGATTTGGAGCATCTCACTTCTTGCGTATCATTGTTATCTGCGCCACAATTCCCAGGCACACTACACACGGCAGCGACTACACATCCTCATCCTCGCCATTCAACATCTCAAGAAACTCATCCACCCCGACAATCGCTCCAAGAATATCAATTCTGCCCGCCATGACGTCTTCATCTTCATCAGTCTCGTCCTCGTCTACAGCCAGAACCTTGATCAGAAATACCTCAACGGTGTTCCCATCGCTATTCGTGTAGTAGTGAGGCGGTTGATTTTCGATGGCTATTTGCGCAGCCATATCGCTGTCCGCGATGACGCGTCTAACTTGAAACTCTATATGTGGCTCAAGTTTGCTTGAAGGTGATATCGTCGTACCGTATGCCCCCAAAACGAGATACACCCTGGTGCCTGCCATGCCTGTCGACCTTTTCTCGTACTTCCGATACACAATTGTGTTGTGTCCACCGAATCACGGCGCATTAATACGGTGCGGCTTCAGTCCGTATCAATGGGTACCAGTGAGGTAGCACCGACGATCCCGTGCAGTTGGATCGGATGTGGTGCGTCCCGAAGACTCGACGCGCCCTACGCATTGCGATGCGCAGTGCGATGCGCAGTGTCCAAACCCCGACGCAAACATTTAGCGCCGGCCCTCCGGGCCGTTTTCGCTCACTTCTTCGAATCGCACAGCTTCGCCGACCAGTTCATCACCTGTCGCAAGCCCGTGGGGTTGAGCTTGTAATACAACCGCCCGCCCGCGCGCCGGCTTTTCACGAGCCCGACCTTGATCAAAACGGCCAGGTGCTGCGACAGCGTCGGCTGCGACACCGCGAACGGCTTGGCCAACTCCGCAAACGTCCGCTCCCCGTCGCGCAGCCGATCTAAAATCCCCCGCCGCGTCCCGTGCGCGATCGCCCGGTACACGTCCCGATCCGATTGTGCTGAGTATTGTGGTCTTGCCATACATCGTTTTTAGACTAAAAACGATCAGCTGTCAACCCCCTCCTCATACGGATCAAGAACCCCGATCGCCGGTCCCGTGCGGCCCAACACCCCCACCCCTGCGGGCCAAAGACCTCGACCCATGCCGACCCAGCGTGCCAGCGTGCGATCGCTCGGCACCTCACAGATGGCGATCGCTTTGATCGTTTTTAGACTAAAAACGATTAACCTCGTGGGGCATCGGCCCCACCCGCGACCGCTTACACGATGGTCCGCACCATACTTAGTGTGGCCGGCACCATACCTGGTGCCGATCCGTGCGAGCCGGGTCGTCCACGACCCCGGCTCCCGGCGGCAGGTATGCCGCCGGCTAACGCGCCCTGCACCATCAATGCCCGTACCCACACGGCCGATCTAGTTTATAGTTTTTAGTCTAAAAACTATCATTTTGCATCAAGCGTTATAAGCCTTTGCGCCACTTTGCGACTTCGCGGTTCATACGGTCGGGATCTGCACTGCGGTCCGGCTTGGTTCGTTTTACCGCAGAGGCGAAAAAGGGCGCGGAGGCGCAGGGGTTTTTGTAAACAGCTTTTGTGTCTTTGCGCTTCTTTAGGCCTTTGTGGTTTATACGATCCGGACCTGCGCTGCGCTACGGTCCGGCTTGGTCGTTGGCGCATTCGGTTTGGAGTCAGACCGCGTCGCGCAAACGGGCGGCGTCGGCGAGCAATGCCAACGTGGTCTCGATCGGCAGCACCACCGCCGCGTCGGACGCGGCGCTCGGCGGGTCGGGGTGGGTCTCGATGAACAGCGCGTGCACCCCCGCGGCCACCGCCGCCCTGGCCAGCAGCGGTGCGCGGTCGGGCCGGCCGCCGGAAGCCGACCCCTGGCCGCCGGGCTGTTGGGTCGAGTGGGTCACGTCGAAACACACGGGGTAGCCGAGTTCCATCAGGTCGCCGAGGCCGATGAAGTCGGTGACGAGTCGGTGGTAGCCGAAGAACGTGCCGCGTTCGGTGAGCATGAGGTTGGCTTTGTGCTCGGCCTGGGGGAAGTGCTCGTTGAACGCCTCGTTGATCTTCACGACCACGTTCTGCATCTCGGCGGGCGAGAGGAACTGGCCCTTCTTGACGTTGACGGCTTTGCCGGTGTGCGCCGCGGCGACCAGCAGGTCGGTCTGCCGACAGAGGAACGCGGGTATCTGCACGAGGTCGACGATCGCGCCGACCTCCGCCGCCTGGTGCGATTCGTGGATGTCGGTGGCGATCGGCACGCCGAGTTCTTCCCCCACCGCCGCGAGGATGCGCAGCCCCTCGGCCAAACCCGGCCCGCGGTCGCTACGGATCGACGAGCGGTTGGCCTTGTCGAAGCTGGCCTTGAACACGTAGCCGAAGCCGAGCTCCGCGCAGCGGTCGCGCACGGCCGAGCCGATCTCGAGGCACTGCTCGAGCGATTCGATCACGCAGGGCCCGGCGATGACGCCCAGCGGTTGGCCCTCGCCCACGGTCAGGTTGCCGATGTGTGTGACTGTCATGGTGCGCCTATCTTATCCGATTACCCGCTCAGTCACGCAACAGCGTGAGCACGAGGTTGTCGCGGTGGATGACCTCGTCGTAGGCGCGTCTGCCGAGCAGCTCGCCGAACTCGTTGGACTTTCGGCCCATCACGAGGCGGCACTCGCGTGAGTTGTAGTTGGTCAAACCGCGCCCGATCTCGCGGCCGCGTTGGTCGCGGACGATCACCGCGTCGCCGGTCTCGAAGCGCCCGGTGATCTCGGTGATGCCCGAGGCGAGCAGGCTCTTGCCGCCCTGGGTCAGCGCCCGGGCGGCGCCGTCGTCGACGGTGAGCGTGCCCGCGGGCCGCACGGTCATGCCGATCCAGCGCTGGCGGCTGTCGAGCTTGCGCTGGGCGGGCACGAACACGGTGCCGAAGTTCTCGCCGTCGAGCAGCCTGGTGAGTATGTCGGGCTCGCGCCCGTTGGCGATGATCGCGACCTCGCCGGCGTCGGTGACGAGCCGCGCGGCCTCGAGCTTGGTTTCCATGCCGCCCGAACCCAGCGGTGATTTCTCGCCCACCACCATCGCGCGGGCGTCGAGCGCATCGTGCACGATCTCGATCACGTTGCCGTCGAGCCCCTTTAGGCCGTCGACCACGCTGAGCACGATCAGCAGGTCGGCGCGCAACAGGTTGGTCACCAGCGCCGCGAGCACGTCGTTGTCGCCGAAGCGTATCTCTTCGACGCTGACGGTGTCGTTCTCGTTGATGATGGGCACGGCCGCGAGCGTGTGCAGCTCGCCGATGCAGTTGCGGATGTTCAGGTAGCGCTGGCGGTCGTCGAAGTCGGCGCGGGTGAGCAGCATCTGCGCGACCTCGTGGCCGTGCGGCTTGAACGCCTCGTGCCACCGGCTCATCAGGCCCGACTGGCCGACGGCGGCGACGGCCTGCATCTGCCCGACGTCGCAAGGCCGTTCGACGAGGTTCAGCTCGCCGCAGCCGACGCCGACGGCGCCGCTGGACACGACGGTCACGTCGATGCCGCGCGCGATCAGCGCGGCGCACTGCCGGGCGATCTCGCGCACGTACGCGGGGTCGAGCCGGCCGCTCTCATCGGTGAGCAGTTGCGTGCCGAGCTTGACGACGACGCGCTTGGCGCGGGTGACGACGGATTGTCGCAGTGCACTCGAGGGCATGTCGGTCAGTGTTCCAGTTTCAACAACGAGGCGGCCAATTCTACGTGTTTTTGCGTGGCGCCGCGCTGGGCGACGATCACGTCGCGGCCGTAGGCGGCGAGCTCGGCGCCGCGCGGCGTGCCGAGCAGCTCGGTCACCGCCGCCCGCAACGCCGCCGCGTCGGGCACCTGCACGATGCCGTCGCCGGTCAGCAGCTTTGTCATCGTGTCCGCGAAGTCGGCGGTGTTGGGCCCGATGACCGTGGGCTTGCCCAGCGCCACCGGCTCCATCATGTCGCTGCCGTACAGCGGGCAGAAGCTGCGCCCGACCACGGCCACGTCGGCCAGCGCGTACGCCGCGCGCAGGTCGCCCATCGAGTCGAGCAAAAACAACCGGTCACCCGCGGGGGCGCGTTGTGTGCCGTCGGGTGACTGCGACCTTCGCACGGGGTTGCCCATGGCCGCGGCGGCCTCGTCGAAACGCTCGGGCTTGCGCGGCGCAATCAGCAGTTGCACGGGCCGGCCTTGCGCATCGGTTAGGTCGGCGAGCTGTTCGACGAACAGCGTTTCCTCGCCCGGCCCCGACGAGCCGCACACGACCAGCGGCAGCGCGCGGTCGATGCCCATCGCCTCGGCCAGCGCGTCGGCGCCATCAACCGTGTCGAGTAACTCGGCGGTGTCCCACTTCATCGTGCCGGTGACGGTGACCTTGTCGTCGGCGACGCCCATGCCACGGAACCGCTCGGCGTAGGCCTCGTCTTGCACGGCGGCGGCGGCGAGCTTGCGGAACATCGGCCCGAGCACCGCGCGGAACCGGCGGTAGCCACGGTAGCTGCGTTCGCTGAGCCGGCCGTTGATCACGGCCACGGGAACGTCGCGCGCCACGCAGGCGTCCATGAAGCCCGGCCAGATTTCGAGTTCCATCAGCATCACCGCGTCGGGCTTGAGCGTGTCGATGAAGCGGTTGACCATCCACGAAAAGTCGAACGGGTAGCGCACGACCCGGCACTTGCCGTCGTACAGCGCCGAAGCCCGGGCGAAGCCGGTGTCGGTGGTGACGGATACGACGACGCGCAGCTCATCGCCGAACCGCGCCTGCAGCGCGTCGACGAGCGTGCGTGTCGCGTTGACCTCGCCGACGCTGACGGCGTGAATCAGCAGCGTTTTGCGGTCGTCGGCTTGCGTTTGGCAGTGCCCGAACCGGCCGCGCCAATCGGTGCGGTGCTTGCCGGTGCGCAGCATCTTGCAGGCCCAGACCGGGCTGGAACCGATCGCGGCGACGGTGTAAGCGAGGTCGCGGAGCAAAGACATGGTGGGCATTGTATGCGCGGAGCGTTCGGCCGCACATCGGGGCGCGGCGCGCTAGCGCGGCGCGTGCACCGCGTTGCCGCGCAGCCGGTTGGAACCGGCCAGGTCGAACCATTCGGCGAAGCGGTCGGGCAGGTCGCCCGCGGCGAGCTTGCCGAGGTGGTCTTCGAGGTAAAACACCTCGAGCATCAGCGGCACGTGCAGCTCGGCGTCGATCACCGTGCGGCCGAGCGAGCGCCAGTCGGTGACCCCGTCGCCGGGCATCAGGTGGCTGTCGGTGACCGCGTCGTTGTCGTGGATGTGGATGTAATCGATCACGTCGGCCGCCGCGGCGAGCCGGTCGTCGATCGTGCCGGTCATCAGCGCGTGGCCGGTGTCGAAGCACATGCGCAGGTACGGCGAACCGACGGCGCGGATCATCTCCGCCAGCTTCAGCGGGTCGTTGCCAAAGTAGAAGTTGTGCGGCAGGTTTTCGATGAGGTAGACCACGCCGAGCTCTTCACCGATTGCGGCCAGCTGCTCCATCGAGCGCATCATGGGCGGTTCGCGCTCGGCGCGTTGTGTTTCGGTGACGGCCTTGTCGGTCGGCGGCGAGGGGTGCACGACGACCATGGGCCCGCCGAGCTCGAGCGCCAGCTCGCCCTCGCGGCGGTAGACGTCGATGCTGAAGCCGCGCACCGATTCGTCGGGGCTGGCCGGGTCGTAGCGCTCGCCGAACACGCCGTGGATCGAATCGATGGGCAGGCCCGCTTCCTGGGTGACGTCGATGGCCTGCGTGACGGTGGGCGGGTTGTCTTCGTTGCGGTAGAACTGGCAGCAGACGCAGCCGAGCGCCCGGTAGAGCGACAGGATCGTCGGGGGGTGGAAGTCGGAAAACCCGAACGCCGCGGTCGTGGTCAGTTGAGGCATAAAAGACAGACTCCGTTCCCCGTACTGCGTACGATCGGCCGCCACGTTCCCCCCTGCGGCCGAGCCCCTACCCTGATCCCGTTGAGCGTGATGCGCCGAGTCGTTTGCGCACGAACTCGGCCCTGAACCGGCGGCGCTGTTCGCCGTCGAGGCTTTGGCCGGCAATTTTCTGGAGGTGGGCCGGTTGCGTCAAGAGAAAAAGCTCGTTGACGGAAACCAGGTCGATGTCTTTCAAGCGCCCCATGGTCACGCCGAGCCGCAGGTGGCTGAGCAGGGCCAGCGCCTCGTCGCCGGAGAGCAGGCGGGCGTGCGTCAAAAGCCCCAACGCGCGGTGGATGCGGTCGTCGAGCACGTGGGCCCGGCGGTCGGCCAACGCGTGGCGGGCGGCGTGTTCGTACTCGATGATCTTCGGGATCACGCCCATCTGGAAGTCGTCGAGCATCTCGTTTTCGCTGCGGCCGAGCGTGGTCTGGTTGGAGACCTGAAAAAAATCGCCCGTCGACTCGGTGCCCTCGCCGTAGAACCCGCGCACGGCCAGGTGCATGTCCTTGGCGGCGCGCTTGACCTTTTCGATCTCGCCGGTCAGCACCAGCGCCGGCAGGTGCAGCATGACGGAGATGCGGATGCCCGTGCCCACGTTGGTCGGGCACGCGGTCAGGTAACCGAACGTCGACGAGTAGGCGAAGTCGGTCTTGCCTTCGAGGATGTCATCGATCTGGTTGGCGTGGGCGTAGCCGTCGTCGAGCTGCATGCCGCTGCGGAGCACCCCGATGCGCAGGTGGTCTTCCTCGTTGACCATGATGGAGACCGACTCGTCGATCGCGATCGCCACGCCGCGCGGCTCGTTGCCCTGGCTGTGCTGGCGCGAGATCAGGTGGCGCTCGACCAGCAGCTGCCGGTCCATCGGCGGGCTGTCGGGCAGGTCGACCCACAGCATCGACTCGGCGATGCCCGACCCGAGCACGTGCCTGCGCGCGATGTCCACCAACTCGTCGCGCTGCGCGCGTGAGGCGCAGCTGAGGAACGGGAAGCCGGCGATGTTCCGCGCCAGGCGCACGCGCGACGAGATCACCACGTCGCTGTGCGGCCCGCCGCCACGCATCCACTCGCTCGCACGGTCGGTTCGTTGCGGCAGGTTCACTTCTGGTCACGCTCCAACTGGTTGACCTGGTCCCGCAGCCCCGCGGCCTTCTCGTATTCCTCGCTGGCCACCGCCTGCTCCAGCTCACGCCGGAGCTGCATCAGCCGCTGCTGGCGCAGCTCGTCGGTCCCGGCGCAGCGCGGCGCCTTGCCGATGTGGCAGTTGCCGCCCTCGTGGGCCCGTTCGAGCAGGGGCATCAGCGCATCGTCGAACGCCGCATAGCAGCCCGGGCAGCCCAGCAGGCCGCGCTTGCGGAACTGCTCCCAGGTCATCCCGCAATCGGCGCACGCCTGAACTTCGTCGGCCTCCTGGCTGGGCGAGTGCTTGAGCACGAACTTCTCGAGCAGCTCGTTGATGGGCGCGGCCGACATCTTCACCGCCACGCCGTCCTCGGTCGCGTGCTGCTCGCAGAGGTGTTTTTCGATCTTCTTGCCGTTGACGATCTCGATGAGGTGGACCGTCGCGGGTTGATCGCACTTATCGCATTTCATTTTCACACCTTGGCTTACGCTCGATTCTATGGATCGGCACAACGGCGATCAACGATCCAGTTCGCGTTGGCGATTTGGGCAGGTGCGCACAAAAAAACCCTTGAGCGTTCAAGGGCTTTTCAAGCAGGGGATCCAGGATTCGAACCTGGACTAAAGGTACCAGAAACCTTCGTGCTACCGTTACACCAATCCCCTAATCGAACGGGCCGTAAGCCTTATCGGCGATCGGCGCCCGGGTCGTTCAGTTGATCAGCCGGCGGCTTTGAGCGCGTTGAGGCGCTTGGCCAGGCGGCTCTTGCGGCGCGCGGCGGTCTTCTTGTGGATCGTGCCCTTGGCGGCGATCTGGTCGAGCGTCTTGCTCACGTCCTTGTACGCGGCTTCGGCGCCGGCGACGTCCTTGTCGTGGACCTTGTCGAGGAAGTCCTTGACCGTGCCCTTGATCCGACGCTTACGCCAACGGTTGCGCTGGTTGCGCTTCGCGTTCTGGCGGATCCGCTTCTTGGCTGACAGTGAATGAGCCATGTAATTCCTGTTCCTGTAACTATAGCTTGCCGAATCTCTGTCCGGGGTCGAAACGCCGCATTATCGCGATGGCGGATCGAAAATCAAGCCCCGTCGCCGCTAAAAAGATCGGGTTGTTGATCGGGCTCCGCCGGCCGCTTGCGGCTTAGCGCTTCCCGCTGCCCTGCCACCGTGGCGTCGAACGTGCCATCCGCCACCCGCGTGGTGATCATCTGACCGGGCCTGACCGCCTTGATCGAGCGGATCAGCTTGCCCTTGGCGTCGGTGGTGCAGCTGAAGCCCCGTTCGAGCACCCGCTGGGGCCCCACGGCGTTGAGCTGCCGGTGCAGGGCCGCCAATTGCTCTGAGTGCCGTCGATGGCCCTGACACACGGCCGCGGTCAGCCTGCGTCGGTGCTCGGCGAGGGCCTCACGGGCCGCCTGCACCCGCCCCAGCGGCTCGTAGGCCCGCATCGCACCCGCCAGCCGGGTCAGTTCGAGCCGATCGCCAGCTAATCGCCGTTGTGCCGCGCCCGCCAGCCGCCGAACGGCGTGCTCGAGGTCGGCCCGCCGCAATTGGATCGGGGCCAAGGGCGAGCGGAACACCGCGTGCCGCTCGGCCGCAGTCAGTGCCGCGGCGGCGCTGTCACACCGACGACGCGTGGCGGTCAACAGCCTGTGGGCCAGCTGCGCCAGGTGCTGGGCCTCGGCTTCGCGCTCGGCGACGAGCACCGCCGCGGCCTGCGTGGGCGTCGAGCAACGCCGATCCGCCACCAGCTCGGCGATGGTGGTGTCGGTCTCGTGCCCGATCGCGGCGACGACCGGCAACCGACACGCGTGGATCGCCTTGGCCACGACCGGCTCGTTGAACGCCCACAGGTCTTCGATGCTGCCGCCGCCGCGCGTGACGACGATCGCGTCGAGCGTCAGCTTGTCGCGCGCCGCGTCGAGTGCGCCGATCGCCGAGGCGATCTCGTCTTCGCATCCCTCGCCTTGCACGCGCACGTCCACCACGGTCAGCCGACAGCCCGCCCAGCGCTGGCGCGTGGTTTTGATCACGTCCTGCACCGCCGCGCCCGACTTGCTGGTGACCACCGCGACGTGTTGCGGGAACGCGGGCAGCGGTTTTTTCAGTTCGTCGTCGAACCAGCCCTTGGCCCGCAGCTGATCGCACAGCTGCTTGAAGCGCAGCTCCAGCGCCCCCTGGCCGACCGGTTCGAGCTTGTCGATGTAAAGCTGCAGCTTGCCCTGCGGCCCGTAGTAGTCGAGCCGGCCGGTGGCCACGACCTGCGTGCCGCGCTCGGGCGTGAAGCGCACCTTCTTCGCGGCGCTCGACCACATCACACAGTTGAGCACGTCGGTCTCGTCCCTCAGCGACAGGTACCAATGCCCGCGGTCGTTGAAGTTGCTCAGCTCGCCGACCACGCGCACGGGCGTTTCGACGTGGCGGGCCAAAACGTCTTTGACCAGCGCGGTGACCTGGCTGACCGTCAGCGCATCGGCGGGCGCATCGCCTTGAGCCGCGCGCTCGCGGCGCGCGCGCTTGGTCGGCGCCTTCGGCTTCATCTTGCTCGGGTCGAACGGCAGGTGGCCGGTCATGGCGATCGCTTCTCTTGCTGCATGTGCCACAAGCGGGCATACTTCAGTTGCACGCTGAACGCGGCTTTTTGTGCGATGAGCAGGCCGAACTTCCCGTCGAGAAAGCCGCGCTTGACCAGGTAAAACTTCCAGAACGCCAGGTGGTGGCGGAACACCAGGTCCAGCAAGCCCGCGCGTTTGCCGCGGTCGTACATCTCTTGCGCCAGCGCCTCGGCGCGCCGCTCGTAGCGGTCGCCGTCGAAGTAGTCGCCGAAGTCGTTGGCGTGGCGGTTGTGGGTGATCGGGTGGCGCAGGGGCTTGGCCGTGCCCTCGGTCGGCGTGCGGGTGTCGTGCACGTGGCGCTTGGGCCAGGTGACGCGGGTGCGGTCGAACAGGCGGTCGATCCGGTCGGGGTCCCACGCCCGCACGTGCCGGCCGAGCAGGTAGTTGCGCCGGGGCATGGTGAAAATCGGGTGCGCCTCGAAGTCGGCGTCGGCCAACGCCGTGACCTCCGCCGACAGCTCCGGCGTGACCTGCTCGTCGGCGTCGAGGATGAACACCCAGTCGTGGCTCGCCGCGTCGACCAGCTGCCGGCGGTTGGTCGTGAAATCGACCCACTGGTGGTGCTCGACACGGTCGGCGTAGCGCTCGGCGATGGCGGGCGTCTCGTCCGTCGAGCCGGTGTCGTGCACCAGCAGCTCGGTCACCCACGGGCAGGCCTTGGCCGATTCCAGGGCGTGGGCGATCTTGTCGGCCTCGTCGCGGGCCAAAACGCATAAAGTGATCGGGGGCGGGCTCATAGGGCCATAGCAAACCACGTTTACGCCCGCCTGACAACCGGCGGCGGGCGATATTTGCATCCAACCGCCGCCCTGTTACACTACGTGGCTCGGATTGGCAGCCAAGGAGCGTCGAACATGCCGAAGGTCAAGGGACACAAGGGATTAGCCAAGCGCGTCAAGGTGACGGGCACCGGCAAGGTCAAGCACCAGCCGTCCGGCCGCAGCCACCTGAACAGCGGTTTTACCGGCGACCAGAAGCGCAAGAAGGGCAACCCGATGACGCTGCACAAGTCGGTCGCCAAGAAGCTGGAGACCTCGCTGCACACGCACCTCAAGGGCCGCAGCTGAGCCGCCCCGCCGTCGATCCGAACGTGGATTGATCAGAAACACGCTGTGAGCCGGGCCGACTGAGTCCCGTTGCCGAACGGGCCCCGCACTCACGCATAGGAGACCCGCCATGCCCCGCGCACGCAAGGGCGCCGCCCGCCGTCAGTCGAAGGTCCGAGTTCTCAAGTCCGTCAAGGGTTACCGCGGCGCACGCGGCACCCAGTGGCGCCGGGTGCAGGAGGCCGCCGTCCGCGCCGGCGCCGGCGCCTACCGCGACCGCCGGTTGCGCAAGCGCGACTTCCGCCGGTTGTGGATCGCCCGCATCAACGCCGCCTGCCGGATGCGCGACATCCGCTACAGCCAGCTCATCAACGGCCTGAAACTGGCCGATGTGAAACTCAACCGGAAGATGCTCAGCGAGATCGCGATCGCGGACCCGGCCGGCTTCGACGCCATCGTCAAGATCGCGCAAGACGCGCTGGCCAAGGGATCCAAGGCCGCCGCGTAAGAGGCAGCGCCATGACCCAGCCCACCCCCGCCACCGCCCACAACCAAGCCCCGAACCAGCCCACGCCCGATCGGCTCGTCTGGTTCGACGGCGACCTCGTGCCCGCCGACCGGGCCAAGGTCAGCGTCTTCGACCACGGCCTGCTCTACGGCGACGGCGTGTTCGAGGGCATCCGCGCCTACAACGGCAAGGTGCTCAAGCTCGTCACGCACCTCCAGCGCCTCTTCGCCTCCGCCCGGCGCATCGAGCTGACCATCCCCTACACCGTCGACCAACTCGCCGACGCGACCCGCGCCACGCTCGAGGCCAACGGCCTGGCCGACGCCTACATCCGCCTGTGCGTCACGCGCGGCGTGGGCAAGCTCGGGATCAACCCCTTCCTCTGCGACAACCCCACGACCTTCATCATCACCGACCTCGTCCGCCTCTACCCGCAAGAGATGTACGACCACGGCCTGAAGATCGTGACGGCCAAGACGGTCCGCAACCACCCCAACGCGCTGGACCCGCGGATCAAGAGCATGAACTACCTCAACAACATCCTCGCCAAGATCGAAGGGATCAAGGCCGGGTGCATCGAGACGCTCATGCTCAACCACGAGGGCAAGGTCGCCGAGTGCACCGGCGACAACATCTTCATCGTGTCGGACGGCGAGCTGCTGACCCCGCCGCTGCACGCGGGCGTGCTCGAGGGCATCACGCGCAACCTGGTGCTGGGCCTGGCGCGCGACGCGGGCGTGACGGTGCGCGAGGCCGATATGGTGCTCGACGACGTGTACAACGCCGACGAGTGCTTCCTCACCGGCACCGCCGCCGAGGTGATCCCGGTGATCGGCATCGACCAGAAGACCGTCGGCACGGGCAAGCCGGGCCCGCTGACCCAGCAGCTGCTCGAAGCGTTCCACCGCCTCGTGGCCGATGCGCCGGAAGACTAAAGCCGCCCGCTCGGCGGAATACCCAATGACCAATCACCAATGACCAATCCCGTTGGACATTCGGGCATTGGTATTTGATTGAACATTGGTCATTGGACATTGGTCATTCTCAGCCTTTATGCTTTCCCCCAATTCCACTCCTCGGAGTCAGCTTGACCATGAAGGTTCTCCTCACCGGCGCAGCCGGTCGACTGGGACGGCAGACCACCCAAGCCCTGCTCAACCGCAAGCACCGGGTGATCGCCACGGACCGGGTGTTCCGCCAGGCGCCGGGCGTGGACTTCGTGGTCGCGGACCTGACCGACCTGGACAAGGCGTTTTTGTTGGTCCAGCAGGCCGACGCGGTCGTGCACGTGGGCAACAACCCCAACGCGGCCGAGGCCAACCTCCGCCTGACCTACCACAACAACGTGCTGTCGGACGCGAACGTGCTGCACGCCGCGGCCGAGACGGGCGTGAGGCGCATCGTGTACGCCTCGAGCATCACCACCGTCAGCGGGTCGCGCCGCGCCGGCGACGCCGACCACGGCAGCGAGCTCGCGTACCTGCCGCTCGATGGCGACGCCCCGCCGAACCCCGGCTACGCCTACGCCGCGGGCAAGCTGGCCAGCGAGCAGTACCTGAAGATGCTGTGCAAGCAGCGCGGCATCACCGGCGTCGCCCTGCGGCTGCCCTACCTCATGACGGCCCAGCAGGTCGGCCACAAACAGCACACGCCGCTGGACGCGCCGATCCCGGGCATGCCGCTCGACGAGGGGTTCAGTTACCTGTCGTACCCCGACGCGGCGAAGCTGATCGCCGCCTGCCTCGACGCGAAAAAGATCACCGGCTACCGCTGCTACCTGCCCGCGGCGGCCGGCAACCTGCTGGGCTGGCCCAAGGAGAAGATCCTCGAAACGTTCTACCCGGGCGTGGCCCTGCGCGGCGAACAACCGCTTCGGGCGTTCGTCGACAACCGCCGGATCACCGAAGAAACGGGCTGGACGCCGAGCGAGCCGTAACCGGCGATTTCCCTACCGATCACGCCAAGCGCGGGTTTTTGGAATCGGCTGCAATGCACGGGGCACCCCGTGACATCCGCTGATTGAAACTCGTGACGAGGCCGGCCGATTCAACCGAACCGTTCGGACAACCCGGAAGACCCGCCCGCGGAACTGGCGCTGTCGCGCGTGGCGTTCGGCGACCTGGCCGAGCGCAACCGCCACACGCTCTGGCTGGTCGCGGTGGGCATGACCGGCGACCGCCACCTCGCCGAGGACGTCGTGCAGGAAGCGCTGGCGATCGCGTGGAAGAAGATCGACCAATTCGACCCGGCCACGAGTTTCCCCGCCTGGACGGCGGCGATCGTGCGCCACGTGGCACGCAACCAACGCCGCAAGTCCGCGCGGCGTAAACCCGTGCCCCCGGCGCAGCTGGACGACACGCCCGCCCGGGTCGCCGGCGGCGGCGCCAGCCCGATCGACGCCAGAGGACAAGTCTTGCCCGATCAGCAACAGTTCGACGACCGCGTCATCGGGGCGCTGGGCGGCCTGTCGGAAACGGCGCGCAGCTGCCTGTTGCTGCGCACCGTCAAGGCGTTGAGCTACGAAGCGATCGCGCAGCTGTTGGACATCCCGCCCGGCACCGCGATGAGCCACGTCTACCGCGCCCGCAAGGCGATGCGCCAAGCGTTAGGCGACGACTCGGCAAGCCCGACTGGGGAAGTGGCATGATCCACGAGCACGCAGACAACACGATCGGTTCGTTGCTCGAACGCTACTGCGACGGCGAGCTGACGCCCGAGCAGCGCGCCGCGTTCGAGCAGGCGCTCGCGGACGACGAGGCGCTGCGTCGCCAGGTCGAGCTGCAAAGCCGTATCGACGCGACCCTGCGGGGCGCGTTCGCCGAGCGGTACGCCGCCGCGCCCGCGATGCCCCGCAAGCGGCCGTTTTACCGGTCGCCGAGGGTGTTGCTGGTCGCCGCGATGCTGTTGATCGCGCTGCCGGTCGGCATCGCGTGCGTGCAGTACGTGCTGTTAACCCGCCGGCCCGCCCCACCCCAACCGGTCACGATGCAGGCGTACTACGCCGAGGCGGTCGCTTCGGGTTTCGAGCCCGGCTGGGTGTGCGAGACCGACGAGCAGTTCGCCGGCACGTTCGATTACCGCTTCGGGCAGCCGATGCTGACCGGCGCCCTGCCCAGCGACGTCGAACTGCTCGGCCTCGGTTACGCCCGGGTTCTGTCACGACGAACGGTCACCGTGTTCGCCCGGGTGCGCGGCGAGCCGGTGCTGCTGTTCGTCGATCGCGCGACCGCCGCCCCGCCGACCGAGCCGCTGGCCGAGGGCTTGCGCCGGTTCCGGCGTGAGTTGGGCGATGTCGCCATTTACGAGGTTTCGCCGCACGACGAGCCTCGCTTGCTCGAGCATTTTTATGTGGTTGAACGCAATGCCGACGAGCCCGGGTGACATAGGGAGGGTGAGGGCCGTGCCGTGCGGCCCACGCGCCGAACCGCTCGGCATTCGATCGTTGAGCTTTTTCGATGGGAGAACGGGATGTTCGATTGGAAACCCACCCTGGCGGTCGCGTTGCTGGTTGCCGCCACGGTGTCCGCCGCACCGCAGGACCAAGCCGTCTTTGAGGATTTCGAGGGCTTCAGCCCCAACACCAGCGTGGGCGACCCCATTTTGTTGGGCACGTCACCCGATCGCGCGGCGTTGACCGACAACTCCTTCGCCGGGGTGGTGGGTCAGGGCGCGCTCTACCACTCGGGCGTGCGCGCGTGGATGGTGTTGGAAGACTCGGTGGCGCTGATCGACTTTTTCGAGAACAACGCCGCGGTGGTCGAGTTCTTCATCCGCACGCACCCCAACGCCGACGGCGACACCGTGGTCACCGCGTTCGACGACTTCAACCAGGTCATCGGCAACCCCGTCACCATCGCCGCGGGCTTCAGCGACCCGACCGACCCGCTGGGCCGGGGTTTTACGCTGGTGTCGCTGTCGGGCGACATCGACCACATCACGATCGCCAACAACGCGACAAACACCCTCAACGGCCTCGACGACTTCGGCTTCACCAACGTGCCCGAACCCGCCACGCTGGCGCTGGTTGGCGTGGGCCTGCCGCTGCTGGCGCGTCGCGGGCGGCCGGGTGCGCGGCGGGCAACAAAAAAACACCGCCCTGCGGGCGGTCGCTAAACGGGGCGCGGGGGGGGTTAAGCGAAGCCGTTGCGGTTGCGGATGCCGGCGATGATCGGTTGCAACCGCTTGCCGGGGCAGGCGGTGGGGTTCCACTCCTGGTGCGTGCGCACGTTCGACCGGCGCACGCTCGGCGACGCGGTGACCTTGTACTTGCGGCGGAGCTCGGCGACGAACTTCTGCATGGTCACCACTTGGGCTTGGCTGGGGCTCTGCTTGTCGAAGTTGCCCATGACCAGCACGCCGATGTTGTGCTCGTTCTGGTCTTTGACGTGGGCGCCCTGGTAGACGATCGGGCGTGTTTCCCACACCCGGCCGGCGCGGTCGATGGCGTAGTGGTAACCGATGTCGGCCCAGCCGCGCCCCACGTGGCCCCGGCGGATCGATTCGAGGTACCGCGCGACGGTCGCGGTGTCGGCAAAGTACACGGGCGTGCCGCCGGCGTGGTGCAGCGTGATGCGGTTGACCCCGCGCATCGGGTTGGCCCGGCTGCGGATCGTGCCGGCCCGGGTCCAGTGGCGGCGGGCGATGACCTTCGTGGCCAGGCCCGTGCTCGTCGGCGCGGGGGCGGGCCCGGCGATCGTCGGCTGCGGCCGAGCCCCACCGGTCCAAGGCACGTCGGGCAGGCCGGCGGTCTTGTTCGACTCACCGCAGCCGTACAGGCCCAGGCCAAGCCCGGCCACGAGCCCGCTGCGAATGATCTGCCGACGTGTGTATTGCATGGTTGTTCTATCGCCGATCCGGGGGCGCGCTCGCCAGAAAATGTATTGTACCCCACCCGGGCCGCGGCACGCCTCGCGAGCGGGTCGGTTTTGGTTTTATTTCACGTCGCTTAGGTCGATCCAGCTGCGGTTTTGCGCACTGAGCACGGCGGCCTCGAGCACGCGCTGGGTCTCGTAGGCGTCCTGGAACGTCGGGGCGGGTACCTCGACGGCATCGGCCGCCCCGCCGATGTTCTTCAGCAATGTCGACGCGAGGTTCACGAACCCGTGCTCGTAGCCGAGGATGTGGGCGTCGGGCCACCAGGCGGCGACGTAGGGGTGGGCGGTGGCGTCGGTGCACATGATCTTCTGCCAGCCGGCCCGCTCGGCGTCGTCTTCGACGTTGTAGTACCACAGCCAGTTCATGTCCTCGAAGTCCCAGCGGAGCGAGCCCTTCTCGCCGTTGATCTCGATGCGGTTGGCGTTCTTGCGGCCCGCGGCGAGGCGGGTGGCCTCGAAGCTCGCCGAGCCGCCGCCGGAGAGGCGTGCGAGGAAGCTGACCGCGTCGTCGACGGTCACGTCGCCGTACTCGATCTTGTCGCCGACGGTCGCGCCCTTGATGTTGCCGGCTTCGGATTCGGGGATGACGCGCCGCTTGATGTAAGTTTCCATGATCGCGCCGCACACCTCGGTGATCTGTTCGCCGGTGACGAAGCAGCAGGCGTCGACGATGTGGGCGTTGAGGTCGCCGTGGGCGCCGGAGCCGGACTCGGTGCCCTTGAACCGCCACAGCAGCGGCACGTCGGGGCCCGCCCAATCCTGAAGGTACTGGGCGCGGACGTGGAAGATGCGCCCGATCTTCCCGTCGCGCACCATCTTGCGGGCCAGGGCCAGCGCCGGGCAGCCGCGGTAGCTGAACCACACGTGCGTTCGCTGGTCCGGGTGGGCGTCGGCCGCCTGCTTCATCGCCCGCGCATCGTCGAGCGTGCCGGCCAGCGGTTTCTCGCAGGCCACATGCTTGCCCGCCTCGAGCGCGGCGACGGCGACCGGTGCGTGCTGGTGGTTGGGCGTCGTGATGTCGACCAGGTCCACCTCGTCGGCCGCGGCGGTCGCCCGCCAGTCGGTCGAGGCGTGCTGCCAGCCCCAGTTGGCCGCGAAGGCGTCGGCCCCGAGGATGTCACAGACCGTGTGCATCACCGGCCTGACCGGCAGGTCGAAGAACTTGGCGACGTTGAGGTACGCGTTGGAGTGGGCCCGGCCCATGAAACCCGCGCCGAACAGCGCCACGTTGCAGTCCTTCTTCGTCTCGGCCATGTCTCGCTCCTGCGGGAAGTGGATTTCCCAGATAGACGACACAACACATCCCATGCGCTCACGGGCTGACACGTGTTTTGCATCCGGTACAATCTCCCCCGCCCCCGCGAAAGGACCACGACATGCCCATCCAATTCGCCGTCATCGGCTGCGGCGCGATCGCCCAACGCCGCCACATCCCCGAGATCGAAGCCAACCGCTACGGCAAGGTCGTCGCCGTCGCCGACCCGAACGAAGCGCGCGTCAACGACATCGCCGGCGAGCTCGGGGCCGAGGCGTTCGTCGATCACAAAAAAATGCTCAAGGCGATGGACCTCGACGCCGTCGTGGTCGCCGGCCCCAACGCTTTGCATGCGAAACAAACCACCGACGCCCTGCGCGCCGGCTGCCACGTGCTCGTCGAAAAACCCATGGCCACCACCAAAGCCGAAGCCAGGCGCATGATCGACACCGCGCGCAAGGCTCGCCGTTACCTCATGGTTGGCCAGAACCAGCGCCTCATGCCCCCCCACGTCAAGGCCAAGCAGCTGCTCGACTCCGGCGCGCTGGGCAAGGTGCTTTCTTTCCGCACCACCTTCAAGCACCCCGGGCCCGACGGCTGGTCCATCGACGGCGCCCGCAGCTGGTTCTTCGACCCCGACGCCGCGTTCATGGGCGTCACCGGCGACCTCGGCGTCCACAAGGTCGACCTCATGCGCTGGCTGCTCGGCCAGGAGTTCGCCACCGTCGGCGGCACCCTCGCCACCGTCGACAAACGCGACGCCCGCGGCAGGCTCATCGGCCTCGACGACAACGCCATCCTCCAGCTCACCACCGCCAGGGGCGTCGTCGGCTCCGTCGAGATCAGCTGGACCAACTACGGCGCCGAAGAAAACCACACCAAGCTCTACTGCGAAAAGGGCGCCATGCTCATCGGCGGCGACAGCGAGTTCGGCGTCGTCGTCGACTACCGCAACGGCAACCGCGAGCTGCACAAGGTCGGCGCCATGGCCAGCAACGAGCAGCAGACCTCCTCCGGCGTCGCCGACGCGTTCATCGACGCCATCCGCAAAAAACGCAAACCCGCCATCGACGGCGTCGAGGGCTACAAGTCCCTCACCGTCATCCTCGCCGCCATGGACGCCGCGAAGCAAGGCAAGACGGTAAAGATCCGCTACTAACCGCAAGAACGAACCAAACGGGGTGACATGGAAACGACACCAACACAAGGGCATGGCGAACGCCAATCGGTTCAGCAGATGCACGGCACCATCGTCACGGTGAACTGGGTGGTGTTGAGTGCGGCGATCCTGGTGGTCGATACGACCTGCGTGCTGATCGCGATCGCCCACGGTGACCTGATCGAAATCCTGAGCGACTTTGATGCAGAATTGCCCCGCCTCACGATCGCGTTCCTGCGCATCCCCGCGTGGGTCTATCCGATCGTCGGGCTCGTCGCCACCGCCGTGCTGCTCGGCAAGGAAAGACTCACCCGACACCTCCCCACGCGTTTGTCGTGCAACCTGTTCCTCCTCCTGCTCAGCTTCATGTTTCTCGGCGCGGCTTTCGTCGCACTGTTCTCACCGCTCACCATGCTGGTCAGCTCCGTCATGAACGCGTCGTGAACACATCACGAAGCCCACGGATTGTAATCCGTGGGCTTCAGGGTGTTCAATCGAGCGAGAACTTCGGCGACTGGCTGAGGAACGCCCGCGGGTTTTCGTAACTGATCTTCTCCACCAACTCGCGCGGGTGGCCACGGCGCAACATCTCGACGTGACACTTCGGCACCGACAGCGGATCGCTCACGCCCCAGTCGCCGGCGGAGTTGATCCACAACCTTTCGCTGCCGAATTGTTCGATGATGTCCACCGCCCGCTGCGGCGTGCACTTGCTGTCGGGGTAGAGCGTCATGCCGGCCCAATACCCACGGCCGAGCACTTCGCCGACGGTGTGCTCCTCGACGTGATCGATCAGCACGCGCCCCGGCTGAGCGCCCGCCGCCTCGAGCGCGTCCATCGTCAAACGCGTGCCCTTAAGCTTGTCTTCCAGGTGCGGCGTGTGCACGAGAATCAACTGCTCATGCTCGACGGCCAGCGCGATCTGTTCTTCGAGGATCGCCAGTTCGTTGCGGGTGTTCTTGTTCAACCCGACCTCGCCGACGCCCAGCACGTTGGGCTTGCCAAGGAACTCGGGGATGAACTTGATCACTTCCCGCGCGAAGGCCGGGTCCTCAGCCTCCTTGGGGTTGATGCAAATCCAACAGAAGTGCCGGATGCCAAACTGCGCCGCCCGGCGGGGCTCGTAGTCGGTCAGCTGCCGGAAGTAGTCATAAAAACCCTGGGCGCTGGACCGGTCGAAGCCCGCCCAGAACGCCGGCTCGGTCACCGCCACGCAACCGGCCTGGGCCATCCGTGCGTAGTCGTCGGTCGTGCGCGAGACCATGTGGATGTGGGGGTCGATGTATTTCATTTCTCGGGTTTCGGGGGTCGGGGCTCGGGTTCCGGGGGAACTAATAACTGCCATTGGGGTCGACGCCGATGGCGCCTTTGGCGGGGGCCTGGTCGACCGGGTCGGTGGTGGGGTCGGAGAGCAGTTCGAGGATTCGGCGGGCACGGTCGCCCCGACCGTCGATCAGCAGCGGGATCGCTTTGTGCAATGCCCTTACACGCACGTCGTCGTCCACACCACCTGATGACCGGTCGACGCGGTCGAGGAACGCGGCGATGTCGATGAGCTTGGCGCGGTGCTCCTGGAAGTAGGTGTCGATCACGTCGGGGCGGGGCATGGGGCAGGGGGTGTCGTTCATGGGTGGACCTCGCTTGGGCCGATGGTAATCGAAGGAGCGGCCCGTCGCAGAAGTTGCACGGATCGCTTACCCTACCGGCTGGCAACCGAAGGCTCGGGATCAACGCATGGACGCATTTGTCATCGAAGGTGGACGCCGGCTCAAGGGCCGGGTCTCGGTCAACGGCTCGAAGAACGCCGCCCTGCCCATCATGGCCGCGGCGCTGCTCGCCGACGGGCCGCTCACGTTGCACGACGTGCCCGACCTTTCCGACATCCAGAACATGGCCCGCCTGCTCGGCGAACTCGGCTGCAAGGTCGCCTTCACCGACGACGGCCACATGCGCCTCGAAGTCATCGACGACCTCAACTGCCAGGCACGCTATGACATCGTCCGCACCATGCGCGCCAGCATCTGCGTGCTCGGCCCCCTCCTCGCCAAACGCGGCAAGGCCACCGTCTCCATGCCCGGCGGCTGCGCCATCGGCGAACGCCCCATCGACCTGCACCTGCGCGGCCTGCGGCAGCTCGGCGCCGAGATCGAGCTGTCCGGCGGCGAACTCGTCGCCACCGCCAGGGAGCTGCGCGGCGCCAAGGTCTTCCTCGGCGGCACGTTCGGCTCGACCGTGTTAGGCACCGCCAACATCATGTCCGCCGCCACCCTCGCCAAGG
Organism: Phycisphaeraceae bacterium; assembly: GCA_028282805.1. Lineage (GTDB taxonomy): Bacteria > Planctomycetota > Phycisphaerae > Phycisphaerales > Zrk34 > JANQHD01. The sequence continues at coordinate 26,624 of JANQHD010000035.1, read as the reverse complement.
GCACCACCGTCATCGAGTCCGCCGCCTGCGAGCCCGAGGTCGTCGACCTGGCGAACGTGCTCAACGCCATGGGCGCCCACGTCCGCGGCGCCGGCACGCCCCGCATCGTCGTCGAGGGCGTCGAGAAGCTGCGCGGCGTCGAACACACCGTCATGCCCGACCGCATCGAGGCCGGCACCTACATGTGCGCCGCCGCGGCCACCAACGGCGACGTCACCATCGACAACTGCCCCCTCGACGCCATGGCCGCCGTCGCCGACCGCCTCGAAGGCATCGGCATCTCACTCGACATCGTCGACGGCTCAGACCCCATGCGCGCCGCCGTCTCCGTCGGCTCCGCCCGCCGGCTCGAACCGATCGCCGTCACCACCCAGCCCTACCCCGGCTTCCCCACCGACCTCCAGGCGCAGCTGATGGCCCTGCTCACCCTCGCCGACGGCAACTCGATGATCACCGAAAAGGTGTTCCCCGAACGCTTCCTGCACGTCGCCGAGCTGAGCCGGATGGGCGCGGCGCTGTACCGGCAGGGCCCGACGGTCATGGTCTCCGGCGTGAAAAAACTCATCGGCGCCCCGGTCATGGCCAGCGACCTGCGCGCCTCGGCGGGCCTGGTGCTTGCCGGCCTCGCCGCCAAAGGCCCCACCACCGTCAACCGCGTCTACCACCTCGACCGCGGCTACGAAAAAATGGACCAACGCCTCCGCGCGCTCGGCGCACAGATCGAACGGGTGAAGATGACGTGATGAGCGATGCGATCGACGCGGTGTTGTTGGAGATACTCGTCTGCCCGTTAACGCGGTCGAAGCTGCGGCGGGAAGGCGACGAACTCGTCGCCGAAGTCGGCGGCCTGCGCTACCCGATCCGCGATGGCATCCCCGTGCTGCTCGCCGACGCGGCCAAGCTGCCCGAGGGCGTGGCGAGCCTCGAAGAGTTCAAGCAAAAACACCAAGAGCACATACCGGACTGAACGGAGCAGAGACGATGACAGGCGCCAACACCACCCTCGGCGGCGGCGGGTTCCACCACGTGGCCATCAACGCGCGCGACTTCGACAGGTCGGTCGCGTTTTACAAAGACGTGATGGGCTTCACCACGAAGATCGCCTGGGACCACGAGGGCAGCCGGGCGACCATGCTCGACGTCGGCGACGGCAACTACCTCGAGATCTTCGAAGCCAAAAACGCCCCGCCGGCCGACGGGGCGCAACAGATCCTGCACTTCGCGATCCGCACCACCGACCCTGATGCCGCGCTCGAGCGCGCCCGCGCCGCCGGCTGCGAGGTGACGATGGAGCCGACCGACATCGATATCGCCGCCACCGAGGGCCCGAACCCCGTGCCGGTGCGTATCTGCTTCTTCAAAGGGCCCGACGGGGAACTGATCGAGCTGTTTAAGAACGAGCTGACTTAACTCCTGATGGCGATCACGCGTGAGACTTTCCAGGAGCCGTCTTGTTGGCGTCGCACGATGATCACGATGTTGCCGTGGTCCTCGAGCGTCTCGCCGCCGGCCCGGGGTGTCTCCGTGTTCTGGTAGCTGCTCCAGACGTAGCCGAGGTCACCGTCGATCACAAGTTCAATTTCTTCCCCCTCGCTCGTGCGGACGAACTCATCATCACTGGTAAAGGAATAGTTCTCGAAGACGTGCTGGTAGAGCGTCCGGATGTCTTCCTTCCCGGTGATGGGCGTTTCGCTGGACATGATGATCGCCGGTTCATCGGCCAAGAGCGCTACCAACGCATCGGCATCGCCCGCACTCCAGCCCGCACCCCAATCCTCCATCAATTGCTTGACCGCAGCGATATCCTCGTCTTGTTTGGACATGGCAGTCCCCCTTGGCTGATCTGATTGTATTGAACAGCCCACGATCATGACCACAGCGAGCAGGACCGGGAGCCGTCTTAAATGATGTAGTTCCATGTTGTCTGCGAAATAATTCGGCGTGGGATAGCCAGTGTACCCTTCGGAATTGGGCCAAACCAAGAATAATCTGACCGATGCAAGACGAGATCCGGTCGCCCCGCGTGTTAATCCTCATCGAACTTGCGGTTGACCAGTTCGCTCAGGGCGCTGAGCGCGTCGGGGGCGTCGGGGCCCTGCACGACGATCTCCAGCTGCGTGCCCTTGGTGGCCGCGAGCATCATCATCTGCATGATGGACTTGCCATCGACGGCCTGCTCGGCCTTGCGGACGGTCACGGCCGACTGGAACTGGTTGGCCAGGTCCACGAACGACATCGCCGGCCGGGCGTGCATACCCAGCCGGTTGAGGATCGTGACCGTGGTTTGACAGCTCTGCGCGTCGGCCATATCGCTGGCAAGCCCTCCAAGTCGTCGGCGTTTGCCCGCGCGGGGTGTCGCGCGCGGCAAACGGGCGGGGGGAAGCTCAGCCCGCCAGTTGGTGGTTGTCGGCTTCCGTGATGAGTTCCTCGATGTCCTTGGCCGTGGTGGCCTGGCGGAGGAACTTGCGGAAGGTGTCGTTCTGCAGGTTGCGGAAGATGTTCTCCATCGCCTGCAGGTGACCCTCGGGTTGGTCCTCGGGGCTCATGAGCAGGACCACGGAGTAGACCGGCTGCTTGTCGAGGGCGTTGAAGTCGACGCCGGTGGCGCTGACGCCGATGGTCGCAACCATCTTCTCGATCTTGGTGTGCTTGACGTGCGGCACGGCCACGCCCTTGCCGAAACCGGTCGACCCCTTGTTCTCGCGGTCGAGGATCGCGTCGATCAGCTCCTGGCGGAGCGCCTTGTCGACGCCGCCGGCGTCGATGATGGCGTCGACGAGCGCGGTGATCACCTCGTCGCGGTCGGTGGTCGACAGTTGCGGGACCAGTGCTTGGGTCAGGACAAAATCAGCCAGCTTCATTCCGTGTTTCCTCTTGTGCCCCTGTGGCGGCGCAACGGCTCGGCCGTCACGCGATGTGCTTGCGGTTGCGTAGTTTCTCTTTGTGGTCGGTCAGTTGACGCTCGAGCTTGTCGACGACGCTGTCGATGCAGGCGTAAAGGTCTTCGCCGGTTTCCTTGGCGACGAACGGCTTGGTGTGGTCGGTATCGACGAGGACTTCCACCTCGAAGTTGCGGTCGTGCTGGTCGATGACGGCGGTGATCGCGGAGATCCGGTCCCAGTACCGGTGCAGGCGCTCGGTCTTCTGCTCGCAGTACTCGCGGATCGCGGGGGTGACGTCGAGGTGCCTGCCGCTCATCTTGAATTGCATGTCATACCTCCCTGGCCTGGTTAGGGGCCATTATCCAGATTTCACCGTTTCCTCGCCAGCGCCGGGTGCGGCGGGCTGGGAAACGGCGATCGGTGTGTGCTCGCCTTGGCCTTGGATCGCTTGTGAATCGGGCACGATCACGCCGCCGCTGACGCAGAAACGCAGCGCGTCGTCGATCGAGATCGCCACCTCGATGGTGTCTTCCACCGGCACCGTGATCACGTAGCCGGTGAAGGGCGTGGGCGATGAGGGGATGAAGACCGTCATGCACGCACGCTCGGCGTTGGCCTGGATCGTGCGCATCGTCTCCCCGGTCACCAGGCCGATGGACCACAGCCCCTTGCGGGGGTATTGCACGGCCACGACCTTGCTGAACTGCAACTTGTCGTCCTTGTCGCCGACGAAGAAGTCGGTGACCTGTTTCACGTACGGGTACACCTGCTTGAAGATCGGCAATCTCAGCAGCAACCTTTCGCCCTGTTCGTACATCCGCCGGCCGATGTACCCGCCGAGCAGGCGGCCGATCAGGTAGATGAGGAACAACGCGATGAACAGGCCGATCAGGTTCAGCACCGCCCAGTCGCCGAGCTTGATGCTGTTCCAGATCAGCTGCAGGCGGTGGCGGCGGGCGACGAAGTCGAGGTTTTCTTTGACGTAGGCCAGGCGGGCTTCCGCCTCGTTCTCGCCGGCGAGCTGCTCCTTCTGCTTGGCCCAGTCGGACTCGGCGGCGACGACCCTGGCGCTGGTGAGCTGTTCGTCGCTGGAGAGCGTGCCGCGGTCGAGCTTGTTGCTGACGTAGACGTAGTCCTTGTCGTTCGCGTGGGGCCAGGGGGTGGCCTTGAGCACGAGCACGCGCACGCCGGTGTTCATGTGCCGGGCGATCTTCTGGTCGACGAAGTTGTAGGCCAGCACGACCAGCCAGATCGTCAAAACCGTGGGCAGAAGGATGCCCAGACCACGAAAGAAAAAGTGACGGAAGCTGGCTTTGGGCTGGGGAGGGTCGACTTTGCTCATCTCAGGCTACATGCCCTTTCAAGGCAACGGCTTACGGGCACGATCCGTACCGAACGCGCCTTCTATTCTAGAGCCACCGAGGCTGCCTAGCAAAACACAATCCAATCGGCGCCGCTTTGTTTTTACGCCCGGTTGGGCAACCCGCTGACGAAATCGCTGCGCAGGCCGCGCAAATGGTAGACACCCGCCGGCGGGAAGTTCCGCACGACCGGCGTAAACCGCACCCGGTGGAACAGGCGGCGGTACAGCCGGAAGTAATACATGGGGATCTCCGTCAGCTGTGTCATGCGCACCTCGTCCATCACGCTTGCCGCCGAGCGGAATATCGCCTCGTTGACGCCCGCCGGCAGGCTGGGCGTGGGCAGGCAGTTGATCACCACGTCCACCCGGTCGACGCCCATCTCCGCCAGCGCCTCGTGGAAGTGGGCGGCATCGCGGCAGAGCACCGTCGCCCGCGGGCAGCGATTGGCGGTGATCTCGGCGAACTTGGCGTTGCGCTCGAAGGCGACCAGCCGGCTGTCGGGGTGCATGCGCGCGATCGCCGTTTCGGTCACCACGCCGGTGCCCGTGCCGAGCTCGACGATGACCTGCGGCCGGGCGGGGTCGACCTCGCAGCTGAGCCGGCGGGCCATGGGCTTGCTCGACGGCACGAGGCTGGCGACCTTCTTGCCGTGGCGCAGGAACTGTCCGGCGAAGATCAGCGACTCGGCGATCTTGCCCGGGCGGACGACCTCGGCTTCGCTGCGGGGAGACGTCAATCGGCGACCTTTCGTTTCGTGCGATGACGCATGTGGTGGTACGTCATCTTCAACAGTTGGATAGTCGACGTGGTGGCCGCGCCGTTTCGCGCGTTAGCGCAGCCGATGTCGAAAGCCAGTGCCCATTGGCGACACAGTACACGCCACGAGCGCCACAACGCAAACGACGGGTCGTAGATGTTGGTCGATTCGGCGGTCAGGCCGTTGAACTCCATGATCGCGAAGTCGCGGCCGGCCTTGAAGGCCTCGGCGTCGGCGTAGCGCACGTCGAACCGGCCGAAGTACACCCCCTCGCGGTGGCGGGCGATCGCGTCGACACGCCGGCGCAGCGGCTCGGTGATCAGGTGCGCGCCGTCGAGGAACTTGGTGCCCTGGCAGTGGTTGCCGGCCACGCCCAACGAGAACCGCTCGCCCTCGGCCAGCACGCGGTCGCGGTCGTCGCCGTGGCGCCCGACGTACAGGTCGCCCTGCATGCGGTAGCGGCGGTGGCGGAAGATCAGCTGCTCGAGCGTGTGCACGCCGTCGCCGGTGATCACCGGGAACCGCTTGTCGGTGATCGAGAAGATGTGGCCCTCGTCATCGCCGGGCAGGCGGTAGTAGAACACGCCCGCCTCGAACGGGCCGGGGTGGAAGACCTGCGCGATCGTCGTGCCGTGCGCCTGGGCGAAGTATTCGTCGGCCTCGGCGTCGTCGTCGACCTTCATCACGCCGCGCCCGCGGTAGCCGGTGTCGGGCTTGAGGATGATCGGGTACGACCAGCCGCGCTCGGTCATCGTGGTGCGTAACGCTTCGGGCGAGTCGATGACCGCGTAGGGGATGACCCACTCGTCGGGAAATAAACCGAGGATGTGCGACTTGGATTCGTCGATGAAGCCGCCGGCGGGGATCGCGGGGTTGGCGGCGGTGGCCTTGCTCAGGCCGCCGCGCGTGAGCATCAGCCACCCGATGTACAGCCAGACCGGCGGGTAGAACACCCACATCGGCCAGAACTCGGGCTGCCAGAGGCGCGTGATTTTTGCGATGAGCCTGCCGCGCCCGACCTTGGTCGACAGCAGCAGGATCGCGCGCACCACGAACAGCAGCACCACGACGGCGGCGATCAGCGCGAGGATGTTGTCGCCGAACAACCACTTGAACGGCGAGGTGGCCTTCTCGCCCAGGGCCAGCACGATCGCCAGCATGACCACCGCCCAGATGGCGACGGCGATGCCGGTCCACATCGCGAAGCGCAGGGGCTTCATGCCCAGCGCGCCCGCCGAGACGTACAACGGGAACCGGGTGCCGGGGATGAAGCGCGACGCGAGCACCGCCGACCAGCCGTGCCGGTCGAACCACGCGTTGAGCCGTTCGATGTGCCGCACGGGCAACCGCCTCGTCAGCGGCCCCCACCGCAGCACCTTCTGCCCGAAGATGCGGCCCGTCAGGTACAGCAAGAAGTCGCCGGTGAAGATGCCGAAGAAGATGCCGAACAGCGCCACGAACAGGTCGACCTGCCCGGCGACGACCATCAGGCCGGTGAACACGGTGGTCGGGTCTTCGAGGATGTAACAGCCGATGGTGATGGTGAAGATCTGTTGCCACGGGCTCATGTCGCGTTTGAGGTCGAGGCCGAACGGCAGCGGCGAATCGACCTCGACGACCTTCGCCGCGTAGGTGTCGTCGGTTTGTCGGACCGGGGCAAAGCCCGGCGCACTGGCTTGTTCGAGGAACGGCAACACCGCGTCGGCGATCTCTTGCGCCCCGGCCGGCTCGAACAACCCCATGTGCCCGTGGGCGAGCATGACCAGCTGCGAGTGTTCGACGATGTCGTGGTGGGCGCGTGCCGTGGCGGCGGGCACGAGCACGTCGTCGTGGTCGTGCACGATGAGCATGGGCAGCTTGGCTTCGTTGACCTTTTCGAGCACGCGGCGCAGCGGGCGTTGGTCGGTGTCCATGAAGCTGCGCATAAACGCGTGGCGGAGCGAGCGTTTGCCCAGCAGCCCGCCGTGCGGCACGAGCTCGAAGCCCACGACCACCACGGCGTAGCCGACGCGGTACTTGAGGTGCTCGAACTGGAAGTCGCCGCTGCCCTCGCCTTCCATGATGCCGACGCCGCCGTAGAAGGTCAGCGAACGGATGCGGTCGGGTTGCGCGTCGAACATTTCGAGCGCCACGCCGCTGCCGAGCGAGTAGCCGAACACGTGGGCGCGCCGCCAGCCGAGTTGGTCCATCACCGCCAGCGCGTAGTGGGCCTGGGCCTCGATGCCGTAGTCGCCCACCCACTTGGTCGAGCCGCCGAAGCCGGGCGCATCGAAGGCCACGACGTGGGCGCGCTCGGCCAGCAGCGGGCCGAGCACGGCGTAGTCGGGGCCGAACTTGGGGCTGCCGTGGATCGCCAGCACCTTGATCGGCGAGTCGGGGTCGCCGTACGTGCGGTAGGTCAGCTCGACGGGCTTGCCGTCGACCTCGCCCGCGCGGCCCATGCGCGGCACGGTCACCGCCCGCTGGTTCGCCGGCTCGGCGTCGCCAGGCCAGCCCGGCCAAACCAGCTGCACAATGTTCGACAGCACCAGCAGCAGCAGGTAGACGTGCCACCACCGCCAACGGCGACGACGCTTGCCTGTCATCCGACCGCCCCGCCTACGCAATCGAGCGTGATCGTCTCGTCGTGTGCCTCGGCGTCCGGCGCGTCGGGGTGGTAGACCATCTCGATGTGCTTGGGGCTGACCGTCACGCTCGTCACGCTCACCGTGCGCGCGTCGGGCCGGCTCATGCACACCGACAGCTCGGGCTTTTCGGGCCAGGCGTGCCGGTGGAACGCGCGCTGCCGCTCGCCCCATGCGGCGCGTTCGTCGCCGAACCAGCCGTCGAACAGCTCGCGGCGCGGCCCCTCGACCAGCTCGTCGCCGAGACCCGACGACGTGATCATCCAAGGCCTACCCGGCATCGCCCGCCGCTCGACGTGCACCTCGGCCCCGTCGCAGGTCGCCACGGCCAGCTGCTCGCAGTTGGCGATGACCAGGCGGAAGGGGTTGAAGCGCCCGCCGTCGATCCGCCGGGCCCCCTCGCAGGCCCGCTCGAAGTTCGCCGACTTGATCAGCTCGGTGATGATCCAGCCCCGGCTTTCCTTGGCGGACGCGCCGGTCAGCGAGGGGCTGGCGAGCTTGAGGTTCATGTTCAAAAGCGTCATGACCAGGCCGTGGTCGGTCGCGGCGATCCACGTGCCGCCGCCCACCGGGTCGATGGGCATGACCGCGTCGAACTCGTCGAGCTTGACGTGTTGCGGGCTCTGCGCGGGCGGGCGGGTCCGCTGCTCGTCGCGGTTGCACAGCATTCGAAAGCCCACCGGCCCTTGCGGAATGATCGTCACGGTGCACATGGGTTACTGTTGCTTGAGGAACGCGACCGACGACGGCGCGTAACCGAAAAACTCCGGTAAGGGGATGCCCAGGCTGTTGGCGATCGCCGAGATCAGCGCGTTGTGGTGGATCGTGTGGCTGAGCACGAACGCCAGCTCCCGGCCGAGCGTCGAGCCGACCGCCACCGTCGCGTCGTCGGCGCCGAACCGCACGATCACGCGCACGGCCTGGGCCATGTCGTCGGCGTCGAGCCGCGACACGCGGTCGGCAAGCCGTTCGAGCGTGGCGACGGCGGCGGCGCGTTGGGTTTCGACGTCGGTGCCGCGCTCGCGGGTTTCGTAATCGATGCAGCCCGTGCTCACGCCGCCGAGCAGCGCCGTTACGTGGTCGAGGCAGTGGCGCACGTGGCCGCCGGCGCTGCCCTCGACGTGGCCGACGCACTTGGTGGCGTACTGCTCGTCGCTCATCGCTTCGATCACCGGCCCCAACTGGCGCAACACCCCGGCCAGCGCGAAGGTCGCCGCGTGGACGTCCGTGTCACAACCGCCACCGCCCGGTCGGGGTGGGGTCGGAGAATTGTCAGCCATTGGATCTCTCCATGATCATGGCGCCGAATCGGCCTACACCTTAGCAGAACTCGCTTGCAAATACCGCCCCGCCATCGACTTGGATACGCTGGCGACCGGCGGGCTGTCAACAAGACGGGCCAAAAGCGGGCGACCGGGATCGAACCGGCAACATTCAGCTTGGAAGGCTGACACTCTACCAATTGAGTTACGCCCGCAGCGTTCTAAGCGTATTGATAGCATCGGTTAACGCGCCAGTCAATCGAACAGTTCACCCACGCGCACCACAACCGATCGACCGGGCCCGCCGGGCGTCGAGCGATCATCGCTTAGTTCACTTGATCAACCGCGTTCAGCAGGCCGAGGCGGCGTTGGCGCGCTGGTAGTGCGCGTTCTGCACCGGGATGGCCTCACCGAGCACACCGGCGAACACCTCGGCCGGGCTGGCGATCGCGTCGACGCGCGAGATCAGGCTGTCGTCGTAGTGGGCGAGCACCGGCTCGGTCTCGGCGCGGTACACGTCCCAGCGGTTGCGGATGACCTCTTCCTTCGTGTCGTCCATGCGGTTTTCTTTCAGCGCACGGCGGCGGAGGCGTTCGATCATCTTCTCTTCGTCGCCGCAGTACAGCTCGATGATGCGGCTGACGTCGATGTGCTCCTCCATCAGCCTGGCCTGGTCGACGTTGCGCGGGATGCCGTCGAGCACGAGCACGTCGGACTCGGGCTTGTAGGCGCCGAGCGTGACCTGGGCGCGGATGTGCTCGCACCAGGCGCGGATGGTCACCTCGTCGGGCACCAGTTCGCCGCGCGACGAGTAGTCGATGAAGACCCGGCCGAGCTCGGTGTTGGGGTTGATGCGACGGAACACGTCGCCGCAGGCGCAGTGGAAGAAGCCGGGGATGGCGCCGAGGATTTTGCCCTGCGTGCCCTTGCCCGAGCCGGGGGGGCCGAGCAACAAAACGGTGTGGAAGCGATCGCTCACCAGAGTAACCCTTTCGTGGTTTGGGTGCGGCGTGGGGTGTGGCCACGCCGCGGGTGGCGGGGTGAGGGCGAGCATTTTCACGTAAAACGCCCCGCCGGTCAAAGCGTCACGCCTTCAAACGCACTTGTTCGATCGCATGGGGCGAAACCCCTATTTTTTTCGAACTAACGCGAACGGCGGTGCGTGGGGCGGGTAAGCTGAGTATCATGCCGCCCCCACCCGATCGAGGAATCATGTCTGTGTCAATGGATTGTCTGTTCCGGCCGACCTCCGTGGCTGTGGTGGGCGCTTCGCGCACGCCCGGCAAGGTTGGGTACGAGCTGCTGAAGAACCTGATCGACGGCGGGTTCGAGGGCCCGATCTACCCGGTCAACCCCAGCGCCGACGACGTGCTGGGGCTGGCGTGTTACGACAAGCTCGAAGAGGTCGACCCGCTGCCGGACCTGGTGGTGATCGCGGTGCCGGCGCGGTTTGTGCCGGACGTGGTCGACACCTGCGCCGAGCTGCGCATCAAGGCCGCGGTCATCGTCTCGGCGGGCTTCAAAGAGGTCGGCGACGCCGGCGCGGCCCTCGAGCAGCGCCTCACTCAGACCGCCGATCACCACGACCTGCGCCTGCTCGGGCCCAACTGCCTGGGCCTGATGGTGCCCGACGCCAAGCTCAACGCCAGCTTCGCCGCCAAGCTCCCCGCGCACGGGCACATCGCCTACATCAGCCAGTCCGGCGCGCTGCTCACGGCGATCCTCGACGTGGGCGCCGCCAACCAGGTCGGCTTCTCGCACCTGGTGTCGATCGGCAACAAGGCCGACGTCGACGAGCTCGACCTGATCCGCGCGCTCGGCCGCGACGACAACGTCAAGGTCATCGCCGGCTACCTCGAGTCGATCAACGACGGCAACGCCTTCGTGCGCGAGGCCGACCAAATCTCGCGCCACAAGCCGATCCTTCTGATCAAGTCCGGCGCCACCGAGGCCGGGGCCGCCGCCGCGTCGAGCCACACCGGTTCGATGGTGGGCAGCGAGCAGGTCTACGAATCGGCCTTCGACCGCGCGGGCGTGATCCGTTGCGAGTCGGTCAAGCAGCAGTTCGACTTAGCGCAAGCGTTCGCCAGCCAGCCGCTGCCGCCCGGTGAGCGCGTGGCCGTGGTGACCAACGCCGGCGGCGCGGGCATCATGGCCGCCGACGCGATCGAACGCATCGGCCTGACCTTCGCCAAGTTGCAAGATGAAACCAAAGCGGCGCTCAGCGAAGCCCTGCCACCCGCCGCCAACGTGCACAACCCGATCGACGTGCTCGGCGATGCGCTGGCCGACCGTTACCGCAAGGCGACCGAGCTGGCGCTGGCCGACGCGAACGTCGACGCCGTGCTCGTTTTGTTGACGCCGCAAGCGATGACGCAGGGCGTCGAAACGGCCGAAGCATTGGTCGACGTGTGCCGGCAATCACCGGGCAAGCCGGTGTTCACGGCGTTCATGGGCGCCGAACACGTCGCCGAGGCAAACCGTGTGCTGCGGGCCGGCGGCTTACCGGTTTACGACGGGCCGCACACCGCGGTCACGGCGCTGAAGGCCATGGCCGACCACGCGCGCTGGCGCAAGCGGCCGCAGCGCGTGGTCAAGCTGTTCCCCGTCAACCGCCACCGCACGGAGCTGATCATCGATCGCCACCTCCGCCGCGGCCAGCGCGAGATCGGCGAGATGGAAGCGAAAGAGGTGCTCGAAGCGTACGGCTTCGCCACGCCCCGCGGCGGCACCGCGACCACCGCCGACCAGGCCGTGGGCCTCGCCGACCAACTGGGTTACCCGGTGGTGATGAAGGTGTGGTCGCCGGACATCTCGCACAAGTCGGACGTGGGCGGCGTGCGGGTGGGCCTCGAAAACGCGCGCGAGGTCGCCGACGCGTTCGACCTGATGATGTACCGCATCCCCGCCAAGGCGCCCGGGGCCGACATCCTCGGCGTCATGGTCCAACAGCAGTGCATGACGGGCATGGAGGTCATCCTCGGCATGAAGCGCGACCCACGCTTCGGGCCGTTGATGATGTTCGGCATGGGCGGCATCTTCGTCGAGGTGCTCAAGGACGTCAGCTTCTACCTCGCCCCGCTGACCAACGACGAGGCCCGCCAGATGCTCAAGGCCACGCGCACCTACAAGATGCTCACCGGCGCACGCGGCAGCGAGGGCGTCGACCTCGACGCGCTCGCCGAGGCGCTGCAACGGCTCAGCCAACTCGTCACCGAGTTCCCGCAGATCCAGGAGATGGACATCAACCCGTTCATGATCGGCCCGGCCGGAACCACGCCGATCGCCGTCGACGCCCGCATCAGCGTAGAGGAGTAACCGCCGATGGAATGGCAAACGCAACACGCCGACAAGATCAGAAGCGCCCCGTCGGCCATCGAGCTGATCCGCCCGGGCAACAACGTCTTCATCGGCACGGGCTGCGCCGCGCCGCAACACCTGGTCGACGCGCTCGTCGAGCACGGCGACCACATCCACGACGCGCACATCACGCACCTGTTAACGATGGGCGACACGCCCTACGCCGACGGCCCGCACGCCAAGCGGTTCCGCATGAACACGTTCTTCGTCGCCGACAACACGCGTGAATCGATCGCGCGCGGCATCGGCGACTACACACCGATCTACCTGTCGGACATCCCGCGCGACATCGAGATGGGCCGGTTCACCGTGGACGTGGCGCTGATCAGCGTGACGCCGCCGGACGCGCGGGGGCTGTGCTCGCTGGGGGTGTCGGTGGACATCGTCAAGGCCGCGGCCCTCAACGCGCGCTACGTGATCGCGCAGGTCAACGCCGACATGCCGCGCACGTTCGGCGACTCGTTCTTGCACGTGAACCAGATCGACGTGCTCGTGCCGCACGACGCGCCGCTGCCCGTCACCCCGCCGCTGCGGATGACCGACGCCCTACGCAAGATCGGCGAGAACGTCGCCCGCCTCGTCGAAGACGGCTCGACCATCGAGTGCGGCATCGGCCGCGTCCCCCAGGCGGTCGCCGAGTTCCTGCGCGACAAGAAAGACCTCGGCATCCACACGGAGATGTTCGGCGACTGGATCATCGACCTGGTCGAATCCGGCGCCGTCACCTGCGCCAAGAAGAACGTCAACCGAGGCAAGGTCGTCGCCAGCTTCTGCCTCGGCTCCAAGCGGCTGTACGACTACATCGACAACAACCCGCTGTTCGAGTTCTACCCCACCGGCTACGTCAACGACCCGCAGGTCATCAGCCAGAACGACAAGATGGTCGCGATCAACGTCGGCCTTGAGATCGACTTGACCGGCCAGGTCTGCGCCGACTCGCTGGGCACGCAGCTCTACTCCGGGTTCGGCGGCCAGGTCGACTTCATGCGCGGCGCCGCACGCAGCAAGGGCGGCAAGGCCATCATCGCCCTGCCGTCGACGGCCAAGAAGGGCGCGGTCAGCCGCATCGTGCCCACGCTCAGCGAGGGCGCGGGCGTCGTCACCAACCGCGCCGACATCCAGTACGTCGTCACCGAGTACGGCATGGCGTACCTGCACGGCAAGTCCATCCGCGAACGCGCCATCGCGCTGATCTCCATCGCCCACCCCAAGTTCCGCAAGCAGCTACTCGCCGAGGCGAAGGAACGCGGCTTCGTCTACGCCGACCAGATCGAGGTCGGCTTCGACGAGCTCGCCTACCCCCAGCAGATCGAGCAGCACGTCACGCTCCACGACGGCACCGAGATCTTCGTGCGCCCCGTCAAGCCGATCGACGACGAGCCGCTGACCGAGATGCTGTACTCGCTGAGCGAGAAGTCGGTGCGCCGGCGTTTCTTCACCCACACCAAGGCGTTCCCGCTGAAGGACGTGCAGCACCTGACCAACATCGACTACGAGCAGAACCTGGCGCTGGTGGGCATCGTGCCCGGGCCGGGCGAGGGCGAGATCGTGGCCATCGCGCAGTACTTCCTCAACCCCGCGGAGATGACCGCGGAGATCGCGTTCATCGTGCAGGACGACTGGCAGGCCAAGGGCGTGGGCACACGCATGATGCAGGCCCTGGGCCAAGTCGCCGTCGAGCGTGGCGTGCACCGCTTCGACGCCACCGTGCTCCCCGAAAACAAGGCCATGCTCGCCCTGTTCCAGAACTCGGGATACCCCGTGCGCACCGAGTTCGACGGCGATTCGTACGCCGTCGAGATCGAACTGAAAACCTGACGCGCGGCATCGTTGGCACTTAAAGTTTTAAGCATTAACCTGACGTTCGCGAACTGAACGAAAGGTTTTCACATGACCATGATCGCACGCCTGCTGTGCGCCGTGCTGTTGACGACGCTGGGTTGCGCCGGCGTGTCGAAGGCGCAAACTGAAAAGCGCCCGCCGAACCTGATCGTGATCCTCGTCGACGACATGGGCTACGCCGACGTCGGGTTCAACGGCTGCCGCGACATCCCCACGCCGCACATCGATTCGATCGCCGAGCAAGGCGTGCGTTTCACCAGCGGCTACGTGACGTACGCGGTGTGCGGCCCGAGCCGCGCGGGGCTGATCACCGGGCGGTACCAGGACCGCTTCGGTTTTAGCCGCAACCCCACCATCGACCCGTCGAACCCCAACGCGGGCGTGCCGCTTTCCGAGAAGAATATCGCCGAGCTGCTCAAACCCACGGGCTATCGGAGCATGGCGGTCGGCAAGTGGCACCTCGGCACGCACCCCACGCTGCGCCCGCTGGTGCGCGGCTTCGACGAGTTCTTCGGGTTTCTCTCCGGCGGCCACGACTACCGCCCCGAAAAGCTCACGCTCGAAGACCTCTCGCAGGTCAAGCACAAGTGGGACTGGTACCGCACCAAGCTGCTGCACAACAACGAGCGCATCGTGATCGACGAGTACCTGACCGACGAGCTGTCGAACGCGGCGGTCGACTTCATCGATCGCCAGGGCGACAAGCCGTTCTTTTTGTACCTGGCGTACAACGCCCCGCACACGCCGTTGCAGGCGACGCCCAAGTACCTCGCCCGGTTCGACCACATCGCCGACAAGAAGCGCAAGACCTACGCCGCGATGGTCAGCGCGGTCGACGACGGCGTGGGGCGCGTGCTGGCGAAGCTGAACGAGAAGGGCTTCGACGAGCACACGATCGTGTTCTTTCTATCTGACAACGGCGGCGCAACCAACAACGCCTCACGCAACGCCCCGCTGCGCGGCGCCAAGGGCAGCCCGTTCGAGGGCGGCGTGCGTGTGCCCTTCGCCGTGCGCTGGACCGGCACCTACCCCGCCGGCAAAACCTACGACCACCCGGTCAGCGCCCTCGACATCGCCGGCACGATCGTCGCCGAGGCGGATGCGCCTATCGCGCCCGACAAGCCGCTGGATGGCGTGAACCTCACGCCCTACCTGACCGACAAGAAGACCGGCCCGCCCCACGAACGGCTCTTCTGGCGGTTCTATGACAAGAACACGCTGTTCGTACGCGAGGGCGGCGACAAGCTGATCCACGAACGCAACGACGACGAGGCCCAGCTCTATGACCTCGCCCGTGACATCGGCGAGAACACCAACCGCGCCGCTGCCAACCCCGACCGCACCGCCGAGCTGAAGCGGCACCTCGCCGCCTGGGCCGAGCAACTCGAAGCGCCCGCCTTCCCCGGCCTGGGCAGCTGGAAGCCTTGAACCACACGTGAAACACCGATCCGCCGGCCCACGACTCGACTGATCTCATCGAAGTCAGGGGTCGGGTTCGCCCGTTTCTTATTCTAATGTTCTTGAGAACAATAGAATGTGAACCCCGTCGCGGACCCGGCTTGATCCGCGACATGTACGGCCATGGGTGGCGACGCCCGGCGCTTCCGCCAAGACACGGCCGCCCGCGTCCCCACCAGCATCAACCCCAGCGCCCCCGGTTCACGCACCGTCCAATCACCCCAAGCCCTCACAAACCGCAATTCCCCTGGCTAGGCCGCGGAGCATCGAATCTCGTGGGGTTCAAACACAGCGCACGCCGAGCCGTCATGCCAACACAAAAATGTGCTCGTCCACCGCAACTCCCGCACACGACGGCGTCTTTACCCTGTACACCGACGGAGGATTTCGATGATGCGTTGCCTATCCTTGTTGACCACCATGCCCCTGTTACTGGTGGCGTGCGGCAAACCCACTGCGAATACGCATACCACTGGCTTCGAACACAAACCGACGATGATGTCGCGGGCCCTGATTGAAATGCAAACCACTTCGTCGGTCGTATCTGCCGCCACGGCCCGCGGCGTGATCGACGTGTGGCACCCCGACGCCGAGGTCGACCCCCAAGCCGTCACAACGATCGATGCGTTTGTCGACGGCGTCACGGTCAGCCGGGTTGAGGTGCAACAGGTCGCCGCCACCGGTGAGCAGGCGATCGCGCTAAGCCAGGCCGTCGCGCGTGGCCCGGCCGGCTCGCCCACACGCCTGGTGTTCCGTTACCGCTGGCACAACACCCGCAGCGACTGGCTGCTGACCGGCGTCGAACAGCTCACGGCAGGCGAAGCCGACCGCGTGCTGCGCGGTTTTCTCACCCAACCCGGCGCCCGTCCGCTCGAGTAACCCCACGCGTTACGCTGGATCGCGCGGAGCGATTGCACCAACGGCTCCGCGTCGGCAAACCAAGGATGAACGGCACGCTGCACATCAATCTTTATTACAGCCCGGCTCGCTTGAATGCGTATCGAAGGCAGGCCATGACAAATTACTCTAATGTTCTTGAGAACTTTAGAATAACTCATCAGTTTGGAAGTGTATCAACGCGTAATAGCGGGCCGGACGTTTTTGTGCGCACACGGCGGTGTGCGCACGTGCGTGCGGGTGGCGATTGGGCGCTGTGAGCGGGGGTGGTTTTGGCGCGGCGCGCGCACGGCGACACTTTGGTGCGCGGCGGCGCGCGCGCCCATGAATCGCTATGCGCATCGTTGTGCCGGGTGCGCGGCGTGATCCTTGATGGCGCGTTGAAAACGGGGGTGGGCTGAACGCGCGCCCGGCGAGGCGACGGGTGTCGTGCGCAAGGAAAACAAAAAAAGCCCCCGGATTGCAATCCGGGGGCTTCGGGGTTCGTGTCAGGTCAAGCGTTTACTTGCCGATGGGGCAGTGCTCGACGAGGTCTTCGACCACGGCGGGGTCGGCGAGGGTGGAGGTGTCGCCGATGCTGCCGGCTTCGCCCTCGGCGATCTTGCGGAGGATACGCCGCATGATCTTGCCGGAGCGCGTCTTGGGCAGGCCGGGGGCCCACTGGATGACGTCGGGCGTGGCGATCGGGCCGATCTCGGCGCGGACGTGGTTGACCAGGGCCTTGCGCAGGTCGTCGGTCGGCTCTTCACCGCTCACCAAAGTCACGTAGGCGTAGATGCCCTGGCCCTTGATCTCGTGGGGGAAGCCGACGACGGCGGCCTCGGCGACGGTCGGGTGCGAGACGAGGGCCGATTCGACCTCGGCGGTGCCCATGCGGTGGCCGGAGACGTTGATCACGTCGTCGACGCGGCCGAGCAGCCAGTAGTCGCCGTCGGCGTCGATGCGGCAGCCGTCGCCGGTGAAGTAGAGGCCCTTGTAGGTGCTGAAGTAGACCTGGATGAAGCGGTCGTGGTCGCCCCAGGTGGTGCGGAGCATGCCGGGCCAGGCGGCCTTGATGCACAGCTTGCCGCTCTCACCCTGCGGGACCTCGTTGCCCTGGTCGTCGACGACGATGGGCTCGACGCCGAAGAACGGGCGCGACGCGGAGCCGGGCTTGAGCGTGTGGGCGCCGGGCAGCGGCGTGATCATGTGGCCGCCGGTCTCGGTCTGCCACCAGGTGTCCATGATCGGGCAGCGTTCCTTGCCGACCACGCGGTGGTACCAGTTCCACGCCTCGGGGTTGATCGGCTCGCCGACCGAACCGAGGATGCGCAGCGACGACAGGTCACGGCTGTTGACCGGGTCTTCGCCCTCGCGCATCAGGGCGCGGATGGCGGTCGGGGCGGTGTAGAACTGCGTGACCTTGTACTTGTCGACCACGTCCCAGAACCGTCCGGCGTCCGGGTAGGTCGGCACGCCCTCGAACATCACCTGCGTGGCGCCGTTGAGGGTCGGGCCGAACGCGATGTAGCTGTGGCCGGTGATCCAGCCGACGTCGGCGGTGCACCACCACACGTCGCCGTCCTGGTAATCGAAGACGTACTTGAAGGTCGTGGCGACCCAGATCATGTACCCGCCGACGGTGTGCAGCACGCCCTTGGGCTTGCCGGTCGAGCCGGAGGTGTACAGCACGAACAGCGGGTCTTCCGAGTCCATCCACACCGGCTCGCACTCGGCCGGTTGGTCGGCAGTGACCTCGTGGTACCACACGTCGCGGCCGGCGGTCATGGGCACGTCGACGCCCGTTCGCTTGACCACGATGACCTTCTCGATGCTGTCGCACTGGTCGACGGCGAGGTCGGCCTTGGCCTTCATGGGGATGGTGTTCTTCGGGCCGCGCAGGGCGGTGTCCTGCGTGATGAGCACCTTGGCCTGGCAGTCGTTGATGCGGTCGCGCAGCGCGTCCTCGCTGAACGCGCCGAACACCACCGACTGCACCGCGCCGATGCGGGCGCAGGCGAGCATGGCCACCGCGGCCTGCGGGATCATCTGCAGGTAAATGCTCACGCGGTCGCCCTTGTCGACACCCACGCTCTTGAGCGCGTTGGCGAGCTTGTTCACCTCGGCGTACAGCTCGTTGTAGGTCAGCGACGCGTCCTCGCCGGGCTCGTTGCCCTCCCAGAGGATGGCGGTCTGGTCGCCCTTGGCTTCGAGGTGACGGTCGAGGCAGTTGACCGAAAGGTTGGTCTTGCCGCCGAGGAACCACTTGACGTCGACGTTGTCCTCGAAGGTGTACTCGCGGACCTTGTCCCACTTTTTCTCCCAGACGAACTGGTCGGCGATGTCGGACCAGAAACCCTCGGGGTCGCTGATCGAACGATCGTACATCTGTTGGTACTGCTCGAACGAGCTGACGTGCGCGTTTTCGGCGATGTTCGCCGGGGGCGGGTAGACCGCCTGGTCGGTTTGAGTTTCGCTGCCCATGACGGACGCTCCTAGAGGGAAAGGTTTGAGTTTCGCTTGCGAAAAACGCCTCGCGCGGAGGCATTACTATAGTTCATGCGGTTTGTTTTTTCCGGGCGACGGCCAGCCCGATAGCCAGGACCGCCGATACGACGCAGAGAACAGCCGCCACGGTGAACGCCACGCCGTACGAGCCGAACTCGTTGTACGCGTAGTTGCCCGCGGCGATGCCGACCACGCCCGCGATGCCGTAACTGGTGAACACCCAGCCGTAGTTGGCGCCGACGTTCTTGGCGCCGAACAGGTCGGCCGTGGCCGAGGGGAACAGCGCGAAGTTGCCGCCGAAGTTGAACCCGACCAGCGACGCGGCGACGGCCAGCGACAGCTCGCTCTTCATGCCGACCAGGATGGACATCATCACGGCCTGGAAGACGAACATCGCCACGAAGGCGAACGTGCGGCCGATGCGGTCGGAGACGAAGCCCCACACCACCCGGCCGACCGCGTTGAAGATCGCCAGCCAACCGACGGCGGCGACGCCCTTGTCGGAGATCCACTTCTTCGCCGCGACCGCGTCGAACTGCGCCGCGTCGACCTCGTACTGGGTGGCGCCGGCGAACCACTTGTCGTACGCGTCGCCGAGCGATTCCTTGGCCTGCGCCAGCGCCGTGGTGATCCAGCCCGTCGCGTCGGCGGACTTCGCCGCGTCGACCAGCTGGTCGCCCG
The DNA here is from genome assembly GCA_028282805.1 of Phycisphaeraceae bacterium. Lineage (GTDB taxonomy): Bacteria > Planctomycetota > Phycisphaerae > Phycisphaerales > Zrk34 > JANQHD01. The sequence goes on along the minus strand of JANQHD010000035.1, from coordinate 7,010 downwards.
CGAAGCCCTTGAGGATGCCGATGACCATCAGGCCGGCCATGGCGCCCGAGAAGAACATCAGCCAAATAATGTAGAACGCCGGCCGCTTGAGCGTGTCCTGCCAGTGCGAGTCATTGGTCGCCACGACGCCCGCGGCCGGGGCCGCAGCGGGCGGGTTCCGCAAGAGCATCGCCCCCATGCTGACCGTGATCAGGCTGACCAGCCCGTGCATCATGAACAAGTCGGTGATGGTGTTGCCGTCTTTCTTGATGAACGACTCGGCGCTGAGCGGCATGTTCTTGTGCGTAAAGATGTAGGCCCCGAAGCCGAAGCCGGCGACGGCCAGGCCGCTGACCAGGCCCTTGTGCTCGGGGAACCACTTGACGAGGGCCGCGATCGGGCAGACGTAGGCGAAGCCGATGCCCGCGCCGGCCAACAGGCCGATCGTGCCCCACAGCAGCATGAGCTGGTCTTGCTGGCCGAGCTGGCCGACGTACTGGTTGCCCAGCACGACGCCCGCGACGACCACCGCGGTCACGATGCCCAGCGGCACGTACTTGACCAGCGGCACTTCGTTCTCGTCGACCTTGCCGAGCAAGGCGTGGAACAGCATCAGCAAAACGATCGCGACCGCGCCCATGAACGCGGCGTGCGCGATGTACAACACCATGGGCGAGTTCATCATGCTCGCGAGCACGAACCCGCCGCCCAGCAACACCGCGCCGACGATGGCGGGGAAGCGCGGGCCCTTGATGTCTTGCACGCGGCCGGCGATCACCATGGTCAGCGCGAACGACAGGATGCAGATCGCGAACGCGTGCTTGAGGTAGCCCTTCTGGCGACCGATCTGGGCCTTGACCTCGGCGACGTCGGCGACGACCGTGTACTCGGCGGCGGTGACGGCGGTGCCCGCGGCCTCGAGGGTGTCGGCGTTGGCTTGCGTGATGACCTGCGGGAAGACCGCGACGTTCAACGGCGACCAGAAGATGCTGTAGCCGTACACCGTGCCGAGGATCAACTGGACCACGATCGCGCCGACGAGCACGAGGTACTTCGTGCGCGCAGGAGGCTTGGCGAGGGGTGATGCGGCGGCGTTGGCTTGAGCGGTCGTCACGTCGAGGCTCCTGGTAGGTGATCACCCCTGTTCGTTGGCCTGTTTCGTCGCACAAACGCCCCTGCGACGCGGATCGGCCGGGTGGCCAGGCACGGCGGTGTGGCCGGGTGCTTGGGGTGGTTTTCGCCCCGCCCGCCGTATCTGGATAAGGCGCTCCAGTTTATTGATCGGGCGGCGGATGTCCACCCCCGCCGCCAGGTTTTTGCGACTGGCCGGCGGCCGGCATTTCACATACAAAAACGTCTGATCCGGCACCCAAATCCCCTGCTTCAAGGATGAACACATGGCCAAGGCCAACGGGCGACCGACCATCGGGGTGGACCTGGGGGGCACCAACATCACCAGCGGGCTCGTCGACGCCGAACGGGGCGTGGTCTGCCGACACAAGATCGACACCGAGGCCCACGGCGGGTTCGATCACGTCGTCGACCGGCTGGCCGAGTGCGTCAACGCCCTGCTCAACGAAGCGGGCACGACGGTCGACGACGTCGCCGCGGTGGGCGTCGGCGTGCCGGGCGCGATCGACGCCGAAACCCGCATCGTGCTCGAAGCGGTCAACCTCGGCTGGAACGACGTCGACCTCGTCGCCGCGCTCTCACAAAAACTCAACAAGCCCGTGTCGATCGACAACGATGTCAACGTCGGCACGTGGGGCGCGTACAAACAGGGCGCCGGCGCGGGCAGCCGGTCGTTGCTCGGCGTGTTCGTCGGCACCGGCATCGGCGGCGGGTACGTGTTCGACGGCGAGCTCTACCGCGGCGCGTTCGGCACCGCCGGCGAGATCGGCCACACCCTCATCAACCCTTTCGCGCCGTTCGGCAGCCAGACCCTCGAACAGCTCGCCAGCCGGAAGATGATCGTCAACAAATTGGTCAACATGATCGGCGCCAACCACCCGAGCGTGCTGCCGGAGCTGGCCGGCGAGAAGTGGCCGAACGTGCGGTCGAAGCCGCTCGCCAAGGCGCTGGCCGAAGACGACAAACTGGTGATGACGGTGCTGCGCGACGCGGCGCACGCGATCGGCGTGGCCATCGCCAACAGCGTCACCCTGTTGAGCCTCGACTGCGTGGTGATCGGGGGTGGTTTGACCGAGGCGCTCGACGAACGCTGGATGGGTTGGATACAAAGCAGCTTCGAGCAGGCCGTGTTCCCCGATCGCTGCCGCGACTGCAAGGTCGTCGCCAGCACCCTCGGCGACGACGCCGGCCTGATCGGCGCGGCGCTGCTGGCCGAGCACGAGTTGGCCTGATCCTGCTAGCGTGTCACACGCCCATTTCTGAAAAGGGATCGCAATGAAATACCTGATCATCGCCTTGCTCATGTTTGTTGCGGGTTGTTCGCCCTCTGATGAAGGCGATAACAAGTCGGCAAACGACAACGACGCGCATAGCAATACGCCGGCTCCCACACCCGACAGCTCAGCACAGTTTGCGGACCTGCCCGAAGCGCCGGAAGGTTTCCGATGGATCAAAGATGCTGATGCCAAGATCGCTTTCCTCGCGCCAAAGGGATGGCATGAACACGCAGAAACCAACCCACTGATTGCGCATTACACGTTGTCGAAGCACGCCCCGGATATGACCGATACGCCGACCATCCACCTACTCGTAGGAAGATACGCGGAGATCGGCAAGCATAAGGGGCAGCCACCGTCCGCGATGGCCACTTTGGCGACGGAAATGATCTCCAAACTGCCCGGCGCTCATCTCATCGAATCACAAGAACTGACCCAGGTTGGTGACGCGATGGTCGGCTACGATCGCTCTGAGAACACGCTCGACAATGGCATTCGCATGATGACGCATTCGATCTACATCGCATACGATGACGCGGACGTGCTGTGCACCATCACCTTCGAAGCCCCTGCTGATGAATGGAACGAGGCATGGACGACTTACGGCCAGACCTTATTGGACGCGCACAATTACCGCCTTTTGCCTTGATCGTGATGCCGATCAGGCCGACTTCGCCACAACCTTGAACGCCTTGGCCGCGGCGGCGATGGTGGCTTCGATCGCTTCGTCGGTGTGCGCCAGCGACACGAACCACGCCTCGAACTGGCTCGGCGGCAACACGACGCCCGCGTCGAGCATGGCGCAGAAGAACCGGCCGAACGCCTCGGTGTCGCACGCGGTCGCGCCGGCGTAATCGGTCACGGGTGTGTCTGTAAAAAACGGTGTGAGCATCGAGCCCACCCGCCCCACCGTGATGCCGACCTTCGCGTCGGCCGCGGCTTTTTCGAGCCCCGCCGCGAGGTGGGCGGAAGTTTGTTCGAGCTGTGCGTAGGCTTCGTCGCCCTGCAACAGCTCGAGCGTCGCCAGGCCCGCCGCCATCGCCAGCGGGTTGCCGCTGAGCGTGCCGGCCTGGTAGATCGGCCCGTCGGGCGCGACCCGTCGCATCAGGTCATCGCGCCCGCCGTACGCCGCGCACGGCAACCCGCCGCCGACAACCTTACCGAGCGCCGTGAGGTCGGGCTTGACGTGGTACAGCGCCTGCGCCCCACCGTAGGCGACGCGGAAGCCGGTCATCACCTCATCAAAAATGAGCAGCACGCCGCTGCCGTCGCAAACCTTGCGCAACCCTTCGAGGTAACCGTCGGCCGGGGGCACACAACCCATGTTGCCCGCGATCGGCTCGATCAGCACCGCCGCGATGTCGTCGCCCTGCTCGGCGATGAGCTGTTCAACAGCACTCAAATCATTGTACGGCACCAACAGCGTGGTGCGCGCGATCGCCTCGGGCACGCCGGGCGAACTCGGCGAGCCCAACGTCGTCGCGCCGCTGCCGGCCTGCACGAGCAGCGCGTCGCTGTGGCCGTGGTAACCGCCGATGGCCTTGACGATCTTGCTACGCCCCGTCGCGCCGCGGGCGACGCGCATGGCGCTCATCGTCGCTTCGGTGCCGCTGTTGACAAACCGCACCACATCGATGCCCGGCACCGCACCGACCACCGCCTGTGCCAGTTGCGTTTCCAGCTCGGTCGGCATGCCGAAGCTCGTGCCGTGACGCGCCGCCTTGTTGATCGCGGCGATCACCTCGTCGACCGCGTGACCGGCGATCAGCGGGCCGAAGCTGCCGACGTAGTCGATGTATGCGTTGCCGTCGACATCGGTCACGGTGCAACCGCTGCCACTGGCCATGGTGATCGGCAGCCGCCCCACCGCCTGGTAAGCCCGCACCGGTGAGTTGACCCCGCCCGGCATCAGACGCTTGGCGATCGCGTGCGCCGCGATCGACTTGGCGTAACGCTTGCTCATATCTCAGTCACCTCAAATAATTGCACAAAAGCCGCTTGCGGCTTAGCGAAACCATTGAGCGCTTACACGTTCTTCAACACACGATCACCAATATCATGCCGGTAGAACGCCCCGCCGAACTTGATGACCTCGCACGCGGCGTTGGCCTTGTCACGGGCCTCGACCAGGTCATCGCCGAGCGCCACGATATTCAACACACGCCCACCGTGGGTCACGACGTTGCCCTCGGCGTCGAGCTTGGTGCCCGCGTGGAAAACGAACACGTCGTCGAGTTCCGCCGCGGCGTCGAGCCCGGTGATCACCTTGCCCTTCTCGTAAGCACCAGGGTATCCGCCGCTGCACATCACCACGCAGCAGGCCACACGCTTGTCCCAACTCAGCGACGTCTCCGCCAGCTTGCCCTCGGCGCACGCGAGCATCAGTTGCAACAGGTCGCCCTTCATCCGCACCATGAGCGGCTGGCACTCCGGGTCGCCGAAGCGCACGTTGAACTCGAGCACCTTGATACCGCCCGGCGTGAGCATCAGGCCCGCGTACAAAACGCCCTTGAAGTCCACCCCCTCGCGCCGCAGCGCATCGACCGTCGGCACCAGCACCTCGCGCTCGATCTGCCGCATGAGTTTGTCGTTGACCAACGGCGTCGGCGTGTACGCGCCCATCCCACCCGTGTTCGGGCCGGTGTCGCCCTCGCCGACCTGCTTGTGGTCCTGGCTGGGCTCGAGCACGTAAATGTCACGTCCGTCGACCAGCGCGAGGATCGAAACTTCCTGCCCGGTCAGCCGTTCTTCGATCACGCAGATGTCGCCGGCCTCACCGAACTCGCGGTCGACCATCACCCGCTTCACCGCCGCCTCGGCCTCGGCCGCGTCGTCGCACACGATCACGCCCTTGCCCTTGGCCAGCCCCGCCGCCTTCACCACGACCGGCGTCTCGTGGTTCCGCACGTAGTTCAGCGCCGCCTCGGCGTCCTCGAACGTGCGTGCCTCGGCCGTGGGGATCAGCGCGCCACGCATCAGCTGCTTGGCCCACGCCTTGTCCGCCTCGAGCCGTGCGCCGTCGGCAACCGGGCCAAACACCTTCAAGCCTTCCTTGACGAGCTTGTCCGCTAACCCCTGCGACAGCGGGTCCTCCGGCCCGATGACGACGAGCCCGATCTTCTCGTGCCGACACAGGTGCGCAATGTCGTCGACGACCTTTTGCGTAACGGGTTCGACGGCGAGGTCGACGTTCTTACCGATCGCCGCGGTGCCCGCGTTACCGGGGGCGAAGACGATCTTGCCGCATCGCTTGCTCTGCTTGAGTTTCCAACCGAGGGCGTGTTCGCGTCCGCCGCTGCCGATGATGAGCACGTTCATAGTGGTTCCTTGCGGGCTTGAATCGAGCGGCCCATTTTAAGCCCCACCCCGCCCCACGCCAGCCGACGACGGAAGGCCGTCAGCGGTTGACAAGCGTTAAGGTTTGACTAGGATACTTCGCTCGCTCGCCGATGCGGGCCAAAAGTGAATACCTGATGCGGGGTAGAGCAGTCTGGTAGCTCGTCGGGCTCATAACCCGGAGGTCGCAGGTTCGAATCCTGCCCCCGCTATTGCCGCAAGGCACGCAAGGTCAGTCGGTTACGGCTGGCCTTTTTTATAGGTTCAATCCGTTTTTAATCGTAGGGCTTGTATAGGGCTCGGTTGGGATGGTCGGTGCGCGACGCCCTTCCATATGATGCGCACATCATTGCGTTGAACGCCCCCCAAAAAACTCGCGTGTATATACGCGCGCGAGGGAGCTTCACCAACGGATCCGATGGGCCCCGTTGATCTTGACGCCGTGCGCCGCGACGCGTTCGTCGGGATAGACGACAACCACGTGGTAGTCAAAGCAAGGTTAGGTGAATTGAGAAATGCCATTCAAAACGACCTTGGGATTGATGTCGATCTGTCGATTATTCGTCAGGGTGGACAATTTGATAGCGGGCCGCAGTTGCCTCTGAGTTTTGGTTTTTAAGGGAGTCATTAATGTCTTTTGACCCATATTGCCGCTTGTATCTTCACGCGGATATCAATCAATCGGAATTGATTGATCGTATTGGTAGTCTTCTGGGTAGCCCGGCTGTCGGTTGTTCAGTAAAAAACACACTTTTTTTCTTAAATCTCAAAGAGAATGAAGACCATGACAAGGACCGATTTGTTGCAGAAAAACGCTTTATATTTGCTCGTTATACTTCAGAAATTGAAGGTGTAGATTCGGATGTGGACGAAGAGGCTTTTATTGATTGTGTTTGCAGGTTGATTTCGGATTTGCGTAAGTCTGGGGTTATGGTTGTAGCAGCTTGTGAGTTCGAAGATAGCGTAGAGGAAAGGACTGGGTGGAATTGGACAGTGTCATCACCCGACCACTCTCCAATTCGCGAGGTATAATACATTATCGCATAAGAGTGACCCGCGTGGAGATCGACGCCGACGGCGACAGCAGCGCCGGCACGCTCGACGACGTCGAGGTCGTAGGTGTAGCGCTGCTCGGAGAGCCGGGGCGCGCTGGCGACAATGCCCGGCCTTTCCCAAGTGCGTTCGTGATTTGACCTGCAACCCGTAAATTGATCCAGCGTAAGTGAGAGGATTGCGGTAGATTCCGGCCGGAGCGAACAAGGAGCTTTGGCCATGAAGAAGTCACGA
>JANQHD010000050.1 GCA_028282805.1 Phycisphaeraceae bacterium | reverse complement strand
GACCGCTTCGGTCTCGCCGCCGCGGTTGGTGATGAACATGGGCCGACCCGTCTGTTTCACCTGGTTGAGGTGGTCGCGGAGGTGATCGCGATGCTGGGTCACGCTGGTGATATCGTCTGTTCTCATGGCTCAAACTCTCGTTTTGTTTACGCTGTAGCGTACGTTAACACGTACGTTTATTATCGCACACCCTCACGCCAGAGTCCAGTTTTTCTTGTGATTTAGTCCATTTCCGGGCAAAAACTGAGTTGAATCAAGGGCTTGCGGGAAAGGCGAATTTGAAGCGTCTGGCCCTTTTTGATGATCTCGATACCGTGTTCCGCCAACCAGCGATCCGTTTGCGATCGCTGACCCACTTCTAGCGGAAGAAACTCGATAGGGTGACAGCCCAAGGCTTGGGCTAAGCGGATCATCCAGTCAAGAGAGAGCCGACGTTCACCGCGTTCCAGTTTGTCGATCTGGCTCTTTGAGGTTCCCACCCGTTCGGCCAGAGCGTTCATGCTCATGTTGGCTCTCTTGCGGCATTCCCGCAGTCGGTTAGGTAACGCGGCCGGCATGTGGTCGGTCTCCCCCGTGGTTGAACAAACGTCGGCACAGGACGGCATGCCCGGGTGCCGGGGCTGCTACCAACCATTACAAACGCAAAGGAAGTCTGAGTTATTCCCCCGAAGGGTCTTGTATTCACCCAAAACCCCGACAAGGGGGATGCGTTCATAACGGTGGTAGCAAAGTTGAGACTAGACCAAGACGTAGGTAAGAGGCAAGCGATTTTCGCATTTAGCTTAGAAAACAGATGAGAGCACGATGCTTGTTTATGAACTAGTTGGTTTTGCTGAACCTGGCACGAATCGTCTTTAAGTACTGCACGATTAACAATGCGGCAACCACGCCCAGCGCTGTCGATATGGTTGAGACCAAGAAGATCGCAACACGGGACGTCTCGAACGCCGACAGTCGAATATTCATGATAATAAACGCGATCATTGGTAATACGACAAGCGTCCCTGTAACATCAATTAGCCAGCTTCGTCCCGGCTGCAGCGCCAGCCAAGCAAACTCGGCGATCTCATCTGAGTGCCTGTCCATTAACCGTCGCATGTGCGGCAAGTGCGCTGCCAGATAGAACAAAAGTAAAGTCGATACAACAGGCGCAGCGATCGTAGCCAACTGCCCTGGTACCTTTGTGCCTAAGAGCGTGATGCTCTGAGATTCCGGACTCATCGAACGGATGTTATCCAATGCGGTGTTCCGCGCCTCGCCGATCGTTTTTTGCGAAAATCCCTTCGAAAAAGGCCGGAGTTCTGGAAACACTTGAATCTTGCCGGCATCGATCTTTAGTGCTTTGCTGGATTGCCCATTGAACTGGAGCCATTGCAGCAAAGACGTGTTCGGCACCTCTTCGATTGTGCATTTTAGATCGCGAGTGAATACAGGGCCACCGCCTTGGGGCGGGACGATCTCGAAATAAATTTGTGCAAAAGCCTCTTCGGTGGGGACGAAGTTGTGCGGTGACGAAAGAATGGGCGCAGTTTGCATTTCAATCCGCACGTTGTCGATGCGCGAACCTGTTGTTCCGTTCTCGTTGATAAAGTTGCTGATATCTTGGATCAGTTCTCGTGACAAGTCCGGTACCCAGATCTGCACATCGCGGCCGACATGGTATAGCGGCGAAAGCAATTGTTCTATCGCATCAATCTTCGCAGCATCCCCAGACACCAGCATGGTGTCTTCAACCAATAACCTACTCACGTGAGGACTGGTGCCGGCCACATCTGCGATATGGTGGATGTTAAAGACTAGGCTGTCGATCTTGCCGAGTTCTTCAGCGAACGCAGCAATCATCTTCTGATGGCGTTTAGCGTATTGACGTTGCGCAAGATCGTCTGCCCAGTCAGGGTATTTGGCAAAGTCGACCTGCTCGAACGACTCGATCTGTTCCACTACCAGCGAATCATCTTCCGGGCGGGATATCGACAACGCGAATACGATAGCCGCCACGTTGACAGCAATAATCAATCGGTGCAGGTTGCGGCACGTTTTAAGGGCGTCTTCGACCATGGGTTCCCCAGTACATTGAATGCAGCTACCACTGATTGCCTAGGACAACTAAAGATTCCAACCGACTGTTAATCTCGGGTTACGCTTCTTATTCACCAGATTGTGGTAACGGCTTCCTCTATTCTACAGGGCAAACACATTGAACACGGCATAGAATATATCGTGTTACTTAATCTCGAAGCCCGCTGAGTAAGCTGCGGCGTCTTTGTCGCTCACCTTACTGCCAAGGATCAGCCGCCAAGCTGCGATATCCATCCGGAGAGGCTGGCCATTATCGTTGATGAACTGGTCCGACGCTTGAGGTTCACACGCGATGGTTTCGGGTTGGTCGGGTTCCTGCACGATGGTCTTCAGGAAAGCAGCCATATCTGGGGGTTCCGACTCCAACTCGACATCGATTTGGAACACGTATTGGGTGTAGACCCGTGGCTTGCTCGGTTGCTGGTCGTTGGTCACTACACCCAAAGGTTTGATCGAGCAGTTGGTCTTGATGAGTTTAAGCTTGTGAGTAAACAGACGAAGTAAGGTCGGGTTGGCGTTACCGATGAACAGGTCTTCAGCGTCTCTTGGATTCTCAGTGGCTAAGTCAATCCAGTGCTGCATGTCCGGATCACGGGTAACACCCACCGGATATTCGAAGCCTGTCGCCCAAAGGATCGAAAAGCCCTTGGTGTGTTTGTAGGTGTAATTCAGTCGCCCTCGCTGCCGGTGATACGCGATAGCTAGGTGCTGCTCTTGTTTTGGCCAGGATAGCCTCACGACCACACCGAGCATGAGGAAGTGGTTGTAGGCCATGCCAGGCACATACGGTGTGTCTTTATGTGCGTCATTGAGAGGTGTGTACATCCCTGATGCACAGACGGCCTCGTAGAGACTAGGAACACCAACCATCTTGATCAGGGCGTTGGACACCTTCGGGTCGACGATGAGGTTTTTCTTGTCTTGGACACGCTGCGATGGGTCTTTCGCGCGGCGTGTCCGGCTGCCGCTGAAAACCCGCTGGCGTTCTGTGTCTCCTAATTCCTCGTGGATCGCTTGCAGCACGTCAGCGTGCTTCTTTGTGTCCTTCACAAACTCATATGGTGAGACTTCTAGAACGATCGATATTGCGCGCAACACGTTGGGGGAAGCCTTCCGAGCGCGAATGGCTTCGCGAATTGAACTTTCCGAAATATCAATATCGAAACGTGCGGCTTGCGTGACGATTGACCTAGCAACCATACCGCTGGCGTTGAACCTGATCTTGACCTTGTCCGCATCAATGGGGATGCGGATGTTGGGCCTGCCGGGCTTCTTTTTTCCCATGGGGACACCCCCGAAATAGTTCCTTGGAATTGTTTGGCACTTCCTTGGAGTTGATTGTAACAAACACCTCTCCAAAGGGTTAGCAAAACCTTCACTGTGTCTGCGGTAACGAAAAACCCCAGACCTAAGGAGGTGCCCAATGCAGGCCCAACCCCCCTCAGAACACGAACTGACCGAACTCCAGACTGAGCTGCTCCAACGGGGCGGCGGGCTCGGCAAGTACCTGAGTCTTCACGACATCAGTGACGCCGTTCAGGAAGCCAACGTCGATCTGATCGAAACCATCCGCAATAACAAGGTGCGTACGAGCCTGAAGGGTTTGTCGCACCGCATCGTCCGGTGCAAGGGTGCTCGGATCATCGGCGGCCAGAACCGCGACCGTAAGTGGATCGAAAACGACAAGGGACTTCTTGTCCCGAAGCGTCTCGAGGTTATTGATCCGTATCAGGCCGCAGAGCAGAGCGAGCTCGCCGCCGCCCTGCGTGAGGCGTTGATGCAGCTTCACGGGGCCGACCGCTACGCCGTGATCCTGCGCTACTTCCATCACATGCCCTACCGCCACATCGCCGAGGTGCTCGGCCTGCCGGACGAGAACGCCGTGACCACCTGCCTGCGTCGCGCCTACAAGGCCATGCGGGAGCCGATGGAAGGGTGGGCCGATTGATGTGGTTCAAGCGTAAGCGATCGAAGCGCCAGCCCGACACCAACCCGACTTTGCTGCGTCTGTCGCCTAAAGATGCCGATGGCTTCCGGCTGAATGATGCCTTTGAGGGCGTTCAGGTCTTCGGCAGCACGGGCAGCGGCAAGACGTCCGGGTCGGGTGCGGCGTTGGCTAAGGCGTACCTGTCGGCCGGGTTCGGGGGCCTTGTGCTGACGAACAAGGTCTCCGACAAGGCCGACTGGATGAAGTACCTCCAGCAGGCCGGGCGGCAGGACGACCTGATCGTCTTCTCGCCCGATTCGTCCCACCGGTTCAACTTCCTGGAGTACGAACGCTCCCGGCCCGGCCGCGGGGCAGGGCTCACCGAGAACCTGGTCAACCTCTTCATGGTGTTGCTGGAAGCCAGCGAGCAGGGCGACGCCAGGGCCGCGGAGAAGTTCTTCGACCGGGCGGTCAAGCGGCTGCTTCGGAACACGCTCGACCTGTTGATGATGGCTGGCGAGCCACTGTCCATGCGGGCGATCAACGAAGTGGTCGCATCGGCGCCCACGAGCCCCGAGTTGCTCGACGACCCCGGCTGGCAGCGGTCCTCTCTCTGTGTACGGTTGCTGGAGAAGGCCAGCCGCAGCGGCCAGCGGGACTACGCCGTGGTCGAGTACTACTGGTTGAGCCAGTTCCCCAGCGAAGACCCTCGGACCCAGAGCAACGTGGTCCAGACTTTTTTGGTGATGGCCGACATGTTCAACCGCGGCGTGCTGTACGACCTGTTCGGCACCGGCTTGAACATCACGCCCGAGGTGACCCAGTCGGGCAAGGTCCTGCTACTGGACCTCCCTTTGAAGGAGTTCGGGCAGGTCGGCAAGTTCACGCAGGTGCTGATTAAGTACCTCTGGCAGCAGGCCACCGAACGCCGCGACATCAACCGCAGCCCACGCCCTCAGTTCCTTTGGGTGGACGAGGCCCAGGACTTTCTGGTCAGCACCGACTCGGCGTTCCAAGCGACGGCGAGGTCGTCACGCACCGCTACGGTCTACCTCACGCAGGCGATCTCAGCCTACTACGCCAAGCTGGGCTCGTCGGGCAACGGCAAGGCGATCGCCGACGCGTTCCTGGCGAACCTCGCCACGAAGGTGTTCCACTGCAACGGCGACGCGGAGACCAACGACTGGGCCGAGCGGGTGATCGCCCGCGATTGGACGTACCGGACCAACTCCAACGTCTCGCAGCAACCCAGGAACCCGGACCCGAAGGCGGGGGCCAACCGCAACGACCCCACTGTCAGCAGCGGGGTCAACCCGTCGCTGGAATCCAACGTGCTCGCCTCACACTTCACGCGGCTGCGTCGGGGCGGTCCTGCAAATTCTTTCCTTGTCGATGCACTGGTCTTTCAGGCGGGCCGTGTGTGGACCGCCACGGGCAGAAACTACCTTCCCGTCACCTTCCGCCAGAGCTAGCCCAGGAGATCAATCATGTCGTCGGATCAGAAGAGTACCATGTCGGCTGAACAGCAAGCCTCGTTCTACAACAGCATCAAGACCGGCTACCAGCGTGGGCAGGAGACGCTCGTCGCCATCCGGGTCGTCAAGCAGATCTTCAGTCAGGTCATCGACCTGCTCGCCTACCCGTGGTTGCTGCTGATGCACTACGAGTTCGGCGAGCGTTTCCTGAGCGGTTGGCTGGCGTTGGGGGCCCACGTGATTATCAGCACCGTGGCCATGGCCAACGAGTCGGTGATCGGCGGGCTGCTGTCTTACGCCGTCCTGATCGCGTGGGCGGTCCACCGGTGGCGGGTGCAGTGGCGCAACAAGCACAACATCCGCTGGCACAGCTACAACGCGGGCACGCCGTGGATCGAGCGGTTCACATCGCGGTTCAAGACCACCCACATCGAGATGTTCATCGAGCCGGCCATCCTGTTCGGGCTTGGGATGCTTCTTTCCTGGCTCACTTACGACCGCCAGGACTACGATTCGGTGTGGGGCAGGGGCACTAGGGTCAGCTACGACGGGTTCGGCTTCTACATGATGCTCAGCGGCATCTGCCTGATGATCCACCAGTACGCCCGCTACACCCGCTACCGTCACCTGCTCCTGGACCAGATCGACCAGCAGATCATGGCCGAGCACTTCACGGTGGCCCTCCAGGGTAACCACGAGCCCGATCAGACCGAGGGTTTCATCGTTGAAGGGGCTGGTGCGTGGACCGATCAGGAACGCGAGTTGATCTGCGCAAGTGTGGAGCAGGATAAGCCGCAGGAAAACTTATCTATTCCTGCAAACGCGGCCTGAGATCGGACACAGAACAGTAGAGCGTGGCGGTCACGCTCGCTTCCTTCAACCCGTAGTCGGAGCAACGCCATGAGCGGCAAGGACTACCACAGGGGTCTGTACGACAACAAGGCCTACCGCGGCCCGTTCCCCGTGACCAACATCCTCGGCACGCAGGTGAAGGTCTGGGAGAACGGCCGGTGGGTTTGGAAGCCGAACAAGTAGTTCCGCTTCCCGTCGTACCCCCAAGAACCCGCAGCTTATGGCTGCGGGTTTTCTCATGGATGGGCTGCGGTGTGTCTGTTTAAGACCCTCGGGCTTAACCGTCCAGCAGCAGTTTGAGGTAGGAGGCTGCTGCTTCCTCGGCGTCGCCGTCGGGCCGTTCCCGGGGGTGAGACCCGACGGCGATCCGATCCAGCAGCAGCCCAAGCCACCGGTGTGAGAGTCCCTCTCCAATGGTGTAGCCGGAGACAAGTGTAGCGCCGCAAGGCAGAACCGTGGTATGTGCAGTCACGATAACCACAGAAAGGAGAGTCACTATGACCACCAAACAACCACCCGCCGACACGCTGCGGCTCAACGGCCTGAAGGCGACGATCTGGCGCAACGAGACACAGAACGGCGTGATGTTCAATACCTCCATCGTGCGGACCTACCGCGACAAGGACGGCAACTACCACGACACCACGACCTTCGGGCAACGGGACCTGCCCGCCTTGGGTTCGTTGGTCGACATGGCTATCGCCCGCGTAAGCGAGCTGAGCGACCAAGAGCGTTCGCGAAACAGCAAAGCCGCCGCCAAGGCCGCTGAGAAACAGAACCAGCGGTAGCCATGCAAAATTGCTTGTTGGGGATACACATAAGTCAGTGTATGGATAGATCAATTTAGATATTGAAACACGAAACGATGACATGTCAGAAACGGAATACAGATGAATCGTAAACTGACTCAACAAGAAATATCGGCGTCGCTTGATAGTAGCGGTTACCCGCCCATCTTGGTTCCGGATGAAGCCGCTCGTATATTGCGCATCAAGCGATCCACGCTCTATCGTCACGTCTCGGAGGGGCGATACAGTTCCGCGGTCAAGCGGGGCAAGCCGCTCCGTTTCTGGCGTGACCGGCTCGTTCAGGACTTCATGCGATGAAGATGGAGGGGCGTTGCCGGGTCGATGGCACCGAGATCACCATCGGGCGGCGTGTGTCGAAAAAGGGCGGTAAGCAGAGCACTAGCCGCACTTATTCTGCGGAATACCGTGATGATTCCGGGAAACAGATATGTGAAAGCCTGGGAACAACCAACTTGGCCGAAGCGAAGCGCGGAGCCCTCGCCATCCACGCCCGGCTTTCAGAGGGCAGGCCGCGGATTGCGGAAAACAAGCTTACGATCGAAGAGTTAATCACCCAGTACATGCTGATGGTCCAGGTTCGTGGGCTAGCACCCAAGACCGAAGCCAAGTACCGCTCTGATCTCAAGAAGCTGAGCGACTATTGTACCGAGCAGCGGCTGGTGATGGCGCATCGTTTTGATCGTGATGCGTTCTATCGGTACCGTCAATGGCTGACCACCCACAATTACGCCGACAAAACAATTTACGGGGTATTGATCCTTTGCAAGCAGGTTTTCAAATGGGCACACCAGGAAGGCAAGCTGTCGGATTATCCGATCGGTACGGTCAAGGTCTCCAAAGCTCGCGCCAAACCACAGGCCTGTTTTACCACGGGCCAGGTTGAGCAGATTCTTGCAGCGACAGATGATGCTGAACGCGCCGCGTTCGCCACACTGGCATACGCCGGTCTTCGGGTCGGCGAGCTGATTCAGCTGCAGTGGCCAGATGTACTGTTCGACAGAGGTGACTTGGGGATGTTCTACATCCGTCGTGGTGGGTCCATGGGTACGACCAAGGACAAGGACCACCGGTTTATTCCTATTCACCCCAGGATCAAACCGCTCATTGAAGCGCTGCCGCGATCATCAAATCTGGTCTTTCCAGCTATCAAGGACCGCAGGCTGCTGATCCGGCTGAAAAAACTGTGCGCGGAATTAGGCTTTCCCAACCCAAATCAATACAAGGTCCACTCGTTTCGCCATCATTTCGCCAGCCTGTGTGCCAACCACCAGGTTGCCTACCGGAAAGCCTTGGTCTGGCTTGGCCATAGCTCGTCGGAGATCCTCGACCTGTATTACCACCTCACCGATGCCGACAGCCAGGCGGCCATGTTGGCACTCGCGAACGACACCACGATAAGCAACCGGCCAGAGCACCAACGTTGAGGGCGCTTTGAGGGCGCGCGGGCAGTCAGCAATCAAGAAACCCTCACAAAATCTTGCATGGCAAGGCTTTGTGAGGGCTCGTTGTGAAAAAGCGGAGAGGGCGGGATTCGAACCCGCGGTAGGGGTGTATACCCCTACGCCGGTTTAGCAAACCGGTGCCTTCAGCCGCTCGGCCACCTCTCCCGGCTGATTGAGTATCGTTGCAATTGTCGTTGTCGTTGTCAAATGCTTTGTCTTCGCTGGACTTACGATCATCACCGCCGCGGGTGACGGGGCGCGGGCGAACGGCCTCTGAATGCACCGACTTGCATGTTTCAGCAGAGAAAGTCCGGCGAGTAAAGCGGAGAGTTAAGTAGCGGTCCGCGATCCTTGTTGTTTGGCACGCTTTGCTATTTGACATGCCTGTGGTCTGTGCCTGTCCTCGACGGTATACAGGGATTGGCCCAAACCAATTAACCGCACCAGTCTGCTACCTGGTCTATGGCTGGAGAATACACCAACATGCTAAGAAAAGCGGTGGCTGCCGTCGCCGCTCGTTGCATCCGGTTCAACCTAGTGTATTCGTTTTAAGCACTTGCCCCGTGGCGACGCATCCACATCAAGCCGCCCAGTGTGATTAGCGCAACGGATGTTGGTTCTGGCGTCATAACCACGTTGTCCAATGCGAACACACGAGATGGACCGCCGAACATAAACTCCAACGATGTGCCTAGGTAGGGAAACGCTCCGCCGAATGGGTTGCTGTCGGTGTAGGCGTAGGCCCAGTCGGACCCATCCCAGTACGCCATACTGTGGTTGGTGTTCTCGATCTCGACGCGGTATCGGGTCCAGTTGCCGTACATCGAGGGGGCAGGTCAGCAAGGATGCGGCTCAAGCTCTGCGACGACAAATGATGCTCGCGCTGACCAGTACGATCATGGCCAACGATGCGGGCTCCGGCACGATCTCGGCTGCCCAGACTTCGTTAGAATACGACGCGCTCCCGTCCCCTCCACCGATGACGTACACATGATTGTAGGTGGGGTCGTAAGTCACGCCCGTTGCCTGCACAAACTGAGATGATGGCATGCTCCCAATCGTCTGCCAGTTGCCGATCACCCCGGTCACGGGGTCGATCTCACCTTCGTAGATATTGGTCACGTTACCGCTGTTGTATCCAGTTCTGCCACCGAACAGCAGGATCGAATTGTCCACGATCACGCTGTTGTGATACCACAGCGTGGTGGGCAAGTTGGCTTCCTGTCGCCACGCTCCCAGCGTACCGTCCGGGTTCACCGGTGCCGAGTAGACGGAGTCGAGGATCGATCCCCAGCCCGTGATCCCTCCGACGAGATAAGCCCGGTCGTTGTGAAAGTGGACGGAGGTGTGCTGACGGCCCTGTGGCATTGAGGTCGTCTGGCTCCAACCGGTCAAGTGCCCGCTGGCATCGATCGCGGAGATAAAAACCTCCTGGTTATCCGCATCGGGCCAGCCACCGAACTGGTAGAGATAGCCGTTGTGGGCTTCCGTACCCAGTCGTCCACCCTTTTCGAATCCAGCCGCGGGCTCGGATCGCCAGGCGCCGACCACGCCATTGCCGACGATGGGCGCGCTGTACATTTCGCCGTTGTGAGTGGATGCAAACAGGTAACCGTCGTGGACAGTCAGGCCGGGTCCCTGATCGACTTCAGGCAGCGACGTAGTCCCGCTCCATGGATTGAGCGATCCGTCGTTGAACGCCTGGGCCGAATAGACCTGATCTAAAGCCGCTCCGTTCCAACCCCCCGCGACGTAGACGTAACCCTGATGGTTAACCGCGTCGTACTGGTAGCCCGTTGTCGGATACGCGTTCTGTTGAACCCACGGCCCGAGCTGGATATCCCCGTTCGCTTGCCCGGTCGACAGTAAAACGAGAGATGCGAACAAGAACACGCACAGTGCTTTCGCGATCAGTTCCATCGGTTTCCCCTTGACCATGCGGTGGCAGGATGCCACAAGTCCGTAGCATATGACCCGATCGTGTCGTCATCACGATCAACGTGATCGGCACAGCCATGCACAACGTTCGGCTGATGCCAAGACCCTACTGTTACTCTCCGATTCCCCCCGCAAGACGATGTGCCTTCAATGTTTTTATACCACATCGTCCGGTAATGGCAAGCGCAAACTGATTAATATGGTGTTTGCGTACCTTCGCATGGGCCGGAGGTGCTGGCGGTGATTATTTCGATGAAGCCGTGAGCATCTGGGGCAACGTCGCCATCGTGGGAAGCGACCACCACGATGACAACGGCAGCCGATCCGGATCAGCGTACCTTTTCGACGTGACCACGGGGATCAGGTCGCTAAGCTTTCGCCCGGCGGCGACGGGTAAACGCTAGTCCACCCAGCGCCAGCAACGCCAGGCCGGCCGGTTCGGGCACCGCGGCGGGGTGGGCGATCGTTTGGCCGAAGTTCGCGCCCAGCGCGTTGAGGTCGAGCAGGCTCACCACACCGTCGTAATTGAAATCGCCGCTCTGCCACGTGCCGGCTTGGCCGAAGTTCGCGCCCAGGTTGTTCAGGTCGATCAGCGTCACCGCGCCGTCGCCGTTGGCATCGCCCCGATAAGTCACCAGAAGCCGCACGCGGTCGATCGTGCTGTTGGCGTCGGTGTCTTCGTAGAGCAGCGCCAGCGCGTGGCCCGGGTCGGGCAGGTCGGTGCCGACGATCGCAGGTTGCACGAACGCGCCGCCGATGCCGGTTGCGCCGGTGGCGCTAACCAGGTTTTTTTCATCGCCGAGCGTCAGCGCCGTCAGTTGGTTGATCGTCAGGGCGCCGTCGAGGGTGATGTCGGTCGACACCATCGGCGTGTGCCCCAGGTCCAGCACGTCCACCGCGATCGCGCTGTCGCCGGGCAGGTTGGCCGACAGGTGCACGGTGGCGCTGTCGTTGAGCTCGAGCGTGCCGCCGTTGAAAAACAGGTCGTTGCCCAGGTGCACGTCGCCCCGGCCGTGGATGGCGAGCGTGTGCCCGTCGAGGTCGATCGACTGGTTTGCGTGCAGCGCGGCGCCCTGCGCCACGACGAACCGCGCATCGGTTAACAGCTTAACGCTCGTGTTCAGTTGGTGGCTGCCGCGGCGGGCGTTGATCTCGGCCACGTCGCCGCCGCCGTCGAGCAGCAGCACGTCCAGGCTGAGCAGGCTGTAGGCGTGCGTCGAATCGAAGTGCAGCGTTTTGGCGGTCTGGGGTGTCGACGAAACGATCGTGCGGGGCGCGCTGATCGCGTCGCCGAAGACGTAGGTCGTGTGGCGCGCGGTGTCGACGTCGAACAGCCAGTTGGCATCGTCGTCCCAGGCGCCGCCGGCGTCGGCGACCCACGCGCGGCCGCGCGGTTGGTCGTCCACCGCGCCGAGGTACGCGTTGTCGGCGTACACGACACCGACCCCCTGCCCGCTGGAGATGAAGCGGATCACCGGCCGAACGTAGTACGCGCCGGGCGGCGCGGCGACCGTATCGCTCTTGTACACCCGCCAGTTCGACTCGGCGTCGAGCACGGGCTCGATGCGCTTGAGGTAATCGAAGTCGCCGCCGTGCGCCAGCGTCGAACCGTCGGGGCCGAGGAACTCCAGGCCGATGTAGGTGCTTGCGTCGTAGCCATCGAGCGTGGGGAACCACACGTCCACGGAAAACTCAAACGCCTCGCCCGTCAACTCGCCGACGCCGTCGCCGATACCGTCCTGGTACACCTTGCCGGCGCTGAACTGCAGGTCGGTGCGCAGTTCGACGGCGTGTGATCCGTCGTGCGTGTTGTCTTGCGGGCCGGCGTAGCTGGCTTTGCCGGTGAACCGCCAGACCCCGCCGCCGGGCGCGGGGCTGAAGGGCACCGAGCCTTGGTTGAAGAAGTTCCCGTTGTTCACCAGGTTCGGCCGGTGGTGCATGACGATCGTCGTCACCGATTCGCCGGCGAGCGTTGGGCTGATCTGGCCGTTGACGACCGACGCGGGCCCGAGCGACACGAAGCTGTTCGTGGCGTCGGTGGTGATCACACGCGTGAAGGTCGGCGCTTGGGGCAGGTTCGAAACATCGTACGTCGGCGTGTGCGGGGTGGCCTGGTCGTTGTTCACCACGATCACGGTCGTGTCGGCGGCGGGGTCGTGGGCGGCGATCGTGTCGGCGTCGTTGACATCGAGCACGGTCGAGCCCGGCCGGATGTACGCCGTGTACTGCCGCATCACGTGGTATTGCGGGCGCACGACGTTGTTCGACGGGTTGTTGAAGTTGGCGTGGATCAGGCCCCAGCCGCCGTTGTTCCAGCGGTGTTCGATCGCCTGCCAGTACGTCCACGCCGCGGGTTGCAGGTGCTTGAGGTCGTGGGTGATGCGGTTGGCCAGCGTCAGCCCGCCGTTGAGCGCACTGCTGTTGCCCGTGCCCCACTCGTTCATGTACAGCCGCTTGCCCTCGCTGGCGGCGAGGTTGCGTAGCGACGTCGACTGGTTGGTGTTGTGGCAGCAGTAGCCGTGCGCGTTGAGCTGCGCGATGGCGTCCCGCACGTCCTGGTCGTAGGTGTTGTACGAGTCGCGGGCCCAGCTGTGGCCGGCCTCGTCCATGGCCGCGAGCTTCGCCGAGACGCCGACGGCGTTCATCTCCGCAAACACCTCGCGCAGCAGCGCGTCCTGGTTGGCCTTGTTGACCGTCATGCCTTCCTGCCCGCCGGTCGAGGCCGGGTTGGCGGGCATGTTCCACCAGTTGGCGTCGGGTTCGTTGAGCGGTTCGAGCGTGCGGAAGCGGATGCCCTCGTTGTTCTCGAAGTGATCGGTCACCTTCGCGAGGTAGTGGCCGAATTCCGAGTAAAACGTTTGGTCGATGTTCTCCGCGCCGCCGGTGTTGCCGCGCACGTCGCCGGAGAGGGTCATCCAGTACGGCGCGGAGTTGCTGAACGCCTCGGCGAGGTTGGCGCCGCGGTCGATCGCCGCGTGGATCGTCCATCGCTGGCCCACATCGGCGTCCCAATCCCACGCCCACGTCGACCGGTCGTGCGGGTCGCTCGGTTCGATCGGCACCCAGCCCGGCACGTCGCCGCCCACGCGCAGGTGGCCGTTCGCCGGGTTCTGCCCGCCGCCGATGTTGTAGCGCACGTAGTTCATGCCCAGCCCGTTGGCCGGGTCGAACAGCATGTCCATCAGCAGGCTCTTGGTCGCCTCGTCGTCGTTGAGTCCCAGCCCGTTGCCGAACCACGCCAGCGA
The DNA here is from genome assembly GCA_028282805.1 of Phycisphaeraceae bacterium. Taxonomy (GTDB): domain Bacteria; phylum Planctomycetota; class Phycisphaerae; order Phycisphaerales; family Zrk34; genus JANQHD01. The sequence continues at coordinate 33,480 of JANQHD010000050.1, read as the reverse complement.
CGTGCCCCACGCTTCGAGCTCCTGAAGCCGGTGGCCCGCGTCGTTCCGCACGTCGATCGCGCTCGCCGGTGAACCGCACACCGCCACACACAGCACGGTCAGATAAATCGGCTTGGTGATCCTTCGCATCAACGCCTTTCTCCGCGGGGGATGCGGGCCGGCCGACCCACCGTATCAATCATTCCCGATGGCGGCCGCCGCGTCCAGTCGTATTTCGAATCGGCGACCGTCATCACCCGCTTTTTCGCAAAGTATCTTTGGTTTCAAACACGCCCGGGTTAACATGGGCCCATGGCCCGCCTCTCGTTCACGGCCAACCTGCACAGCCACGTCGCCTGCCCCGATCGCGAGCTATCCGCTCGCACGGTGCGTGAGCTGTTGAACGCCTACTTCGACGAGGCGGCCGAGGTGCGCAGCTACGTGCTCGACGACCAAGGCGCGCTCCGCAAGCACGTGGTCGTCTTCATCAACGGGGTCGCTGCGCGCGACCGAACCCACTTGAGCGACGAAGTCCCGGATGACGCGACGGTCTGCGTCATGCAGGCTTTGTCTGGGGGGTAACCATGTCCAACCGTTTCCACGTCGCCACACGCAAGGGCCTGTTCACGGTTTCACGCACCAACGGTTCGTGGTCGATAAGTGACCCGGCGTTCATCGGCACGCCCGTGCCCATGGTGCTGCACGACCCGCGCGACGCCGCCGAGTACGCCACGGTCAGCCACGGCCACTTCGGCAACAAGCTTCATCGGCGCGATGCCGACGAAGATTGGCGAGAGATCACCACGCCCGCCTACCCGCCGAAGCCCGATGGTGTGCCGGCGATCATCGACCCGGTGCGCCAGAAGGAGATACCCTGGTCCCTAGAGATGATCTGGGCGCTCGAACCCGACCCGCGCAGCGACGGCGCGCTGTGGTGTGGCACGATCCCCGGCGGGCTGTTCCACTCACCCGACCGCGGCGAGAGCTGGCGGCTCGTCGAACCGCTCTGGAACCACGTCGACCGCGCCAAGTGGATGGGCGGCGGGTACGACTACCCCGGCATCCATTCGATCTGCGTCGACCCGCGCAACGCCGATCGCGTGTTGCTCGGCGTCTCGTGCGGCGGCGCTTGGGTCACCGACGACGCCGGCGCCACCTGGCGTCAGACCGCGCACGGCATGCGCGCCGATTACCTGCCCCCGGAAGAGGCGCTCCAACCCGACACGCAAGACCCGCACCGCATCGCCCAGTGCCCCGCGCAGCCCGACAAGCTGTGGGCCCAGCACCACAACGGCATCTTCAAGTCCACCGACTCGGGCACGAGTTGGACCGAGGTCGAACAAGCCGGCCCGTCCACGTTCGGCTTCGCCGTCGCCGTGCACCCGGACGACGGCGACACCGCCTGGTTCGTGCCCGGCGTCAAGGACGAAACCCGCGTGCCCGTCGACGGCCAACTCGTCGTCACGCGCACCACCGACGGCGGGCAGAGTTTCGACGTGCTCCGCGCCGGCCTGCCGCAACAGCACGCCTACGACATCGTCTACCGCCACGCGCTGGCCGTCGACGCCACGGGCCAGCGTCTGGTCATGGGCACGACCACCGGCAACCTGTTCATCACCGACGACGCCGGCGACAGCTGGCAAACGATCAGCCACCACCTGCCCCCGGTCTACGCGGTGCGGTTTGTTTAGTGGAGGTGATCCGAGCCGGCATCTGTGATGCCGGTCCGGGCTCACAGAGCCCGGCTCTGTCGATCGCCGGTCGGTCGAGCGCGTCTTATGGACTCGACGCACGCGACGTGCTATTTGTTGTGCATGAAAGGGGTTCTTGATGGCCGACTTGTCGCTCCACGAGGTAGTCGAACAGCTCACGGCGGTTCTCGATGAGGCTTTCGAGCGCCCACCGAACTCGTGGGCTTACTTTACCGAGCCTTCTCCCGACGCCGGCTACTTTGGCGCGCTCGCGAAGCTCGACGCCGCCGACGCCGCGCGATCCACCGGCGGCACCTCCATCGCGGGCCAGGTCAGCCACGTCGTCTTCGCCATGGGGGCCGCCCGCACTTTCATCCAAGGCGACCCGAACCCACCCGGCCTCGAAGCCTGGCGGCAGAGCTGGGAAGTCGGCGAGCTGAACGAGGCGGCGTGGCAGCGGGTGCGGGACAGGCTCCGCAGCGCGTACCACGAGTTACGCCGCGCCATCGAATCGCACGCGGCCTCGGAAGCCCGATCGATCGGTGCGGCCATCGGTACTGTGGCGCACGTCGCGTACCACCTGGGAGCGATCAAACAGAAGATCGCCGCCCGTGAGAACCCTGCGTGACCCGGTATGGCGGCGCGTCGTGACCGGTCCGTGCCCTGCGAGCTCGGCTCTATTGATCGCCGGTCGGTCGAGCGCGTTTCGCGGGCTACAATGAAGACGCGAACCGTGTGTTTATGCTCATAGACCCGTGAGGTACGATGTATCGGGTCAGCGGCACCAGCCGTTAGGGGAACCCGATGGGGCTGTGGGGCGTCGATCCATTTGATAACGATACGGCTTGCGATTGGGCGAGCGACCTGCATCGGGCCGACGGCCTGAAAACGGTATGCGCGGCGATCGATGCCGTGCTCGCATCGGCCGGACCCGAACTCGACTCGACGCTGGCGTGGGAAGCGCTGGCGGCGTGCGAGGTGATTGCTCGCCTCAAGGGCAACTGGGGCGAACAGAACGCCTACACCCGCGACACCGACGACTGGGTCAAGGCGCACCCCATCACGCCGGGCGAAGACCTCATCGAACGCGCCAACGCCGCCATCGACCGGGTCGTCGCGGAAGACTCGGAGCTGTACGACAACTGGGAGGGTGACGAGGACTGGCTCGACTCGGTGGCGTCGTTACGCCGGCGTGTGTCGGCGGCACCGGGCACGTACCCTTCCACGTACGTCCCGCTCGACCTCACCATCGAATCATCGCCCCGCCATGCCCTGCGCACGGCCGCGGCGATCGGCCTGGGCGTCTTCCTCTGCGTCGGCATCTACATGCTGGCGATGTCGGTGGGGTTCGGGCGCACACCCGTCGCGCGCGACTGGGCCCTGGTTGGCGGGATGGCCGTGGCCGGTGTGCTGCTCTGGCTGGCCTATGGTCGGCTGACCCGTGACCACCACGCCCGTGTGATCCATCTCGACGACGACACGCTCCGCATCGAACGCCCGGACGGTCGGGCCGTCACGCTCGACTGGCGCCAGCTCCAGGCCATCGACTATTACTCGGAAGACGACAGCGTGCTCACGCTGACCGCCGGGCAGGATGCGGTCACCGTGTATTCTTACGGGTTTGCCGGATCGGACTGGAGCCGTTTCCACCGGTCGGTGTTTGCGTGCCGGCGCATGCACACCGAGCTGCGCGACCGCAGCAAGGACATCGCTGCGAAGACCAACACCTGGCTGGATCGCGGCGCTTTGGCGTGCATCGTTGTGGGTGTCGTGGCGACGATCACGCTGGCGGCGTGGGACGTGAGCAACGCCGCCTGGGGGCTCAGCTTCATCGGCACGCTGCCGGTCCTGATCGTCATCGGCTCCAGGGCCGAATACGACCACGAACCACGCCTGCCGTTCGCCAAGACGGCCGGTTTCTTCGCCGCCAAGCTCCTGGCCGTGCTGCCGATCGGGCTGATCGTGTACGTGTTTGTGTCGCGCGACGAGAACCTGCCGAACGCCCGATGGCCCTGGCTCTACCTCCCGAGCAACGTCCTGTTCTTCGGCGGCATGGCCGGGGCGCTGCTCGTCCATGGCGGGTGGTCGCCCACCCAGCACTACAAGGGCCGGCCGCGCGGCGTCAACCGCTACGCCAAGGCCATGTTCTACGGCTCACTGGTCGCCTGCGCCGTCGGCTTCGCCTTGAAGTACCTCAACGAATCAGGTGGGTGAGCGCGGCCCGTTGGGCCGCCGCTAAACGGGGATGGATGCGTGGGACGTGTTTGGGGGGGGTATCGCCGCGGACGGCGATGAACGGCACACAGTGCCGTCGCTAAATGGTGCGCCGCGTTATGAAAAGTGATTCCGGATTCCGGATTTCGGATTCCGGATTTGAGCGCTACGCCGATTCTTTCTTCTGGACCTGTTCGAGTTGGCCGAGGGCTTTGCGGCCCTCGATGGCGTCGGCGTTGATGATGTAACGCACGTTCTCGTTGTCCATGTCGGGCAGGTCGTACATCAAATCCAACATCACCTCTTCCATCACGGCGCGCAGCGCGCGGGCGCCGGTGTCGCGGGCGAGGGCGCGCTGGGCGATGATGTGCAGCGCATCGTCGGTGAACTCGACCTCGGCCGACTCCATGCCGAAGAACTGCTGGTACTGCTTGATCAGCGCGTTCTTGGGCTCGGTCAAAATCGAGATCAGCGCCTCCTCGTCGAGCGGCATGAGCGGGGTGATCACCGGGACGCGGCCGACGAGCTCGGGGATCAGGCCGAACTCCAAAACGTCGTCGGGCATGACCTGGCTGAGCACCTCGGCGCGGCCCTCGGCGGAGGTGTGGTCCTCGGTCTCGCTGACGAAACCGATGCGGCGCGAGCCGAGGCGTTTGCGGACGATGTCTTCGATGCCGTCGAACGCGCCGCCGCAGATGAACAGGATGTTGGAGGTGTCCATCTGGATGTACTGCTGTTCGGGGTGCTTGCGGCCGCCCTGGGGGGGGACGTTGGCGACGGTGCCCTCGAGCATTTTCAGCAGGGCTTGCTGGACGCCTTCGCCGGACACGTCGCGTGTGATGGACACGTTCTGCGAGGTCTTGCCGATCTTGTCGACCTCGTCGATGTAGATGATGCCGCGCTGGGCGGCGTCGAGGTCGTAGTCGGCGGACTGGAGGAGCTTGAGCAGCAGGTTTTCGACGTCTTCGCCGACGTAGCCGGCCTCGGTGAGGGTGGTGGCGTCGCCGATGGCGAAGGGGACGTTGAGGATGCGTGCGAGCGTGCGGGCGAGGAGGGTCTTGCCGGTGCCGGTGGGGCCGATGAGCAGGACGTTGGACTTCTCGAGCTCGACGGGGCTCTCGCCGCTCTTCTGCTCGCCGGCGAGCAGGCGCTTGTAGTGGTTATGGACCGCCACGGCCAGGCTCTTCTTGGCCTGGTCCTGACCGATGACGTACTGGTCCATGAACTCCTTGATCTGGCGGGGCGTGGGGATGGCGTTGAACAGGGGCCGATTGGTGGTGACGCGGCGGCGCTCCTGTTTGAAGATGTTCTGGCAGAGGTCCACGCAGTTGGCGCAGATGTAGACATCGTTGGGCCCTTCGACCATGGGCCCGACTTCCCGGCTGGTCTTGCCGCAGAACGAGCAGGTGGTGACCTTTCGGCCGCGGAACCCGCTGCCGCCGTCGCCGGCCTTGCCCTGATCGGAGTTGCCTGAATCGTTGGTCATGCGCGTGTCTTTCCCGTCTAACGCCCTTGAAAAGCGTGTTTAATAACCATCAATGGCGGGCGTTTTGCCTCACAAACCCTGCCCTGTATGGGTTTGATCGGCTTTGGGGCCGTTTCTCTTGAAGGACAATCTACCCCAACATCAGACGCCCGTCACGTCGTTTCCGGTTCCTGCCCGCCATTTTCAGCGTTGTTATCGGGGCCGATCAGCTCCTCGCCCAGTTCGTAATCGTCTTCATCATAGGCGTCGGCGGCGCCCATAACCTGCCGGCTGAGGGCGATGACCTTCTCGCGGGCGATTGCGTACTCTTCGTCGTTCAATTGGCCCGAAATATACATCTGACGCAGGTCTTCGAGCGAAAACGGCACGTCCGCCTCCGTCTCGTCGCCCGGCTCCGCCCAACGCTTGAGGTACACCAACACCACCGCGCCCACCAGCACCAGGCCGATCAGAACTCCCCCCGCGATCAGCAGCGACCGGAACAGATCGCTGGTCTGTTCGGCCGGGCGCAGCGCGAGCGTCATCACCAGCATCGGGCTCATGCCCCCAGTTTACCCCGATCAAGCCTTAAAAACACGCTTCGCCCCCATCATCGCCCCCGCCCGAGGCGATACAATGCACCCGCTGCCACTCGTTCGACCGCAACCCAAGCCACGGGAGACCCCCGATGCCCGACCCTGTCCATGGCCACGAGGTCATGCAGATGATGATCGCCTCCGGCAAGCGCTACACACGCGACTCGCTGCGGGCCGACATCCTCGAACGCTTCGGCCCCGACACCCGCTTCTACACCTGCTCGGCCGAGGGCATGACCGCCGACCAGCTGATCGACTTCCTCGAATCCCGCGGCAAGTTCCAGTCCGACGCCGACGGTTTCAACACCGACCCGTCGAAGATCTGCAACCACTAAAACACCGCCCGCGCCCAAACGTGTCGTCCGCTCGCCTCACCGATCCGCCCACCCCCGATTGCGTGTTGTTATCGAGGTTCACCCCTTGTTCGCGCAGCCCCCGTGCGCAGCGTGACCCAACCATGCGCATCCGGTCGCGCACCGCAGTGACGCCGTGCGCGCGCCGCGTCAAAATCACCCCCGCTCACACACCACAAACGCCGCCCGCGCGCCGGTGCGCACCGCACCACGGCGCGCACATTGCGTACGATCCGCTATTACGCGTTGCCCCGCCCCCCGGAACCCGCCCCCCGGAACCCGCCCCCGCAACCTGCCCCCGGAACCCGAACCCCGGCGCGATATTTAGCGACGGCACTCCGTGCCGTTCATCGCCGGCCGCGGCGATGGGGTTACGTGTTCTGTTTAACGATCTTCGAAGATGATGGGCACCCCTTTTTCGTCGAGGGGGCGGAAGTATCCGTGGATCAATCGCAGGTCCCGTACACAGACCTGGATATGACTTTTGCTTGCGAAACCCGAGTTTTCGTACAGCGGGTCGCCCTCAAAGAATGCGGCGCGAACGCTGTCGAAAGGCTCATCATTGACTTCTTTTTTCGTCTGGTGAAGCATCCGGAGCACTGCGCAATCGAGCTTTCGATCCACCAAATCTGAGCCACCGGTGTTCTGGGGCATATCGATGCCGGCTGTTTTTGAGAACTTAATCAGGTCACGGTATGCCCTTTTAACCATCTCGATGTATTGGCTGTCGAGGAGGTTTAGGCAGTTGCCAAGGTATATCACCGCGCCTATGACGGCGGGCTGCTTGATCGTCTGGCCGGAAGGGTGAGGGCGCTTCGACATCGCTACTGCGAAGTCATTAGGCACGTTGAGCGTTGTGTTCCCAGAAGTAAATGCCGTCTCCGAGCCAATCGTAGTCGTTGTCGCTCGGCTTGAGACCCGACGTCCCCGCAAAGACCTTCTCGGCGATCGCTTTATCGCACCCGTGGTAGCCGAGGATGAAGGAGGGTAGCGCCGTATCCACGATCAGCGATATCGTTTGGCTAGGCGAACACCGTTGGGTGCGGACTTGCTTTTCTCTGCGATACCGATTTTTACGAGGAAATTACGGGCTTTGTTTGGTTCTTTCATCTCTCGACCAAGCTTTCGAGAAGCATCCATGTACGCTTTTACCGCTTTTGTTTTGGATGGTTTCATATGGTTCGCGCTTCCATGCTTGCCAGACCATTCACACGTGACTTATACATTATCGCCTTGCCGAATAACCCGGTCAAGAAGGCGGATGCGCTGTCTTATGGGTCGCAGCTAGACGGGGTTGCTCGGCTTGGGATCATCAGCCGTCTTGCTCGGGCGTGGCCGGCGGCAGCGTCATCCGCAGCACCCACGGCTTGAACAGGCCCGTCTCTTCATCCGGCGGGCTGGCGGGCATGATCCCGTACCTGGAATACCTTTCGCCCTCCTCGACCTCGAGGCGGAACAGGAACAGTTCCCTTTGCTTGTCGTCGTTCTCGGTGATGCACACGATGGACTTGTGGTCATCGGAGATCCTGTAAATCACGACCAGCTTCTTGAACGGCTCGATCAGGATCGGCAGGTCGCCCTCCGCCAGGTTGTGCTTCTCGAGATAATCCGGGTGGATGTATTGCCGGATCTTGTCGGCGGTGCGACCGGTCAGCGGGGTCTGCCAGTGATGGTGGCTCCGCAGCTCGATGCAGAAGTGCTTTGCAAAGGCCCGCAGCGCCTGGTCTGCCTCCGCGTTGCGGATGATCACGCCGGACCGCTGAGTTGCTTGCTCCCCGGCTAAGGTGACCGCGGCGATGCAAGCCGAGAAAACCGCGAGGCAGATCAGATAGCTTCGTGGTGACATGGTTCGTCTCCCGTGTCAAAAGGTTTCAGAACGCATTGCTTGAACGAGCTAGCGCCTACGGTACGATCGGGTTTTGAGAAGGGTTTGGATCGATGCAAGAAATGCAGGGGGTTGGCCGTCATTACCCGGTTAGTGCGATTTGAACCAGGAACAGGTGACACCATGAGCACGCAGTGGACCCGCCGTCGTTTCATCGCCGCATCGGCCGCGCTGGCCGCGGCGCCGGTGTTCGTGCCTTCCCGTTTGTTGGGGGCCGAGGGCCCGAGCAACAAGATCGTCATGGGCTGCATCGGCGTGGGCTGGCAGGGCATGGGGAACATGAACCACTTCCTCAACCACGACGACGTGCGCGTGGTGGCGATCGCCGACGTGGACGCGAACCACCGGCAGAAGGCCGTGGGCCGTGTGAACCAGAAGTACAAGAACAAGGACTGCGCCGGGTACAACGACTTCCGCGAACTGCTCGCCCGCAAGGACCTCGACGCGGTGTGCATCTCCACGCCCGACCACTGGCACGCGATCCCCGCGATCGCCGCGGCCAAGGCCGGGCTGCACATCTTCTGCGAAAAACCGCTCAGCCATTCGTTCAACGAGGGCGTGGCGATGGTCGACGCGGTCGAGAAAGCGGGCGTGGTCTGGCAGACCGGCTCGTGGCAACGCAGCACCGTCAAGATGCGCCTCGGCGTACAGTTGGTGATCAACGGCTACATCGGCAAGGTGCGCCGCGTGGAGGTGGGGCTGCCGTCGGGGCACACCGACTTCCACAAGACCGGCAAGGACTCGCCGAACAGCGCGCCGCCGGCCGAACTGGATTACGAGATGTGGGTCGGCCCGTCGCGGATGATGCCGTACAACCGCTGCGTCAGCCACAAGAACTGGCGCTGGAACTACAACTACGGTGGCGGCCAACTGCTGGACTGGGTCGGGCACCACAACGACATCGCGCACTGGGCGCTGGCGAGCAAGGAGTTCGGCTGCGGGATCAGCGACCGCGCGCTGGGCCCGCTGACCGTCAGCGCGATCGCCGACTTCCCCTCGCCCGATGCGCTGTGGAACACCGCCACGAAGTTCCGCGTCGAGAGCCAGTACCCGGCCAACGTCGAGGTCGTGATCTCCGGCGGCCACAGGGACATCGCCGGCGGCACCAAGTGGATCGGCGAGCACGGCTGGGTGCACGTCAACCGCGGCCACATCAACGCGTCGGACAAGAAGTGGATCCGCGACGTCGACCGCAAAGCGCGCAGCGGTGAACTGAAGCACATCCTGCCCGCGCCGAAGAGTCATTGGATTCAGTTGATCGAGCACATCAAAAAGAACGACCCCAACACGCTCACGCCGATCGCGGTCGCGCACCGTTCGCAGACGCCGGGCCACCTGGGCACGATCGCCGCCCGCCTGAAACGTACGCTCAAGTGGGACGCCGACAAGCAACAGATCATCGGCGACGCGGAAGCGAACAAGATGTTGGGCAAGACGCTGCGCGAGCCGTGGACGTTGTAAGAGATATCGCCGCGGACGGCGATGAACGGCATGAATGCCGTCGCTAAATATCGCGCCGGGATTGGGTGACTCCGCATTCCGCATTCCGGATTTCACTCATCTCTCCCGGTTCGACACCTCTTTCGCCCAGCGTTCGTGGTCGTAGTTCGGGTTCAGTTCCGGCATCGGGGCATCGGTGTCTTGCCAGAACTTCTCCAGGTCGGCCATCAGCTCGGCGACCTTGTCGGGGCGCTTCGCGGCGAGGTCGGTGGTTTCGCTCAGGTCGTTGCGGAGGTGGTACAGCTCCGTGCGCGCCCCGACCACGATGACGCCCGCGGCCTTGCGGTTCTCGGGGACGATGCCGGTCGTGTCGAACGTGTCGCCGAAGTAGTGGATCAGCTTCCAGTCGCCCTTGCGGATCACCGAGCAGGGCGTGCGCGCGTACATCGGCACGTAGTGCGGCATGTGCCAGTAGAGCGCGGCGCGGTCGAGCGTGGGTGAGCCTTTGAGCAGAGGTAAAAAGCTGACGCCGTCGAGCTGCTGGTCGCGCCGGTCGCCGTGGGCGATCTGCTGGAACGTGGGGTAGTAGTCGACGATGTGCACGGGCGCGCTGCACGTCGAGCCGGCCTTCACCTTGGCGGGCCAGCGCACGATCATGGGCACGCGGATGCCGCCCTCGTAGGCCATGCCCTTGCCGCCGCGCAGCGGGGCGCAGCTGGCCATGCGGTCGAGCCCGCCGTTGTCGGACGTGAAGATGACGATCGTGTTGTCGGCCAGGCCGAGCTCGTCGAGCTTGGTGGTGATGCGGCCGACGCTGTCGTCGAGCACCTCGAGCATGGCCAGGTACTCGGCGGTGGGGCGTTGGTTGAAGTTGCACCAGGGCGTGGTGGTTTTCGGGTAGCCGCGTTTGGCGTGCTTGTCGACCACGTCGGCCGGCGCTTTGAGCGGCGTGTGCACCGTGAAGTGCGAGAGGTAATAGAAGAACGGCTCGTCTTTGTGGCGTTCGATGAACGCGATGCAGTCGTCGGTCAGCGCATCGACGCCCTTGTCGTTGGTGCCGTTCTGGTCGCCGCCGCCCGCCTCGTCGAAGCCGTAGCGTTTGAAGTACTCGATGCCGTGGTGTTTGAGGTTGGACGCGGCCGAGTAGTGGTTGGCCACGTGCCACTTGCCGGTCATGCCGGTGACGTAGCCGGCGCCCTGGAGCATGTTGAACGTGGTGTGCATCTCGGCGGGCAGTTTTTTGACGACCTTCGGCGTGAGCATGCGCATGTAGGGCCAGTGGCGGCTGTTGATGACCTTGGTCATGTTCAACCGCGCCGGGTATTGGCCGGAGAAGAGGGTGACGCGCGTCTGCGTGCACTGCGAGCAGGCGTAGGCGTTGTCGAAGGTCATGCCCTGCTCGGCGAGCGCATCGATGTTCGGCGTTTTGATGTCGGTGTTGCCGAAACAGCTCGGCGCGGGGTAGCCCATGTCGTCGATGAGGATGAGCAGGATGTTGGGCTTGGTTTCGGCTGCGCAAGCGGTGGTCGTCGCCAGCAGGAACGCGATCGCGAACAGGTGTTTCATGGATATGCCTCCGCGGCGCAGTTTACCGCAAAGGCGTTGTTCCGCCGAAGGCCCGTCGGTTGTTTTGCGCAACCGCCCTCACGCAACGTGCCACCGGGGTTCGTGAATTATTCTAATGTTCTTAAGAACATTAGAATAAGAAAACAAGGGGCCACGCTTGGGGACACGTTAATGGTGGGTTGGACCGGGCGGCGGTGGGGCCGGCCGCGGGCGGGTTTGCGGTTGACACGCCCGCGCATCGCGGTGATCGTATTGACCGAACCGGCCGCAACGGGATGGTGTTCAATGCATGAGGCGCACTCGGCCGACCGCACGATCCGAGCGGAGCTGCCCGTGCCGAAGCGGCGCGTCGAGGTGGTCGGTGTGCTGTTCGGTATCGCCTTGATGGGCGGGTTCGTGCTGTTTTTCGTGGGCTTGGCCGTGTGGAACCTCGTGCACGGCGTGGGGCTGATCCAGTCGGGCGTTTGGTTGTTGTTGGTCGGGGCGGTGACCTGGGGTTGCTTTCAGGGTTCGGGCGGTTGGCGCCTGTTGCTGATCAAGTTCGTGGGCTTGTTCACAACCCGCCATTCGATTGTCCATGTCGCGGACGGCGACCGACCGGCGGAGGTGTGGTTCGGCTACCGCGTGTTCGGTCGGCGTTTCGATTACGTCCGGGTGCCTGTGGACAAGATCAAGTCGGTCGATTGGCACACGGGGCAGCTATCCGACCAGGCTGGGCGCGACGTGAACGACTGGCGCGTGATGGTGTGGTTCTACCGCGAGAAGGCGGGCCGGGACCTGCACTTCGTTAGTTCGGAAGGGCCGAAAGAAGACGTCGCGGCGTTCGGGTTGGAACTCGTCGCGTTCCTGCGCGACGCCGGCGCCAAGTTAGTTGAGGGCGACGACGACTGCGCGTACGCGCGCGAAACCTCACCGTAGCTCCGTGTTCCAAGAGACTCCGGATTCCGGACTCCGGATTCCGGATTTCAATAGCGCTCCCCTTTGGGTCGCGGCTAAACGTTTCAACTCCCCCGGTGGAACCGGGGGCTAACGGGTTAGCTGCCGGACTTCTTCTTGGTCGTTTTCTTCTTCGTGGTTTTCTTCTTGGTCGTCTTCTTCGAGGTCTTCTTCTTGGTGGTCTTCTTCGCGGCGGCGGGCTTGGCTTCGGGCTCGAGCTCGGTCACCTTGGCGTCGGCGATGATCTTGTCGATGGTCTTCTGCTCGCGGAGCTGGATGAACAGCTGCTCGAGCTGGCCGGAGCGGGCCATCTCCTGGCGGAGCTTCTCGGGGCGGCGGCCCTGTTGGACGGCCATCTGTGCGATGCGGCCGTTGATCTCGCCCTCGGCGACGTCGACCTCCATCTGCTCGGCGACCTTGTCGAGGATGAAGAAGGTCTTCAGTTCCTTCTGCGCATCGGCCTCGGCGGCGCTGCGCAGCTCGGCGAGCTGCTGCTCGATGTCTTGCGGGCTGGCGCCCTTGTACATCAGGTCGAGCTGGCGGCGCTGGAGCAAACGCTCGGCCTGCCGGCCGGTCAGGCCCTCGGGCAGCTCGAAGTCGGCGAGTTCGGCGAGCTTGTCGGAGACCTGCTTGTGCATGTCGGACTGCTGCTCGGTCTCGGCGCGCTGTTCGAGGTTGGTCTTGATCTGCTCACGCAGGGCGTCTTCGTTCTCGAAGCCGAACATGGGCAGCAGGTCTTCGACCTTGGCCGGCTCCATGCGTTCGCTGCGGGTGATGGCGATGTCGATGGTCAGCTCGGCCTCGCGCAGGGCTTCGTTCTCGTGCTGCTTGGGGCCGGTGGCGGTGACGGTGACGGCGTCGCCCGACTTCTTGCCGATCAGTTCCTTGCCGAGGTTTTCGACGAGGATGCCGGCGACGACGCCCTTGAACTTCCGGCTCTCACCGGGCACGTAGATGTTCAGGTCCTCTTCTTCACTGACGGTTTGGCCGTCGGTGTTCTTGATCGTCACGTCGGCGGTGAGGTAGTCCTGCTCGGCGATCTTGTCGTCGGTGGGCTTCATCTGGCCCTGCATCTCGCAGAAGCGCTCGACCTCGGTGTCGATCTGGTCATCGCCGACGGCGACCTTGGTCTTGGTGACCTCGATGCCCTTGAGGTCGGGCACCTCGAACTCGGGGACGATCTCGATCTCGACGACGAAGCTGAGCGGGCCGGCCTCGGGCAGCTCGAGGTCGTCGGCGTCCTGGATGTCGGGCTCGCCGATGACGCGGAGGTCGTTTTCCTCGACGACCTGCTGGTAGGACTCGGCGAGCAGTTGGGTCTTGACCTCGTTGCGGACGTCGGAGCCGAAGCGTTTTTCGATGAGGCGTTGGGGGGCTCGGCCGCGTCGGAAGCCGGGGATGACGGCCTCGGCGCGGAGGTCGGCGAAGTTCTGTTCGAGCTTGCCGTCGATGCGGGACTCGGGGATCTCGATGGCGATCTTCTTGCGTGCCGGGCCGGCGTCTTCGATGTTGACCGACTGCTCGAGCTTGTCTTCGGTTGCCTCGGGGGTTGCGGTGTCTTCGGCCATGGTCCTGCCTCCTTAAGGGCAAAAAACAAGCGGCCTGGTGCGATGGGGCGTGTACCCGAGGGCGTCGAGTGAGCTGTGCCCCATCGCATGAGGCCGCTGGTTGATCCTCCGCCGACCGACGCCTGGCCGCTTGCTCGTGCGGCCGATACCTCGGCGGATTCATGTCAAGATAGGCTAGTGTATCGGATACCCGCAGATTGGCAAGTATTCATTGATTGGGGTGTTTTAATTCTGGATATCCCCATCCGGCCATGCTATTTTGGGATCGCCCAAAGTCCTTGACCATCTTGCACTTGTGGAGGGAACACGAAAGGGGATCACCAAAAAAAGGTGGCCGCAGCCGCGCTTAGAGCCAGAGGGGTCGGGGGTCCTGACGATGACCTTTGATCCGCCGAAGCGAAACAGGCCATTGGCTCATGCACACGACTGCGACCATGGTGTTCGATCGCACGTCGCAGGGAATTAATACCTGCCTTGTTGGTATGATTATTGCGGGATTTGGGCACCGGGGGCGGTGTAAACGTTATTTTTAGTCCCACAAGCGGGGTTTTACCGAGTTGATATCAGCACTGTTGCAAAAGTTGATAAACCAGAACCTGAGTTCGGTCCGTGAGATCAGCGAAATCACCGGGCGCGGCGAGAGCACGATCTACCGCTGGTTGGGCGGTGAGAGCCACCCGACGTATCGCGATGTGGAGCTGATCGTGCGCAAGGTCGCCAACCCGCACGCCCGCGAGCAGTTGGTTTGCCTGCTTTTGGCGGGGTTGCCGGTGGTGGTCGAATGGCTCGAGGGCGCCGAGCGGGCCGATGAACAGGCCGACCTGCCGGCCGAGGACGTGACGTTCCGCCTGACGCTCAACGCGATGCAGCACCTGACCCGTGTGCTCGATCAAGAGCGCCACCTGCGCCACGGCGGGCAGATGGACCACCACGCCATGATGGAACTGATCGGCCTGATCGACGAGGTCATCCGCAACCTCACGGCCACCAAGGCCGTGCTGGTCGACCAAGTCCCACGGCGCAGGCGGGCCAGGCCGCTAAGACCCATCGTGGACCTCGAAACCCACATCGACCCCGAGCCAGGTGCGGCCGAGTAGCCGACTTGCCGATAAACTATGGGGATGGGCCGGCCGTCGGCCCGGGTCTATGGCTCGATTCGGAGCACGGCAATGGTTCAGTTCATCTTGCGGGGCTTGTTCCTGATCATGGCCTCCGCGGTCGCGGCGCTGTACGCCGTGCGGACCTTCGTCGAGGCCGGCGAGCAGTGGAAGATCATCGCCACGGTCGCCGTTGCGCTGGCGATCGCGGGGCTGTTGATCCTGCTCGACCTGAAGACGCCGAAGAAGCGGCTGTCGGAGGTCTCGGGGGTGTTCCTGGGGTTGGTCGTGGGCATGCTCGCCGCCTACGCGCTCAGCTTCCTGGTCAAGTACGTCAGCGTGCTGTTCGGCGAGGTGGTGCCGCCCGAGCTGGTCAAGGGCATCGAGGTGTTCCTCGGCGTGATCTGCATCTTCGGGGCGATCTCGCTGATCCTCCAGACCAAGGACGACTTCCGCTTCGTCATCCCCTACGTCGAGTTCGCTAAGCAGATCCGCGGCAACCGGCCGATCGTGCTCGACACCAGCGCCATCATCGACGGCCGCATCGCCGACATCGCCGAGACCCAGGTCCTCAGCGGCGCGGTCATCGTGCCCAAGTTCGTGCTCACCGAGTTGCAGACCATCTCCGACTCGTCCGACAAGCTCAAGCGCGCCCGCGGCCGGCGCGGCCTGGACATCCTCGCCCAGATCCAACGCTCGACCAAGATCGAGGTCAGCGTCGAGGACGCCGACGTCGAAGGCCCCACCGTCGACCAGAAGCTGGTCAACCTCAGCCACGACCTGCACGCCCGCCTGGTCACCACCGACTTCAACCTCGCCAAGGTCGCCCGCGTGCGCGGCGTGGACGTGATCAACGTCAACGACCTCGCCGATGCGCTGCGCCCCGTCGTCCTGCCCGGCGAGCAGATGGTCGTCGAGGTCATCAAGCCCGGCGAGTCCCACAGCCAGGGCGTCGGCTACCAGGAAGACGGCACCATGGTCGTCGTCGAGAACGGCCGCGACCACATCGGCCAGACCGTCAACATCGTCGTCACCAGCATGCTGCAGACCGCCGCCGGACGCATGGTGTTCGGCAAGGTCGACCCACACGCCCCCCCGGCGGGCGGCGACGCACCGAAAAAGCCCGCCTCGGTTGAACACCGCGGCGCCACGCCGTAACCTGCGGCCATACCCGGTCGAAAGGAGTCGGTCATGTCACGAACCACGCTCGCCTGCCTGCTCAGCGCCGGCCTGTGCGCCTGCCTCATCGCCACCGTCACCGCCCAGCAGACCCAACCCGACGAACCGCAAGCCGATGCCGCGCCCACGACGCAGCCGGCCGACGACGCCGAGCAGCGCAGCGCCGAAGACGTGCTCAACGAGATGCTCAACCGGCGCGAGGAAAACCCGATCATCCAACCGGCCCGACCCGCCCCGCAGATCAGCGAATCGACCTACGGCCAGGGCGTCGGCACCGCGCCCGGCGCACGCAAGAGCGTCAAGCTCATGCGCGAGGGCCAGTTCGTGCTCAACCGACGCGGCCGCATGACCCGCACCACCGAGGGCATGACCGGCTGGCTGTTCACCTTCGACGCCGACTCCGACGGCTTGGCCGACCCGCCCATGCACCTGATGCCGTGCAAGATGCTCGAAGACATGGAGTCGATCATCACCGAGCAGGGCGAAGACGCGCCCTTCACGATCAGCGGCCAGGTCTTCGTCTACCGCAACGCCAACTACCTGCTGCCCACGCTCATGCAGCTCGCCCCCAAACGCGGCAACCTGCAACCGTGAGATATGAGTCTTGAGGCTTGAGTCTTGAGACTTGAGTCATGAGTTCTGAACCCAAGCCCCATGGTGAGCGCAGCGAACCGTGGGGTTCTTTTTATGCGCGATTCAATGCGCGCCAAGCCGCTCGCCGCTTAGCGCCTTACCCAAACAAGTGCGTCTTCACGAACAGCCCCCGCTCGTCGAAGTACGCCAGCGCCTCTTCGACGCTCGCGAACACCCTCGTCGCGGTCTCGGTGATGAACGGGCTGGGGTTCTTCTGCGGCTTCCACACGACGTACACGTCCTTGCCGGCCTCGAACGCGTGCTGCAGCTCGCGCTCCACGCCGCTCGATAGCCCCGGCACGCCGCCCGGCAGCTCCGGCACCAGCGACACGATCATCTCCGACTGGTCGATCAGCTTGAAGTCGCGCGCGTAGATCTGACCGTCGATGTCCCCCGCGCAGTCCAGCACCTGCTTGACCGGCAGCTTGACCTCCACCAGCTCGCCCTTGAACGGCACACGCGACTCGATGAAGTCCCGCCCCTCACGCGCCGCGGCGATCGCGTTGTCCAGCAGCAGCTTCTCGTCCACGTCCCCCGGGTCGAACGCCACGAACTGCTCGGCCAGCTTCGCGCGGAACGCGTCGATCTCCGCCAGCACGTCCGGCATGTCCACCACGTGGCTCATCGGGAACGACGGGTACACCTTCCGCATGCCCGGCTTGCACACCAGCCGGTAGCACGACTCGCTCGTGATCCCGTCGCGCCCCCGGCTGAGGATGTAGCACTCGGTGCCGCAGCCCATCGCCTGCGCCAGCAGCTCCGTGGCCATGATCTCCTCTTCGCGCCACACCATGATGTCCTTCAGCGTCGCGTCGAGCGTGTGCTCGTCGTGCAGCCGGTGGAACACCGACTCGGCGTTATCGACCAGGCAGATGAACAGGTCCGGCTTGAACGCCTCGATCTGGTCGAAGTCGAACGCGCGGAACAGCCCGTGACGCCAACGGAACGTCGCGTGCGTGTTGACGATCACGTGCTCCTGCTCGGCCGACTCGCTGACGATGTCCTTGAACACCGCGCGGCGGATCGAGTGCAGCCGGCTCAGCGGCAGGTCCAGGATCCGCCCGGCCGGCACGTCCGGCGCCTCGGCGTACATCCGGTCGCCGACGTGGTACACCGCGATGTTCTCGCCGTGGTTGCCCGCCGTGTCGCGCACCGCTTCGAGGTACTGCTTCTTGTCCATGCCGACCTGGCCGGTGACGATCGCACGCATGAGCTTTCCTCTCTTGATGAGCGCCCATGATGATAGTTCGCGCAACGAATGCCCACAATTCGCCGCCGCCCGGGCGTTGTGTTAACTTGAACCCATGGCTCTGAGCGTCCTCATCTTCGGCGACATCGTCGGCCGGCCGGGTCAGCGCATCGTCTGCCAGCAGGCACCCGTGCTGCGCGACCGCTACGGCGCCGATTTGGTCATCGCCAACGCCGAGAACGCCGCCGGCGGCTCGGGGCTCACCCCCGCCATCTTCGACAAGCTCACCAAGTACGGCCTCGACGGCGTCACGCTCGGCGACCACGTCTACCGCCAGCGAGACATCGTCCCCGTGCTCGAGAAAGACCCGCGCGTCGCGCGCCCCGCCAACCTCGCCGAGGCCGCGCGCGGCAAGCTCTACACCGAGCTGAAAACACCCGACGGCCGACCGCTCTTCGTCATCACCGTGCTCGGCCGGCTGCACATGACCGGGCCCGCCGCCGACGACCCCTATGCCGCGGTCGACATGCTCTTGCACGAGCTGCCCGAAGATGCGCCGAAGGTCGTCGAGGTCCACGCCGAGCTGACCAGCGAGAAGATCGCGCTGGGCTATTACCTCGACGGCCGCGTCTCCGCCGTGTTCGGCACCCACACCCACGTGCCCACCGCCGACGCCAAAATCCTGCCCAAGGGCACCGGTTACATCACCGACCTGGGCATGACCGGCCCCTACGACTCCGTGCTCGGCCGACGCAAGGAATCGGTCATCAAGTACATGACCACCTCCATGCCCGAACCGTTCGGCGTCGCCGACGGCGACGTCCGCATCTGCGGCGTCCACGTCGTGATCAACGACGCCGGCCTCACCGAATCGATCGAGCGCGTCGAAGCCAAGGCCGACCTCACGCTCCCCCCCTTCGCGGGCGATTAATCAGAGCACAAGCCGGACCGTAGCGCAGCGCAGGTCCGGATCATGGCGAAGGTATCTACCACAAAGGCGCAAAGCAGGGCAAAGTCACAAAGGTTGTTCTTTGTTTATAAAAAGAAGCCTTTGCGTCTCCGCGCTCCTTTGCGCCTTCGTGGTCAATGAGTCCTACGGTTCGGGGATGATCGGGATCACGTAAAACGGGTCGGCGAACTCCACGTTGAGCACGTGCATGGTCCACACCTCATCGGTGCGTGTGGCTTCGACGTTGATCTGCGCCTTGCCGTGAGGGCCCTTGATGGGTATTTGCAGGTCGGCTTCGCCCGAGCCGTCGGAGTTGACGTGGACGCTGCCGAGCACGAGCGGGCCTTCCTCGACCGGTTCGCCGAGGCGCTCGACCACCGCCGGGTGCTGCGAGGCTCGCGCGAACGCCATGTCGTGCACCTCGCTCGAACGGATCATGTGCATGGCGAAGAAGAAGACCCCCCCGGCGCAGCTGACGACCGCCAGCAGCGCCATGCCGCCGGCCAGCGGCACGAACCACTTCCAGTTGCGGGCGAACCAGTCGGGTTGAGTTGTGGGAGTGTTCATTTTTTACCACAGAGGCACAGAGACACAGAGGCTTACTAGAAAAACATCTCTGTGTCTCTGTGCCTCTGTGGTTAGTCCCTTTCAGTCCCGGCCGATGCCGAGTTCCTCGACCACGGCCAGCACCGCGTCGTGGAGCTTACCGTTGGTGACGATGACGCCCTTGTTGTTCTCCAGGCCCTTGCCGTGGGTGAACTCCAGGCCCTTGCCGAGCACGTCGGTGACGGTGCCGCCGGCTTCCTGCACGACGAGCACGCCGCCGGCGTGGTCCCAGATGCGCTCGACGTAGTCCTTGCGCGTGGGCAGTCGGAGGTAGATGTCGGCCTCGCCGCGCGCCACGGTCGCGTACTTCGCCTGGCTGTCGAGCCGCACCGGCGGGTTGGTGATGTTCAGCTGCGAGGCGATGGTCTCGCTGTCGCCGTGCGACGAATGGCCCGACTCGACCGACTCGCAGAACCGCGCGTCGGCGGGGTCGGCCGTGTCCGACACCTTGATCGGCTGCGCCGTGTCGTAGTTATGCGCGATGACCGAGGCGCCCTGGCCCGCGACGGCGGTAAAGATCGCGCCGCGCGGGCCGGCGCCGTCGACCGTCTCCGGCAGGTTCGGGCAACCCAGCGCCGCGACGGTGATCTTCCCGTCCACGATCAGCGCCAGCGACACGGCGTACTGTTCCTTGCGCAGGAAGCCCTTCGTGCCGTCGATCGGGTCGAGCGTCCAATACCGGTCGGCGTACTCCGATGCGCCGCCGAAGTCGATCCACCGGCACACGTCGTCGGCGCTCGCGCCAGGCTCTTGCGAGCGCACGTTGGCCACGACGCGGTCGAGCAACTCGGTGTTTTCGGTTTCCCGAAGCGCCCCGGCGTCTTCCTCGGCGATGATCGGGTCGTTGGGGAACGCTTGGCGGATGGCCTTGCACACCAGCGCCTGGCTGCCGAAGTCGGCGACGGTCACGGGGCTGCGGTCTTTCTTCTCCAGGACCTCGGGCGAGATCTGCGCCTGCACCGCCGCGCACAAAGCGGAGGCGGCGCGGACGGCGGCGACGGCGGCGGTCAGTTCCTTCGGGTAGTCGTGGGGCATCGATGGGCTCCTGTCGTTAAATCACGTCGCGAGCGGGGCGGCGATTATAACGATTCGCCGGCGGTTTGGCCGATAACGTTCGTGGGTCGCAAACGAGGTTGTCCATGCGCGAGATCCACACGTTACTACTCAACAGCGGGGGGATGCGGTCGCTCGTCGCCGCGGGAACGCTCGGCCAAGAGGGCGTGGCCTGGCTTTACGTGCACGACGGCCGGGCCAGCGACGCGCACCACCGCGCCGCGTTCGTCCGCCAGGCCGAGCACTTTGAGCCGGCGTTCCGCTGCGAGTTGAGCTGCGAGCACGTGCGTCACGAAACCCAGGGCGGGAGCGCCGGTGCGCCGCTGGCGCAGCTGCAGCTGCTGTCCGTCGCCGCGGCGCAGGCCGTGCGGCTGGGCGCGCTGAAGATCGTCTGGCCCATCTCGTGCGGCGAAGACTTCGAGGTCGTCTCGCGCATCACCGAGACGTTGGTCATGCTCGAGCACACCGCGCAGGTCGAGACCGGCCGCACGCTGACGGTGGAGACGCCGTTGATCGACATGACCCTCGAACAGGTCGTGCAGGCCGGCGAACAGATGGACGTGCCGTGGCGGTTGTCGCGTACGTGCCAGTCGTCGAGCCCTTCGCCGTGCGGCGAGTGCGCGTCGTGCCGCCAGCGCGCCGCCGCCTTCGCCGCGGCGCACGTCGGCGACCCGCTGTTCGACGCCCGGCCGGCCCAGAACAACTGATGACATCGTTCTTATAACCGGCCTCGCTGCGCTGCGGCGTCTGGCGGTATGATGTTGGATTGGAGGTCACCGTTATGCCGCAGCCGAGCGAAGTCGCCGCGATGATCGATCACACCGTGCTCAAGGCCGAGGCCGTGTGGGCGGACGTGCAACGGGTGGTCGACGAGGCGCTCGAGCACAGGTTCGCCAGCGTGTGCGTCAACCCGGTGTTCGCGCCCATGGTCAGCGGCAAGCTCGCCGGCAGCGGGGTCAAGACGTGCGCCGTGGTGGGCTTCCCGCTGGGGGCCAACGACCTGACGGTCAAGTGCAGCGAGGCGACGGTCGCGGTCAAATCGGGGGCGCAGGAGATCGATTTCGTGGCCCACCTGCCGTACCTGCTGGGCTGCGACCTCGACGCGGCGACCGCGGAGTTCGAGGCGGTCGTCGCCGCGTCGAAGGAAACCAATCCCCACGTGTTGGTGAAGGTGATCATCGAGTCGGCGGCACTGATGGCGACGGGCGACGCGGGCCTGGCCGAGCGGCGCATCGAGGCCGCGTGCCTCGCGGCGAAGGCGGCGGGGTGCGACTTCGTGAAGACCTCGACCGGCTTTCACCCCGCGGGCGGCGCGACGGCCGAGGCGGTGGAGCTCATGGCCGACTACGGCGAGGGGCTCGGCGTCAAGGCCTCGGGCGGCATCCGCACGTGGGCCGACGCGGCGGCGATGATCGAGGCCGGCGCGACGCGCCTGGGGTGCTCGGCGGGCGTGGCGATCGTGAACGGCGGGGCGGGCGGGTCTGCTTACTGAGTTTGCGATCCGGACCTGCGCTGCGCTACGGTCCGGCTTGGGTTCGTTTACACGTTGACGGGCGCGGGGGCGAGGGCGCGGCCGATGGATTCGGCGATGCGCGCCATCACGGGCATCATCTCGGTGAACTCGGCGGGGGTGAGCGATTGCGCGCCGTCGGTCAGGGCGTGCTGTGGGTCGGGGTGCACCTCGAGGATGATCGCGTCGGCGCCCGCGGCGACCGAGGCGTAGGTCAGCGACGGCACGAGGTGGGCGTGGCCCGAGCCGTGCGACGGGTCGGCGGTGATCGGCAGGTGGCTGCGCTTGTGCACCTCGGCGACGGCGGCGAGGGAGAGCGTGTTACGGACGTGGTTTTCGAAGGTGCGGATGCCGCGCTCGCAGAGGATCACGTTGGGGTTGCCGGCGTCGAGGATGTACTCGGCGGCGAGCAGGTACTCGTCGATGGTCATGGCCATGCCGCGCTTGAACAAAACGGCCCGCGGTTGTTGGCCGCAGGCCTTGAGCAGTTCGTAGTTTTGCGCGTTGCGGGTGCCGATCTGCAGGCAGTCGGCGTACTCGGCGACGCGCTCGACGTCGGCGGGCGTCACGACCTCGGTGACGATGGCCAGGCCGGTCTCGGCGCGGGCGTGGTCGAGCATCTTCAGGCCGTCTTCGCCGTGGCCTTGGAAGGAATACGGGTTGGTGCGGGGCTTGAACGCGCCGCCGCGCAGCGCGGTGGCGCCGGCGGCCTTGACGGCGCGGGCGCACTCGAGGATGTGGTCCTCGCCCTCGACGCTGCACGGCCCGGCGATCACCGGCACCTGCCTGCCGCCCACCACGCAGTCGTCGCTGATGGCCACGGTGGTCCGGTCCGGTTTGACCTCCGCGCTCGAC
Organism: Phycisphaeraceae bacterium; assembly: GCA_028282805.1. Lineage (GTDB taxonomy): Bacteria > Planctomycetota > Phycisphaerae > Phycisphaerales > Zrk34 > JANQHD01. The sequence continues at coordinate 10,716 of JANQHD010000050.1, read as the reverse complement.
AGCTTGTACGGCGCGAGGATGTTGACGACCTTTTGCACGCCCGGCAACGTCTCGAACACCTGCCGGTCCTTCTTGCGGTCGTCGCCGATCACGGCCACGACGGACAGCTCGGTGCCGTTGATGACCTGGTCGCGGAGGCCCATCTCGTGGACGCGGTTGACGACGTAATCGATCTGCTCCTGCGAGGCGCCGGGTTGCATGACGACGATCATGGGCTTGCTCCTTGGGCGCGCGGCGTGGGGGCGTCGGGCGCGGGTGCTTAATGTGGTTTCGACCATTTCGTGGCGTTCCAACAAACAAAAAACCCCGAGGCGGCTCGCCTCGGGGCATCGCAAACGAAGGTTGTGCGGGGGTTACCTCCTACTGCGTACGCGTACCGGGACGGGCCTGGGGCCGCCGATAAATCGCCACACAAAATAGAAGAACCGCGTCAACATGATGCCCAATTATGGCATTCAATCGGGCGGGGTCAAGCCCATTTTCTCGCGTATTTCTGGGTCCGCCTCGTTATAATCCCCGCCATGACCCAAAACGACGCACAAACGGTGATCGTCGTGTCCGGCCTGCCGCGGTCGGGCACGAGCATGATGATGAAGATGCTCGAGGCGGCGGGGCTGGCGGTGCTGACCGATGGCGTCCGGGCCGCCGACGAAGACAACCCCAAGGGCTACTACGAGTTCGAACCGGTCAAGCAGACCAAGCAAGACGCCGGCTGGCTCGACGACGCGGGCGGCAAGGTCGTCAAGATGGTGCACCTGCTGCTGGCCGACCTGCCGACCGACCGGCGGTACAAGGTGGTCATGATGCGGCGCGAGCCCGACGAGATCCTGGCCAGCCAGGCGAAGATGCTCGAGCGCCAGGGCAAGGGCGGCGGCGACCTGCCCGCCGAGGCCATGAAGCGCGTGTTCGCGCAGCAGATGGAAAAGATCGAAGCGCACCTCGCGGCTAACGACGCGTTCGAATCGGTCGACGTCAGCTACAACGAACTGCTCGCCGGCGACCGCGCTGCGGCCGAGCGCGTCGCGACGCTGCTCGGGCTCGATGGCGACGCCGTCGACCGCATGATGACGGTGATCGACCCGGACCTCTATCGGAACCGGGCTTGATATACCGCAAAGGCGCAAAGGAGCGCGAAGGCGCAAAGTTATTTTGGGGTTACCAAAAACAACCTCCGTGTCTTCGCGCTTCTTTGCGCCTTTGTGGTAAACGATAAGCCCACACCTCTGCTAAGCGTTTTCATTTTCCTGCGCAGCCAGGCGTTCGCGGCGGCGTTCGATGCGCCATTTGCGGATCTGCTCGGCCTTGAGCCGGTGCTCGGCGGCCAGGTCGGGCTTGTGCAAACGGTTCTGGTAGATGCGCGACAGCCAACGGTGGGCGGCGCCGGTCATGGGCGCGAGCTTGAGGCAGGTCTCGAACGCCCGCGTCGCCTGCTCGTACAGGCCCAGGCCGTTGAGCGTCACACCTAACCGCAGGTGCGCGCGGGGCATGTTGTGCATCAGCTCCACCGCCGTCAGCGCGTGGTCGACGGCCTGCTCGTGTTCTTCCAGCCGGTGCAGCGCCGACGCCATGCCCTCGTGCGCGGTGGCGCTGTCGCCGTCGATCTCCAGCGCCTTGGCGAACGCGCGCCGCGCCTCGGCGTTCCGCCGCATCCGCAGGTACACCTGCCCCAGCTGGTTGTGCAGGCCCGGCAGGCGCGGCTCGGCCCGCTCGGCGGCCAGCAGGTGCTCCAGCGCCGCGTCGATGTTCCGCTCGCCGAACTCCAGCGTGCCGATCAGCAGGTGCGCCGACGGCGTCACCTTCGGGTCGCTGTGGCGCAAGCGCTCGGCCATGGTGGCCAGGTGGTCGCGCTGCTTCTCAAGCCGCTCGCGCGTGATGAACTGGTCGATCGGCCGCATCTCGCGTGGGTCACGGCCCTCCTTCTCGGCCTCTTCCTTCTCCTGCGCCACCGCCTTCTCGTACGCCTCGCGCGCCGCCTTGCGCGCTTCGTCGAGCAGCTCGTCGCCGCGCTCGTCCAGCTCCTTGGCCCGGGCCTCCGCGGCCTCGGCGGTCTCCCTCTGCTTCCGATCAGCGCGATCGAGCAACAGGTGCCCCAACTCCCGCGCGTCGTGGTACCGGCGCTGCGCCAGGTAACAACGCGCCAGCTGAAGGCCGTAGCGGTGCTCCTCGGGGTTCGCCTCGTAAAGCTCGGCCAACAGCTCGGTGGCCTCGCCGATCAGCCCGCCGTCGAGGTACGCGCGGGCGACGTTGTACTTCGCCTCCTGCGCAGCGTTCTGCGCCGCCTTCTCCTCGTTCTCATCGGGCGGGTCGATGTAGCCGAGTTCGACCAGTTGCTTGATCGCCTCGCGCGCCTCGAACGGGTCTTCGCGCTTCGACGTGTCGTGCATGCCGCATTCGCCGGCGACGTCGTCCCACGAAGCGATGCGCTGCACCCACACGGGTTCGTCGAACGCCTGCACCAGCGGCTTGCCGTCCATGTCCTCGCCGACCGGCTCGCCCATCAGCGTCAGCACCGTGGGCGTGATGTCGATCAGCGACGCGCCGTGGATCACCTCGCCCCGCTTGATGCCGGGCCCGGCCATCACGATGACCCCGTACTCGCGGTGCCACACCGCGGGCCCGGCCGGCTCGCGCGGCGTCGACTTCGGCCGCAGGTGGTCGCACTGGAAGCCGTGGTCCGAGCACAAAATAACCGTCGTGTCCTCGCCCGCCAGCTCCACCAGGCGCCCGAGGATCAGGTCGTGGAACCGGTAGACGTTGGTGATGATGTCCTGGTAGACCTCGAAGTCTTCGTCCTTGACGTGCGCCATCTGCGGCGGGTGGTACTCCATGAACGCGTGGCAGAAGTGATCCACGCTGTCGTAGTAGCAGGCCATGAAGTCCCAGTCGTTGGCCTCGGCGGCGAACGTGGCCGCGGCGTGCACCGACACCATCTCGCAGAACAGCTTGGCGAACACCTGCAACCGGCGGTCCTTTTCCTGGTCGATCTTCGACGCCTTGGGGATGAACGGCAGGATCTCCTCCTCCGTCAGCTCCGTCGGGTGCAGGCGCAGGTCGGCGATCTCGTCGCGCAACGACTCGGGGTGCACCACGCCGTCGGGCAGCGGCCAGTTGCCGGGGTCGGGCGACTCGCCGTGGCCGCGCACCGAGACCTTCTGGAACATCTCGCTGATGCAGATGCCGTTGATCGGCTCGGCGGGGTGGCCGCAGAACCAACCGACGACGTTGGCGGTGTAGCCCTGCTGGGTGAGGATGTTCCAGATGGCCTTGCACTTGCGCGTGGTGGAAGCGGAGGGGCGGATGCCCTTGCCGTCGGGCAGGGGTTCGATGAACCCGTGGATGCCGTGCTTGTAGGGGCGTTTACCGGTGGCGGCGGAGTTCCAGAGCATGGGCGAGAGGATGGGTTGGAGCGTGGCGAGGTTGCCGTAGGCCCCGCGGTCCATGAGTTTCTGGAGGTTGGGCATCCACCCCTTGTCGAGCAGGGGTTGGATGTGCTTCCAGTCGGCCGCGTCCCAACCGATGACCAGAACCTTCTTCGCCAGACGATCGCCCATGGATCAAGACCTCCCGCGCGCTCAACCACGCGCCCAAAAAACAGGGCCCCGCATCCTGGGCGAGGCCCTGACATCATATCGGTGATTCGCCCGCCTGGCTTCGAGGCGGACCTGCGCCGGCGCTTGGCGGCGATGCCCACGGCGAAGGACGCCAGCGCGTACGGCAATAGCCCCGCCTGGATTGTGCTGGCGCAGCGCCTGCGGCGTGACCTGCGGGACGTGCGTCCGCTACGCGTCCGCGGTCCCTGGTTCAAGCCCAGGCACGGCAATAGCCCCGCCTGGATTTGAACCAGGGACCAATCGATTATGAGTCGACTGCTCTGACCGCTGAGCTACGGGGCCGGGGGAGAAGTTCGAAACTCGAGACTCGAAGCTCGAAGAACGAAACGTTCCCCAGTGCGGATGATTGTATCGAGTCAGGGGCGTTCTGGCAGCGCGGGGGCGGGGGTGAGGTGCTCGGGCATCAACGGCTCGGGCACGGCGTCGAGCGGGGTGGCCCGGTCGATGGTGTAATGACCGATCGCGGTGCGGCGGAGGGCGGTGAGGTGGCCGCCGGTGTTCAGCAGGCCGCCGATCTGCCGGGCGAGCGAGCGGATGTACGTGCCCTTGCCGCAGGTCACGGTCAGCTCGAGCGTCGGCCAGCCGTAGCGGCGCAGCGCGATGCGATCGATGCGCACGGTGCGGGCGGGGATGTCGACGTTGTCGCCCTTGCGTGCGAGCTTGTAGGCGCGTTGGCCGTCGATCTTGATGGCGCTGTAGGCGGGGGGCGTCTGTTGGATGTCGCCGGTCAAGCGGTCGAGCGCCTCGCGCACCTGCGCAGCGGTGGGGGGCTCGGCGACGTCGACCGGCTGCCGCTCGCCCTCGGCGTCATCGGTGTTGGTCAAAGCCGACAGGTCGACGGTGGTCTCGTACACCTTGGTCTGGCCCATGAGCAGGTCCACGGCCTTGGTCGCCTTGCCGAGGCAACAGATCAGCACGCCGCTGGCCAGCGGGTCGAGCGTGCCGGCGTGGCCGGTCTTGCAGTGGCCCGCGGCGAACCGCACCCGGCGGACGACGTCCATGGAACTACAACCCACGGGCTTGTCGACCACCAGGATGCCGTGCAGATCGTGTCGACGGTATTTCAAGGCGTATCCTTTACACTCGGTTTCGCGTCGCTACGATACGCATCTGCACGCGATCGGTCGACCCACGGAGCGGTGTCCGAGCGGCTGAAGGAACACGACTGGAAATCGTGTGTACGGGCAACCGTACCGTGGGTTCGAATCCCACCCGCTCCGCTTACGCACAAGCCCCACCCGAATGGGTGGGGCTTGTGCGTAACTGGGCCGGGGTGAGAACCCACACGCGGCGAATGCCGCGTCACGTGGGTTCGACGCCGAGCGGGGCGAGGCGCCGCGAGGGCGCAGCCCGAGCGAATCCCACCCGCTCCGCCCCCACCCGTTCGGGTGGGGCTTGTGCGTAACTGGGCCGGGGTGAGAACCCACACGCGGCGAATGCCACCCGCGGGTGGGCCCCCGTGCGGTACCCGCGTCGCGATTCGACGAGGCCCACCGCGTCGCTGAAGCGACGCTCGCCGTTGCACGGTTTGAGGTATTCTCTGCGTCGTAATCACGGCACCCGCTCACGGAGTCGCGCGATGATTCGCTTGATGCTCGCCCTTTGGTTGACCCTGCTGACCGCGTCGTTTGCGTTTGGTGATGACGACACACCGACGCTCGGCGTCGGCGCAGCGCCCACGGCCGATGCGGTGCCGCTCATCAGCGAGCGGGGCAACCTGGCGTTCAAACCCGTCAAGGAACCGAAGCTCGCCGGCGGCAAGCCCGACAAGCCGATCGGAACCGTCGACCACGTCGCGTTCGGCAAGGGCGCCAACCCCACCAGCGAAACCGTCATGCTGCTGGGCGACTGCCGGTTGCACGTCGAGTGGTACGCGCCGCCCGGCGGGGCGGGGCAGCTGGCGGGCAACAGCGGCGTGTTCCTCGGCGGCCTCTACGAGGTGCAGGTGCTCGGCACGAAGCCCGGGCCGAACCCCCCGAAGAAGAACGAGGCCGGGGCGATTTATTCGATCAAGGCCGCGGACGTCAACGCCTCGACCGGGCCCGGCACGTGGCAGGCGTACGACATCTTCTTCCGCGCCCCGCGCTACAAGGCCGGCAAAAAAACCGAGAACGCGCGCATGAGCGTTTACTGGAACGGCAAGCTCGTGCACGACAACGTCGAGGCGCCCCGCTCGACGTACGGCCCGAAGAAAAAAGAAAACCCGCGCGGCGACGAAGGCGTCGCGCTCGGGCCCGTCGTGCTCCAGTCGCACGCCTCGATGGCCAAGGGCCCGGTGCGCTTCCGCAACGTGTGGGTCGCGCCGCTCGAAGCGCGCACCTACACCCCCGGTGAATGGACACGGCCTTTCAACGGTGAGAACCTCGACGGCTGGACGCCCGTCGGCGGCAAGGCGACCTACCGCGTCGAAGGCGGCGTGATCGTCGGCACCACCGCGCCCAACACACCCAACACGTTCCTCGTGTTGCGGCAAGCGCTGCGCGACTTCGAATTGGTTGCCGAGGTCAAGCAACACGCCGAGTTGAACTCGGGCATCCAGGTGCGAAGCAACGTCGACGGCGGGCTCGACAACCGCACCGGGCGGTTGCGCGGTTACCAGGTGGAGATGGACGGCTCGCGGCGCGCTTACACCGGCGCGGTCTACGACGAGGGCCGGCGCGGTTGGCTTTTGCGCCTGCCCGAAGCGCACGGCGACCGCACCGCTTACAAAGTGGGCGAGTGGAACACGATCCGCATCGTCGCGCAAGGCCCGGTGATCCGCACGTGGGTCAACGGCAAGCCGGCCGCGAGCGTGATGGACGCGGTCGACCGCTCCGGCCACATCGGTTTGCAGGTGCACGGCGTGGGCAAACGCACCGACCCGCTCGAGGTCCGCTGGCGCAATATCCGGCTGCGCGAGTGGCGCCCGGCCGGCCCGTGAGGTGCGGCGAGTCGCTTTGCATGGGGGCCTGCCTTTTTGCGCAAAAGGCCGCATCCTTGTCTACAACAAGCTGTTCAAGGGTATTAATTCAGTAGTTGTTTTACCCTCACGCGGGCCCGCGACCGGCCCGCGATCAACTGCGCAGCAAAGCTTGGAGAGGCGTTTCATGATCTATCGCAGCAGCCGTGAGTGTGGCCGTGTTATCGGTTTGGGCCGATCTGTCGCGATCGCGATGGTGGTGTGCGCCGCGCTGAGCGGGCGGGCGTTGGGGCAAGAGAGCTGGTCGTTCATCAGCCTGCCGGACTTTATGAACGCCGACATCGGCACGCTGGTCGGCTACCCCGGTTACCCCGACGGTTGGAAGGACTCGACGACGGCGGGCTTCGAGTCGACGCTGTCGTACTACCTCGACGCGATCGCCGGGGAGAACCCGGACATGGTGCTCGTCGCCGGCGACCTGGTGGAAGGCGAGTGGCACCACGACACGACCGGCCGCAACATTTTCGGCACCTACAACACCCACGCCAACCGGCAGGCGGCGCTGCACAACGCCGCCGACCTGTACTACGCGCAGTGGATGGACCGCTTTACCTCGCGTGGGCTGACGCCGTACCCGGCGGTCGGCGACCACGAGCTCGGCGACAACAACTGGAACGTCAACTCCAGCCGCGCCAAGCTCGTGCCCGACTTCAAGGCGGCCTTCGCCCGGCACTTTACGCAGGACGGCACGGGCCAGACGCTCTACGGCGGCACGATCAACGGCGTGCCCGCGCGCCCGGTCGGCACGCCCTACGAAGACACCGCCTACGCCGTGCAGAATAAGAACGTGCTGATGGTGACGATCGACGCGTTCCGCCAGGACGACCCCGGCGTCAAGCTCGACAACCGCACCGGCTCGGTGTTGGGTACGGTCGACGGCGGGCAGCTGACGTGGCTGGATAACCTGCTGGCCGCCGCCAACGCCGACCCGACGATCGACCACATCGTCGTGCAGGCGCACACGCCGGTGCTCACCCCGGTGCGCGTGCGCGGCTCGAGCGAGCTGTACCTGCGCGACTACGACAACACCACCAGCGCCGCCAACGCCGACAAGGGCGCCGCCACCGACTTCTGGCAGACCCTTGCCGCCCACGGCGTCGACCTCTTCCTCGCCGGCGAGGTGCACCACAACACGCTGTCGATCTCCAACGGCGTGACGCAGATCGTCACCGACGGCATCCCCTTCAGCGCCGGCCACTACCTCAAGGCCACCGTGACCGGTGAGCGGATCGACTTCGAGCTCAAGTACGTCGACATCGGCCCCGGCACCGAGAAGTTTTGGCAGACCGTGTCGAACAACAAGACCGAGACCGTCGTGCAGGGCAGCGCCTGGGAAACCGTCGCCACCGCGACCTACGACAAGTCGTCGGATGAGAAGAAGCTGATCAACGCCACCGGGCACCTGGCGCCGTTCGGCACCAACGACGGGTCGATCACCCAGCAGACGCTGCTGAAAACCGGCGAGCACGTCGAGGTCGGCGCCGCCGGCATCGGCACGCTGCCGCTGAACGTGTTCATCGACAACCACGACTTCGAGTTCACCACCGCCTCGTACACCCCGCCCGGCATCGCCGACAACACCGTGCACGGCTGGCACGAGGAGTTGGCCAACAAGTCCAACATCGACGACGAGGCCACCGGCAACGCGCCCGCCGATTTCACCAAGACCGGCCGCCTGCACAACACCAACAACGCCGCGATCAACCAGGACCTGGGCGCCTATTGGGTCGAGGGCGAGACCTACACGCTCTCGTTCAACGCGTGGGAGGCCGGCTGGCGCATCGGCGCGACCAACGACTCGTTCATCGTCGAGCTGCGACAGCAGGACGGCACCGTGCTGTGGGACAGCGGCATCATCGACGTCGACGACACGCTCGCCGGCTCGTACGGCAGTATCACCTACGGGCCGACCAACGACAGCTACACGTTTCTGATCGACACCGACACCTTTACCACCGGCACGCCCGGTTCGCTGCTGAACCTGCGCTTCCGCAGGTGGGACGGCGTGACGTGGTACGACGACATCACGCTCGTCAGCGACACGCTCAAGCACGACGCGGCCGTGCTGGAAGTGCCCGACGAGCTGAAGGTCGAGCCGGGCGTGACGCTGGGCGTCGACCTGCTTTCGCCGACCGTGCACGACCGGGTCGCGGTGACCAACGAGGCGCTGCTCGCCGGCGGCGGGCTGGTCATCAACCAACAGGCCGCCCCGGCGTTGGGCGACACGTTTGTCGTGATGACGGCCGGCGGCATCACCGGCACGTTCGACCAGACCGCGATGACCGGCACCGACCTGGCCGATACCGACACGGCGCTGGCGGTGCTGTACGAAGACACGAACGCCGACACCGTTGTCGACCGCGTGCGGCTGCTGGCGACTTACCGCGGCGACGCCAACGGCGACGGCACGGTGTCGTTGGTCGACCTCAACGCGCTGGGCGCGGGCTTCGGCACGGGCTCGACGTGGCAGGCCGGCGACTTCAACTACGACGGTGTGGTGTCGTTGGCCGACCTCAACGCGCTGGGCACGAACTTCGGCCGGTCGGTGCCGACGAGCCCGGCGGTGCCCGAGCCGGCGAGCCTGCTGCTGTTGGGCTTTGGCGCGTTGGCGCTAAGCCGCGGGCGGCGTGCGGCTCAATCGCTGCGGTAATCCGACGGGCTTTGGCCCACGATCCGCCGAAACGCGGCGCTGAACTGCTTGGCCGACGTGAACCCGCACGCCTTGGCCACCTCCGCCACGTAAGCCCGCTCGGGCCCGGTGAGCATCTTCTTCGCCTTGTCGACCCGGCGGCGCGTGATGTACTGGTGCGGCGACAAGTCGAACGCCTTGCGGAACTCGTACTCCAGCCACCGCCGCGAGACGTGCACCTGCTCGAGCAGCCGTTCGATCGAGATCGGTTGGTCGATGTGCCGGTGGACCCAGTGCACCGCCTCGCGCAGCCGGGCGTCCTCCACCGCGATCGCGTCCGTCGACTCGCGCTGCACCACGCCCTCGGGTTCGATCGTGACCTCGCGGTCGGCCACGCCGGCGCCCTCGAGCATCATGCGGTCGAGCTGCCGCGCCGCTTCGAGGCCGGCCCGGTAGCTGTTGCGCGCGATGCTGCTGAGCGTCGGCTCGGAGTGCTCGCAGATCGTCGTGTCGTTGTCGACGCCGAGGATCGCCACGTCGTGCGGCACACGCAAGCCCAGCTTGTTGCACGCGTCGAGCACCATGCGGGCGCGGTAGTCGCTGACCGCAAACACCCCCAACGGCTTGGCGATCGCCCCCAGCCACCGCTCGAGCTGCGTCAGCTGGTCGAGCCATTGGTAGCCGTGCGCGCGGAACGTGTCGCGCGCCAGCAACACGCTCGCCTTCAACCCCGGCTCGGCCAGCCGCGCCTCGTAACCGGATTGACGCCGCCGCGAAAACGCGATCTGCTCCAACCCGTAGAACGCCAGCCGGCGGTGGCCCTGGCCCAATAGGTGTTCCGCGGCCAGCTCGCCGATCGCCTCGTTGTCAACGCTGATGCGCGGCACCGGGCTGCGGGCCAGCGTGCCGGTCACGTTGACCACCGGCATCGATACCCGCCCGGCCAGCGCCGCTTCCTGCGCCGTGTTCAGCCCCGCGATCACGCCGTCACCGTTCCAGCCCTGAAGGTCCAACAGCGACAGGTTCAACGACTCGGGCGCCGTGAGAAACGACCACCGCCGCCCGTGGTGGCGCGCGAAATCCAGCACCCCCTCGATCATCTGCTCGTAGTGCGGGTTGCCCGGCAGGAAGCACAACGCGATGTATCTCGGCTTGTTCATGGGCGGTCAACCCCGATTGGTGGCGTTCCACGAGTGTGCGTAAAACCGGCTATGCGACCTCATAATACCACAAACACCGCATCGCGGGCACCCCCAATCGATCGCCATCGCTCAGACACAAACGGAGCCCGCGATCAACCGACCGCGGGCTCCCAAATGGAGGGCATCTACTGTGATTCGTCGTTACCGCCGCTTGCGGCTCAGCGCCAACGCGCCCATACCCAACACCATCAGGCTCGCCGGTTCGGGCACGGCCGGGGCCGGGGCGCTTCCGGGGGCGGGGGCCGCGATGCTGCTGCCGAAGTTGGTGCCGATGAAGTTCAAGTCCACCAGCGACACCGTGCCGTCGTAGTTGAA
>JANQHD010000024.1 GCA_028282805.1 Phycisphaeraceae bacterium | reverse complement strand
TATTCTCGAGGTTCGTCCCGCTGAACGCGTTGAGCGGGTCCTGGTTCACGCCGATCTGAACCAGCTCGTCGACGTACATCAGGCCCCACACGTGCTGCTGGAGCACTTGTTCCGAGCCGTCACGCGTTTCGATCTGGCGCTGGCCGGCGTGGTAGTAGTGCTCCGTGGTGGCAAGGTCGCCCAGCGTCTCCGCGTTCGCCTTGACGATGCGGCGGCCGGCACCGTCGTAACTGTACTCGGCGATCTTTGCGCCGATGGTGGATGACGTGCCGGCGCGGTACACCGACGCAAGGCGGTTCCAGGCGTCGTAGAGGTAGTGGAACTGGCCGTCGAAGGTGAGGTTGCCGGCGGCGTCGTAGGTGGGGGATTGCTCGGCGTAGCCCGAGGCGTCGGTGTCGAAGGTTTCTTCGATGTCCTGAACCCAGCCTTGGCCGTCCCAGGAATAAACGGACAGGTCGTCGATGTAGATGACGCCAACCCTGGACGTAAAGCCGATCATCCCGCCGTCCAACGGCAGGTCGACGTCTTCGCTGTACATGCTGTGGGTGTTGCTGGCAATCCGGCTGTTGAGCTCCGATCGCGAACTCCCCTCGAAGACGCGGAGGTATTTGTTGCCTGTTGCGTCCGGGTCCACGATGACCGCGTACCAGATGGGGTCGTCGTAGGCCGGATTGACCACGTGAGCGGCGTTGTAGGTGACGGAGAGCGCTTCGGGAAGTTTCCCGTTTGAGATGACATAGGCGTTCTTCACGTTGTAAGTGCTGCTGGCCACGTGGTAGAAGTCGAGGAAAGCAAAGTCCTCCATGTCCTTAGCGCCGAACACGAACCGGGCGGACGAGTTGGGGTAGCTAGAAGAGCGCGTAACCTTGAAGACAGCCTTGAACTTGTCGCTGCGGAAGTTCTTCAGGAGTGTCGGTGTCTGTTGCTTCTTGTAGTCGCCGGTCAGCTTCAACACGTTGTTGCCGGGATAGAAGGTGCACTGGTCCAGCCAGCGTCCCAAGGGGGTGTTCTTAGGTTCGTTCCAGGGCAGGTAGTACCAGTTGTAGCTGACGTTCATGCTGGAGATGATGCCGATCCGACCGCTGGGGTAGCCTTCGGCGAACTCGTGGGCGACGCTGCCGTTGAACGAGTTGCGCTTGCCGCGTGCAGCGGGTGCAATATCGAACCCGATCGTCAGTTCTGACGATCCGGTGACCAGTTCCGGTGTGCCGTCCACGACGTGATACAGGATGTTTTTGTATTTCCCTTGGAGCGGGCTTGTGTCGGTGACCTGGGTCACTTCGGCAACCATCATCCAATAGTCATCGACGCTCTTGAATCCGAACACGAAGCCCATGTAATCGCCGACGCCGCACGAGTCGGGCCACTCGATCCTCGGGTAGGGAGAGACGGGGCCGGCGTCTTCGCCAAGCAAAGCCAGGCAGATGCCACCCGGGCCGCTTTCGACCGTGGTGTTCAGCCGTCCGCCGGATACGCTCACCGAGCCGTACCCACTAAGCTCGGTCCACAGGTCCGAGGTGTCGCCGGTGTTGAACTCCTGCTTGGAGCGGTAGATGGCGATGTTCTTGCTGACCTTGAGCGTCTCAATCTCGTTGGCGAGGTTGTGCGTGCCCTCGACCCGATCGGCCAGGCCGAGGTCGTCGACGTCCTTCTGGTTGCCCAGGGCGTCGAGGTTCCAGTTGCGGCGTTGGTGGCGCCACACGTCATCCCCGCCGGCCCCGGTAGCCAGGTCGTCCTTGGCCGTATTCAACTTCCCGGCCTTGAAGTCGACGAGGCGGTGCAGGTTGTCGTAGTCGTAAACCTGGGAGTAACCCTTGTAGACCGCCCGGTCGGCGTACTTGCGGTTCGACGCGTCGTCGTAGCCGTGGTGGATATCGAACCGGAAAGCGTAAAGTTCGCCGGAGCTGTAGTACTGCGCCCAATGTTGACGGATCACCCGGCCGAAGCGATCGATCCGACCGTTGTTGGCGCTGTCGCTTGGGTCCACGCCCGCCAACGGGTCTTCGCCCCAATTGCCCACGCCGCCGGTGTCTTCCTGCCAGGCCGAGAGCTTGATGTTCGGGCCCGGCATGTCCTTGGTCAAAATGGTGCCATCACCAAGGTACGCGTAGCTGACGATGCGATCGGCCTCATCGCCCGCGGCGTCGGACGCCAAACCGTTGGCGCGTGAGATCGCGTCGTCGATCCCGCCGTGGCCGGTGTGGTTGGCGCCGTCACCGCCGTAGACCGTGTGGACCACGCGGCCGTTGGGATACGTGGTCGAGATCAAACGGTGGCCCTTGGCGAACTTGTTCGTGTCCACGGTGTCCATCGTGTCGTCGTACGCATAGGCAACGGTTTGCGTCTCATGATCCGTGCCTATCTCATCGATCTGAGAATCGTGGTCCTGTTTCTCACTGACCAGTTGGCCCAAGCCGTTGTACGCGTATTCCACTTCGCTGATCACGTCGGTGTCGTGGTCATCGGTGGCGCTGCTGTGGCTAGTGACCTGCTTGGGACGGCGCAACTCGTCGTAGGTGTAGGTCATGGCCAACACCGAATCGTCCGTTTGAACGCCGGTCACGTGCTGGTCGCGTTGGGTGACTTTCTGGGCTTTTCGAAGACCGTCGTCGTCGTAGACATAAGTGAGCTCGGTGCCCCGCTGGTCGGTGCGTGTGGCGAGCGAACCGTCGGCGTAATACGTTAATTGCACATTGTTGTTCGTGTCGTCGCCATCGGGGTACTTGATCTTCTCCAACAGGCTGTTGGTCGTCACAGGCGAAGAGCCATCGCCGTAGGTGTAGGTGGTCGTTTGATCGTCCGCGGTCGCGCTGCCATCCCCGGAAGGATCGATCGCCGTGAGCGTCAGGACCTGTCCCGACGCGTTGTAGGTGTACGCCGTCACGCGGTTGACGTCCGCGTCTCGTGAGCCGGGGCTCTGGGCTTGAATGGGAGTGGTGATCGTCTCGTCCCATCCCTCCACTACGTAGGTTTGTCGTCCCAAGTCATCGTAGAAAGTGCGTGTTTTCGTGAGTTTGTTGTCCGTCACCACGCTGACACGGCCTGCTTCGTCGTATTCGGTTTTTGTGACGATGTGGTCGCTGCTGGCGCCGGGCTCGATGAGTTGGTAGATGAAACCGTCGCCGCCTTCTTCGCCAGCATGGACGATCAGGTGAGTCTGCCTGCCCGCGTCGTCGTACCAGTACGACGTGCCCGTTGTCCAGCGTGAGGCGATGCTGCTGACAGTCCCGGTTTCGGAACTCAGGGCGTCGTGCAACCGCGCATAGTTAAAGACCTGGGTAACCCTTCCGTATTTGTCGTAGTAATACTTGGTTTCGGTCAAGCCGATATCCCCATCGAAGTCGGTGGCGTTATCGGGGGTTCCTTCCGACGAGATGAACATGGTCCTGTTGATCCGGCCATACGTACCGTAGTCTGTTTTCGTGTAACCACCGGCGGGGTGTTTGACGCGCACCTGTCTGCCGGCGTCGTCGTAGTCGTACTCGGTAAGTAGGTAATTAGTGCCTGAGCCCGAATCAACCTTGTAGCGTTTGGACTGCTTAATCCGTCCGGCCTCGTCGTAAACGCTTTCGGATTGGCCCAATAAGGTTTCGGAAGCCCCCACGCTCTTGATTTGGATCTTTGTCGCGCGACCCGCAGGATCAAGCGTTCGGATCGTCTTCAGGGGCAACCCGCTCGCCGCGCCGTCCGGGTCGGGCGTCGTGGTTGTGGTTAACCGCCCCGCGGAATCGTAGCCGTAGGTCGTTGATTGGCTGGATGAACTAAAGGTGTAGCTCGTATCGATGTTCGCCTTGAGCGTAGACCGTGATTGCACAAGATTGCTGTAGTAGGTCGTGCTACCGGGGGTCCATGTCTTGTAGGTCGTCGCGGACACCTGCTTCAGGTCGTTTGAGCCGCCGTCGCTGGGATCGTCGACGGGCGTGCCTGCGGCATAACTGGTTCCGACCCACTGCTCGATGGGCCGGCCAGCCAGGTCGTAGACCGTGGCCTGGACATCGCCGAGTGGGTCCTCGGTCGCTATCACCCGACCCTGGTTGTCGTAGGCCAAGTAAGAGGTTTCATAGTAAGCCGACGTGGCAAGGTCGTGGTAAGCACGCTCGTACTGGGTTCGGCCACGCCAGTCGTAGAGGTACTCGGTGCGCGCCATTTCGCTTCCCAATGACTCCGAGGCATCGGGCGGGTCGCCTGCGCTCCAAGTGCCCCCGGAAGCCGCTTTCGCAAACGAGCGCAACGTCTTGCCCTCCGCATCGGCCCACGTAACCTGAACCGGGGGCGCAACCCAACCGCCCGAGCTGTTCGCGTTGGGGTAAACACGGTTCTCGACCACGTAGGTGCCCGCGTTGTCGACGACGCCGTAGGTGTAGAAAGTTGACAAGCCGGTGTCGTCGCTGACATCGGGCTCCGTGCCCTGAACGTTCACGAGCAATTCTTCACTGACCCGGCCCAGCGAGTCATATTTCGTCACACGCTTGTCGTAACTGCTTGCCCCCGTATACACCATTTCCGCGATCTGCTGACCTTGCTCATTATACAGATAGTCTGTGCGCGAATGAATGGTCAGGTCGCTTAATTCGACAGAAGCGATCGGTTTTCCGTTGCTATCCAGGATCGGGTTGGCCGGATCGGATTCGGCAGCCGTCATCGTGCTCAAAACGCGGCCATCGGTTTCAGAAATCGTGATGCGAACCGGTCCCCCTGTCTTCCAAGTGCCGCCATCGTTATAAACGTTGGGGTAGACGCGCCGTTCGATCGTGGTCCCGGGGTAACCCGTGAGTTCGGGGTGGTCGGCCGGTTCGCCCGGATCGATCGAAGCCACATCGGGGAAGTGCCGGATTTGAACGATGTGGGATACCTTCCCGTCCGCTTCGGTACGTTTGAGTAATCGTTCCGTGAGGGCATCGTACTGAGTGACCGTGACCAGATTCAGCCCGCCGGAAGGGGTCTCGAAGTGGTCCGGAAGGTAGTCGTTGTCGGTCTCGCTGTCGGAGGGGTGTGCCAGATCCAAATCGTAATCATAGCTGGGGGTCGAGTACGTTGATTTCAAGCTGTCGACGCTGCTTGTTGAGGGATCCAGATCGCGAATCGTATAGATAACCGGTCCCCGATCCAGACCATCGTTGTCATCTTCATCATAACCTACGCCGTTGTCTTTCGGCATGTATTGATAGAACGTAACAGAGCCATTCTCGTCCTGCCGGAAAACCACCTGCCCACGATGGTTGTAGGCTTCACGGGTAACCATCCAGGCCTCATTGCCCGTGGCGCCACCGACCTGAACCTTGACATTACGCCATTTCGGGAAGTAACCCGCTTGATCATAGAAAGCGGCGGGAACAATCGGCGGCCCTGCTGTTTCCACATCCGGGTACTCGTAAACCGTCTTCTGCGTGATCGGTTGAGCGCCCGCCCCCTCACCGATGTAACGCGTAACTTTCTTGATCAGGTCCCAGCGCTCGATGTCGCTTCGGTAATTAGAAGGATTCGAGAGATGCCGTTGGTCCGGGGTGTAATACTCTCGGGTTTCCAGCGTGATGGGCGTGTTGGTGCTGCCTTGCTTGATCTTCGTCTCCACCAGCGGGCCGTTCGCACCGACCAGAGAATACAGCGAACGCGGAGAGATGCCCCAGTATGTGGCGTCGTCGTTGGTCCATTTGAGATCCAGATAACCCTCGCCCGAAGCTGGAGGGATGTAGCGCACCTCAAATTGATGACCCAATGACAACAGCTCCATGGGAGCCGGGGACACCGGCCACTCCGTCGTTCCTGAGCTCGTGTCGATCACCTTCGCACCATCAAGGTACACTTCAACATCGGCATTGGTGTCCACTCGGAACCTGTAAGCGCCCGGAGCGGGCTTGATCTTGCCGATCCACCTGATGCTGTAGCTAGACACACCATCCAATTCGGGGATGTCGTCGAGCTCGGAGAGGCTGTTGCCGACATAGCTTTCCACCCGCTCAAGCACGGGCTGCCCGCCAAAAGTGGCGTTGTCGTAATACTGCGCCTTCAAGCCATCGTAGCCGTCCATGTCGTAGACGTATTCACGGATCAGCCCTTGGGAACTGTTGTAGGTGATCGTGAACGTCCCGTCGTCGTCGTCGTTGTTGTTGTTGTTGTTGTTCGGATGCAGGTCGGCCGCACTGATCGCGTCAGGCGTCGCCTCCTCGATCAAACGCCCGGTGACGTCGTATCTGTAGTGGGTGTGAAATGACCGCGAGCTGTCGCTGGTGGTGTGTAGCCGCACCTCTTCGTGAATGACCTGGCCTTCATGGTTCAGGTAGCGGTAAGTGAGTTTACCGTTACCGGACACTCGCTCATCGATCTCGTCCCGGCGTACCCAGCGGTTGTAATCCGTGCCGTCGTAGGTGCTGTACGTAAAGCTACGTTTGCCCCCGGAGCTCCCACAGCAGGCGCCGACAGTAATGCTGATGGCCTTGCCCGCCGCGTCATAGGTCACGAGTTGGGTGGCGTGGCCGTTGAACTGGGCTTCGCTGTACGTTGCGGATGGGTTGTCA
Source organism: Phycisphaeraceae bacterium (assembly GCA_028282805.1). Lineage (GTDB taxonomy): Bacteria > Planctomycetota > Phycisphaerae > Phycisphaerales > Zrk34 > JANQHD01. The sequence continues at coordinate 180,166 of JANQHD010000024.1, read as the reverse complement.
TCGATCCCCATGGCCTCGGCGAAGCGCGAGGCCTGGTCGCCAGAAATCACGCCGGTCACGTGCCCATCGTGGTCTTCGCCCGGCGCCTTGAGGCGCTTAAAGAAAACCCAGGCAACCGGTTTCAAGGGGCTACCCCGCTTGGACACCACGATGTGCTTCAACGAATCCTCGGGGCCCAACGGATCGTTAGCCCCGAAATACACGTAGTCCATCTGCAGGTCGGTCGATTCCAAACCGCCCACCGGCTGGTGTTTCCGGGTAATGCGACTGATCGCGCCGTTGGGGCCGTTGTATTCGATCAAGATGCGGTTAGAGTACCCGATCTTGATTTCAATCGGCCCCTCTTCGGTGTAGGTGTAGCGGCCGGTATCATCAGGCGAGTCCCACTCCTGAATGCGCGTGGACGGATCATTATTCCAGTCGATGTCGACAACGACGGATGTCTCCTCGCCGGCGCTATTCTGTGCCGTAGCCTTCAGATAAGTAATCGGCCACGACGAGTGGTCGTCCGTTCGGATAACACGATGGCCGCCACCTGTGTCCGTAGACTTGGTCCGCCAGTAATCCCAAACTTCAGCGAGCTGATCTTCGTCAAACTCAACGGGAGCAGTGAGTGTTTCCTTAACAAGATTGGAACTGCCAAAGAAGACGGGTCCGGCTCTTAGATACAGGCCTTCACATGGACGGCATTCAAAATGTGGCGAGCCGCCTGAAGAGGGCCACTTCTCTTTGACATAGCTTTGAAAGCCGCCTTTAACCGGCCCATAATACATATTGACGCCGGAACCTGATTCTACCCTGTACCCCGCGGGGTCCCATTGGTAGGTCCCGAACTGCTCGGATCGGATCTCTCGCTTTATGAGATTGTCTTTCCCGGGTTCGGTATAGAAGTTGTCCTCCCAATACCTCGTGAAATGCCCCCCCTTGAACTTAAGGAATTGCTTCACCAAGCTCCATGCGAGCGTGTCGCATTCGTTCGGCAGGTCGGGCCAACTCAACCCATCGTTGTAGATGTAAGTGCCATCAGGCCCGATGGGATCGCTTGTCCCTTTCTTCTTGATGCCGCAGAACTCGAGTATGCAGCCATCACCGCACCCACCTGATGCGCAAGTGCCCGCCGTGCAGATTGACGCATGCGACGAGTAAGCGGCCAGGAATAGCGTCCCAATAAGCACCGCAGCCAGTACCGAGAGTTGTAACGTGCAACCTGTTCGTGTTGACATCCTATCACTCCAATGCACCATCGTGTCGCGTGGACGACCGGAAAGATGCGAGATCGTAGAGTTGTTGTTCGATATTGTGATGATGAACCCACCCATGCCGGACTCAAGGTTCAAGGTGTTTCTTTAGAGCTCGATATTGGAATATTCGATCGCTCTTTCGATCCTGCGCCGCTGGCTTCTAAGTTGTCGATCAGGGCCGTCAGAAAGAGAGCGATCACTAAAAACAGAGCGGAGTTGGTCGGCCTTAGAACGAAGAGCAACAACCTTCGCCATCACCGCATCCCGATCGCTCTGGTTTAGGGTTCTGGCTGCGCCTTCCAAAGTGGCAAGTGACGCGTCATAGCGACCGCTAGCGAGGTTGGCCACGGCCAGTTCTAACAAGGCATCGCGGCGAACGGCGTCGGAGTCCGCCGAGGCAAATGCCGAACGTGTGAACTCAGAGACATATGCGTGGCGAAAACGCTTGGGCCCGTGGGCCATGGAGACGGCATACCCCCGCGCCAACAGCCACTTCGCCTTGGTGTCACCCTCCGCTTGATCGGCGCTGGCCTGCAAACCCTTTTGAAACGTTCGCAGCGCGTTCTCCCCAGATCGATAGGCCTGCCAACTCATGACTTTAGCCACAGCCAAGTTCGGCTTGCCGTCATTCATTTCGAGGTTCTGCTCAAGCAGGGCTTGGCCGTCCTCACCGCGCAAGAGCACGGCGAAGCCGGCATAGATCCGATCGTCAATTTGAGTGCTGTATCCATCCCAGGACAAAACAGTAGCTACGGCCAGTTCCACCGCGCGTCCGCTCAGCGGTTTGTGCACGACACGGAACACCGGCAACGCCTGATCACGCGAGGTCCAATCGATAGCGTGCTTCGGCTGCGCGGCAAACAACTGGTTCGCATAGGCAACATCGATCCGCCGCACCAGCTTGTGCAGTTCCATCTGAGGCTTGGTAAGCCTCGTGCGAGAAGGCGCAATTAATCGGCTCGACAAGGCGACCAGGGCGAGATGGCGGTCGTCGATACCTTGGCCGGCGCTGACCACGTCCGCCGCTTGACTCATTTCCGAAAGCAAGGGACCGAAATCGCCAGATACCGCCTGCAACGTGGTCCGTGTGAAATCGCTGTCGATCACCTTCACGTTATTTAGGCCCAGCCAAGTCGCGATCAGCACTTTCTTGGCAGCTCGCCCCCCGTCACCAAGCCTATCCATAGACATCAACAGGAGCTTGAACTGGTTGGGTGGCAGGGCGACAACAAACGAGCGATCCGATAGTGTTCTCCGCCAATATTCTCCAAGCCGATTTTTCGTGCGATCGCTCCCAGTAACCGCGACCATGTCTGTGAGTTGAATGAGTTCGTCAGGCCGCAACGCACGCGAAAGCGAATCGCTTGCGAGATACACCTCGGTGACGTGATCCGCTAGCTCAACGACAGCATCACGCCGGCTGTGTTTTAAGTAGTATTTCTTAAGACGCAGCCATTCGTATGGCGTCACCTCCGCGGGATTTAAGGATACATTAAGCGCATGAAGTTTCAGTCGTCGCTCGACGATATTCGCTACGGCATGCAAATGAAGCCGTTCCGATATTTCCGCCAAGTCGCAAAGCTCCCATACCGACAATGGGGCTGATTGCTCATCCGATCGATTGATGATCGCGTGGATATGACCTGACAGGGCTTGAAGGTTGCGATTGCCGTTTGATGCTTGTATCGCTCCGGACAACAATAGCATCTCCGTTATGCACATCTGGCGCTGATGTACGTTCGGAGTTCTCGCGGTAAGTATCTTCAACCAAAGGTCGAGCAATCGATCTTTGTTCTGCTTGGATTTCGCACGATCGAAGATGTGGTACAAAAGTCGACGGTCATCGATATTCAGCCTCTTGAACCGGTCTTCTTGCAAATAAACCGTGGCGATCTTGCCCACGATTTTTTGAACACGCTGTGATTCGTACGCATCTGTCGCCTTATCGACCGAACGCATGGCCGTAACCAACTCGTTTTCGGGTCGCGCCAACACAGTGTTGGTGGTCCCAAGGAACATCAAGATCAACACGCCCAGACAAGCTTTACCGGAAGTGTTCCTCAAGACAGCGCTATCGCGATTCATGACATATCCTTCACATTCTGTAATTTCTGGCATCAAGGATTGCGGATCAGTCGATTTCCACCACGATCGGGCCGGGTGCGATTAGTTCCCGAGGGATGGGCAGAACGGCCCGTTCCGCAGCCAGCACGCCTTGCATCTGCTGCCGCTGATTGGTTAACGCCTGAGTCCGAGTTGACTGTTGCAGCATGTTCAGTGCCTGTTCAACGACGCGCGTGGCCGCTGTGTTATCTATGGTTTTGCGAGCCAGAGCCTGGTGGATCTTTGCCATCTGTTCATCCGTAAGGTCGGGCACGTACCGAAACCGATTGGGTACGCCCCTATTAGCCAGCGCAACCTCGTGAATCGAGCGCTGATCTGCTGTGATCACCGTGTAGGCTGTATCCTTCGCACCCACAATGAACGATCGCCTATCGTTGATCTGCTGGGCGAGCTGCTCATGAAGCTCGCGAGCTTCCGCGATCACCCCCTCATCTCGGGGGCCGACCTTGATCTTGCGTTGCAACCGCCGCAACTGGTTGCGGTTTTGATTGATCGCGGTGTCTTGTGCCCGCAGCGAAGCTTGATTGGCCTCATACCACTGGACTAAGGTGCCTAGGAGACGCTTGGCGTCGCCTTGGCTGCAACCCATTGCCGCCAGATCCGCACTGGTCAGCGCCAGCTGCTGCCGCAACTGTTTAACTGCCTGATACGTACCCACATCCATCCCCAGATCACCTGGGGTTTCTGGGCTCCCAGGGACCGGGATTTGGGCGGTTGCTTGATCGGGACGGGCCGTGTGCCAGACGATCAAGCTTGCGATCGCTCCCATGAACACGACCTGCAGGAATAGGAGCTTCCAGTGCCTTTGAATAACTTTGGCCATCGATTATCTCCTTAACCGGCCTGCCAGGATGTATGCCTGCCTGACTGTACAGCCACACTATGCGCCGCGCTCACATTTGATGAGCTGTGACGTTTGTTGCACACCGATCGCACAAGGACAACGTTCGACCGTTTCCCCTGGCCTTACTGTGTGCGTACACCAAGTTGTCTTGCGGCGAACCATTCGCCGCGAGCGCAGGATCAGGACCTCGCGGGACCGCGAGGCCGGTGGGGGTTAATCAACTGCCTTGTGTTCCCAGATCATTGACCGGAATCTGCTGACCATCGATGCGCCCCTGTCATACCTCGTTCACACGACTCACATCAACTGTTCCGAACATAACCACCGCGCGTTCTCCGTGTCAAGGATAAGTCAGTCCGATTAGACAAATTCCCACGGGCACTCATCGGCCCATCATCGGTCTGGGCGCGACAAGACCGACACTCGCCGACGCGTGTCCACGGCGGTTAATGCGAATACTGGTCGTGGCTGTTTGTCTGGAACCGTCGTGGCGCGTTAACCTGACCACACCGATGATGGGGAACCCAAAAACAAGTCAGGGTCGATGGGCTTACACCCGCTGGTTGTTGGCGATGGTGTTCGCCATCGCGGCGACGATGAAAGCCTACTACCTCGCCACGCAGTACGTCGACGCGCCCAACCTCGAAGCGCTAGCCATCGGCTTCGAAGGGGTATTGGTGGTTTGGTTGATCGCAGGCGTTTGGCCGCGCGTGATCTGGTCGGTGACGGGCCTGACCCTCATCGGCTTCCTCCTCTACAACATTTGGCAAGTCGTGGGCGGCGCGGACAGCTGTGGCTGCCTGGGCATCGTCTCGGTGCCGCCGGGCGTGATGCTGGTGGTGGATGGCCTGTTGCTCTTGCTAGCCTGGCTCGGCCGACCGACCAGGGAAACGGAAAGGAGCGGTGCGATGTGGGATGCACGTGTTAAGGGTGCGATGGGGTTGAGCGTGTTGGTGCTCGCAGGAGCCATCACCCTGCGCGTGACGCACGGAGATCCCATCCCTTCGCCCCCGCCCCCGGAAATCGCCAGCGAGACAAAAAAGGCGTCCGCGACAACTGAACGGACTCAACCCACTGAGCCGATGGAAGCGCAGGACGAGCCACATACACCCGCGCCCTTACCGCTGGCTTTGACTTGCGACATGGGTTACATCAAACCAGGCGCTACGGTGACAGCTTCGGTGACTCTCACCAATACGACCGACCGCACGCTGACCGTCACCTCCGGCCGATCCAACTGCACTTGCATCAAGATCAACCAACCCAAACGCCAGATCAGCCCCGGCACGAGTTCACCGTTCCAAATCTCGCTGGCTGCGCCGAAGAAGAAGGGGCGATACCACAAAGTGGTCATCTTGCGGCTGGACGACCCGGACCGCAAGGCGATCACGATCCACGTGGCTGCTGACATCGGCCTGCCCCTTAAGTTGACGCCCGATCGACTGACCATCGGTTCGGATCCGGATCAGGAACCACCCACCACGACCTTACGCGTGACCAACCGTGGCGAGGAGCCGATCAAACTGCTGTATAGCACCGCCACCGTGCCGGGGGTCTACGGAAAGGTGCCGCGAGAGGCAATTGCGCCAGGGCAAAGTGTCGATGTGGCTGTACACCACAAAGCGAATCACAACGAAGCGATACAGGGGACGATGATGATCCACACCGATCACCAAAACCAGCCGCATGTCCAAGTGGCCGTGGCGATTCCCAAATCGCATTGACTGGTTCATCGCATTAAGCGTGACATGGTTTTGGTGGCAGACGCCGAATCAATCGTGATCTTAAGTGTTTAAGGGCTGCCTCGGTCTGCAGTTGCGTAACGCCGCTAGATCCTCTTCTCCGGTCACCCAAAAACGCCCTACCTTCAGCGCTGTGTCGCCCTAGATCGCCACGGAATTGCCGAACTATCAAACCCTGCGCCGTCATTGGACAGCAACTTGTGAAGTTGATCTCCAGCCGCCCCATACCCGGCGGAGGTAAAAAAGACTCGATGCAATCACGATCAGCAAGATGGTGGTACGCTTCATATCCTGCCCCCTAAGTATGCGAGAGTTCACTTCACGCCCGTGCTCCTTACACGGGTCGATCCCTCGCTCTTGCGGGAGAGGCGCAGGCACAAATCACAGCCGCTTTCGCCCTGATCTCTTCCCAACCGATCTCACGGGTTCCCCATGATACAGATCGAATCATCCGCTTAATACGGATAAAGTTATCACAATATTATCAAGAATCAGTACTAATCATCGGGAATTTCCTATTGCCCCTGACACCGAAACCTCCGATTACAGTCGCCCCATTCCCACTTACAGCCAACTCATTCGCGAAAAGTAGTTCAAGAGCTACGAAGTCGCATGACTCCGATACTTGAATCGTCTGATTACTACTCGATTAGTTGGATCAGAACGTGCCCCCGCTATTGCCGCAAGGCACGCAAGGTCAGTCGGTTACGGCTGGCCTTATTTCATAGGGCCGGAGCGATTTTTAGCCAGGGCTTGTATAGGGCGTGCCCGGGTTGCCGGTTACGAACAAGCTGACGATACGTTCCACGTAAACACATCCATCGCCCTTTGAAAACCTCGCGTGTATATACGCGCGCGAGGGAGCTTCACCAACTGATCCGACGGGCCCCGTTGATCTTGACGCCGTGCGCCGCGACGCGTTCGTCGGGATAGACGACAACCACGTGGTAATCGTACAACCCAGGCCCGATCACCTTGCTCGGTGGGGTCTCGTCGGGTGCAAGCCCTTTGACCAATCGCACGCAATTACCCCCAGCGTTCTCGCGTGCTCTTTAGTGGTCGTGGCGTTGACCACCAACGCCAAGCTGATCACTCGACCGCGCTGAACGATCGCAGCATCTTTAACCAGCATATCCTCGGTGATGGTCATGATCGCGAGATCCTTCACATCCTCGGGGATTACGGCCACCTGACGGAGCGTGTCTGGCTCCGGTTTGTCCTCTCCATCGTGCTGCCACACAAGAAACAAGACCAGCAGCCCCAGAAACAGGCCCGCGATCGCGAGTTCGATCTTTACGTTCTTCATTTCAATACGCCTCGGGTAAGAGAATGGTGGTTGTCGAGCGATCCCACTCGGCGCCTGTTGCGTCCGGCTCCACGATGACCGTGTACCAGATCGGCTCGTTGTCTTGCATGTAAGCGGCGTTGCAGGTGATCGGAACAGATCATCGCGAAGCTGCGTGAGGCGAATGAAGGGCGGACACGCACTATATTGAGCGTCGTTCTCAAGCCAGAGCCGATTGATGTAAAGCCGACAACGCGATTGTTTTTTGTGACCACGGGTGAGGCCAATACGGCCAATGCATGTAAGATATTATTTTACAGGCACTTATTGCGCGCAATTAGTTGCGACATATTCCCAACTAACTCTTGCGGTCCTTTCGGCCAGCCGATATATTCCAGTTGTTGAGAATGATTCTCAGAATTATCTTTGGTGCCAGAGGGTAACCAAGGCCATACGCGAGCGTCGAGAAGCGACCACGCGGTGAAGGCGAGCAGAAGGCTCGCCGCAGGCAAACTGGTTCGGAGCACACGGTGACACGGCTTACCACTTCAAGACAACACGCGTTCACGCTGGTCGAGTTGTTGGTGGTTATCGCGATCATCGCCCTGCTGCTCGGCATCCTCCTGCCGGCGATCAGCAAGGCCAAGGAGCTTGCCAAGGGCGCGGTTTGTGCGAGCAACATGCGGCAGATCGGCCTCGCCAACAACACCTACGCGCACGACCACGACGGCAAGTACTGCCCCTACGGCGTGACCGGCACCCACTCGGCGCAGTGGACAAAACTGCTGGCCGAGTACATCGATCGCGACCTGGAAGGTGATATCGGCTCGGACTTCAACACCGCCAAGAGCGGCGGCAAGGTCTTCAAGTGCCCCTCCGATCATAACGCGTTCCCCAAGCTGTACGGCGAAGCGGTCGGCGCTTCTCACGTCGGCGAATCGGACGGCTGGCTGTCGTACGCGATGAACAGCGGGTCGCTGTCGCTGCAGCGTGGGGATCGGAGAATCAAGACATACAGCGGTGTCGGCGGGCACGCGACCACGAAGATCGAGCAGCCCTCGATGACGATGCACCACGCGGACGTGGCGTACAGGCGCAACATCTCCGACATGGTGTACCTGCTCCTGAACTCGAAATACGGCAGCGCTTATTTCACGAGCGTGCCCGACGCACGCAGCCACTATACGACGCCTGCGCCGATCAGCTCGGCGCAGCACAAAGAAGCCCACGAGACGTTGATGGGCAATGACGAATACGTGTACCGCCACGGCGGTCGGATGAACGTGCTGTTCGCCGACGCGCACGTGGAGCGATACAAGGGCAAACTGCCTGGCGCAGAAGAGCAACCGGAGTTTTGGGGTATGTTCTACGATAAACCTACCAAGCCCCAGAACTGAGCCCGATCGCCCTGTTGAAGTGAATGCAAACGCCGCGCCGTGCGGCGACATACATCGTACGTTCGGATCGCAGGTCCGGACGCATTTAGGAAGGAGTTAAGCGAGATGACGCTTAACAAGATGACCGTCTTCGCCGCGGCGGTATTTGCGGCGACCCTCGGTTGGGCGGCGCTGGACGCGCACGCCGTTCAAGTGGACTACGTCGTGACGACGCCGGGCAGCCCCTTCGGGGTGTTCTATTCGACAGGCCCGGGTTACATCGGCGGCCGGTCGAACGATGTCAGCAACCCGTCGTCCACCGGCGGTTTCAGCGTCTTCAACGGCTCGACCGACCCGAACGACCCGCACCAGGGTTCGAATAAGCGCGTGAACGTGGAGGTGGACCTCCAGCGGGTCCGCGACGTGTCGACCGACCCGGCCGACATCAACAGCGCGGTGTTCGAGTTCTACCTCGACGACATCATCTTCGCCACGACGCCCGGGTTTGCGAACGATGTGATGGCGAGCCTGGTGCTCGAGCTCTACGTCGACTCCGCCGACGGCGTGATCAGCCAGGGCACCGACGCCGGCACCGGCACCAACGTCGACTACGACGGCGGCGCGATCGGTTCGGTCAACTTCCAGTCCGACGCCGGCACCCCGCTGCCCCCGATCGACACCGGCTGGCTCAACGGCGACTACCCCGAACTGCTGGCGCCCGGTGTGACCTACACCGGCACGATCGGCGACACGCTGAACTACCCCGAAACCTACACGGACAACGACTTCGACGCCCGCGGCTTCCTCGGCTTCCAGATCGACGTGACCAACCTGCTCAAGTCGGTCGTGGCCAACGGCGCCAACACGCACCTCGGCTTCCGCCTGTACTCGCCGGCGATCGACCCGTCGTGGACGAGCCTCGACCGTCCGGGCTTCGAGCCGGCGCTGCGCGTCGACGTCGTGCCCGAGCCCAGCGCGCTGGCGCTGCTCGGCCTCGGCGGCCTGGTGATGGCGGCCCGCCGTCGTCGCTAACTGAACTTGGCGTATTCACAGTTGAGGGGAGATGAGGCGGGGCCCGGAAAACCGGCTCCCGCCCATTAAAAACAATAAGGAGTCTGTCATGCACAGATCATTGCTTATCGGTTTGTTCGCTTTCGTCGCGGCCGCGACCCCGCTGCACGCGCAGAACGTGATCACGCTTCAAGGTTCGGCCGACGAGGTCGACGGCTTCGACCAGACGCACTCGGGGCGGGCGAAGAACTTCATCGATATATTGAACCCCGGCGACGAGGCGATCTACGTGGAGGCCTCGGATTGGTCCGGCGGTCACAACCCCAACCCGACGGGCGCCTGGCCGACCTCCGACGGCATCGTTGGCTGGGCGTACTGGGACGCGGCCAACGACGACCCCGCCGACCAGGGCCCCGAGGTGGTGACCCACGACAGCCAGTTCGTTTACTGGGACCCCGTGGCCGAGGATTACGCGCTCTACGCCAACGAAGGTTCGATCACGCCGGGCCACGTGAAGCTTTACTACAAGGACAACGAGCAGAGCATCGGGCCGCTGGGGTTCGGCAACAACGGTGTTCCGAGCGGGTCCGGCTTCGTGTCGGATCGGGCCGTCGCGATCGCCTCGCAGTACAAGATGGATCGCGTTTACGCCCAGGGCGGCAGCGCCGCGTACCTCACCGACGCCAGGTTCACGATCCACATCGACGACGTGATCAACATGGACCTGGTATCCACCGACGGCGAGCTGCCGAGCCAGGCGTTCGTCAACGTCTACGCCGGCGACGGCGATCTGCTGGACCAGCAGAAGGTGCAGGACGCGTTCAACGCGGCCGACAGCGGCACGGCGGCGGACACCGTGAACCTGGAGTTCGAGCACCCGATCAGCGGCGTCTTCATGCCGATCACAGACACCGCGCTGGCGCTTAACGATTTCCTGAACGGCCTGGACACGCTGCAGTTCGATTTCGACGTGACGACCGAGGTGGCCGCGCTGATGTCGGCCGAGGAGGGATATGTTGCGCTGACGCTCGGCACTTCGTCCGACGGCGACTTCACCCTGGGTAGCATCGATCGCGTGGTGCTCGATACGGAGACCGGCGAGGTGATCGAGAACAACCTGCCGACGCTCGTGCTGACGTTCGCCGACCCCATCGCCGGCGACATGGACCTCGACGGCGACGCCGGCGACGCCGGCGACATCGACGCCTTCATCGGCAAGCTCGGCCAATCGACCGACGACGGGTTCGCCTGGATGGACCTCGACGACGACAACACGATCGACATCGACGATTACAACCAGTACGCCGCGACCCTGCTGGCCTACGACGACGGCGGAGGCCACAGCGGCCTGGGCACCCTGGCGGGCGACACCAACCGCGACGGCTCGATCACCCTTGTGGACCTCAACGCGCTGGGCGCCGGCTTCGGCCAGGCCGGCGGTTGGGCCGACGGCGATTCGAACGGCGACGGCGAGATCAGCTTGGTCGACTTAAACGCGTTGGGCACAAACTTCGGCGGCACGGTGATTACTGCCCCGCAAGCCCCGAGCGTGCCCGAGCCGGCCTCATTGACGATGCTCGGCCTCGCCGCCCTGGCGCTGGCCCGTCGCGGTCGCGATCGCCGCGAGGCACGCCGATGATGCCAGGCAGCTCACTGTGGCTGGAGCAACGCGGCCAACGGCTCGGTCAGGTGATCAAGCTGAACAACCGCCTGAGCGTCGATGGGACATTGCACCTGACGACGTGCACCGGCATGCTCGACTCGTTCGTGGACACGACCGGGCAGCTGGATATCTGCGACGACACGGGCATGGTGTACTGCGCTCAGGCGCTGGACTTCTGGTGTGATTACGACACGGTGACCCTGGCGTGCTCCACGCTCGGTCACGTCAACGAAGAACACGAAACGCAACACGACGACGACTACCTGGTTGTCGACGGCTACGGGCCCGTGACGGTCAAGGCCTTTGCCCAGGCGCATTCGGGGTGCAAGCGAGGTCAGCACATCCGCCTGGAGCTGCCCGCTGCCTCGTGGTCGGCGTTGGATGTCAGGTGCGGTGTCGATGAACAGGCATGCGTCCCGGATGCCGGCGCAGCCCACCGCGAAACCGATAGCGAGAACCACTGGAACTTTCGCGTGGTCCGGCTGGAGGCCGACGGCGGCGCGGCCCCGTTCGAGGCGGACCTCGTGCGCCTGCGGCAACGCCGGGTGGCACGGGTCGAAATTGACATGGCGATGGTGACCGCGGCCACCGTGGTCGCGATCGGCCACGTGTTGAACGGCAACACATGGCCGGCGCCGTCATCGCACGCGACCGGGCAAGCATAAAGGGCACAGACGTTTCATGGCGACCATCTTGAGTCTGCTTGTAGGAATCGGCCTGCTGGCGACCGTGTTCAACCTGTCTCTTATTTCCCGGTGGCGGTATGTGTTGTCCGTCTGCCTGTTTGTCGCCGTGGGCCTGTACCTCGTGCACCCGTTGACCACGAAGATCAACCTCAACCATTTGTACGGCGCGCTGACGGGCGAAGAGCCGCTGAAGTTGCTGAGCATCTACCTGATCTGCGAGGGCTTGTGCATCGTGCTGGCGTGCCACTACCTGACGTCGGAAGGCAAGGGCGACGTGGCCGAAGCGGAAGGCCTTTGGCCGGGGCAGGTGTTGACGATGAAGCTGCGCCACGGCTTGCACGTCGCGCTGGGCTACTTTGCGTACCTGCCGTCGGTGCTGTTTCTGATCGCGCTGGTGGTCTGGCAGTCCTGGTTGTTTCACAACATCAGCGGCATGCCCTTCCGACTGATCGCGCTGTTGCAGGCGTGCGCTGTCGTGGTCTCGCTGGTCGTGCTTTGTTGGAGTGTGCGGGCCGCGCTACCGCAGTGGCATTGGCGTGTCGAGATGCGAATCCTTCTGGCGATGTCCCAGGTGGGGTTGGCCATCTATCTGTCCGCGATGGCCGAGGGCATGCGCGTGCTCGGCGATGCGTACGAGGTCGACGCGAAAGTCACGCTGGCGGTCCTCGCCGGCTTGCTCGCCCTGGCGTCGGCCGGCCTGACGGCCCAGTGGATCGGACTGAACCTGAAGCGAAGAAGAGCCTGACATGAGCGTGCTGACAAACATCCTTTACTGGGTCTCCACGGGGCTGCTGATCCCCGTCATCATCCTGCTGATCATCGGCTTCGTGTGGTCGATCATGATCCTGGGCGGTTTCTACGGCAGCTACCTCGCCCGCCGGCGGCTGCGCAAGGCGATGGGCCAGGTCCACGCCCAGCTGGAGCAGCGTTCGGCGCGCGAGGTTGATTACGCGGAGATCCGCAAACACCACCCCGCGCTGCGCGCGACGCTGGAGCGGATCGCGCAGCTGAATTGGAACGCCGTCCACGCCGAGAAGCTGCTCGTCGACTTCCAACGACAAGGCGAGCGGGGGCTCAAGCCCTCGACGATCCTCATGCGCATCGGCCCCATGCTCGGGCTGATGGGCACGCTGATCCCCATGGGCCCTGCCCTGCGTGGCCTGGCGACGGGTGATATCGCGTCGATGGCGGCCAACATGCAGGTGGCCTTCGCGACCACGGTCATCGGCATCTTCGTCGGCGGTGTCGGCTTCGTCACCCTGCTGGCCAAGAAGGGCTGGTACGTCGAAGACGTCAACAACCTCCGCTACATCGTCGAGCTGGCTGAACATGAAACGAGTTAAGCACAAAACCGGCTACCTCAGCCAGAGCGAGCACGACGACGACCCGTTGTCCGGCATGGCCAACCTGTTCGACGTGGCCATGGTGTTCGCGGTCGCGTTGATGGTCGCCGTGGTCCTGCGTATGCAGATCACGGAGATGTTCACCCAGGAAGACTTCACCATGGTGAAGAACCCGGGCCAGGAAGACATGGAGATCATCGTCAAGGAAGGCGAGGAGATCCACCGTTACGAAGCCACTGGCGAGCAAGGCTCCGGCAAGGGCAAACGCGTCGGCACCGCCTACCAGCTGGAAGACGGCAGGATCATTTACGTACCCGAGTAAAACGCACGCAGTGAGACACGGTTAGCCATGAAGAAGAAAAGCATCGTTATCGCAGCCCTCGGCCTGGTCGTTCTGGTCGCCGGCGTGGTCTACTACCAGAAGAAGATCGCCCCGACCAGGATCGCCTTCGTGAACTTCCAGGACTTCCAGGTCAACCAGATCATCGAGGTCAACGAAAACACGTACATCAAGATCGACCACATCAAGGTGAAAGACGGGCAGCTGCCCGACATCCGCGGGTACGCGGCGATGTACCTCTTCGCCCACGGCAGGCTGAATCTCAGCGAGCAGAACATCGAAACGATCCGCAAGGCCGGCCAGAGCGGCATGAAGGTCTACCTCTACGCGCCGATCCCGGTCGAGGAGCTGTCGAACCTCACCCCCGAGGATAAGAAGTACATCGAGACCTGCCTGAAGAACGGCGGAAACAAGAACCTGCGTTCGATGTTGAACTACACCCGCCGGGTGCTCGACGGCAAGACGATGTTCACCGAGGAGGTCGAAGAGCCGTACGTCTACCCCAAGGATTACTTCTACGCGCCGGGCGAAGACGAGGTGTTCACCTCGCTCGAGTCGTACGAGGCGTATTACAAGGGCACCGAACGCTACACCGAGGGTGGGCCGAAGGTGTTGCTGATCAGCCAGATCCTCGGCATGTCCAGCGGCAAGGGCTTCCTCAAGCCGTTGATCGCGAGCCTGGAGAAGCGCGGGCTCAACGTCTACCCCGTCTCCAGCTTCCGCAAGCGCTTACAGTTCGCCAAGGCGGTGGACCCGGACCTGGTGGTGTACATCCCGCACGGCCGGTTTGCGGGGACGAAAGGTGTTGCGTGGCTCGAGGGGCAGAACATCCCCATGCTCAGCCCGGTGGTGGTCTTTGCGCCATACGATGACTGGCTCCAGGACCAGCGCGGCATGGACGGCGGCATGCTCAGCCAGAACGTCGTCATGCCCGAACTCGACGGCGGCGCGGTGCCCTACGCCATCGCCGCGCAGTTCGAGAACGAGCGTGGCTTGATGCTCTTCGAGGGGTTGCCGAAGCGCATCGATCGGTTCACCTCGCTGGCCGAGCGCGTCATCAAGCTCAAGACCACGCCCAACAAGGACAAGAAGCTGGTCGTCTTCTACTACAAGGGCGCCGGCAAGAACGCGCTGGTGGCCGAGGGTTTGGAGATCGTGCCGTCGCTGTGGAACCTGCTCAACAAGCTGAAGGCCGCGGGCTACGACACCGGCCCGCTGCCGGCGACGAGCGACGAGTTGTTTGAGCGAATTCAAGCCGAGGGCCCGGTGCTCGGCGACTACGCGCTGGGCACGTTCGAAGACTGGATCAAGGGGGGCAAGCCCGCGCTGGTCAAGACCGACGAGTACGTGCAATGGCTGCAAGAGTACTGCCAGCCGGAGATGCTCGAAGACCTCGAGCGCGACCAGGGCCCGGCGCCCGGCGAACACATGACCACGGTCAAGGACGGCGTGAGCTACATGGCCATCGCGCGGGTGCAGTTCGGCAACGTCGTGCTGCTGCCCGTGCCCGGCGGCGGCAGCGTCGACGAGACCAACGAGGACATCAGCCAGATGCCGCACGGCGGGAGTACCGCACCGCCCTACGCCTACCTCGCCTCGTACCTGTGGGCGCGCGAGGGCTTCAACGCCGACGCGGTGATGCACTTCGGCACGCACGGCAGCGTGGAGTTCACGCCGTGGAAGCAGGTCGCCCTCTCGGAATACGACTGGCCCGACGCGCTGCTCGGCGGCATCCCGCATTACTACGTGTATAACATCAGCAACATCGGCGAGGCGCTCGTCGCCAAGCGCCGCAGCTACGCCGTGATGAACACGCACATCACCCCGCCGATGATGCAGTCGGAGGTGTACGGCGACATCGAGGCGCTCGACGACGCGTTCGAACGCTACTGGACCAGCCAGCAGCCGCTGCTCAAGGCCGAGCACAAGAAGACCATCCGCTCCCTGATCGCCAAGGCGGACCTCGAGAAGGACCTGGAGATGGACATCCCCGCCGACCCCGCAGCCGTGTCCGACGCGCAGCTGCGCAAGATCCACCATTACCTGCACGACATCGAGCAGGCCAAGGTCACCAAGGGCCTGCACGTGCTCGGCCAGGCCTACACCGAGGCCGAGGCGTACGAGACGTTGCAGCAGATGTCGATCGACTACCTGGCGCACAACCTGTCGAAGATGGACCTGATCAAGGGCCGGGCCACGCAGGAGCAGGTCGACGACGCGCACTACTTCGAAGACCACTACCGCTACCCCGCGTTCGAGATGATCGAAAAGATCTTCAAGAAGAGCGCAGAGCCCGACGCGTTCATCACCGCCGAGGACAAGGCGATCCTCGAGGCCGACAGGAAGAACGCCGACCCCTTGAAGACGCCCACCCGCGAAGAACTGGATTACCTCAAGGCGCTCAAGGGCTACGCCGAGACGCTGCAATCGATCCGCGCGTACCACAAGGCCATCGTCGACTCGCCGACGGTGGAGATGGACACCATCGTCAACGCCCTCGGCGGCGGGTACGTCCTGCCCCAGTCCGGCGGCGACCCGGTCGTCAACCCCAACTCGATCCCCTCGGGCCGGAACACCTACGGCATCAGCGCCGAGTCCACGCCCACGCCCGAGGCTTGGGAAGTGGGCAAGATGCTCGTCGACCAGATGATCGCCGCCCACCGCGAGAGGACCGGCGACTACCCCAACAAGGTCGCCTTCACCCTGTGGAGCAGCGAGTTCGTCCGGCAGGAAGGCACCACGATCGCCGAGGTGCTGTACCTGCTGGGCGTCGAGCCGGTCCGCAACGCGCGCGGCCGCGTGCACGACGTGCAACTGATCCCCATCGAACAGCTCAAGCGCCCGCGCATCGACGTGGTCGTGCAGACCTCGGGCCAGTTCCGCGACCTGGCGGCGAGCCGGATTTACCTCATCAACAAGGCCGTCGCGCTGGCCTCGACCGCCGACGACGGGCCCGACTACCCCAACCGCGTGCGCGAGGGCACGGTCGCCGCGGAAACCGTGATGAAGCAGAAGGGCGCCTCGCCCGCCGACGCCAAGGAGCTTTCGACGCTGCGCGTCTTCGGCGGCCTCAACGGCAGCTACAGCACGGGCATTATGGGCATGGTCGAAGCCGGCGACCGGTGGGAGGAAGACTCGGAGATCGCCGAGCGCTACCTGTACAACATGGGCGCGGTGTACGACAAGGAGCACTGGGGCCGTTACCAGCCAGGCATGTTCGAGGCGGCCCTGCAGAACACGGACACCGTGCTGCAACCGCGCTCGGCCAACACCTGGGGGCCGCTGTCGCTCGACCACGTCTACGAGTTCATGGGCGGTATGAACCTCGCCGTCCGGCACGTCACCGGTGAAAACCCGACCTCGTACTTCAGCGACATGCGCAACCCCACCAAGCCCGTCATCCAGAACGCCAAGCAGGCGATCTGGGCCGAAGCGCGCACCACCATGCTCAACCCCAAGTACATCGCGGCGCTTCAGGAAGAGGGCGCATCCGCCGCGGACACCTTCGCCGAGACTATCCGCAACACCTACGGCTGGGAGGTGATGCAACCGGAGCTGATCGACGAGGCCGTCTGGGACAAGTACAACGAGGTCTACATCGAGGACAAGCACGACCTGAAGATCCAGGAGTTCTTCCGCGAGAAGAACCCCTACGCCCTGCAAGAGATGACCGCGGTCATGTTGGAGACCGCGCGCAAGGGCTACTGGAACCCGGACCCCGAGGTGCTCCGCAACATCGCCGAGCTGCACGCGCAACTGGTCGAGGAGTTCGAGGCCGGGTGCAGCGGCTTCGTCTGCGACAACGCCAAGCTGCGCGAGATGATCAGCCAAGCGCTCAACGCGGAATCAAAGCAAGCCTACCTCGCGAACA
Organism: Phycisphaeraceae bacterium; assembly: GCA_028282805.1. Lineage (GTDB taxonomy): Bacteria > Planctomycetota > Phycisphaerae > Phycisphaerales > Zrk34 > JANQHD01. The sequence continues at coordinate 162,640 of JANQHD010000024.1, read as the reverse complement.
TCGAAGCCGTCCGCGTCGCCAGCGAGCAGGCCGAAGCCGCGGAAGGCGTCACGCTGAGCAAGGAAGACGTCACGCAAACGTCGCCCGCGTTGAATGTCGACAAACCGGCCAGCCGCTGGGCGCCGATCATCGCGGCCATCGTGGTCTTCGGCGTGATCGTCGGCGTGATGATCCGCAAGAGGCAGCAAGTGGTGTGAGCTTGGGCCCACACCCCTCACCCCACCGGCGTGGGCGATGGCGCGGGCAGGCTCAGGTGAAACGTGCTGCCACTTCCCGGGGCGCTGTCGGCCCAGACCCGCCCGCCGTGCGCCAGCGCGATGTGCTTGACGATCGCCAAGCCCATGCCCGCCCCGCTGCCCGTGGCGCTCTGGCGCGACTCGTCGACTTTGTAAAAACGCTCGAACAGACGCGGCAGGTGCAGCGGCTCGATCCCGCAACCCTCGTCGCTCACGGTGATGTGCGCCGTGTTGTCCAACCGCTCAGCGAACACGCGCACCGTACCGCTGGCCTCCGAAAACGCCACGGCGTTGCGCAGCAACTCGATCAGCGTCTGCTCGAGCATGACCTCGTTGGCCACCAGCGACAACCCCGCCGGCACGTCGAGCTCAACCGTTACCCGTTTATGTTCCGCGAACTCGGCGACCGCCGCGACGGCTTGCGCGGCGAGCGAGCGCAGGTTCACCGGCATCGTGTCGAGTTGTTCGCGGTCGGCCAGTTCGTCCACGCACCCCATCTCCAGCAGGTCGTCGGCCAGTTGGCCGAGGCGCTCGGTGTTCCGACAGATCATGCCGCAGAACGGCTGGGCGTCGTTGGCCATGCCGGGCATCCCGGCGAGCGTCTCGGCGGCGCCACGGATGGCGGTCAACGGCGTGCGCAGCTCGTGCGACGCGTTGGTGATCAGCGCACGCCGCACGAGCTCGAGCCGGTGGCGTGCGGTCAGGTCGTGCACAACGATCACGACGCCGATCGGGCGGCGCTCGGCGTCGTGCAGCGGCGCGGCCGTGACCTGCACGTGGCACTCGACCGGCCCGTCGGACGCCGTGTCACCCGAGGCGCCCGCCGGCAATGACAGGTCGAGCGTTTCGCGCACCGGCGATGCGGCCTGCGCCGCCTCGGTGACCATATCGTGCAGCCGCGTGCAACGGACCAGTTCGTGGATGGTCCGGCCGATGCTCTGCGCCAGGTCGAGCTTGAGGATCGCCATGGCCGCGGGATTGGCATTGATCAGGCGCTGCTCGTGGTCGAGCGCGAGCACGCCGTCGGCCATCGAAGCAAGCACGGCGTCGATCTGGTTACGGTGCGCGGCGATCGCGTGCAGCCGCTCGTTGAGCTGGCCGGCCATGGCGTTGAGCGAGTCGGCCAGCCCGCCGGTCTCGTGGACCTCGGGCGCCCCGAGCGGTTGGTCGAGCCGGCCGTCGGCGAACCGTTCGGCGCCGCGTTGCAGGTCGGTCAACGGCTTGCGGATCATGCGATCGACGATCACCAGGCTCAGCATGACCAACAACAGCACCACCACCAGCCCGCCCGCGGCGATCCGGCGGTACACGCGCCAGACCGCCTGCTTCAGGTCGGTCAGCGGCATCGCGGCGCGGATGACCACGTCCGGGCGCTGCGCGTAAGGCTTGAGCGCAACGTAGACCATGTCGATGCGGCGGGTCGCGCTGTAGCGGATCGAGCTGCCGCTGCCCGTGGCGAACGCCTCGGCGACCTCCGGGCGGTGGGCGTGGTTGTCCATGCGTTCGTACGGCTCGCGCGAATCACCGAGCACCAGCCCGTCGGAACGGACGACGGTTAAACGCAGGTTGGCGGCACTGTCGAGTTGGGCCAGCCGACCCTGCAACGCGCGTGGGGACGCCCCGGGCTCTCCGAGTTGGCGTTCGAGGTCGAGTGCGGCGAGGCGGGCCTCGTGGCCGAGCCGTTCGATCGCGCCGCGCTGGTGGTCGCGGCGGACGGCGTCACCGACGTACCACGCGATGGCCGCGATGGCGATCAGCGCTACCAGCATGTAGGCGGGCGCAACCTTGCGCGTGAGGCGCGGTCGACTCATGGCGGTTCCTCGGCCGAGCGCCGCTCGCGATCACTTGCCGCCCGCCAGCGCCTCGGCGATGTTCTGTGCATGATCCTTGATCCGGCGGTAGTTCGCCAGCGTGTTCGTGAACGCCATCGAAACCTGAGGGTCGGTCTTGTGCACGGCGACCTTGGTCAAGTGCTCGTCGCGGAGCTGCTTGATCATGTGCTTGATCGCCGGTCCCTGCGAGTGGGCCTTGCTCACCGCGTCACGGTCACGCGCCTTTAGCGCCTCGTGCACCATCAGCATGTAGTCGGCCACGATGTCGTGCACGTCGCGCAGCTGGGCGAGCTGATTTTCGTTGAACGCGATGCCGCGGTCGCGCAGCTTCAGGTGTGCCTTGAGCACGGTGACGATCGAGTCCGACAGCGACTCGTACTCGTCGGCGATCCGGAGCTGATCGCGGGCCTCTTCTACGACGTTCTGCGGCGCGCTGCCGCCGAGCATCTGGCCGAGGAACGTCAACACCTCGTGCTGGATGTTGTCGAGCACTTCCTCGCGGTGGAAGGCCTTCTTCATCATCGCCTCGTCCCGGGTGCCGTTGTGGAGGGTCAGCGACTTGAGCCAGCCCATCATCTTCTGCGAGCCGTCGGCCATGCGCAGCAGTTCCACACGCGACTCCTCGATGGCGAGCACCGGGCTGTCGATCAGGTGGTAGTCGAGCGAGGTGAGGTGCGGCTTCTCTTTCTGGGCCTTGTCGGGCAGGAGCCGCTTGAGGCCGTCGGCCAGCATCTTGACGAAGGGCAGGAACAGCAGCACGTTGGTGACGTTGAAACAGGTGTGCACCGCGGCGATGCCGAAGGTCATGGCGGCGCCGAACGAGGCGGCGTCCATCTTGCCCGCATCCACGTCCGCGTAGCTCAGCGACCGTGGCGACACACCACGCAACCACACCGCGACCTCGTCGATCAGGTGCAGGTAAGGGGCGAACAAGGCCGTGATCCACACCACGCCGAACATGTTGAAGATGACGTGGGCGAACGCGGCGCGGCGGGCGTTGGTCGTCGCGCCGATGGATGCGAGCATCGCGGTGATGGTCGTGCCGATGTTCTCGCCGAGCACGAGGGCGGCGGCCGTTTCGAACGGGATCACGCCCGTCGTGGCCAGGCCGATGGTGATGCCGAGCGTCGCCGACGATGACTGGACGAGGAAGGTCAAGAGGCATCCGGCGAGCGCGACCCTCAGCACGCCGAAGTACGTGTCCGCCGAGAACCGGTGGAACCACTGCTCGAACTCGGGCATCGCCTTGATCGGTTTGAAGCCGTTCTTCATCAGCTCCAGGCCGAAGAAGATCATGCCGAGGCCCATGACGGCCATGCAGATGAAACGGACCTTGTCGCGTCGCATGAACAGGTAGCCGAACGCGGCGAGACCGAGGATGGGCAGGCCGTACTTGCCGATCTTCAGCACCAGTATCCAACCGGTGATGGTGGTGCCGACGTTGGCGCCCATGATCACGCCGATCGCCTGGTGCAAGGTCATGAACCCCGCGTTGACCAGGCCGACCACGATCACCGTCGTGACCGAGCTGGACTGGATCATGGTGGTCACCGCGGTGCCGGTGCCGACGGCCACGATCCGGTTGCTCGTGCCCCGGCTGATCATGCGCCGCAGCCCGTCGCCGGCCACCGCCTGCAAGCCCTCGGACAGGAACTTCATACCCAAGAGGAATATCCCCAAGCCGCCGATGGCCTGCATGGCGATCTCAGTGATTTTGTCGATTTCCATCAAGCTGCCTTAATGATTTATTTACAATGACTTGCAATCTTTGCGCATCCGCATCGATTCCGTAGGCGGGCGTGCATCTTAATCAAATCTTAACAATTCGCTAGTGGCGTTTTTGGCCCATAAACGAGGGTGTGGTTTCGGGCGCAATCGGTCGGAAACGCCCTATTCCGCTCCGTCAGACGAGGCAAAACGAGTTGTCGTATCACCAGAGGAACGCGTCCGCGGCGTGCAACAGGGCGGCCTCGGTCGTTGTTGCTTGCGACCCTCGGCTTGCTTGCGTGGGTTGTCAGCGCGCGTGCACGCGGTGCGGCGACGTCAATGCACAGACACCACGCGGATTGCGTCGCATGGTGTGTTGCTTGTGTGGAAGACAGGCGCCCCGGTCGCGAAGATCACGGAGATGGCAAATGCGTTCCGCGCGCGGCCGGACGTGTCGCGGGTTGCGTGGCAGACGGTTGCCCAAGCTCAGAATCGTTTTGCGACAGGTGCTTCGCGTACCAGCGGCGCCATTCTGCGACCTGCGCTTCGCGCACCTCGGCCTCGGCGAACGGGTCGAACGGCGCGTCGTGACCGGTCACCTCGGCCAGCAGGTCGTAGGCCGCGGCGCGGCGGGCGAGGCGTTCGCTGCGCAACTGCTCGATCAGCGCGGGCCACGCGACGGGCCCGGCGTCGCCCAACGCCTGTCGCAACGGTTGCCGGCCGGCGCGTTGGGTCGCGGCGGTTTCGACGATCTTCGCGACCGCGACCGCCACCTGCGCATCGGTCTCGGCTTGCCGGAGCGCGGCCGTGCTCGTTTCAACCAGCGCCATCTTCTGCTGGTGCGCCCCCGCCGCCTCGGCGTTGCCCGCCTGGGCGGTGAGCAGTTCGACCATCGCGTCGGGCGCGATGTAGCCGTTGCGCTCGCCGAGGTAAACCCCGTCGGCGTTGAACCACATAACGGTCGGCAAGCCGCGCACCCCAAACCGCGCCGCGATGCCCGGCTGCGCATCGGTGTCGACCTTCGCCCACGCAAACCCGCCCGCCAGCTTGAGCACACGGGGGTCGGTGAACGTGGCGCTGCTCATCCGCTTGCACCACCCGCACCAGTCCGCCGTGAAGTACACGACGATGACCTGGCGCTCAGCGCTGCCGCGCGCGGCGGCGCTTTCGACGGTGTCGAACGGGATGGCGGCCAGGGGCTCGGCGTACGCCGTTGCGGCGATCATGACCATCAGCGCTAAGCCGGCAAGCGGCTTGGTGCAGCGACGCACGAAGTTGATGCGAAACGTGTTCATGGCTCAGTGGGTCAACGCGTAAGCCAGCAGGTTGACGTTGACCATCTTGGCGCTCTTGACCTCGTTGCCGCCGCAGCAGCAGCAGTTGCCCCCGGCGTTGCCGGTGTCGTTGAGGCCGTCGGGCGACCAGACCAGCACGATGCGGCCGTCGATCTCGAGGCCGAACAGGTCCGGCAGCTTCGACTTGCCGCTCTTGTACTTCGAGCTGGTGATGTCGTAGACCGTGTGGAACACGGGGTGGTCGGCTTCGAGGCGGACCATCTGAGAATCGGGGAACATCTTCTTCATCTCGTTCTTGAAGCTCGTGTTCCAAGGCTTCGAGCTGCACCCGGCCGAGGCGACGATGAAGCCGCCCATGGTCAGGTAATCGCGCATGTACTGGCGTTGCGACTCGGTGAGCTTGAAGCCGCCTTCGCCGCTCATCACGCTGAACGGGTAGTTGAACAGGTCTTCCGAGTCGAGCTTGACCTTCGCGAAGCGGAGCTCGGTCTCGATGTTGGTATCCCGTTCCACTTGCGCGAGGAACTTGTCGGAGAAACAGACGGAGGTCTTCTTCGCCCCGTAAACCAGGTTCGCGCAGCGCACAACGCCGGCGTCGTCTTGCTCTTCCGTTGTTTGCGCCTGGCTCTGCGTGAGCGTCAGCGCGATGAGCATGGCGCCCAGCAGCGCGGCCAGTTGATTGAAGCGGTGTTTCATGTCACGTCTCCCGAGCCGTGTTGTTGATTGTATCGGTTGGTGGTGTGTCGTGTCATTGTTTTTCCATGCTGTCGTCTGCGATCCGCTTGAAATACGCTTCCGCCTCGTCAAGGTACCGCGCGGGCACGCCGCTGATCGGCGCCCGGCCGCCCGTGCGCGCAGTCGTTGATCCGGGGTCGAGGTACTCGGCGGGGTCTGCGTCTTCCACGCCCGCGCCGACCTGGCGTGACTGGCCCTTGCCCTTGCCCTTCAGCCGCCGGTCCGCCATGCTGTCGCCCTCGCCGAGCTTGACCGGCCCGGCGATGACCATCGAGGCCATCGAACCGCTGTAGCCCGCGCCGGTACCGCCCTGCTTGCCAAGGCCCGGCAGGCGACCGGCGGCGAGCTGCTTCATCGACTCGGCCCACGATTCGCTGGGCAGATTGAGGCAGCCGTCCAGGTCGTCCGATGCCTCGCCCTGCGCACCGTTGCAATCCGAAAGCAACGACTCGAGCTTCTCCGCGGCCGTCTCTGCGGCGCGGTGGGCGTCACGCCCCTGGCCGGCGGTGGCGCTGCGTTCGGCGTCTTGCTGGTCTTGTTCAACGTCCATGTCTTCCACACGCTCGGCCAAGCTCGCCGCGCACGACGACATCTTCGGCAAGGCGTCCTTCGCCTTCTCGGCCTGCGCCTTGAGCTGCTCGGTCGCCTCGTTCATGCGACGGCGGATGTCGGCCTGCTCCTCGGCCATCTTCGCGGCGCGCAGCCGGTCCTGAGTCCCCATCTCGTTGCTGTTGCGGAACTGGGCCATGCGCTCGGCCAGCTCGCGCTGGTCTTTGACAACCTGCCGCAACTGCTCCGCGGCGGCGACCATGTCGTTGGCCATCTTGACCTTGTTCATGTCTTGCTTGGTCATCTCGCGCTGCTGTTGTTGTGCGTCGCCGAACGGGTCGGTGGTCTGCTTGAACTTCTCGATCTCCGCTGCCAGGTCCTGACGTGCCGCGCCGCCCTGTGCGGGTTGGCCGGCGGCTTGTTTCGCCTGTTCCGCGACCGACTGCGCGGCTCCGCTTTGTTGCTGTAAACCCTCGGCAAACTCTTGCAGCATCTCGTTGAGCGCCGCTTCGAACTCGTACACCTGTGGTTGAGCGGCGCGTTCCTGCATGTCCTGCGCCAGCCGATCCGCGGCCTCGGCGTAGTCTTCGAGTTGTTCCTCCAGTTCCGCCAGCCGCTTGACGTCCGCTTCGGTCAACGGCTGGTCCGACTCGGCTTTCTGCTTGACCTCTTCTAGCTCGGCGAGCAGCGCCTCGCGCTCGGCGCGTAGCTGCTCCAGCCGCTCGTTGAACTCCGCCAGTTCCGCTTCGATCTCTTCAAGCCCGTATTGCGTCCGCACGTACTCGGTGTACTCGTCCCACGCGATCACCTCGATCACATAGATCTCGGTCTCCGCGTAGTTGGGTGGGTCGGGGCGGTTGTCGAACGCCACGGCGAAGTACGTGATGACATCGCCCGGCGCTGCGCCGAGCTTGGCTAGGTCGAACTCCGTCGTGGCGGTGGCGCGGCCGGGCTGAACATGGTCCAGTTCGAGTTCGGCCGGCGCTGGCCCCCAACCGTTCACGCCACGGTGCAGCACGATGCGCGCGACGCCGATGTCGTCCTCGGCGACCAGCGCCACCGGCACCGTCCAACCTTCCGGCACGACCACGCGCGGGGCCGGCTCTTCAAAATAAATGCTGGGCTCGCTGTCTTCGATCACCGCGATGCGGCCGTCCATCGGTTCCAGCCCCGCCAGCCCGTCGGCCCCCACCAGGCTCAGCGTGAAGCGCCCGTCGTGTTCCAGTTTAAATCGACCGACCGCCTGATACGGGTCTTCGATCGACGGCGCAAGCGTGACGTCGTGTACCGCCTGTTCCGCCTCGCCTTCCGTCGACGGGTTGATGGCGATGGTGCCGTTGCCCAGCGGCACGTTGCTGCGTACGGCGATAGTCACCGTCGTACCCGCCAACCCCCGCACGCCGCGTTGGTCCAGCGGGTGCTCCGCCGATTTCCAACCCGTGTAACCCGGGTAGTTGTACGCGACCGTCACCCGTTCGAACAACGGCACCGGTTTGACTTCGAGGTCGTGCCAGCGGCTTCGCCCGCTGGCTGTGTCGATGTAAAAACGACGCGACTTTTCTGCACGGTCGATACGCAAACTGAACTCGGCGTGGTCGGGCGCATCGCTATCATCGCCAACGGCCAGGGCGCGACGCACCATGGGCAAACGCTGCTGTGTTTCACCTTCCTCGAACACCACGGTGGCGCTCGCCGGCAGGTTCGGGCCCGTGATCGACACGTTGATCGCAGCGGGTTTGGCGTAAACGACCGGTTCCGGTGCGGTCTGCACATCGAACCGCAACGGCGTGTACGGCGGGTGATCGGCGCCGGGCGACATCAAGCGTGACAACACCGCGTGGAACGGACGCGGCGACACCAGGTACGCACCGATCGTCACGATCAACGCGATGCACAGCCAACGCAGCGCCACCGCCAAACCGCGCCGATCGGTCACGGCTTTCGGGTCGAGCGTAACCGCAACGGCGTTGCCCTGTTCGACCGTGTGCCGACGCAACGCGGGGCTGGTATCAGCGTCGGTCGATTCGGCGAGGTCGAGCGCATTGATCAGCCGGTTATCGTCGAGCCCGGCCCGGCTCTCAACCAATCGCGCCACCCAGCGAGGCCTGTACCGCAAGCGGAACGCCGCCACAACCAGGTACAACAGCAAAACGATCAACACGACACCGAGCGACAGGTTGATCACACGCAAACCGCCCATGTCGAGCGCAAACGCCGCGTCGATCATCACCGCCAGCAACAGCGTGACGATCAACACGGCCCCGGCCAGCGCCGATGCGCGCGCGATGCCGTTGACGAACACCGCCTTGCCGGCGCGACGCAACACCTCGTGTAACGGCTGGCTGTTCATAGCAGGCCGCCTTTCTTGCGGATGACCCATTCTAAGCCCGCCCACCCGAGCACCGCGAACATGAAAACCGCACGATCCCACAAATATTCAGGCCGGGGCGGCACCACCGCCACCGCGCGCTGGCGTTCGAGCAACTCAAAAAGCTCATCGGGCCGGTGCGGGTCGAATACCCGGCCGCCGCTGAGCGCCGCCAACCGGCGCAGGCTGGTCGGGTCCGCGGCGCACTGCACGCGTTCGATGTCGATCGAGTACGCGAAAAACCGGGCGCTGTGCGGGCTCTCCGTTTCGCTTCGCACGCCCGCACCGGGCAGCTCGACCCGGTACACACCCGGAAGTTGAGGCGCGTACCGCGCCGTCAGCCGCGACGAGCCGCTGCTGGACGGTTGCAGGTGGATGGTGTGTTGCGCCCCCGCCGGGTCTGTCACTACCGCTTCCATCGAACCGGTCGCGCTCTGCTCGAACCGCCGCATCTCTTCGATGATCAACTCTTCACCGACCATGAGCGTACGCCGCGACAGGCGCAGCGTCGAACTGCTGTCCGGCTCGAAGCCGCTGCCCATTGCCAGCCAGCGCACCATGTTCGACCAGAAGCGGTCGAACACGCCGGTCAGTGCTTTGTCGCGCCGGCTGTGCAACTTCCATTTCCACAGGCCCTCGCCGAGCACGGCCACGACCATGCCCCGGCCGTAGGGCATCGCGACGAGCGCGGGCTGGCCATCGTTGCGCCCGACCGCGCCGCGCGGCCGCAGGCGTGCCAACACACGCGCCGAAGCCTTCTCGCGTTCGACGACCTGCGCCACGTCGAGCGGCGGCAGTGCACCGATCACGTCGTCGATGGTCTGGCCTTCGTTGAGCACGGCAAAGCTCGGGTGGCCGTGCCCATACGGATCGAGGCCAATGGTCTGATTGCGTAAAACGCCCCGCCCCCATACGACCGGCTCGATCTCGTCAAGGCACTGAAGCGCCACGCGGCCGAGCCGTGTCGTCGGGTCGTACGACCTGCCACGCGCAAAGACGACCCGCCCACCGTGCTTCGAAACATAGTCGGGCAGCACGGCCATGGTCTTGGCGTCCAGCACGTTCTCGATGCCCCGTCCGATCACGATCACGTCGTACTTGGCCAGGTCCTCGAGCGTGGTTGGCGTGCGGGCCGACTTCTGCTCGGTGCGCGTGATCACGCGCTGCTGGCGTTGCGGGTTGATCTGCGAGATCTGCGTCAGCTCGATGCGGTCGTCCTTGCGCAACGACTGGGCCAGAAACTTCGTGTCCCAGAACGGCTCGCCCTCAAGCAACAGCACCTTGAATCGCCCTTGCGTGACCTTCATGAACACCAACGCGCGGTTATTTTTCGACTCGATCTCGTCTTCGAGCGGGTCGACGAGCAGCTCGTACTCGTAAAGGCCCGGCTCGGTCTCGCTCACCGGCAATTCGATGTCGACCGCGTCGGCCCCTTGAAAATTGATCAGCCGGGTTTCTTTGCGCCCCCCCTGCCGCCAGTGCAGTTTGATCTGCGCATCGGCCGCGCCGACCTGCACGACACGCACGCTGATGCGGCCCTCCTCGCCGGCCAACAGGTACTCCTGCTGGGGGATCGCGATCACGCTGATGTCCTGCCGCAGCATCGGCCCGCCCAGCGGCACCACGTGCACCGGCAACGAACGCGAACGCGCCAGCGCCGCGACGGGTTCGACCGGCGTCGCTTCGCTGTCGCGGCCGTCGCTGATCAGCAGCACGCCCGCTTCGTCCTTGCCCCGGCTCGATGCCAGCACGTGCCGCAACGACTCGGCCACACGCGTCATCGCACCGGTCGCCTGCGCCTCGGCCTGTTCATTGTCGGCAAACACGCCCGAATCAACACGCAGCGTGGTCCGGTCGAACGCGTACAGCTCGACCTCGTACTCGCGCCGCAAGCGATCGAACGCACCGCCGCTCAGCCACGTGCGCGCGGCGAAGCTGGCGCGCGACTCGCCCGCCATGTCGGCGGTCTGCATCGACGCCGAGTTGTCGACCAGCACCCGAAGCACCGGGCGCGTCACCTGCTCGACCACGTTCGGCACGTGACTGAGGCCCATGAGCAACACGGCGATGCACACCACGGTCGCCAAACGCATCAACGCCACAAACGTGGCGACGACCGGCCGCTCCCCGCACGCACGCCGCCACGCCAGCAGCACCAGCGCCCCGACCGCCACGCAACCCAACACGATTACGAGCGGCGCGAAATACGGTTGCCAGGTCATCGCCAACACCACGTGTTACCGCCTCCAATAGCTCAACAGTGAAAGTTCAAGCGCCATAAACGCCAGCGCCGCGGCCAGCGCCCACCCCCACAACGGCTTACCATGCAAACCGAGCATGTCTTGCTGCGCGTTTTTCGACGCGACCGGGTCGGCGCTCGCCGCGTGATCAAACAGGCCCTCGACCAGTGCCGTGTCGATGCGGCGAAGGTCGCTCTCGCGCGGGTCGATGTTCACCGCCTTGATCGCGAGCACCTGCCGGTCGTACTCGGCGCGGTAGAAGCCGGCCTGCGCCGGCCGGTCGATGGTGAGCGCCATCCGCCGGGCTTCACCGGAATACACCAAGTCGCCCTGCGGTTTGTCGTCGGGCGCGTAAACCACCACGCCCGGGTTGGCCTCGCGCTTAGGCAGCACAACCTTCATCATCAACGACTCGCCCACCGTGCCGGCGTGCGAGGGCGCGTACTGCCCCTGTACCTCGCGCACCATGCTGTGCATCATCGCCACGAACGTGCCGAACTTGCCCAGTTCGCTGTCGGCCAGCGACGGGCTGAACGACGCGAGAATAACCCGCCCGGCGCCGATCGACCGGTCGCCCAGTGCCGGCGTGCCGTCCGAAAAACGCATCAGCACCTGCGCGTCAGCGCGGATGTCGCCCGCGGCCCACACCTGACGAAACGCGATGCGCTGCCAGATCGTGCGTGTCGATTCATCAAAGTCGCGCAACACCGCCGAGCGCCACTGGGCGTCGCCGATAGTCAGCAACGCACCACTCGCCGCCAAATCGCGTCGGCCGCCCAGTTTCCACGGCAGCACGCCGTCTTCCGCCAAACCGTCCCACGCCTGCAAGTTCCGCCACGCCGGCCCGCCGCCCGCGAACACGACCACACCACCACCTTCGTTGAGGTACGCGTGCAACGTGCCGAGCGCCTTGCGGTCGAGCGTGCCGACCTCACCGAGCACGACCGCCGCCGCATCACCGAGCGTGTGCGCGTCGATGGCGTCGCTGGTTAAGTGGCGCACCTCGAATCGGTCGCGCCGATCACCCCGGGGGGCCAGCGCACGCGTGATGAAGTAGCTGCCGCTGCCCGGCTGGTTGGCCGCGTCGTCTGCGATCACGACCACCGGCACGCGCTGGCGGATCGTGGCGATCATGTGCGCCCGGTTGTCGGCGTCGAGCGCATCGTCGCCGATGCTGAAGGTGATGCGGTGGTCGCTGGGTTTGTCGAAACGCACGGCGAAGCCCGCCTGGCGCTTCTGGTTCGGTTGCAGTTGAATGGTTTGTGCATCACGCAGCTTGCCATCGACGCTCATCGCCACACGAACGGCTTTCGGTTCATCGGCGCCGTTGCTCAGCACGACCGTGGCCATGCAGCGCTGGCCGATCACCGCGCTACGGGGTTCGAGCTTCGGCTCGCTAAGGCCCACGTTCGCCGGTGTCCGCTCCACGACGGGCACGACGAACACGGCGGTGTCTTTGGGTAGCGACACTTTTCCGGCGTCGACCAGCGCCTGCCAGTTCGAGCGCTGCATGTCGGAGACGATCACGACCCGCCGGTCGCCCTCGTGCTCGGCCAGCAACCGGCCGGCCAGCGCCAGCGCGCCGGCGAGGTCAGCGCGTTCCTGGGTGACGGCCAACGCGCCGAGTTCGGCGCGTATCGCCGCGAGGTTGGCGGTCATGGCCGGAAAGATCGCGTGCGGCCGAGCGTCAGCGATCACGATGTTCGCCTTGTCGGCCCCGCGGCGTAGCGAATCGATTGCGCGTTCCGCGGCGCCGCGTACGGCCTGCATGGTCGACACGCCGCCCACCCGCTGGTCGGCCGATGCGCTGAGGTCGATCACCAACACCACCGCGCTTGGCCCATCGCCGCCGGCCGCGGCGGATGCGCCGGTGCGCCAGATGGGCTGCGCAAAGGCCAACACGACCAGCAGCACCGCCATGCAGCGCAGCAACAACAGCAGCCAACGGCGTAGCTTGAACAACTGAGACTGGCTGGCCGACGACTCGCTGAGCAGCACGAGTGAGGGAAAAACCAGCTTCCGCTGCGCCTTGCGGTTCAACAGGTGCGCCGCGATCGGCAACGACACGAGCAACACGCCGCCCAACATCGCCGGCAACAGCAAGCCGATCGCAGCGAGCGTTGTGATCATCGGCACGGACTCCGTGCGGGTTGTCGCGTTGTTTCGTGGTTCGCTCTCACGCCAGTGTCGCCCTGCTGAACAAGTAATCCTCCAACGCCTGGTGGTAAGGTTCGGCGGTCGACACCAGCCGGTAGTCGATGCCACGTGCGCGCAACGACGTGCGCCAACCGCGTATGAACCGCCGGACGCGATCGCGGTAGCTGTGGCGCACATCGTCAACGTTCAGCCGCAGCTTGGTGTGGGTTTCGCTGTCGATGAACACCGCCTCGGCCATGTCGGGCAGTTGCAGCTCATCGGCGTCGAGCACGTGAAACACGATGACCTCGCTGCCGCGGTGCGTGAACGCCGACAGCGCCTTGAGTATGTTCTGGTCGTTTTCGAGCAAGTCGCTGAACAGCACGACCAGCCCCTTGCGCTTGAGTTGCCGGCCGACGTCGTGCAGCGTGTCGGCGAGCTGCGCCTCGCCGGCCAGCTCGACACTTTCGAGTTGTTTGAGCACGGCCTGCAAGTGCTTGAACGCGCCGAGCGGCCGCAGGTAGTGCTTCAAGCCGCCTTGCGCCACGGCGAGCGATACCGCGTCCTGCTGTTTGGTGGTCAGAAACGCGATCGACGCGGCGAGGCGTGCGGCGTGATCGAACTTGCTCTCGCGATTGCCGGCCTGGTACGCCATCGATGCCGAGCCGTCGATCACGAGGTTGACGGTCATGTCGGACTGGTGCTCGAACAGTTTGACGTAAAAGCGGTCGGATCGGCCGTACACCTTCCAATCGATGTCGCCGATCTCGTCGCCGGGGTAGTACTCGCGGTAGTCGCTGAACTCGACGGAGTGGCCGCGCTGGGGCGAGGCGTGCCGGCCGGCGTACTGACCGTCGACGACGCGCTTCGACGCAAAAAACACGTTGCGCAACCGCCGCAGGTCCTGCACGCGCAGGTAACGAGATACGCCGCCCATCGAACGCTCGGCTGTCAAGTCGCGACCCCTTGTTCAATCAATCGGCGTAGTGTGGTTCGCTGATCTCACGCAACACGTGGTCGATGACGTCGGCGCTGCCGATGCCCTCGCCGCTGGCCTGGTAGTTTGCGAGCACGCGGTGGCGCAGCACCAGGGGCGCAACCGCGCGGATGTGCGCAGCGCTGACCGTGGGGCTGCCGTCCATCAGCGCCAGCGCCTTGCCCGCGAGCACCATGTGCTGGCCGGCGCGCGGCCCGGCGCCCCATTCGACATACTCGCGCACGTACTCGCTGGCGGCGGGTGAGCCGGGGCGCGTGGCCCGCGCGATCGCCACCGCGTAGCTGACGACGTGTCGGCTGACGGGCATGCGCCGCACCAGCCCCTGAAACTCGAGCATCTTCTGCTTGTCGAAGATCGTCTCCAGTTCGACCCGCCGGCTGGCGGTGGTCTCGGTGACGATGCGTTCCTCTTCTTCGACCGACGGGTAGTCGACCCACAGGCTGAACATGAACCGGTCGAGCTGCGCCTCGGGCAGCGGGTAGGTGCCTTCCTGTTCGATCGGGTTCTGCGTGGCGACCACGACGAACGGCTCGTCGAGCTTGTGCGGTTTGCCCATCGAGGTGACCTGGTGTTCCTGCATCGCTTCGAGCAGGGCCGACTGGGTCTTGGGCGGCGTGCGGTTGATCTCGTCGGCCAGAATGATGTTGGCAAACACCGGCCCGGGCACGAACTTCATCACGCGTCGGCCGGTCTCGGCGTCTTCCTGCAACAGCTCCATGCCGATCACGTCCGCGGGCATCATGTCGGGCGTGAACTGGATGCGATGAAACTTCCAACCGAGCACCTCGCCGAGCGTTTTGACCAGCAGGGTCTTCGCCAGGCCGGGCACGCCGATGATGACGACGTGGCCCTGGCTGAACATCGCCGCGAGCAAGGCGCGCACGATGTTTTCTTGGCCGACGATGACCTTGGCGATCTCGGTTTTGAGCTTGGCGCAACCGGCGGCGGCCTCTTCCAACAGCCGGATGTCGTCGGTGTCCAACGGTTGATTCGTCTCGGGCATGACGCCCCCCTTCGGTCGCTGGTGGTGTATGCCGGGTCCGCAACGGCCCTGCATCGATACGATCGTACCAACCGGGCGGTGCGGTTTGCGTCCCGCTTCTACTAGTTTGACGTAAGCGCGGCGCGTTTGTGCGTGTGTATTTCGATTATTTTTCGCCCGGCTCGGTGAACAGCGCTTCGATCGCCGTGGCGTCTTCGATCCGGCCGACCACAGGGCCTTGGCCGGGTACGATCATCACCGGCACCCGGTCGGCGCCACTGTGAATGTAGGCGTTGACGTTGCGTGTAAGCACCTGTTTCGCACGCGTCAGGTTCGCGGCGAGCGCTTCTGCGCCGACCCGTTGTTCGGCGTGCGCCTTCGCGGCGGCGGCCTTGCGCGGCGCGGCGGTTTCGAAAAGCCACCGGTCAAACGCGTCGTACTTCGCCGGGTCCGAATAGAACACGCTCAGCGCAATTTCTGCCAGCTCGCAGCTCTGGGCGAACCGGTCGGGCGCTTCTTCGAACGCGGGGTTGCACTTGGGGTTGATCGACATCGGCAGCAGCACCAGCGCGGTGGGCGTGTCGGCATCGGCGACCATGCCGCGCAGCAGCTCGTGGCTGTGTCGGCAGTGGGGGCAGGCGTAGTCGAACAGCATGACCACGACCCGCTCGGCGTCGGCCGGGCCCACGCGCGGCTCGTCGGCGAGGTTGAGCGTCAGCTTGCCCTCGAACAGCACCAGTTGTCCACCGGTGAGCTTGTCGTGCGCGGCGTTGCCGCTGTCGAGCTGGTGCACGGGGGCCTTGGCGAGGTGTTGGCCGATCGCCATCGCCCCCACGCCGAGCAGCGCGACGAACGCCAATCCCGCCGCCTTCGGCAGCGCCACGGGCCGCCCGCCATGCCACCATACGTGCAACACCGCCAGCGCCGCGACCAGGCCCAGCGCGTGGTCGGTCATGCAGTACACGCAGATCGCGCGGATCACGAAAACCTGCAGGCACACGAACCAGCCCACCGAACCGACCACCGCCACCGATAGCGCCACCAGCGCCGACCAGTACACGCTATGGTTGGCGCGGGCGGGGTTGCGTGCTAGCAGCCAGCAGGCGATCAGGCCGAGGTACGTCGCGGCCGCGAGCACGCTGACCGGCACGCCAAACAGCTTGGCGTACTTGCTGGTCAGTACCTCGCCGCAGCCCGAGCCGGCCCCGCAACCGGGCGGCAGGTCGCCGACGACCACCGATTGGTAGACCAGGAACAGCGACAGGCCCAACGCCCCAGCGGCGCTGCCCACGATCAGCCAGTCGGCCGGCCCCCAACCCCTGTTTTCTGCGGTGTTTTCTGTCAAAGTCGTTGCCCCGTCACGCGTTTCGGTGTTCATCATGGCACGCCCGGCGGTCTGTCGCAAACGCCGGTTACCAGCATTGACGTCCGGGGGTGGGCATTTTTTCGCAACAACGCCGGCCGACGCTTGAAACACCCCCCACCCGGCCCCGACTACCCCGTTGGCGACGAGAAGGTCTCGACGCCGAGTCGCCATCCCGTTCGTGACAGGAGACAAGCCATGTTCTGTAAAACCATCAAGTACGGACTGGTCGCAGTGGGAGTCGGAACCGCCGTCGGCCTATTCGTGTTCGGCGACGACCTGTTCAGCTACGTGCGGACCTCGGTCCACCAAGTGCGTCACGCGGCTAAAGAGAACGTGCCCATCGAGTTCGAGCTGGCCCGGGCCAAGGACCTGATCGATCAGATCGTGCCCGAGTTGGAGGCGAACGTGACGCTGATCGCGCAGGAAGAGGTTCAGATCGAGAACCTCCAGCAGGACATCGTCCAGTCAGAGAAGGCGTTGGCCGACCAGCGGACACGTCTGGCCCGGCTGCGCGACATGCTGGGCACGAGCCAGGCGCGCTTCGCGATCAACGGCCAGACGTACAGCCGCGCCGTGGTGCGCGACGACTTATCGCGCACGTTCGACCGCCTCAAGGAATCGGAGATCGTGCTCGCCGGCAAGCAGCGGTTGCTGGAGACGCGTCAGCAGAACCTCAACGCCGCGATCGCGATGCTGGAGAAAACACGGCACAAGAAGATGATGCTCGAGGACCGCGTGGCCGGCTTGGAAGGCCAGTACCACCTGGTCAAGGCCGCCGGCGCCGAGGGCCAGCCGAACTTCGACTCGACGAAGATCGCGCAGGCCGACAAGCTTATCGGCCAGATCAAGAACCGCCTCGACGTCGCCGAGCGCGTGCTCACCCACCAGGCGAAATTCGTCGAACGCATCCCGCTGGACGAACCGATCGACGAGGCCGATCTGATCACGCAGGTCGACGAGTTTCTGACCGGCGAAACGGCCCCCGTGCAGGTTGCCCCCGCCAACGACGTGGACGCCGCGGAGCTGCTGGTCCATCGCGATGTTGACTGAGAAACCGGTCGCCTTCGCAGGGTTGAAACGTCGTTAACTGGTATACTGCACAGTCGCTTACGATCGCGACCCAAGGTGAAAGGAAGTTGATCGTGTTCAACCTCCGCCTGCGCCAGGCCCAGATTGCGATCAAGGACGGACGGCTCGATGCGGCGTACGAACTGGTTCGAGACCCCTCGGCGGGCGAACACCGCGAGGGCCAACGGATGGTCGCCGAGTTGATCGACCGGTTCGTCGCCCGAGCCGCCGAACACCTGGACGCCGGCCGCCTCGACGCGGCGGAATCGGACTGGCGGAAGGCCACCTCGCTCGGCGGCCGGCGGAAGGACGTCGAGCAACTTCGGGCTTCGATCGACGAAGCGATGCGGCGGCAAAGTGACCAGCGGCAGAAACGTGAAAACGCCTTCCGCCGCGTGCGTCAAGTAATCCAGGCGGGCCGATTCGAACGGGGCCTGCGTATGTTGGACAATATTTCGCACCAGTCCGACAGCGTCTGCGCCCTGTCCGAGGAGATCGAGATGCAACGCGACACGGCCGAGCAACAATACGACCAGGCTCAGCGGGCGCTGAAACAGGGCGACCTCGACGAGGCGGTCGATCGGCTCATCCCGCTCGCCGCCTCGACCGGCGATCACGACCGGTCCGACCTGGTGCGCCAAGCGGTCAAGGCGGGCATCGATCGCGTGCGCAGCGACCTGACCGACGGCCGGCTCGACCGCGCCGTCGACCTGCTCAAGCGGTTGCACCGGTTGGGCTGGCCCAGCGGCGAGTTGGACGTGTTGCAGCGACAGGTCGACGACTGCACCGAGGCGTGGCAGGCGGCGCAGCGTGCCGAACACCGCGCGGCGTTGCACCTGTTGCAGCGCGTCGCCGCCGACCTGCCCAAGGCCAAGTGGGCGCTCGACGCGATCGACCGCCTGCGCCGGGCCGCCGAGGAACACGACACCATCCTCACCAGCCCGCTGGCTCAGCTGCGACACGTCGCCGACGAGCCGGCCGAGCCGACACGGAACAAACCCAAAACCACCGTCATACAAAACCTGGACCACGCCCCACCGCCGCCCACGGCGAAACCGATCTCGGCGGAAACGATGACCTTGCGCATCGACGGCGTGGGCAGTTACCTTGTCGCCACCGCGCCCACGGTGACCGTCGGCCCCATCAGTTCGCCGCACCGGCCGACCATCGGGCTCGTGGCCGATCCATCGCTGTCCGTGGCCACCATCGAACGCAACGACGAAGATTATTTTTTGCACCACCCCACCGGCATCGGCCTCAACGGGCAAATGACGAAAGACCACCTGCTGCGTCACGGCGACCGGATCGAGCTGTCGGGGCGCTGCCGGATGAAGCTGCTCAAACCGCACACGGCGAGCACGACCGCGCTGCTGCACCTGAGCGGCGCGCGCCTGCCGCAGGGCGACGTGCGCCACGTGGTGCTGCTCGACCGCGAGCTGATCATCGCCGACCACGCCGCGGCCCACGTGCGAACGCCCGGCGTGCGCCAACCGGTCACGCTCGTTCAGCGTGGCGGTCACCTGACCTGCTCGGCCGACGCGACCCTGCGCCACGGCGGCGCCGTTCGCGCGGGCGAGCCGTTGCCGTTTGACCGGGGCATCGAAGTGGGCACGTTAACCTTTACCCTTTCCAGGAGCTGACGCGATGGCTGACGACAACACAGCCATACCCACCCAGGCAGACCAGCCGCCGGCCCGTCGGTTCCGCTACCAGCCCGGCGACCGGCCACTCGACGGCTACACCATCAAGCACGCCGTCGGCTACGGCGGTTTCGGCGAGGTGTACTACGCCACCAGTGACTCCGGCCGCGAGGTCGCGCTCAAGTTCGTGCAGAGCGCCGAGCAGGTCGAGCTGCGCGGCATCCAGCACTGCATGAACCTCAAATCGCCGCACCTGGTGATGATCTTTGACGTGCGCTACAGCGACGCCGGTGAACCGGTCGTCATCATGGAGTTCGTCAGCGGCCCGTCGCTGCGCGACCTGATGAACGA
Organism: Phycisphaeraceae bacterium; assembly: GCA_028282805.1. Taxonomy (GTDB): domain Bacteria; phylum Planctomycetota; class Phycisphaerae; order Phycisphaerales; family Zrk34; genus JANQHD01. Next base: position 143,138 of record JANQHD010000024.1, on the reverse strand, counting down.
TGCGCCCCAGGGCATGGGCCCGCAGAAAACCGCCTACCTCATCCGCGAGATCGCCAAGGGCCTCGACTACCTCCACGAATGCGGCATCGTCCACCGCGACCTCAAGCCCGGCAACATCTTCTACGAAGACGGCTACGTGAAGATCGGCGACTACGGCCTGTCGAAACAGATCGGCGCCTCGCAGAACTCCGCCCACACCATTACCGTCGGCACCGTGCACTACATGGCCCCCGAGATCGGCAGCGGGCGCTACGACCGCTCGATCGACATCTACGCGCTGGGCGTCATGCTCTACGAGATGCTCACCGGCAGCCTGCCGTTCAGCGGCCAGTCGGCCGGCGAGGTGCTCATGAAGCACGCCACCGCCGCGCCCGACCTCGACGCGGTCGACCCGAAGTACGCCGACGTGATCCGAAAGGCCTTGGCCAAGGACCCGCTCGAACGCTACGGCACCGTCAAGGAAATGGTCGAAGACCTGTTCGACGCCGACGACATCCGCCACAGCGTGGCGAACTTCCGCCCCGAGACCCTGTCGATCGCCGCCAGGCGGATGCCCCCGCCGCAGCGTGAGAAGGTCAACGACTACTCGCACGTCGAACCGCAGCCGCCGCGCCGCGACCCCACGGTATTGAACAGGGCCGAGGCGATCGTGGAACAGGTGAGCGACCAGATCGACCACGCCGCCGAGCACGTCGTCCAGCGGGTCGGCATCGCCACGCCTAAGTCCGGGTCCGTGGCCAGCGACAGCGACCTGCTCCCGCCGATCGCCCGATACACGTTGGCTCTTGCGGCGGCGGTCGCCGTCGGCATCGGCGCAGGCATGAGCGCGAACGAAGGCTTCGAAGAGATCGTCACGGTTTCGGTGCTCAGCATGGTCGCGATGGCCGCCGTCATGCTGACCCGGCGGATCATCTCCACGCCCGACAACCTGCCCAACCCCAACATCGCCCCGATCGGCAAACGCCTGATGTTCACCGTTTTCACCGCCCTGCCGGTCTGGTTTGTGATGGAGGCGATGCGACCCAGTATGCTGGGCCGACACGACGACGTGGAGCGGATGCTCGCGATCGGCCTCTGCTTCCTGTTGACGAACTGGGACCGCCGCACCGACCCGCGCCGCCAACAGCGGATCAACTTCGGCTACGTCGCCGCCTCGCTGGCGGTCGGCGCGGTCGTGGCGGCGATCTTCAAGCTGAACGTCATCATGTTGATGGCGGTGCTCACCGGCGCGACCCTGGCCGCACAGGTCGCGGCGCCGATCTTCGACCCGAAATTGTACGCCGCCCAACGCCAACGGCGGCGGGCTCAACACCGCCAACACGCCCGCCAGACGCGGCCCCCGCAACGCCCGCACCCACACGGCCGACGCCCCGCCGACCGACCGCACCCAGCCGGCCCCGGCGCGCCCAACGCCTCGCCTTATCTGCGCCTGCCCGCGCTGCTGCTGGCGTGCGTGGGCTTGATCGTCTGGCCGATCCACGGCCTGCACCGCTTCTACGTCGGCAAGATCGGCACCGGCATCCTCTGGCTGCTCACCGGCGGCCTGCTCGGCATCGGCACGCTCGTCGACGTGATCATGATTCTCTGCGGCTCGTTCACCGACAGCAACGGCAAACAATTGCTCGCCTGGCAGAGCCTCAACGAATTGCCCGGTGCGCCCGCAAGACCCCAGCCACCCCAACCAACCACCCGGCGCACGCCCGACCAGCGCCCCGCCGGCCGCACCCCCGAACCCCAGCCGCGCCCGCGGCTCAAGCCCCAGCCCGACGCGCAACCGCTCTCGGCCAGCGCGCCGTCGTGGCACAGCCGTCCCGGCCTGATGGTCGGCTCGGCGATCCTCTCGCTGCTCGGCATGGTCATCCTGCTCTGCGCGATCCTGCTGGGCGCGGCGATGGTGTTTGACGTGCCCGGCTTTGTCGAACACATCACCGGTGCGAACGGTTCGATCTCCGACGAGCTCGGGCCGGGTTGGTCCGGCTTGTTTTACAAGCTCATGGTCGTCGGCTGGTTCCTCGTCATCGCCATCGCGTGCGCCACGCTGATGTTCGCCCGCCGGCCGCACGGCGCCTGGCACGTGCTGCGATCGCTGGTGGCGATCGGCCTGATCTGTATAGCCACGCTCGTCCTCATCCAGGCCGGCCCGCACGACGGCTGGCAGGGCGTGCACAACCGCCTGCAACAAACCCATGCCGAGCTGTCCACCGTGCCGGTCACAGCCATCAACGAATACCTCGGCCGATTCGATGGCGAGCCCGTGGGCTTCGCGGGCTTTGTCTTCTTGTGCTCCCTGGTCACCTTGTTCTGGCCGCCCCGGGTGCGCCAACGCGACTACCAGGCAAGGGAGGTGTAACGATGGCTCTCGCACGCCTTTCTGTCGTCGGGCTGCTGGTCCTGATCGTGTTGATCGGACTGGTATTCACCGCCATCTTGTTCGCCACTAAACACAGGTCGGCCCGTGGCCCGTTGATCGGGTTGGTCGTGTTCATCCCGGTGCTGGTCCTGTTCGTGATGTTCTTCTCTCTCAAGGCCCAACGGGTCGAATACACAGAACAGGTCGGCACCGTGATCGAGCCCGCGGACTCGGCCGACTGGATCCAGGTCCCGCAGCAGGTCACGCACCATCAACCCACCTGGCCCGAAGCGCCGGGCCTGGCCGATGCGTATCCGTCCCAGGCCACCGCGGCGAAGTCGATCGCCAAGTGGGCCACCCGCCAATTGAACACCATCCCCAACGCGTCGAACCACCCCCTCACGCTGAGCATCTCGGGCGACGCCGACACCGATTGGCTTAAAAACGTCGCGACGTACGCCAACCACCTTTCGCCCTCCGTGCGAGCGCGGCACGTCGCGGCGGGGCAGGCAACGCCCCCGTCCGGCGCATCGCTCGTGATCAACAACACGCCGCTCGAAACCGACGGGATCACGACCACGCTCAGCGTAAACCTGTCACACAACGAAAACGCTTGGCAGGCCATGGTCACCCACTCGGATCAGCCTTGGGTCGAGCACCCCCAGCGCGAAGAGAACGACAAGGGGTGGACCGTCGCTTATTCCAACGAACTGGCCTCTAAGGCGACCGAGGCACAGCAACAGGCGCTAAACAACGCGATCGCCGAACTGACCCAGGCCGCCTACGCCGCTCACCCGCACATCGACCGATCGCTGTTCCGCGAAGTCATCGGGCACAACCTTCAACACAACCTCATCAACGACCTGTATTTCACGCAGCGTTTCAACCGCGAGTTCGGCACCGTGTACCGCGCCGCGGTGGTGCTCGACACCAACCACGCCAGCGTGCCGCAGATCATTGCCCAGGCGCAAGAGCGCCAAGCCCAGATCACGCGGGCCGCCAGCACCCACCGCGCCCACCAGCGCAGCCAGTGGGCGGGCATCGTCGCGCTCGTCGCGTGCGTCGCGCTGATCTACGCCGTGTTGAACGTCGTGACCAAGGGCTACTACCTCTGGTCGCTGCGGACGATGGCGATCATCCTCACCGCCGGTGGCGTGTTGCTGTTGGTGCTGTTAACGTAAACGTGTCGCATCACTCACAGGGGATCGAACGTCAGTGAAACGACTGAGCAAAGCCGACCAGTTCCTGCTTGAATCGATCCAGCGCGGCGACGAGCGGAGCTGGAACGAGTTCGTGGATCGTTTCCAGGGCCGCCTGCTGGCCTTCGCGCGTCAGCGCCTGCGCGACCGCGAGGCCGCGGAAGACGTGGTGCAGGAGACGTTCATCGCTTGCCTGCGCGGCCTGCAACAGTTCCGCGGCGACTCGGGCCTCGAAACGTACCTGTTCGTCATCCTCCGGCGCAAGATCATCGACCACCTGCGCGGGCGCAAGCTGAACCTGTGCCTGATGCAGGACACGATGGGCGCCGACGACGCTTCGTACTCCGCGACCGAGACGCTCGCCGTCGACCCCGTCACCGGCGCCAGCTGGTACGCCAAGGGCGAAGAACGCCGCGAAGCCCAGCACGGTGCGCTGACCACGGCGGTGACCGAGGCGATCGAGAAGTACAAGGACGCGCTCGACTTTCGCGCCCTGATGTTGACCGAGCTGCTGTTTTACTGCGGTGCGCCCGCCCCGCAGATCGCGGCGATGATGGACGAGCCCGAGCCCACGATCCGCACGTTCAAGCGGCGCTGGCTCCAACGCATCGCGGCGCGTGCGCAGGAACTGGCCGGCGAAGAGTTTGCGCAGGTCGACGCCGACACCTGGCGCACCGACGAGAGCGTCGACTCGCTGCTGCGCGACACCTGGCAGACGCAGCGCCTCAGCTGCCCCAAGCGCAACACGATCGGCGCTTACCTGCTGGGCAGCCTCGACGAGCCGTGGGCCGAGTACGTCAAGTTTCACATCGAGCACCTCGGCTGCCACTTCTGCCGGGCGAACCTCGACGACCTGAAAGCCGCGGCCGACGAGGCCGAGCAGCAACGGCTGCACGAGCGCATCCTCAACTCGACGGTCGGTTTCCTGAAACAGGCTTAGCCCGCGGAACACCCGGTCATTGCTTGCCCGGTTGCGCGAGCACGGCCTCGCGTTCGGCGATGCGCTCGAGCGCCTTCTTGCCGCGCGCCTTGTCGGTCTCAGGGTTGCGGCCGTGGTCGTTGGTGCGCGTTTCCCAATCAGCCAGCTTCGCGCGGAGCAGCTTGAGCGTCTCGGCGTGCGCCGGGTCGCCGGCGAGGTTCTTCGTCTCCCACGGGTCGGCCTGAAGGTCGTATAGCTCTTCGCGCGGCTTGTTCGGGTGCATCAGGTGCGCTTGGGTCGGCGTCATCTTGCCGGCCTTGTACAGCTCCCAGAGCAACGGGCGGATCGGCCGCACCCGTTCGAGGTAGCTGTGGTACGTGAAGTAAGGCACCTGCGGCATGTCGTTGCGCATGTACTTGTAGCGCTTGCCGATCACGGCCCGGCTTTTGTCGATGACCTCGTCCCACCGGTCGCGCGCCGCGAACACGTGCTCGCGCGGCTCGACGCCCGGTTCGAGGAACGCACGCCCCTGCATGTGGTCGGGCGCCTCGACGCCCGCGATCGCCAGCACCTGCGCCGACACGTCGATCATGCTCACGAGCTCGTCGCGCACCGCGCCGGGCTTGACCCGCTGCGGCCAGTAGACGATCAGCGGCACCTTGATGCCGTCTTCAAAGAGGAAGCCCTTGCCGCGGTGCACGCAGCGGCCGTTGTCGCCGATGAAGATGACGACGGTGTGGTCGGCGATGCCCTCTTTCTTAAGGCGGTCGAAGATCTCGCCCATCTGCGCGTCGGCCTTCTCGATCGTGTCGAGGTACATCGCCCAGTCCTTGCGGATCGCCGGGTGGTCGGGCAGGTAAGGCGGCAGCTGAATCTTGGCGGGGTCGACGGGATCGGGCGACTCGGCGGTGACCTTGTTCCACCAGTCGCCGCGGTGGGTGACCTTGAGTTGGATCTGCGCGAAGAACGGCTGGCCCGCCTTGCGCTTGGACCAATCGCGGCCGTTGAACACGGGCTTGCCGCCCTTGGGCACCCTGAAGTTCAGGTCGGTCTTCGCGCCGTAGCCGCAGCCGACGGCGCAGTAGTAGCCGGCGTCCTGCAGGTAGTGCGTGATCGGCTTGACCGGTTCGGGCAGCGTGTAACCATCGGTGCGGTGACTGCGGTGGTGGTGGGCGTCGATGCTGGTCTGGTACATGCCCGTCATCATCGCCGACCGGCTGGTCGAACAGATCGGCGACGTGCAGTAGGCGCGCGTGTACCTCACGCCCTCGGCGGCCATCCGGTCGAGCACCGGCGTCTGCACCGCGGGCGTGCCGTAGCACGCCAGGTCGCAGCCGATGTCCTCGGCCATGACCCAGATGATGTTCGGCGGCGCCGGGGGATCAGCGGCCTGGTCGGCTTGCGCCGTGGCGCAGCCGAACATCAGCACACACCCGATCAACCACACACACCATGCTTGCCCGTTGCTCCGTGTCATGACGCTCACCTTCATTGCCTCTTCTTCGCTTTACCGAACGCCGGGTTCACCACGTCGGGCACCGGTGCGTCGGTTTGCTCCACCCACGCCATCAGCTCGCCGTGCAGCGCTTTCGCCTTTTCGGGGTGCGATTCGGCCAGGTCGCGCTGCTCGCCGATGTCGTGCTTGAGGTTGAACAGCTTGTACCTCTCGTACTCGTAGTAGTAAATCAATTTCCATTCGCCCTTCACGATCGCGCTGGAGGGCACGGCGCGCCAGTACAACTCGCCCGTGCCGTACACCGGCAGCACCTTGTTGCCCTTGCCGCCGGTGAGGTAGAGCGGGTAGTGCCAGAAGATCGCGCGTTCGGCGAGGGGCTTGCCCTCGAGCAGCGGCGCAAACGACACGCCGTCGATCGGCTGGCCCGTCGGCAGCGGCGCGCCGGCCAACGCCGCGAGGGTCGGCAAAAAGTCCACGCCCGTCACCGGCACGTCGGTCTGCGTGCCCGGCTTGACCTTCGCGGGCCACGCCGCCGCGAACGCCGTACGGATGCCGCCTTCGAACAGGCTGCCCTTGCCCGCGTGCAGCGGCTTGTTCATGGTGACGCCGGGCAGCCCGCCGTTGTCGGACGAAAAGATGAAGATCGTGTTCTGCTCGAGGCCGAGTTCTTTCAGCTTCGCACGCAGCCGGCCGACGCTGCGGTCGACGACTTCGATCTCCGCGGCGTACGTCGGGTTCCAATTGAAAGACTGGTCGCCGCCCCCCCCCTTCTTCTGTTTGTACTTGTCGACGAGGTCCGCGGTCGCCTTGATGGGCGTGTGCACCTCCCAGTGCGACACGTACAGAAAGAACGGCCGATCTTTGTTGTCTTCGATGAACGCGATGGCGCGGTCGGTCATCTGCTTGGCCACGTCCACGTCGGCGTAATGGTTGCCCTTGTGCTCGGCGAATGGCCGCACGCCGTCGTTGGTCGACAGGTCGAAGCCCTGGTCGTCGTCGCCGAGGTGCCACTTGCCGATGCGCGCCGTGGCGTAACCGGCGGGCTTGAGCACTTCCGCGACCGACACCCACTTGGCGTCGATCGTGTTGTCGTTCGAATGGAACGTGTCGTAGCTCTCGCCCTGCCCGCGCGTGGGCACCTTCCAGCGCATCTTCTTCACGTCGCCCTTCGACCGGCCGCTGGGCTGGTAGAGCTGGTGGCGCGGCGTGTAGGTGCCGGTCATCAGGCACGCCCGCGTCGGCGCACAGTTCGGCCCGCCCGGGTAGAACCGGTTGAAACGCACGCCATCTTTCGCCAGCGCGTCGATGTGCGGCGTCTCGTAAAACGTCGCGCCGTTATAACCCACGTCCGCCCAGCCAAGGTCGTCGGCCAGCACGAACACGATGTTAGGCTTATCCGTCGCGTGCGCACACGCCGTACACAGCAACAGCAGCAGCGCCGCCGTGATCCGTATCAACATGATTCACCTCATCATTTCGACCGCGTGCTGATCCGCGTCATCGCCTCGGCCATGCCGTCGCTGGTGGCGGTCAGCTTAACCTTGCCGGCGTCGCCGTCGAGCGAACGGACGACCACGATCGCCTTGCCGTAGTACAGGCTGCGCTGCTCGGCGACGAACGGTTCGAGCGAACGCGGCGCACCGTTGCCCACGGCCACGATCTTGCCCGGGCCATCGAGTTCAAACTTCACCAGGTTGTCGGCCAGGTGGCAGGGGTTGCCCTTCGCGTCGAGCGCCTCGACCAGCACGAACGACAGGTCGTCGCCGTCGGCGTCGATGGTCGCGCGGTCGGGCGTGAGGCGCAGCTGGGCCGGCTTGCCCGACGTGACCATCCTGGTTTCACCGATCGGCTTGCCATCTTTGTATGCCACAACCTTCAACTCGCCCGGCTCGTAGGGCACGTCCATCCATCGGATGCGGTAGCGGTCCATCGGCGCGTAGTACGGCACCAGTTGCTGTTGCTGCTTCGGCGGCTTGGTGCTGTACACGTCGCACTCGTAGAAGCTGGCCCATGCGCCATACTGCAAGTCGGTGAACACGATCTTCACGTACCGGCCGCGAGCGTCGAACTCGTGCACGCTGGTCGAGCCTTCGCCCTCGAACTTGTCGCGCGTGGCGACGGTCTTCCATTCCTTGCCGTCGACCGACACCTGAACCTTGTACTTGTAGTTGTTGGCGGCCTGTTCCCAGTGAATGACGCAGCTCTTGATCGGCTGCACCTTGCCCAGGTCGCTCTGCCACCACTGGTCGGTCGCCTCGTCTTCGGCGCACCAGCGCGATTCCATGTCGCCGTCGCTGCCGTTCCACGCCCAGTTCCGCCGGTCGGTTTCTTCCGAGCTGGCCTTCGCCTTCTTCTTGTGCGCCAGGTCGACGGGCGCCGCGATCGGCTTGCCGCCCTTGGCCTTGCGGCCGAGCGACTTGCCGTTGAGCCAAAGCTCCGCCTCGTCGCCGTTGGTGTACACCATGACCGGCACCGGCTTGCCCTCACGGCCGGGCCAGTTCCAGTGCGGCAACACGTGCACGGTCGTCGCGTCGGGCCGCCAGTGGCTGCGGTACAACCAGTAACGGTCCTTGGGGATGCCCGCAAGGTCCACGATACCGAAGTAACTGCTGCGTGACGCGTCGGCCTGGGTCAGCCCGTTCTTCTTCACCCATTCGTCGTTGAACGGCGTCGGCTCGCCGATGTAATCGAAACCGGTCCACACGAACTCGCCGCTGCAGTAGCGGTCGGTTTCCATGCGGTAGAAATCGACGTCGGCGATGTCCGACCAGGTCGCGGCGTTCATGTCGTACGAGTTGACCTGTCGGCTCGGCACGACGTAATCCGTCTTGTGCGCCGGCAGCGGCAGGTGGTAGAACCCGCGCTCGCTCAGCGCCGACGCCGACTCGCTGTAAATGGTCGGCTTGTCCGGGTAACGCTCCTTCGCCAACGCGTACTTCCGGTTGTAGTTCCAGCTCATGATATCGACGTTTTCGAGCACGTGGTTGTTCTTGTTCGTCACCGCGCCCGTGCCGTGGTTACCCATGGTGATCGGCCGGGTCGGGTCGAGCCCGCGCACGTGCTCGACGAGCATGTCCACCTTCGGCTTCCACTTGTTGTTCTTGTTGCTCAACACGTAGCCGATCTCGTTGCCGATCGACCAGACCACGATCGACGGGTGGTTGCGGTCGCGGCGGACGAAGTTCGTCAGCTGACGCTTGAAGTACGCGTCGAAGTGCGCGTCGCCGCCGTGGTAGGTCGCGGTGTGGTCCCACTTGTCGAACGCCTCGTCGAACACCACCAGCCCCATCTCGTCGCACAGGTCCAACAGCTCCTCGGCGGGCGCGTTGTGGCTGGTGCGGATCGCGTTGACGCCCATCTCCTGCATGATCTCGAGCTGGCGCTGCATCGCGCGCCGGTTGAACGCCGCGCCCAGCGGGCCGAGGTCGTGGTGCAGGTTCACGCCGTACAGCTGCAACCGCCGGCCGTTGAGGTGGAAGCCGTCGTCTGCCGTCCACTTAAACGTGCGAACGCCGAACTTCGTCTCCACGCGGTCGACGACCTCGCCGCCGCGTTTGACCTCGGTGACAAGCGTGTACTGGTTCGGGTGCTCGACGTCCCAGCGCTTCGGGTCGGCGATCTTCACCGTGCCTTCGATCGGCTGAGTCGCGTTGGCGGCGACCTTGGTTTCGACGTTCAACGCAGCCACGGGGTCGCCCGCCGGGTCGACGATGCGCGTGACCAGCTCGATCGGCTGCGCCGCGCCGAGGTGGTTGTCGATCTCGGTGCGCACCTTGACCGTGGCTTGATCGTCCGACACCTGCGGCGTCGTGACGTACACGCCCCAGTGCGCCACGTGCACCGGGTCGGTGATCACCAGCTCGACGTCGCGGAAGATGCCCGCGCCGGGGTACCACCGGCTGCCGTGGTTGCGCGTGTCGCAGTGCACCGCAACCACGTTCGCCCCGCCGAACTTCACGTGCGGCGTGAGGTCGACGCGGAACGGTATGTAGCCGTAGTCCCACTGGCCGGCGAGTTTCCCGTTGACGTACACCTTCGGCTCGGCCATCACGCCGTCGAAGTCGAGGTAGACGCGTTTGCCGGCGTCGGCCGCGTCGAGCTTGAACGCCTTGCGGTACCAGCCCTCGCCCTGCCACGGCAGCTTGCCGGTGTTGCCGCTGCCGTTGGCGTTGAACGGCCCGGCGATCGCCCAGTCGTGCGGCACGCGCAGGGCCTGCCACCCGCTGTCGTCGAACGACACCTGCGCCGCGCCCGGCTGCGCCCCCTTGGCGAAACGCCAATCCTTATTAAAGCCGACTTCCTGTCGCGCATCGGCCGCCGCGCCGCACCCGGCGCTGGCGATGATCAGAAGCCCCGTAACGATCGTGCTGATCTGTCGTGTCATTTTTTCTTCTTCTTCAGGTTCCCTTTGTTGTCACGCGGGTCCGACATCTCGGCCCGCCACGCATCGTATTCCGCCTTGAGCTCCGCCACGACCTCGGGGCGGGCCTCGGCAAGGTTTCGCGTCTCACCGATGTCGTCGCGCAGGTTGAACAACACCTTGCCATCGGGGTAAACGTACTCGTTGGGGTCGCGCTCCGCCATGCCGTCGACCAGCTTGAAGTTCACGTGCTTCCAGCCCGCGTCGATCGCCAGCTTCCAGTCGCCCTTACGGATGACCTTGGTCTTGCGGCCGTTGGACCAGCAGATGAACGCGTGACCCTTCTCGTCGGCGTTTGCGATCGCGGGCAACAGCGAGCGGCCGTCGAAGTTGCCGGGCGTTTCGGCGCCAACCAGTTCGAGCACGGTGGGGGCGATGTCCATGGTCGACGCCAGCGCGTGGCGCACCCGCCCGCCGGTGCGCTTGCCGGGTTGCACGACGATCATGGGGATGCGGATACCGCCCTCGCCGAACATGTACTTCCAGCCGTTGAGCGGCGTGTTGTCCGAGTAGGTGTTGATCGTGCCGCCGTTATCGGAAACGAACACGATCACCGTGTTGTCGAGCTGGCCCGAGTCTTCGAGCGTCTTGACGATCTTGCCGATCCCGTCGTCCATCGCGATCAGGTGCGAGAGGTAGCGTTTGCGCCCGAGCGGGTCGACCCTCTTCATGTGGCCCCAGTTCTGGTGCCACTCGTGCCAACCGCTCTTGCGCGGGTCCCAGTAAGGGAACTCCCATTCGGCGGCGTTGCGGTCCCACTCGGGTTGCACGAACCCGACGCGCTTGGCGTACTTCGGGTGCGTGATGTAGGTCGGCATGTGCACCGCGTTGTACTCGAGTTGGATGTAGAACGGCTTGCCGCCGTGGTCGCGCGTGATGAACTCGACCGCCTCGTCGGTGAAGATCTCGGTGGTGAAGCCGTTCTCGTACGACGCCTTGCCGTCTTTGCCACGCTCGAGCGGCCCGACGCAGAGGATGCCCAACCCCTTACCCGCGGCCCGCTTCTTGTACGCGTCGAGGTCCTTGTGGCTGAGGCGGATGTAGTCCCACGTGTGGTGCTGGAAGCCGAGGTATTCGTCGAAGCCGTGGTCGATGGGGTTGTGCACGGGCCCGCCGTTGAGGTGGGTCTTGCCGATCTTCTTGCTGACGTAGCCGAGCGGCTTGAGCAGTTGGGGCAGCGTCGCTTCGTCGCGCGGCAGGCCGCCTTCGCCGTACCAGTAGTTACCCCACCGCTGCTGGTAACGGCCGGTGAGCAACCCCACGCGGGCCGGGCTGCAGATCGGCGCGGTGGCGTAGGCGTTGTCGAAGTACGTGCCCATCTTGGCCAGCCGGTCGAGCGCGGGCGTGCCGAGGCGTTTGACGTCCGCCGGCGCCTGCGGCAGGAACGACAGGTCCGCGTAGCCCAGGTCGTCGGCGACGATCACGATCACGTTCGGGCGCTCGGCGGCCTGGCACGCGCTGGTCGCCAGCATCATGCACGCCGCAGCCAGCACCACAACAAGGTTCCGTATATGCATGGGTGATCTCATCATCCTTTGCTTACTTCTTCTTCCGGTTCATCGCGGCCTTGTTCGGCACCAGTTTAAACGCGGGGTGCTCCGTCCGCGCGCCGGCGAGCAAAACTTGCATCCGCCGCGCCACGTCCGCGTGCTGCGCAGCGACGTCGTTCCGCTCGCCCGGGTCGACGGAAAGGTCGAACAATTGCAACGGCTTGTTATAAAACTTGACCGCCTTCCACTTGCCGGCGCGGACCGCCTGGATCGGGCCGGCCCTCTCGTTGAACTCCCAGTAGAGGTAGTCGTGTTGCGGCTGGTTCTTTTCTCCGAGCAGCGTCGGCGCATACGAGATGCCGTCGATCCGCCTGTCGGTCGGCTCTACACCGGCCAGCTCGCAGGCGGTGGGCAGCAGGTCCCAGAACGCCGAGGGGTGGTCGGTCTTTGCGCCGGCTTTCACCCTGCCGGGCCAGTACGCCACGAACGGCACGCGGATGCCGCCCTCGTACAAGTCGCGCTTGCCGCCGCGGTAAGGCCCGTTGGAGTTGAAGTGCCGGTCGTGCTTCTCGTACTCGGGCCCGTTGTCGCTGGTGAAGATGACCAGCGTGTTCTCGGCGATGCCTTTGTCTTCCAGCAGCTTGACCAGCCGGCCCATGTCGCGGTCCATGCGCGACACCATGCCCGCGTACGCCACGTTGCCCTCCGCGTCGTGGCGGTAGTGGCCCTTCCGCATCTTCTTCTTCGGCCAGCCGAGGTCCTTGTACGGCTCCTTCGAATCCTCCGGCACCGTCAGCTCGTAGTGCGGGATCGTGAACGCCAGGTACACAAAGAACGGCCCTTCGCTGTTTGCGCCGATCCACCTCAGCGCCTCGTCGGCCACCATGTCGTGGGCGTAGGTGCCGGTGGTGTTCTGTGTGTCGTTGCCGGGGATGTCGAACGGCTCGTCGTTGCGCCACAGCTGCTCGGGGTAGTAGTGGTGAGCCCCGCTGTGGGTGCGGTAGCCGTAGAAGTAGTCAAAGCCCTGCCTGCTGGGCATGCCCGCGTCGTCACCACCCTCGGCCAGGCCCCACTTGCCGAAAATCGCGGTCTTGTAACCAGCGCGTTTGAGTTCGTGCGCGACGGTTACGTCATCGGGCCCGAGGTTGACGGGTTTGCCAACGAACGTCCACCGCGGGTTGCCGCGCACGGAGGCGTGACCCATGTGCTTGCCGGTCAGCAGCGCGCAGCGCGACGGCATGCACACCGTCGAGCCGGCGTAGTGGCTGGTGAACACCATGCCCCGCTCGGCCATCCGGTCGAGGTTGGGCGTGCGGATGTGCTGCTGGCCGTTGAAGCCGACGTCGCCGTAGCCCAGGTCGTCGGCCATGACGAAGATGATGTTGGGCTTGGCCTGTTCCGCCGCGCCGGTCGTGGCGCACCCCAATAGGCCCACCACGAGAGCCGCACACAATACGCCGAGCCGATTGGTCGACATCGATTCCGTTCTCCTGATCTATCCAAAGCTATGAGGTGAATGTCCAACGGGACCGCCAGGAGCGATCGGAAGGACCCATTATAGTTAATGTCCACACCGGGCGACACGCGACACCAATTCCGGGCGCACCGCCGGTTTTTTAACAACCTTCCACCTCACCCACCCATCGGCACCGGCATCCGGGCCCCGAGCTTCTCCTGCCAGGCGTGCAGGCGGTCGAGCAGTTGCCGCTTCTTGTCGGGGTGCTTGGCGGACAGGTCCCGGCTCTCGGAGATGTCGTCGGTGAGGTTGTACAACTCCGCCGTGCCCTCTTCGTAGAACTCGACGAGCTTCCAATCCCCTGCGCGGATCGCCGCACCCGGCGCCCAGGTGCTGCCGTGGTAGTGCGGGTAGTGCCAGTAAAGCGCCTCGCGGTCGATCGTGTCGGCGCCCTCGAGCACACCGACGATGCTCCGCCCATCGGCGTGCTGCCCCGGGCGCTGCGGCAGGCCCGCCAACTCCAGCAGCGTCGGGTACATGTCCATCGACACCACCGGCGCATCGGTCACGCGCCCCGCCTTCGTCACACCCGGCACGCGCACGATCAGCGGCACACGGATGCCGCCTTCGTACAACCAACCCTTGCCCGCGCGCAGCGGCCGCACGCTCGTCGGCCCGCCCCCCCGCGTCGTGCTCAGCCCGCCGTTGTCGGAGAAAAACACCACGACCGTGCGGTCGGCGATGCCCAGCTTGTCTAGCTCGCCGACGATCCGCCCCACGCTCGCGTCCACCGCGGCGACCATCGACGCGTAGTTCGCGTTGTCCTGGCGCAGTCGCGTCTTGCCGCGGCGCTCGGGCCGCGGGGGCGTGTCGCCCGTGAACCGCTCGGCCTTCTTCGCGTAGTGCCCGACGTGCGGTTCGATCGGCTGGATCGGCGTGTGCACGTCGTTGTACGACAAATACAGAAAGAACGGCCGACTCTCATCACGCCCGCGCATAAACGCCAACGCCCGCTCCGTCAGGTCGCGCGACGACGTAAGCAACAGCTGTTTCTTCTTCTGGTTGCGCGCGTTGCCCGCAAGCTTCTTGCTCGCGGCCAGCTCGTCGTAGTACGCGTCGAAGCCCTGGTCCGTCGGCCCGAAACCCGCGTCGCCCAGGTGCCACTTGCCGCCGTACCACGTCTGGTAGCCGGCCTGTTTCAGCGCTTCGGCGATCGTCACCTCTTCCAAGGGCAGCCGGTGGATGTCCTCCGGTGTCTTGAGCTTCGGGTTCTTCTCCCGCCGGCCGGGGATCCAATCGGTGATGTTCACACGCACCGGGTGCTTGCCGGTCATCAGGCTCGCCCGCGTCGGCGAACAGATCGACGCTGCGGTGTACGCATCACTGAACCGCACGCCCGACCCGGCCAGCGCATCGATGTGCGGCGTCTCGTGAAACGTGCTGCCGTAACAACCCAGGTCCGTCCAACCCATGTCGTCGACGAGCAAGAACACGATGTTCGGTCTCGGCTCGCCGATGGCGCAAGCGGCCTGGCACAAGCCGCACACCAACACCAACGCCATCAGCAGTTTCCGGGTCATGTCGCCTCCGTGTCTCGGGCCGCGTGACAAGCAACGGGCCGGCCGACGCGTGATCGACCGGCCCGTGTGATGACGCTTCACAAGTCAACAAACTGACACAAATCCTCAGAACAACAGCTGGACCGACGAGCGGACGACGACCTGGCCGTCTTCGCTGGAGTGGTCGGCGCGCCAGCCGGCGGCGTCGGAGTACCAGCTCCAGGTGTTGCCGGCAGGATCTTTATAGGCGTTGATTGCGCCGAACGCGTAACCGACGTCGGTCATCCACTTGACGCGGTGCTTGGCGAAGTACTTGTTCACACCCACGGTGAGGATGCTCAGCTCGTCGACCATCGGCACGTCGAGGTCGCCCCACTCATAGCGTGCGACGAGCTCGAGGTCGTCGTGGACAAACACGCCGCCCTGAACCAACAGCGCGTACTGGTCGAGGTCGCCCATGAGCGCCGACGCCTCGGAGATGTGGTTGCCGAGGAACGCGGCGAACAGGTTGATGCCTTTGAACTCGGCAGTGGCGTCGACGGCCCAGCGCACGACCTCGGGGTCGTCGCCCGTCGACAACGTGGAGCCGGAGGTGCCGTACTCGCCCTGCTGCCAATGGATGCCGGCGCCCGCGGCGAGGAAGAACGGCTCGCCCGGCCACGCCTGCCAGTCTTTGTACTGCTTCCACTCGCCCTCGAACAGGTGGTCGACGCGGGCGCTGAGCGCGAAGCCCTCGACGTCTTCGGTCTCCCACGACTTGTTCAGCCCGCCGGCGCCGTCGTTCATCGTCAGCAGCGCCCGCCAGTCGCCCCGCTCGAACTGCAACGCCAGGCCCTGCGTGTAGCTGCCCGCGAACTCGGCGGTGATCAGCGAGCGCTCGACAAACGGCTGACGCGTGCCCGAGACGGTCCACTCGCGCCAGATCGGCACCTTGAACTGCCCGGCGACCAGCTTCCACTCGTCGTTGAGCACCTTGCGCATCCACGCGTCCAGCAGCACCGCGTCGCCGTCGGACCGGCTGACCTGGAACAGCAGGAAGTACTGCCAGCTCGGGTCCACGACGTGGCCCTTGAAGCCGAAGCGGGCGCGGCGCATCTCGAAGCCGGCGCGGCTGTCGTCCAACTCGCCCTCGTCGACCGCCGGCGTCGCCGGGTCGTCCTTCGCCTCGTTGTTCGCGTCGCCGCTCGACGACCAGATGTAGCGGAACTGCACCATGCCCAGCACGTTCATGTAGAAGTTGCCGTCTTCGGACGACAGGAAGAACTTGCCGTTTTCACAGCCGGCGTAGAGGATGCCGTCGTCGAGCAGCGCGGCACGCGTCTCGGCGTCGGACAGCACCTCGCTGACCAGCGCCTTGATCTGCTCGGCGCGACGCTCGGTCATCCAGTCGGCCTCGGCGTCGCGACGCAGCGAAGCGAGCTCGGCGTCCTGCTCGGCCAGGCGCTGGTCTTGCTGCTCGAGCTTCGCGCGCAGATCGTCGAGTTGTTGCTGGAGGGCTCGGTCCGTGTCGGCCATCGCGGTGCTGATGGCGGTCACGATCAACAGGCTCGCTGCGGCCAGCGAACGATAAGTGAGAAACATCGGTCAACCCTTTTCTGGTGTTACGGGGTTACGGGGTTTGCAACTGCTTGGGTTAAAAAGGGGCGTGTTGCACGCCCCTTTCGATTCCGGTCACATCCGCCAACTCAGCAGCGTCCGCATGTAGTTGGCGCGGTGGTACGCGCCCGGGTCGGGGCAACGCTGCAAGCTCATCGAGCCCCGCAGCTGGTCCAGCGACGCGTACTCGTGTTCCTCCATCCACTGCTCGATCTCGGTGCGGACCGTGCGGAGCAACGCCGGGCCCTTGATCAGCAGGGCCGAAACCATCTGCACGATGTCCGCGCCGGCCATGATCGCCTGAAGCGCATCGCGGCCGGTGGCGATGCCGCCCGAAGCGGCGAGCGAGCCGTCGATCCGGCCCGACAGCAGCCCGATCCAACGCAGCCGCAGCGGCAGGTCGCCCAGGCCCACCGGGCTGACCCGGCTCATCTCCAACTCGTCGATGTTGATCGTCGGCTGGTACAGCCGGTTGAACAGCGCCAACCCGTCGGCGCCGGCCTTGACCAACTGGTCGGCGAACTGCGCCAGCGACGTGTAGAACGGCGAGAGCTTGACCGACACCGGGATGCTCACCGCCGACTTGACCTCGTGCACGATGTTGACCGCGCGCTTCTCGATGGTCGCCGAATCCTCGGTGCCCAGCGTGACCGGGTCGTAGATGTTCAGCTCGAGCGCATCGGCGCCGGCTTGCGCGATCTGGCGGGAGTAGTCCAGCCAGCCGCCGAGCGTCGTGCCGTTGAGCGACCCGATCACCGAGATGCCCACCGCCTCCTTGATCTGGCTGATCTGTTCGAGGTACTCGTCGGGGCCGAGGTGGAACTCGTCGGGCTCGGGCAGGTACGACAGCGCCTCGCCGGACGCGTTGTCGTGGAACTCCGTCGCGGCGTAGGTGCTGAGCTGCTCGTTGACGATCTGTTCCTCGAACAGCGAGTGCATCACGATCGCCGAAGCGCCGGCGTCTTCCAGGCGTTTGACCTGGTCGAGGTCCGCGGTCTGCGGCGAAGCGCCGGGGACGATCGGGTTCGCGAGGGTCAGTCCGAGGTATTGGGTTGTCAGGTCCATGGGTCGCCTCCGTGTGCGACGCGGGTGATCCGCTAAAGGTGATTAGCTGTCCGAACCGTTGCCGTTGCCGCCGGTCGCCGCGTAGGTCAGCTGCGAGAGCTGCTGGTACATGCCCACGCGCCGATCGGCGAAGTTGACCGCCGCGTCGCTGAGCACCTTGAACCTTTCGCGGTCGAGCTTCTCGACCATGGCGAAGCGGGCCTCGTTGCGCATGTATTCCCGCACCGACGCCTTGCCGGGCTTGGCGTCGAGCTTGAGCGGCGGCTCGCCCTGCTCGATGCGGCGCGGGTCGAAGCGGTACAGCGGCCAGACGCCCGAGTCGACCGCGAGCTTCTGCTGGCTCAGGCCGTGGCTCAGGTCGTAGCCGTGGGCGATGCAGTGGCTGTAAGCGATGATCAGCGACGGGCCGGGGTAGGCGTCGGCTTCCTGCATCACCTGCACCGTGTGGTTGTCCTTGGCGCCCATAGCGATCTGGGCGACGTAGACGTGGCCGTAGCTCATGGCCATCAGGCCCAGGTCCTTCTTGTTGATCGACTTGCCCGAGGCGGCGAACTTGGCCGCGGCGCCGACGGGCGTCGACTTCGAGGCTTGGCCGCCGGTGTTCGAGTACACCTCGGTGTCGAGCACCATGATGTTCACGTCCCGGCCGGAGGCGAGCACGTGGTCGAGGCCGCCGTAGCCGATGTCGTACGCCCAGCCGTCGCCGCCGAGCAACCAAACGCTCTTGCGGACCAGGTAGTCGGCGATCTCGCTGAGCTGGCGGGCCTCGGGCCGGTCGATGTGGGCCAGTTTCTTCTTCAGCTCCTCGACGGCGGTGCGCTGCTGCTGGATGCCGGCCTCGCTGTAGGCGTCGGTGTCGAGGATCGTCTTGACCAGTTGCGCGCCGACCTCGCCGCCGAGCTCGGTGAGCAGCGCCTTGGCGGTGTCGGCGTGGAAGTCGACGGCCAACCGCATACCGAAACCGAACTCCGCGTTGTCTTCAAACAGCGAGTTCGACCAGCTCGGGCCGCGGCCGTTGTCGTCGACGCAGTAAGGCGTGCTCGGCAGGTTCCCGCCGTAGATCGACGAGCAGCCGGTCGCGTTGGCGATCATCGTGCGGTCGCCGAACAGCTGGGTCATCAGCTTCACGTACGGCGTCTCACCGCAACCGGCGCACGCGCCGGAGTACTCGAACAGCGGCTGGAAGAACTGCGAGCCCTTGGCGTCGATGCGGACCACCCTGGAGCGATCGACCTCGGGGATGTTCAAGAAGAAGTCGTAGTTCTCGCGCTCGCGGTCGACGGCCTCGATGTGCCGCTCCATGTTGATCGCCTTGCGCTTCGGCTCGGCCTTGTTCTTCGCCGGGCAGACCTGCACGCACAGCGTGCAGCCCGTGCAATCCTCGGGCGCGACCTGGAGGGTGTACTTGCTGCCCTTGAAGTCGGGGGCCTTGTAGTCCATCGACTGGAAGTCGGCGGGCGCGCCGGCGAGCGATTCGGCGTCGTAGACCTTGGCGCGGATCGCGGCGTGGGGGCAGACCAGGGCGCACTTGTTGCACTGGATGCACACGTCGTGGTCCCAGACCGGCACCTCCTCGGCGATGTTGCGCTTCTCCCACTGCGTGGTCGCGGTGGGCCAGGTGCCGTCGACCGGCAGCGCGCTGACCGGCAGCAGGTCGCCCTGGCCGGACATCATCATCGCGTTGACCTTCTTAAACTGGTCGGGGGCGTTGTCGGGCACCATCGGCTTGCGCGACCAGCTCGCGGTGACCTTGGAAGGCACGTCGATGGGGTGCAGGTTGGCGAGCGTGCCGTCGACCGCGGCGAAGTTGCGCTTGACGATCTCGTCGCCCTTCTTCGAGTACGTCTTCTCGATGGCGCTCTTGATCTGGGCGATCGCCTCGTCGCGCGGCAGGATACCGGAGATCGCGAAGAAGCAGGTCTGCATGATCGTGTTGGTCCGCCGGCCCATGCCGGTCTCGCGAGCCACCGCCGACGCGTCGATCAGGTAGAACTTCAACTCCTTGGCGATGATCGCTTCCTGCATCTCCTTGGGCAGCTTGTCCCAGACTTCGTCGGGCCCGAACGGCGCGTTAAGCAGGAACGTCGCGCCCTGCGCAGCTTTGTCGAGCATCTCGTAGCGGTCGACGAACGCCCACTGGCTGATCGCGACGAACTCGGCCTTGTCGATCAGGTAGATCGACCGGATCGGGTCGGGTCCGAAGCGCAGGTGGCTGATGGTCATCGCGCCCGACTTCTTCGAGTCGTACACGAAGTAGCCCTGCGCGTAGTTGTCGGTGCCCTCGCCGATGATCTTGATGGAGTTCTTGTTCGCGCCCACGGTGCCGTCGGCGCCGAGGCCGTAGAAGATGCAGCGGGTGACCTTGTCGGACTCGGTGGAGAACTCGGGGTCGTAGTCGAGCGACAGGCCGGTCACGTCGTCGTTGATGCCCACGGTGAAGTGCGGCTTGGGCGCGTCCTTGGCCAGCTCGTCGAAGACCGCCTTGACCATGGCGGGCGTGAACTCCTTGCTCGACAGGCCGTAGCGACCGCCGATGACGCGCGGCCGCTGGGCGAAAGCGGTCTGGCCCGCGGCCTCGGATTCAATCAGTGCCGAGACGCAGTCGAGGTAGAGCGGTTCGCCGACGCCGCCGTTCTCCTTCGTGCGGTCGAGCACGGCGATGGACTTGACGGTCTTCGGCAACGCCGCGACGAACTGGGCGGTGGGGAACGGGCGGTACAGCCGGACCTTGACCACGCCGACCTTCTCGCCCTGGGCGTTGAGGTACTCGGCGGCCTCCTCGGCGGTCTCGCAACCACTGCCCATCAGCACCACGACGCGCTCGGCGTCCTCGGCGCCGAAGTACTCGACGAGGTTGTATTGGCGGCCGGTCAGCGAAGCGAAGCGGTCCATGACCGCCTGCACGATACCGGGGGTTTCGAGGTAGAACGGGTTGGCCGCTTCGCGCGCCTGGAAGTAGGTGTCAGGGTTCTGGGCGGTGCCGCGGAGCTTGGGCCGATCCGGCGTCAGCGCGCGGTCGCGGTGGGCTTGCACGGCCTTGGCGTCGAGCAGCTGCGTGAGCACGTCGTCGGACAGGCCCTCGATCTTCTGCACCTCGTGGCTGGTGCGGAAGCCGTCGAAGAAGTGCATGAACGGCACGCGGGTCTCGAACGTCGCCGCCTGGGCGATGGCCGCGATGTCCTGCGCCTCCTGCACGCTGTTGGACGCGAGCATGGAAAAGCCGGTCTGCCGGCAGGCCATCACGTCGCTGTGGTCGCCGAAGATCGACAGCGCGTGGGTCGCCAGCGAGCGCGCCGCCACGTGCATGCAAAACGCCGTCAGCTCGCCGGCGATCTTGTACATGTTGGGGATCATCAACAGCAGGCCCTGGCTGGCGGTGAAGGTGGTGGTGATCGCACCGCCTTGCAGCGAGCCGTGGCAGGCGCCCGCGGCGCCGGCTTCGGACTGCATCTCCATAATCTCCGGCACCCGGGCCCAGACGTTCTTTCGGCCCCGCGCCGACCAGTCATCGGCGAACTCGCCCATGGGGCTGGACGGCGTGATCGGGTAAATCACACACACTTCGTTGGTCCGGTGAGCGACGGAGGCAACCGCTTCGTTACCGTCCACGGTGATCATTTTTGCCGAGCCCATGGTCGCCAGCTCCTTAAATCTGGATTCACTTATCCAGTTTATTGCTTTTTCCGTTCCTGTCTATAGGGCCACTTAGAAATCGATCATTTTTTAACCGGGCACCGCTTTTTCAGAACTGTGAGCGTTATATTTTATATTCTTGACTATGTTTATCCTATTTTCTAGTATAATCGGATAAACTCAAGCGTTTTTATGCTATGATCCCAAATTAAATCCACGAGCCCCCCACGGTGCCGGGCTCAAACGACAATTTTGGAGACCATCATGACGTACCGCAGCGTCCAGCGTTTTGGGTATTCGGCGATCGTTTTAACGGCTTTTGCGATCACCCTGCTGATGCAGACCGGGGCATATGCCCAACACGCCAAGCTCGTCCTGTTCGGCGAACCCACTGAAGCCGCTGCGGAAGCGCCGGCCTCGCAGCAATTCGTCCACCCCGTCACCTCGCCCTACTACCACGAAGACTCGTTCGTCACTTCCGACGTGCGCCTGTGGTACGTCCGCCATAGCCTGCCCGGCGCGTTCGGCGACGGCGAGGCCCACCTCTACGCGGCGCAGGTCCGCTTGGCGCTGACCCACGAGTTGCAGTTCCTCGCCTACAAAGACGGCTACGTCGATTACAACTCGTCGCTGACCGGTTCGAGCGAGGGCAAGATGGACATCGCCGCGGGCGTGAAGTGGAACTTCATCCAGGATTGGGAAAACCAGTTCCACATGGCCGTGGGCGTCGGGTACGAGATCGCCTCGGGCGACGGACGCGTGATGCAGAACGACGACGAGTGGCGTATCTGGGGTTCGATCAACAAGGGCTTCGACGAACTGCATTTGGGCGCAACGGTCAACGTGTTCATCGCCGACGATTCGTCGCAGGGCTTGGGCAACAGCGACTGGCTCAGCTGGCACCTGCACGCCGACTATTACGTGTGCGACTGGTTCAGCCCGGTGCTCGAGTTCAACGGGTACCACGTGCTCGACGAGGGCACGATCGGCGGCGCGACACCGTTGCCGGTGACGGGCGTGGACGTGGCGAACCTCGGCGGCGACCACGACGAGCCGGTGATCACCGCGGCGCTGGGCGCGGAGTTCCGCCCGTTTGAAGCGTACGACGTGGCGGTCCGTGCGGCGTACGAGCCGGCGCTGACCGACAACAACGACCTGTGGGGCAGCCGGTGGACGACGTCGCTGATCTGGTCGTTCTGAGTACAATGACCGCCGTTCGTTCAGAAGACTTGGTCGCAACATCAAGGAAGGGCCGTGATGAGCCAGGCAGAGACGGCTAACGCCGGAGGGTCGGCGTCGGAGGGTTCACCGCAACCCGCCGGTGCATCGCCGCACTTGGAGCAGTTCACCTACGACGACGGCATCGTCCGCATGTTCACGCTGGCGACGCTGATCTGGGGCATCGTGGCGATGCTGGTGGGCCTGCTGATCGCGATGCAGCTGGCGCTGCCGGCGCTGAACCTGGGCCTGGAGTGGACCACGTTCGGCCGGCTGCGCCCGCTGCACACCAACGCGGCGATCTTCGCCTTCGCCGGCAACGCGATCTTCGCGGCGATCTACTACTCCACCCAACGCCTGCTCAAGACGCGCATGTGGTCCGACAAGCTCGGCCGGCTGCACTTCTGGGGGTGGCAGCTGATCATCGTCAGCGCGGCGGTCACGCTGCCGCTGGGCGTCACGCAGGGCAAGGAGTACGCCGAGCTCGAGTGGCCGATCGATCTGCTGATCGCGATCGTGTGGGTGGGGTTCTTCGGGGTGAACTTCTTCATGACGCTCAAGGTCCGCCGCGAGCGGCACATGTACGTGGCGATCTGGTTCTACATCGCCACGATCGTGACGGTGGCGCTGCTGCACGTGTTCAACAACATCTGGGTCCCGCTGGTCGCCGCGGGCCAGCCCGGCACGGCGCTGGGCTACCTCAAGAGCTACCCGATCTACGCGGGCGTGCAGGACGCGTTCATGCAGTGGTGGTACGGCCACAACGCGGTGGCGTTCTTTTTGACCACGCCGTTCCTCGGGCTGATGTACTACTTCGTGCCCAAGGCGGCGAACCGGCCGGTGTTCAGTTACCGCCTGAGCATCATCCACTTCTGGTCATTGGTGTTCATCTACATCTGGGCCGGGCCGCACCACCTGCACTACACCGCCCTGCCGGCGTGGGCCTCGACGCTGGGCATGGTCTTCAGCCTGATGCTGTGGATGCCCAGCTGGGGCGGGATGATCAACGGCCTGCTCACCCTCCGCGGCGCGTGGTACAAGGTCACCGCCGACCCCGTGCTCAAGTTCTTCGTCGTCGGCATCACGTTCTACGGCATGAGCACGTTCGAGGGGCCGATGCTGTCGATCAAGTCCGTCAACGCCCTGAGCCACTACACCGACTGGACCATCGGCCACGTCCACTCCGGGGCGCTGGGGTGGAACGGGTTCATGACCTTCGGCATGTTGTACTGGCTGCTGCCGCGGCTGTTCCAGACCAAGGGGCTGTACAGCAAGAAGCTGGCCGAGTGGCACTTCTGGCTGGGCACGCTCGGCATCCTGGTGTACATCGTGGCGATGTACATCGCGGGCATCAAGCAGGGCCTCGACTGGCGCGCCATCACGCCCGAGGGCAACCTGAAGATCGAGTTCATCGAGTCGGTGGAGTACCTGATCCCGCTCTACTACCTGCGTGCGGTCGGCGGTGGGATGTACCTGGCCGGCGTGCTGCTGGGCGCGTTCAACGTCTACAAGACGTGGAAGATGCGGCCGAAGACCTACGCCGAGCCGGTCCACACCGCGCCGCCGCTCAGCGCCGATTACACCGACGCCCCCGCACCCAAGCACCGCCTTTCCGAGCACGGCCACCCCGAGCTGGCCAAGAAGGTCGACGTGTGGATGCAGGGCCACTGGCACCGGCGCTGGGAACGGCTGCCGCTGAAGTTCACGGTGTGGGTGATCGTCGCGGTGTCCGTCGCGTCGCTGTTCGAGATCATCCCCACGTTCCTGATCCGCTCGAACGTGCCGACCATCGCCACGGTCACGCCCTACTCGCCGTTGGAGCTGGCCGGGCGCGACATCTACGTGCGTGAGGGGTGTTACAACTGCCACTCGCAGATGATCAGGCCGATGTACGCTGAGAAGCTGCGCTACGGCGAGTATTCCAAGGCCGGCGAGTTCGTGTACGACCGCCCGTTCCAGTGGGGCTCGCGCCGCATCGGCCCGGACCTGCACCGGGTCAACAAGTCGTACCAGTGGCACCACAAGCACTTCGAGGACCCGAAGCTGTTGGTGGCCAAATCGATCATGCCCCCCTACCCGCACCTGCTGAAACGCAAGATCGACTGGAAGTCCGTCCCGGTGCGCGTGCGTGCCGCTTCGTACCTCGGCGCGCCGTACACCCAAGAACAGATCGACGACGCGATGAACAACGCCAAGCGCCAGGCCCAGGCCATCGCCGAGAGCATCGCCAAGGACCGCAACAAGCCCATCGAGGAGATCCAGGAAACCCAGGTGCTCGCGCTGATCGCGTACCTCGACCGGGTGGGCAAGGACATCACCCGAACGCCCGCCGCCGAAGATGAGAAGCCCGCCGAACCCGGAACAGACAACGCCGAACCGCAGGGAGCGAATTGATGTTGCGCGGCGTCGTGGAGCTGATGGAGGCCGAGTGGTACGCCGTGGTGGCGCTGGTGCTGTTCGTGCTGGCGTTCGTGGCGATCCTGCTCAACGCCCTGCTCCGCCGCCGCAGCGAGGTCGATCGCCAGGCCCGGCTGCCCCTCGACGACGACACCCCCCAAGCCAACCGCACGGAGTAACGGGCCATGACCCACACCCCGCCCGAACACGAACCGCCCCACGACCAGACGCCGCTCGAGGACCCGCTGACCGATCACGAGTACGACGGCATCAAGGAATACGACAACCCCATCCCCGGCTGGTGGAACTGGCTGTTCGCCGGCACGGTCGTCTTCAGCCTGCTGTACATCCTGTTCTACCACATCGGCGTCGGCCCCTCGATCCACGAGCAGTTCGAGGCGGAGACCGCCTTCCGCCTGACCCAGCGGTTCGGCAAGATCGGCGACCTGAAACCCGACGCCGAGACGATCCTGCTGTACATGAACGACCCGGAATGGGCGCCCGTGGGCAAGAGTGTCTACCGCAGCAAGTGCGCCTCCTGCCACGGCGCGGACGCGGCGGGGGTGGCCGGGCCGAACCTGACCGACGACCTGTACATCCACGTAAAAAAAATCGAGGACATCGCGAAAGTCGTCACCAACGGTGCGAATAATAACCAGATGCCGGAGCACGGAAGCAAGCTGCACATCAACGAGATCGTGCTGGTTTCCTCCTATGTCGCGTCGCTGCGCGGTCAGAACCTGCCGACGGTCGGCTGGACCGCCGACCCGGGCAAGAAGATCCCCGCCTGGCCGGCGCCGCCCGAGCCGAAAGCCGATCAAGCACCCGAACCGGTTGAGCCAAGCCCATCAGGGACATGAACCACACGCCCACCCAACCCGCGAAACGGCCGGCCGCCACGGCCAACGAGCCGCAAGCCGAACACACCGCCGAGTCCACGCTGCTTCAGCCGGAGGAGCGGGTGCTCTCGACGTTGGAGGCCGACGGCACGCGCCGGTGGCTCAAGCCGCGCGTCAGCCCGGGGCGGTTTTTCAACCGCCGGCGCATCGTGGCGTACTTCCTGATCGCGCTGTTCACGCTGCTGCCCTACATCCCCATCAACGGCAAACCCGCGATCCTGCTGGACATCCTCAACCGCGAGTTCACGATCCTCGGTTACACGTTCCTGCCGACCGACACCCTGCCGCTGGCGCTGTTCGCGCTGAGCGTGCTGATCTCGATCTTCCTGCTGACGGCGCTGTTCGGCCGCGTGTGGTGCGGCTGGGCCTGCCCGCAGACGGTGTACATGGAGTACGTCTTCCGCCCGATCGAGCGGCTGTTCGAGGGCACCGCCGGCCGGGGCGGCACGGCCAAACGCGCCGTCGCCGGCTGGCGCAAGGTGGCGCGCATCGTCGTCTACTTCCTCATCTCGTTCTACCTCGCCCACACGTTCCTCGCGTACTTCGTGGGCGTGGCGAACCTGCGGCAGTGGGTGTTCGGCTCGCCGCTCGACCACCCGGTCGCGTTCCTCGTGGTCATGGCCGTCACCGGGTTGATGATGTTCGACTTCGTTTACTTCCGCGAGCAGCTGTGCATCGTGGCCTGCCCGTACGGCCGGCTGCAATCGGTGCTGCTCGACCGCCAGTCGCTGATCGTCACCTACGACGAGTCGCGCGGCGAACCGCGCGGCAAGCACAAACCCAAGGAAGGCGAGTCGCGCGGCGACTGCATCGACTGCGAGATGTGCGTCAGCACCTGCCCCACCGGCATCGACATCCGCGACGGCCTTCAGCTCGAGTGCATCCACTGCGCCCAGTGCATCGACGCGTGCGACGCGATCATGACCAAGGTCAACAAGCCCACCGGGCTGATCCGCTACAGCTCGCAGGAAGCGGTGGAAGAGGGCCGCCGCCGCCTGTTCCGCCCGCGCGTGATCCTGTACCCGGCGGTGCTGGCGGTCCTGTTCACGGCCCTGCTGGTCACGCTGACGACCAAGAGCGAGGTCGACGCCAGCGTCCTCCGCAGCGCCGGCGCACTGCACACGATCAGCGAGGGCAAGGTCGTCAACCGCTTGCGGCTGAAGCTCACCAACCGCACCGATCGGGCCGCGACCTACACCGTGGCCGTGGTCGACGAGCCGCGCATCACCCTGCGGCTGACCGAGAAGCAGCTCACCGTCGAGCCCGGCCGCATACACCGCGTGGGGTTGATCGTGTACGCCGAGCCCGAGCTGTTCGTCAATGGCACGGCGATGGTCGACCTGGCGATCCGCAACGGCGAGCACGAGGTCAAGCGCATCCGAACACCGCTGGTCGGCCCCGACCGCGTGGAGCCGACGCCATGAACGCAACCGCCACCGACAACGCCACACCACCCCGCGGTGGGCTGCGCTGGCCGATCATGATCGTCGGCCTGCTGCTGGGCAACGCGGCGTTCTGCGCCGTGACGTTCTACTACGCCACGAACGACCCGTCGTTCGCCGTCGAGCCCGATGCTTATCAGCAAGGCCTGGCGTGGGACCAGCACGTCGCGGCGCAGCGTGCGTCCGACGCGCTGGGCTGGGCGTGCGCTTTGAACATCGGGGAGCTCGACGCCAACGGGCACCGCCCCCTGTCGGTCACGCTCACCGACCGCCACGGCGCGCCGCTCGACGAGTTGGCGGTCGAAGCCATCGTGTTTCACCAGGCGCGCGCCGCCAACCGGATGCCCCTGACCTTCGATCACACCGCCCCCGGCGAATACCGCGCCACCGCACCGATGCAACGCGATGGCTGGTGGCGCATCGAACTGAACGCACAACGCGGCGATGACCGGTTCATCACCGAAATCCAAAAATACGTCGGCGTCTTCCGCCCCAGGTTCACGCCATGACCGGCCTGTTCACAGCGGTGTTCGTTGCTTCCCTGATCGGCTCGATGCACTGCGCGGGCATGTGTGGGGCGTTCGTTGCGTTCGCCGTCGGCTCGGGCAACCCGAGCCTCAAACGCCGCTGGCGACTCAACGCCGCTTACCAGTTCGGCCGGCTCGTGACCTACGCGCTGCTCGGCGCGATCTGCGGCGGCGTCGGCGCGGTGGTCGACTTCGGCGGGTCGCTGGTGGGCCTGCAACGCGGCGCAACGATCCTCGCGGGCCTGTTCATCGTCATATTCGGCCTGGTCGGTCTTGCGCGAGCGATGGGTTACAAGATCGCCGCGACCAGACTGCCCAAGTTCTTACAGAACGCGGTCAACGGCGCAATGAAACTGGCGATGTGCCTACCGCCGTTGCAGCGTGCGCTGACCATCGGCCTGCTCACCACGCTGCTGCCGTGCGGCTGGTTGTGGGCGTTCGCCGCCGTGGCCGCGGGCACCGCCGACCCGCTGTACGGCGCACTGACGATGGCCGTGTTCTGGGCGGGCACCGTGCCGATCCTCGCCGGCCTCGGCGCGGGCGTCGCGTCGCTGACCGGCATCCTCAAGCCGAGGCTCGCGATGATCATGTCGATCGCGATCGTCGTCGTCGGCCTGTTCACCATCTTCAACCGCCTCGAAATGCCCGCCATGGCACAACAGCCGCCCGTTCAAACGCAAGGCGCGGTAAACTCGCCGATCGACTTGATCCCCGACACGCCGCCCTGCTGCCCGCCCGATGCCGAGTGACCTCATAAGCCCGCCTGCGCCCCACACACGCAACATCGCTGTCGCGTGCGACCACTGCGGGCTTCCCGTGCCGCTGGGCCTTTTCGAACCCAACGCCGACCATCAGTTCTGCTGCAACGCCTGCCGCACCGTGTACGACATGATCCAGGCGTGCGGCCTCGACAGCTTCTACGCCACGCGCGACGACGCGCCGTGGGAACGCCAAAAAGCGCGCACCACCGACCGCACCTACGCCGAGTTTGACGACCCGTCGTTCCTCGAACGCCACGCCACACAAAACGCCACAGGCTTGCTGTCCGCCGAGTTCTACCTCGAAGGCGTGCACTGCGCCGCTTGCGTTTGGCTGGTCGAACGGCTGCCGAGCATCCAACCGGGCGTGATCGAGGCGCGCCTGAACCTCCGCCGACAGACCGCGCGCATCGTGTGGCACCCGGCGCAGGTGCAGCTGTCCGCCATCGCCCGCCGGCTCGATTCGCTCGGCTACCCCACCCACCCGCTGCACGACACCAACGCCGCCGCGCTGCGCCGCCACGAGAACCGCAGCCACCTGATCCGCATCGCCATCGCCGGTGCGTGCGCGGGCAACGCCATGCTCGCCGCCATCGCCATGTACGCCGGCGATGCGCAGGGCATGGCCGACGTCTACCGCAACCTGTTGCGTTACACGAGCATGGCCATCGGTTGGGTCGCGCTGCTCTGGCCGGGCATGGTGTTCTTCCGCGGCGCGTTCGCGGCGCTTCGGGCGCGCGTGCCGCACATGGACCTGCCCATCGCGCTGGGCATCGGCGTCGGCGGGCTCGCCGGCACCTACCACACCTTCGCCGGCGCCGGCGACGTGTACTTCGATTCGCTCGCGGTGCTGGTGTTCCTGCTGCTGGTCGGACGGTATCTGCAATACCAGCAACAGCGGCGAGCCGACGACCGGCTCTCGTCGCTCTTTGCCCTGTCGCCGCGCAGCGCGCTGCGCATCGAGGGTGACGCCGTGCGCGAGGTGCCGATCGACGCACTGCGCGCCGCCGATTTCGTCGAAGTGCCCACCAACGCCTCGGTGCCGGTCGACGGCATCGTCGTGCAAGGCTCCAGCGCCATCGACGCCGCCCTGCTCACCGGCGAGTCGAACCCCGTGCCCATCGAAGTGGGCGACGCCGTCAGCGCCGGCGCCGTCAACACCCTCGCCCCGATCCGCGTGCGCGTCGAAACCGCCGGTGACGAAACACGGCTCGGCAAGCTGATCGAACTGGTCACGCAAGCCGCACACAGCAAGCCCCGCATCGTGCAGTTCGCCGACCGCATCTCCGGCTGGTTCGTGATCGTCGTCAGCACGATCGCGCTGCTGACCACCATCGCCTGGTGGCCGACGCAGGGCGCGGGCGCCATCACCCACGCGGTAGCGCTGCTGATCGTGGCCTGCCCGTGCGCGCTGGGCCTCGCCACGCCGCTGGCGCTCGCCGTGGCCATCGGCCGCGCCGCCAAGCAGCACATCCTCATCAAGTCCGGCCACGCCATCGAGGCTCTCGGCCGGTCCGGTGTCATCGTCATCGACAAAACCGGCACGCTCACCCAAGGCCGGCTGCGCCTCAACGCATGGCACGGCGACGACGAACTCAAACCTCTCGTCGCCGCGATCGAAAGCCTTTGCGACCACCCGACCGCCGTGGCGCTGACCGAGGCGGGCGGCGACAACCAACCGCGCGACGCCGAGGTCACCGACCGCAAGGCCAACGGCATCGAAGGCACGTGCCAGGGCCGCACGCTCACCATCGGCTCGGTCGGCTTCATCAAAGAACGCGGCCACACCATCGACGCCGCCATGCAATCGGCCGTCGACGCCGCGCTCGACGCCGCGGCCACACCCGTGCTCGTCGCCGCCGACGGCAAGGTCGCCGCCGTCGCCGCCATCGGCGATGCGCTGCGCGACGACACCCCGCAAGCCATCGACCGGCTGCGTAGCCTCGGCTGGCGCATCGTCATCGCTTCCGGCGATCACCCCGGCATCGTGCAACACATCGCCCGACAACTCGACATCGCCCCCGACAATGCCCACGGCGGCATGAGCCCGCAGGCCAAGCTCGACATGATCAACGACCTGTCGGCGCAGCATCACGTGGCCATGGTCGGCGACGGCGTCAACGACGCGGCGGCGCTGGCCGCGGCGCCGGTGGGGCTGGCGATGCACGGCGGCGCCGAGGCCGCGCTCGCCGCCGCCGACGTGTACTTCGCCTCGCCCGGTTTGACCCACGCCGTGCAGCTGATCCTCGGCGCTCGACGCACGCTGACCACCATCCGCGTCGCGCTCGGTGTGTCGCTCGGCTACAATGCCCTGGCGGTCGCGCTGGCCGCGGCGGGTGTGATCGGGCCGCTGGCCGCCGCCGTGCTGATGCCGATCAGCTCGTTTACCGTCGTGCTCGTCGCGCTGAGCGCGCGCACGTTCAAAGAGGCGTAAGTCATGTCCGTGCTGTTCATCGTGGTGCCTTTGGCGATCCTGCTCGCCGCGATCGCGGTCGGGGCCTTCGTCTGGTCGGTCAAACGCGGCCAGTACGACGACGTCGACACCCCCGCCGTCCGCATGCTCCACGACGACGACCCGCCGCCGCCAAGCGACAAGTAACACCCGATCGCTGAATAAGGGTTGGACGACCGTTCGCTTCTAAGCGGTCGGCTGCACCGCGGCCACGCCCCGGCGGACCCAGTCGAGCCAGCCGTCGACTTCGTCTTCGAGCACCGCGATCTCCTCGATCGCCACCTCGGCGTTCAGTTGCGCCACGTCAGCGCGGAAGACCGCCGGGTCGAACGGCACCTTGCCGATCAGGTCGACCTTGTTCAGCAACAGCAACGACGCGGCGTGCACCAGGTGCGGGTGCTTGGCGGCCTTGTCGTCGCCCTCGCTCACCGAGAACATGCCGACCTTCACGTCCTGCCCGAGGTCGAAGCCGACCGGGCAGATCAGGTTGCCGACGTTCTCGATGACCAGAACGTCGAGCGACCCGAGGTCGAGCTGCGCTACCGCCTGCTGCACCTGGTTGGCGTCGAGGTGACAACCACGGCCGGTGTTGATCTGCACGGCCGTCGCTCCGGCATTGAGCAAACGCTCCGCGTCGCGCGTCGTCGCCAAGTCCCCCACCACGATGCCGATGGCCAGCTCGCCGTCAAAACGCCGCACGGTCTGCTCGAGCAGCGCGGTCTTGCCGCAGCCGGGCGCGCCGATCAAGTCGATCACGAACAGGTTTGCGTCGCGAAACGCCTGCCGGTTGCGCGCGGCGATCTGGTCGTTGAGTTTCAGCACGTTCTCGACAACTTTGACTTCCATGGCTCTGCTCCTTCGCTCAGCCCGCCGTGGCGTCGGTGGTTTGTGGCTCGTCGACCCGCATCGACATCAGCGTCAGCTCGTCGCCGTCGATCCATTTCGGCCGCACACAGCCGCACGTGCACGGCTCGATCGTTTCGCCGCCGGTCCAGTCGCGCCCGCAATCGGGGCACACACGGTGCGGCGGCCGCACGTCCAACTCCAGCTCCGCCCCGTCGTGCCGCGTGCCGCTGGTGATGGCGTTCCAGGCCATCGCCATGGCGTCTTGTTCGATCATCTGCAACGGGCCGACGCGCACGACCACCGAGCGCACCACGCAACCGGCCGGGGTGTGCGCCTCGACCTGGCTAAGCAGCGCTTCGGCAATCGAGAACTCATGCATCGACCACCTCCCGGTCGCCCAACGCCGCGTCGACCTCGGCGCTCACTCTGTCGATCAGCTCGGGCATCGCCGACTCGACCGGCGTCGACAGCTCATCGGCGCACTCGAAGGTGACGCCGCCCATGGTGAACATGACGCCACGCGCCTCGCTGCCGTACAGCAGCTTCGACCAGCCGAGCAGCGCCGGCGGGTCGAGGAAGTGCACCATCGCCGCGGACGCGTCGTCGATGGGCACGGTGTCGTGGCGCGTGATCACGGCGGGCTCGGCGTCGGCGTCGCAGTCGACGAACACCACCACGTCGGCCAGCGACACGTCGTGCGCCAGCTCGGGGGTGAGGCTGGCGCGTTGCAGCACGGTGACGTTGGCGACCTCGCCGTAACGCTCGAGCAGCATCTCTGCGGCCCGCTGGCCGAGCGCATCGTCGCCCCGCAGGTCGCTGCCGTATCCGATGATGAGCACGCTTGGGGTCATGGGTCACTCGATCCCCCCGGGTGGAACCCGGGGCTAACGGGAAATCAGTCGCGTAGCACCTCGTCGACCACGTTGCCGGTGGGGTCGACCAGCTGCACGTGCAGCGGCATCTGGCCCATGGCGTGGGTGGCGCAGCTCAGGCACGGGTCGAAGCAGCGGATGACCGCCTCGACGCGGTTGAGCATGCCTTCTTGGAGCTTGGTGCCGTCAACGAAGTGCTGGGCCACCTGCTTGACGCCCCGGTTCATCGCCAGGTTGTTGTGGCCGGTGGCGATGATGAGGTTGGCCCAGGTGATCTGTCCGTCGTCGTTGATCTTGTAGTGGTGGATGAGCGTGCCGCGCGGCGCCTCGGCGACGCCGATGCCCTCGTTGCGGTTGCCGCGGGCGCGGGCGCGGACGTGGGGGTCGAGGATCATCGGGTCTTCGAGCAGCTGCTTCATGCGCTCGATGGCGAAGATGATCTCGATCAGCCGGGCGTAGTGGTACTGGAACGAGCTGAGCACGGCCCCGCGGTGCAGGTCCTTGAACTCGGCAAGCTCCTGGTCGGCGATCGGGGTGCCGGCGTGGTCGGAGATGTTCAACCGGGCCAGCGGGCCGACGCGGTACATGCCATCGGGGTAGCCCCGCGCCTTGTAGTACGGGAACTTCATGTAAGAGAACTTCTCGACCGCCTCGCCGAGCACCTCGTGGAAGCGCTTGGGGTCGATCATGTCCTCGACGGTCTTGCCGTTCTCGTCGGTGACGCGGAGGTAGCCGTCGTAGTGCTCGAGGCCGCCGGACTTATCGACGAGGCCCATGAACATCGACGGGAAGTTGGCGAAGGTGCGGACCTCTTCGCCGAACTGGCCGAGGGTCTGCTTGTACCACTTGATGGTGCGCCGGGCGATGTCGAGGGCTTCGGGGAGCATGTCGAGCATCTTCTGGCGGGTCTCTTCGGTGAGGGGCGCGTTGACGCCGCCGCCGACCATCCACGCGGGGTGGACCTTCTTGCCGCCGAGGATCTCGATGATGGTCTGCCCGATCTTGCGGAGCTTGACGCCGTCGACGGCGAGCTCGGGGTGCTTGGCCGCAACGCCGAAGATGTGGCGTTGGGCCGGGTCGCTGTCCCAGCCGAGCAGCATGTCGGGGCTGGAGAGGTGGAAGAAGCTCAGCGCGTGCGACTGGGTAAGCTGCGCGAGGTTCATCAGGCGGCGCAGCATGTCCGCGGTGGGCGGGATGTCGACGGCCATCAGGTCGTCGCACGCCTTGCTGGAGGCCATGAGGTGGCTGACCGGGCAGATGCCGCAGGTGCGCGCGGTGATCGCGGGCATCTCGGTGAACGGCCGGCCCTCGCAGAACTTCTCGAAGCCGCGGAACTGGGTCACGTGGAACTGCGCATCGTCGACCTGGCCCTTCTTGTCGAGCTGCAGGGTGATGCGGGCGTGGCCCTCGATGCGCGTCACGGGGTCGATGGTGATGGTCTTGGTCATGGCGTTACTTTCCGAATCTTGTCAGTTGCAGCGGGTCGGGCTGGCGACCGGCCAACAGTTCGCTGAGCACGTAGTAGATCGCGTCGGCCGGGGGCGGGCAGCCGGGCACGTACAGGTCCACGTCGATCACCTGGTGCACGGCCAGGGCCTTGTCCAGCAGCGGCGGGACGACCACATCGGGGTTGGCGGGCTGCAGGTCGGCGTTCTCGTGGTAGGCGCGGTCGAAGCACTCCTGTTTGTCGAACACGTTGCGCATCGACGGGACGTTGGCGGTCACGGCGCAGTCGCCGAGCGAGACGATGAAGTTGCACGCGGCGCGCATCTTCTTCGCCTTGGCCTCGTCGTCCTCGTTGCTGATCGCGCCCTCGATGATGCCCACGTCGGTGCCGGGGGGGATCTGCTTGGTGTCGACGACCGGCGAGTGCACGATCTGGATCAGCGGGGCGATCTCGATGAGGCGCTCGTCCATGTCGAGGAACGACATGTGGCAGCCGGAGCACCCGTCGAGCCAGACGGTCGCGATGGTTACGGGTTTTGGTGTGGTATCACTGCTCATGTTCAGGACTCCCGCATGACGGTGAGGTACGGAAGGAAGCTGCGGTGTTTCTTCATCTCGGCCGCGGCGGTGCCCTTTTCAACCAGGGCGCCGGTCGGGCAGATGTGCACGCACTTGCCGCAGGACGTGCAGGTCTGCGAGTCGCCCCAGGGCATGTTCAGGTCGTTGATGATGCGGGCGTTGATGCCGCGTCCGCCCACGCCCTTGGTCGCCGCGCCCTCGATCTCGCCGCAGACGCGCACGCAGCGCGTGCACAGGATGCAGCGGTTGTGGTCGAGGCGGAAGCGGTCGTGCGACGAGTCGACCTTCACGTCCGGGTTCATGTACGGCAGGTGCACGTGGTCCACGCCCAGCTGCACGGCCATCGCCTGCAGGTCGCAGTG
The DNA here is from genome assembly GCA_028282805.1 of Phycisphaeraceae bacterium. GTDB lineage: Bacteria > Planctomycetota > Phycisphaerae > Phycisphaerales > Zrk34 > JANQHD01. The sequence goes on along the minus strand of JANQHD010000024.1, from coordinate 108,197 downwards.
GCCGTTCGACACGCACACCGAGCACACGTGGTTGCGCTCGGCGAACAGCATCTCGATGACCATCTTGCGGTAGCGGCGGAGGCGCTCGGTATCGGTGTGGACGATCATGCCCTCGGCCACCTCGGTCGAGCAGGCGGCGAGCAGCTTGCGCATGCCCTCGACCTCGACGAGGCAAAGCCGGCAAGCGCCCCAGATGGTCAGCCCGTCGATGTAGCACAGGCCGGGGATCTCGATGTCGTGGTCACGCGCCACGTCCTGGATCGTCTGACCCGGCTTCGCGGTGACGTCGACGTCGTCGATCTTCATCGTCAGCGTCTGGGTCGGCGGTAGTTTTTGTCTAGCCATTTCGAATGTCCTTTGGCCCCCCCGGGTAGAACCCGGGGCTAATGGGCGGATCGTTTATTTCTCGTGGGTCGGGTCCGGCGCGCCGGCCTTGGTCTCGGTGGCCGGCACGGCGCCGACGCCGGTGACCTCGCCCTGCAGCGAGTCCATGTACTCGTTCTCGAAGTAGTGCAGCGTCGAGAGCACGGGGTTGGGCGCGGTCTGGCCCAGGCCGCACAGGCTGCACGCCTTGGTCACGTCGCACAGCTCCTTGAGCAGGTCCAGGTCCTTCTGCGTGGCCGACTTGGCGCACATCTTCTCGAGCAGGTCGAGCATCTGCGCGGTGCCCACGCGGCAGGGCACGCACTTGCCGCACGATTCGTCCTTGCAGAACTCCATGAAGAAGCGGGCGACGTCCACCATGCTCGAGGTCTCGTCCATGATGACCATGCCGCCCGAGCCCATGATGGTGCCCGCTTCCTGGAGCGACTCGTAGTCGACGGGCATGTCCAGCTTGTCGGCCGGGACGCAGCCGCCGGACGGGCCGCCGGTCTGCACGGCCTTGAAGGTCGCGCCGTCGGGGATGCCGTCGCCGATCTCGTAGATGATCTCGCGCAGGCTGATGCCCATGGGCACCTCGATCAGGCCGTTGCAATTAATCTTGCCGGCCAACGCGAACACCTTCGTGCCCTTGGACTTCTCGGTGCCGATCGCGGCCAGCGCCTCGCCGCCGTAGCGGGTGATCCAGGGGATGGTCGCCATCGTTTCGACGTTGTTGATCAGGGTGGGCTTGCCGAACAGGCCGTAGCTGGCCGGGAACGGCGGGCGCGGGCGGGGTGTGCCGCGCTTGCCCTCGATCGACGCGATCAGCGCCGTCTCCTCGCCGCAGACGAACGCGCCGGCGCCGAGGCGGAGCTCGATATCGAAATTGAACGGCGTGTCGCACAGGTTCGTGCCGAGCAAGCCGAACTTGTTCGCCTGGCTGATCGCTCGCTTGAGGCGTTTGATCGCCAGCGGGTACTCGGCGCGGACGTAGATGTAGGCCTTGCTCGCGCCGACCGCGTAGCCGGCGATGGTCATGCCCTCGATGATCCGGTGCGGGTCGCTCTCGAGCACGGCCCGGTCCATGAACGCGCCGGGGTCGCCCTCGTCGGCGTTGCAGACCACGTACTTCTGGTCGGCGTCGGTGCGGGCGACGGTGCTCCACTTGAGGCCCGTGGGGAAGCCGCCGCCGCCGCGGCCGCGCAGGCCGCTGACGGTGACCTCGTGGATCACGTCGTCGGGCGACATCTCGGTCAGCGCCGAGACCAGCCCGCTGTAACCGCCGGCGGCGATGTAGTCCTCGATGCACTCGGGGTCGATGTAGCCCGAGTTCTCGGTGACGATGCGCTTCTGGCGGGTGAAGTACGGGATGTCGGTCGGCTGCACCAGGTCGGGCAGCGTCCGCCCGTCCACGGTGGCGTTGACGATCGACTCGGCGTGCTCGGGGCTGATGTCGCGGTACATGACCTTCTCGGGCCCCTTGCCCGCGGCCTCGTCGGCCGGATGGTCAACCTCCACCAGCGGCCCGGCCGAGCACAGGCCCATGCAGCCCACGCAGCGCACCTGGGTCTTTTCGCCTTTCTCGCCCATGTCCTTCAGCTTCGCTTGCATGTCCTTGACGATCTGCTCGCTGTGGCGGGACATGCAGCTGGCGGCCATGCACACGTTGATGCGGTGGTCCAGCTGGTTTTCCGCTTCCTGCTGATCGACGGCGATCTGTTCGAGTTCTTCTGGTGTCATGATTTCAACCACCCATCCACTTCGGTGTCGAGTTGCTCTTCGGTGACGTTGCCTTCCATCTCGCCGTCGAACACCACCGCCGGGGCCATCGAGCAGGCGCCGATGCAGCGGGCGGTCAGCAGCGAGACCTTGCCGTCGGCCGTCGTGTCGCCGTCCTTGATCCCGTAACGCGTTTCGATGTGCTGCAGCAGCTCCGGCGTGCCCTTGATGTAGCAGGCCGTGCCCGTGCACACGACGCAGGTGTGTTCGCCCTGCGGCTTGAGCGTGAACAGGTGGTAGAACGTCGCCACGCCGTACACCGCGCTCAGCGGCACACGCAGCGACGCCGCCACGTAGCGCAGCGACTCCTCGTCGAGGTAGCCGAAGCTGTTCTGCACGGTGTGCAGCGTCTCGATCAGCGCGTTGCGGCTGTAACCGTTGCGGCGCATCGTCGCCTGCACGATCTTCCATCGCTTGTCGTCCGAAGGCGCTTCGGGCTTTTTCAATGATGCGATCATAGTCCGTATCCTTCAGTTTCCAGGTGCGGCCCAGAACCCGATCAGCCTTGGTCGTCCTGCTTGGTCAGCGCGCGGTAAACCGCCACGCCGAGCACGGCGCCGGCCGCCATACCCAACAACATCCATCCCGGGTCGATCACGAAGTGAGCAAGCGTATTCACGGTGTCTCCTTTCATCGCATCAGCAGATGCGTGGTAGTTCTTCTCCGTAGGGTTTCTGGATCACGCGCCGGCCGCCGATGACCGTGTGCAGCTCGCACACGCCGTCGGCGGCGTCGCCCACGCGGCCGATGACCGCCGCCTCGCCGCCGAGTTCGGCGTCTTCGAAGCCGCGCACCACCGACAGCGCCTTCTCCGCCGCCGCTTCGCGCACGACCATGACGACCTTGCCCTCGTTGGCGACTTCCAACGGGTCGAGGCCGAGCATGTCCGCCGCGTGCTGCGCTTCGGGCCGCACGGGGATCGCTTCTTCGTCGAGGGTCACGTGGTAGCCCGACTGTGCCGCGAGGTCCGCCGCCACCCCCGCAAGCCCGCCGCGCGTCGCGTCCCGCATGAACACCAGGTCGTCGCCCAGCTCCGCCATGCACGCCGCGATCAAGTGGTTCAGTGGCGCCACGTCGCTCCGCAGCACGCTGGTCACCTCCGGCATCTCGCGGGCCAGCATCACCGCCAACCCGTGTTCGCCGATCGGGCCGTTGACCAGCAGCACGTCGCCCGGCCGAACGTGTTCGATGCCGAGCTTGACCTTCGGCGAGCGCCGGCCCACGCCCGCCGTGGTCAGGTAGATATCGTCCGCCTGGTCGCGCCCCACGACCTTGGTGTCGCCGGTCACCACGGGCACGCCCGCCCGCTTCGACGCCGCGGCCACCGAGTCGAGCACCGCTTCCAGGTCTTTCTTCTTCAAACCCTCGGCGGCGATGATCGCCAGCGAGATGCCCATGGGCGTCGCGCCGCTGACCGCCAGGTCGTTGACCGTGCCGCACACCGCGATCTGCCCGATGTTCCCCCCGGGGAAACGCCACGGCTGCACCACGTAGCCGTCGGTCGTCATCACCACGCGGTCTTGGCCGGTCGGATCCAGCAGCGCGCCGTCGTCGAGCGCGTCGAGCGCCGGGTTGCTCAGCCGTGGCATCACGGTTTCGAGCAACAGCTGGTCGGTCAACTGCCCGCCGCCGCCGTGGGCGAGCACGATCTCGCGCTCGGCCACATGCCGCGCGGTGCCGACGTCGTTTTGTGTTTTGTCGACGGCAGTCATGCGGTCACCACCTCCTTCGCCACGCGACCGCGTGCGGCGATCGCGGGGCGCTGGTACTTGAACCACGCCTGGCACGTGCCCTCGCCGCTGACCATGCACGGGCCGATCGGCCGCACCGGCGTGCACACCGTGCCGAACAGGCTGCACCCGTCGGGGTTGGCCAGGCCCGCGATCACTTGGCCGCAAATGCAGCCATTCGGTTCGCGGTCGGGCATGTCGTCGAGCGCAAACACCTTGCGTGCGTCGTACGCCGCGTATTCGTCGCGGATCGCCAGGCCGCTGCCGGGGATCGGCCCCACGCCGCGCCAGCGCACCTCGTCCGGCTCGAAGATGCGGTCGATCAGTTCCTGCGCCACCGGGTTGCCGCCGGGGGTGACGGCCTCGGGGTACAGGTTTTCGAGCTTCGCCTCGCCGGCGACGACCTGCTCGACCAGCGAGGCCATGCCGTCGGCCATGAGCATCGGCTCGAACCCACCGATCACGCAGGGCATGCGGTAGGTGTCGATCAGCGGTTGGTAGGCGTCGCTGCCGATGATGACCGACACGTGGCCCGGGCAGAGGAACCCTTCGATGCCCGTCGTGTCGTCGCCCACCGAGTCGAGCAGCGCCGTCATCGCCGGCACGACCAGCTTGTGGCTGGCCAGCACGCTGAAGTTTTTCAAACCCAGCTTCGCGGCGGCGTCGATGGCCGCGGCCGTGGGGGGCGTGGTGGTTTCGAAGCCCACCGCCGCCAGCACCACCCGCGAGTTGGGCTGCCGTTGCGCCAGCTGCACCGCTTCGAGGGTCGAGTAGATCACCTCGATGCGGGCGCCCTTGCAGCGCATGGCCTCCAGCGACCCGTGCTTGCCGGGCACGCGCATCATGTCGCCGTACGTGCACAGCACGACGTCGGGCTCACCCGATATCGCGATCATCTGGTCGATGTCGCCCTGCGCGGTGACGCACACCGGGCAGCCCGGCCCGCTGATCAGCTTGACGTTGTCGGGGATCAGCGCGTGCAACCCGCTGCGGAACGCGCTCATGGTGTGTGTGCCACACACCTCCATCAGCTTCACGTCGCGGCCGAGTGTGTCGGCGGCGCGCTTGAGCCGATCGAGCGCCCGTTGCGTTGTCGATCTCAAGTCGTTCATGTCGGCGGCCCTGCCTGTTGGGTCGGCGGTGGTTCGAGGTCGTTGAGCACGGCCCACGTCTCCATCGCCGTCTGCTGGTCGAGTTGCTGGATGGCGAAACCCGCGTGGATCAACACCCAATCGCCCACGCCCGCGTCCGGCGTCATGACCGTGCTGACATCGATCTGGTTGCCGTGCAGGTCGGCCGTCGCACAGGCCTCGTCCTTCACCGCCACGATCTTTGCCGGTACCGCCAAGCACATGGGTTTACCCTTCCGTGTCTTTCAGGTGGTCGATCGCCGCGTACGCCTGGCCCAGCGCCAGCCCGCCGTCGTTCGGCGGCACGGCCTCGTGGCGCAGCACGCGCAGGCGTGCTGCGGTCAGCCGTTCGCTCAGTGTCGTCGTCAGCCGTTCGTTGCAGAACACCCCGCCGGTCAGCCCCACGCAGCGCACGCCGGTCGTCGCCGCGGCGTGGCCGACGAGTTCCGCCCAGGCGTCGGCGAAGCCCGCGTGGAACGCCGCGGCCAACTCGTGCTTCGAACTGCCCTTCGCCTCGGCGACGAGCAGTTGGCGGACCATGGGCGCCAAGTCGATCACATCGCCGGTGACCTCGGCGTCGAGCTTCAAGCCCACGCCCAACTGCCCGACCATGCTGGCGGCGGCCTCGAGCTTCATCGGGGCCTCGGCCTCGTGGCGGTTTTCGCTGCACAGGCCCAGCAGGGCCGCGACGCCGTCGAACACGCGCCCCGCGGCGGTGCTCTCGGCGCAGCGCACGTTGTTTTTGATCATCGTCGCCAGCACCGTGCGCTCGTCGCGCGACGGGTACAACCGCAGCGCCACCGGGTGGTCGGCGAAGTCGTCGCCGAACGCCTGGTACAGCAGCGCCAAAGCGCAACGGCGCGTGTCTCGCGCCGCCGCGTCGCCGCCCGGAAGGCGTAAGGGCCGCAGATGGGCGAGCCTCCGATAGCCCATCGCGCCCGCGAGTAACAGTTCGCCGCCCCACACACCGCCGTCGTCGCCGTAGCCCACGCCGTCGCACACCGCCGCCAAAATGGGCTCGGTCATGCGGTGCTCGGCCAACAGGGCCGCGGCGTGCGCGTGGTGGTGTTGCACCTCGATCAATGGCACGCCCCACTGCTCGGCCCACCGCTTGGCACGCTGCGTGCTGAGGTACAGCGGGTGCGCATCGCACGCCACCCAGCGCGGTTGAACCTCGAACAGCGCCATCAGGTCATGCACCGCTTGCTCGAACGCCTCGAGCGCCAAGGGGTGTTTCAGGTCGCCGAGGTGCTGGCTGAGGATGACCTCGTCGCCCCGCACGACCGCGACGGTGTTTTTCAGCTCGCCGCCCACGCACAGGCCCGGCTCGTCGGCCGCGATCGGCAGGCGCAGCGGTGCCGGCGCGTAACCGCGGGCGCGACGGATCGGCAGCGGCGGCGCATCGGGCATGTCGATGACTACCGAATCGTCGACACGCCGGGCGATCGGCCGGTCGTGCAACAGCAGCGCATCGCACAGGCCGCCCAACCGTTCGACCGCTTCGTCGTTGTCGATCACCAGCGGTTCGTCGGTGAGGTTGGCGCTGGTCATGACCAGAAGGTTCAACCGTGGCTCGGCGGCGTACAACAGGTGATGGATCGGCGTGTACGGCAGCATCAAGCCCACCCGGTGCACGCCCGGCGCAATCGACTGCGCCAGCGCAGCGGCGTTGTTCGCTTCGGCCAACACGATCGGGCAGACCGCCGATCGCAGCAGCTTGGCCGCCTCGTCGCTGAGCCTGGCCAAGTGTTTGGCGGCGTCGATGTCACGCACCATCACGGCGAAAGGTTTGGCGTCGCGCTGCTTGCGTTGGCGCAGGCGTTGGACGGCGTTTTCGTCGTCGGCTCGAACCGCGAGGTGGAAACCGCCCAAGCCCTTGATGGCCACGATGCCCCCGTCGAGCAGAAGTTCGGCGGCGCGTGCGATGGGGTCGGCGTCGAACGGATCGCCGGTCGGGGCGAGCAGTTGCAGCGTCGGGCCGCACGCGTGGCAGGCGATGGGTTGCGCGTGGTAACGCCGGTCGGCCGGGTCGGTGTACTCGTCCTCGCAGTCGGGGCACATGTCGAACCCGGCCATGGTCGTGTTCGGCCGGTCGTACGGGATGCCGTTGACGATCGAGTAGCGCGGCCCGCAATGCGTGCAATTGATCAGCGCATAACCGTGCCGGCGGTCGATCGGATCGAGCAGTTCGCGCTTGCACATGTCGCATAGCGCTGTGTCGATGGTGACGCGTGCCGTTGCGCCGTCGGCTTCGCTGTGCACGATGATAAAGCCGTCTTCGTGCGCGTTTGGTGTGACGTGTGTGGTGTAGATCGAATCGATCACCGCCAGCCCGGGCTTATCGGTTTGCAATCGCCGTTCGAAGCGTGCCAGTTGCTTGGCGGCGCCTTGGGCTTCGACGGTCACGCCCTGCCCGTCGTTGCGGACGTAGCCTTGCAGTTGCAGTTCGCGGGCGAGCCGATAGACGAACGGGCGGAAACCGACACCCTGGACCTGACCCTGGATGAGCCATTGTCGCCGGAGTTGTTGAATATGCTGAGTCGCTGAGGCGTGCATCGCGACTCACTCCTTCTATTCCGTTGCTCGTACTGAATGCGACCCAACGACAGACGGACGGCTAATTCCACAGGAGCATAGAAATTAGGATATCTATATCTATTTTATACACGCCTCGCGTCGGTTTGCCAAGTGTCTTATTTGGATATTTTTATCATTTTACAGCAATGCCACCGCGGACGGCCTATTCATGTTGCGTCATAGAAGACATTAAGCCATACTGGCCCCGCAATTACGCAAAGGATTAGAACGCCGTGTCACGCACGCAACCCGTCACATTAGGCCTTGCCCCCAGCTTCGGATTCGGCGATCGGCTCGGTTTCGCCACGCCCGGCCACCTCGCGTCGTTGCGTCAAGCGGGCGGGCCGATCAAGGGCATTTTTGCGCAGCAGTCGATCCGCGAGATGCAGCGCACCGATCGCACGGCGACCGAGGTGATGACGGCAGCGACCGATGCGCTGACCGCCGCGGGTTTCGACGATGCGTGGGGCGCCGACGCCGACCACCTGAAAACACCCGAAGACGTCGAGGTCACCGCCGCGGCGGGGTTCACGTTTTACACCATCGACCCGTCGGACCACGTCGACCAGCAAGCCGACAGCTACGGCGCCGACGAGTTGGCGATGGCGTACAAACAGGTGTGTGACGCCGTCGACTGGGTCGACCGCTACCTCAACGAAACGGTCAAGGTCGACGGCGGCCCCACCATCACGTTCGACGAGCCGACGGTGATGCGCGCCGCGGTGAAGTACGGACGGGCGATCAACCACGCGCGCAGCCTGGCGCGGTCGATCGAACAGATCACCGCGAAGCACGGGGCGGATCATGAGATCGAGTTGAGCGTCGACGAAACGGATCAACCGACCACGCTGGCCGAGCACTACATCATCGCCGAGCAGGTGCTCGAGGCGGGGGTGAAGCTGGTGTCGCTGGCGCCGCGCTACATCGGCGAGTTCGAGAAGGGCGTCGACTACATCGGCGACGTGGCGGCGCTGGAAGCGTCGATCGCGGACCACGCGGCGATCGCCAGGCAGCTGGGGCCTTACAAGCTTTCGCTGCACTCGGGGTCGGACAAGCTATCGATGTACGCGGCGTTCGCGCGGGCCACGGGGGGGCTGCTGCACGTGAAGACCGCGGGCACGAGTTACCTCGAAGCGTTGCGCGTCGTGTTGATGCACGACGAAGACCTGTTCCGCCAAGTCGTGGCTTTCTCGCGCGACCGTTACGACGCCGACCGCGCGACGTACCACGTGCACGCGGCCAACGCCACGGTGCCCTCGGCCGACGACCTGGCCGACGCCGAGTCGCTGGAGAAAGTGTACCTCGAGCGGTGGGAAGACGTGGCGGCGGGCGAGGGTTTTACCGAGGCGGGCCGGCAGATTCTGCACTGCGCGTTCGGCTCGGTGATGACGGACCCGCGGCTGGGTTCGTCGATCAAGCAACTGCTCAGCGAGCAGGCCGACGACTACGCGGCGGTGCTGGAGGCGCACTTCGTCAAGCACCTCGAGCCGATGGCAAGGTATTGTTGAGGCGCTAAGCCGCGAGCGGTTTACTCGAAGCCCGTTTGGAGCATGCTGTCGTGCAGGGCGCGGTAGTTGGGGTTGTGGGGCTCGAGCTTGATGAGCAGCCGGGCGTAGCGCACGGCCTTGTCCATCTGGCCGGTGTCGCGGTAGATCGTGGCCAGGGCGTGGATGGTGTCGAGGTGTTCGGGGTGGTCCTTGTAGTTCTTGAGCAGCACCACGATCGCGGCGTGGGACTTGCCGATCGCGTTGAGCGACAGCGCGTGGGTGTAAGCGTAGTGGGGTATCTCGGGCGCCAGCTCGGCGGCCCGCTCGAACGACTCGACGGCGAGCTTGTTGTACTCCGGTGAGTTGATGCTCTTGCGGGTCAGGCCCATCGTGTAGTGCAGCAGCGGCACGTCGGGGTGCCTTTCCAGGGCACGGCGGAGCACGGTCATCGCGGTGGTCGTGTCCTTGCGCTCCTTCTTGTAGAAGTCGGAGAGGTTGATGTGGGCCAGGATGAAATCGGGGTCGACGGTGATCGCCTGCTTGTAGGCCTGTTCGGCCTTGTCGAGGTCGCCCATGTTCAGGTAGAGCACGCCGAGGTTCATGTGGGCCGAGCCGCGGTCGGCGTTGGTGCGCTGGGTGTCGATGAACTCGGCGAGCGCCGCGTCGAACTGCCTCTTCATCTCGGGGTCGATCTCGTCTTCATCGAGCAGGTCGGTGGCGAGCAGCCGGGCTGTTTCGATGCGTACCGAGCGGACCTCATCGGCCAACAGGTTGTGGCGTTCGGCCACTGCCCATCGCTGCCGCATGAGTGCGCGTTTGAGTTCGGCGTTGTCTTCCTGGGTGCTGAGCGCCTCGAGCGCGGCGACGCCGGCGGTGCGGAACATCGGGCTCTCGTGCGCCAGCGCGACTTGGAGCACCCGGCCGAGTTCCTGGTAGGAGCGGAAGCCTCGGTTGGTCATCGACCGCAGGGCCGAGACGCGGGCGAACACCGGGTACTCGTCGACCATGACCACGCGGAACAGTCGTTCGTCGGCGTCGACGCGGCCGATTTCGACGGCCTTGAACGCGTCGGCGTAGTGCGGCCATTGCTCGCGTTCGTTGATCGGGCCGTACCACTCGTTGACCTTCTCCAACGCCCACAGGTCGGTCTGTTTGCGGTCGCGGCCCTCGTTGGTGTCCATCTGCATGTGGCACTGGGTGCAGGTGTTGGGCGTTTCGAAGAACACCGACAGGTCCGGCCGGGGGATGCGGAAGCTGTGGTCCGAGCGCCAGTCGTGGCCCATGTACGGCCGCTCGTACATGTGACAGCTCACGCAGTCGGCGCCGGGCTGGTCCATCTTGTGGAAGTGGTGGCTGGTCGAGTCGTAGGTGTTCTTGTTGTGGCAGGCGATGCACAGCGCGTTGCCCTGCTCTTTGAGCAGCAGGCTGTGGGGGTCGTGGCAGTCGATGCAGCGGACGCCCTGCTCGTACATCTTGCTCTGTAGGAACGAGCCGTAGACGTAGACCTCGTCTTTGATCTGGCCGTCGGCGAAGTAGAGGGCGGGGTCTTCGGCGGTGAACAGGCCGTGGGCGTCGTGGAAGCGTTGGCCGTGTTTGTACTGGTCGGTGAGCTGGTGGCGTCGCGCGTGGCACCGGCCGCACATCTCCATCTGCACGCGTGAGGTGAGCGGCTTGGTGCGTTCGTAGACGTTCTTGGACTGGTTGTACTGCCAGACGCCGCCGCCGTCGTTCTTGAGGTTGACGACGAGGCCCATTTCTTCGGCGGGCGGGGCGTCTTTCTTGTCGATGTCCTTGTTGGCGCGGCCCCACTTGATGTGGTCGGAGCCCGGGCCGTGGCACGACTCGCAGGCGACGTTGATCTCGGCCCAGGTGGTGTTGTAGCGGTTGTTGGCCAGGTCGAAGTTCTTCTTGAGGTTGGTCGAGTGGCACTCGGCGCACATGAAGTTCCAGCGCTGGTTGACCTCGAGCCAGTGGAGGATGTCGCCGGGGGGGATGTACTCGTCGCCGTAGAGGTGGTACCAGCGTTGGCCGCCCTCGGCTTCGATGACGTTGCCGTCGTCGTCCATGTCCTTGTAGGTGCCTTTTTCGCGCGCGTCCCACGCGAAGGGCAGGCACTGCAACTTCCCGTCGCCGGTGTCGACGAGGTACTGCTGCAACGGCGTCCAGCCGAAGGTGTAGAGCACCTCGTATTCCTGGAGGTCGCCCTTCTCGTTGAGGGTTTCAACCAGGAACCGCCTGCCTTCGCGGTAGAAGCGGGTGACCTCCCTGATCTCCTGGCCTTCCTTCAGGTTTTTGGTCGGGGTGTAGACGAACTCGGCGTCGTCGAAGTCGCCGAGCACGGTCTCGTCGTTGGCGACCTTCATGGCCAGGTCGTGGTGGCTGTTGAGCCAGAGGTCGTACTGGTCTTTGTGGCACTCGACGCAGTTGGGGCTACCGACGTATTTGGCGGTGGCGACGGGGTCGATCGCGTCGAGGCGGATGGGCAGCAACGGCTCGGTCAGGGGCACCAGGGCGGTCGGGCCGGGCTTGCGATCGGCCATCCACAACGCCCCGAACACCAACACGCAGACGATGGCGGCGGTCGTCAACAAGAAGATCAAGGCTCGAATCATGCAACCATCTCACAGCAAACGGGTTGTGCACGCAAGCGGGAAGTTATACGGCCTGCCGCAATCTGCGCGGGGCGACACGGTACAATAGACGCTCACCCGTCATGATAGGACTCACACCCATGTCGCAACCGCCTGAATATCGTTATCGGTTCTGGCTGCCGCTGGCCTTAATCGCCGCGTTGGGCCTGTTCGCCTGGCAAGCGACCGGCGCCGAGGAGCACGGCGAACACGATGAGCACGCCGAGGGCAGCCTCCACGAGATCATGGAAGAGCTTGGCGGTCACTTCAAATCGCTGCGCAAGAGCGTCGGCGACGCGGGGAATAACGACCAAACGCTCGCGACCGTGCACGAGATGCAGGCTTTGATGCACGCGGCCAAGGTGCTCACACCGCACTCGATCGAAGACAAGGGCGCCGCCGAACAGCTGAAGTACCGCAAGGTGTCGGCGCAGTCGCTGCGCGTGATGTGCGACATCGAGATCGCGCTGCTCGCCGGCGACCAGGACGCGGCCAAGGCGGGCGTCAAGGAGCTGAACAACCTGCAACGCGCCGGCCACAACCAGTACAAGAAATAAACGATGCTCAAACGCCCGACCGCCCCGCTCGTTGCCGCGATCGTGCTGGCGCTGACGCCCGTTGCCGGCGCGCTCGAACCCGACGCGATCGCGGTGCAGACGATCCTCGTCACGCGCTGCGCCGAGTGCCACGGCCCGCAACTCGAAGCGCCCGAGGGCGGCTTCGGGTTTGTCGACGACATGCAGAAGATGGTCGAAGAGGTGTTGATCGAGCCGGGCGACCCCGACGCATCGGATCTGTACTACCTGATCGCCAACGGCGACATGCCCACCGAGGGCGCGCTCAACGGGCCGGTCAGCGCCGTCGAGCGCCAGTTGATTCACGACTGGATCGCGCGGGGCGCGAAGCTCGCGGAGCCGGCCGCGGCCCCCGACGCGCCGCCGGTGTTGCCCGAGGCGATACCGATCGCCAAGCGCCCCGGGCCGCGCTGGCTGGAGTTTGTCGGCAAGTTCCACCCCGCCACGACGCACCTGCCGATCGCGCTGCTGCTGGTGGCGTTGCTCGTGGAGGTGGTGCTGTGGTGCAACAAGGCTGCGCCGCTGGCGCCGATGCTGCGCTTGTGCCTGGCGATCGCGGCGCCCGCCGCGGTGTTGACGGTGTTGCTCGGCCTGGCGCACCACAAGTTCGGCACGTACAGCGGCGCGCGGCAGGAGCTGGTCGAAAAGCACGAGCTGCTGGGCATCGTCGTGGCCGTGGTGGCCGTGGCGGCCCTGGTGATCAGCGAGCTGTCGCACCGGCTGCCGAGGGTCTCGGCGTTGCGCTGGCTGCGGCGGTTGCTGTTGCTGGCGGCGGCGGCGTTGGTGGGGCTCGTGGGGCACTGGGGCGGCCTGGTCTCCAACGGGCTGGACTTCTATTCCCTTTAAGCGCAAACCGGCACGTTTTCCGCTAACCTCTCGCCCCGTGAACGACCCCAAGCCCACCTTCGGCATGATCTTCCTCGGCGGCTCGCTCAGCGGCGCGCTGATCCGCGATATCCGTTTGGCCAACGAACTGGCCGACCGCGGGTTCGACGTCCACGTCTGGTGGGCGATGGACCAGCCCAAGGACTCGCCGCTCCGCCCGTCGATCACCGAGCACCACCTGTTCGGCGGCTTCCGCTACAAGGCGAACTGGGGCCGGGGGCTGCACGAGGCGGCCGGCCAAGTGCTGCGCGCAATGTCCAGCGACAAGTCCCGCCAGCGCTCCGTCCAGAAACGCCCGCAACTGATCGAGCGCATGATGGGCAACCTCATGCGCTTGATCGTCGACGGCATCGGAAACGACCCGGCGGTGACCAAGCGTTTCGTCGCCGAGGTCGAGCGGGCCGGCGTGACCCACATGCTGCCCATGCTCGGCATGCTCGCGCCTTACGCCAAGCTCGCCCGCGAAAAAGCTTCGACCAAGCCCAAGTACCTCGTCACGTTTCAGGGCTACGAGCTGTACGTGCACTACGCCCGCCTCGTGCAGCTCGAACAGCAGCTCTACGAGGTGATGCGCAGCTGCGCCAACGAGGCCGACTACCCCTCCATCACCGTCAGCGAAGACTACCGCCAGCGCGTGATACACGACATCGGCGTGCCCGGCGAGGCGCTGGTGCCCCTGCCGCCCGGCGTGCCCACGCAGGTCAACATGACGCGCGACGAAGCGCTCGCAAAAATCGCCGGCCACTTCAAGAAGCTCGACGTGACCAAGCCCATCGTCACCTTCCTCGGCCGGCGCGACGTCGAAAAGGGCATCGACCTGTTCCTCTACGCCGCCAAGGTTCTTCAGGAGCGCGGCGTCGACGTGCAGCCCGCCGTGATCGGCCCGACCCTCTTCGGCATCCACTACTCCAAGGCGCTGGTGCAGATCGCTGTCGACTTGCGCCTGAAGGTGCAGTGGGCGAAGTTTGTGCCCGACGAGGTCCGCGACGCGCTGTTCGCCGGAAGCCGGGCCGTGGTCTACCCCTCGATCCACCGCGAGCCGTTCGGCATGGTCCCCGTCGAAGCCGCGGCCTACGGCACCCCCGCCGTCGTGCCCGACTACGGCGGCGTGCAGGAAACCGTGCGGGTCAACGGCCTGCAATCCGGCCTGCACTTTAAGGTGTGGGACTCCGGCGACCTCGCCGACCAGATCGGCCGACTCATCACCGACCAGCCGCTCTGGCAGAAGCTCAGCGCCGACGGCCCGAAGATCGCCGAGTACTACTCCGTCGCCAACCTCGCCGACCGTGTGCTGACCCACATGCAACTGCCCAAAACGCCCGCATAAAACCCGTTTAGCGACGGCCCGCAGGGCCGGGTTCCGCCCCGCATTAAAAACGCGTTTCATTGCAGCAACTTTTGCGCGGCAACCGATACAAGACCCAATGATCCGACGCGCCGCACGCACCATCTCGACCGCCGCCGTCCGCTACGACTTGATCGGGTGGGTGTTCCTCGTCATCGCCATGGGCGCGTTGGCCGTGGCCCTGCTCGTGCCATCTCAGATCGAAGTCCAACAGATGGCCCACCACCACCGCCGGCTCGGCCAACAGGTCGAATCCCTCCGCGCCCAGCGCGACAACTACGAGTCGCTCATCGCCTCCATCGACCGGGGCGACGCGAACCTGCTAACCCGCCTCGCCTGGCGTGAGCTGCACCTCAAGCCCGTCGGCGCCGTGCCCCTCGACGACGCCCTGCCCGAGGCGCAAGCCGACCCGGCCGGCGTCGACCAGTGGACCGTCGACCCCGACCTCGTCGTCGCCGACCTGGCGCCCCCGCCGCCGCCCGACACGCTGCTGGTCGACCTGAGCTCCGGTCGAAAACGCCCCATGCTCTTCATCGCCGGCGCCCTGCTCGCCGGCTGCGCCATGCTCACCACCCTCCGCAAGCCCACCGCCCCCGGAACCCAAGCCCCGCCATGAGTCCGCGAATGGCGGGGGCCTGCTGATTCCCCTAAACTCCAATCATGCGCTCCGCCTCGCTCGACGCACGCCTGCGGCTCGCGCTCGCCCGGGGACTCGGCCCACGCGGCACGCAAAAGCTGCTCGACCACTTCGGCCGCCCCGAAGCCGCCGTCAGCGCATCCGTGAGTGAACTCAAGGCGCTCGGCATCGCCAAGCCCGCCGACGTCCACCGCAACCTCGCCGGAGCCGACCTCGAACGTGAACACGCATTGATCGAAAAACACGGCGCGCAACTAATTGCGTTCGACGACGAACGCTACCCCACCCTGCTCAAACACATCCACGACCCGCCGCCCCTGCTGTTCGTGCGCGGCGAGTTGAAACGCACCGACGCCGTCGCCCTCGGCGTCGTCGGCTCACGCAAGGCCACCGCCTACGGCCGCGAGCAGGCCGACCGCTTAGCAGCATCATGCGCCCAAGCCGGCCTGACCATCGTTTCCGGGGGCGCCCGCGGGATCGACACCGCCGCCCACCGCGCCGCGCTGCGTGTCAAGGGCCGCACCATCGCCGTGCTCGGCTGCGGCCTGGCCGTCGACTACCCCGCTGAAAACGCCGAGCTTTTTCATCAGATCGCTTCGGCCGGCGGCGCGGTGGTCAGCGAGCTGCCCATGTCCGCCGCGCCCGACGCCCGCAACTTCCCCCGGCGCAACCGCATCATCTCCGGCCTGTCGCTCGGCACCCTCGTCGTCGAAGCCGCCTTGCGCAGCGGCGCCCTGATCACCGCCCGCCTCGCCGCCGAGGACCACAACCGCGAGGTCATGGCCCTGCCCGGCCGCGTCGACTCCCCCGCCTCCGCCGGCTGCCACAAGATCCTCCGCGAAGGCTGGGCGACTCTGGTCACCAACGCCACCGACATCCTCGACGCCCTCGGCGAAACCGGCCAACTGCTCAAGGCCGACTATGAAAGCAAACCCGTTTCATCGGACGAACGCCCCCTCGAAGTCGGCGCTTCTGATCTGACCGAACAGCAGTTGCAACTCTTCGACGCCATCGACAAAGACGCCAAGCCCATCGACCACCTCGTGCGCGAGACCGGCCTGCCCATCCACGTGATCCAGGCCGAACTGACCCAGTTCCAGCTGCGCGGTTTGATCGACCGCCTCGGCGGCAACCAGGTCCGACGACGACGCTAACACCACCCAAGCCGGACTGAAGCGCAGCGCAAGTCCGGACCCCGCGCACGCCATTGCCCTGCTGACACCTCGGCTAGTACAATCACCCCGTCGCCGCCGCCATTTGTCGCGGCCGGGTTCCAAATCATCACACGGAGATGCGAGGCCATGACGACGACACGACAAGAGGGCTGGGTCTGCTGGCGTGTGGCGCTGACGCTGGTGTTTGCAACGGGGCTGATCGCCTGCTCAGACGAACCGAACGACCCACCCAAGGAGCAACCCGCGGCAGAGCAAACGGCCGACACCAAGCCGGCGGAGGGCGTGTCGAAGAAATCGGCCGGCGGCCAAACCGCCCCGCCGCCCGAACCCAAGGTCGTCGAGAAGCCGAAGCCCCCGGAGACGAAAGAAATCGGTCGGCTCCGCAAGTCGTTCGAGTTCAAGGACGAAACGACCACACGCACGTACTTCATCTGGAACAAGCCGCACGCGTGGTCGTTCAGCAAAAACAAGTTCAGCTGCAAGAAGACCAACGGCGACACCCGGATCGTGCCGCGCATCGGTTTCGTGGGCGACTTCACGTACCGGTTCACCGCGTTTATCAGCCACACCTACACCAACGCCAAGAAGCCGAAGCTGCTGATCAACAAAGAATCGATCCAGCTGCTGAAGACCTGGAAGCAGGCGAACCTCGACGTGACGGTGCACCGCGTGGGCAACAAGGTGGTGGTGATCGTGAACGATCATCCGCCGCAGGTGGTGGAGCTGACCGAAGCGCAGCTGACCGATCCGGTGGAGGTGCGGTTCGTGACGTACAGCCGGGCGATGACCATGAAGACCGCGAGCATCGACGCGGCGCACGCGGTGGTGATGCGTGACCACGAGGAGCTGTTCGTGCCCCGGCAGGCGTCGGATGCGCCGGCTTACGTGTCGTACGTGATCCCCACGCCGACGGTCGAAGGGGAAGCGGTCGAAAAAGCCGTTGATGCGGCGAACGGCGCGATGGGTGCCCCGGCGGAAAACGACGAACCGACGACACAGCCCGCGGAGTGACGCCGGCCAGGCTTTGTGTTCGGGGCCTTGCGTTTGCCACCGATCAGACCGGCGGGTTCCTCGATCCGGACCTGCGCTGCGCTTCGGTCCGGCTTGGGGTGGTGTCACCAACTGCCGATCGGGCAACTCTCGCCACGGAGCTTGGTCTTGGCGCTCACCAAACACTTGCACAGGCGGCAGCGGCTGGTGGGGCTGAGCACCTCGTAACCGGCGATGTGGGTCTTCTTCTTGCCGGTCGCGTAGTCGCAGGCGGCGCAGCGCTCGCGACGGAGTTGGACGGTGTCCGCCGGGGCCGGGTCGGCGTTGACCGCGGCCTTGCTCAAACCCTTGATGCCCCGGCCGATCGTGCGTAGCGCGTTTCGCATCCCTTTGTCGCCTTGAACTTCTTGCATACCGGTGTTATCGGTTACCATGGGCGGTGGGCATGAACACACGGGGCACGCCGATGGAATCAGAAGACTGGTACTTATCACGCGGGCAAGAGCGGCTGGGGCCTTACCCGGTCGACACGCTGCGGCAGTGGGCGGCCAGCGCGCACCTTCTGCCGGAGGACAAGGTCTGGTGCGGCGGCTGGGCGATCGCCGCGGGGTACCTGGGGTTGGTGTCGGTATTGGTGTTCCCGGCGCCGTTGGCGCTGATCGCCGCGATCTTTGCGATCATCGACATCCGCAAGGACCCGGACAAGCACGGCATGGGCCGGGCGATCTTCGGGCTGATCATGGGCATCATCTTTTCCGTGGTGCTGGCGTTTGTCGTGTTCGCCATCACCAGGGACTTGTAACCATGCCGAAAGCCCGCATGATCCCGTACGCCCCGCGTCACGTGCCGGACGAACCGGCCGAGCGGGTCGCGGCGCGCTTTTACGACGTGATGAGGCTGCGGCGGAGCGTGCGGATGTTTTCCGATCGCCCGGTGCCGCGCGGGGTGATCGAAGCGCTGGTGCGGACGGCGGGTTCTGCGCCGAGCGGCGCGAACAAGCAGCCGTGGCGTTTCGTGTGCGTCGGCGACCCGGCGCTGAAGCGCGAGATCCGCTTGGGCGCCGAAGCGGAGGAGCGCGAGTTCTACCAGCGCCGCGCGGGCGAGCGTTGGCTCGCCGACCTCGAACCGCTGGGCACGGACGACGACAAGTCGTTCCTCGAGGTTGCGCCGTGGCTGGTCGTGGTGTTCAAGCTGGTGCGGGACGACGACGGGTCGCAGGTGTATTACCCCGAGGAATCGGTGGGGCTCGCGGTGGGCATGCTGCTGGCCGCGGCGCAGCACGCGGGGCTGGCGACGCTGACGCACACGCCGAGCCCGATGAGGTTTCTCGCGGGGTTGCTGGGGCGGCCCGATCACGAGCGGCCGTACCTGTTGATCCCGGTCGGTTATCCGGCCGACGGCTGCGTGGTGCCCGAGGCGGCGACGCGGCGCAAGCCGCTCGAGCAAGTCATGGTGGTGCACCCCTGAGGCTTACGTATCTCGGAAGGCCAGGCGGGCCTGTTCCACGTCGGGGTAGAGCTCGAAGACCTTGGACAGGTGGGTGATCTCGAGCACCTGCATGATGGCGCCCTTGACGTTGGCGATCTTGACGTTGCCGCCGTGGGGCTTCATGTGCTTGTGCAGCCGCATGAGCACGGCGAGGCCGGCGCTGGAGATGTAGCTCAGCGCCGTGCAATCGACGATGACCTTGCGCAGGCCCGAATCGACGAGGCGTTCGATCTCGTTGACGAACTGGTTGGCGGTGTCGCCGTTGAGCCCGCCGTCGGCACGGACGATGAGCAGGTCGCCTTCGGTTTCGTCGTGGTAGAACTCCATGTCGGCATGATACCCGATGGGTCACAACGGCTCGCGCCCGCCCCCGTCGGCCGAGTTCCCGGGCCCGTCGGCGCCGCTGCGTTCCACGGCCTCGGCGTCCGACGCCTCGTCGACCAGTGCCGCGTCGTTGCTCATGGTCACGGCGGTCTGCTCCAATATCGCGTTGATCCGCCGGCGCATCAGCGGCAGCAGCGGCACGTTGGGGATCCGCCGCAGCTCCGACCGGCCCGTGGCGCTGTACACGATCAGTGTCCCCGAGCCGAGCAACAGCAGCTCCAACAGGTCCGGGTACGTCGAGCGCACGCGCTTCGCGCCGCGGGCCAGCGAGTCGTCGGCCCGGCCGAACGAGTAGTGCTCGAACTCGTTGTGCGTGATGCGCCACTTGTTCTGGATCCGCGCCCAGAAGACGATCACACCGTAGGGGACCAGCAGCAGGCAGCTGACCGCCAGGCCGAACCCGCGGTTGTACTGCACCTGCATGTCGGCGAAGAAGTCGTACATGTGCTCGAAGACCGGCAGCCCCTTGGCGTCGCCCAGCCACTTGCCGAGGAAGTAGAGGAACAGGATCGCGATCGCCCAGAACACGCCCACGTTCCGCTCGATGTCCACGCCGATCGTCAGCACGACCAGCACCGCCAGGATCAGGTAGACCCAGCCCAACACCTCCAGGCGGCCCGAGTGCACGTGGCCCTTCGGCGCAGCGGCCTCTTGCGCGGTGGCGCTGATCTGGTCGGCAGCCGCGCCGGCGTCCGGCGCCTCGGCCGCCTCTTGCTCCACCTGCTGGACCGCTTCGACCACCTTGTCCGGGTCGGTCGCCAGGTCCGCGGTCTTCGGGAACGCGATGAAGTAAAACACAAAGCCCATCACGATCAAAGGCCAGGCGAAGATCAGCTTCGGGTACGAGTGGAACACCACCGACGCCGGCCTGGCCTTTTCTTTCTTCGGTTTTTCCCGTTTCTCGTTCATGCTCGCCCCCATTGGCAAAGGGTTGGCCACGAGCATACCACAGCCGCCGCGCCCACGCGCTGCCGCCGGTGCGAACCGCTCCCTTTAATTTGGCACGGGTGCGAAGCCGCCCGCTCAGTGCGCCGCCAGCTTGATGTGCTCGACCATCGAGACCGCCGCGTTGACGATGAACACCCGCTCGTTGTTCGAGCGCGGGTCGGCGGGGAACAGGAAGAAGCCCAGCCCGCGGGGGTCGTAGCTCATGGTCGAGCCGAGGATCGTCTCGCCGTCCTTGAACCGCACGCGCATGGGCGTGCCGTTGGTGCTCAGGTTCTGCGCCAGCGTGCCGGCGTCCGCGTGCCCGCCGAACCCCTCGAACGACTTGACCACGAACACCGCCTTGAGGTCCGCGAGCATCACCGTCACCCCCTGCCCGTCGGGTCGGCCGACCTCGTGCAGGTTGAACTGCGGGTGCGTGGGCCAGAAGTTATCGGTATACCCCTTGAGCATCCGCCCGTCGGCAAACCGCGCAATGACTTTCTGATGACCGTCCATAGCCCAATACCTCACCCACGAAAGTGCAGCGTCCTTGGCACTATCGTCACATCGCCGAAGCGCCTGAAGCCCGCCCGCCTGCGGTTTCTACGCCCCGCCGATCCGCCGCCCGCCGCCGTCTCGGCCTCGGCTCGGTGTAACGCACCCAACCCGGCCGCTCGACCTCGTGGCCGTACAGCAACCCCCCGCTGATGTACATCACAAAATCGTTCCACCCCACATGGCTGTGCAGGTACGTCGTCACCACGCCCCAGCAGTGCCGACACGCAAACGACCGCACCCCCGCCAACGGATCGTCCATCCCCGGGAACCACGCCCCCGACAATCGCAACCCGCTTTTGTCATCCGTGATTCGCGATTCGCCATTTTGGATGTCCAATCCTTCCGCCAGTCCCAGCGCCCTGCCCAGCGTCCGCACCGGCAACGGCCCGAACAACAACCGACACCTTCGCCCGCACGGCCGATGCTCGCCACCGACCACACGCCCCGGACACACCCAGTCCCACCCCCGGAAACGCTCGCCCCCACCATACGGCTTGAAGCGCGGCTCACGCCGCACCGTCAACACATAATCGGCCGGCAAGTTCTCGTGGATGTACTGCCACATGCTCCCCCAGATCGCGTGCGGGCACCGCCCCATCGGCCCGCCCGGATCGATCGGGCTCCGCGTCCACACCACCGCCACGTCGCCCCCGCCGTGCCGGTAGTACCCCGGCGGCTCGTACCGCACCGATAAGGGCTTCGACGGCGCGGTGATCTCCTTCCACCGCGGCGGGCACTTGCTGTGTTTACCGCGCGCCCGCCCCGGCCGCACCGGCATCCAATGCCGCACCGCGTCGACCGTTTTGCCCAATTTTTTCGCCGCATCTTTGAGTTTCAGCCCCGGCCAATCAATCGACACGGGCGCACAGAGCTGTCGTATCGCTTCGCCACACAGCGTGACCTCGTGCGTTTTACGATCGATGCACGCTTGCTTGGAATCAAAATCCACGTTCCCCGGGTGCAACCGCGTGTCGCTGCTGCGCAGCGTCAAACACCACGCCCGCGGCGGCTTATTGAGCATCACCCCCCGCGTCCGCCGATAGCGCCGCCGCGCCTCGACGGGGTCCCGCTTGCACCGCTCCCACACCCGGTCCCACGCGTTGAGCAAATTGACATCGAGGTCGTCCATCACCCATGGGCAATGCGCTGTCTCCGTGCGCACGCACATGTATTAACCTATAGGCACCGGCATCCAAAGAAAACGGATCGTGTTGAATAGAACCGCAATTAAATACAGCAAAAGACTATATTTCATCACCCAATAGGCTGCCCCCCATTTTCCTACAAGCGAGAATCGCTGGGGAAGCCCTGTTATTTCTTCTTTCATCTCTAAGTGCAGTGTTTTTCCCATGAGTATTGATCGCATAACATTGTAGACTACTGCAATCACAAACAGCGAAAAAGACCAACTCCAATTCCATCCTTCTTGCCATGAACTGCCACCCGAAACAATGAACCGCAGCAATGCTACGAGTATAGTTATCGAGTCCTCCTGTACTGTTTTAAAATGAGCGTCCCACCATCGCAAACCCAAGAACCACACATATGGGAATAAGAATGCGATCAATGCGATTAAATGAACGATACGAAATACACCACTAAACCTCTGCCGAAGAAAAGCCACATCATCATGTATATCCATGACCATGCGGTGACCTCGGCTGAAGCCACCGTAATCGTCACCTAACATCTCTAATGCGTATCGATCTATCTTCATGCCATGCGGCGGAGGGCAATCAGTGAATTTTGTCGATGCGTTCATGGAGGCGCTACGCAAGTCAGCCATCTCCAAAAGTGTTCCAGATAAGTCAGCAGTTGGCAGCCTAGATAATTGCAGATTTGCACTGTTAAGATTTGAATATCTTAACTTCGAACAAGTACCGCTCGGATTAACTTCATTTCTTGGGCCAAGGTTAACTCCAACAAGCTGTGCGCCTATACACGACACTTTCTGAATCTGCGCACCAGCAAGATTGGCCTCAGTCAGATCAGCAGCATCCATGTTTGTATTCGCGATTTTCGAGCCAGCCAAATTTGATCCACGTAATTGCGCCTTGGTTAAAAGCGCATCATTAATCTTCGCATCTTGCATTTTGGCGTGACTAAAGACAGCGGCTACAGCATGCGCACCATTTAGATTGACCTCAGATAGATTGGCGCCGCTGAAATCCGCGCCACCGAGATTAGCTAGATGAAAGCTTGCACCCGAAAGTTCGTGCATCATCAACTTCGCGCCACTCAGATTACATTTGTTGAAATTACAATTGGATAGATTAATGCGATCAAATGGCGGCTTGGTAAAATCAATACCTGAGAGATCAGGCTCTAAGTTTGGATAATTACCACGCCAACTACCCCAGGCCGTTGTACCATTTCGTAGTATTTCAACATGATCGCTGTCAGCCATAACTGCCTCCACAACCGAATTGCATTAGGCAATTTGTTCTTTACAGAAACACAGGAAACTAAAGCCTAAGCGAATTGTTATGCCTAGATAGGCATCGCATCAATCTATGTTGTAACACGCGTACAATGCTAATGCACCAATATGTAGCATTATTATCGCCCACGACAACACGCGGAAGGCGAGCTTGCGGGACTTGTGGCGGAGCAGGTGGCGGGCGAGGAGGCCGGCGGGCCAGCCGCCGAGCAGTTCGCACAGGTGCAGCGTCGCCTCGGGGATGCGCCGGCCGCCCTTGCGGGCGCGGCGTTTGTCCCACGTATACAGCGTGAACGTCACCACGCTCATCACACCCACGGCGGCGAAGTAGAGTTTCACAACCAACGGCATGGGGGGATCCTGCTACGCTAAGCCGAGCGTTCAATATCAACAATGTGCTGCCACATGGCACGCCGGGGAACACCGCCATAGCCGGAATCTTGACCGTCGTTGACTTCAATCACAATCCAATCACCCTCAGCGGTCTGGGCGACATCCACGACGAGGAAGGTCACATCGATTCGATCCACGGCGGCCTGTGCAGTCTTCAGCAGTTCGACCATTTCATCATCGGTAGGCTTGTAATGCTCGGCGACCCAATATTCGCCGATGCCCACGCAGCGATTGTTCCACCAGAAGGAACGAAACTCGAAACTCCGCGGCATGTTGTGTGAGGTGTCGATCGTGTCAATCCGTCGTAGAGGCACGTACTCGCGGCACACTACGCGTTGCCATGCAAGAATCGGGTCGCGTTGCCACTCCGACATTACTTCTTCGAACTGCCGACGGCTTTCGATGATGGACAAGCGGCGTTGATGGCGACTCGTCTGGCGTTCACCTTTGAGAAATACCGGCCAATCGAACTGGTCTTCGATCTGATCCGCGGGGGGCAATTGCTCAAACCACACGCTGCGTGGCGTTAGATCGTCGATTAGCGGGTACCAAACGGGTAGTTCGCTCGTGCGGCGATACTCCTCGGGCGTGTGTATCAACTCCACGCCCTGCTCCCGCAAATTGTGGTAGCGCTGCGCATAATCTGACGCGGCCCCCATCCGCGCGACGGCGCGCACCTGCCCATCCAGTTGCCACGGATGACGGCAGGCAAACTGTTCTTCAAACGAAAAATCGTACGTGGGATCACCCGTTGGGGACACCACGCACCACAGTGTGTCTTCCACGCATGTCAGCCCGGAAACGCTCATATCACACCACGCCGGCTTGGCCGGTGGCGATGGGTTCGCTGACGTAGTCGCGGGGGTCGGTCACGCGGCCGGTCAAGGCGCTGGCGGCGACGGTGAGCGGGGAGGCGAGGTAGACGCCGGCTTCCTTGTGGCCCATGCGGCCGGGGAAGTTGCGGTTGGTCGTGGAGATGCAGTTGATCGGTTCGTTGAGTCGGCCGAAGGTGTCTTCGGGTCCGCCGAGGCAGGCGGCGCAGGAGGCGGCGCCCATGTGGCAGCCGGCGTCTTCGAGGGTGGCGTAGACGCTCTTGTCGCCGTCGCGGAGCGGTTCGCCGTCGAGGCCGAGGGTGAGCATGTCCTGGTGGACCTCGGTGGAGCCGGGCACGACGTAGGTGGGGATCTTGACTTCGTGGCCCTTGAGCAGGTTGGCGGCGAAGATCATGTCGGTGATCTTCCCGCCCGTGCAGGAGCCGATGTAGGCGCGGTCGAGCTGGACGTCGGCGCAGTTGCGGGCGAGGTCCTTGTTGTCGGGGCTGTGCGGCTTGGCGACAAGCGGTTCGAGCGTGGCCAGGTCCCACTCGTGCTCGTAGCAGTAGGTGGCGCCTGGGTCGTCTTCGAAGACCTCCCACTGCGGCAGGTTGGAGCGGTGGCGGACGTAGTCGAGGGTTTTTTCGTCGACGTCGCAGACGCCGTTCTTGCCGCCGGCCTCGATGGCCATGTTGGTCAGCGTCATGCGGTCTTCGAGCGTGAGCGAGGCGATGCCGTCGCCGGCGAAGTACATGGTCTTGTAGGTCGCGCCGGCGACGCCGATCTGGCCGATGACGGCGAGGATGAGGTCCTTGGCGGTGAGGTACGGGGGGATCTGGCCGCGGAAGCCGAACTTCATGGTGGGCGGAACCTTGAGCCAGGTCTTGCCGGTGCCCATGGTGAAGGCGGCGTCGGTGTTGCCGACGCCCGAGGCGAACTGGCCGAACGCGCCGGCGGTGCAGGTGTGGCTGTCGGTGCCGAGGAGGATTTCGCCGGGGCGGCAGTGGCCTTCCTCGGGCAGGGCCTTGTGGCAGACGCCCTTGTAGTTGGTCTTCGTCGGGTCCTTGTAGGGGTTGGGCATGCCCTCGTTTTTCACAAACTCTGGATCGTAAAAATATTTTATCCCCTGCTCTTTAACGAACTTACGAAGGATTTCAATATTGCGATGACACTTCTCATCCGCGGTGAAGATGTAGTGATCGGGGATGATGGGGATGCGGGTGTTGTCCCAGACCTTGGCTTCCCGGCCGAACTTCTCGTGGAAGATGCCGATCGTGCCCGGGCCGCACACGTCGTGGGTCATCAGCACGTCGACATCGACCCAGACATTTTCGCCGGGGCTCACGCTCGCTCGGCCGGCGTGCTTGGCCATGATCTTCTCGGTCATCGTCATGCCCATGGGGCGGACCTCCAATACAGCTTCATCGCGTTCGGTGCAGAACGGCGGATTATAGCGGGGTGCAGCGGGCGTGTCAGACCGGCTCGCCCACGTCGGGCGTGGCGGATTGCTTGGGCAGGGAAAGCTCAAAATCGCTGCCCTTGCCGGCTTCGCTGTGCACGGAGAGGTGGCCGGCGTGTTCTTCGACGATGCGGCGGGCCGTGGCCAGGCCCAAGCCGCTGCCGCCCTTCTTCGTCGTGAAATAAGGCTCGAACACCCGCGCCAGCTGCTCGTCGCCGATGCCCGGGCCGGTGTCGGTCACGTGGACACTCAGCGTGTCGTCGGTGGCGCCGGTGCGGATGATCAGGTCCGTCGCCCCGCCGTGCGGCTGGTCGGCGTAGCGCGCGGCGACCATCGCCTGCGTCGCGTTGATCATCAGGTTCAACACCGCCTGCTTCAACAGCGTGCTGTCCGCCGCGATGGCAGGCATCCCCTCGGCCAACTGCGTGCGCAGCTGCACGCCCGACTGCTCGGCCTGCGGCCCGAAGAAGATGACCAGGTCTTCCACCAGCTGGTTCAGGTCGACGGGTTGGCGGTCCAGCTTCATCCGCCCGGCGAACGCGAGGAAGTCTTCCAGTATCTCGCGCAACCGATCCGACTCGCCCGCCACGGCGTCGAGTCGGTGAACCAGCCGGCCGCGCTGCGGCTCGGGCAGGTCCGCCTCCTCCAACGACTCGCGCAGCAACTGAAGGTTCAGCCCGATCGTCGACAGCGGGTTCTTGATCTCGTGCGCCAGGCCGCCGGTGAGCGTGCCGAGTTCGGCGAGGCGTTCGGCCGACCGGGCGCGCTGCTCAAGGCGCCGGACCCGCTCGGCCGTGCGGCGCGTCATAAACCACGCCGCCGGGATCATCGCCGCGGCGCCGATGCCGATGCCCATCAACAACCATTCAAGCCATCGCATGAAACCACCAGCCAAAACGGTACGGTCGGTCAGTGTACCGCCGAACCCGGCCGGCAGGGTAATGCCCAGCGAGATGAACGGAGCAACTGGCGCGACCCGGCTTACTCTTCGGGGGCGGGTGATCGGTCGTTGATCACATTGTCCACCGCTTCGGAGTTGACCTGCACGTCGAGCCGGTGCACTTCGCGTGCCTGCCAGCCCTTGTCGCTCTCGACGAGTTCGTAATCGACGGTTTCCCCGTCCTTGAGCAGGCGGAAACCCTCGGACTCGATGTGCGAGTAATGGACGAACACGTCCTGCCCATCAGGCCCGACGATGAACCCGTACCCCTTTTTGGGATCGAACCACTTCACTTGCCCGCGCACGGCCATTAAACACCTCCTGCGCCGTGAAAGATGACACTGAACATTTCACTTCCGCTCACAGGCCCGCCTGAGTTGGGCGACGGGCCTTTGGACTTCGGACAAAGCGGGCGAAACGACGGTGGCGCTCGAACTAGCCGCGTGGGCGGGGTGGTCGAACCCCCTGATCAAACGCACAAGACAAGCCCTTGTCGCCTCCCCTCGCGACGAGTCTTGTCCGCGTATCGCTTCACCTTATTCGTCGTCCGGGCTGGACATGAACCGCTGAGCCCGAACGTTTTCACTCCATCAAACGATATGTATTACCCTTAATATACTCCGACCCTGCGCCGTCAAACAAGGTTTTTTCGCAAAAACGACATATATCGCCCCAACCCCCTGTCAACTCTCCATTTACCCCCACACCCCGTTAAACATGGTCGCCCGCGACCATAAAAAAGCCCGGCTTTCGCCGGGCTCATCGGTCTCATGATTTGGGCGGCGTCCTTACGCCCCCGCCGGTTCGCCGGTCTCGGCTCCGGCCTCTTCCTTGAGCACGACCTTGCGGCTGAGCTTGAGGCGGCCCTGGTCGTCGATGTTGATCACCTTGACCTTGACCGTGTCGCCGACCTTCACGATGTCCGTGACCTTCTCGACGTAGCCGTCGTCCAGCTCGGAGATGTGGCACAGGCCGTCCTGGCCGGGGATCACCTCGATGAACGCGCCGAAGTCCTTGACGGTCGACACCCGGCCCTCGTAGATCTTGCCGACCTTGACCTCCTGCGTGATCTTCTCGACCTCGCCCATCGCGGCGTTGGCCGCCTCACCACCCACCGCGGCGATGGTGACGGTGCCGTCTTCCTCGACGTCGATGGTCGCGCCGGTCGCGTCCTGGATGCCGCGGATGACCTTGCCGCCGGGGCCGATGAGGGCGCCGATCTTCTCGGGGTTGATCTTGATGGTGAGCAAACGCGGGGCGTACTCGCTGATCTCGTCGCGCGGCGCGGGGATGGTCGACTCGATGGCCTCGATGATCTTGATGCGGGCGACCTTGGCGGCCTCGAAGGTCTCGGCGATCAGGTCGTAATCCAGGCCGCGCATCTTGAGGTCCAGCTGGATGCCGGTGATGCCCTTGCGGGTGCCGGCGACCTTGAAGTCCATGTCGCCGAAGTGGTCTTCCTCGCCGAGGATGTCGGTCAGCAACACCTTGCGGTCGCCTTCCTTGACCATGCCGATGGAGATGCCGGCGGTGGTGCCCTTGATCGGCACGCCCGCGTCCATCATCGCCAGGCAACCGCCGCAGATCGACGCCATGCTCGACGAGCCGTTGGACTCGAGGATCTCGCTGACGAGGCGGACGGTGTAGGGGAAGTCTTCGGCATTCGGCAGCACGCCAGCGAGCGAACGCTCGGCCAACGCGCCGTGGCCGATCTCGCGGCGGCTGGGGCCGGTGATCCGGCGGGCCTCGCCGACGCAGAACGGCGGGAAGTTGTAGTGCAGGTAGAACTTCTGGCTGTACTCCTCGTGCAGGCCGTCGACGATCTGCTCGTCGCGCCCCGTGCCGAGGGTGCAGGAAACCATCGACTGCGTCTCGCCGCGGGTGAACACGGCCGAGCCGTGGGCCCGGCGCAGCACGCCGACCTCGCCGGTGAGCTGGCGGAGGTCATCGCCGCCGCGCCCGTCGCTGCGGGTGCCTTCGAGGATCGACTCGCGGATGACCTTCTCTTCGAGCTTGCTGAACGCTTCCTTGATGTGCTTGCGCTTGGTGAGGGTTTCGAGGTACTGCGGGTAGCTGACGTTGTCGGCGGCGGTGGGCTCGGGGGCGTTGGCCTCGAGGTACGCGTCGCGGACGGCCTTGACCGCCTCCTCGCGGGCGAGCTTGCCGTCGGTCTTCTTCGCGGCGCGGACCTTGTCGATCAGGTCGTTGTGCACGGCGTTGACAACCTCTTCGCTCGGCACGTCGAGCTCGAAGGTCTTCTCCTTGCCGGCCTTGGCGACGAGTTCGTCGATGATGTCCAGCAGGATGAAGATCTGCTCGTGGCCGAACTTGATCGCGTCGAGCACGTCCTGCTCGGACAGTTCCATGGAGCCGACCTCGATCATGTTCACGCCGTCGCGGTGGCCGGACAGCACGAGGTCGATGTCGGAGTATTCCATCTGGGCGTGGGTGGGGTTGACGACGAACTGGCCCTCGATGCGGCCGACGCGGACGGTGGCGACGGGGCCATCGAACGGCAGGCTGCTGATGGCCAGGGCGGCGGCGGCGGCGGTGCCGGCGATCACGTCGGCGTCGTTCTGGCCGTCGGCGGACTCGACCCAGCACTGGACGACGACCTCATCGTAGAAACCCTTGGGGAACAGGGGTCGGATGGGCCGGTCGATCATCCGCATGGTGAGGATTTCTTTTTGGCTGGGGGCGCCTTCGCGCTTGCGGAAGCCACCGGGGAACTTGCCCATGGCGCTGGTGCGCTCGCGGTAGTCGACCTGGAGGGGGAAGAAGTCGCAGCCCTCGCGCGGCTCGCCGCGCACGGCGGCGGCCAGCACGCTGGTGTCGCCGAAGGTGGCGAACACCGAGGCGTCGGCCTGCTTGGCCCACTTGCCGGTTTCGATGGTGAACTGACGCCCGCCGAACTCGCGTTCAACGACTACGTGTCCCATAGTCAGATTCCTTTCGCCGCCGCGGGTGTGTAACACGGGCGCAGCGGCTTGTCGTAAAGGACCCGGCTACGGGGGGGACAGTGGTCATCGGGCCCATCGTTCTCGAGGGGCGCGGTGGCGACTGCCTCCCATCTCGGGCGTGAACATCACGCCGTCCGCCGGGTCCTGGATGTCTAAAAGAAACGGGCGACCGCGGTGCGGCCGCCCGTCCGAGTGTTTACTTACGCAAGCCGAGCTTGCCGATCAGGTCGAGGTAGCGCTGGCGGTCCTTCTTGGCCAGGTACCGCAGCAGGCGGTTGCGTTTGCCGACCATCATGATCAGGCCGCGGCGCGAGTGGTAATCGTGCTTGTGAGTGCGGACGTGCTCGGTCAGGTCGTTGATGCGTCGGGTGAGGATCGAGATCTGCACCTCGGGCGAGCCGGTGTCCTTGTCGCCGCGCTTGTGCTCGTCGATGATCGTCTTCTTGGTTTCGAGTGCCAGGGCCATACGTCTGGGTCTCCATCGGCCCGAACCTGGGTCGGGCTGCAATCTCTGTATGCGTCTAACCGGTCGAAAGTAAGCCCGAGAGTATAACCATCGGCCGGCGAGCGGGCAATCGACAAGGATAACCCGCCGCTGTAGGATACCCGCCCCCACCCGATCGCCGGATTTGGCCGACGATTGGGCATACACCCCCAAGGATGGAGCGACCGCGGACGATGTCCGAAAAGACCCGAATTTTAGTCGGCGACAAGCTCGCCCAAGCCGGCATCGACTATCTCCAGAGCTTCAGCGACGTCGAAGTGGCCGTGAAGACCGGCCTGTCGGAAGACGAGTTGGCCGCGGTCGTGGGCGATTACCACGGCCTGATCGTGCGCTCGGGCGTACAGGTGACGGCCAAGGTGCTCGAGAACCCCGGCAAGCTGCGGGCCGTGGCGAGGGCCGGCGTCGGTGTGGACAACATCGACCTGGCGGCGGCCACGACCAAGGGCGTGCTGGTGATGAACTCGGCCGACGCCTCGACGATCACCACCGCCGAGCACGCGTTCGCGATGCTCATGGCGCTGGCCCGCAACATCGGCCCGGCCTACAAGGTCATGAGCGAAGGCGGCTGGGACCGCAGCAAGTACGTCGGCACACAGCTGTCGGGCAAGACGCTGGGCGTGGTCGGCTTCGGCCGCATCGGCCGGACCGTCGCGGAGCGCGCGCTGGCGTTCGGCATGACGGTCGTGGCGTACGACCCGGTGTTCAACGCCGAATCGGCGCTCGACGGGCGCGTGAAGATATTCAAGGACTTCGACGCGATGCTCGGCGACCTGGACTTCATCAGCTTCCACGTGCCGCTGAACGACCAGACGCGCGGCATGCTCAACGCCGAGACATTCGCCAAGTGCAAGGCGGGCATCCGCGTGGTCAACGCGGCGCGCGGCGGCGTGGTCGACGTGCCCGACCTGCTGGCCGCGATCGACGCCGGCCAGTGCGGCGGCGCGGCGATCGACGTCTACGAATCCGAACCCCCCGCCGAGGACGATGCGCTGCGGGCCAACCCCAAGGTGCTGTGCACGCCGCACCTCGGCGCCTCGACCAGTGAGGCCCAGCAGGCGGTGAGCACCGACGCCTGCGCCCAGCTGCTCGAATACCTCAAGGGCGAGGGCGTCCGCGGCGCGGTGAACCTCGGCGGCGTCCGCCTCGACCTCGACCCGGCGCAGCAGCCGTTTGTCGAGTTGGCCGAGCGCATGGCGCACCTGCTGTCGCCGATGTGTGATGGGGGGCTGGGCAACGTCACGGTCACGCTCGAGGGCGAACTGCTCGCCTCGGCCGGCAGCACCATCGAACGCATGGTCGTGATCAACCTTTTGCAGACGCAGCTCGACGACCCGGTCAATGTCGTGAACGTGCGGCTGATCGCCGAGGAGCGCGGCATCAAGAGCCAGACCACGATCATCGACGAGCCACGCGTCAGCCCGCGCATCAAGATCGAGGTCGAATCGGGCGACGCCACACGCTTCATCGTGGGTACGGTGTACAACGACGGCCTGCCGCGCGTGCTCAACGTGTGCGGCTACCACATGGACATGGTGCCCGAGGGCCAGATGCTGCTGCTGCAAAACGAAGACAAGCCCGGCATGGTCGGCATCGTCGGCGGCGAGCTGGCCGACGCGAACACCAACATCGCCGACATGACCCTCGCCCGCCACGGCGACAAGGCGATCATGGTCCTCAAGATCGACGCGGCCCCCGACGAGTCGCTCGTCAACCGCCTCAAAGCGCGGCCGGGCATCCTCAAGGTCGCCACGGTCAACCTGCCGAAGATCGAAAACGGCGGCTGAAGCGTGGATCGGTGAATTGGTGAATCAGCCACCGTACGATCGTGGTGTATCCGAGTCGCGATGAGCAATGTGTGATGAGTGATGAGTGATGAGGCGTTGCGAACGCCGCGAGCTTACATCAACTCAACCCCTTCACCGATGATCTATTGGCTGTTGGCTGTTGGCTGTTGGCTCATGGCTATTACTTATGCCTATTGGCTTATGGCTCACCCAACCACCGGCTGCATCGGCAACAACAGCTCCGCCAACCGCCAGCGCAGCATGTCGACCACCGCCGCACCCTTCGGGTCGCCGACGAGGTTGTGCTGCTCGGCCTCGTCGATGAACACGTCGAACAGCGCCCGCACCTTGCCCGACTCGGCGTCGAACATCGCCTTGTGCTGAGCCGTTTCAAGCAGCAGCCGCTTGCCGAACTCGCTGATCACCGCGTCGTGGCCGACGGTCTCGCCGACCAGCCCCGGCAATATCGACCGCCCCAAGCAACCGGCCGGCGGGTCGACCTGGCCGATGGCGCACAGCGTCGCCGCGAGGTCCACGCCGCTGACCAGCCCGTCGCGGTCGCGCAGCTTCTCGTTGTTCGCGTCGATCTCGCCCACGCTCGTCGGCGGCGCGACCCACATCGGCACGTAAGGCCCCGAGCCGACGAAACCCGTGCAACCAAACAGGCCGCGCTCGCCGAGCACCTCGCCGCGGTTGCTGGTGAGCACCGTCCATGCGCCGAGGTCGTGGCCGTGTTTCGTCATCGCCTTGCGCGACCGCCCGACCATGAAGTCGAGCATGCACACGCGCGCCAGGTAGTGCTGGCGCATCGCCGCCGCCTGTGCGCCGGTCACCGCCTGCAGCAGCGCACGCGGGTAACGCAGCTCCGTGTACGCGTCGACCTTCCGCATCGTCGCCGGCACGAACGAACCGCGCAACGCCTCGGCGTCGACCAAGTCCAGGTAAGGTTCCGGCGCCGCCAGGTCGTTGCCCGGCCCGGTGAACGCGACCACCATCAACCACGGCCGATCGCTCGGCAACTCGACGATCACCCCACGCGCCAGCTCGCCGATGTAACCGTCGACGTCGTTGCTCGGCTCGGCGAAACCCACCGACGGATCAAACAGCCCGCCCCGCTGCCGCCGCTGCCGCGCTTCGAGCACGTAGTCCAACATCCCCCGCCGCTGTACGTAGCGCAGGTACTCGCAGCGCAACGGCTCGACCTCATCGAGGTCCGCCACCACGTGCGCCGCGTGCAATTGATCGGCGATCAGCCCCACGCGCCCCACGCCCGCCAGGTGGTAACCCGCCTCGCGAAACCGCTGCGCCCAGCCGCCCACGCCGCCGCGCGGCGACCGGCCGTTGAGCAGCCCGTGCTGCCTCGGGTGCAAACCGGTATACAGCGACGCCAGCGCCGGCCGATCCGCCGGCGACGGGCTCACCGCCGTCACCGCCAGCCCCGCGATCGCCAGCGCATCGAGCTGCGGCGTGTCGATCGGCCACACCCCCGCCCCGCCCAGCGCATCGCCGCGCTGCCCGGTCGTGACGATCAACAAAATGTTGCGTCGCTCACCCACGTCGACATCATCGGCATAATCCCACACCCCCAATAGCCCCATAAACCCACGCCCCCCAAGCACCGGGGCGAGCGCAGCGAGCCCCGGTGGTCCGAGGGTCCGGTGGCTCGGTGGTCCGAGGGCTCGGCAACAACCAAGCCCCACAGCCGATCACGCTATACTCACCTTATGCCCAACCTCTTCGGCGAAAACCACGACGCTGCGACCACCACCACCGGCCGGTTCGCGCAGGTCGCCATCGAGCAGGGCCTCGACTCGCCCGCCGGCCTGACCTACGCGGTCCCCGACGAGCTGGCCGACCTGCGCATCGGCGACCGCGTCCTCGTGCCGCTCGGCCGGGCCGGGCGCACCGTCGACGGTTACGTGTTGGCGTTGGCCGACGCGACCGACCTGCCCGCCGAGAAGATCAAACCCATCGCGTCGCGCGAGCGCGCGGTGAACCTGCCCGACGACCTGGTCGACCTCGCCCGCTGGATCGCCGACTACTACTGCTGCCCGCTGGGCATGGTGTTCGCCACGGTGCTGCCCGCCGCGGTCAAAAAGGGCACGGGCCTGGTGCAGAAGAACCTGATCGACCTGCACTCGCCCGTCGCCGCCGATGCGTTGCCGTCGATCGTCAAGCAGCACCGCCTGCCGCCCAAGCAGGCCGCGGTGCTCGGCAAGGCGCTCGAACTGAAACTGTTGCACAAGCTGCCGATCGATGCGCTCGAACTCGCCACGCTTTCGGGCAGCAAGTCGCGCAGCCCGGTCAAGCAACTGGTTGAGAAGGGCTTGCTGAAGGTGGTCGCCAAGCAGCAGATCCGCGCGATCTGGGCCGAGCACGTGCACCGCGACGAGCCGCGCGTGACGCTGACCGGCGAGCAGGCCGTGGCGCTCGACCGCATGACCGGCGCGCTCGGCACCGGCTTCGGCGTCCAACTGCTGCACGGCGTGACCGGTTCGGGCAAGACCGAGGTGTACATCCGCGCTATCGAACGGGTCGTGGCCCACAACCAGACCGCGATCGTGCTCGTGCCCGAGATCGCGCTGACGCCGCAGACCGCCGGGCGGTTCCTGTCGCGCTTCGAACGCGTGGCCGTGCTGCACTCGGGGCTCACCGCGGCCCAGCGGCACGAGCAGTGGCAGCTCATCCGCGATGGCTACCCGCAGGTGATCGTCGGGGCGCGCTCGGCGATCTTCGCGCCCACGAAAAGCCTCGGCCTGATCGTGGTCGACGAGGAGCACGACAACTCGTACAAGCAGGACCAGGCCCCCCGCTACCACGGCCGCGACGTCGCCATCAAACGCGCCCAGATGCTCGACATCCCCGTCGTGCTCGGCTCGGCCACCCCGTCGCTCGAAAGCTACTACAACGCCACCGTCCGGCAGACTTATGAACTTCTCGAACTGCCCAACCGTGTGAACGACCTGCCGCTGCCGCCGGTGCAGGTGGTCGACATGCTCGCAGAACGCCGGCAGCGCAGCCAGCAGGCCGACGGCCGACGCGTGCACCTGCTCAGCCGGGCGATGGAGCAGGCCCTGCGCCAGACGTTCGACGCCGAGGGCCAGGCGATTTTGCTCTTGAACCGGCGCGGCTACGCCAACTACGTCGCCTGCCCCGACCACCGCTGCGGGTGGACCATGAACTGCGACCACTGCGACGTGACCATGGTCTACCACCTCGACGCGCGCGTGCCGGCCGGGGGGCTGACGCGCTGCCACTACTGCGGTTTCGAAAACCGCCTGCCGACCAACTGCCCGCTGTGCAACAAGAAGGTGATGACGTTCGGCCTAGGCACCCAGCGCGTCGAAGAAGAATTAGAGCGCAAGTTCCCGGGGGTTCGGATGCTGCGGATGGACAGCGACGCGATGCGCACCGCGACCGATTACGAAAACGCCCTGCGCAAGTTCGGCGAGGGCAAGCTGGACCTGTTAGTCGGCACGCAGATGATCGCCAAGGGGTTGGATTTTCCGAACGTGCGCATGGTCGGCGTGATCAGCGCGGACACGGCGTTGAACCTGCCGGACTTCCGCGCAACCGAGCGGACGTTTCAACTGGTGGCGCAGGTGTCGGGCCGGTCGGGCCGGGGGTTGGGCGGGGGGCGTGTGGTGGTGCAGACGTTCACGCCCGGCCACCCCGCGATCGAGCGTGCCGCCGACCACGACTACCGGGGTTTTGCGCGTGCGGAGCTGGCGATGCGGCAAGAGATGAACCTGCCGCCAGCGAGCCGGATGGCGCGGGTGGTCTGCCGTGACCGCGACCTCGACCGCGCCCTTGAAGCCGCCACGCAGGTTGCCGACGCTTTCGTGCAAATCAACGACGAGTTGCAAACCGGCGCGTTAGTGTTGGGCCCGCTCACACCCCCCATCGCCCGCCTCGGCGGTTACTTCCGCATGCAGATCGAGTTGATCGCCGCCGACGCGGCGATCTTGCAACGCATATTGACCGAGGCCCGCCGCCGACAGCTGATCCGCTCCGACGCCCGCATGGCCGTCGACGTTGACCCGGTGAGTTTGTTGTGAGTGTGACCACGCCAAACGTAACCGTTAGCCCCGGGTTTCACCCGGGGGATCCCCCCGGTAGAACCGGGGGCTAACGGGTGTGCGCATGATCGCAGATCGCAGTTCGGTGTGATCACTCGGCGGCCGGTTCTTCGACGGCGCTTTCGGGGGCCTCGGGGGTGCCGGGGGCTTCGGGGCCGAGGGCGCGGATGCGGTCTTCGGCGTCGCCGACGGCGGAGACTTTCAGGCCGAAGTATTCGCCGACCTTGACGGCGGTGCCCTGGCCGATCTGGCGGTTGTTGACCATCAGGTCGAGCGGGTCGTCGAAGCCCTTGGTCAGCTCGATGATCGAGCCGGGCGAGAGGTTGAGCACCTCGCCGACGGGCATGCGGCGGTGGCCGATGCGGACGATCACCGGCACCTGGAGCTGGAGGATCGTGCTGACGTCTTCCACAGGCATAGGGGTCTTATCGGACAACTGGGCCGCCGAGGTTGAGCGCGGCGGTCAAAACTCGAAACTCGAAGTGCGAATGACGAAACCCGGCCCCCGGAAGCCGAGACCCGGAACCCGACTTAGACTTTGCCGAATACCAGCGAGACATTGTGGCCGCCGAAGCCGAAGTTGGAGCACATGGCGTACTTGACGTCGTGGTGCTGGGCTTCGTTGGCGCAGTAATTGAGGTCGCAGCCCTCATCGGGGTCTTCGAGGTTGATGGTGGGCGGGCAGTCGCCGGTCTCGATGGCCTTGGCGGTCATGACGGCCTCGATGCCGCCGGAGGCGCCGAGCAGGTGGCCGGTCATGCTCTTGGTGGCGCTGATCGCGAGGTTGGGGGCGTGGTCGGCGAACACGGCCTTGACGGCCCGGTTCTCGGCCAGGTCGCCGAGGGGGGTGCTGGTGGCGTGGGGGTTGATGTGCTGGATGTCGGTCAGCTCGATGCCCGAGGCGGTGACGGCGCGGCGCATGGCCTCGGCGGCGCCGGTGCCGTTCTCGTCGGGGGCGGTGATGTGGCCGCCGTCGCCGGTCATGCCGGCCCCGCAGACCTCGGCGTAGACCTTCGCGCCGCGGGCCTTGGCGTGTTCGTATTCCTCGAGCACCATGATGCCGGCGCCCTCGGCGATGACGAAGCCGTCGCGGTTTTTGTCGAACGGCCGGCTCGCCCGCTCCGGCTCGTCGTTGCGGGTCGACAGGGCGCGCATGGTCATAAAGCAGCCCACGCCCAGGGGCGTGACGGCCGCCTCGCTGCCGCCGGTGACCACGACGTCGGCGTCGTCGTACTGGATGGCGCGCAGGGCGTCGGAGATCGCGTGGCCCGCCGCGGCGCAGGCGGTGACGGTGGCGTAATTGATGCCCTTGAAGCCGTAGTGGATGGAGACGTTGGCGCTGGCGGCGTTGATCATCAGCTTGGGGATGAGGAACGGGCTGGCGCGCTTGGGGCCTTTTTCGATGACGCGGGCGTGGCCGGTCTCGAACTCTTCCATGCCGCCGATGCCCGAGCCGATGATCACGCCGCAGCGGTACGGGTCGAGCTTGTCGGTTTCGAGGCCGGAGTCTTGCACGGCGTCGATGCCGGCGCTGAGGGCGAACTGGGCGAAGCGGTCGAGGCGCTTGGCTTCCTTGGCCTCGATGTGGGGTCCGCCGTCCCAGCCGCCGATCTCGCCGGCGATCTTGGAGGTGTGCTGGGCCGAGTCCCAGCGTTGGATCGGACCGATACCGCTGGTGCCGGCCAAGAGCTTGGACCAGACCTCATCGATACCCAGCCCCAGGCTGGTGACCCAGCCCATACCGGTAATCACGGCGCGACGTCTTTCCATCGGGAAAGGTTTCCTGTATCGGCCGGCGCATGGGCGGGCGTCCACACGGGACCACCGCGCACCGCGGGCCTTAGGCCGCCCTCACGGGTCGGGCGGCGTGAATCGCTGGTTCAGTCGGCCTGATCGATGTGAGCGACGATGTAATCGATCGCCTGGCCGACGGTCTGGATCTTTTCCGCCTCTTCGTCGGGGATCGAGGTCTCGAACTCGTCCTCGAACTCCATGACCAGCTCGACGGTGTCGAGCGAATCGGCGTTCAGGTCGTTGATGAAGTGCGTCTCGTCGTTGATCTCGCCCTTGTCGACGCCCATCTGCTCAGCCACGATGTCGATCACCTTGCTTTTGATCTCGTCGCGTTCCATGTAAGACTCTCCTTAAGAGGCGGTTCGGTCCGCCGCGGTTGCTCCGTCGTGCCGCGTTTGCGGGCACTATATCGGCCTATGGTGCGACTGCCAAGCCGCCCGAAAGGCTCGGTTTACGCTAAATCATGGTCATTCCGCCGTCCACCGCCAGCACCTGCCCGGTGGTGTACGACGCGGCCTCCGAGGCGAAATACGCCACCGCCGCCGCGATTTCCTCGGACGTGCCCATCCGCTTGAGCGGCGTGAAGGTCTTGACCCCCTCCTTGACCGCCTCCGGCAGGTCCGCCGTCATGTCCGTCTCCACAAAGCCCGGCGCCACCACGTTGGCCGTGATGTTCTTGCCCGCCAGCTCCTTGGCCAGCGACTTGGTCAGCCCCAGAAGCGCCGCCTTGCTCGCCGCGTAGTTCGCCTGGCCCGGGTTGCCCACCAGCCCAGCCACCGAGCTGATGTTGATGATCCGCCCCCACTTGCCCCGCACCATCGGCTTGGCCACCGCCCGGCAGGCCACGAACGCCGACTTGAGGTTCGTCTGGATCACCTCGTCAAACATCTCGTCGCTCATCC
The DNA here is from genome assembly GCA_028282805.1 of Phycisphaeraceae bacterium. Lineage (GTDB taxonomy): Bacteria > Planctomycetota > Phycisphaerae > Phycisphaerales > Zrk34 > JANQHD01. Next base: position 69,469 of record JANQHD010000024.1, on the reverse strand, counting down.
GCAGGATCAGCGTGTCGCGCGTGATGCCCGCGTTGTTCACCAAAATGTCCAGCCGGCCTTCTTCCTCGAACACCGACTCGATCATCGCTTCGATCGACTCGCTGTCCGACACGTCGCAGGTCTTCACCGAGGCGCTGCCGCCGTCGGCCTCGATCGCGGCCTTGACCGCTTCCAACCGCTCGGCGCTGCGGGCGACCAACACCACGTGCCGGCCTTGCTCGGCCAACGCCTTGGCGATGGCTTCGCCGATGCCTCGGCTGGCCCCGGTGACGACGGCGACGCGTTTTTGGTTTTTCTCGCTCATGTTCGCTGATCCATCTCGGAACGCCCGGACCCCCGGAAACCCGGAACCTTCGGAATCCCCCGGTGGAACCGGGGGCTAACGGGTTACTTGGGCGCGGGTTACTTGGGTTCGGCGTGGTTCTCCACCTTCGTCTTGCGGTCGATGCGGCGCATCAAGCCCATCAGCACCTTGCCGGGGGCGGGCTCGACATAACGACCCGACACGTTCGCCACCAGCCACTGGCAGTTCTGGCTCCAACGCACCGATTGGGTGATCTGCTCGACGAGGCGCCGCTTGATCGTCGCTGCGTCGTCGGTGTGCGGTTCGCCGGTGACGTTGCTCATCACACGCACGGCCGGCACGGCAAACTCAACCGCGTCGAGCGCGGCGGCCATGCGGTCGGCCGCGGCCTGCATCAACGGCGAGTGGAACGCCCCGGCAACCGTCAGCGGCGTGGGCTTGAAGCCCATCTCCGTGGCGATCGGCACCGAGCGTTCGCAAGCGTCGGCGCTGCCAGAGATCACGACCTGCATGGGGCTATTGAAGTTCGCGGGCACCAGCACGCCGTCGCCGCGGGCCTGGTCGCACAACCCGTGGATCGCGTCTTCGCTCACATCGCCGGTGATGGCGACCATCGACCCGCCGTTGGCCTCGGCCGCTTCCTGCATGAACGTGCCGCGTTGGCGGACGAGGTTCAGGCCGTCGGCGAAACCGAACACGCCGGCGAGGTGCAGGGCCGTGTACTCACCGAGCGAGAGCCCCGCGGCCGCGGCGTAGTCACCGGTGATCGTGCCTCGCTCCCCCAACGCCCGCACGGCGGCGGTCGACGTCGTGTAGATCGCGGCCTGTGCGACATCGGTGCGCGTCACCTCTTCTTCCGGGCCTTCAAAACAAACTTTGGCCAGGTCGAAGCCGAGGATGTCGTTCGCTTCGGCAAACGTATCGGCGGCGGCCTTCGAAGCCTCCGCCCACGCTTTGCCCATGCCGACGTGTTGAGCGCCTTGACCAGGGCACAGGATGATTAATGAATCGGACATTGTTCATCGCTAAGCCGCGAGCGGCTCTGTTCCTTACAGTTTCCAGAGTGAAGCGCCCCAGCTCAGGCCGCCGCCCTGGGCGACGAAGATGACCTCGTCGCCGGTTTGCAGCTGGCCGGAGTCCATCAGCTCGTGCAGCACGATGCCGGCCGAGGCGGCGGAGGTGTTGCCGAGACGGTCGATGTTGATGTAGATCTTTTCTTCCGGGAAGCCCAAACGCTTCCACGCGCTTTTCAGCATGCGGATGTTCGACTGGTGCGGGATCACCACCTTGATGTCGTCGGCGGTCCGGCCGGTGTGGTTCAACGCCTCTTCGACACAGTCGGCCAGCGTCTGCACGGCGAACTTGTACACGGCCCGGCCGTTCATCTGCAAAGTGTCGAACTTGCCGGAGAAGGTTTCCTTCTCACTGTCGGGCACGTCCGCCTCGGTGCGCGGCACGTACAGCGCTTCGCCGCGTTTGCCGTCGGAGCCGAGCGACTGGTAGAGGCAGTTCTGCTGGGGGTCGTCCGAGGCGGTGACGATGGCCGCGGCCGCGGCGTCGCCGAACAGCACGCACGTGCCGCGGTCCTCCCAGTCGACGATGCGGCTGAGCGTTTCGGAGGCGACGACGGCGACGTTCTTGTAGAAGCCCGAGCCGATCGCGTTGGCGGCGAAGCCCATGGCGGCGACGAACCCGGTGCAGGCGATGTTCATGTCGATCGCGCCGGCGGGGATCGCGCCGACCTTTTTGACGATCGTGCACGCCATGGCCGGGCAGATCACGTCCGGCGTCATCGAGGCGCACAGCAACAGATCGAGTTCGCCCGGCTCCACGCCCGCGGCCTCAAGGGCGCCGGTCACGGCCTCGGCGCCCAGGTCGGAGTTGGGCACGCCCTTGTCGGCGATGTGGCGCGTCTTGATGCCGGTGCGCTGGGTGATCCACTCGTCCGACGTGTCGACCATCTTTTCGAGGTCGGCGTTGGTGAGTATGCGCGGCGGGATACTGACGCCCGTGCCGGCGATCCTGACCCCTGATGGCTTTTGGTTCATGCGGTCACCTCGCCGATGCGTTTCTCCGCTTCGCCGAGCACGGTGACGATCTTGTCGTTGACCCCGTGCGCGATGTAATCGACGGCGTTGCGGATCGCGGCGGTGATCGTGCGGGCCTCGGACGAGCCGTGGCTGATCAGGCAGATGCCGTTGGCGCCGAGCAGTGGCGCGCCGCCGTACTCGTGGTAGTCGTGCTTGGCGTAGATGCGCTTGACGACGGGCTCGAACTTCACGGCCAGCTCGGGGTCGATCTCGAAGATCTCGCGGGCGATGGTCTTGAACAGCCCGGCGGCCAGGCCCTCGGCCAGCTTGAGCACGACGTTGCCGGTGAAGCCCTCGGTGACGACCACGTCGGCCTCGCCGTTGAACAGGTCGCGGCCCTCGGCGTAACCGACGTAGTTTAGCGTCGGGTCGCTCTTCATCAGCGTGTGGGTCTCTTTGACCAAACCGGTGCCCTTGCCCTCCTCGCCGCCGACGGACATGATCGCGACGCGGGGGTTCTCGACGCCGTGAATTTCGCTGGCGTACAGTGCGCCCATGTGGCCGTACTGGTAGAGGTGGTGGGGCTTGGGGACGATGTTGGCGCCGACGTCGCAGAGGACGAGGGGGCCGAAGAACGTGGGGATGGTCACGGCGATGCCGGGCCGGTGCACGTTGGCCAGGCGGCGCATGTACATCTGGGCGGCGGCGACGCAGGCGCCGGTGTTGCCGGCGGAGATGATCACGTCGACGCGCTGGTCGGCGGGCGCCTTGCGGGAGCCGAGCCAGGCCATGCGGGTCAGGGAGCTGTCGGTTTTGACTCGGATCGCTTCGACGGGCGATTCGTCCATGCCGATCACCTGGGTGGTCGGCTCGATGACGAGGCGCGGCTCGTCCTTGCAGCCGCGCTCGACGAGGGTGTCGGCGATGACCTCGCCGTCGCCGACGAGGACGAGGCGGTCATCGGGACCGAACAGGTCGAGCGCGTCGAGCGCGCCGTCGAGGATGGCGTCAGGGGCGTTGTCGCCGCCCATGACGTCGAGGGCGATCCGCATGGATTACTCTTCCTCGTCGCCTTGCTTGAGGAACAGACCGGGGCGGACGTAGCCGCAGTTGTTGCAGGCGGTGTGCGGGAGCTTGGGGGTGCCGCAGTTGGGGCAGGCCACGGTCCGCTTGGCCGTCAGCGCGTGGTGGCTGCGGCGGTTATTGCGGCGGGACCGGCTGGTTCGCTTGACGGGGAGCATGGGGTTTTCCTTTAAACGAGGGCGGTTGATCCCCGATGACCAACGCCCGAGCCGGGGCCCGGGCGCTGCTACCGAGTCGCGTAAATTAAGCGGTGATTGGGGATACGTCAAGAAATGTTCCTAAATCCGGGCACCACCCGCCGCGGGCGGTTTCCGATAACAAACGCTGCGCAATACCAACACCCCGTCGCGGGCCCGATTTGAACCAAGCCCGGCCCCCAAGTCGTCTTACAAGCAAAACCCGACCCGGCCGGGCGTCTAGTTTTTCAGCGGCCGGCGGGGCTGATCAGGGAGGATTGGCCCATCTCCGGGCAACGGACAGTCAGGTGGTGACATGATCGCGTCATTCAAGCGTTGGACCAACGGCAAGCAGGACGGCTCGCCCTTGGACGACGATGAGCCACACTCCCTGCTCGACTCGCACTCCTCGCTGCGCCGCCTCGGTCAGCTGCTGCTGCCGCACGGCCGGCGGATATCGATCGTGCTGGGGATGCTGTTCGGGCTGGTGCTGGTCAACCTCGCCCCGCCGTTCATGCTCAAGGTGCTGGTCGACGAGGTCTTCGCCAACGGCCGGATCCTGTTCCTGTGGATGGTGCTGGCCGGGTTCCTCACGGTCTACATCGCCCGGCAGGTGCTGTTCTTCAACAGCAAGTTCAAGATCGTGCAGCTCGGCGAGAACGTCGCCTTCTCCCTGCGCAAGCGGTTGTTCGAGCAGCTCCAGCAGATGTCGCTGAAGTTCTACCGGCAGAACAACCCCGGCAAGGTCTCCAGCCGGGTGATGAACGACAGCTTCGTGGTGCAGCAGTTCATCCAGGACACGCTGCCGACGCTTCTGCAATCGACGCTGATGTTCCTGGGGCTGGTGGCGTTCCTGTACGCGATCAACTGGCCGCTGGCGATCGTGGCGACGGTCGTGCTGCCGTTGCACCTGTTCGCGTTTTACTACTTCCGTCGGCCGATCAAGGAAGCGAGCAAGGTCGCCCAGCACCAATTGGCCGTCGTGCACGGCAACCTGATCGAGAAGTTCCTGGGCATGGAGGTCGTCAAGGGCTTCGGCGCCGAACGCCGGGAGAAGCAGCAGTTCCAGCAGGCCATCGGCACCTCGCGTGACAGCCAGCTCCGCAGCCAGCGCTACCACGTGTGGCAGAAGGTCATCGCCGACGTGCTCGTGGGCATCGGCACCATGTCGCTGATCGGCTTCGGCGCCTACCAGGTGATCGCCGGGCACATGAAGACCGGCGACTTCCTCGCGTTCCACGGCTACGTGCTCATGCTGTACCCCACGGTGGGCGAGCTGATGAGCAGCTTCGCGAAGATGACCCGGGCCACCGCGTGCATCGACCGCGTGTTCGAACTGCTCGACCACGACGAGACCGAGCCGGTCAGCGAAGACCCGGTCTTCCGCGCCATCCGCGGCGACATCGAGTTCCACGGCGTCGGCTTCGGCTACGACGACGCCGGCCCCGTGCTCGACGACGTCAACCTCACCATCCCCGCCGGCCAAGTGTGCGCCATCGTCGGGCCCAGCGGCGCCGGCAAGAGCACGCTGGTCAACCTCGTGCCGCGCTTCCTCGACCCCAATTGCGGGCAGGTGATGGTCGACGGCGTCGACGTGCGGAGGTACGACCTGCAACACCTGCGCAGCTCGATCGGCATCGCCTTCCAGGAGTGCTTCCTGTTCAACGCCTCGATCTTTGAGAACCTGCGCTACGCCCGGCCCGACGCGACGATGCGCCAGATCATCGACACCGCCCGCTACACCGGCGCCCACGAGTTCATCACCAAGCTGCCCGACGGCTACCAGACCCGCGTGGGCGAGAACGGCGTGACCCTCAGCCGCGGCGAGATGCAACGCATCACCCTCACCCGCGCCATGCTCAAGAACCCCCGCATCCTCATCCTCGACGAGGCCACCGCCTCCATCGACGCGGCCAGCCAGGACCAGATCATCCCCGCCATCCGGCAATTCATGCGAGGCAAGACCACCCTCATGATCACCCACAACCCCGACCTGATCCGCCACGCGGACGTGGTCGTGCAACTCGTCGACGGGCGCATCGAGTTCACCGGCCCGCCGGACGCCGACGCGGAGGACATGATGCGCACCGGTGTCAACGACGCCCTCAACGAAAGCCCGTTCGACCCACCGCCCGCACCCGATCAGCGGGACCCCGAAGCCAGCGGCACTTGGCCGACGCTGCGCCTGTTGCTCGTCGGGGTGCTGATGGGCTTGATGAGCTACGTTGCGACGCCCGCGCTGGCCCAGGACGCCAGGCCCGCGCCCAAGCAAACGCCCAAGGCCGCCCCACCCGCCAAGCAACCGGCGGCCCAACCGAAGCCCGCGCCCAAAGCGCCACCCAAGCCCGCGCCGAAACCGGCCCCCAAACCCCAGCCCAAAGCTCAACCCGCGATCAGCACCTTCATCCCCATGCCCGGCCTCAACCGCATCGAGGTCGAAGAGCTGATCGACGTGGCCATCACCCGCCTCAGCACACAGCACGGCTACACCGAGGCCGGCGACGCGCTGGCCGCGAACCTCACCGCCACCCCCGAGGGCGTGCACGGCATCCGCACCCTCGCACGCCAGGCGCCCGGCGGCCTGCGCATGATCCGCATCGGTTACAAGACCTTCCGCAGCCAGCCCCCGCACATCTACGTGCACGGCCTGACCCTCGCCGACGGCGCCCAACCCAAGGCCAACGCCGACATCAGCGCCGTCGAAAAACACCTCGCCGAAGGGCGCAAGGCGCTCGACAAGCAGTACGCCACCGTCGCCCCGCGCGACCTGGCGACCAGCACCCTCACGCTCAGCTACATCGAGGCCGACCGCTGCCTGGGCATGCTCAAAACGCTCGGCTACCAGACCGTCGAGTACAAGCCCGGCGGCAAGGGGCTGGGCAAGGAAGAGATCGTCCAGCCCTCCGGCAACATCGACGTCAAAAAGCTGCCCGTGATCGTGTCGATGCCCGGCGCGTCCAGCACCGACCTCGTCGGCGGCACCGGCGGCACGAAGGGCGCGTTCGGCCTGACCATGACACCCTCGCTGCCAACCAGCCTGCCCGCACGCACCTCCGCGGCGCCGGTCATGGACCTGATGGTCATGTACCACCCCGCCCACCCCGAGCAGTTCTCCGAGGTCGTCGACCGCATCCGCAAGACCATCGACGTGCCCGCCAAGCAGATCCTCATCGAGGCCATGGTGCTCGAGATCAGCGAGACCGGCCTCAAGGAACTCGGCGTCAAGTGGGAACTGAACACGCCCTTCAACAACGAACCGTTCAGCAACGTCGACGACATCAAGCTCGGCCGGCTGCCCGATTTCGCGACGGGTGATGAGCCGACGCTCGACATCTCGATCAACGACGTGTTCGGCCATTTCAACGCACAACTCCAGGCGCTGATCCGCAACGGCCAGGCGGAGATCCTCTCCCGCCCGAGCGTGCTGACGCTGGACAACCGCCAGGCGTCGCTGCGTGTGGGGCGTGAGATCCCCGTCGCCACCAGCGCCTCGGGCCTGCGCGGCGGCGACCGCATCAGCTTCCAGTTCTCGTACATCCCCGTGGGCATCCTGCTGAACGTGCGCCCGCGCATCGCCGCGGACGACGAGGAGGTGTCGATGCAGATCGACGGCATCGTCTCCGCCGAGGTGCCCGGCGAAGAGCTGATCATCCGCGACGCCGGCGGCGACATCCTCGCCGAGGCCCCCACCATCGCCACGCGGCGCGTGCAGACCTACGGCCGCATCGCCAACAACACGCCGTTCATCATCGGCGGCCTCGTCGAGAAAGACATGACCTCCGTGCGCGACAAGGTGCCGCTGCTCGGCGACCTGCCCGTCGTGGGCGGGGCGTTCCGCAGCGACGAGGTCCGCACGCAGAAGCGCGAGGTCATCATCGTCATCACCCCCTACGTGCTGCCGGACAACCGCACGGTCGGCCGGAACATGCCCAAGGACGAGGACGCGTTCGACAGCTTCGGCAACAAGCTGTTCCGCGACGCCTACCGCATCCGGGCCGAGGACGTGTTCGACCTGGGCTTCATCTTCGACAACCCGCAGCTGCGAGAGATGAAGCGGCTGGCGGGCCTCGCGGTCAGCCGCAACTACCTGCTGGCCGGGCGTTACCCGTTCAACCGGTTCACGGGCAACCGCGTGCCGGGCGAGCGCATCCTAGTCTACCGCCAGATGTACGAGGTGATCAAGCGCCTCCGCCTCGACGACCGGGTGACCACGCAGAAGATGATCTTCTTCAAGCCCGACCCCGAGGCCGCGGCGGGCTTCGACGTGACGTTCCTGTGGGAGTACCTCAACGAGATCGTCGACGCGCCCAAGCCCGGCCTGTTCGACGACCCCGACGACCCCGCCCCGCTGTTCGATGCGCTGCAAGCGACCGGCAAGGCGCTGGCGCTGACCTACACCAGCCAGCACCACGAGGACCTGCGCAACATGCTCGACCAGCCCGTGCCGCGCGTGATGCTGATCGACTGCGCCGACCGCAAGCAGTGGGAACAGTTGATGTGGCGGATGAACCAGTCCGACGAACAGGGCCGGCCCGTGCACACGATCCTCTTGCAGGACGAAGACGACCTGACCCGCCTGAAACGCGCCGTGCTGCTGAAGCGCGTCGTGCAGCTCAACGCCAACCGCCAGGCGTTGACCATGACCAACTTCTCCATCGGCCGGCTGCTGCTGATGCCCACGGTCAAGGAGAACAAGGTGTACCTCGTCGACGACCAGGTGGCGATGTACTTCTTCTACACCGACCTGTACTACCCGGCGTTGCAGAAGGAGCTCAACCGCGACCTGATCGCGTTGCGCAACGCGCTGCAGCTGCCGGAGATCTACAAGTACCTCGACTCCGAGCCGATCCCCCAGCCCGACCCGTTCGTGCCGCGCATTCACTTGAGGCCGTTGAAAGAGTAGCCCGGACGGCGTGGTCACTTAAGTGACCACGCCAAACAATGCCCTACGCCGTCTGCTTCGCCTTGAGTTCCTGCCGCCTTCTCAGTTCGGCGTCGATGAAGCCTTGCAGCTCGCCGTCGAGGACGCGCTGGGGGTTGCCGACCTCGTGGCCGGTGCGGGTGTCCTTCACGCGGTTGTCGTAGATGACGTAGCTGCGGATCTGTGTGCCCCAGCCCATGGCCAAGGCGCCGGCGTCGTCCTGGCGTTCCTTGGCGCGTTTCTCTTCCTCGGCCTGTTCGAGCTTGGCCTGCAAGATGCCCAGCGCGATCTTCTTGTTCTGCACCTGCGACTTCTCGTTGGAGCAGACGACCGACAGGCCGGTGGGCTTGTGTACGATGCGGCAGGCGGTGGCGACCTTGTTGACGTTCTGGCCGCCGGGGCCCGACGAGCGGGCGAAGAACTCGATCTCGCACTCCTTCTCGTTGACCGAGATGTCCGACTCCTCGTACTCGGGCACGATGTCGACGGTGGCGAACGAGGTCTGGCGCTTGCCCTGTGCGTTGAACGGGCTGACGCGTGCGAGGCGGTGGGTGCCGCGCTCGCAGATGAGGTAGCCGTAGGCGTACTCGCCGCGGATGTGCAGGGTGACGTCGGAGATGCCGGCCTCTTCGCCGTGGTGCTTGTCGAGCTCCTCGACCTTGTACCCCGCGGTCTCGCAGTAACGCAGGTACATGCGCATGAGCATCTCGGCCCAGTCGTTGGCCTCGGTGCCGCCGTCGCCGGAGTAGATCGACAGGTAGCAGTTGCGGTGGTCGTGCTTGCCGGCCAGCAGCGATTGCAGCTCCACCTTCTCGTAGCGCTGCTCCAGCTCGGCCAATTGCTCGTCGACCTCGGCGATGGTGTCGGCGTCGCCCTCTTCGGCGGCCATTTCGTGCAGTTCGACCAGGTCGTCGATCTCCGAGTGCAACGCGGTGACCGGATCGACCATGGCCTTGACGACCTTGAGTTGCTGGACGACCTTCTGCGCCGCGGCCTGGTCGTTCCAGAAATCGGGCGCGTTCATCTGCGCTTCGAGCTTGGCTTGCTCTTCGGTGCGTTGGTCGATGTTAAAGAGAGTCGCGGATGGTTAAGATCCGCGCCTGCAGCTGTTCGAGGTCGGCTTTGAGGTTTTCGTGAAGCATGGTTGTTCAGTCTTGAGGGGTGAGGGGTGAGTCTTGAGGCGCCGCATGATAGCAGTATATAGCCCCCGGCACGCCGGGGGCTATATGTTTAAAGCACGCTGACGATCGCGTCGGTCAGGCGGTCCATGTTCGCTTCGGTCATGCCGGCGACGTTGACCCGGCCCGAGCCGACCATGTAGATCGCGTACTTCTCACGCAGTTGCATCACCTGGTCCTTGTTGAGGCCGGACATGGAGAACATGCCGCGGTGGGCGGTGAGGAACGCGAAGTCGACGGGCGAGCCCTTGGCGGCCATGGTGTCGGCGAAGGTCTGGCGGATGCCGTTGATGCGGTCGCGCATGCCGGCCAACTCTTGCTCCCACAGGCTGCGCAGCGCGTCATCGCCGAGCACGGTGATGGCGATCGCGCCGCCGTGCGCCGGCGGGTTGGAGTAGTTGGTGCGGATGGCGAGCTTGACGTGGCTGAGCACGGCCTGCGCCGCCTCGGCGGTTTCGCCCACGAACGTGACCGAACCGACGCGCTCGTTGTACAGCGCCATGTTCTTCGAGAAGCTGGTGCAAACGATCAGCTCGGGGCATTTTTCGGCCAAGGCGTGCAGGCCGACCGCGTCGTCGGTGAGGCTGTCGGCGAAGCCCTGGTAGGCGAAGTCGAGCATGGGCGTGACGCCGCGCCCGGCCAGCGTCTCGGCGATCTTTTGCCACTGCTCGGCGGTCGGGTCGATGCCGGTGGGGTTGTGGCAGCAGCCGTGCAGCAGCACGACGTCGCCGGCGGGCACCTGCGCGAGCGCTTCGATCATGCCGTCGAAGTCGAGGCCGGTCACGTCGGCGTTGGCGTAGGTGTAGGTCGTGGTCGGCACGCCGGCGGACTTGAAGACCGACGGGTGGTTCGCCCACGTCGGGCCCGGCAGGTGCAGCGTGACGCCGTCGTGGTTCTGCTTGAGGTAATCGCCGACGACGCGCAGCGCGCCGGTGCCCGAGGGCGTGTGGCACGTCACGGCACGCCCGGACGCGACGACCGGGTGGTCGGCGCCGAACAGCAGCGCCTGGACCGCTTTGCCGTAGGCCGGGTCGCCGGCGATGGGCTTGTAGGCCTTGGTCGCTTCGGTCTCGAGGATGCGTTGCTCGGCCCGCTTGACGCATTGGAGCACGGGCGTCTTGCCCTCCGCGTCCTTGTAGATGCCCACGCCAAGGTTGATCTTGTCGGGGCTGGGGTCGGCGACGAACGCCTCGGTCAGCCCGAGGATCGGGTCCGGCGGTGCGGGTTGGATGCTTTGAAACATGTCTTCGGCTCCTCGCTAAGGCTCGGAGCGGAAAGGTACGTCAAACCGGCCCGGATGTGAAGCGCGGGGTTGTTTTTTCAATTAGCGCCGGAGAACTGAACTAGACCCGCTTGAGCCCCATCATCTTGGCCACCGTGGTCACCAACTCGCCCAGGGAAGGCGTCGGCGGGTCGCTGGCGTTGTGGTGGATGGCCACGAGCGTCACGTCGTCGTCGGCCGGCGCGCCGCCCCGGTACGTGGCCACGGCCTGCAACAACTGCCGCGACACACACGACGGCCGATCCGCCCCGGTCGTGCGGGCCAGTGCGAGCAGGCCCTGTTCGCCCAGCTGTCGGCCGGTCGGGTCGGCGGCCTCCATCAGCGCATCGGTGTACAACAGCACCACGTCGCCGCGTTCGAGCGTGACGGCGAACTGCTCGTAACCCGTGCCCCCGATCACGCCCAGCGGCAGGTTCTTCGGCCCGGCGTCGTCGACCGCCTCGCACTCGGTATCGAGCAGTTGCCACGTGCCCGTCGCCGCCCGGTACCACAGCGGCCGGGGGTGCCCGGCGTTGACCACAACCATCTGATCGGTCGGCGCGAAATACGTGCAGCTGATCGCCGTGGCGAACCGGCCCGAGCTCGAAAGCGCCGCGAACTCGTCGTTGAGTGAGCGCGCCAGCTTCGTGCCGTCGACACGGTTGATGTGGCGGCGCACCAGCGCCCGCAGGCTCGCGGCCAACCCGGCGACCTGTTCGCCGTGACCGGCAACGTCCGCCACCAGGAAACGCGTGATGCTGCCCGAACCGCACATCGACAGGTAGTGGATGTCGCCCCCCGCTGCGTCGCCGTGGTACGGCTCGGCACGCACAAACACGTCGAGACCGGGCGCGCTGACGGCCTCGTCGGCCGCGGCCGTGCCACCCCAGACCTCCATGCACCGCATGTGGTGCGTCTCGAATTGCTCGCTGGTCGTCTGTGCCACGCGGCGTCTCCGTCACCCGGTGTGCCCGATTGGATGTCACCGATTCCCCGTGGTTACGGGCGCGACAAAAAAGGCCACGCACCAGGCGTGGCCACGGTTCACCGCAGGTCGGTTGCACTTGTCCCCGCCCGCTCAATCGCCCAGGTTGACCCACACCGTCTTCGTCTCGGTGTACGCCTTCAGCGCTTCGGCGCCGAGCTCGCGCCCCTGGCCCGAAAACTTGTAGCCGCCGAACGGCGCCGCGGCGTCGAACGTGTTGAAGCAGTTGACCCACACCGTGCCCGCGCGCACCGAGTCGGCCAGCGCAAACGCCTTGGTGATGTCCCTCGTCCACACCGCCGCGGCCAGGCCGTAGTCGGTGTCGTTCGCCTGTTCGATGACCTCGCGCCGGTCGGTGAACGGCAGCACGCTGACCACGGGGCCGAAGATCTCCTCACGCGCGATCCGCATGTCGTTGGTCACACCGGTAAAGATCGTCGGGCGGACGAACCAGCCGGTGTCGGCGGCGCGTTCGCCACCGGCCACGCAGTTCGCCTCCTGCTTGCCGAGCTCGATGTAGCCCATCACCTTGTCGAACTGCTCCTGCGACACCTGCGCCCCCTGCTCGGTGTTCTCGTCGAACGGGTCGCCCACCCGGCGGGCGTCGGCGGCCGCGGCGAACTTGAGCACGAACTCGTCGTGCACAGACCGCTCGACGAACAGCCGGCTACCGGCGCAGCACACCTCGCCCTGGTTGAAGAAGATGCCCGTCATCGCGCCGGCCACGGCCTGGTCGAGGTCGGCGTCGGCGAACACCACGTTGGGGCTCTTGCCGCCCAGTTCGAAGGTGATGCGTTTGAGGGTGTCGGCCGCGTCGCGCATGATGTGCTGCGCGGTCTGGTAGTGGCCGGTGAAGGCGACCTTGTCGGCGCCGCGGTGCTTGACCAACGACGCGCCGGCGGTTTCACCGAATCCGTTGACCACGTTGATCACGCCGTCGGGGAAGCCCGCTTCCTGCGCCAGCTCCGCCAGGCGCAGCGCGGTCAGCGGCGTCTGCTCGGCTGGCTTGAGCACCACCGTGTTGCCCGCGGCCAGCGCCGGGCCCCACTTCCACGTCACCATGAGCATGGGGAAGTTCCAGGGGATGATCTGCGCACACACGCCGACCGGCTCCTTCTTCGTGTAGCAGAAGAATCGGCCGAAGTGGTTGTCGACGGGGATGGTGTCGCCGTGGATCTTGTCGGCCCAGCCGGCGAAGTAACGGAACGTCGAGACCACCAGCGGGATGTCGGCGAAGCGCACCTCGCCGATGGGCTTGCCGTTGTTGAGCACCTCGAGCGCCGCCAGCTCGTCGGCGTGCTGCTCGATCAGGTCGGCGAGCCGGTACAGCAGCTTGCCCCGCTCGCGCGCGGCCATGCGCGACCAGGGCCCTTCGTCGAACGCCCGCCGCGCCGCGATCACCGCCGCGTCCACGTCGGCCGCGTCCGAGTCGGCGACCTGTGCGATCACCTGTTCGGTGGAAGGGTTGAACACGTCGAAGGTCTTGCCCGACCGGGCCTCGACCCATTGGCCGTCGATCAGGTTGCGGGTTTGTGTCACGCGCGGCGGCGCAGCGGCGATCGTCATGATGATGCCTCCTGTGCATGGGACAACGCGGTCAGCCTGCCAAACGAACAAAGATGTGCGGTCGCGCGGCGGCACCCGCTGAGACCCTATTCATTGTCTCGCGGCCGGGTGCCCCGGGGCAAGCCGAAAGATGTGAAATCCGCCCCGCCGAACAAACTCTTTCACCACGGCCGACGCTCGCGACGCCGGTTCGCGACAAAGCACAGCCCCGCGCCCAGCAACGCCACCGCGCCCGGCTCGGGCGTGATCGTGATCAGGTTCGCGCTCGACCAGTACCAGTCCTCCCAGTCCGCGAAGTCGAGGCCGGTCGTGTTCGTGTTGATCGCCGCCGAGTTGAGCACGGCGAAGTAGTAATCCTCGCCCACGGTCAGCTCGGGCATGGCGTCCCAGGTCTGGAAGCCCAGCGCCACGTCCTGCTCCGCGTTGGGGTTGTTGACGAGTTGGCTGCCCACGAGGTCCCACTCGTCATCGAACAGCACGAAGATGTACTGGTGCGAGTTGTTGTTGTTCAACTCATCGAAGCGCAGCTCGGGCGTGGTGTCGTTGGTCATGCCGGCGGTGACCGGATCGGCCGACACGTTGTACGCTTCGAGGGTCTCGCCGAGCGTGGTGAGCACCTGGCCCTTCTTGGCCCCTGCGGGCAGGCCGATGAGCGTCGGGTCGGCGGCGATGGTGCCGGCGGTGCGTTCCCAGAAGTCGTGCAGCGTGTCCGAATCGGTCATCGCCGCCCACATGTTGGCCGCGGTCAGGTCGACGTTGTCGGTCAGACCACCGCCGTAGTTCTCCCCGGTCGAATCATAAAAGTCCCACAGCACGCGCAACGCGCTCAACTCGTCGCCCTCGCCGGTGCCGATTCCGGGCGGCTTGGCGCCGGTCGCCGGGGCGTTCGACTCTGCGCTGACCGCGATGGTGATATCCGAAGCACCGGCGGTCGACGAGAGGGTTTCGAGCGTGTGCGCGATGTTGTCGGTGTCGCGCCCGGGCAGCGCGCCGCTGACGAAGCCGGCGTAATTGCCGTCGTCGATCGCCATCAAGCCGAGGAACGTCGCCACCGCCTCGCCCCACGCCAGGTGCGAGCCCTTGGTCCGCCCGTAGTCGCGTCCGCCGGCCAGCGCGCCGATGTTGTCGCGGCCGAACGAGTGGCTGTCTCCCCAGTTGGTGTCGCTGTCGAGGTTGAAGTTCTCGGCGAGATGGTGGCCGAACTCGTGCATGACCACGTCGCTGGAGGCCCAGACCTGCAACTCGATGTTCACCCGATCGCCCGTGTAGTTAGTGCCGACATCGGTCGGCTCGCCGTTGTTGTCGTTGTTGTAGACGATGGGGATCTCGGGCCAGTTGGCGCCGTGGGTATCGCGGTAGTAGTCGTGCATGAAGTGGGCGGGCATGAGCATAGTCATCGACGTGCCGATGAACGTCGAGTTGTCGAGGGTGAGCGTGGGGTTGACGCCGAGGGTGTTCGTGCCGATGGTCACCGAGGTGAACCCGCTGGTCGGGTTGCGCACCGAGTAGTCGGCCGAGCCGAACGTGTTACGCACGCTGGCCACGCCCGGCACGCGCGCGTACACCTGGCTGTACACCTCGAACTCGAAGTTGAGCACGCCGTCGTCGGTGTTGGTGGTCACCGTCGCCAGGCCCGCGGCGTTGGTGGTCGTGCTGCCCAGCAGGTCATCGGCGGTGATGTCGTCCTGGTCGTACAACTCGACGACGATGCCGTGCATCGGGTGCGTGGCGCCGGCGCTGTCGGTGTAATTGATGGGGTTGGTGGTGATGGTCGTTTGCGCTGTCGCGGTCGCGGCGGGCAGCGCAACGACACACGCGCACATCAAACGAGTGGCGAGGCGTTTCATGGCGAACTCCCTTGGCACATGAACCCGCCGCGGGTGCGTGGCGCGCGCAACGCAAAGCACCGCGGCTCGGCCCGCTCTCGCTTCCGTGGGTTTCTCGCTTCCCCGTCGCCCGCGGCACGGGGCAACGCGATCCAGCCGGGAACACGGCTGCGCTGAATATACCCTCACGCACAATCTGTCGGCAATTGTTTTCTGGCTAGGGCGTGCGATCGGCAGGCGTGTGCTGATATTGAACGAGTGCGCCGCTACGATTGCCGAAAACGCAAGCCATGCCCGTTTTTTCTCGCTCAAGCCTTAACCGTGGGTTAATATTCATTCTGTCGCGAGTGTTCGTTCAAATCCGGGATCACGCGGAACAGAGGGAGACCGAGCCGCCGGCAACGGGCCGCGGTGGTTGCGTTCGGTCGACGGGAGGTCGGTCATGGTTACCCGTTTCACATGCGTGGTGTGCCTGGCGTTGGGTTTGTGCGTCGCCGAGGCGCGAGCCAACATGAGCCTCGGTTTCCAGATCAGCGGGCAGGTCGGCTTCGAACTGGTCGGCTTCGGCCAGCCGGGCGGCACGCAGGCGGTGGGCAACGTGTTGATCAACAACATCCTGCCGGGGTCGACGGTGCACTTCGCCGCGGTGTACAGCGACGACTTCGTGCCCAACGGCGGCGGTCAATCGAACATCACGGTGACCGACCCGAGCCTGACACCGATCCTGACGGCGAACAACGTGAGCCCCACCAGCCAGGACCCGCCGAGTGCGCCGTTCAACTTCGGGTGGGAGGTGCCGCTGAACCCGGTGGGCCTGACCAGCGGTCTGTACGGCATCAGCTTCACGCCGTCGGTGTTGGTCCCGCCGTCGACGGCGCAGATGCACGGCGCGGGCATGCTGGTGGTCTACTCGCACCCGACGCTGCCGCAGAGCACGATCACGGTGATGCACGGCGCCGAGTACCTCGACGGCATCAGCCCCGGAAGCGGTCACACCAGCCAGACGGTTTCGTTCCCCGACCAGCCGGGCACACCGATCGGCGCCGGCTCGGGCACGCTGGCGATCCTCACGCTGGGCGACGACGCGATGGACCCGCCGCCCAACGCGAACGAAACGCTGGACTTCAACGGCTCGACCGTGCACACGATCCTCGACGGCAACCTCGACCCGATCTCGAACACGTCGTCGATCGTGTCGGTGCCGGTGACGACGCTGGCGGGCAACAACGCCAACTCGGCGACGGTCCACGCGGGCACGGACATCTTCGGGTGGCACGTGGCGGTGCTGCAATCGCCGGTGCCGGAGCCGGGGGCGCTGGGGCTGTTGGTGGTGGGGGCGTCGGCGGTTGGGCGGCGCAGAAAATAACCCCCGGTAGAACCGGGGGCTAATGGTCAGACCGTTACTCGCGGCTGGCGCCGGCGACGAGCATGGCGTAGTAGGCGAGGTTGAGTACGGCGCCGACCATGGCGGCGACGTAGGTGAGGGCCGCGGCGTTGAGCACCTTGGCGACCGTGCGGTCTTCGTCGCCGGTGACCATGCTCAGGGCCAGCAAACGCTCGCGGGCGCGCTTGGACGCGTTGAACTCGACCGGCAGGTTCACCAGTTGGAACAGCACGACCGTGGCGAACAGCAGCACGCCCACCCACGCCAGCGTGTACGCCTGGAGCAGCAGGCCGGCGATGATGACGAAGAAACTGAGGCCCGAACCGATGCTGGCGATCGGCACGATGCCGTTGCGGATGGCCAACGGCGCGTAGGCCTTGGCGTCCTGCAGGGCGTGGCCGGCCTCGTGCGCGGCGATGCCCAGCGCCGCCAGCGACCGGCCGTTGTACACGTCGGGGCTCAGCCGCAGCACCTTCTGGCGGGGGTCGTAATGGTCGGAGAGGAAGCCCTGGACCTGCTCGACGCGCACGTCGGTGATGCCGTCGGCGTGCATGATCTGTTGCGCCACTTGCGCGCCGGTCATGCCGCTGAGGCTGGGGACTTTCGAGGCTTTGGCGTAGGCGCCTTTCACCTTGGCCTGCGCCCACAGCGCCAGCGCCAGCGACGGCAGCATCACGAAGATGATGTAGACGGGGTCGAGGAAGAAAGCGAGCGTGTACATTTTAATCACTCCCTTGTGTTTCGAGCCGCACCCTGGGCTCGGTCAATGGTACGCAGGCCAACGGCGTGTGTGCGGCCATAACGATTTTTTTGCAAACGCCGTGCCCGGCGTGGGCTCGCTATGTTAGGCGGGTCACTGCCAAAACCGGTCGGGCCGCCCCGCGGCACTGCTATCATGGCGGGGTGAGCCGCGCCGCCGTACATCCCGTCGAAACGCAACGCGCGTTGTTCGAACGGCTTTATCGTCGTTATCACCACCGGCGGTACCTCGGGTCGGACCCCCTACGCGTGGTTTACGACTATTCGCAGCCGGCCGACCGCGAGGTCGTGGGCCTGGTCGCCGCGTCGCTGGCATACGGCAACGTCAAGGCGATACTCGGCGGGATCGCCGGGGTGTTAGACGCGATGGGCGGCGAGCCGTTTCATTGGTTAACGACACACAAGCCCCACGCGATCCGCGCGCGCTTGCGGGGGTGGCGCTACCGCGTGACCGGCGGCGGCGACATGGCGGGCCTGCTGGTCGGCGTGCGTGGGCAACTGATCGCACACGGTTCGCTGGGCGCGGCGTTCGTGCGGGGCTACGACGGCGACATGCTCGGAGCGATGACGCGCTGGTCGGCGGACCTGGCGAAACGCGCCGGCCGGCCGCTGAGCCACCTGCTGGCCAGCCCCGCGCGCGGCAGCGCGTGCAAGCGGTTGTGCCTGTACCTGCGGTGGATGGTGCGGCAAGACGAGATCGACCCCGGCGGGTGGGCGGGGGTGTGCGCTTCGCAGTTGATCGCGCCCGTCGACGTGCACATGCACCGGGTGGCGGTGCGGTTCGGGTGGACCAAGCGCAAGCAGGTGACGCTGAACACGGCGTTGGATGTGACCGAAGCGCTGCGCGCGCTGTGCGCGGCGGACCCGTTGCGGTACGACTTTGCGCTGACGCGACCGGGGATATTGAGGGAAGCGTTTGATGTTTAACGCTGACCACCGGGGCTCGTTACACTCGCCCCGGTGCTTGGGGGTTAGACCACGCCGCGGAGGCGGTTGAGGCCGTTGAGGGCGGCGACGCGGTACGCCTCGGCCATGGTGGGGTAGTTGAAGGTGGTGTTGACGAAATACATCAGCGAGTTGTGGGGGCGCGGCTGACACATGATGGCCTGACCGATGTGCACGATCTCGGCGGCGTTGTGGCCGAAGCAGTGGATGCCCAGCAGTTCGAGCGTGTCGTGGTGGAACAGCAGCTTGAGCATGCCGGTGGTCCGGCCGGTGATCTGGGCGCGGGCAAGCGACTTGAAGTGCGCGGTGCCGACTTCGTAGGGGGTTTTCTCGTCGGTCAGCTCGCGCTCGTTCTTGCCGACGGAGCTGATCTCGGGGCTGGTCCAGATGCCCGAGGGGATGTCGCGGATGAGCTGGTACTCGCAATGGCCGGTCATCAGGTGCGTGGCGGCGAAGCGGCCCTGGTCGTAGCTGGCCGAGGCCAGGCCCGGGGGGCCGATGACGTCGCCCACGGCGTAGATGTGCTCGTGGACGGTCTGGTAGTGGTCGTTGACGTCGACGCGGCCGCGGCTGTCGACGTCGATGTTGATGTTGTCGAGGGCGAGCGTGTCGGAGTTGGCGGTGCGGCCGTTGGCCCAGAGCACGATGTCGGTGCGGAGGCGTTTGCCACTCTTGAGGTTGAGCAGGACCTCGTCGTCGAGCGGCTCGACGGACTCGAACTGCTCGTTGTGGCGGATGATGGTGCCCATGTCGCGCAGGTGGTAGGCCAGGGCGTCGATGATCTCGTCGTCGAGGATTTCGAGCAGCTTGTCGCGTGTGTTGACGAGGTTGACCTTGATGCCGAGGCTGCGGAACATCGAGGCGTACTCGCAGCCGATCACGCCCGCGCCGTACACGGTGATCGAACGGGGGGTGAAGTCGAGGGTCAGGATCTTGTCGGCGTCGAACACGCGGGGGTGGGTGAAGTCGACGGCCGGGGGGCGCCACGGCCGGGAACCGGTGGCGATGACGAACTTGCTGGCGCTGAGGGTGGTGGCGCTGCCGTCGGGCTCGGTGATCTCGAGGGTGTGGGGGTCGAGGAAACAGGCGGCGCCGGCGATGACGGGCACGCTGTTTCGCTCGTAAAACCCCTCGCGCATGGCGACCTGGCGTTCGATCACGCCGCGCGCGGTCGATAGCAGCTGGGGGACCTCGACGCGGCCGTTGGCCTTGGCGGGGTTGAGGTTCTTGAACAGGGGGTTCGTGCGGAGTTCGCCGATCAACTGGATGGCGTGGCGGAGGGCCTTGGAGGGGATGGTGCCCCAGTGGGTGCAGCCGCCGCCGACCCGCATGTGGCGTTCGACCACGGCGACCTGCGCGCCCTGCTTGGCAACGGTCATCGCGGCCCCTTCGCCGGCGGGCCCGCTGCCGATCACAATCACATCGTAATCAAACTCACTCATATCCTTGCGGCACCTTCAAACGAGCGGTTGCTGGGGGGAGTATCGGCTAAATCGATACCGCAGCCAACTTACCAAGAAAAGTGAACCCGTGGGTCTAGGCGCGGGCGGATTTTGCGGGTAACTTTCCGAGCAAAGGCGACGGCTCCCCACCCACACCACTTCCGTCCGTCGCGATGCGAGGCTATTGAGCTGTGCATATCGCTATCCCCACTGAAACGTATGCCGATGAGCGGCGTGTTGCGCTCGTGCCGGCGTCCGTGCCGATGCTGACCAAGCTCGGCCTGACCGTCTCCGTGCAACGGGGCGCGGGCCTGGCCGCCGGCTACACGGACGAGCAGTACGAGCAACGCGGGGCCAACCTGGTCGACGACCGGGCGACGCTCCTGGGCCAGGCGGACATCGTCTGCCAGGTCCGCTGCCTCGGCGCAAACCCGGAACAAGGCCAGCAAGACCTGGCGCACCTCAAGCCCGGCGCCGTGCTCATCGGCCACGCCGACCCCCTGCTCGCCCACGAGGCGAACCAGACCTGCGCCGAGCGAGGCCTGACGCTGCTGGCGTTGGAGCTGGTGCCCCGCATCACCCGGGCCCAGGCCATGGACGTGCTGTCCAGCCAGGCGAACCTGGTGGGCTACAAGGCCGTGCTCATGGCTGGTGATGCGCTGGGCAAGATCTTCCCCATGATGATGACCGCCGCGGGCACCCTCAAGCCCGCCAAGGTGTTCATCGTCGGCGTCGGCGTCGCGGGCCTCCAGGCCATCGCCACCGCCAAACGCCTCGGAGCACAGGTCAGCGCCATCGACGTGCGGCCGGAGACCAAGGAACAGGTCGAGTCGCTCGGCGCCAAGTTCGTCGAACCGCCGGAGTCCGCCAGCGGCGAGGGAGGCTACGCGGCCGAGCAGACCGAAGACCAGAAGCGCAAGCAGCAGGCGCTGATGGCCGACACCGTCGCCGAGTCCGACGTGGTCATCACCACCGCCGCGATCCCCGGTAAACGCAGCCCCGTGCTGATCACCGACGACGTGGTCACCCGCATGAAACCGGGCAGCGTCATCGTCGACCTCGCCGCCGAGCGCGGCGGCAACGTCGAGACCACCGAGCCGGGCCAGGTCATCCGCAAGCACGGCGTGACCATCATCGGCACCAACAACATCCCTTCCTACGTCGCCGCCGACGCCAGCGCCATGTATTCCGGCAACATCGTCAAGCTGATGCAGGAGTTGGTGAACAAGGAAGGCGAGTTCGTGCTCGACCCGGTCGAAAACGAGATCACCGCGGGCATCCTGGTCTGCCGCGATGGCCAGGTCGTCAACCCGCAGGTCCGCGGCCTGATGGGCCTGCCGGCGTTGGAAACACCGGAACCCGAGACCCGAGACCCGGCACCCGACGACCCCGCCAAGCCGCAAGCGGCGGAAGGGAGCGATAGCTGATGTTACTGCTCGTCCTGCTGTTAACGATCCTCATGCTGGCCATCTTCCTCGGCTTCGAGATCATCACGAAGGTGCCGCCCACGCTGCACACGCCGCTCATGAGCGGCTCGAACGCGATCAGCGGCATCACGCTCGTTGGCGCGGTGATCTCCGCCGGCCAACACGCGACCACCGCCGCCGCGATCTTCGGCACCATCGCCGTGGTGATGGCGACCATCAACGTCGTCGGCGGATACATGGTGACCCACCGCATGCTCGGCATGTTCAGGAAGAAGGGCTGATATCGAGATGCTGAACGTGACGAACCCAATGCTGTTAGCTCTAGTCGAATCCACCGAACAAGCCCTGCCCATGTGGGCGCTGATCGCGTACCTCGTGGCGTCGGTGTTGTTCATCCTCGGCATCAAGGGCCTGACCCACCCGCGCACCGCGGTGCGCGGCAACCTGATGAGCGCCGTCGGCATGTTCATCGCCGTGGTCGTCACGCTGCCCGCCGTGCTGGGTGGGCTGGGCTGGGGCCTGGTGATCGGTGGCGTGGCCGTCGGCGGCGCGATCGGCGTCGTGGCCGCGACCAAGGTGCAGATGACCGCCATGCCGCAGATGGTCGCCATCTTCAACGGCTTCGGCGGCGGCGCGTCGATCTTCGTCGCCTGGGCGGAACTGACCGCCACCGGCCCCACGCAGGCCGCCGGCTCGCAGATGCTCATCGCCACCGCGCTGGCCGGGCTGATCGGCGCGGTGACGTTCTCCGGCTCGTTCATCGCTTACGGCAAGTTGCAGGAGTTCAAGATCTTCTGGAACCCCTGGGTGCTGCCCGGCCACCAGTTGCTCAACGCCGTGCTCGGCGTCGCCGTGGTTACGATGGCCGTGCTGGTGATCGCGTACCCGGGCGGCGCGGTGTGGTGGTACATCCCGCTGGTGATCATCGCGCTGGTGTTGGGTGTGACGCTGACCTGCCCGATCGGCGGGGCCGACATGCCGGTGGTCATCGCCCTGCTCAACAGCTATTCGGGCCTCGCCGCGGCGGCGACCGGCTTCGTGATCAACAACACCGTGCTCATCATCGCCGGTTCGCTGGTCGGCGCGTCGGGGCTGATCCTCACGGCCATCATGTGCAAGGCGATGAACCGCTCGCTGGCCAACGTGATCTTCGGCAAGATCGACGCGACCAAGTCCGTCAGCGCCGACGATATCTACGCGGGCAAGATCAAGGCGACCAGCGGCGAAGAGATCGGCATGATGCTCGACGGCGTCCAGCGCGTCGTGATCGTGCCGGGCTACGGCATGGCGGTCGCGCAGGCGCAGCACGCCGTCCGACACCTGTACAACGAGCTCGAGGCGCGCGACGTGAACGTCGAGTTCGCGGTGCACCCGGTGGCCGGCCGCATGCCCGGTCACATGAACGTGCTGCTGGCCGAGGTCGACATCCCCTACGAGAAGCTGATCGAGTCGGACGACATCAACCCGTCGCTCGACACCGTCGACATGGCGATCGTGCTCGGGGCCAACGACGTGGTCAACCCGGTGGCGCGCGAGGAAGATTCGGCCATCGCGGGCATGCCCATCGTCGACGTCGACAAGTGCCGCACCGTCGTGGTGATCAAGCGTTCGCTGTCGCCGGGCTTCGCGGGCATCCCCAACCCGCTGTTCGCCCTCGACAACACGCTGATGTTCTTCAGCGACGGCAAAGAGGCCGTCGAAGAGATCGTCGCCGCGGTCAAGGAAAACTGACACCAACCATCGCCACCGCCCACTCGCACGCCCGCCGGCGCAGCGTGTAAACTGTGGCCGTGCGCATCCACTACCTGCAACACGTGCCGTTCGAAGACCCCGCGGCCGTCACCGACTGGGCCAACGAACACGGCCACCCGATGACCGGCACGCGGGTCTACGAGAACCAACCGCTCCCGGCGATCGATGCGTTCGACCTGCTGGTGGTCATGGGCGGGCCGATGAGCGTGGGCGATGTCGACCCGCACCCGTGGCTCGTTGATGAAAAGCGTTTCATCCGCGCCACGATCGACGCGGGCCGTTCGGTCGTCGGCATCTGCCTCGGTGCGCAACTGATCGCCGACGCGTTGGGCGCAACGGTGTACCCGCACACCCAAAAAGAGATCGGCTGGTTCGACGTGACGCTCACCGAAGCGGGCCGGGCCAGCGGTTTGTTTGCCGGCTTGCCTGACACGTTCATCGCCTACCACTGGCACGGCGACACCTTCGACCTGCCCGAGGGCGCTGCGCACCTGGCCCAGACCGACGCGTGCGTGAACCAGGCCTTCAGCTACGAAGGCCGCGTGCTGGGCTTGCAATTCCACCTCGAAACCACGCCCGCCAGCGCCGATCGGCTGATCCACCATTGCGCCCACGAACTCGTCGATGCGCCCGGCATCCAGTCCGCCGAGCAGATGCGCTCAAACACCGCGGCCTACGACCGGCTCGCCCCCCTGATCCGCACCGTGCTCGACAACCTCGCCCGGCGGTTTTCGACACCTCGGGCGTAACCGCCACACCGCCGCCCGCATCGCAAGTTTTGTCGATGCCATCGCTCAGGGAATAACCCGCCCCCTCTCGTGCACACCGGTGACGGAGCCGAAACCGTGAACGAAAAAACCGCAAAACACAGATGGCCCAAGCGCCTCGGCGTGCTGCTGATCGTGGCGTTCGCCGCCGGCATGCTAAGCCGCGACGCGCTGTACGGCCTCGCCGTCAAGTGGTTCGGCCCCCCCGCCGTGGCCATGACCGAAGCCCACGCCGACCCACCGGCCACGCGGCCCGCCGAGTTCGACCACGGCCTGCTGCACAACATCGTCCGCCAGCACGTCGACGACGCCGGCTGGGTCGACTACGCCGCAATCGTCAAAGATACGGCCGACCTCGACGCGTACATCGCCAAGCTCGCCGACGCCCCGTTCGACGATCTGACCCGCAATGGCAAACTGACTTTGCTGATCAACGCCTACAACGCCTTTACGCTGCGCCTGATCGCCGAATACTACGACGACGGCGAACTGCGATCGATCCGCGACATCCCCAAGGAAAAACGCTGGGATCACGCGCGTTGGCAGATCGCGGGCAAGCGGTACTCGCTGAACCAGATCGAGCACGAGCTGATCCGCCCGAACTTCAAGGAGCCGCGCATCCACTTCGCGCTGGTGTGCGCCGCCGAGAGTTGCCCACCGCTGCGCAACGAGGCGTTTACCGAAGAGGACCTGGAAAAGCAGTTGGCCGCGCAGACCGAATACGTGCACACGCACCCGCGCTGGTATCGTTATGACGCGGAGCGCAACAAGCTGGAGCTGACCGCGTTGTACCAGTGGTACGCCGGCGACTTCGAGCAGACCTCGGGTAGCGTGCTGGCGTACGTGACCGAGCAGCGCGACGAACTCGAGGGCCGCAAGCCCGCGATCGGTTACCTGTCTTACTCGTGGGAATTGAACGACAAGGCGAACAAGCCGTAAAATCTCCGTGCCGAGCATCGTTGGGACTTGGGGTTTAGCCGAAAAAGGTTGGTCATGGTTGGACTACTCCGTCGATACACGCGCTGGCTGCACACGCAGTGGCCGGCGGGCACAGTCGAGAAGCTGCCGCTGGTCAACGCCGACGGCTCGACCAACGTGCCGGGCCTCTACATCACCGGCGACCTGACGGGCGTGCCGCTGCTCAAGTTCTCCGCCGACACCGGCGCACGCGCGATCAAGACCATCGTGGTCGACCCGGCGTTCGAGAAACGCAACCAAGCCGACGAAGTGCTCGACGTGGCGATCATCGGCGGCGGCGTCTCCGGTTTCGCCGCCGCGCTCGAAGCGAAAAAACACGGCCTGAGCTTCGAGCTCTTCGAGGCCGCCGAACCGTTCAGCACCATCGTCAACTTCCCCAAGGCCAAGCCGATCTACACCTACCCGACCGACATGACCCCGGCCGGCGACCTTCAGTTCCACGAGCAATCCGACATCAAGGAAGGCCTGCTCGATGACCTGCACGCACAAACCCTGCAAGCCGGCATCGAACCCACCCTCGCGCGCATCGACAAAGTCACCCGCACCGCCGGCCTGTTCGAACTACAAACCCACCTCAAATCGGCAATCGACAATCGAAAATCGCAAATCATCAAGGCTCACCGCGTCGTCGTCGCCATCGGCCGCTCCGGCAACTTCCGCAAGCTCGGCGTGAGCGGCGAGGACAAGCCCAAGGTCTACAACCGCCTGCACGACCCCAAGGATTTCTGCGACCAGAACATCCTCATCGTCGGCGGCGGCGACAGCGCCATGGAGACCGCGATCGCCCTGACCATGTGCGGCTCCAACGTCACGCTCAGCTACCGCAAACCCCAGTTCGCCCGGCCCAAGCCCGAAAACATCGAAAAGATCAACGAGCTGTCCACCAACCCCGGCGCCGAGGTCGACGTCGAGACCGTCTCCGGCGACCGCACCACCACGCCCTCGGGCCAGTTCATGCACCCGGCGCACACCGGCAAGCTGACGCTGATGATGGCGTCGAACGTCAAACAGATCGAAGACGACACCGTCACGCTGATCGACGCAGACAAGCGGGCGGTGACGCTGCCCAACGACGCGGTGTTCACCATGATCGGCCGAGAGGCCCCGCTCGACTTCTTCCGCCGAAGTGGTGTGCACATCACCGGCGACCGCGGGCCGCACTGGTGGGCGGGGCTGGTCGCGATCCTCGCCCTGTTCGTCTTCATCTACCACTGGAAGAAGCCCGACGTCTGGCTCGGCATCGGCGACGCGTTCGAAGCCAACGGCTGGTTCCCCTACAACGTGCCCGACTGGTGGGCCGGCGTGGCCGCCTCCTTCAACGACCCCACAACCCTGCTCGGCGTGCTGAAGGTGAGCGTGGGCGAGCCGGGCTTTTACTACTCGACCGCTTACTGCCTGCTCATGCTCGTGTTCGGCATCCGGCGCATCAAACGCCGCAAGACGCCTTACGTGAAGGTACAAACCTGGACGTTGGTGGCGGTGCAGATCATCCCCCTGTTCCTGCTCCCTTACATCGTCTTCCCGTTGCTCGGGAACAACGGCGCGTTCGGCGAACAGAAACAGATCGTCTACCTTGACGCCGATCAGAACCGACAGTGGCGGGCGTACACCGACGCGCTCCGCGATCCATCGGCTGACGCGGCGATGCCGCAACTACCCGCTCAGGTCGGCGATTGGCCGTTGGGCCAACCCAGCGCAAGCTGGCCCGGCGTGGTCATCGGCGCCGGCGACCAGGGCCGACTCGCGTACAACACCACCACCGGCGCGATCTACGTGACCGACTACACGAAGCCCAACTCGACGGTCGGCGACGCGCTGTTCCCGTTGGCCGACTACGGTCACGGGCGGGAGTACTGGCGTTCGTTCGGGTTCATCCTCGCGTGGCCGCTGTTCGTGTGGAACGTGTTCACCGCGCAGCCGATGTGGACGTGGCTGATCATCAGCCTGGTGCAGACGTTCGTCATCATCCCCCTGATCATCCGGCGTTGGGGCAAGGGCGCCTACTGCGGGTGGATCTGTTCTTGCGGCGGCATGGCCGAGACGCTCGGCGATGCGCACCGGCACAAGATGCCACACGGCCCGGTGTGGAACCGGGTGAACCTCATCGGCCAGTTCTTCCTCGCCGTCTGCCTGGCCATCCTCGCGTTCCGGGTGATCGGTTGGGTCTGGCCCGAGTCGTTCGCGCAAAGTGCGTACGCCGCCCTGCTCAAAGGCGTGCCGGCCCTGAATTACACGTGGTTCATCGACCTGCTGTTCGCGGGGATCATCGGCTTCGGTCTGTACTTCCACTTCTCGGGGCGCGTGTGGTGCCGGTTCGCCTGCCCGCTGGCGGCGCTGATGCACCTGTATGCGCGGTTCAGCCAGTTCCGCATCCTCGCCGACAAGAAGAAGTGCATCTCGTGCAACGTGTGCACCAGCGTCTGCCACCAGGGCATCGACATCATGAACTTCGCCAACAAGGGCCTGGGCATGGAAGACCCGCAGTGCGTGCGCTGCTCGGCGTGCGTGCAGAGCTGCCCCACCGGCGTGCTGACCTTTGGCAGGGTCGACCGAAAAACCGGCGACGTGATCGGCACCGACAAGTTGGCCGCGTCACCTGTGCAGATGGCGGAGCTGCGGGTTAACGGTCAAAAAGTGTGACACACCGGCGAATAAACGCCTACAATCTCTGCACACCCCTATCGGTGCCGCAGCGAACAAATGGGAGTTTGACCTGTGACTGAACCGAACAACGGCAAGGACTGTTGCCAACCGTTGACGCAAGCGGGCTGGAACGTGGAAGACGAGGTGCGCGACCGCTACGCGGCGGGCGCCAACAGCGTCGAGCCGGCGCTGTGTTGCCCCGTGAGTTACGACGCCGAGTACCTCGAGGCGATCCCGCAGGAGATCATCGACAAGGACTACGGCTGCGGCGACCCGAGCCGGTACGTCAACGCCGGCGACACCGTGCTCGACCTCGGCAGCGGCGCGGGTAAGGCCTGCTACATCCTCGCGCAGAAGGTCGGCTCGTCGGGGCAGGTCATCGGCATCGACTTCAACGACGCCATGCTCACCCTCGCCCGCAAGTACCAGCAGGAGATGGCCGACAAGCTCGGCTACGCCAACACACGCTTCGCCAAGGGCAAGATCCAGGACTTGGCGCTCGACTTGGAGAAGGCCGACGCCTGGCTGGCCGACCACCCGGCGACGAGCGTGGAGGGCTTCGACGCCTACCACGCCGAGTGCGAGAAGCTGCGCCAGACGCAACCATTGATCGAGACCGAGTCGGTCGACGTCGTGGTGAGCAACTGCGTGTTGAACCTGGTGCGACCGGAGCAGAAGAAGCAGCTTTTCAAGGAGATTCACCGCGTGCTGCGGCGCGGCGGGCGGGCGGTTATCAGCGACATCGTGTGCGACGAGCCGCCGACCGAGGCGATCCGCAACGACCCGAAGCTGTGGTCGGGGTGCATCGCCGGGGCGTTCGTGGAAGACGAGTTTTTAGAGATGTTCCGCGAGGCGGGCCTGTACGGCGTGGAGGTCCTCGAGCGGCAGGACGAGCCGTGGCACGTGATCGACGGCGTCGAGTTCCGCTCGATGACCGTGCGTGCGTTCAAGGGCAAGGAGGGCCCGTGCCTCGAGCGCAACCAGGCGGTGATCTACAAGGGCCCGTTCAAGCAAGTGGTCGACGACGACGGCCACACGCTCTACCGCGGCCGGCGCATGGCGGTGTGCGACAAGACGTATCGCATCTACACCGACCCCAACGGGCCGTACGCGGCGCAGTTCGAGGCCGTGCCGCCGTTGAACGAAGTGCCCGCGGAAAAGGCGGAGCAGTTCGACTGCAAGCGGGCGGCGATCCGTCACCCAAGGCAGACCAAGGGCGAGGACTACAAGCTGACCATGACCGAAGGCGGCGGCTGCTGCGCCGACGACGACTGCTGCTAAAGCCGTTTGCGGCTTAGCGCCCACGACATGACCATCACCGAAGACATCACGACGCTGACCGTCGAGGGGCGTAACGCTTTCGACGACGCCGTGCGGCGGGCGACGGGCGACGACCTGTACGCAGGGTCGTTGGCCACGTTCCAGGTCAACGTCGGCTTGACGTGCAACCTCGCGTGCCACCACTGCCACGTCGAGTCGTCACCGAAGCGAACCGAGCAGATGGACCGGCAGACGATGCGGCTCGTGCTCGAGGCCGCCGAGCGAGCCGGGGCCGCCACGCTCGACATCACGGGCGGTGCGCCGGAGATGAACCCGCACTTTCGCTGGTTCGTCGCGCAAGGCGTTGCGCGCGGTTTGCACGTGATGGTGCGGACCAATCTGACCATCATGCTCGAGGATGGGTACGCCGACCTGCCCGCGTTCTTCGCCGATCACCGCGTGCACCTGGTGGCGTCGCTGCCGTGTTACCTGCCGGACAACGTCAACAAGCAGCGCGGGGTGCACGTGTACGAAGATTCCGTCGCCGTGATCCGCAAGCTCAACGCAGTCGGTTACGGCGTCGCCGAGGGGTTGACGCTGGACCTGGTGTACAATCCGCTCGGGCCGTCGCTGCCGCCGGAAACCGGCGTATTGGAGGCGGCGTACAAGCGTGAGCTCGACGCGCGATTCGGCATCCGTTTTAATAACCTATTGACCATCACCAACATGCCGATCGGCCGGTTCCACCACGACCTGCACCGCGACGGTTTGGCCGAACGGTACATGGCGACGCTGGCCGACGCGTTCAACCCCGCCACGATCGGCCCGCTGATGTGTCGGCACCAGGTGCACGTGAGCTACGACGGGCTGTTGCACGACTGCGACTTCAACTACGCGCTGGGCATGACCACCACCGGCGGCGCGGCGCGGCACATCCGCGACTTCGACCCCGCGGCGCACGCCAACCGCCGCGTCGCGACCGGCGACCACTGCTTCGGTTGCACCGCCGGCTGCGGCTCGTCGTGCGGCGGGGCGCTGACTTGACGTTACACTGGTCGTGTGATGCCGGTGAACCAATCGGATCAACCCGCCTCGATCGCCGAACGCGCCGGGCTTTGCCTCGGGGGCGCCGGGCTCGTGGTGTTGTTCATCGTGTTGGCCCGCCTGTCGCCCGAACTGCAGACGCGCCCGGGCCTGGCCCCGCCGGCCGGTCGGCTGACCGCGCTGGTGATGGGGGCCGGGTTGTTGTTCACGTTGTGGGTGTACCTCGTCAAACGGCTCGGCGCATCGCGCACGGCGTGGCTGGTGTTGATCGCCGCGGGCGTGGGCATGCGACTGGCGATGTTCACGGCCCTGCCGATCGCCGAAGACGACTACCACCGCTACCTGTGGGATGGCGCGGTCACCGCCACGGGCGAAAACCCTTACGCCCACGCACCGAGCAAAGCGCACCACACACCGCCCCTTGACGAATTGGCCAAGTCGGGCGAAGACACGCTGCGACAGATCAACCACCCGCACCTGCGCACGATCTACCCGCCGGTCACGCAAGCGGTTTTCGCGGTGGCGCACGAGCTTGCGCCGTGGCAGCCGCTGGGGTTGCGGTTTGTTTTTTTGCTATTCGACTGCTTGATCGCTTTGTCGGTGGTGGCACTGCTGCGCCACATAGGCAAGCCGCTGGTGTGGGTGGCGATCTACTGGTGCAACCCGCTGGTGGTGCAACAGGTGTTCGGCTCGCTGCACATGGACCTTGTACCCACGGCGTTCGCGCTGGCGGCGATCGTCGCGGCGATCAAACGCCGACCCGCGTTGTGCGCCGTGGCGCTGGCGTTGGCGATCGGCACGAAGGCGTGGCCGTTGTTGCTCGCGCCGCTGTTGCTGCGCCCGTCGTGGGGGCGGTGGCGTGAACTGGCCGTAGCGTCGGCCGTGCTGGTCGGCGGCGTGACCGTTCTGTACCTGCCCATGCTGCTGTCGGGCGGCGGCCACTCGGGGACGGTTCAGTTCGCGGCTTACTGGTACAACAACGAGGCGCTGTTCCGCCTGCACGCGAACATGTGGCAACAGCTCGGCTCGTCGGTCGGCCTGCACGAAGGGGCCGCGAAGCACATGACGCGCGCCGTGACGGTGGGCTTGGTCGTCGCGTTTACGTTGGCGCTGAGCGTGAGGCGCATCGTGCGTGCCGAGCAACTGGCGGTGCGCTGCCTGGCGGTGCTGGTGTTCGCGTTCATGATCAGCCCGACGCAGTTCCCGTGGTACTACACGTGGTTCGCCCCGCTGGTGGCGCTGGCGCCGGTTTGGCCGTTGATCGCATACAGCGCCCTGCTGCCGTTGTACTACGTGCAGCACGCGCACGCTTCGATCGTGTGGCTGGAACACGGGCCGGTGATCGCGGGGCTCGTGGCGATGTGGTGGAAGCATCGGAATGTACGATCTGCAATCTGCGATCTGCGATCTGAAAACACGGGCAAGATCGCACTTCGAAGATCGCAGATCGAACATCTCAACATCGCTGTCATCATCCCGGTGCTCAACGAGGAGCGGGCCATCGGCAAGGTACTCGACGCGATACCGCCGTGGGTCGGCGAAACCGTTGTCGTCGACAACGGCTCGACGGACCGCACCGCCGAGGTCGCCGCACAACACGGCGCACGGGTCGTTCACGAAGACGAACGCGGTTACGGCGCGGCTTGCCTGAAAGGCATCGGAGCGTTACACGCACCCGACATCGTCGTGTTCTGCGACGGCGATTATTCCGATCACCCCGAGACGATGGGCGACCTGGTCGGGCCGATTGCGCGGGGCGAGGCGGACCTGGTGATCGGCTCGCGCGTGCGGGGCACCGCCGAACGCGGCGCGCTGAGCGCCACGCAGCGTTTCGGCAACTGGCTGGCGAACGCCCTGCTCGGCGCGGTGTGGCGGGTGCGTTCGACGGACCTGGGGCCGTTCCGTGCGATCCGTTACGCGTCGCTGCATAAGCTCGGCATGGACGACCGCAACTACGGGTGGACGGTACAGATGCAGGCCCGCGCCGCGCGGTTCGGCCTGCGCCAGCTCGAGGTGCCCACGCCCTACCGCAACCGCATCGGCAAGTCGAAGATATCGGGCACGCTGCGCGGGGTGTGGGGCGCGGGGACGAAGATTTTGTACACGATCGGGGTCGAGGCGGCGGCGCATGCGCGTGAGGCGCTAAGCCGCAAGCGGCTGCGCGTGGTGCTGTTCACGCGGTACCCGGTGGCGGGGCAGACCAAGACACGCATGATTTCGGCGCTGGGCGAACGCGGCGCAGCCGAGTTGCAAACGCGGTTGACGCGCCACGCGTTGCAGCGCCTGCGCCCGCTGCCGCTCGAGGTGCGGTACACCGGCGGCGGTGCGAGTCAGATGCGTGAGCTGTTCGGCGACGAGTTGAACTTGCAACCGCAGGGCGAAGGCGACCTTGGCAGGAAGCTCGACAGCGCGTTCGACGAGGCCTTCGCCTCGGGCTGCGGCAAGGTGATCGCGGTCGGCGCGGATTGCCCGGCGTTGACGGCGGCGCTTGTTCAACAGGCCGCACGTGGCCTGTCGCGGCGCGACCTGGTCGTCGGCCCGGCGCACGACGGCGGGTACTACCTGGTCGGGCTCAAACGCCCACAACCCGCGCTGTTCCGCGGCATTGCCTGGGGTGGCGAACGGGTGCTCGAACAGACCCTGGCGCGGGCGGCGGAGCTCGGTTTGAGCGTCTGTGTATTGCCCAGCTTGCCCGATGTGGACCTGCCGAGCGACCTGTGGGTCGCGGATCGCTACGGTTTGGCAGATATCATGGAATAAACCGCCGGCACCGTTGCACTTCGTTTGCGAGCCATGAACGCACCAGAACCCGATAACACGGATACCAGCCCCCGCGCCCGTTACGAGCGTTGGGTGACCGACCACTCGGTGGAGTTGTACCGTTTCGCCCTGCGGATGACCGGCCGTGGCGAGATCGCCGAGGACCTGACGCAGGAGACTTTTTATCACGCGTGGCGTTCGATGAAGTCGCTGCGTGATCCGAGCCGGGCGCGGGCGTGGCTGTTTCAGATCTTGCGGTACCGCTACTCGCACTGGCTGCGGGACAAGGGCCGACAGGTCAAGACCACGGCGCCGGCCGAACCGATCGAGAACCGCCCGGGCAAGGACCGGGCGAGCACGCTGGAACGGATGACGCGCCACGAGTCGTTGCAACTGGCGCTCGACGACTTGGACGAGCGTTTTCGCACGCCGTTCTTGATGGTGTTCCTCGAGGGTTTGAGTTGCCGGGAGGCGGCGGAGCGCTTGGGCGTGCCGTTGGGCACGGTACTCAGCCGGATCCACCGCGCGCGGCAGGCGCTGCGTGCGAGCCTGGCCCAGCAGGAACGGGCCAGCGAACGAAACAGCAGCGGCACCCGGGACCTGCGTTTGCGAGGTGCGTGACATGAACGAGATGAACCAGGAACAGGTCGAGTTGCTCCGCCAGCGCATGGGCGAGGTGGCGGCGCTTTCGCCGGACAACCCGCTGCGGCTGGCGGTGATGGCCGAGGTCACCGCGGCCGGCGCATGGGCGGAAGCCGAGTGGCTGTCGCTGCAACGGTTCGACGAAGACGTGCGTATGGCGCTGCGTCACGGCGAGGTGCCGGGGGGCTTGGCCGACCGGCTGAAGCGCATGCCCGACGAGGCGCCGCTGCGCAGCCCGTGGGTGGGGCGCATCACTAGGTGGGCGGGCCCGCTGGCCGCGGCGCTGGCGATCGGCGTGACGGTGTGGGTGGTGAACACGGGCCACGCCTACACCGTGGACCAGATCGCTGAGTTGGCCGTGGACAACCACCTGCGCCATAGTTACGTGCAGGCGATGACGCACGACCCGCACGAGGTCGAGCTCAAGTTCGCCAACACCGTGGACTGGCCGGTGGACGTGCCGGACCTGTCGGGCGAGTTCGGCTACGAGTTGCAGGGAGCGCGGGTATGCCGGTTCGCGGGGCACACGGTGCTCTGTACGCACTGGATGCACGCGGGCCGGCTGCACGTGCTGTACCAGTTCTGCCCGAGCGACTTCCGCATGCCGATGGCGCTGGGCGATTCGACGCACACCGTCGAGCGAGCCGACGCGTACGACGTGCGGGTCTGGTCCGAGCCGAACGGCTGCGCGTACGTGCTGGTCAGCGAGCGCGAATAAGCCGAAATCACGAATCGGTTCCTGCTGGGGCGCGGCGCACGATGCGCAGCGCCCCGCTTTATCGCAATCGCGTTGCGCAAAGAAAAAACCGCCCGGTTGGTGGGCGGTTGATCGATCGAAGGCCGCGGTGGGATTCGAACCCACGAATGACGGTTTTGCAAACCGTTGCCTTAGTCCACTTGGCTACGCGGCCGGGGACGGGTCAGTATACGCAACGCCGAAGCGTTGGCAACGGAATGGCGGGACGAATGTGTTTACTCGGCGTCGACGCGGAGGTTGACCTTGCGACCGGTGCCGACGTTACGCCCGGCGGGGAACTCGCAGAGCGGTTCGGGCGTGTCTTCCCGGCCGAGCAGCTCGGAGACGGGCGTCTCGGCGAACTGTTTTTCCACGGCGGCGATGGTCTCGTCGAGCTTGCGGTGCAGCGGGCAGAGGTCATCGCCGTGCGAACTGAGGTTCAACGGGCAACGCGTGATGCGGCGGATGGGTTCGACGGCGTTGACGACCTCGAGGAGCGTGAGCTTGTCGGGGTCGGCGTGGAGTTGGAACCCGCCGTGCCTACCGCGCTGGCTGGTGATCAACCCCGCGCGGCTGAGACCTTGCAGGACCTTAGACAGGTACCCCGCCGGTACACGGGTCGCGGCGGCGATCTGCTTGGTGGTCCAAGCTTCGCTGGCGTGCTGGGCCAAATAGACCACCGCTCTCAAAGCGTACTCGGTTGTCTGTGATATCATGGAAACCCGATCCTTTTGCGGCCACGAGGCTTATCTAACCTGCCGGAGCCAAGAGCGATGTAAATGCGATTTGCTTGTCCAATTATGGGATATTTCCCACCCCGCGTCAAGGTCATAATTGGCCACACTTGGGAACTGGTCGACCAACGGCTAGGATACCCTGTTTTTCACCCCCATTTGGGATCACCGAGGCCATGCTGGTCGACCAGGCAATCATCTACGTCAAAGCGGGCAAGGGAGGCGACGGCATGGTCAGCTTCCGGCGCGAGGCCTTCGAGCCCAAAGGCGGGCCCGACGGCGGCGACGGCGGCGACGGCGGCTCGGTGATCCTGCTGGCCAAGGCGGGCGTCGACACCCTGCTGGACATGGCCGGCCGCCATCACTGGAACGCCGAGAAGGGCCAGGACGGCCGCACCAAGAGCCGGTTCGGCAAGGCGGGGGCGGACCTGGTCATCGAGGTGCCGCCGGGCACGCTGATCTACGACGACGAGACCGGCGAGTTGCTTTGCGACCTCGACGCCGACGACAAACGCATGCTCGCCGCGGCCGGCGGCAAGGGCGGCTACGGCAACGAGCGCTTCAAGTCCGCCACGCAACAGACCCCCCGCCACGCGACGCCCGGCGAACCCGGTGAGCAGCGCACGCTGCGCCTGGAACTGAAACTCATCGCCGACATCGGCCTGGTCGGCAAGCCCAACGCCGGCAAGAGCACGCTGCTCAGCGCGATCTCGCGGGCCCGGCCGAAGACCGCCGACTACCCGTTTACCACGCTCGAGCCGCAATTGGGCATCGCCGAGCTGCCGGGCTACCGCCGGCTGGTTGTCGCGGACATCCCGGGCCTGATCGAGGGCGCCGCCGACGGCGCGGGGCTGGGCCACGCGTTCCTGCGGCACATCGAACGCACGCGCATCCTCGTTCACTTGATCGAGGTCGAACCGGCCGACGGCAGCGACCCGATTGAAAACTTCCACGCGATCAACGCCGAGCTGAAGCGGTACTCGCCCGTGCTGGCTGATAAACAGATGCTGGTCGCGGTCAACAAGGTCGACCTGCTGGGCACGGACCGGGCCGACCACGAGGCGGCGATCGAATTGCTCCACGACGGCATCGGCCGGAAGATGTACCCGATCTCCGCGGCGACCGGCGAGGGCACGCGTGAGCTGTTCGAAGACTGCTGGCTGATGCTGCACCCCGAAGAAGATTCATTCGCAAAGGCACAAACCCAACCATGAGCGTCAACCTCATCGCAATCAACGTCGGCAACACCCGCACGCAGTTCGCGGCGGTGATCGACGAGCAAGTCGGCGACCTGCACCACCTCACGCACGACCACGACGACGACCTGGCCGACGCGCTGGGCGAGGTGCACGCGCAGGTCACCGAGGCCGAGGGCGGCGAGCCGATCGCGTTTCTCTCGGCGGTCAACGACGACGCGGCCAAGGCGGCGCTCGAGGCGCTGACCGTCTTGCAGTGCCCCACCGCCAAGGTCGACGAGCACGTGCCGATCCCCATCGGCCGCAAGCTCGACCCCGAGTCGATCGTGGGCGCCGACCGCCTGCTCAACGCGGCCGCGGCCTACGACCGGGTCAAGCAGGCGTGCGTCGTGGTCGACGCCGGCTCGGCGGTCACGGTCGACTTCGTCGACGGCGAGGGCACGTTCCACGGCGGCGCGATCCTGCCCGGGGCGCAGATGCAGCTCGAAGCCATGCACGAACACACCGCCCTGCTGCCCGAGCTGAAGTTCCGCAAGCCCGCCGAGGCGATCGGCCACAACACCACCGAGGCCATGCTCGACGGCGTGTTCCACGGCATCCGCGGCGCCGTCCGTGAGCTGACCGAGAAGTACGCCGAGGTTTACGGCGCATACCCAAACATCATCGCCACCGGCGGCGACGCACACACGCTGTTCGATGGCTACGAGCTGGTCGAATCGATCGTCGACGACCTGACGCTGCGTGGCATGGCCGTGACCCGGCGTTACCAACTGGAGCAAACGGACGCATAACCATGGCCGAGATGAACAACCCCAAAACCGCGCTGCTCAACCTGCGGATCATCTGGTTCGCGCTGGTGATGGGCGTGGTAACGATCGGCGGCATGCTGGTCTTCCTGCACCAATCGCACGAGCCCGTCGAGCAAAAACCGCCGGGGCCGCTCACGTTTATCGCTTGCGGCACCATGTTGTGCGCCATCCCCGCGGGTTTTTTGGTGCGGCAGGCGGTATACCGTAAGGGCGCGGCGGGTGGCGTGGTGTTGCCGGCGCAATACTTCACGGGCAACGTCATCGCGATGGCCCTGTGCGAAGGCGCGGCGATCCAATCACTGATTCTCTGGTTCACCGCGAACGAATCATGGTGGGCCTTGATCGCCGCTGCCGTGGCCCTGGCGGTGCTGGTGTTGCTGCTGCCCACGGGCCGGGCGATGTACGCCGACGATATCGACGCCGACAACCCCTACCGACAACAACCGTGAGCGTGCATTACCAGCTCGTCACCGCGCCGGCCCCCGGCGCGATCGCGATCGTGCAAGTGTTCGGCGACGGTGTGGCGGCTGTTATTGAAAAGCTCACGGGCGTGCAGCCGACACGACGTGCGGCGCTGGCGCAATTCGAAGACATCGACGAAGGCTTGGTCGTGGCGCTGCACGACGACTGGTGTCAACTCATGCCGCACGGCGGGCCACGCGTGGTGCAGCGGTTGTGTGAACGGCTAAGCGAACTCGGTGCCAACCCCGTCGAACAAGTCGACGCACGTACACGCTACCCCGAAGCGGCGAGCGAGTTCGAAGCCGACATGCTCGCCACGCTCGCGCAAGCGGCGAGCCCGGCGGCGTGCGACCTGCTGTTGGCGCAACCGCAGCGGTGGCGCGACGCGATCGCAAGCGGCGCGATCGATGCGGCACAGGTGCTCGGCGACAGCCGGGTGCTGGACCACTTGGTGACGCCGCCGTCGGTGGTGCTGGTCGGGCGGGCGAACGTGGGCAAGAGCACGCTGACGAACCTCGTGGTGGGCCGGGCGGCGAGCATCACCGCCGACCTGCCGGGCACGACGCGCGACTGGGTCGCGGCGCTGGCGGAGTTGCCGACGCCAATGGGCGAACTGGCGGTGCGATGGCACGACACGCCGGGCCTGCGCCGGTCGCCCGACGCAATCGAGCAGCGCGCCATCGGCCTGGCGCGTGCGGTGATCGGGGGGGCTGAGGTGTTGATCGCGATCCGCGACGGCGAGCGCGATTGGCCGAGCGGTGACGACCTGCCCCGCCCGGCCGACCTGGCGGTGTGGAACAAGGTGGACTTAAAAGAGCCGGACGAAGGCGCGGCGCACCCGGCCAAACGACCCCTGCTGACGACCTGCGCCACCGACGGGGTGGGCCTGGAGCCGCTGGGCGCGGCGGTGGCGGGCGTGTTGGGTTTCGATGAGCCACCGCCCGGGCCTTTGTGGGCGTTCAGCGATAGACTAAAGCAATTGACCGCCGGGGCCGATCTGCAAGGGTTGGCCCGCTACCAGGGCGGCTGAGCGGGCGCCGCGTTGCCGCAAGCGTGGCATGTGACTAAACTTGTCGCTTTCGATCGGAAGCCATGCAACGCACGACGCTAACCAGCCTAGCCCTCGCGCTTGCCTTCGCCCTGAACCTCGGGTGCGAGTCGAAGCTGTCGAACGGCAACGGCGGCAACGGCGGCGGCCTGCTCGACCTCGGCGGCCAAAGCCAGGCGGTGGCGGGCCCCGGCCTGATGCCTCAGGCCAAGCCGCCGATCGACGACCTGCCGGTGCCGATCGGGTTCGTGCTGGTCGAATCGATCAGCCGCGACTACACGCTGGCCGCGGGCCGGCTGGTGGACCACACCTACCAGGGGCGCGACGCGAAGATCGACGTCGACCGCTTCTACCAGACGCAGATGCCCGACGCGGGCTGGACCATGCAGGACCGCCGCACGACGCGCGGCATATACACGCTGAACTTTACCAACGCGACCGAGCGGTGCGAAGTGCGCATCACCGAGGTCGGCGGCCTGACCGGCAAACGCACGAACGTGGCGATCCACGTCCAGCCGTTCGGCCCCGCCAACGCCACACCAGAAACGAACTGACCGACATGATGGACAAGCAACACAAAGAAGAGCTGGAACAGAACGACCTGCGCGAGTTTCTCACGCACCTCGGCGAGTTCTGGCAGAAGCACAGCATGACGATCCTGGTCGTCGTGCTGGTCGCGGTGGCCGCGTACGTATTGACCAACTGGTACCGCACCAAGGACCGCAAAAACCAGGAAGCCGCCTGGACGGAGATCTACGTCGCGGAGACGCCCGCCGCTTACAGCAGCGCCGCCAACACCCACGCCAAGCTGCCGGGCGCATCGGGCTACGCGCTGCTGAACGCCGCCGACCAGATGTACGGCGAGGTCGTGTACGGCATCGAGCCGGGCACCGTGCCCGACGCAACCGTGCCGCGCCTGTCGGAGGAGAAGGTCAAAAAGCTCAGCACGGAAGTCGTGCCGCTCTACGAAAAGGTGATCAACGGCCCGCACGCACACGAGCCGTCCCTGGTCAAGCTCAACGCCCGCTTCGGCCTGGCCGCGACGCTCACCTCGATCGGCCAGATCAACGAAGCCGGCGAGCAGTACGACCTGATCATCGCCGAAGCCGGCGTGTACAAGACCCTCGCCAGCATCGCGGAAAGCAAAAAAGAACGGTTGAGCCAGTTGGCCGGCACGATCGCGTTCGCCGCGCCCGCTCCCGCCTTGTCGTTACCCCCGGTGCCCGACACGCTGGGCGGCACCAAGCCCTTCCCCGATTCGCCGACCATCGAGGGCCTGACCCCGCCCAAGCCCGTCGAAGCGCCCACCACGCAACCGGCCGAGACACCCCAAGCGCCCACCACGCAGCCCGAGGCGCCCGCCAGCCAACCCACCCCATGATCGCACCCCCGCAAGACGGCGACGATCATGAAATCACCAACCCGGAAGTCACAGAAGAGTCCGACGGCGCCCAGCACCGCCGGTTCGTGATCCACCGCGACGTGAAAAAACGCCTCGACCGCTACCTCACCGCGCGGCTGCCGGGCCTGTCGCGCTCGCGCCTGCAGAAACTCATCAACGCCGGCGCGGTCACCGTCAACGGCCGGGAGCCCAAGGCCTCGACCGTCATCCGTGCCGACGACGTGATCGACGTGGTCGTGCCCCCCCCGCCCATCAAGCAGATCCCCGCCGAGGACATCCCGCTCAGCGTGCTCTACGAAGACGATTACCTGATCGTCATCAACAAGCAGCCCAACCTCATCGTCCACCCGGCGCGTTCGAACCTGTCGGGCACGCTGGTCAACGCCCTAGCTTGGCACTTCAAGGACGTGCAGGAAAACGGCCTTGAGGCGCTGTCGAGCGTCGGCGTCGATGAGTTCCGCCCGGGCATCGTGCACCGGCTCGACAAGGACACCACCGGCGCGATCGTCGTGGCCAAGACCGACGAAGCCCACTGGCGGCTCGGCCGCATGTTCGAGCAGCGCCAGGTGCAGAAGTATTACCTGGCCATCGTGCACGGCGAGGTGACCCCGCCCGGCGGCGTGATCGACCAGCCCATCGGCAAGCACCCCGCCGTCGCCGAGGCCTACGCCGTGCGCAACGACGGCGCCGGCCGCGAGTCGGTCACGCTCTACCGCGTGCGCGAGGTGTTCGACGGCTATTCGCTGGTCGAGCTCGAACTCAAGAGCGGCCGCACCCACCAGATCCGCGTGCACCTGACGTGGTTGGGTTTCCCCATCATCAGCGACATCATCTACGGCGGCGAGCTGGTCGGCCGGCCCGAGCTCGAAGCGCCCCCAACCGCCGCGGGCGCGCAACCAATGCTCACCTTCGCCCGCGCCAAGGACGAGGGGCAGAAGATCTGGGCCAAGGTGGACCTGCGCGACGACCTGCTGATCGCACGCCCCGCGCTGCACGCGGCGGTGTTGGCCTTCAATCACCCGATCACGGATAAGCCGATGTCGTTTACCGCCCCGTTTTACGACGACATGAAGAACGTAGTTCACGAGTTGCGCACGCACCGCCGAAAGACTGGCCCGCTGATCGCCGAAGGGGCATGCGTGGACCTCGATCAGGTCGGTTGTGGAAATGGGCAATAGCCCCGCCGCGGCGCGCGGTGCGCAAGACCAACCAATTTCGCAAAACAGGATTAACCGTCGTTTATTCCGATAAGTTGTGGTTGACTTTGGTCAGCTTGCGGGTACTTTTAGGGATACTGTCTAACCCGGCGTCAGTTCACATCGACGCTGAGCACGGAAGGTCGGGGCAACTGTTCTGCACGGAAGCGGAAAACAAACGCTACGGCGGCGGCGCGTTCGCGCACGTCGCCGACGATCAGTTCAAGGACCTTCAGCATCCGCTGAGCCAAGAAAGATGACACGATGGAGGGGCGCCCTTTTGAGGGGTGTTGGATGCCTGGAGAAGGGGAAGGATGCGGTCCTCATGGGGAGGAGGTCCAAACAGCACCGACCGGCGTCAGTCGGCCGGTGCTTGTTTTTTATCGACGCCGCGCCCCCGCACGCCCGCGTCGGGGTCGGTGGCGAACGTCACGATCGAACGCGGCGGCAGCACGACCGTGTCGCTCGGCGTCACCTTCGCGTAACGCCGCATGTTGACCGCGGGCTCGGCGGTGGTCACGAACGGCGTCAGCCCGCGCCGCTTGAGCAGCGTGGCCGTCTGGTTGAAACCCGTCACCCGGATCGGCACTTCGCGGTCTTCGTAATTGATCACGACCACCACGACCCGGTACGCCCGCTTGTCGAAGTAGGCCGAAGCCATCTGCTTGCGGCCCGACTGGACCGCGCGGAGCTTGTCGGAGCGGTTCAAGCCCACCCGCACCATGTTCGGCCGGACGAACCGGCTGTAGTGCCCCAGCGCCCACAGGTTCTTCGACGCGCGGATATCGTTGGGCGCGTTGGGCGTGTTCAGCGAATAGCGGTTGACCTGCCCCGCCTTCGGCCCGCCGTTGTTCGACGCCCAGAACTGCCACGCCGACGCGTTCGCCTCGGTCAGGTCGAAGTGGATGATCTTCGCTAAAAATAGCGCCCCGTCCATCTCCGTGACCGTCTGTCGCCCCTCGCGGTAGCCGTCCTGCAGCATCGAGTACTCGGTCTGCCAATACTCGACCTTCGGCTTGACCGCCTCGATGTCCTTGCGCAACTTGCGGCGGACCTCGACGATCTGCTTGTCGGACTTGTCCGTGAAGTAGCTGTGCGCCGCGATCGCCGGCGCGACCCGGCGGATGCGCCCGACGTACAACTCGCTGCGCGGGTTGAAGAAGTTCAACTGGTGGCCGTGCTTGCTCGCGTCGCGGCCGTTGACCGCGTGCAGGTCGGCGGACTCGGGGATGAGAATCTTCGCCTTCGACCCCTTGGCGTTCAGCGCGCGGTTCAACTCAACGACGATGCGCTTGATCTGCGTGTTGTGCCACTCGCTGCCCTCTTGCTTGGCCGGCCCGCCCCTGGGGTACTGCCACGCCCACTGCGGCTCGTTGACCGGGCTGATGTAGTCGAAGCCGATGCGCTGACGCTCGAAGTGCGCCGCGACGTTGGCCAGGAACTGCGCGTAGTCGTCGTACTTGTCGTCTTTCAGGTTGCCGATCGGCGTACCGGGCGTGCGGTAGCCGTAACCGCTCATCGTGAAATAGACCGGCGGCGAGTTCGCATAGCCGATCACGGTCTCGACACCGTATTCGCGCGCTTGGCGCATCCAATACACCTCGCCGGCGCACGCGTCCCAGTCGTACGAACCGTCGGGCTGGAGGAAACACTCGGTCCGCCGCCATTCGGTGGAGATGCCGCTGTCTTTGCCGCGCTGCCCCTGGTACCACGTGCCGGCGCCGATCTGCACACGGAAGCACGACAGCCCCGCCCCCTTCGGCGACCCGTCCGCGTCGAACTCCCGGCTGAACAGCCACTCGGCCAACTGGTCGACCGACTCACGCGGCCAGTACTTGGCCAGGTAACCGCTGCGCATCCCGCTCGACGAACCGAAGTTGCGGATCACCTGGTGCCGCTTGCGCAAGTCAACCTCGAAGGTCACCACCGGCTCGGCGTCACCGGCCAGGCTTGGCGCCTCGGCGCCGGCGAGCGTGGTGAGGCTGAGCACGAATATGAAACAGAACAAACGCATCAACGGCACCTGGTCGACCGGGGGATCGCTACGGTCAACAGGACGCCCCGGCTGAGCATTTATGACATGCAATTAACGGCAACGCGCCAGCGCCAAGCCACCCAGCCCCAGCAACACCAGCGAAGCCGGCTCGGGCACCGCGGGCGCCGCGGGCACCGACTGGCCGAAGTTCGCCCCCAGCGCGTTGAGGTCGGCCAGGCTCACCACCCCGTCGTAGTTGAAGTCGCCGGTCTGCCAGGTCGCGTCGGTGTCGCTGAAGTTTGCGCCCAGCACGTTGAGGTCGATCAGGCTGACCTCGCCATCGCCGTTGGCATCGCCGTTGTACGTCGCGTACAGCCGAACCTCACCGGGCGCGTACAGCAGCGCCAGCGAGGTGTTCGCGCCGAGCGACGCGCCGGTGACGGCGGTCTGGTCGAATCCGCCATCGACAGTGTTCGCCGTCAACACCACGAACGTCTCGCCGAGCGAGGGCGTGAACGGGTTGATCGCCGAGATCGCCACGCCGCCGCCGAGCGTCGCGGTGTGGGTCACCTGTAACCGGTCGTGCCCGCCGCCGGGGGTGGTGCCGCCGAGTTCGACCGCGAACGTTGAGCCGGCGTTGAACGTCATGTCGTCGACGCTCAGCACGCCCGCGCTGGCGCCGGGGCCGACCGTCGCGCCCGCGTCGGCGGTCACCGACCCGACCACGCTGCCGGCGCCCGCGAGGGTCTGGCCGCTGAGCGTCAGGCCGCCGGCCGACACGTCGAGC
This sequence comes from Phycisphaeraceae bacterium, assembly GCA_028282805.1. GTDB lineage: Bacteria > Planctomycetota > Phycisphaerae > Phycisphaerales > Zrk34 > JANQHD01. The sequence goes on along the minus strand of JANQHD010000024.1, from coordinate 25,991 downwards.
GTCGCGCCCGCGTTGACGGTGATCACCGCCGAAGCCCCCAGGCTCGAGCCGGCGCCGACCACGAGCGTGCCCGCGTTGACGGTGGTGTTGCCGGTGTACGTGTTGGCCGCGCCGTTGAGTTGCAACCCGCCGGAATCGTTCTTGGTCAGGCCGCCGCTGCCGGTGACGTTGCCGTTGATGTACGTGCCGCGTCCGCTGGCGAGCGGCGCCATCGCGCGCAGGTTCAGGTCCACGCCCGCGCCGAGGTCGAGGCCGTTGATGACCATCTCGGAGTTGGCGTCGGTGCGGAACTGCGACGACGGATCGGTCACGTTGACCTGGCCGGCGAAGGTCAGGATCGCGTCGTTGTTGCCGACGCGCACGTTGCCGTCGATCACGTTGACGGCGCCGTTGACGGTGCGGTCCAGCGTGCCGGGGAACGAATTGAGGTTTCCGCCGTTGAGGTTGATCGTCGCCGCGGCGTTGAAGTTCTGCGCGTTGGCGTCGATGTCGAGGTTGCCTGACAGCTGGTTGACCGTGCCCGTGAAGGCGGTGGTGTCGGCCGAGTACAGCACGGTCTCGTGGGCGTTGATCGTGCCGCCGCCGGTCAGCGTGCCAGCGAGCGTGCCGTCGTCGTCGACGATCTCGAGCGTGCCGCCCGCGGCGATATCGATGTGGTTCGCCGCCAGGTTGCCGGCGAGGGTGGCGTTGCCGACCTGCAATACGCCGCCGGAAGCGACGCTGTAGTCGCCGGGGTTGGCCGAGCTGTCGTGAGCGATGATCAGCGTGCCCTGGTTGACGTTGGTGCTGCCGGCGATCATGAGGTTCGCAGAAATCATCGCGACGGCCGTGCCCGACTTGTTCAGGTCGCCGGCGCTGACGATCGTGCCGGAACCCAGCATCGAGTAGCCCTCCGCGGTGGTGATCGCGACCGAGTCGGGCGTGACCGTGCCCACGACATCGACGACATTATCACCCGGGCTGGTGTCGTCGAACACCGCGCGGTCGTGGTCGTAGAACAGCATGTCGGACTCTTGAAAGTGCGGCGTGGCCTGCACGTCCCAGGTGCCGACGCCGAACGTGCCGCTCCACTTGCGTGTCAGCACGGCCTTGTCGAACACCACCTTGGCGATCGAGCCCGCGGGGATCTCGTCGACCGTGAAGCCGCGCTGGTCGGCGTCGACGGTCAGGTTCAACGAACCGCTGTTCGAGCCGGTGATCGCGCCCACGCCCTGCCAGTACACGCTCGACGGGTCCGACGGCGAAAACGGCCCTGGCGACACGAACACCCCGCCGCTAAGCATCTCCACGCTGAAGCCGGCATCGGTGCTGCCGGGGTTGGCGATCCACAGCGTCACCCGGCCGTCTTCGTTCATGTACGCCTGGTAAAGCGGCGCGTCGTCGTCGGGGTCCTGCTCGTTGAAACCGGGCGTGGTCACCAGCGGCGTGGCGCCGACCATCGACGCGGTGATGTCGCGCTTGATCGTGTCGCCGATGTCGTTCGCGCCCGAGCCCGGTTGCCACCACACGAACGAGTCCGCCCCGGCCAGGTTCGCCGCAAACGCGATGCCCATCTTCTTGCGGATGTTCGACGTGCTGGTGTCCTGGAAGTGCACCTCGGTGTGCCACACGTTCCCGCCGGTCACGTTGACCAGGTTGGTGATGTGGTTGCGCGTGTGGCTGGGGTGGCCGGAATACATGTGCGTGCCGCCGATATCGATCGTGTCGCCCTGGCCGATGCCCTGCAAGTTGAGCACGAAGTTGTCGGCCCCGGTCGGGCTGAACGTGTCGGGCCCGATGTACTTGAAATCGTTGAGGTCGTAGCCCCGGCCGGTCAGCTCGGCGTTCAACCGGTTGACGGAATCGGCGTAGCGATCGAACGTCAGCGCCCCGTTGGTCTCGTTGTTCAGGCCCACGTAATCGATCGCGATGCCCTGGCCGTCGAAGTAGTCGAAGAAGTCGGCCACCAGCTTGCTGTAGTGCACGGGGTTGGGCTTGTCGACGGTGTTGCCAAAGATATTGCCCGTCTCCGCGCCCCACTCGACCGACGGCGCGGTGACCCAACCCGGCTCCGACGCGGGGCCGATGAACGTGTCGGCGCCCTGCAACTTCAGGCTGACGAACACCTCGACGTCCGGGTTGACCGATTTGATGTTGTTGATCGAGCTGATCACGGTCGCGTAACGCGACGCGGTCACCGAACCGTTTGAAAAGTGTGCATCCACAAAGATCGGCACGCGCACGAGGTTGGCCGGGCCTTGCTGGTAATAGAGCTGCGCTTCGGCGAGCGTGTCCGCCAGCCCGGCGCTGCCCTTAAGGTCCCAGCCCCACCGCTGCACGGTCGGGCCCGCGGCGGCTTGGGGGTCGATGGTCACCGTGGTCGCCCGCAGCGGGCCCGCCCACAGACCGACCGCCAACACCACCCCGCACAAGTGTTTCGACATCGCGGCCTCGCCTTCAACTGTGGTTCGAGCACGTCCTTCGATCCCCGCGGTTGATGCGGCCGACGGTCCGCGACCGGCCGGGCGCGACCCGCTTTTTATGCGTCAATCGCGTGTTTAACCATAGCCCGCGATCGTTGGCGAAGCAAAAATATTGCGCCGAACCACACGTAAAACAAGCCCGCCGGCTCAGGCACCGCGGGCGTTGCCGAAGCGACCGATTGGCCGAAATTGGCGCCCAAAGCGTTGAGGTCCAACAAGCTCACCTCGCCGTCGTAATTGAAGTCGCCGCTCTGCCACGTTGCATTTACCGAACCGAAGTTCGCGCCAAGCGCATTGAGGTCGACCAAGCTTACCTCACCGTCACCGTTGGCGTCACCGTTGTAGGTCGCCACCAGCCGCACGCGGTCGGTCAACGCGTCGCCGTCGGGCCCGTCTTCGTACAGCACCGCCAACGAAGTGCTGGCGTCGATCGCCGCGCCGCTGACCTGTGCGTTGTCGAAATTGCCGGTCAGCGTGTCGCCGGTGATGATGACAAACTCGTCGCCCAGCGCCGGCGTAAACCCATCATCGGTCGACAAACTCAACGCCCCCGCCAGTTCGACCGCGTCCGTCACCACGAGTTGGTCGTGCTGCACGTCGAGCGGGTCCGACTGGTCCGTGCCCGCCAGCTGAATCGCCAACTCCCCTTCGGTGGTTTGCGTGTAATCGCCCTCGATCGTCAGCACACCCGTCGAATCGAGGTCGACGTTCGGCAGCACGACCACCAAATCCGACACCAGCGACAGGTCGTCGAACCACGTCACGCCGCCCGCGTGCCTGAAGCGCAGGTTCAGCTCCGATCCCGGCGTGCCCGCCGTAAACGTGTCGGTGTCGATGGCTAACACGAAGGTATCGTTGGCCGGGCCGAGCGTGACGTTGCCGGTCGTGCCCGCGAGCGTGTCGTCGACGTTCAGCGTGCCCGAATCCCACAGCACCGTGCCGTCGGCCTGCCGCAGCTCGACCACGAACGCATCGCCCACGTCGCCGATCCGCCAGCCGGCCTCCCACGCGCCAAACGAGAGCGTCAGCGTCTCGCCCAGCGACCAGTTGTAGCCGAGGTTTTGGTTGATCGCCGCGCCGGTGTTGTCGTGCAAACGGCCGGTCTGCGTGAAATCGCTCGGCGCAAGGTTGCCGACCTGGTCGTCGATGCTCGAGTGACTCGCCGATTCTTCGTTCCAGCCGATAACCGTGTTCGACGCGATGCCCGGTGGCCCCTCGTACACGGGCAACTCGAAGTCACCATTGTCGATGTCGATCACCGTCTCCGTCGGCGTCGGGCCGGGGTCGGGCGCCGCGGGCAGGTCGTCGGGCCGGCCGGGCGCCACCAGGCCGCTGTTGACCACGTGCGGCTCGAGCAAACCCTGGTCCGCAAACTCGGCGATGCCCGCGATGATGTCCTGGTTGCCGGTGACCGTGCCGTGACCGGTCAGCTCGCCACCGTCGCGCACGTCCACGGTGCGCATCGTGTTCAGCGTGGCGTCGTCGAGGTTGACCCGGCCGTTCGCGCCGATGCGGAACTCGTTGCGCGCCGCCAGTTCGTGGTGACGCTCGATGTTGACGGTCATCTTGTTCGCCACGCCGCGCACTTCCAGCGCGAGCACCTCCGCGTCGTCGGTCACGTTGACCACGTCATCGCCCGGCGCAAACGGCCCACCGCCGCCCCCATCGTTGACGACCGTCGCCAGCCAGTTGTTCGCCGGTCCGGTCGCGTAGTTGTCGGCGGGCAAGCCCGAACCGTCGTTGTTCTGGCTCGGTGTGCCGCCCGACCAGTTGGCCGCGGCATTAAAATCATCAGAACCACCCGCCGGGCTCCAATCCTTGTACTGCACGAAATACGTGTTGCCGCCACCCGATCCGTTGGTCTCGCCCATGTCCTGCGCGCCCTCAGCCAGCGCAATGGTTTCAAGCGCGACCTTGATGTCCGGCCGGCTGCTCACCAGGTTGGTCGTCTCCGACTCGTCGGTGGCGAGGTTGTACAGCTCGAACGCGCCGCCGCCCATGCGCTTGACCAGCTTCCAGTCGCCCATGCGGATCGCCCAGCCGCGCGAGCCGCCGGCCCTGGCGACGTTCGTGCCCCACACAAAATAGTCCGGCCGATCGCTCGGGCCCTCGCCCGTCAGGTCCGACAACATCGACCGCCCGTCGATGCCCAGCGGTACGTCGGCGCCCGCGACCTCGGCAAACGTCGGCAGCAGGTCGGCGAACGTGCCGATGAACGTGTCGTTCACGTCGCCCGGTTCGTTGACCGCGCCCGGCTTGATCTGATCGCCCCACTGCACGAAGAACGGCGAACGGATGCCGCCCTCGTACACGTTGAACTTCACCCCCCGCAGGTCCAGCGTGCTGTCGAAAAAGTTGGGGCTGTGACCGTCGACGTTCTGGTTGCCGTTGTCAGAGCCGAAAATAATGATGGTGTTGTCGAGGATCGAGTCGGCGTTGTCGCCGTCATCGTTCGGGTCGTCGAGCGCCGCGAGCATGCGGCCGACCTGGCCGTCGAGGTATGTCAGTGTCGCCGCGTAGTCCTTCTCCGCTTCCGACCAGCTCTCGGAAGAGTAATCGTGCGGCTCGGGCACCTGGTTCACGTCCGAGTGCACACCGTAAAACGACGTGGTGATCATGAACGGCTCGTTGGCCGCGGCCTTGGCCTGGATCATGCTCACCGCGCGATCGCCGACCGTCTGTTGGTTGTAGATGCCGGTCGGGTTGCCGAGGTTGACCATGCCGCCAAGCCCGTCGTCTTCCCACTGGTCGTTGCCTCGGTAGCCGTCGGTCAGCATCACGTCTTCGAACCCCTTGGCGGTGGGCAGCGAGTTGACATCCTCGATCGTGCTCCTCCACCCCATCACGCCCGACGCGTGCATCTTGCCGAAGTAGCCCGTCGCATACCCGGCTTCCTGCACGACCTGGCCGTAGGTCTTGTCTTCGTCGCCGTTGCGGATCCACTTGGCGGTGTCGTTGCGGTCGTTGACGGCGTGGCCTTGGTGGAAGCCGGTCAAAAACGCCGTGCGCGTCGGCTCGCACATCGGCGCGGTCGCATAGACGCTGTTGAAGCGCAGACCGTTGTTGGCAATGCTGTCGATATTCGGCGTGCTGATCGCCGGCAACCCCTGCGCCGCCCGCGCCAGCTGACCGGTCACGCCCAGATCCCCCACCCCCACGTCGTCGCTGAGGATGAACAAAATATTCGGGCTGTCGGCCTTCACACCGACAACGCCGCACAGCATCACGAGGCCGACGACACTAACGGGGATGAGGGTTCGCATGCGCAGGGTCTTTCTCCGGATTGACGGCCTAGTCACGGGGTGGGCTGGCCCTACGAAGGCCAACTCATACGCTATATCGCGCAGGGTAAAACGCTCGGGGATTGCTCCCCCCATCTAAATATGCCTGATCGCACGCCGAGAGGACACCTGAATCGCAAATTAACGCGAAACAACCCGCTACCTGCGCATTCAGCTACACCCCGGGCTTAGGCGCAATTGGGTTCAAACGCCACGCGCCACGTACGCGACGAAGCGCCAGGCCGTGCACCCGTTTGAACACACGAAAGAAATGGTACGGGCCAGAATACCCCACCGCTTCGACCTCAACGACGTCGACCGGTCGTACGCGCCGATGGCGTCGTGCAAGTGTGTCAAGGGCGCGGCCTGTTTTGACAAAGAACCGAAACAATGGCTCCGTTCCCATACTACAATAGATCGGCTCGTCAATGAATCAGCCTACCGAACAAGGCAAAACCGACATGCTGCCACGCGGCGTGCTGTTGCCGTTCATCCTTCTGACCACCTGTTTTGCCGCGTGGGGTTGGCAAATAACATAACCGACCCACTGGTCAAGGTGTTTAGCCGGGTCTTCACGATGACGACGTTCCAGTCGTCGCTCGTGCAATTCGCATTTTATGGCGCCTACTTCTGCTTGGCGATCGTGCTCTGTGGGGTGATCATCGGGCTTCCGGGGATCATCGGTGTCGCGGCATTGATCGGCGTCTCGGCGTGCATGTCGCTCATGTTTCCGACCATCTACGGCATCGCGCTGCACGGGTTGGGCGACGACACCAAACTCGGCGGGGCAGGCCTGGTGATGGCGATCCTTGGCGGCGCGCTGTTCCCGCTGCTCCCGCTGCTCCAAGGGGCGATGGTGGATGCGTTTGGGGCCGCCGTGTCCTATTCCGTTCCGTTGGTGTGCTTTGTGATCGTTGCGGCATACGGGTTCTTCGACATGCACGTCGAACGCAAGCACCACTGGGTCTGATCGCGGTTGTTGCCATCGGCCTGGTTCGACATCGCAACCCCCGCCGAATAAGCGGCTAGAGCGCGACCCGTCGGCCGCTGACGATGCTCGATGTTTCCGCTTCAACCAGCCGTACGGACTCCGCCGCCTGCGCCACCGTGACGGCCTGCGGCTGTCGCCCTTCGGCGATGCAACGCACGAGGTAGTCGATCTCGTGTTCGTAACCCATGCCCGCGGGCAGCTCGACGTGCTCAACCCGACCGCTCTCGAACAGCTTCAGCGTGTGCTCGCCGGCCAAGTCGAACACCGCGGTCGCGCGTTCGAAGTTCACCGTGTACTGCATGACAAAACCGAAACCCGGCGCCATCGCCCACCCCCCCTCGGCGGTCACCATCGGCCCGCCGTCGTACTCGTAGCGCGTGAACACGTGGTCGATGCCCTCGGTCGGGTGCGCGTAGCCGGCGCTGGTCACGGCGTCGGGCTTGCCAAAACAGTATTGCACAAAGTCGGTGTCATGGATGTGCAGGTCGAGGATCGCCCCGCCACACGCCTCGGCGCTGGAGTAGAACGGCCCACCGGGGTGGCTGGCCAGCCGGCGGAAGTGCGCCGCGAGCACACGCCCGTAGCGCCCTTCGTCGATCGCTCGCTTCAACCACGCCCACCCGGGCCAGAACCGCATGCACATCGCGCACATCACGACGCGATCACTCTGCGCCGCGGCCTCGACGATCTTCATCGCGTCGGCGTGCGTACGCGCCAACGGTTTTTCGATCAGCACGTGCTTGCCCGCGTCGAGCGCCGCGGTCACGAACGGTACGTGTAACGGCGTCGGTAAACAGATGTCGACCAGCTGCACGCGTGCATCGGCGATGAGGTCAAGGCCCTCGGCGTACTTCGCCGCGGTCGATAGGTCGGCGCCCCGCTGCGCCTGACCCTCGATGTTGCCCTCGGCCTGCGCCTTGCCGTGCAACAGGTCGGGGTTCTTCTCCGCCACCGCGACGACGTCGACGTCGTCGCGCTTGGCGTACACGCCCAAGTGGGTCGCTCCCATCATGCCCAAGCCGATCACGCCAACCTGCACCATGTGCGAGTCCTCCGATTTGCTCTAGGTGGCAGGTTAACCGTTTGGCAGCGGGTGGGCCACGGTCGATGCACGCGAAGGCTTAAAACTGCCCACCCCGTTCTGCTGTTTTTCCCAGCGCACGAACGCCTCGATGCCCTCGTACTCGGCGAAGCCCAATTGGTCGTACAGCTTGGCCGTATTCTGGTTGCGGGTCTCGGCGCGTTGCCAGAACTCGCGTTCGTCGTGGCCGGGGAACAGGGCCTTGTCCTTCTGCGACTCGTGCTTGAAGATCGCGTGGCGTTTGCGGTCCAGTTCCTCGGGGCTGAGGGGCACGGCCATGTCCACCTGCTCCGGCTCCCACTCCTGCCAGGCCCCGCGGTACAGCCATGCCTCGCAGCCGTGGTACCAGTCGTCGTCTTCGACGGTGTCGAGCGCGCGCTCGATCGCCTGCAAGCACGTGCGGTGCGTGCCGTGCGGGTCCGACAGGTCGCCCGCGGCGTACACCTGGTGCGGGCGCACCTCGCGCAACAGGTCGACGATGATCCGCACATCCTCGTCGCCCAACGGCTTCTTGCGCACCCGCCCCGTCTCGTAGAACGGCATGTCGAGGAAGTGCAGGTTCTCGACGCCCACCCCGCAATGCCGGCCAGCCGCCCGCGCTTCGCCCCGCCGGATGACGCCCTTGATCTGCTGCACCTCGGGCGAGTCGATCTGCCCGGGCGCCTTGTTCTTGAGGAACTGCTCGATGTGTTCTTCGATCTCGTCGCTGCGCCGCGGCTCGATGCCGAACAACCGGTTGAACTCGACGGCGAAGTCGGCGAACCGGATCGCGTCGTGGTCGAACACCGCGATGTTGCCGGAGGTCTGGTAAGCGACGTGCACCGCGTGGCCCTGGTCGACGAGGCGGATGAGCGTGCCGCCCATCGAGATCACGTCGTCGTCGGGGTGCGGCGAGAAGATGAGCACCCGCTTGGGGAACACGTCGTCGCCGACCCGCACGATGTCGCCCGGCAGCCGCGAGTCGGCGGGCTTGCCGCCCGGCCAGCCGTTAATCGTGCGCTGCAGGTCGCGGAACACGCGCAGGTTGATGTGGTAGGCCGGGCCCTGCTCGGCCAGCAGGTCCTGCAGGTGGTTTTCGTTGTAGTGCTCGTCGGTGAGCTTGAGGATCGGCTTGCCCACCCGCTTCGCAAGCCAGATCACGGCCTTACGCACGAGGCGCTCGTCGAACGCCACGGGCCCGAGCACCCACGGTGACTTGCAGCGCGTCAGCTCGGCCGCGGCCGCGGTGTCGAGGTAGATCTCCGCCGCGGCGTGCTGCTGCAGGAAGCTGGCGGCGACGGTCGGCGTGACCGGGCCTTCGACGGCCTGGGCGATGACCGGCGCCTTGTGTTCGCCGAACGCCATCATGATCACGCGGCGCGCGTTCATGATCGTGCCCACGCCCATCGTGATGGCGCGGCGCGGCACGTTCTCTTCGCCGAAAAAATCACTGGCCGCGTCCATACGCGTGATGTGGTCGAGCGAGATCAATCGGGTGAGACTTTCGCGCGACGAGCCGGGCTCGTTGAAGCCGATGTGCCCCGATCGGCCGATGCCGAGCAACTGCACATCGATGCCGCCGGCCTTTTCGATGGCCCGCTCGTAGGCCTTGCAATACGCGGGCACCTGCTCGGCGCTGAGCGTGCCATCGGGGATGTGCACGTTGGCCGGGTCGATGTCGACGCGGTCGAACAGGTACTCTTGCATAAACCGGTGGTAGCTCTGCAACTCGTTCGGCTGCATCGGGAAGTATTCGTCGAGATTGAAGGTCACCACGTTCGCAAAGCTCAGGTTTTCTTCGCGGTGCAGGCGGACCAGTTCGTCGTACACGCCGACGGGTGTGGAACCCGTGGCCAGGCCCAGCACGCAGCGCGCGCCAGAGGCCTGACGATCACGGATGATCCGAGCGATCTGGCCGGCGATAGCCCGGCTGGCTTCGCCGGCGTCGTGAAGGATGTGCGTGGCGATCTTCTCGCACGAGGCGTCCGACGATGGTTGGGGACTGTTCATGACGGTCTCCTTTGGCGGTCGACGGGGATGCGGGCCTTCACCGCCTGATTAATATCGTTATAGTTATATATTGTCAAGCATTTTTGATCATTTTTGAGCATATTGCGTACGAATAGTGATTTACGGGCGATCATACTGGACATTTAATCTTTCATTCGTTATTATTCCCGCATGCACTTAACCCAATCGCAGTCCAACCTGCTGTACCTGCTACACCGGCACGGCCCACGGAGCCGCCAGCAGTTGTCGGAATTGACCGGCTGGCGGCCGAACACCGTGGGGGATGTGACGTCGACGATGATCGAGGTGGGCTTGGTTTGTGAAGGCGAGCCGGTTGCGATGGGGCCGGGTCGGCCATCGGTGCCTTTGCACATCGATGGCAACCGGCGGTGCGTGCTGGGCGTGGCGGTTCGGCCGGGCCGGGTCGAAGCGTGCCGGATGAACCTGCTGGGCCAACGCCTCGGCGACGCGATCACGCTACGCACGCGCGAGGGCCAGAACCCTGTCGCGCAGGTCGAACAGCTCGTGCGGCAGATGATCGACCCCGAGATCGTGGCGTTCGGCTTGAGCGTGACGGGGCTGCTCGACAGCGAGCAACAGACGATCCTTTACAGCTTCGCCGTGCCGGGCAAGTCGGCGTTGAGCATCGAACCGATCATCCACGCGGCGGGCGAGGTGCCGATGGTGTTCGACAACGACATGCACGCCCTGGCGTCGCGCTGGCTGCTGACGCACGACGTGGACGAAGACGAAGACCTGTTGATCGTGCACTTGCGCGACGGCGCGATCGGGGCCGCCCTGCTCATCGACGGCCAACCCAACCGCGGCAGCGTGGTCGGCGGCAACGAACTGGGCAACACCTACCTGCCCGTCGACGACCAACGGTATCGCCTGGAACAAGTGTTCAGCTCGAACACGCTCGAGCAGTGGTCCAACGGGAGCAAGCCCGGCCGGCTTGAACAGCGGCTCCGGCTGTGCGCCGACGACGACGTGGCGCTGGCGAAGGTCGTCGACCTGCTGGCGCTGGGCCTGGCCAACAGCGTGAACCTGATCCGGCCCGGCTGCCTGGTGATCGCCAGCGAGTACGCGTGTTACAGCCGATTTATCAGCCGGCTGATGACATCGGTCGAGTCGTACACGCTCGGCCCGCTGATCGACCGCATGCGGACGGAGCTGTGGACCAACTCGGCGGCGGAGCCCGCGGAAGACGCCGGCTACTTGGCGCTGGCGCACCTGTACCAGAACCGATCGTGGGGCGCGGTGACCCGGCCGAGCCCGCAAGCGGAGGTGGCGCGATGAGTTTGGCGATGGAACTGGGCGTGTGCAGTTGGTCTTTGCAGCCGAAGGACATCGATGCCCTTCTGGCGCACCTGGTCAGGCTGCCCGTGCGGGCGGTGCAGCTGCACCTCGACCCGTTACATCGGGATGCCGAGGGCTGGCGCGACACGGGCGCCAAGTTAAGCAACGAAGGTTTCCGTATCGCCTCGGGTATGTTCACGCCGATCGGCGAAGATTACTCAACCCCCGCCACGATCCGTGACACGGGCGGGGTCGTGCCCGACGAACACTGGCGGGCCAACCTCGCCGCGGCCGAGAAAGACGCGCAGGCTGCCGCGGCGCTCGGCATCGAGATCGTCAGCTTCCACGCGGGCTTCATCCCCCACGACCCGCACGACGCGAGCCGGGGCGTGGTGGCCGATCGCCTACGCCAGATCGCCGACACGTTCTACGACACCGCGGGGTGTGCCACGCTGTTGGAGACCGGACAGGAAACCGCCGAGACGCTCGCCGAGTTTTTAGAGGAGCTCGACCACCCCCACGTCAGCGTCAACTTCGACCCGGCGAACATGCTGCTGTACGACATGGGCGACCCGATCGCGTCGCTCGAACACCTGTTGCCCTGGGTTCAACAGGTTCACATCAAGGACGCGCAGCGCCCGACCGAACCCGGCGCGTGGGGCACGGAGGTCGTCGTCGGCACGGGCGAGGTCGATTGGTCGGCGTTCTTCGGCGTGCTAAGCGGTGCAGGATTTGCGGGCGGCGCCATGATCGAGCGCGAGGCGGGCGATCATCGCACCGCTGACATCGAGACCGCCGCGGCGCACGTCTTGTCTATCACGCAGGAGCCCATCGCATGACACAGCCGACGCATCACACGCCCGCGCTTGACCGACGCAGCTTTCTGACCACGGCCGCCGGCGTCGCTACCGCCGCGATGGTCGGGTCGAGCATTTCTTGCGCGGATGGCGCGCCCGTCGCCGTGGCGCCGGGCGCGCCGGTCAAGCCCAAGATCTACAAGAGCCTGAAGTTCGGCATGTTCAACGAGAAGCTGCCCATCGCCGAGAAGTTCAAGATACTCAAGGACGTGGGTTTCGACGGCGTCGAGCTCAACGCCCCGCACGGGCCGGACAAGGACGCGTGCCTCGCCGCGTCGGAGGCGACGGGCCTGAAGATCGACGGCATGGTCAACGACGTGCACTGGAAGGTGCGCATGACCGACCGTGACCCGAAGGTCCGCGCCAAGAGCACGGCGCACATGCTCGAAGCGATCCGCCAGTGCTACCGCTGCCACGGCCACACCGTGCTGCTTGTGCCGGGCCACGGCAAGGACGGTTCGATCCAGGAGGTCGCCGAGCGCTCGATCGCCGAGATCCGCAAGTGTTTGCCGTTGTGCGCGGAGCTGGGTGTGGCGATCGCGATCGAGAACGTTTGGAACAACATGCTGTACGACCCGAAGGGGCCGGACGACCAGAGCGCCGACCGGTTCGCGGCGTACGTCGACCGGATCAACAGCCCGTGGGTGGGTATGCAGTTCGACATTGGTAACCACCAGCGGTTCGGCAGGCCCGCCGAGTGGATCCGCACGCTGGGCAAGCGCATCATCAAGCTGGACGTAAAGGATTGGGGCAAACGCAGCGGCTTTAGCAAGATCGGCGACGGCGACGTGGACTGGGACGACGTGTGCCAAGCTTTGGCCGACATTGGCTACCACGGCTGGGCGGCGGCGGAAGTGGGCGGTGGCGACCGCAAGCGTATGGCGGAGGTCGCCGCGAACATGGACAAGGTATTCAACCTGTAAACAAGACAGCGCCGGGCGGAGACGAACGAGGAGCGACACCATGAACGACTCAACCCACCCCACATCACGGCGCGATTTTCTCAAAGGGTCGGCGGCGGTGGTCGCCGCGGGCACGCTGGCCAGCGGGATCACCAGCCGCGCGTTTGCCGCGGGCAACGACGTGTTGCGCGTCGGGCTGGTCGGCTGCGGCGGGCGCGGCACGGGCGCGGCGTTCGACGCGCTGTTCGCCGACGAGAACACGCAACTTGTGGCGATGGGCGACCTGTTCGCCGATCGCTTGGCCGGATCGCTGGAGAAGCTCAAGCGCGACCAGCGTGTGGCCGACCGCGTCCGCGTGACGCCGGACACCAGCTTCACCGGGTTCGACGCGTACAAGGGGGTGATCGATAACGCCGACGTGGTGCTTCTGGCGACGTCGCCGCACTACCGGGCGCCGCACCTGAGGTACGCGGTCGACAAGGGCGTGCACGTATTCGCCGAAAAACCCGTGGCGACCGACGCGCCGATGCTGCGCGACGTGTACGAGACGTGCCAGCGGGCCAAGCGGAAGAACCTGGCGATCGTGTCGGGGCTGTGCTGGCGTTACCACAAACCGAAGGTTGAAACGATGCGGCGCGTGCTCGACGGCGAGATCGGCGAGGTCGTGGCGATCGAGACCGCGTACCTCGCCGGCACGCTCTGGCACCGGGGCGACGACCCGAGTTGGACGCCCATGGAGTACCAGAACCGCAACTGGTTGTACTACAACTGGCTCAGCGGCGACCAGCCGTGCGAGCAGGCGATCCACTCGATCGACAAGCAGGGCTGGGCGATGCGCGAGGTCGCGCCGAAGAGTTGCATCGGCGTCGGCGGCCGGCAGGTGCGCACCGACGAGATGTGGGGCAACGTGTACGACCACTTCCACTTCACTTACGAGTACGACAGCGGCGTGCGTGCGTACCACCAGTGCCGCCAGATGGCCGGCACACGCGGCCAGGTGCGCGACTACATCATGGGCACCAAGGGCATCGCCGACGTGTTCGGCCACAAGCTCGTGTCGCACAGCGGCGACGTGATGTGGCGTTTCAAGGGCAAGGGCGGCAACATGTACCGCAACGAACACGTCGAGCTGTTCAAGTCGATCCGCGCGGGCGAGCCGATCAACAACGGCGAATACATGTGCAAGAGCAACATGCTCGCGATCATGGGGCGCATGGCGGCGTACACCGGCCAGAAGATCACGTGGGATCAGGCGTGGAACAGCGAAGAATCGCTCGCGCCCGAGAAGTACGAGTGGGGCCCGGCCCCGCAACACCCGGTCGCCATGCCGGGCCAGCAGAAGCCGAAGCCCGCGTAAGCGCTCGCCGCCAAGGAGCACGCGATGAGACGACAAGCATGTTTCGTGGGGCTCGTGCTGTGTGGCATGCTGACCACGACGGCGTGCGCCGCCCCGCCACTCAACGAAGCGCCCGAAGGGTTTGTCGCCCTGTTCAACGGCGATGACCTCGACGGCTGGTGGGGTTTGGGCACGACGCATTACCGCAAGTACCGCAACTTGTCGGGTGACCGGCTCGCGAAGATGCGGGCCGACAGCCGCGCCGACGTCAACAAGCACTGGCGGGTTGAGAGCGGCGAACTGGTCAACGACGGCGAAGGCCTGTACCTGACGACCAACAAGTTTTACCGCGACTTTGAGCTGCGTTTACAGTACAAAACGGTCGCCGGGGCCGACAGCGGCGTGTACCTGCGCGGCATCCCGCAGGTGCAGATCTGGGACACGACCGAGGCCGGCGGCAAGTGGAAGATCGGCGCTGACAAGGGCTCGGGCGGTCTGTGGAACAACCCCAAGGGCGCCCACGGCAAGGACCCGCTCGCCCACGCCGACAAACCGTTCGGGCAGTGGAACAACCTGCGCATCACCATGGTCGGCTCGTACGTCAACGTTACCCTCAACGGCCAGCACGTGGTGAAGGACGCGAAGCTGTCGAACTACTTCGAGCGTGACAAACCCGTGCCCGCCGACGGGCCGATCCAGTTGCAGACGCACGGCGGTGAGATCCGCTGGCGCAACGTGTTCATCCGCGAGATCGGCGCCGACGAGGCTAATGCGTACCTCGCGGGCTTGGACACCGAAAGTTACCGATCGATCTTCAACGGCAAGGATTTCACCGGGTGGGCGGGCCCGACCGAGCGCAACGCGGTCGTCGATGGCGCGATCCACTCGAGCCGTGGCACGATCTACACCGCCGAGCGCTACGAAGACTTCGTGATCAAGTTCGAGTTCAAGCTGCCGCCCGGGGGGAACAACGGGCTGGCCATCCGCTACCCCGGCGAGGGCGACACCGCCTACGTCGGCATGTGCGAGTTGCAGGTGCTCGACAACACCCACCCCGCCTACGCCAAGCTCAAGCCGCACCAGTTCCACGGCTCGGCCTACGGCATGGCGCCCGCGCTGCGCGGTTACCTGCGAAAACCGGGCGAGTGGAACTACCAGACCGTGACCGTGCGCGGCCACCGCGTCATCGTCGAACTCAACGGCGCCGTCATCACCGACGCCGACCTGTCGAAGGTCGACCCGAAGACGTTCATGTACAAGGCGGCGAAGTTCAAGGGGCGGATGCGCACCGAGGGCCACTTCGGCCTCGCCGGTCACGGTAAGCCGATCGCGTACCGTAACCTTTACATCAAACCACTCGACTAGGTCGCGAGCTTCACATGAAAGCGTTAGTCAAAGCCAAGTCGGAGCCCGGCCTCTGGCTGGAGGACGTGCCCAGGCCGACCGTCGGCATCAACGACGTGCTGATCCGCGTCGACCGCACGGGCATCTGCG
Organism: Phycisphaeraceae bacterium; assembly: GCA_028282805.1. Classification (GTDB taxonomy): domain Bacteria; phylum Planctomycetota; class Phycisphaerae; order Phycisphaerales; family Zrk34; genus JANQHD01. The sequence goes on along the minus strand of JANQHD010000024.1, from coordinate 10,299 downwards.
GCACCGACCTGCACATCTACAACTGGGACGCGTGGGCGCAGAAGACGATCCCCGTGCCCATGGTCGTCGGCCATGAGTTCGTCGGCGAGATCGTCGAGGTCGGATCGAACGTCAACGACTTCAAGCCCGGCATGGTCGTCAGCGGCGAGGGCCACGTCGTGTGCGGGCGCTGCCGCAACTGCATGGCCGGGCGCCGGCACCTGTGCGCCGACACCAAGGGCATCGGCGTCAACCGGCCCGGCGCGTTCGCCGAGTACATCGCGATCCCTTACGCCAACGTGTGGGAGCACTACGAGGGCATCAGCCGGGACGTGGCGTCGATCTTCGACCCGTTCGGCAACGCGGCGCACACGGCGCTGCAGTGGGACCTGCTCGGCGAGGACGTGCTCATCACCGGCGCGGGCCCCATCGGGCTGATGGCCGCGGCGGTCTGCAAGCACGCCGGCGCACGGCACGTGGTGGTTACCGACGTGAACCCGTGGCGCCTGAAACTGGCGCTGAAGATGGGCGCAACGCGCGCCGTCGACGTGCGCAGCACATCGCTGGCCGACGTGCAACACGAACTCAACATGCACGAGGGCTTCGACGTCGGACTGGAGATGTCCGGCAAGGCCCAGGCGCTCGAGCAGATGATCGAGAACATGTGCCACGGCGGGAAGATCTCCGTGCTCGGCATCCCCGACGACGAGATGCCGGTCGACTGGAACCTGATCGTGTTCAACATGCTGACCATCAAGGGCATCTACGGCCGCGAGATCTACGACACGTGGTACAAGATGTCCGTCATGATCCAGTCCGGCCTCGACATCGCGCCCGTGATCACCCACCGCCTCGACCACACCGAGTTCCAGCGGGGCTTCGACGCGATGCGCGCCGGCGACTGCGGCAAGGTCGTGCTCAAGTGGTCGCGCGACTGACCCCTACCAACACCACACCCGTGGGAACACCGCCATGTACGCCACCATGCAACCGCAACTCGCCCACGAACTGCAAACCATCCGCGAGGCCGGCCTGTACAAGTCCGAGCGCGTCATCGACGGCCCGCAAGACACGCGCATCCACGTCGCCGAGCGCGAGGTGCTCAACCTGTGCGCCAACAACTACCTCGGCCTAGCGCAGCACCCCGCCGTCAAACAGGCGGCGATCGACGCGCTCGAACAATGGGGTTACGGCATGGCGTCGGTGCGCTTCATCTGCGGCACCCAGACCGTGCACCGCCAACTCGAGGCGGCGCTGAGCAGGTTTCTCGGCGCCGACGACACAATCTTGTACACCTCGTGCTTCGACGCCAACGGTGGCTTGTTCGAAACGCTGCTGACCGACGAGGACGCCGTGATCTCCGACCAGCTCAACCATGCGTCGATCATCGACGGCATCCGGCTGTGCAAGGCCAAACGCTACCGCTACGCCAACCGTGACATGGCCGACCTCGAAACGAAGCTGCGTGACGCCGACGCGGTGGGCGTTCGGCAGAAACTGATCGTGACCGACGGCGTGTTCTCGATGGACGGCTACATCGCCCCGCTGGCCGACATCTGCGAAGTCGCCGACCGGTACAAAGCAATGGTGATGGTCGACGACTCGCACGCCGTGGGCTTCATGGGCCCCACCGGCCGCGGCACGCACGAGCACCACGATGTGATGGGTCGGGTCGACATCATCACCGGTACGCTGGGCAAGGCGCTCGGCGGCGCGTCGGGCGGGTACACCGCGGCGCGGCAGGAGGTCGTCGACCTGTTGCGCCAGCGTTCGCGGCCGTACCTATTCTCCAACACCGTCGCGCCGTGCATCGCCGGGGCGTCGCTCAAGGTGCTCGAGCTGCTCGAGCGCTCGACCGAGCTGCGCGACAAGCTTGAATCGAACACACAACACTTCCGTCGGGGCATGGCCGAGCTCGGCTTCGACGTGCTGCCCGGCTCGCACCCGATCGCGCCGGTGATGATCCCCGACGCGGCCACCGCCGCGCAGTTCGCCGACCGCATGCTCGAGCGCGGCGTGTACGTGATCGCGTTCAGCTACCCGGTCGTGCCCCAGGGCCAGGCCCGCATCCGCACACAGGTCTCCGCCGCGCACACCACCGATGACCTCGACTTCGCCATGGCGCAATTTGCGCAGGTCAAGGCCGACATGGCGCTGTGATTGCGCCGACGGGGGTTCACGGCGTGCGGTCGTCTTTCAAGCCCCAGCGCTGCTTCGCTTCGAGCAGGTCGCGCATCTGCTGCTCGTCGAGCACGTTCAGCTGCCCCACGGAGCGTGCGAGGATCAGCTGCTTGCAGTAGTTGTCGAGGATCTCGAGCTTGTGGTACGCGTCGAGCAGGTCGGCGCCCATGCTGACCGAGCCGTGGTTGGCCAGGAGGATGGTGGTGGTCGCGTCGGTGACCCGGCCGATGAAGCTGTCGGTCAGATCGAGGCTGCCCGGCGTGGCGTAATCGGCGAACACGGTTTGCCCGAGGAACAGCTCGGCCTCGGGGTGGACGCCGACCGGCAGCGGCACGTTCGCCAGGCAGAACGCGACCGCGTGCGGCGGGTGAGAGTGCACGACTGCGCGGACGTCGGGACGCACCTTGTACAACGCCAGGTGAATCATGACCTCGCTGGTGCGCCGCCGGCCGTTGGGGTTGGGTTCGGCGGGGTTGCCGTCCATGTCGACCACGCACAGGTCGTCGGGCGTCATGAACCCCTTGCTGATGTTCGTCGGCGTGCAGAGCACGCGGCCGTCGTCGAGGCGGACGGAGTGGTTGCCCTCATTGCCCGCGCAGTACCCACGCAGCCAGATGCGGTGGCCGACCTCGCACATCAGTTGCTTGAGTTGTTCGACGGGCGGCGGCATGGCGGTGCGTTTCCTTCGCGATCACTCGAACCGCAGACACAGGACGGGGACGCGTGCCAGAATATGGAATGGTGCGACCCAGCACAAATGGTCGTGCGCAACGGATCAGGCGGCCTGGTCTTCACGCTCGCGCCGCATGTGCTCGGCGATCATGTTGTCGTACTCGGTCAGCTCGAGTTTCAGAAAAACCTTGGCCAATTCGGGGTCGAACTGCGAACCGGCGCACTCCTCGATCTCGGCGAGCACGTCTTCGCGCGAGAGCGCCGAGCGGTAGGCGCGGTTGGAGCTCATGGCGTCGAAGCTGTCGGCCAGCGCCAGGATCCTGCCGAACAGCGGGATCTGCTCGCCCGCGAGGCCTTCGGGGTAGCCGCGGCCGTCGTAGCGTTCGTGGTGGTAGAGCACGCCGGGCAGGATGTCGTCCATCGAGGGGATGTCGCGGATGATCTTGTGACCGATGGCGGGGTGCTGCTTGATCAGGTCGTACTCGTGGTCGGTGAGCCGGCCGTTCTTGCACAGCACGTAACCCGGCACGCCGATCTTGCCCACGTCGTGGACCAGCCCGGAGATGCGCACGCGCTCGGCGGCCTGTTCGTCGAGGCCCGCCGCCAGCGCGAGCATGTGCCCGAGCAACGCGACCCGCTCGGAGTGGCCGCGGGTGTACGGGTCCTTCGCGTCGATCGAAGCGGTCAGCGCCCGCAGGGTGCCGAGGAACATGCGTTTCTGCTCGATGAAGCGGCTGATGTTTTCGTGATAAACGCCGATGAACTCCGCGGTCGCGTCGAGGAACTGCATCTCGACGCTGCTGGCCTCGGCGTCGTCGCCGGTCTTGCCGCCCGCGAAGATGATCCCGATCGATTCGCCTTGGTGCGCGATCGTCTCGAGGATGACCTCACCGCCCAGCAGGTCCGCCAGCGCGGATTCGCCGGGCTTGAGGATCTTCGTCCAATCGTCGAACACGGTTTCGGAACTGAGCGACCGGGTCATTTCGTGGACCAGCGCCTCGCTCACACCGGCCTCGCCGCAAAGCACCGTCCGGTCCTGCAAGACGCTTAGCGCCTTGGTGTCGTCGAAGAAATGGAAACCCACCCACGAGTACGGCAACACCTGGCACAGCTGGTTGCCGATGACTTGGATCACCTCGATCGGGTCCCTGTCGCCGTTGGCCAGCCGGACGATCTTGTACATCATCTGGCACTGCTCATACGACTGCAGCAGCTCCTCGCTGAACAGGTCGATCGCGATCTCGTCGTCCGACACCCTGGCTAGGTCTTCGATCGTCCAGCGCAGCGCGTTTGAGCAGTAGCGGATCGTCTGGGCGGTGTGACACGCCCACCGGTCGAGCGTTTGCCCGAGTTCCTGCTTGGCCAAGGCCGCGCTGCGGCCGATCGCTTCGGCGACCTCTTCATTGCGGAACTCACGGGTCAACGCGGCCACGACGAGGTCGACCTCGCGATCGCCCACGGCCACGACGAAGCGCATCATCGTGCAACCGGGGAACGGTTCGTGCGTGTGCCCGTCGGGTTGTGCCACGGCCGATTCGACCGCGCGACGCCATTGCGGGGCGTGGAAGAAGCGATCCGCCGGCTCGCCCCCACCCGACAACGGTTCGATGCCCGACTCGCGATCGCGCACCCAGCAAAACACCCCCAACGCCCGGGCACGCCCGGCAAGGGTTTCGTTGAGCGATGAGGTTAGACTTGCTGTTGCACCCATGGCTTGCCGCCTACGCGTGATCGCCCGGACCCTGTTCGACCTCTGCGTTCATCCCCAGCATCTCGTTGACCGTCGCGATCAGTTCCCTGGCGCTGAACGGCTTGGCCATGACGGCCTGGATGTTCGTCTTGATCAACTCGGACGGCGACAGCTTGTGGCCGCGCGCCGTGAGCATGAGGATCGGGATATCCGACGTCTGCTCGTCTCGATGCAACTCGACCGCCATCTCATAACCGTTGCAGATCGGCATCTGGAAGTCGCTGACGATCAGGTCCGGCCGATGGTTCCGAGCCATCTCAACGCCTTGTGATCCGTTGCGCGCAGTGATCACAGAGAACCCCAGACTTTCTAACCTTCTCTTGAGGATATGGACGATGTGGCGGTCATCGTCGATTACCAGGATCAGCCTACTCATGGAACGTCTCGCACCCTGATGCACACACGTGGTCCAGCGTCGCTACAAGCCGCTGCTGTCTTGTTTTTTCGGGCAGATACGCCCCCAAGTTGAACCCGGGCTTCGGATCGCCCGCATGACGGACACGCGGCAATTTCGACGCGATGCGCACCCCCCGCAGACCGTTTGCGCGCAACGACCGGATAACCAAGAGAACACGGCTTATTGCGCGTGTAAGCGGCTGCATATGAGTCCCCACGCGATATCGGGCTGTTCATTCCGACTCGACACGGCGTCGCACCGATTCCCGCAACGCGTTGAACCGGTCGGCCTGCTGCCGCTTGCTCTTGGCGCGGTAGTCGTCGAAGAACGCGACGTGTTCGGGGTCGATCCGCTCGAAGCCGAGGTCGCCGGAGCGCTCGATCCACTCTTCGAGTTGCCGGCGCAACGCCCGCTTCACTTGCGCGGCCGCGGGGTCGGCGGCGAGGTTATTCAACTCGTGCGGGTCCGCCTTCAGGTCGTACAGCTCTTCTTCGGGCAACGGTTCGTACAGCAGCTTGCGGTGCAGCGGGCCGAGCTCGCCGCGATCGGCGAGCAGTTCGACGAGGTGATACATCGGGTGCAGCGCCCGGCGGTACTCGGTCGAGGCGCTGTGCACGGAATGGGCGGTGTTGAAGTTGCGGATGTACTTGTAGCGCTCGGTGCGGATCGACCGGCTTTTCAACCGGCAGGCGCCGCCGTACCAGTCCGCCGCGGAAAACACCTCGTTGCGCGGTCGGGCCTGCGGCCCGAAGAACGGTCGGCCGTGCATCCATGATGGGACCTCGCCCCCGGCGCACGCCACCGTCTGCGCGGTCAAGTCGATGGCGGCGAGCAGCCTTCCGTCTTTCGCGCCGGGCTCGAACGCCTCGGGCGGCTGGCAGCCCTCGGGCCAGCGCACGATCACCGGCTGGTTGAGGCTGCAATCGTAGAGGAAGTACTTGCCACGCAAGAACGCCTCGCCGTGATCGGACAGGAAGATGACGATGGTGTTATCCGCCAACCCCTCGCGCTCGAGCCACGCCAACACGCGGCCGACGTTGCGGTCGAGGTGCTGTATCGACTCAAGGTAATCCGCCCAGCTCTCTCGCGCGACCGGGTGGTCGGGGTAATACGGCGGCAGGTCCACGGTCTTCGGGTCCACCGGGTGCTCGTGGTCCTGCTTGAACGGGCGGTGCGACATCTGAAAGTTGAACTGCGCATAAAACGGCTGGTTCGCCTTGAGGTCGGCGAGCTTGTACGTGTCCCAGCCCTTGCCGGCGTAGCGGAAGTTCCAGTCGTCTTTGCCGGTCGAGCCGATCTGCCGATCGCGGATGTTGCCGGTGAAGTAACCGAGCTCGCGCAACACGGCGGGCAGGGGTTTGACCTTCTCCGGCAGAGGCCGCATGAACCGTGCGGGCGGCCGCATGGTCACCGCGCCCAGCGTGGTCTGTGTGACGCCGGTGATCATCGCCGTGCGGTTGGGCATGCAGACGCTGGCCGTTCCCATCACCTGGGTGAAGCGCATCCCCTCGGTCGCGAGCCGGTCGATGTTCGGCGTGTGCACGCCCACACCCCAGCATCCGAGGTCGGGGCCCATGTCTTCGCCGATGACCCAGATGATGTTCGGCCGTTGTGGCCCGCCCACACCCTGCGCCGAAGCGTGCCCATGAAACACCGACACGGCACCGAAAACGAAGAGCAAGCTTTTGATGTACACGCGATCACCTCGAGCAAACGGTTGCATTTACGCCTGACCCGGCAACACCACCACGCCGTCCGTGATGACAGACGATCCAAATCATCGATCGGTGTCGCCGATTGGCCAGGCACAACCCGCCCAGGCCGAGCAGCAACAAGCTCGCGGGCTCGGGCACGGCTGGCGGAGAGCCCGGCGCGGCGAACACGTCGTTGCCGAAGTTCACGCCCAGCGTGTTGAGGTCCGACAATGTGATCGCGCCATCGCCGTTGGCATCGCCGTCGCCCCAGCCGCCGGGCTGCCCGAAGCTCGCGCCGAGCTGGTTCAGGTCGATCAGCGAGACCACGCCGTCCCGATTGAAGTCACCCCGCAAGGTGCCGGAGCCGCCCTGGCCGTTGCCGGCGTTCGACCACGCCAACAGCGTCGTCGCGTGCTGCGTGTAGTCGGCGAGGTCGACGACGGTGTCGCCGTTGAGGTCGAGCGCGGCGTCGGCGGGCGGCACGCTGGCCCCGAGCTCGCCGATGTAGGCGTCGATGTCGGTTTCGTCCACGTCGCCGTCGCTGTCGAAGTCGCCGGGCGCCACGGCCGCAACCGCGAGGGTGCCGTCGACGAGCAGGTTGTCCGTGTCCCACCGCAGCCCCGCCCCCAGCGCCGGCAGCGCGACCGTGTCGAAACCACCGGTCGCCGAGCCGAAGTCGAACAGGTCGAACACGTGCCCCGCGGCGGGCGTGTAGCTTTCATCGAAGGTCACGTCAAACGTGCCGCCGAGCACGTCGAACGCGCCGTCGACGATGAACCGGTCCGTTTCGCTCAAGCTGAGCACGTCCATCGCAAGGGTGGCGTTGGCTTGCATGGTAAAGTCGCCGTTCACACGCAGCTCGCCCACCTCCGTGATCGTCGCCGCCGGCGTGAATGGCCCCTCGCCGCCGCCCACGCCCGTCACGTCGGCAAAACCATCGGGCCCGTTGCTGATCACCAGGTTGTCCAATTCGCCGCCCGAGTACACGTGGACCGACCACTTCTGCACGCCCGCGAGACCGTCGTCTTCGTCGAAGTCGCGGTCGTTGAGCGAGTAGGCCATGTCTGCCCTCGTCGTCAGCCCCGTCTCCCCCAGGCTCAGGTCCGGGTTTACCCACCATTCGAGCAGGTCATTGCCCGTCGCCAGCGACAGCTTGCCGACGACGAGCTGCGTGTCGGTCAAGCCCGCCGTGGTAGGCACGAAGTCGGCTAGGTCGTTGGGTGAACCCTGCACGAAGAAGTCGAGCGCGGCCCCGCCGCTCTGCGCCCGCAGCAAGAAACGGTTGTCATCGAAGCTGGTGTGGCCGTCGATGTTGATGCCGGCTCGGCCGTCGGCGTCCAGCCTGGCGAGGAACGAGAACCAGATCTCGCCGTCCATATCGCCGGTCAGCGTGCGCCGGTCGGTGCTCGCGCCGCTCGCGGTGCGGCCGATGTGCTGCGCCACGCTCGGCCCCTGCGCCAGGCCGTAGTTCGTGCCGGCCGCGGGGCTCAAGTCACCCGACACCACGTCGATGTCCCCGCCCGACCCGGCGTCGACCGATGCCCACGCGTCCGACCAACCCACCCCGCCGGCCTGCCCGGTCAACACACCGGCGCTGTGGTCGTTGAAGTCGGCCGATGCGAAGCCAGACTGCACCGCCGCCGGGCCGACGTTGAGCTGCGCCCCGCTCTCCACGGTCAGGTCGCCGAGGATGATGCCCTCACCCCGCACGATCGAACCGCCCTGCGCCACGACGTTCGCCGCGATCACCTCCGGGATGGTCTGGTCCGCCACACCGTCGGGCGTCGGGGTCGTGGTCACGATCGTAAACGTCTGCCCGCTGCTCACCGTGTGCGTCGCGTGCGAGAACGTGCCGATGTTGCCCGTGCGGTGCGCCTGGATGTCGGCCTGGATGTTCTTCCACGCCTGATACGCGCCCGGGTGGTTCTGCATCTCGCCGGCGAGGTTGTTCAGCTCCCACGGGTCGGCCTGCGTGTCGTAGACCTCCACGTAGCTCGGCAACGCACCGCTCTCGCTGTCGTAGGTGTAAAACACCTCGTACCGCCCGTCGTACCCCGCGAGGATCGGCTTGTTGCCCGCGAACGTCGACTCCCAGATCTCCACGATGTTCGTCTCACGCACCCCCGCGCCGCTCCCCCCGTCGCTCAACAACGGCAGGATGCTCTCGCCCTGCATCGCCACGGGAACCGATCCGCCCGCCATCGCCAGGATCGTCGGCGCGATGTCCACGTTCGACACCTGCCGGTCGTCCGTCCGCCCCACGTCCACGCCCGGCCCCATCACCAGCATCGGCACCCGCGCCGCCTGGTCGAACGGCAGCGATTTGCTCGTCATCCCGTGATCGCCCATCAGCCAGCCGTTGTCCGACATGAAGATCACGTACGTGTTGTCAACCAGCATGCGCCCCGGGTTGCGCGGGTCGGCGGTGGTGTTCAGCTTGTCCATCAGCGGCGTGAGCATGTCGTCCAGCTCTTTGATCACCGCGTAGTATTCGCCCGTTGCATCCGCAAGCTCGTTCGGGTCGCCGTAGTCGTACCTCGGGTCGTTCTGCGCAAGGTCACGGTTGCGGATGGTCGCGTAGTACTCCGGCTTGTTCTCCAAATCGTCGTCCCACGATACAGGCAACTCGTTGACGCTATTACCGGGATCGTAGAAGATCGAGCCGGGATACAGCGCATGATTGGCCGGCAGCGCGTCCCACGCGTGAGCGCCGTTGACGTGCGGCGTCTGCGTGTTGTGCCAGAGGAAGAACGGCTTGGACTGCGTGTTGGCCTGGTCGATAAAGTCCGACGCCCGGTCCGCCGCGTAGATATCGATGTGGATCGAACCCGGGTTCGACTCCGGCGGCAGGTTCACCGTCGTGCCGTTGACGTTGTAGTTGCGGTCGTAGTAGCTGCCGTTGGAATTGAACGTCGCGTAGTAGTCGAAACCGAGGTCGGCTTGGTCCAGCGCGCCGCCGAGGTGCCACTTGCCGGTCACGCCGGTCGTGTAACCCGCGTTCTGCAACTCAACGCCTAACCGCGGCGAGCTCGCGTTGACGCTCTGGCCCAGGTTCTCCACGCCGTTGGTCTGGTTGTACTGGCCGGTCATGATCGTGGCGCGCGACGGGCTGCACACCGGCAGCGCCGCACGAGCCTGCGTGAATCGCACGCCCTGACTGGCGATCTGGTCGATGGTCGGCGTCTCGATGATCGCGTTGCCGTTCGCCGCCAGCGCATTGAACTGCTGGTCGTCGGTAAAGATTAACACGATGTTAGGCTGCTGGGCGTTAGCGGCGGCACAGGCCACGCCCATCGCGATCATGATCACCAAGCCAAACCACACTCGACGCGACAGTGTAAACATGAAAGCATCCAATCCCTGATTCACAGAATCCTAGTGGCGTCGACCGACAACAAACAAGGCTTCTTAGTCGCTTAAACGGCTGCGCCCCTCACGAGGCACAGCCGTTGGTATCTACCCACACAACGAACTACCGCTACTCATTCCCGCCGCTTGCGGCTTAGCGCCAGACCGCCCAGCCCCAGCAACATCAGGCTCGCCGGTTCGGGCACGGCCGGGGCGCTTCCGGGGGCGGGGGCGGGGGCCGTGATGCTGCTGCCGAAGTTGGTGCCGATGAAGTTCAG
>JANQHD010000002.1 GCA_028282805.1 Phycisphaeraceae bacterium | reverse complement strand
GCCTGATTGAGGGGAGAGAGAAGGTGCGCGGCGGGATAGATTTTTTGTGGATGCGAATGATGATGAGGGCGGGTATGGCGATGAGGATGGTTTCGGTAATGAGCAGCCCGAGGTTGAGATTGAAGTACTGGATTGTTGAGCCGATGAAGATGATGAGCAGGAGAACGCTGAGGAAAGTGATGAGTGCGTGGAGGGCGAAGGTGGTGTCCTGTTGATTGATGGTGGTGAGAGATTCTGGCTGATGAGTATTGTTTGGAAGGTTTGTCATGGAAAGGCCCGGAAGAGTTGGTGGTTTTTGATAATGATGCGGGGCTTAGGGCAGTTTGGCAGATTGGTTGTGAGGGGGCAAGGGGAAATTGAGCGCATAAAAAAAGCCAGTATCGAAGTGATACTGGCTTTGGGTGTTTGAAGCTCTCCCGGCTGGACTCGAACCAGCAACCTAGCGGTTAACAGCCGCTCGCTCTACCAATTGAGCTATCGGGGAATTGGTAGTGCTCACCGACTCTATCGGCCGGCGGGCCACACACTTTAACAATGCGGTATGGCCAGTCAAGGCCAAACAGGGCGGTCGGAGCGGTTAGAATGGCTGGGATGACCGATTCCAAGGCCATCGTGTCCGCCCTGGAACGCATCGTCGGACCTGGCGGCGTGCTCGATGACCCGGCGGAGCTGTTGGCCTACGAGTGCGATGGGTTCCCGATCGCCAAGGCCACGCCCATCGCGGTGGTGTACCCGACCTCGACCGAGCAGGTCGCCGAGTGCGTGCGGGTCTTGGCGAAGCACGGCGTGATCTGCGTGCCGCGGGGCAGCGGGACGGGGCTGACCGGCGGGTGCGTGGGGTATGGCGGCGCGGTGTTGGTGTGCACGAGCCGGATGAAGAAGATCGACCACGTCGACATCGCCGGGCGGTGGGCGTGCGTTGAGGCGGGCGTGCTCAACGGCGAGCTGACGCGCTACGTGCAAAGCCTGCCCGGGGGCGCGGGGCTGCATTTTGCGCCGGACCCGTCGAGCGAAAACGCCTCGACCGTGGCCGGCAACGCCGCGACCAACGCCGGGGGCTTGCACACGCTCAAGTACGGCGTGACGACGAACCACGTGCTCGGCATGGAAATCGTGTTGCCCGACGGCGAGGTCGTCACCACGCGCCCGGGCCTGTGCGACGGCGTCGGACCCGATTTGCCGGGCTTGTTGTGCGGCAGCGAGGGGACGTTGGGGCTGATCACGAAGGTGTGGGTCAGGCTCACGCCGCAGCCGCGCGCCTGTCGGACGATTCTGGCCACGTTCACCCACTCGCGCGACGCGACACGGGTGGTGGCGGACGTGATCGCCGACGGCATCGTGCCCGCGGCGATGGAGATGATGGACGGCACCATGGTCAAGGTTGTCGAAGAGACGTTCGCCTTGGGCATCGCGCCCGACACCGGCGCAATGCTGTTGATCGAGGTCGACGGCGTCGAGGCCACGCTCGACGACGACATGCAGCACGTGGTCGAGGTTTGCGAAACGCACCACGCCACGTCGGTCGACGCCACCGGCGACCCGGCCCGGCGCGACGAGCTTTGGACGGCCCGGCGCAAGGCGTTCGGCGCGATCGGCAAGGTCAGCCCCAGCTACTGCACGCAGGACGCGTGCGTGCCGCGGTCGATGCTGCCCGAGGTGCTCGAGCGCATCATGGAAATCGGGCGCGAGTTCGGCTTAACCATCACCAACGTCTTCCACGCCGGCGACGGCAACGTCCACCCCATCCTGCTGTTCGACGAAGACGACCCGCAGCAGGTCGCCAACACCATGCACGCCAGCCACGCGATCCTCGCGTACTGCATCTCGATCGGCGGCGCGCTGACCGGCGAGCACGGCGTGGGCGTCGAGAAGCTGGGCATGATGAACGTCATGTTCAACGAACCGACCATGGCGCTGTTCGGGCGGATCAAGGAGGCGTTCGATCCAGCCGAAACGTGTAACGTGGGCAAGCTCGTGCCGTCGGCCAAAGTCGCGGTCGACCTGACCCAGCCCGCCGACGCCAACACGCCGGGCGGGGCGCTCGCTTAACGAGGGGCCATGAACAAGCAACGCCTTAGCGAACTGATCCAGACCTTCTTCACCTGCGACCGCGAGCAGGTCTCGGCGATCTTCGACGAGCTGCTGACCGCCGTGGAGATGGAAGAGCACCGCGGCGCCGGCGGGCTGATGTCCCGCAATTACGAGACCGCCCAGGCCAACCCCGAGATCCACACGCTGCCCGGCAACCTCAAGGACGCGCGCGACGCGATCTTCCCGTACTTCTGGGGCACCGACGGCTGGTCCTCCAAGCTCCACCTCGAAAACGTCAAGGGCCCGGCCAACTACGCGTCGCTCGTCGGGGCGCTGGCGTGCCTGCTGAAAAACCCCAACCTCTGCACCGACACCTACAGCCAGCGGTCCAACGAGCTCGAGGTCAAGTCGATGACTGCGCTGGCGAACCTGGTGTTCTACAACACCGACTCGCCGTGGGGCCTGTTCACCATGGGCGGCACGGTCTCGAACCTCTACGGCGGCAAGCTGGGCATCGAACGCGTCATGCCCGGCGCGATGCACCACGGGTTGCAGGACGCCAGGCTCAGCGGCGTCGTCTCGCAGGCGGCGCACTACTCCAACGCCACGCTCGCCGGCTGGCTGGGCATGGGCACCGACCACCTGCACACCGTGCCGACCGACGCGAACCTCGCGATGCGGTTGGATCTGCTCGAACGCAAGCTCGACGAGCTTTACGCCGAGGGCCGGCGCGTCGCGTTCGTCATCGCCACGTTCGGCACGACCGACGCGTTCGGCGTCGACGACGTCGCGGGCATCCGCGCGATCGTCGACGCCGTATCGGCGCGCCACGGCCAACCCGCGCCGCAGCTGCACGTCGACGCCGCGGTCGGCTGGTTCTACACCGTGCTCAACGAGTACGACCTCGACGCCAACCCGTTCGACTTAAACGAACAAACCCTTCCGCTGGTGTACGCCATCCAACAGCACAGCAAGGGCCTGCGGCACGCGGACTCGGTGACGATCGACTTCCACAAGCTCGGCTGGGGCCATTACCCGGCCAGCGCGTTCGTGGTGAACCGGCGCGACGACCTGAAGTGCCTCATCCGCGAGAAGCGGGACGTGCCGTACTTCTCCGAGGCCGACGCCCGGCGTGACCCGGCGATGTACACCCTCGAGTGTTCGCGCGCAGCGATCGGGCCCTACTCGGTGATGGCGACGCTCAACGGCCTGGGGCTGATCGGTTGCCAGATGCTCGCCGCCAACTCGCTGGAGATGGCGCTGAAGTTCAAGGCCAGGCTCGCGGCGCTGGATTACTGTCGGGTGCTCAACCCCGACACGATCGGGCCAAGCGTGGTGTTCTGGGTGCTGCCCAAGGGGCGCGACGCGGGGCAGGTCTACGACCAGCTCGTCGCCGGTGAGTTGCCGGCCGAGAAGCGCGAGCGTTATTTCGACGAAACGCACCGGCTGTTCGACAAGCGATGCCAGACGCTCGACCCCGCCGTCGACGCCCGGCTGAGCTTCACCCGTTCGATCGGCTACTGCCCGCACGGCGTGGCGATCCCGGCGTGGAAGGCCGTGTTCTTCAACCCACGCACGGACGACGAGGTGATCGACCGGGTGATCGAGAGCATCGAGAACCTGATGTGATCGGTGGATGTGCGATGTTCTGCCCACCGGGCCGATTCCCTCTACAATAACGGGCATGCAAGGCGACCCCAGACAACGACCGATCACCCTCCGCACGCTGCGGCGGATGGTCGAGGCGAAGCAGAAGATCAGCGCCCTGACGTGTTACGACGCGACGACCGCGAAGTGGTTGAGCGAGGCGGGCGTGCACGTGCTGCTCGTCGGCGATTCGGCGGGGCAGGTGATCCTCGGCCACGACACGTCGATGCACGCGCAACTGGAGTTCATGCTGCTGCTGAGCGGCGCGGTGAAGCGCGGGGCGCCGAATTGCTTTGTGATGGGCGACATGCCGTTTATGAGTTACCAGGCCGACGACGCCGAGGCCGTGCACAACGCCGGGCGGTTCCTCGTCGAGGGCAACGCCGACGCGGTCAAGCTGGAGGTCGACGGCCGCTACGGTGACCTGGTGGCGAAGATGAGCCGGGCGGGCGTGCCGGTGGTGGCGCATATCGGGTGGAAGCCGCAGACGGTGCGCTACGCGGGGATCCGCACGGCCAAGATCGCCGGCCGCACCGCCGCCGAAGCCCGCGACTTAGTCGAGCAGGCCCAGCTGATGGAGGCCCGCGGCGCGGTGATGGTGCTGGTGGAGCAGACACCGGGCGAGGTCGCCGAACAGATCGTGCGCTCCGTGCGTATCCCTGTCATCGGCTGCGGCGCCGGTTCGGCGTGCCACGGCCACGTCGTGGTGCTGCAGGATTTGCTCGGCATGAACGAACGCCACCCCTCGTTCGTACCGGTGCTCGGCGAGGTGGGCGCGGCGATCCGCGACGCGGCCAAGCGGTGGATCGACCTGCTGAACAGCGGCCGATACCTGGCCAAGCACCCTTACGGGATGAACGAGGGCGAAGCCGACAAGCTTCGGTGAATAAAACCACGCAGAGTTGACGTCAACAATCGCAAGGAGGTGTTGCCGATGAACGGCATCCGATACTACGGGCCGGCGGTGGTCCTGGCATTGACGATGGGCGCGGCGTTGTTGTTCGGGCCGAGCGTGATGCGCCGCATGGCGTACGCCGACCAGGCCGCGAAGATCGAGGTCGCCGACCGGCAGCTGGCCGACTCCGTGCTCACGCAGATCAACGAGGCGTTCCGCAACGTCGCGGCCAAGGTCAAGCCCTCCGTGGTGCACATCAGGGTCGAGCGCAAGCGGGGCTCGCTCAGCGAAGAAGACGAGCGCCTGGAAGAGTTGAGGCGTCGCTTCAACTTCCCGCGCCGCCTGGAGCCGCGCGACGAGGAAGACGAAGAGCTGCGCGAGTACGACGTGCCCCTGCCGTACGGCAACGGCAGCGGTTGGGTCTATGACCGCAAGGGCCACATCGTCACCAACTACCACGTGGTCAAGAACGCGGACGTGATCAAGGTCACCTTCCACGACAAGTCCGTGCACAAGGCGAAGGTCGTGGGCGCGGACTCGAAGACCGACATCGCGGTGATCAAGCTCGAGTCGAGCAAGGCCGTGCACCCCGCCGGCGTCGCCGAGCAGAAGGTGCGCCAAGGCGACATCGTCTTCGCGTTCGGCTCACCGTTCGGCGAGAGCTTCTCGTTCTCCATGAGCCAGGGCATCGTCTCGGGCAAGGGGCGGGAGCTGGGCATCCTCAACGAGTTCGACACGCAGACCGGCCGGCTCACCGCGGGCTACGAGGACTTCATTCAGACCGACGCGGCGATCAACCCCGGCAACTCCGGCGGGCCGCTGACCAACGTGTACGGCCAGGTCGTGGGCATGAACACCGCCATCGCCTCACGCACCGGCGGCTACCAGGGCATCGGCTTCGCGATCCCCGCGGAGATGATCAGCCGCTACGTGCCGCAGCTGATCGAGGCCGGCGCCGTCAAGCGCGGCTACCTCGGCGTGGCGATCAGCGACGACCCCAAGCTGCTCAAGTCGTTCGGCGTCGAGCAGGGCGTGGTGATCGACGGCCTGCTCGAAGACGGGCCCGCCGCCGACGCGGGGCTGAAGGCCGGCGACATCATCGTCGAAGTCGGCGAAGAAAAGATACGCGACGCGGCGCACCTGCGGCAGGTCATCGCCGACATGGGGCCCGACGTCGAGTCGAACCTCGTCGTGCTGCGCGACGGCAAACGCCTGAAGCGCAAGGTGACGTTGGCCGAACTGCCCTCGAGCCCCGGCGCGCAACTCGGCGACGCCGACGACGAGCAAGCCGAGGCACCGGACGAAGAAGACGCCCAGAAGATGATGCCGTTGCGCAAGCTCGGGTTGGAGCGTGTGCGAACGTTGACCGAGCGGTACGCCGAGGACCAGCAGCTGCCGCACCTCGAAGGCGTGCTGATCGAGCGTGTGCGGCGGGGTTCGGTCGTGGCCGCCGAGGGTGTTCGCCCGGGCATGCTCATCACCGAGGTGACGGGGCAAGCGGTCGAAAACGTCGACGAACTGGTCGACGCGATCGAAGACGCCGACCTCAACGACGGCGTGCGGCTGCGGATCGCGGTCCTCTCCAACGAGGGCTGGGCGCAGCACTACGTGGTGCTGGAGCTGCCGGATTAAGTGCCTTAATTGATCTCGATATTAGTCAATCTGATGCCGCGGGGCCCTGTTAACGCAGGCCCCGCTTTGTTTTATATCGCCGGGCGGGCCCCGTTCGCACGGCCGCGACAATCCCGCTAGAATGCATCGATCGTTGGGGCAGACGATGCTCATTGCCGCTTTTCGTGCCGGTCCGCCCCTGACTAGAAACAGACTGAACGTCAGACCGTGGCTGTGTCAGCCGGGGATGATTCTGGTGCTGAGGAGTATTCCATGGCGGATGCGACCGACGTGAAATCGCCCGAGACCGAAACCCGTACCGCGAACCTGTCGCTGCCCGACGGGCAATCGCTCGACTTGCCCGTGACCGTGGGCGTGGAGAACGAGTGCGCCGTGAACGTCGGCGCGCTGCGTTCCGAGACCGGCTACATCACGCTGGACCCGTCCTACGGGAACACCGGCTCGTGCCAGTCCGACATCACGTTCATCGACGGCGAGAAGGGCATCCTGCGCTACCGCGGCTACCCCATCGAACAGCTGGCCCAGAAGAGCAGCTTCACCGAGGTCGCGTACCTGCTGATCTGGGGCGAGCTGCCCACCAAGCAGCAGCTCGAAAACTTCAGCATGCTGCTGACCGAGAACGAGATGCTCCACGAGGGCCTACGCAACGCCTTCGAGGGCTTCCCCCCGTACGGCCACCCCATGGCGATCCTCTCGGCGATGATCAACGCCTCGGCGTGCTACCACCCCGACCTGATGGAGATGTCGGGCGAGGACGACTTCCCGATCGCCGCCGCCAAGCTCATCAGCAAGGTGCGCACGATCGCCGCGTTCAGTTACAAGAAGAGCATCGGCCAGCCCGCCCGCTACCCCAACCCCGCGCTCAGCTACTGCGCCAACTTCCTGCACATGATGTTCTCCATCCCCTACGGCCGGTACGAGCCGGAACCGGAGGCGACCAAGGCGCTGTCGCAGTTCCTGATCCTGCACGCCGACCACGAGCAGAACTGCTCGACGTCGACCGTGCGCATGGTCGGCTCGTCGCAGGCGAACCTCTCGGCGTCCGTGGCCGCGGGCGTGTGCGCGTTGTGGGGCCCGCTGCACGGCGGGGCGAACATGGCCGTCATCGAGATGCTCACCCGCATCCAGGAGACCGGCATGTCCGTCAAGGACTACGTCGAGAAGGTCAAGAAGCGCGAGATGAAACTCATGGGCTTCGGCCACCGCGTGTACAAGAACTTCGACCCCCGCGCCAAGATCCTCCAGAAGGCCGCGGCCGACCTGCTCGATAAGCTCGGCATCACCGACCGCCGCCTCGAGATCGCCCGCGAGTTGGAAGAGGCCGCCCTGACCGACGACTACTTCGTCTCCCGCAAGCTGTACCCCAACGTCGACTTCTACTCCGGCATCATCCTCAACGCCATCGGCATCCCGACCAACATGTTCACCGTCATGTTCGCCATCGGGCGCATGCCCGGCTGGATCGCCCACTGGTACGAAGCCTACAAGCAGGCCGGCCGCATCTGCCGGCCGCGGCAGATCTACACCGGTCCGACCGAACGCCAGTACGTGCCCATCGCCGAGCGCTGAAACGGGCGGCATCAGTCCCGCTAATGATCCGCAAACGCCGGCCTTGTGGCCGGCGTTTTTCGTCGCCGCCGGCGCCGACCGCGGGCACACCGCACGCGTGAATCTGCTATCCTTTGGGGACACATCAGTCGTGGTTTCAATTGGGTAGGTGCATGGCTCAGAAAGCAGTTGGCGTCGGGTTGATCGGTTGTGGCACCGTCGGTTCGGGAGTGGTCAAGCTCCTGGTCGAGCAGGCCGAGTGGTACGCGCAGCGGGCGGGCCGACCGATCGAGGTCCGGCGCGTGCTCTGCCGGGCCGAGGACGTCGGCCCACACACCGCGCAGGTGCCCGAAGGCTTGCTGGTCCACGACCTCGACGCGTTCTTCGACACGCCCGACATGGACATCATCCTCGAGCTCGCCGGCGGCACGACCTTCGCCAAGCAGGTCGTCGAACGCGCGCTGCAAGCCGGCAAGCACGTGGTCACCGCCAACAAGGCCCTGCTCTCGGCGCACGGCCCCGAGCTGTTCGCCGTCGCCCGGCAGAACCACGCCGCCATCGCTTTCGAGGCCTCGTGCCTCGGCGGCTGCCCGGTGATCACCGCCATGCAGTTCAACCTCGCCGCCAACCGCATCAGCGCGATGTACGGCATCTTCAACGGCACCTGCAACTACATCCTCACGCAGATGACCGACCAGGGCCAGGCTTATGACGAGGCGCTGGCCGACGCGCAACAGCTCGGTTTCGCCGAGGCCGACCCGACGCTCGACGTGTCCGGCGGCGACACCATGCACAAGCTGGTGATCCTCGCGTCGCTCGCGTTCGGCGCACGGGTCGAAGAAAAACACGTGCCCTGCGAGGGCATCGACCGGCTCGAACTGGTCGACATCGGCCTGGGCGCGGAGATGGGCTACGAGATCAAGCTGCTGGCGATCGCCGAGCAGACCGACGCGGGCTTGACGCTCTCCGTCGGGCCGTGTTTCGTGCACGCCGACGAACCGATCGCGCAGGTCAAGAGCTCGTTCAACGCGATGAGCCTGTACGGCCACGCGGTCGGCCACACGCTCTACTACGGCCGCGGCGCCGGGCAGATGCCCACGGCCTCGGCGGTGGTCGGCGACCTGATCAACCTCGTGGCCGGCAGCTACGGCGCGCTGTTCGAGAACATGGCGACCTGGCCCGACCAGCAGCCGGCGCCCAAGCTGGCCGACCTCGACCGCGTGACCGCGCGGTACTACCTGCGGGTCAACGCGCTGGATCAGCCCGGCGTGCTGGCGCGCGTCGCCGAGGTGCTCGGCGAGCACGGCGTGTCCATCGCGGCGGTCAACCAGCACGAGCAGAGCGTCGGCCAGTTCGTGTCGCTGGTGGTCATCACACACGAGGCGGCGACCGGCGCGGTCCGGCGGGCCGCCGACGACATCGCCCAGATGGACGTGATCGACGGCGAGCCGATCTGCATCCGCATCATCGACATGCCCGAGGGGTGAGCGCATCGAGGACTTGACTATGGCGGCTAGGGCAAACACGACCGTTTCGGCTACGACCACTCGCACCCGCCGACGCAGGCCGGGCACGGCGCGCAAGAAAGACCCGCTGCTCGTCGAGGTCGCGTGGGAGGTCGTCAACCAGCTCGGCGGCATCTACACCGTCATGCGCTCCAAGGTGCCCGCGATGGTCGACCGCTGGACCAGCCGGTACTGCATGGTCGGCCCGTACGACCCGAAGACCGCCGAGGTCGAGTTCGAAGAACACACGCCCACCGGCCCGTTCGGCCAGGCCGTCAAGCTCATGCGCGAGTGGGGCTTCAACGTGAAGTTCGGTTACTGGCTGGTGACCGGTCGGCCGCGCGTCGTGCTCATGGACCTGACCTCCGTGGGCGAACGCATCGCCGACATCAAGTACAAGCTCTGGCAGCACCACCACGTGCAGATGCCCGCCGACGACGACCTGCTCGACCAGGTGACGCTGTTCAGCTTCATGGTCGAACAGTTCTTCCACGCCCTGTGCGAGCGCGAGGGCGGGCGCCGGCCGATCGTCGGCCACTTCCACGAGTGGATGGGCGGCGGAGCGATCCCCGAGCTGCGCCGCATCAACGTGCCCGTCGGCATGGTCTTCACCACGCACGCGACCATGCTCGGCCGGTACCTGGCCATGAACGACCCGCACTTCTACGACCACCTGCCGTTCGTGGATTGGGAGGCCGACGCCAAGCGGTTCAACATCGATGCCCAGGTGCGCCTCGAACGCGCCGCGGCGCACGGCTCGCACGTGTTCACCACCGTCAGCGAAGTCACGGCGTGGGAGTGCGAACACCTGCTCGGCCGGCAGGTCGACCACGTGCTGCCCAACGCGCTGAACATCGAACGCTTCACCGCGCTGCACGAGTTCCAGAACCTCCACCGCGAGTACAAGGAACGCATCAACCGCTTCGTGATGGGCCACTTCTTCTCGGCCTACCCGTTCGACCTCGACCACACGATCTATTTCTTCACGTCCGGCCGGTACGAGTTCCGCAACAAGGGTTTCGACGTGACCATCGAGGCGCTGGCGCGGCTGAACCACCGGTTGCAGGCCGAGGGCGTCGACCGCACCGTGGTCAACTTCTTCATCACCAAGCGCCCGTTCCATTCGATCAACGCCAACGTGCTGCACAGCCGCGCCGTGATGGAAGAGCTGCGCGACACCTGCGAGCACATCCAGCAGCAGATCGGCGACCGCCTGTTCGTGCAGACCGCGATGGGCCGGGCGCCCACGCTCGACGACCTGGTCGACGAGTACTGGCGCCTGCGTCTGCGCCGCACGGCCGCGACGTGGCGCAGCAACCAGCTGCCGATCATCGTGACCCACGACTTGGTCGACGACGGCAAGGACGACCTGCTCAACCAGCTGCGTGCCTGCCACCTGGTCAACAACGCGCACGACAAGGTCAAGGTGATCTACCACCCCGACTTTGTTTCGCCGGGCAACCCGCTGTTCGGCATGGAGTACGACCAGTTCGTGCGCGGCTGCCACCTGGGCGTGTTCCCCAGCTACTACGAGCCGTGGGGCTACACCCCGCTCGAGTGCGTCGCGCGCGGCATCCCCGCGATCACGTCCGACTTGTCGGGCTTCGGCGCGTACGTCGCCAAGCACTACGAGAACGCCGACGAGATGGGCATCCACATCGCGCCGCGGCGACACGCGTCGTTCGACGAGACGGTGGATTATGTGGCGAACAAGATGTTCGAGTTCGTCACGCTCGACCGCCGGCAGCGCATCATGCAGCGCAACAAGGTCGAGGCGTCGGCGACCGACTTCGACTGGCACAACCTCGGCCGACACTACCACGCCGCCCACGACCACGCCGCGATGCTGGCCCACCCGTAAAGCCGCTCGCGGCTTAACCCGCAACGATTCGAGAACAAATCAGATGAAAACCCACGACCGCCCCACACCGCAAGCCCGCCACGGCCTGCTGCTGATCGCCGCCCTCGCGTGCGTCGCCAGCGGCTGCCAGACCGCGGCCAAGCAAGATCAACCCTTGGCCTTTCCGGTCAAAGACCTCACGCCGCTGAATCACACCGCCTGCCTGGACGGCCGAGCGTTTCATCCGCTCACGGCGGAAGCATTGATCGCGCGTGCGAGCCGGGCCGACATCGTCCTGATCGGCGAGGTCCACAAAAACGCCCAAGGCCTGGCCGCGGCCAACGCGTTGTGGCAAGCCATTGTCGAGGCAAAGCCCGGCGCGGTGCTCGCGTTGGAGTTCATCGAACGCGACCAACAGATCGAGCTCGACGACTGGCTGGGCATGGAAACGCCCATCAAGCCCGACGGCTTCTCCTTCGCCCACGGCCCGATGTTGCTCACGGCGAAACAAAACAAGCGCCCGGTGATCGCCGCCAACGCCCCACGCCGCTACGTGCGCTTGGCCCGGACGAAGGGCTACGCCCACCTCGAAGCGATGACGCCGGTCCAACGCGCGACCTTCGTGTTCCCCGAGCCCCAGCCGACCGGCGGTTACCGGGATCGCTTCTTCAAGATGTTCAGCGGCGAATCGCACGGCCAAAAAATGACGCCCGAGCGGATCGAAGGTTTCTGGCGCGCCCAAACGATGTGGGACGCCACGATGGCCGACTCGGTCGTCGGGGCTTTAACACCCAAGCAACGGCCGATCGTCCTGGTGGTCGGTCGCTTCCACGTCGAGCAAGACGGCGGCATCCCCCAGTTGATCCGCGCCCGTCGGCCGGACGCGAAGGTCTTCAGCATCGTCATGGCCACCCAGGCCCAGGTCGACAAAGCCAGGCAAGAGCCAGATCACTTACCCATTGCGGACGCGGTCTGGGTGCTCGAAGAGGAAACCTGACCCACCGCGCGGCCGACGCCCGTGTCAGCCCGGCCCCCCGCCCTGCCGTCGCTCGGCCGACAGTTTTTTCGCCAGCGCCTGCATATCCTCGGCGGGATCGGTCTCGTCGACGATCTCCATGCCCAACAGCGTTTCGATCACGTCTTCCAGCGTCACGATGCCCACGCTGCTGCCGTACTCGTCGACGACCAGGAACAACTGCTCGCGCCGTTGCACGAACTTGTTGAGGATGACCGACAGCTTCGCCAACCCCGGCACGACGTGCAGCGGCTGCACCAGGTCGCCCAGGGCGGTTTGCGTTTGGCCGTCGCTCAAGGCCTTGTAGAGGTCCCGGCGGTGGACCAGCCCCTTCGGGTCGTCCAGCGAGGCGCCGATGATCGGTATCCTCGCGAACGACGGCGGCCCGGCCTCGGTCACCTGCCCCACCGTCTGGTCCGCGCGCAGGGCAAACACGACCGTCCGCGGGGTCATGATCTGCTCGACCGTGATCTCGCGCAGCGCGATCAGGTTCCGCAGCACGGCCGCTTCGGTCGAGTCGATCGCCCCTTCCTTCAACGCCACCATCGCGAGGCTGCGGACCTCATCACGGCCGAGCCGCGGCGCGCCGTGCGTCCGACCCGCAAAACACTTGGAGACCCACTTACACGCCGCCACGACCGGCCGCAGGACCACCATCAAGCCGTGGACCACCCAAGCGACAAACGGCGCCAGGCGCTTGGCGTGCACCGCGCCCAGCGTCTTGGGGATGATCTCCGAGAACACCAGCACCAGCAGGGTCACGACAAAGCTCACCACCCCCACCCAAGCGTCGCCCCACAGCAGCGCCGCCTCCGCCCCCACACCCGCCGCCCCCAGCGTGTGCGCGAAGGTGTTCAGGGTCAGGATGGCCGCCAGCGGCTTGTCGACATCCTCCTTCATGCGCGCCAGGCGCTGACCGGCGACGCTGCCTTGCTCAACCAGCACGCCGACATACGACCGCGGCACGCTCAACAGCACCGCCTCCAGCAGCGAGCAAAGGAACGATACCGAAAGCGCCGACAGCAGAAAAACAATAAGCAAAACCATGACTCAACACTCCGAGGCCAGATGTTCGTGCAACCTCAAGTTCGGCTTAGGGTCGATCCCGCGTTTGAACACACCAGCAAACCGGCCATTCTAGCTCAATCGTTCCTCGATAACCCGGCTCGAACACCCCGCCCGTTGAAGCGTGTCAGGCAAACAACCGGTCGCGTGCCGCCTGGGTGATCGCGATCGCCGCGGGGTGCTTGATCCGGCGTTCAACGGTGATGGCGTAAAACTGTTCGACACACTCTTCCGCCTGGCCGACCTCTTTGAGGTCGTACCGATCACAGACGGCCTGCGCGATCACGCCCGGCACCGCCATGAAACCGAGCCCCTGGTTGGCGAAGACCTTGATCAGGGCGCTGTCCTCGACCTCGGCGACGATGTGGGGCGCCACGTCAATCCGCGTAAACCACCGGTCCAGCGCGCGTCGCGTGGCGACGTTCGTGGTCGGCAGCACGGCCGGCGCATCGTCCAGCGAGGTGGGGAACTCGCGCTTCAGGCGCCGGGCCAGCTTCGGCTCGGCCAGCAGCGCGATCGTGGCGCCGCCGAGCCGGTGGTTGAACGACTTGATGGCGGTCAGCGGCGAGCCCGGCGTGTCGGCCAGCACCACGTCCAACTGGTGCGTGGCCAGCTCGCTGAGCAGCGCTTCGATCTTCCCCTCGCGGCAGATCAACTGCACGGGTCGGTCCATCTCGAAGGCGGGCCGCAACAGCTCGTGAACCACGAGCTTCGGCAACGCATCGGTGATCCCCACGTGGAAACGCAGGGGGCGGTCGCGTTTCTCCTGGCGCAACGCGCTGAGCAGCTCGCGCCCGATCGAGAACATCTCGTTGGCGTAGTCGTAGACCATCTCGCCGGTGTCGGTGAGCACGAGCCGGCGGCCGCGACGCTCGAAGAGCTTCTCCCCCAGCGAGGCCTCCAGCGCCTTGATCTGGGCGCTGATGGTCGGCGGCGCGAGCAGCAGCTTCTCCGAGGCCCGCGCGATGGTGCCCTCCCGCGCCACGGTCCAGAAGTACAGCAGGTGGTGGTAGTTGAGCCATTCCATGCCCGGAGTATAGATAGCGCATATCGAATATTCCATGTGTGGATTTCTAATGGTCTAAGTATTTATACGGGGCGATGATACCGGTGAACAAGCAAAAAGGAGTCAAGACATGAGATGGCAGGTCAAGCACATCGGGATCGACCGCTCGGAAGCACTGACCCGGTTCGCCGAGCGCCGCGTGATCCAACCGCTGGCGCGGATGACCGACCGGGTCCGACACATACTGATCAAGCTGAACGCCGGCGACGGGCGGTCGCCCGACCGCCTGAGCGGCGCCGCGGTACAGGTCGCGCTGAACAACGGCCAACTCGTGTGCGTCAACGCCTGGGGCGACAGCCACTACACCGCCGTCGACGCGGCCGCGGAACGCGCACGGCGTTCGGTCGTGAAGCGCGTCCAACGCCAACACCGCCGCCGCCGGCGCACGAGGGCGCGGGGCTTGCGGTAATGCAAAAACAAACCCCTTTCTCATCGAGTGCCGCCTCGGTCGGGCCGTCCGCCATGTGCGTGCCCGGCCGAGCGGCGCGCGTTTACGGCGTGGATTACCGCGTGTTCGACGACCCCGCCGGGGGCACGCTGTACGTGACGCGTTACGGCCTGCCGTTGATCGGCTACCTCGACCCGGCGGGCTGGTACCTCAACCGCCGGTACATCACGGAAGGCCAACGCATGACCACGGGCACGGGCACCGTGTACCGCTTGCGGATGCGCGAGCACGCCGAACGCCCGCTCGACTTCGTGGTCAAGGTCTCGCGATTCGCCCAGGACGTGCCGCTGGACATCCGTTCGACGTTCGACGGCGCGATCGACGAACAGGCGGCCGAGCGCGCGCGTTTCCTCGACCCGTTCCAGGAGTTCGGCGTGTTGATGGACCTGCGACGCGGCCGGTTCGGCCCGAGCGACCTGCGGATTTGCACCAAGCGGCCGCTGGCGATCTACCGTGCCCCGGTCGTCGAGGCCGACTGGCGGTTGGGGCGGAAGGCGAGCCACCTGGACCGCGCGCTGCGCGAGATCGAAGCCGACCAGGCCGCGTCGGAGCAGCCCGTGTCGCTCGCTTCGGACCGGGTCTACGTGGTGTTGTTCCACTGGGTGCACGGCCTGGATCTGCAAGAGGCGGTCGAAGCCGGGCTGCTCACGGTCGACGAACTCGACCCGATCACCTCGCGCGTCGCCCACGAGCTGCGCGCGAAAGGCTTCATGGTCCTGGACCACAAGCCGCAGCACATCATCGTGCGACCGGCGGGCGACGGGCTGCTGCGCCGAGGCGGTTTGCTGCCGTATGCGCTGATCGACTTCGAGCTGCTGGAGCGGACCGCCGAGTATCAGCACCACCTTCGGGCACGGCGTCGATCCGCAGCCGGTTCGTAAACGCGTCACCAACCAATCAGTGAGCCAGGAACAGCGGCAGGGGTGACTGGCGGATCACGCGGTACGTGGTCGATCCGAGGATCCGGCGCGACACGACGTTGCGTGCGCTGTTGCCCAGCACGACCAGGTCGGTGTTCCACCGCTGGGCGTAGATGAGCAACTGGTTGCGGGCCGAGCCGGCGACGCGATCGGTCTCGGCCTCGACGCCCCACTCGCGGCAGTAGCTCTGCGCATCGGTCAGAAGACGTTGGCCTTGGCGCTCGCTGCCGCCGAAATGGACCAGGCGCACGGTGACATCGGGCCAGAGGCTCAACTGGATGAAGCGCTTCATCGCCTTGGCGGATTCGAGGCTGCCGCTGTAGGCGATGAGGACGCGATCGATCGACCGGAACTGTTGCGAGACGGCGATGATCGGGCGCACGCCCGAACCGATGAGTTGCAGCAGCGCGTCCTGCGGCTCATCGAACACCCCGTAATCGAACAGGCCGCGCAACCCCAAGATCAGCGCATCGTGGTAGCGCCAGTGGTCGCAGACCGTGCGGATCGGGTCGCCGCTGGCGTTGACCACGTCGTGGCGCACGCCGGCTTCCCTGCACGCGGCTTCGAACGCGTCGATGGATTCGTGCACCCTGCGCTCGAGCAGCTCGATGCGCTCGGCCCGCTTCTTGCGGGCGGCGGATTGGCTCACCATCGCCAGGGGCGCCACGTTCGCCGCGGCCATGCGGTTGGACACGGCGATCCCCGTCACCGCCGCCTGGTGTCGCTTGGACAGCTCGATCGCACGCTGGATCGCGACCGGGGTGAACGGCGTACCGGTCAGTCCGACGAGGAGTTTGCGGATCATTTCAAGCCACCTTTCTGATGGCCGGCCCACTCGGACCGGCGGGGTATCGTGCTACGCGGCCTGCTCTCGCCGACCGCCGGGCGCCGCAGGCGCGTCAGCACCCGGCGTCTCATCGCCCGGAACGCCGGCCAATAGGCCTCGGACCATCATGATGAACACACCGCTGAGGATCAGGTTGAGCGCGAGGCTGAGCATGGCCACGGTCACGACGGGGCCGCCGATGCCGTAGCTGAGGCTCACGACCAGCACCCCGGCGCCGACCTCGCCGCGCGGCCACATGCCCACGGCCACGGCCAACCGCTCGCGCCAGTGCGCCTCACGCCGATAACAGAACGCGGGGAACATCTTGCCGAGGTTGCTCAACACGGTGATCGCCAGCACGTGCAGGCCGATCTGCCCCCAGCTCATGTCCGGCTGGGCCGCGGTCACCGTGGCCGGATCGACGGCGGGCCCGGACAGGCCGCCGAAGATCACCGGCATGCTCAGCCCGACCAGCACCATGAACGTGCCGGAGATGTACGTCGAAGCGCGGCGTTCTTCGGGCGTCTCCAACACGCGGTGCAGCGCGGCTTCCACGGCGATCGGGTCTTTCGCATCAAACGGTTCGCCCCCGGCGTCGCTGCGGCGCGGCCGCGCGATGCAGCCCAGCGCAAAGGCCGGCAACAAGACCTCGATGTGGATCGGCACGTTCGGGTCGAACGCCTTGGTGCCTGCGTAGACCAGCTCGCTGATCAGCGTGATGCCCAGCGCATAACCGAGCACCCAGCGCCAGGTCACGGGCATGGATACGCGGTGCAGGTAGAGGTACGCCACGCCGAGCAACCCCACCAACAGCAACACCACCAGGCCCAGTTGCCACGCGAGGCCCACCATCATCATCTTGAGCGGGATCATCAGCAGCACGGTGTCGAGGTCGTCGAAGATCGCGAGGATGCGCGCCTTGCGGAACAGCCAGGTGGCGGTCAGGCCCGCCGCGGCAAGCATGGAGAACAGCACGCCCGCCGACGTCGGCGCCGCGAAACGCCCGGCCAGCAGCGACTCGCTCCACGCGTCCCACCCGCCCCAGACGTTGGCCGGCAGCATCACGAAGACGAAGTAGAGCGTGACGAAGATCCACGGGAACGTGGCGGCGGTGAAGGCGACCACGTAATCCCAGCCGTACTTGCGCAGGTTCGACTTGTCGATGTGGAACTCGAAGCCGACGTGGATCATGATGAAGGCCAAGCCCGTCATCGTGAACACGCGGACCCACAGCGCCACCGCGTCGGCGGCGCCGCCGACCAGGGCAGGCACCCACTGCGAGGCGACCAGGCCGGCCAGCAGCAGCGCAGAATAGATTCCCACCTTACGCATCACAAGCTCCAATCCATGACAAGGGCCGGGCGTTGCCCGGCCGGTCGGGGCACGCGCAAACGCGTCGTGCCGGTCTTTGGCGGTGATTCGCCTACATTGATAGCCGCCCCGGCGTATTAGACCATTACAAACTATCTGCGATTTAATTAGATCAGATCGAATATACCCTGCCTAAGATTATGTCGATCCGAAACGCCGCAAGCGCCGGTGCGTTGTACCATACGATCGCCCGAGCCCCGCGACAGAAGGAGCCGACACGATGCCCAACGATCTGACCCCCCAAGGCGAAACCGAATGGGTGCAGGTGCGCGACCCCGATGGCACCGGCCTGCCCTTCTCCAAGGGCTTGCTGGCCACGAGCATCCTCGCGACCGGCCTGACCACGGACCGCGCCTACGCGATCGCGGCCGAGGTCCAGCGCGAGCTGCACGAGCGCCACCTCAACGAGATCGACGCCGAAACGCTGGCGGACATGGCCGTGGGCAAGATCGACCAGCACATCGGCGCCGAGCACGCCGCCCGCTACCGCGCCTGGCGCAAGGTCAAGCGCTCAGGCCGGCCGCTGGTGATCGCGTTCGGCGGGGCGCCGGGCGTGGGCAAGTCGACGCTCGCCACACGGTTAGCGGTGCGGCTGGGCATCACCCGCGTGGTCACCACCGACACGATCCGCGAGGTCTTGCGGACGGTGATCCCCGCGACGGTGTTGCCCGAGTTGCACCTTTCGACGTTCGAGAGCCCCAAGGGAATGAGCGAGCGCGCCCAGCTGGGCAGCTTCGACCGCCAGGCCCACGCGGTCGGCGCCGCGACCGGGGCGGTGGCCATACGCCTCGCCACCGAGAAGCGCAGCGTGATCGTCGAGGGCGTGCACATGCTGCCCGGCCAGATCACCGAGGCCCTCTGCGATCACGCGACCCGGCCCATCGTGGTCGAGATGCTGCTGGTATTGGGCGACGAGCGCCTCCACCGCGCCCACCTGTCCCACCGGCTCAACGGCGAGCCGGCGCGCGGCGGCAAGCGCCACCTGACAAACCTGCCCCGCATCCGCGCGATCCAGGCCGACCTGGTCGAGATGGCCGAGGCCCACGGCGTAGCGATCTACGACATCGCCAACCCCAACCGGCTGACGCAGCGCATCGTGGACCAGATCGTCGCGCAGGTCGACCAACCCAGCCAAGCAACAGGGGCGCACGCATGAGCGAGCCAACCGTCGATTACCTGATCCTCGATGCGCACGGTGTGTGCTTCAACAACCCCTTCAAGTCGTTCCTCACGACCCTGGCGGAGATGACCCACCAGCGCCCCGAAGACGTGCTACGCCGTTGGATGCAAGAGCTGCGCACGCCGGCCTGGCTGGGCGAGGTCGACGACGAAGCGCTGTGGCGTCGGCTCACCGGTTCGCTCGGCGATACCGAGTGCTGGCAGGTCCTGCTCGAGACCCACTACCGGCCGGGCCCCGTCGCGGCGCACCTGACCCACTGGAGTGCGCAGGTCCCCCTCTGGGTGATGTCGAACCACCGCACGACCTGGCTGCACCGTAGGATCAAGCGCTACGGGTTGGCCGAGTGTTTCCGACGCGTGTTCATCTCCGAGCAAGAGGGCTTGGTCAAGCCCGACCCGCGCTTCTTCGAGCGTGTGGCCGGTGAACTGCCCGACCCGGGCCGCGCGCTGTTCATCGACGACCAACTGGACAACGTCGCCGGCGCTAAGCGGGTCGGGATGCAGGCGATCTGCATCGACGACCCCCGCCTGATCCGCGAGGTCGAACGGCGGATCGGCCTGACGCGCCCGTGCGACGAGGTTTCAACGCTGGCGAACAACCACGACAACTAACGCCGTCGAACTCACCCGCCGGCCGGCACGGGTTGGTCTTCGAACACCGACAGGCGCTGGTAGTCCGCCACGCTCGCGTCCTCCAGGCAGGCCTCGATGATCGCGCGCCCGTGAGGGTGAAGGTCCGGTTCGAGGAACTGTTCCAACTGCTCGCGGAAGAACGTGCGCAGCTCCGCGGCACCCGCGTCGTACGCCCCCTCGCCCACCTCGGGCTGCGTCTCCACCTGCAAGAACCAGTGGCTGATCGCGGTGCCCTCGACCTGCAGGTGACGCAGGCTGTAGCCCAGCAGCGGGCAGCGGGCGGGCTCGATCTGCTCCGCTTGGAACTCCGCCTGACCGCGACGGGCCAGGTACTCGCGCGTGATCCACTGCGGCATGAACCCGACCTCCCACGCGCCGACGTGCTGGTTCGGGCACAACACGAACAGCGTGTTGTGAGATCGCACCACCTGGTCGTACAACAAATTGGCCTGGTCGACGCGCCGACCCGTGGCGAACGGCCAGTACGAACCGACGCCCTCCGAGGTCATCCCTCCGGTGTCGACGATGCTCGGGTTGGCGTGGCCGCGCGGCGCGGTCAAGCGCCACAACCACGCCAGGGCCGGCGGCAGCACGTGGAACAAGCCCAGTATCCCGTACGAGGGGCGCTCGCGCGTGCAGGGTGGCGTGCGCACACCGAAGCTGCGCACGTCCACCGTCACCGCCCCGTCCACGATGCCGGGCACCATCTGCCGCGGCAGGATCACGCGCGGGTTGGGGCACGGCACGCCGGGTTCGTCTTCGGTGTGCTCCCAGATCAGCGCCCGGCTATCCGGCACCGCGTCGATGTTCAAAAACAGCAACGGCTGCGGCGGGTCGAGCGACAACCGCTCCAGGTGCGGGTCCGTGCCGTACTGGTCGATGTGGTTGACGCGCACGAACCACGCGTCCTCGGCGTCCCGCAGGCGCAGCTTGCCCAACGCCGGGTCCTGGATGTGCTCCGGGCACAACGCCATGTCGTCGGTCACCGGCCGCAGCTGGCACGCCAGGGGCAGGGTCAGGTGGCGCTTCTCGCCCGTGACCGTGTTGCGCCCGATCAGCAGCCGGCCGTCGTCTTCGCGGTGGATGTGCTCGAGCATCTCGCTCTTGCCGCCGCCGCTGGCGCCCTCGTGCATGATGGTCACGGTGTTGTCGTAAGGCGTGATCACCTGCACGGTCGAACAGTGCGCGGTGACCCAACCCTCGCGTTCGCCGCGGTCGATCAGCACACCGTAGATGCCCTTCTTGGCGCTCGGCCCCGGGTACAGGTTGTAGCTGAACAGCTCGTACAGCTCTTCGGTGCGGTTGTGCACGACCACCTGCCGGCCCTCGAAATGCGTGTGCCGAAACGGCGGGGCCACGTAGATGACCACCGAGGGCTTGAAGTCATCGGTCAGCTCGTCGACCGGGCGGATGCCCTGGAGCAGCGCCAACCCGAGGGCGAAGAACCCCGCGTTGGCCGGCGCGATGACCACCGCGTCGAGCCCCTTGCGCCCGACCCCCGCCGTGAAGGCGAACACCGCCAGCTCCTGCTGCGCCATCCATTCGAAGGTGTCCTCGCGCAGCTGCCCAAACGATTCGCCGAAGCGGTCTTCGTAGCGAACCTTGTTCGTCACCTGCTGGTCCCCCACCACCATGCAGTCCGGGTCGCGCCGGCGCATGTAGGGCTCTTCGTAGTTCGCGGCGACCCCGTTCCGCACGCGGCACGCCCGCGCCTCGAGCACCCGGCCTCGCCCGGGCACGTCGTAGGCCACCTCGTGCCAACCCGTGGCGTCGGCGTCGCACACCGCCAGCTCCAGCAGGTCGTCGATGCCGGAGGCCACCACCGCCCGCGGCGCACGCGTCAGCAGGTCGGCGGCCTCGGGCGGCAGGTTGATCCGTAGTCGGTCTTGTGCTTGTGTCATTTCCGGTCCTCCGTTGCGGTGGCCTTGGCAAATATTAAGTATTTATTTTCGCGAATCCTAACACACGAATTATAGTTCGCATTTACAGAGACTGTCAACCGAAGTCCGCTGATCCGCCTTGATTTACAGATCGGAAGCCGTAAAATACGAATGAGGTTTCGCGAATATTCAATCGCGAATAAGCCCTAACCACACAGGAGTCCGGCCATGGCGAGCACCAACAGCCGCAATCGCACTACCACCGCGCCCCCGGGCTGGACCTTCCTGACCAACCACTCGCACGTGCTGATCTGCCTCGCCCGCGACCCCGAGCAGCGCCTGCGCGACGTCGCCGACAAGGTCGGCATCACCGAGCGCGCCGTCCAGAAGATCGTCCACGAGCTCGAAGAAGCGAAAGTATTGACACGCCAACGCATCGGCCGACGCAACGCCTACAAGATCCACCTCAGCCGCCGCCTGCGCCACCCCGTCGAACGCAACGCCCGCATCGAAGACCTGCTCGAGATCGCCCTCGAATAGATCGCACCCCCGTCGATCGCGGCTTGTCTCAAGCTAAACCGGTTCTTGAGTAATTGGTCGCCCCCGCGGCAACTGTGGTATAATTCCCCCGTCGGCAACTCCTGCAACGCGAAGCGAGCATCATGGACGATACCGCTGCCACGGCTGCTGAAACCCCGCAACGGGACGACGGTCACCAGTTGGTGATCGAGATGGGCATCCGCCACTTCCTCGGGCCGGTGCGGCGACTGCTCGACGACCCGGCCGTGGCGGAGATCATGATCACCGGCACCGACGCGGTCTACGTCGAGCGGGCGGGGCGGATCGAGAAGACCGACGTGGCGTTCGAGTCCGAGCGTGCCCTGCTGGCGGCGGTGAACACCATCGCCCAGTTCTGCGGCAAGACCATCAGCGACAAGGAACCGATCCTCGACGGCCGGCTGCCGGACGGGTCGCGCGTGTGCGTGGTGATGCCGCCGATCACCGAGGGCGGCGTGTCGGTGAACATCCGCCGGTTCCTCCGCGCGGCGGTCAACGAGCGGTTCCTGATCGAGAAGAAAGCGGCCACCGAGCAGGCCGTGGAGATGATGCGCATCGCCGTTAAGGCGAAGAAGAACATCATCGTCTCCGGCGGCACCGGCTCGGGCAAGACCACCCTGTTGAACATCCTGAGCACCTGGTTCGACCCGTCGCAGCGCGTGGTCATCATCGAGGACACGCGCGAGTTGCAGATGCAGGTCGAGCACACCGTGCAGATGGAGGCCCGCCGGGCCGACGAGTTCGGCGAGGGTGAGGTGACGGTGCGCGACCTGTTCGTCACGTCGCTGCGGATGCGGCCGGACCGGATCGTGGTGGGCGAGGTGCGTCGCGGCGAGGCGCTGGACATGATCCAGGCCATGAGCTCGGGCCACAGCGGCACGCTCGCCACGCTCCACGCCGACACCCCGTCGCAGTCGTGCGGCCGGCTGGAGACGATGTGCCTGATGGCGGACTTGGGCCTGCCGCTGGCGGCGCTGCGTCGGCAGATCGCGATGGCGGTGGACCTGATCATCCAGACCTCGCGCCTGCCGTCGGGCCGGCGGCTGATCACGCACATCAGCGAGGTGGATTACGACGACCGGGCCAACAACTACAAGCTGGCGGACCTGTTCGCGCTAGAAATCAAGGGCGGCGAGCCGGAGTTGGTCGCCACGGGCCGGCGGCCGGGCTTCGCCGACGAGGTAAGCTGGATGGGTTTAGCCGGCGAAGTGAAGCTGACGAAACCGCTGTTCGAGGGTTGATCATGCGGGACCTGCTCAAACGCCTGCACCGGTGCGAGACCGGCCAGATGATGGCCGAGTGGGTGCTGGTGGCGACGGCGGCGATGGTGCTGGCGGGGACGGCGAGCTGGTACATCTCGGTGATCGTGCTGTACCAGTTCTACCGCACGGCGACGATCATCAGCATGCCGATCCTTTAAATGTGGTGTGTCAACGCGCCGCATCGTCTATAATGCGGCGGTGCCGTTCCGACGCGACGGGAGTGCGCGGTCGGACAAACCAATCTCTTCTGGCCAGGTACGGAGATCTGCCGTGAATCTAGTCAAGCGAACCAAGGATCGGGCCGCCAGCTTCCTGCGTCGGTTGCACAAGGACGAATCGGGACCGAACACCGTTGAGTGGGTGCTGTTGATCGTGGTGGCGTTGGTCGTGTTGATCGCGATCTACGCGTTCATCATGTGGGCCTCGGACCGCATGAGCGAGAAGGCCGGCGAGATGGACGAGGCCGCCGAGCAGCCGAAGTTCGAAGCCCCGTAAACGGCACGCGCCGCCCACCCGGTCGCGTCCGTCGCGCATCGATGCGGTGTGGGTCGGGCACGCGCAGGAGGACCCACGATCGGCGCCGAAGCCGAAAGCTCGTCGCTGCCGCTGCCGGACGAACCCGACGCGCAGCACGTCGAGGCCCCGACCGAACCGCGGGCCCGTTTCCGTGCGCCCACCGCGTGGGTGATCGGCCTGAGCGTGTGCGCGGTCGCGGCGTCGCTGTTGCAGGTCATCCTCGGCGACCGCAGCCGGGGGTACTTCGTCGAGATGGTGGTGTTCGGCGTGTTGGTCGTGGGCGCGTGGTTCGACACCACCAAGAGCATGATCCCCAACCGCTTGAACTACCCCGCCCTGCTGATCGGGCTGGCGATCGGGCTGGGCGTCAACCCGCTGTTGCAGGCGACCGGCGTCGACTACGCGTCGCTGTGGCTGGGGGCCGCGGCGTGGCGCGACGTGCTGCTCGGCTTCGCGCTGTGCGCGGGGATCGGCATCGGCGGGTTCGCCATGCGGGGCCTGGGCGGCGGTGACGTCAAACTCATGACCGCCGTCGGCGCGTTGCTCGGTTTCCAAGCGGTGGTGCCCGTGTTGGTCAACACCCTGATGATCGCCGCGGTCATCGGCGTCATCAACCTCGCGGTGCGCGGCAAGCTGGTGAGCCTGATCCAGGGCGTGTTCCTGTTCCTCTTCGAAACGATCACCACACGCAAGGTAGCCGAGCCGGGCCACTTCGGCCGGCACCAGGCGCCGTTCGTGTTTTCGCTGCTGGGCGGTTACCTGACGGTGCCGCTGTTCAACGTGCACGTGGCGGTGCAGCAGAGCCTGACGGTGTTGTCCGGATGAGCCGACCGACCCCAACGCGACAGACGCTCGCCCGCGCCGCGGCGGTCGTGAGCCTCGTCGCCATCGGCTACCTGGCGCTGCTGGTCGTCGCGCACCCCCACTGGGCGATGGACTTGCTCCGGCTGGACCCGCAAGCCCGGCTCGCGACGGTGATGGCGTCCGCCCTGGTCACCGGCGCGTGCGCGATCGTGTTGATCTGGCTGATCGCGGCGCGGCAGCTGAGGCGGATGCGGTCGTTCCTCCGCCTGCACGCGGCGCAGCGCGGCACGGTCGCCACCGAGTTCGCGCTGGCGCTGCCGGCCCTGTTCCTGCTGTTCTCGATCATCTTCCAACTCATGATCATCGCCCACGCCTCGCTGACGGTGCGCTACGCGTCGTTCGCCGCGGCCCGCTCGGCGACGGTCCATATGGAGCGCAAGCTCGACTTCGGCGGCGGCCTGGCGAACTTCGCCAACTCGTTCACCGACCAGATCAAGGCCGACGGCCAGCAGGCCGCCGAACAGACCGCCGAGCGCGTGCTCGCGTCGATCGCCCACCGACCGCCCGGCTCGCGCAACGCCATCGCGATCGATCGGCTGATGCACGAGCAGCAGCTGTGGGTGAACAACAAGGACTACACGATGCGCCGCCTGTTTTCCGAGGCCGCGACCACCGCCGAGTTCGACGTCGACTTCCTGAAAACACGCCTCGAGTACACCATGCCCGACTCGTTCTCGCCGTTCGGCGAAATCTTCGCAGGCCTCGTCGAGGCGGTCTTCGACAAGGTGCTGAAGATGATCGAGAAGGAGTTCAACAAGCAGCTGAGCAATGCGCTGGGCGTGCCGCTGCCGAAGACCAACCCGATCTCGGGCTCGCTGCTGCGCGCGTTCCGGTCGCTGGCGTTCGACCCGTTCCTGGACGTGGTCCGGGACATCGGCGACATGATCCAGATCCCCAACCCGTTCGCGGGGTGGAGCCCGGGGGTCGACATCGACAACTACATCGCGCCCAAGAGCGTGGAGGTGACGGTCCATTACCGGTTGCCGCTGACGCTGCCGGGCCTGAGCCTGGTGCCGGGCCTGACCGAGTACGACCCGACGCTGAAGGCGAACGTGATCACGCTCACGCACGCGAGCCGTATCCAGTCGACCGGCTCGCGGACGGGGCTTCCGTTGATCTCGCCGGGCGGGTTCGATTACGTGCCCCTCCCGGGCCGCACGCCGTAAGGAACAAGCATGAGCCGCGCAAAGCGCTGGACAAAACGCGGGTGGCGGCTGGTCGTGGGCGACACGTCGGCGTTCCGTGCGCACCTGACCCTGATCCAGCGCATCATGCGTTTGCACCGCTGCCGGCTGGCGAACGTGACGATCCTGTTCGTGTTCATGGCGTCGACGATGTACGTCGCGACCGCCGCGGTCTGGAACACCGGCCGGGTCGCCTCGGCGAAGATCCACGCCCAGACCGCCGCCGACTCGGCCGCCTACTCCGCGGCGCTGTGGAAGAGCCGGGCGATGAACCAGGTCACCGCGACGAACATGATCATGCTGCGCAACCTCACCGCGCAGACCTCGGCCCAGGCGTCGGCCGCGGTGATGATCGGCGTGCCCATCATGTGGGTGATCCACCTCGTGCGCACCGTGATCCCGCGGTTCAACTCGCTGAACTTCGCCCCGCCGTGGACGCTGCCGGTGGCGCTGGCGTACCTGTTTTACGAGTTGGCCCGCATCGCCGCGGAGGCGGTGGCGTACGTGCGGTTCCTCGACGCGGCGCTGGGCGGGGGCGGGATCATCCGCGGCTTCTCGGGCCGGTTCCTGCGCCAGACCGGCGACCTGGCCGCCTACCAAAGGAACCTGGTGGCCGCCTTGCCCACCGTGATCGAGGCGCAACGCGCGTCGATCGGCGATTACTACGGCGTCGATATCACGCTCGTCGAGCCCGGGCAGAACCGCGTGAACCGGGTCCACGCGCCCGTCAAGCGCGGCACGTTCGTCGACAACTTCGCGCCGGCGCTGTGGCTGCTGGCCGCGCGATTCTTCATCGACGACAACGGCTGGTACAAGGCCTCGGGCAACGATGTGCAGCAGAGCCGGTGGGAGAAGGAAGAAGAGAAGAAAGACCCCAACGACAAGAAAGACACCGACGTCGACGATTCCGACGACAAGGGCCTGCTCGAGCAGATGAACGACATCGGCAAGGCGAAGATCTTCTGGATGGTGACCAGCGCGGTCTCGCTGGCCGCGTTCGCCGGCATCTACCACGACGACTTCCACATCCCCGCCCATCAGCGTTTCTGGGAGACCCACCCCGGCAGCCTCGACGATAAGCAGTACTACTCGGTCATCGCGATTGCGCAGTACCCCGACATCCGCGACCGCTTCCTCGCACCGGGCTTCTTCAAGTACGCGATCAACGACACCGGCCACGTCACCGCCGCGGCGCAGGCCGAGACGTTCAACTGGTACAGCGAGACCGAGAACAGCATCCTCATGAGCACGGTCCGGTTCAACGTCACCGTCCTGCCCTACCGCGTGTGGTCCACCGCGGGCTGGCAGTGGCAGCCGCGGCTCACGGAGATCGACCAGCTGGACCACACCCGCAGGAGCAACCCGGCGATCAACAACATGTTCGACGCGATGGGGATCGGTTCGAGCCATGCCAACGACTACGACGAAATCTTCAGCCACTGACCGGCGCGGCGTCGCGGCGACGGAGCTGATGCTCATGCTCGTCGTGCTCTACTTCTTCATGCTCGTCTCGCCGGCGATCTACAACATCTGGGCGGGCGACCAGATGACGCGCATCGAGGCGTACCGCGTGACCTTCGAGGGCACCGCGGTGGGCTTCCACGACCTCGACCACCCGACCCTTTCCAACCCGGCGCCCAGCAAACCGCACGGCCAGGGGTATTACGACAACCCCGAGGCGGCCGACTTCAGCGCGATCAACCAACCCCCCGGCGCGCCCGACCCGACCGAGCTGCCCAACCCCGTCGCCGAGTCCGGCGCGAAGCTCAAGGTCAACTACAGCGCGGGGTTCGGCCCGTTCGACGGGTCGATCACGCTCGACCGCCGGGCCTACACCGCGCGTTCGCCGTGGACCTGGTCGAGTTACCCGTTCGTGTACAGCCAGCACGCCGACGAGGGCGACCTCGTGCGCGAGTGGTTCGAGGGCGTCCTCGAACACACCATCGACGACGACATCGCCTGGTCGCTGCAACTGGGCGGGTGAACTTGCTTACTCGGTTTCCTGCTGCGCCGGTTCGCTGCGCAAGCCCTGCACGCTGACCAGGTCGGGCTCGACCACGAAGGTCGACGCGATCTGCCGGGCGGCGTTGGCGCGGCCGGCTTGGCCGTCGTCATCGAACTGCACGAGCAGCGAGTGGTGCTTGGTTTCCGAGAGGAACGGGTGCACGCGGACCTTCTCGTAACCGGACTTGGTCAGCACCGACTCCAGCCCGTCGCACAGTTCGCCGGGGTCGACGCGCAGCTCGAGTTGCAGCCGCTTGAGCGCCGGGCCGAGGCGGATGAGCAGGGTCGTCAGCTCCTTCTCGTTCAACACCGGGCCGCTGACACGCAGCTTGTCCAGCGCGGGGATCTCGTCCACACGGATCGCGCCGGTGGGCACGTTATTCTTGACGAAGATCTTGAGGCGCGGCAACGGCACGCTGAGCAGGGTCTGTTCGTCGATCTTGTCGAAGCCGAGCGTGCCCTTGATCAGGGCCGCCGCCTGCTCGGGCGTGATGTCGCCGCGCTCCATGGCTTCGATGATCTCCTTCTCACGCAGCAGCTTCTCCAACTCGGCCTTGGCCGCCGGATCGCCCGCCTCGGCGCGGCGGCGAAGCTCTTCGATCCGCGCATCGATCTGCGCCTTGCGATCTTGCAAATCCTGGCGGACGGAAGCGGCCGGTCTGCCTTCGTTCAACATACGCAGCTCGCGCTGGATGCGCTGCCTCTCGGCGATCGCTTCGGGGTCGTTGCGATCAGCCAGTTCCCTGAGTCGCTGTTCGAGTTGCGCTTTGCGTTCCGCGGGGGTGAGCGGGCGATCGATCTGCCCGACGCCGTCGCCCTTGTCTTCATCCTTCGGGCCGAGCAAATCGAGCTCTCTCTGTTTCTGTTTCAGCAGGGCGATCGCCTCGGGGTCGCCCGCTTCGGCGCGGCGCTTGAGTTCTTCGATCTCCTTCTCCAAACGGCTGCGTTTGTCGGCGATGTCGGCCTTGCTCAGCGGCACCATCTTCAGGTTCAGCACCTTGGTCGGGTCGATGCCGGTGTCGGGCGTGCTCGTTACCGTTTGGTAGCGGGGGTGGGTGATCTCGATGTCGAAAGTGCCGTACGGCATCTTCAGCGCCGCGACACCCGCGGCATCGGTGGTGACTTCTTGAGGCGCACCCGTGGCGGTGGTGGATCGCGCACGCACGGTGGCGCCGGCGATGGCGGGCCGGCTGACGATCTTGATCGACACCTGCTTCGGCGGGTGGCGCTCCAGGTCAAAGAACCGGCTGATGACCACCTTGTTCGCGCGGTCGCGGAGGATGAACTGGGCGCGCGTCGTTTCCAGCCTGGGCGCCTTCGCTTCCGCGATGAAGTTGCCCGCGCTATCGAACGAGACCGGGAACATCCCCGTTTCTTTTACGGCGATCTGCGCCTTGCCGCCCCTGGGCAGGTTGCTCACGCGCCCGGAGACCGCGATCATCGGCGTGTCGGCCGCGAACTTCTTTTGCGCCAGTTGCAGCTTCGGGCTGAACAGCAGGTTCGGCAGCAGGAAGAACACCAACACGGCCACCAGCGCCAACGTCAGCACCGCCAGCAGGCCGGTCCGCAGCGACACCACGGGCTGGGTGTCCTTGCGGGGTTCTTTCTTGGCCGGGCGCAGCATCGACACGTCGATCGCGGACGTGTCGGACATCATCTCCAGCGCCTCGGCGGCCGATCCGACGCGTTCGGCCAGCGGCTTGGTCATCAACGAGGCAATGGTGTCGGAAAGGTCTTCGGGGAAGTCGGGGATCAGCTCCTTGACCGGCGGCACTTGCATCTGCACCGACGAGTGCCAGTACATCCACTTGCTGCGGTCGTCGGCGTGCTGCTCTTCGTCGCCGGCGTAGGGGTCGAAGATCGACGGGAACTGTGCGCGGAACAGCTCTTGGCCGAGCGCGTACTCGTAGGCGCTGAAACCCAGCGCGTAGAGGTCGACGGCCGTGCTCTCCGGGCCGTGGCTGGTGTCGAGCAGTTCGGGCGCGGCGTACTTGACGGTGAGCTTGTCCATCGTCTTCTGCGACTCGTCGCGCGTGGCGAGGGAGAAGTCGCTGAGCACCCAGGCGTTGTTGGCGGTGCGGAGGATGTTGCGCGGCTTGACGTCGCGGTGGGTGATGGGCGGGTTGGCGGTGTGCAGCACGGCCAGCGCCTCGAGCATCTGACGCAGCAGCAAGCGGACGGCGTTGGGCTTGACCGGTTCGTCGGTCAGTTCGGCGTTGAGGTTGCCCATGGCGCGTTCCATCGCAATCCACGGGCCCATTTCCTCGTCGACGCCGAAGTCGTACACCGTCAGCACGTGCGGCGCGGTGCCGACCTCGATCATCATCTGCACCTCGTGGGAGAGCTGCTCGATCTCGGTCGGGTCGCTGGTGTCCCAGCCGTGCAATAGCTTGAGCGCGGCCGGCCGGGTCAGGCCCTGGCCCATGACCTGGGTCGCTTCGTAGACGCTGTTGCGCCCGTCGCGCCCGATCAGGTCGCCGACGATGAAATCCTTGATCTGATGGCTCATTGCTGATCGATCCGTTTCTTAAGGATGAGCACGCGTTGCACGATGAAGGCCCAGGTCGCCTCGGCGTAGGCGCCGTCGGTGTCGAACTGGAAGTCGTCGCTGGAGTGGTCGGGGTCCCAGCCCATGACCACGCCGAGCGCCGTGGTGGAGTTGCCACCGTGCGAAGCGAAGGTGTCTTTGGGTTCCATCGCCCCGACGAGGTGCGCGGTCATCAGCGCTTTCTGCAGGTCGAGCCAGGCCTCGCGCGCCGCGACGAGGTCGCCGCTCTGCTCCAGCCGCCAGGCCTCGTGGAACATCACCACCATGTGCGGGTCGAACCGCCCCGCCTTGGCCCACTGCTCGAGCCGCTGGCTGATCCGGGTGTAGCCGGTCTGCCAGTGGATCTCGCGGATGCCGGGCGGGCCGGCCTCGTGTGCCCGCTGTTTCATGACCACCGCCGCCCCGCCGACGACGACCGCCAGCAACAACACGACCACCGCCAGCGTCACGACGCGCGACCCGCTTTGTTTGGCGGACGCGTCGCCGGTCTTGCCGACCTCGAGCTTGCAGCTGTCGGAGAGGGTGACCTGTTCGCCCGACGCCAGGGCGGTGCGTGCTTCGATGACCCGGCCGCGCACGCGTGTGCCGAGCGTGGAGAGGTTTTCGACGAACAGCTTGCCGCCCTCGCCGGTGAGCACGACGTGCTCGAAGCCGACGGACGGGTCTTCCAGCGACAACGCCGCGTTGGGCGACCGGCCGACGGTGCAGGGCTTGTCGTCGATGCGGACGACCTTGCCCTGGTCGATGCCCGAGATGACCGTGACGTAGAAAGCCATAGCGAATCATACGCGGCGTGACTCACATCACGCCGCCGAAGCCTCCATAGAACCAGCGGACGATCCACGGCGCAAAGAGCAACTCCAGCACCGCGATGAACACGAGCATGCCCGGGATGAGCACCATGACCTTGGCCTTGCCGGCGGTGGCCTGCGCGTCCTGCACGCGTTTGGTGCGGAAGCGGTCGGAAAGGCGTTCGAGCGTGTCGGCGAGCGGTTGGCCGAGGCTTTCGGATTGGACCACCTCGTCGCTGAACGTGCGGATCTCGGCGACGGGCACGCGCTCGGCCAGCCGCTTCATCGCCTCGGACAGCGTGGTGCCGGTGTCGAGGTCGGCCTCGATGCCCGCGAACTCCTCGCCGATCGGGTGGTTCTGGTAGTCGAGGCGCACGCGCTGGATCGCCTGGCGGGTCGACGCGCCGGCACGCGTGGTCAGCGAGAGCAAGTCCAACACGAACGGCATGGTGCGGGCGATCGTGCGCTGGCGTTTGGTCGCCATCGACCCGAGCTGCGCGCTGACCAGGCCGAAGCCGAATAGCACGGCGACGAGCCCAAGCGGCGCGGCGATGGGTTTGAACATGACGATGACCAACACCGCGGGAACGACGAGCACCAACCCCAGCAGCAGGCCGAGGCCGAGCAGCTCGTCGTCTTCGAGCCCGCCGGGCCAGCCGGCCAACTGGTAGCGTTCGGTGATGGACTCGGCGGTGGTGCCCAGCGGGATGCGCCGGGCGACGACGGTGGCGGCGGGCAGCGCGACCAGCGCCACGCGAAACAGGGCCGAGTGGTCGGCCAGCTCGCTGCGTTTGGCCTGCCGGGCTTCGCGCGTGATCGAGCCGTGCAGCGCCGCGACCGGGCTGGCCATGCGCATCGCCACCCGCAGCGCGCACGCCACGGCGACGCCCGTGGCCAGGGCCGCACCGAGGAGCACGATGTCGGGGTTGATCGGCATGAGCTTACACGTCCGCGTTCACGATGTTCATGGCCCAGATGGTCCCCGTCGCCGTGAGCGTCCCGGCGATGAGCAGCAGCACCCACCCGACGGGCGTGGTGAACAGCATGCCCACCGCGCCGATGTCGATGAAGCACGCCAGGCCGAGCATGATCGCCGGGGCGACGGCGAGCACCTTGATGTTGGCGCGGCCCTCGGCGGTGGCGGCGTAGACCTCGTGCCTCATGTGGGCGATCGCTTCGAGCGAATGCGCCAAACGTTCGAGCGTGTCGACCACGTTGCCGCCCATGCGCGCGTTCGTCGCCAGGGCCGAGGCGAACAGGTTGAAGTTCTCCAGTTGCAGGCGACGCTTCGATTCCTCCACGGTCGTGATCAGGTCCGCGCCCAGCTTCCACTGGTTGGCCATCAGGTTGAACTCGGTGCGGATCGGGTCTTCCAGGTTCTCGCAGACGTGCGTGATCGCCTGGGCCAGCGTCATGCCCGAGGCGACGCCCGACGATATCTTCAGCACCGCGTCGGGCAGCTGCGTTTCGATCTGCTTGCGGTGCTTGGACCACTTGCGGTCGATCACCAGGCGCGGGACCAGCAGCAACGCCAGCCAGAGCACCAGCCCGATCAGCGGCACCGGGAAGACCAGCACGAACACCGGCAGCAGCGCGAACCACCCGGCGTACAGGCCGACGACCCACGGCCGGGCGTTGAACGGCTCGGGCGAGAACCGCCACATCGTCCGCCGCAGCCAGTCGATGTCGCGCTCGAAACGCTCGACCAGGTCGTCGCGGAACGCCCAGGTGAGCATCGCGATGCTCAGGCCGGCGAGCAGGCTGGCGAGCAGCAGGTTCATGCCGACCCCTTCGCAAACAGGGCCTCGACGTCGAGCAGGTCGTCGCGCGCCAGGTCGCCGAGGAACGTGGGGATGAACCCGTTGTGTTCGAGCCGTGGTCTGTCTGCGTGGATGTCGGCGAGCATGATCGGGCGGATGTCGATCTCGCCGGTGTGCGGGTTGATGCCCGCGACCTCGCACACCTCGGTGACCATGCGCCGGCCGTCAGGCAGGCGGCGCACGTACACGATCATGTCCAGCGCCTGGGCGACCTGCTGGCGGATGGCGGCGATGGGGATCTCCACCGCCATCAGGCACATCGCCTCGACGCGCGCGACCGTGT
Source organism: Phycisphaeraceae bacterium (assembly GCA_028282805.1). Taxonomy (GTDB): domain Bacteria; phylum Planctomycetota; class Phycisphaerae; order Phycisphaerales; family Zrk34; genus JANQHD01. Next base: position 41,346 of record JANQHD010000002.1, on the reverse strand, counting down.
CGGCGGCGTTATTCGCGTGCACCGTGGTCATCGAGCCCTCATGGCCCGTGTTCATCGCCTGGAGCATGTCGAACGCCTCACCGCCGCGGCACTCGCCGACGATGATCCGGTCCGGCCGCATGCGCAGCGCGTTCTTGATCAGGTCGCGGATCGTCACCGCGCCCTCGCCCTCGACGTTGGCCGGGCGGGTCTCGAGGCTGACCACGTGCTCCTGCTGAACCTGCAACTCGGCCGAGTCTTCGATGGTGACGATGCGCTCGGCTTCGGGGATGAAGCTCGACAACACGTTCAGCAGCGTCGTCTTGCCCGAACCGGTGCCGCCGGAGATGAGGATGTTGCGCTTGCCCTTGACCGACGCCTCGAGCAGGGCGCACGCCTGCGGGCTGAGCGACTGCCAGCGCACCAGGTCCGCCGCGGTGATGCGAGTGGAGGGGAACCGGCGGATGGTCAGGCACGGGCCCTTCAGCGCCAGCGGCGGGATGATCGCGTTGACGCGCGACCCGTCGGGCAATCGCGCGTCAACCAGCGGCTGCGAACGGTCCACCCGCCGGCCCAGCGGCGCGACGATGCGTTCGATCACGCTCAGCAGCGCGTCGGCGCCGAGGAACGTGCGGTTGGAGCGGATCACCTTGCCGTCGCGTTCGATGTACACCTGCGTCGGGCTGACGATCATGATCTCCGTGATCGACGGCGTGTCGAGCAGGTCCTGCAACGGCCCCAGCCCGAAGATCATGTCGCACACGACCTTCTTGAGGAACCGCGCGATCAGGTACATCTGCACGTTCTCGGGCATCTGCTCCATCATCAACGGCACGTGCTCGGGCAGGTGCGTGGTGATGGCGACCAGGTCGTCGCCGTCGGCCCCCTCGACCAGCTTCAGCTCGAGCCGGCGCGACAGCCGGCGGTCGTATTCCTCGGCCGTGTTCTCCAGGGCGATGTTGTGGCCGGGCGTCTTGACCTGTCCCACGCCCAGCGCATCGGTCCCGCTGCCGGAAACCAGCTTGAGCAGGCGGGCTTCCAGCGCCATGAGCACCATGCGCATGCGCGCCGCGGAGCGAGGCTGCAAGCGGTCGGCGAAGTCGTAACGCAGCAGCTCGTCGACGATGCCGCTGATGCGGTCGAGGGTTTCGTCGTCGGCCCGCATCGCCGAGGCGCCGCTGCGGCGCAGGTCCATGCGGTCGAGCACCGCGGCGTGGATGTCGCGCTGCAAGCGGTCGATGTCTTCGACGGTCTGCGCCGGGCCGACCTCCTCGGTGTCGACCACGTCGCGCATCACCGCGAGCACGTACTCGGCCAGTTGGATCTGGCTCACCGCCGACAGCAGCCTGCGGTCGCCCGGCCCGAGCGTGGCGCCGTCGACCTCAACGCTCATCACGCCCGGGTGCACCTGCACCTCCCACCCCGCCTCGGTGCGCTCGACGGTCAGGTGCCTGCGGGAGACGAACTTCGAGTCGGCCAGGGCGATGGTGCAGTCGGGGCTGCGCCCGACGGTGAAGCCGGCCCGCCCTTCGTACGCCACCCAGTGGCGGTTTTTCAGTGTGTCTTGTACGACAACGCGCATGGTTATACGGCAGATGAACAAGTTGTGGCCGAGGCGGCGTTCGGCCGTGTGTTTCTTATTGCAACGAGCCCCCGCCGAGCGAGGCGCCGGTTTCCGGTTTGGGCAGGAGCAACAGCGTGATCAGGTTCGACCCGCCCCCGCGCGCGCCGATGAGCTTGATGGCGTCTTCGCGGGTCAGCTGGAGCGTGACGGTCGTGCCGCCGCCGCGCAGGCCGCGGTCTTCCGAAAGCAGCATCTGCTGGCGCGACAGGTTCAGGCGCGTGCCCACCGCCAACACCTCCACGTTCGATAGCACGATGTTCGATTCCCACTCGGGGCTGTAGCTGCCGACCTGCGACATGACCGAGTCCATCACCGCGCCGACCAGGGCACCGGTGTTGTTCGGGTCGAGGTTGGACGGCAACGAGCTGCGGCCGGGCTTCTCGGCGGGCTTGGGGTGCGAGACCACGACGTCGACCTTGTCCCCCGGCACGAGGATGCCCACCAACCCGCCCGCGCGGTCGACGTCCAGCGACATCGCCACCGTGCCCGGCGCCAGGTCCAAGTCCGCGATCGCGACCAGGTCGCTGTGCAGCAGCGGGTGGCCCGCGGGAAGCGGGCGCGTGATGCGCCGGCCGCGCACCGCGTCGATCTCGCTGGCCTTGACGTTCTTGCGGGCGAACTTGCTCGGCATCATGTCGATGTCGAGGTCCTGGTCTGGTTGGAGCACGTGGTTGGCGTTGAGCTTGTGTTTCGCAACCACGACCTTGGTCATCGGCTCTGCCTTGGGCTGTTCGGCGGCCGCGCCGCTCACCGAGCGGAGGTACACGAACGCCATGCCCATCGCCATGATCCCGGCGACGACCGCGACGATCAGCGTGATACGATTGGTGTCGGTGTTTGCCATGGTTCAACCCACCCCTTCGCGGCCGCGTCGTTCAAGCGCCGGCGTTGGAAACTGCCGTCTGTTCTAACTCGATCATGCGCAGGAACTGCCGCACCGCCGGGTCGTCCGGCGCAAACTCGCCGCAGCGTTGCAGCGCCCGCTTCGCCCCCGCCGGGTCGCCCTGCCGGTGCTGCCAAAGCGCCAGCGCCAGGTAGCCGTCGGGCCGCTTCGGTTGCAGGGCCATCATCCGGCTGGCCGCGTCGCGCAACACCGCGTCGTCGTTGAGGATCAGCGCCACGTCGACCATGCGCGTCCACGCCTCGTAGTCCCGGCCGTTCTTGTCGCGGATCAGTTGGCGCAGGATCGTGCGCGCCTCGACCGGCTGGTCGATCTCGAGCAGGCAACGCACGTGCAGGTGGCGCAGGTCGCGCCGCGCCGCGTACGCGCGGTGCTCCAGTATCCGCCGCAGCTGCAACTCGGCCTCGGCGTAACGCCCCACGATCACCAGCATCCGCGACAGGTCTTCCCGCAACGACATCTCGTCGGGGTCGAGCGTCACCGCCGAGGCGAACATCTCCACCGCCAGGTCGTGGTCCTCGCGCATCAGGGCGACGTGGCCGCGCGTCTGGTACAGGCCCGCGGTGAAGGTGAAGGTCTCGATCTGTTGCTTGACATACGCCTCGGCCTCATCAAGCCGGCCCATCTCGATGAGCATCTCGCTCGCCGCCAGGCCGTACTGCGGGCTGCCGGTGTCCATGCCCGCGGCCAGCTTGTACTGCTCGAGGGCTTCTTCGCTCTGGCCGACGCTCTCGTACACGGTGCCCAGGTAGTACGGGAACCGCGCGTCGTCGGGCGCGATCGCCCGGCCGCGCTCGATGGCGCCGAAGGCCTTGCGCGGCTGGCCGACCTCGATGAGGATGCGCGCCTCGAGCAGGTACGCGTCGGCCACGTTCGGGTTCAGCGCCGTCGACTGGCGCACCAGCTTCAGCGCCTCTTCGAAGTCGCCGGCGCGGAACCGCTGGTTGGCCGCGTCGAACGCCGCCGCCGACTTGATGCCGCGCAGGTTCTCCGCCGACTCGTCGGCCAGCGCCTGCGTGTGCTTGCCGTGGCCCGGGTCGCAGGCGGTCAACGCCAGAACAGCGAGCACCGCGCACACCAAAGTTGAGGCGTGTCGGGGCGTCATGGCGTGACCTCCGTGGTGGCGGTCGCGGCGGCGTGGGCTTCCTCCGCGGCGCGGCTCTGGGCTTCGATGGTCCGTCGCAGAAAGCTGTCGTGTGTCCAGTCGTCGGCGTGCGCGACCAGCCGTTCACGGATGCGGATCGTCTCCGGCTGTTGCGGGTTCAGCTCCAGCGAACGGCGCAGGTGCCACAGCGCCTTGTCCATGTCGCCGGCCGCGGCGAGCCGTTCGGCCTCGAGGTTGTGCTTGGCGCTCTGCAACTCCCGGCTCCACGGCAGCAAGCCCAGCCGCGTGCCCGTCCTCACCCGGTCCCAGTAGCGCATCCCCTCCTTGCCCTGCTCGATCAGCTCGCCCTCCCGCAAGATGGTCGGCTTGATCATGAAGATGATCTCGACGCGGTCGATGGCGTCGTCGTGGCCCTTGAACGCCGCGCCGGCCAGCGGGATGTCGCCGAGTATCGGCACCTGCGAGCGCTCACGCCGCACGTCCTCACGGAACAGGCCGCCGAGCACCGCGGTGTGGCCCGGCGGCACCATGATGTCGGTCGACACCGTCTGCACGTCCTCGTCGGGGATGTCGCTGGTCACGCCCTGCGCGTCCTGCACCTCGCGGAACTTGACCGCCGAGACCTTCGGGGAAAGCTCGAGGCGGATGCGGCCGTCCTTCATGATGAACGGGCGGACGTCGAGCGAGATGCCGGTGTCGATGAACTTCAGCGACTGGAGCACCTGGTTCTCGACGGTGGTGGTTTCGAAGTAGCCGACGCGCGTGCCCACGAGCACCTTGGCCCGCTGTCGGTTGAGCGCGAGCACCTTGGGGTTCGACAGCAGTGTCACGTCGGTGACCTTGTCGAGGGCGCGGATGAAGATGCCGGCGTCGCCGAAGGTGATGCCGCCGCGGATCGTCGCGTCGCCCTGGCCGGTGTTGCCCGGGTCCGACACGATGAACCCGTCGTTGCGGTCGACGTCGGGCGCGAGCGTGCCGGGGTCGCCGCGGTCGGGCCGGCTCAGCGGGTCGAACGTCTCGGGGAAGCGGAAGAACTCGGTGAACTGCACGTCGCCGATCAGCGCGAAGTCGACGCCGAACGCGTTCTGCTCGTTGAGCGTGGCCTGGATGATCGTCGCCTCGAGCAGCACCTGGTCCGGCCGGGTGTCGAGCTCGGCGAGCAGCTGCTCGATCCGGTCGATGTTCGGCTGGTAGTCGAACACCACCAACGAGTTGAACACGGGGTACTCGTCCTTGTTGGGCGTGTAGACCTTGTCCTCTTGCTCCTGCTGCTCGGCGACGGAAGTGGCGGTGGTGCCGGCGTCGAGCTCTTCGTCGTCCTTGGTGACGGAGACCTTGCCGATGTCCGACAGCAGCGCGCCGACCGCTTCTTTCGCGTCATCCGGTCGGAGGTAGTCGAGCTTGATCACTTTCGTTTGCGGGCCTGCCTCGCTGAGCAGGCGTTTCTCGAGGTCGTCTGCGGCGTAGACCTTGATGAACTCACCGCGCTCGATGTAGCCCAGGCCGTTGGCCTCGAGCAGGGCTTCGAGCGCCTCGTAATACGGCACGCCGTAGAGCGTGGCGCTGACCACGCGGTCGGCGCCGCTGGCGAGGATGATGTTCCGCCGGCTCTTGACGCCCAGGTGCTGGAGCACGGTCGACATCCGCACGTTCTGCGCCAGCAGGTCGACCGTCATGTACTCCGAGACGGTCACCTCGCAGACCGACGGGCCGAGCGGCGGCAGGCCGTCGTCCGTCTTCTCCGGCTCGCTCGCCTCGGTGGTCTGCACGGTGACCACGGTGGGCTGGGTCGGGTCGCTCGAAGTGGTGATGGTCTGCGCCGGGCACGGGGCGACAGACATGACGGCAAGCGCAACGACAAACGCCAAACGTTTCGAGCTTGCCCCGATCATCGACATCGTAGCGTCATCCATGGCCGCGCCGTGTCCGAAGTGTGAATGTCACGCGGGACCAGAATTGATCCCCGCGCGGTGAGTGTCCCAAGCGGAAAACATTGTATCAGGGACACTTCCGATCGCAAGCAGAACACGGCGATCGAGTGCTGGCATATCTTGTACAAACAGGCAAAACGCGGACGACCGATGCCGACGCCGTTAGGTGAACGACATGTCAGCCCCGGGTGCGGGCGGCTGTTCCGGATCGTCGAGTCGTTTGAAGACCGTGACCGCGTCGTCGTCGGGTTCGGTCGGGCGGCGAACGAAGCCGCGGCGTTCGAAGGCGGCGAGCATGCGGTGGTTGTCCGGGTCGGTCTCGGCGAACACCTCCGTCATCCCCCACGCCCGCGCGATGCCCAGGCAATGATCCAGCAGGATGCCGCCCTGCCCCTTGCCCTGCCAAGCGTCGACGACGAGCACGGAGAACTCGGCCGACTGGCGGTCGGTCATCGCCGCCAAACCGCCCGCGGCGATGAGCTGCTTGCGCCCGCCCTGTTCGAGCTCGCCGACCAGCGTGATCTCGCGGTCGTAGTCGATGAAGCAGTAGCGCGACGCCATGTCGTGCGACATGCGCTGGAACATCGTGCGGAACCGGTGTCGGATCGATTCGTCGGAGCACTGGCTCAGCAGTTCGTGCCAACGTGGCTCGTCCTCCGGGCGGATCGGGCGCAGGCAGACGCGCGTGCCGTCGCGCAGCTCGACGTGTTGCACGTACTCTTCGGGGTACGGGCGGATCGCCAGGTGCTGGTAGGGCCGGTCGAGCGAGAAGCGCGCCGTGCTGCCGGCCAACAGTACCGTTGCGTCGAGCGCGAGCATCGTGTTTTGTGAGGCGATGAACGGGTTGATGTCGATCTCGGCGATCGACGGGTGGTTCGCCACGAGGTACGAAAAACGGATGAGCACCTCGAGCAACGCATCGACGTCGACGCCCTGCCGGCCGCGGTAGCCTTGCAGCAAGGGCCAGGCGCGCAACGACTCGAGCATGTGGCGCGCGAGCCGTTCGTTGAGCGGCGGCAAGCCGACCGAGCGGTCTTGAAGGATGTTGGTCGTCACGCCGCCCATGCCGATCATCACGACGGGGCCGAACGTGGGGTCGGTCTTGGCGCCGAGGATCATCTCGAACGCCTGGTCGTGGTGGACCATGGGCTGGACCGTCACGCCGCACGGCTCGAAGTCGGCGTCGGTCGCACGGACCGCGGCCTCGATCTTGTCGTAGGCGGCGGCGACCTCGTCGGCGGTGCTCAACTCGAGCGCCACGCCGCCGATGTCGGCCTTGTGCACCATCGGCGGCGAGGTCAACGCCTTGAGCACGACGGCGTCACAGTTCAATCGCTCGGCGATGTGCACCGCTTCGTCGCGGTGGTGCGCGGTGGTCGACCGGCAGACCGGGATGCCGTACGCCGTGAGTAGGCGTTCGGCTTGCGTGGGGTCTAACACGGCTTGGCCGGCGTCGACGAGCGCGCGCAGTTCGCGGCGCACGGCGTTGCGGTCGACCTTCTGTTGGATAGGCACCTCGCGCGGTGTTTCGTAGATCATCTCCAGGTTGCTGGCGTAGCCGACGAGGTGCATGAACGTGCGGACAGCGTGCTCGGGCGTGCCGTGGGTGGGCAGGCCGGCCTGGTTGAGGATGGAGATACCGCGCCGGATGCGGTGGCCGCCGATCCAAGCGGCGAGGATCGGCTTGGTCGTCGACTTGGCGAACAGCGCCAACCGCTTGGCGGTCTGCGTCGGCTGCGTGAGCAGTTGCGGCGTGAGCAGCACGACAACCGCGTCGACGTTGCGGTCGTTGACGACGGCCTGCGTCACCTTGACGAAGCACTCGGCCGAGGCGTCTTCGGAGATGTTGACCGGGTTGCCGGTGGGCTGGCTGCACGGGTAATCGGCGGCGAGCTGTTCGAGCGTTTCGGCGCCCAGTTCCGCCGGCACCCCGTCGTGCGCCAACAGGTAATCGACGGCCACGACCGCCGCCGCGCCGGAGTTGGAAACGATCGCGAGGCGCGGGCCCTTGGGCAGGCGCTGGCTGGCCAGCAGCTCGGCGACGTCGAAGATGTCGTCGAGTTCCATCGCGCGCACGATGCCGGCACGCTGGAACGCCGCCTCGTAGACCATGTCTTCGGCGACGAGCTGGCCGGTGTGCGACGCGGTCGCCCGCGCCGAGACGTGGTGGCGGCCGGCCTTGTAGGCCACGATCGGTTTGAGCCGGGCGAACGCCCGCGCCGCCGACATGAAGCTGCGCGGCTCCTTGACCGAGTGCAGGTACAGGATCAGCGACTTGGTGTGCCGCTCGCTGCTGAAGTAATCGATCAGGTCGCCGAAGCTGACGTTCATCATGTGGCCGACGGACACGAAGTGCGCCAGGCGCACGCCGCGGTCGACCGCGCGGTCGACGATCGCGCTGGACAGCGAGCGCGACTGCGAGAGGAACGTGAGCCGACCGGTGCGCGGCATCGACGGGCTGAGGCTGGCGTTCATGCCCAAAGCCGTGTTGATCACGCCCAGTGAGTTCGGCCCGATCACGCGCAGGTCGGGCCACTCGCGCACGACCTCACGCAACTCCGTCAAACGCGCGGCGCCGCCCGGGTCGTTGTCGCGGAAGCCGGGGCTGAGGATCAGCACGCCCGGCACCCCCGCCGCGCCGCAGTCGCGCACCGCGTCGGCGACCTGTTCGGCGGGTCGACAGATCACCGCCAGGTCCGCCGTGTTGGGCAGGGCCGACACCCGCCCGTAAGCCGGTACGCCCAGCACCGACTCGCGGTCGGGCACGATCGGGTAGATCACCCCGCGGAAGTCGGACTCCATCAGGTTGTGCAGGATCACCTCGTCGGTGCGCCCGGCTTGCTCGGCCGAGCCCATGACGGCCAAGCGATGGGGGCTGAAGATCTTGTCGAGGTTCTTCACCGACATGGCCGGGCTTCCCGTCTGTTCGTCTGCCGCGCGACGCCCTGCCTACGCGGGCGGTTGCCAGCCGGCGTCGACCCACAGCGAGCCGCTGACCGCCGAGTTGCCGATCATGAAGCAGACCGCCTCGGCGATCTCGCGCGTATCGATCAAACGCTTGAGGTGCGTGTGCGCAAGGATCGTGTCGTTGACCAGGTCGTCGGGCATCGCCCCGACCATGGGCGTGTCGGTGAAGCCGGGGTGCACCACCACGCACCGCGCACCGTAGAACATGCCTTCCTGCGTCAGCGACGCGGCGGCGCCGACCAGGCCCGCCTTGGTCGACGCGTACGACACCTGCCCCCGGTTGCCGCGCGACGAGATCGAGCCGATGAACACGGTCGTCGCCTGGACGCCCTCGTCGGGCTTCCACCCCTTGAGGCCTTGCTGCTTGCGCCACTCGGCGAGGCGGCCGACCATCTCCAGCGACCAGTACACCGGCGCGACAAGGTTGACGTCGACAACGAGCTTGAAATCTTCGCTGGGGTAGAGCGCCGCCTTGCCGGTCTCGCGGTCGACCTTCGCGCCGAGCCGATCACGCGTGATGCCCGCCGCCGGCACACAGATGCGGGCGATCTGCCCGAAGGCGTCGGCGGCCTCGTCGAACACCGCCCGCCGAAACTCGGCGTCGGTCGTGTCGCCGACCCAGGCCGCGAAGCGTGTGTCGGGGTGATTTGCGCCGCACCGCTCGGCGGCGGCGCGCACCGCCTCGGCCATGTCGACCATCGCCACCGCGCCAACGCCTTGCGCGGCGAGCCGCTCGACCGTCGCCAACCCGATCCCGCTGGCCGCACCCGTGACCACCGCCACTTTCCCGTCGATCTGCATCGCAAGGCTCCTTTTGCGTCCCGTTTGAATACCAACATATCCCGATTGCGTCAGGATCGCCAGAATTTTTTTGCATTTGCACTATTTCGTGTTACGATGGGGGTGATACGACAAACCCTGTTCGGCCGCATGCAGTACCGAGCATCATCATGACAGACGCACCCGCCCCCCACGCGCACCTGTCGATCAAGAAGTACCCCAACCGGCGCTTCTACGACTCGACGCGCAGCTGCCACGTCACCCTCGAACAGATCCACCAGCTCATCCTCGCCGGCCACGAGGTCACGGTCACCGACTCAAAGACCGGCCGGGACATCACCGTCAACGTGCTGAGCCAGATCCTGCTGGAGATGGACAGTTTCAAGCTGGCGTGGCTGCCCAATTCGCTGTTGCACCACATTATCCGCTCGAACGAGCCGCTGGTGCGCGAGTTCATGGAGGTCTATTTCAACCAGGCCTTTGAGTGGTTCCTGCACTCGCGCAACACCATGGAACAGCAGATGCGGCAGTTGATGGGCCTGGGCGCCGTGGACGCAGCCGCCGCCCCCGCCACGGAGCCCGCCGCCGACCTGCACGAACGCATCAACCGGCTCACCCGCAGCGTCGAGAAGATGCACAGCCAGTTCGCCGCGAGCGAGCCGGACTGATCCACCCCGCCCCCGGCGCCCCCCGAACCCCGTTTGCGATCACGTGGATGCGTTTTTGTGCAATCGCATTAAAATTTACCAATTTTGTCTTGTATCTGTGGCCCGGCCCGCGTAGCTTAGAACGTGTCGGATACGGAACACCCTCTCGGGCCCGCGGCGGGCCCACACTTCAAAAGGACGGTGGATTATGCCAGGCAACGCGCATGAACGGATGATCGAATTGCTCGACGAAGCCGGGCAGACCTACTTCCAGGCGATGAAGTCCGGCTTGCAGATTCAGCAAGACGTCGCGTCGTGGTGGTCGGATCAGCTCGCGGATGCTCAGAGCAACGGCAACAACCCCCAGGTCGTGATCACCGAGGCGGTCGAGCAGTGGAAGCAGAACGCCCAGCAGTCGCTGTCGATGATGGAACAAGGAACCCATCAGAGCCTCGACCTGCTCAACAAGGCGTTCGAGGTCGGCCACGCCGAGTCGATCGAAGCCGCCCAGAAAAAGCTCAACGAGCTGTGGCAGCAATCGCTGCAGGCGGTCCAGGACAACGTGCAGTCCACGCTGGAGGCCAACGAGCGGTTCGCCAAGGTGTGGGTGGACCTCGCCCGTAAGCAGGGCGCCCAATCGGCCGACAGCGCCGGCTGAAACGCCGCGGAGGGCGCCGATCGCGTGATGACCAACCGGGGCATCGCACCGGCGACTCACCACGCTTCGAACAAACGCGTCATCTCCGTGGTTGGGAGTACGTGATGCTCAAGCCGGTCTATATCGCAGGGTCCGCCCGCACCCCCATCGGCCGCTTCTGCGGTGCGTTCGCCGAGGTGCCCGCGGCCCGGCTCGGCGGCGCCGCCATCCGCGCCTCGCTCAAACGCCTCGGCGCACGCGGCGGCGACGTCGACGAAGTGATCATGGGCAACGTCATCAGCGCCGGGCTCGGCCAGAACGTGGCCCGGCAGTGCTCCATCAACGCCGGCCTGCCCGTCGAGGTGCCCGCGATGACCATCAACAAGGTCTGCGGCTCGGGGCTCAAGGCCGTCATGCTCGCCGCGCAGTACGTCCAGTGCGACGACGCCGAGCTCGTCGTCGCCGGCGGCACCGAGAACATGACCCGCGCCCCCTACGTGCTCGACCGCGCCCGCACCGGCTACCGCATGGGCAACGGCACGCTCGTCGACACCCTCATCTACGACGGCCTGTGGGACACCTACGGCGACATCCACATGGGCCTGCTCGGCGACCGGTGCGCCGACGACCGCTGCCTCTCACGCCAGGACCAGGACGACTTCGCCGTGGCCAGCTACCAGCGTGCCCGCCGGTCGATCGCCGAGGGCGCGTTCGCCGCGGAGATCGAGCCGGTGGAGGTGCGGCAGAAGCGCGACACGCTGCTTGTGTCGGAAGACGAAGAGCCCCAACGCTTCGACGAAGCGAAGCTGCGCTCGCTCAAGCCGGCCTTCGGCGAGACCGGCACCGTCACCGCGGGCAACGCCTCGAGCGTCAACGACGGCGCGGCGGCGGTCTGCGTGCTGTCCGAGCGCAAGGTCGAGGAACTGGGCATCACCCCCGAGGCGCGTATCCTCGGCTACAGCAGCATGTCGCGCGACCCCGAGTGGTTCACGCTCGCGCCGATCCGAGGCATGCACGCGCTGATGCGCCGGCTGGAGCTGACCGTCGACGACGTGGACCTGTTCGAGATCAACGAGGCGTTCTCGTGCGTCCCGCTCGCGGCCATGCGCGAGCTGGACATCCCCCACGAGAAGGTCAACGTGCTCGGCGGCGCAGTCGCGCTAGGCCACCCGATCGGCGCCAGCGGTTCCCGCATCCTCGTGACGCTGCTCAACGCGCTGAAGCGCCGGGACGCCAAGGTCGGCATCGCCGCGCTGTGCATCGGGGGCGGCGAGTCCGTGGTGCTCGCCGTGGAAAGAATGTAAACCGATTGGAGACCCACCGTGAGCACGACGACCTCACAAGAGACCGCGGGCAACGGCTTCGCCGCCGCCGGCGACCTGTTCACCAAGATGTGGTCCGACTTCGCCGCGAAGATGGCCGCCAGCGGCATGTCCATGCCCGGGGACGCGGCCTCACCGGACATGGCCCGACAGATGCGCGATACGTTTTTCAACACATGGTCGCAGGCGTGCGATCGGTACATGCGCTCCGAGGAGTTCCTGTCGATGATGCGCGACTCCATGAAGTCCGCCATCGAGCTCCGCAAGCAGATGGTCGGCCAACTCGGCGACTGGCAACACACCATGCAGGGCGCCAGCCGGCAGGACGCCGACCGGCTCCTGCACAGCATCGCCAGCCTGGAGCAGCGCGTCAACGAGACGTTCGACCAGCTGATCGCGCACCTCGACGCGATCAACGACCGGATCGACGCCCTTGAAAAGCAAAAGCCAGCCGGCAAGACCACGAAGCAAGCGAAGCACACCAGCGCGAAGAAGAAGACCACGCGAAAGAAGACGAGTAAGAAGAAGGCCCGCAAGTCGGCCCGCTGACCGCCGACAGGAGCGATGCGCATGAACGAACACAACCCCACCGCAACCCAATGGGGCGCGCCCGCCCGGGCGGTGTACGAAGCGACCCTCGACCACTTCCAACGCATGAGCAAGCTGCCGTCGCTCGTGCAGAAGGCCCAACAGGTGCGCCGCGGCGCGACCCCGTCCGAGGTGATCCACCACGACGGCCGGGTGAAGCTGCTGCACTACCTCACCGACGAGCCGCCGAAGTACCGCCAGCCGCTGCTGTTCGTCTTCGCGCTGGTCAACCGGCCGTACATCCTCGACCTGCTGCCGGGCAAGAGCGTGGTCGAGCACTTCGTCAAGGCCGGGTTCGACACCTACCTCATCGACTGGGGCAAGCCCACCCACGCCGACCGCAACGAGTCGCTCGACACCTACGTCAACGGCTACATCCCGCGCATGGTCGACGAGCTGGCCGACCGCTGCGGCGTCGAACAGGTCAACCTGCTCGGCTACTGCATGGGCGGCACGTTGAACACGATGTACACCGCGCTGCACCCGCGGCGTGTGCGCAACTTCATCCTGCTGGCCTCGGGCATCGACTTCAGCACGCGCGAGGGCCTGCTCAACCAGTGGTGCGACGAGGAGAACTTCGACGTCGACGGCTTCGTCGACGCGTTCGGCAACTGCCCCGCCGAGTTCCTCCAATGGTCGTTCCTCATGCTCAAGCCCGTGGCCAACCTGTTGCAGAAGCCGATCACGCTCGTCGAACGCATCGACGACGACAAGTTCATCCACGAGTTCCTGACCATGGAGACCTGGCTGAACGACAACATCCCCATCCCCGGCGAGGTGTACCGCGAGTTCGTCAAGTACCTCTACCAGCAGAACCAGCTGGCGCGCAACGAGCTGCACGTCGCGGGCAAGCACGTCGACCTCAAGCGGATCACCTGCCCGGTGCTGAACCTGATGGCCACGCGCGACGACCTGGTGCCCTGCACCCAGTCCGAGCCGTTCAACGACCTGGTCGGCTCGAACGACCGCAAGACGATCAAGCTGCCCGCCGGCCACATCGGCCTGGCCGTCGGCTCACGCGCCGCACGCGAGCTGTGGCCGCAGGCCGTCGAATGGCTGCAACAGCGAACCGACGCGGTGGGTTAAGCGGGGGTGACGCCTACCGCCAGGGCTTGGCTTCGGGGTGCCGGGCGAGGATCGCTTTGAGCTTTGCCAGCACCTCGGGCCGATCGGCGGCGATGTTCTGCGTCTCCAACGGGTCGGTTTCGTAATCGTACAACTCGTACTCCGCGTCCGAGGCCGGCGCGCCGATCGGTTTCCACTCGACCATGCGGTACCGCTCGGTGCGGATCGCGCGACCGAGGCGTTTGGCCCTCGGGAAACAGTGGTACGCGTGATCGCGCACCGCGTCCGCCTTGCCCGTCAAAACCGCCGCGAGGCTCTCGCCGTCGATCGTCTGCGGGCCGGTCGGCGCGGGCAGGCCCGCCAATTCGGCGAGCGTGGGGTAGATGTCCACCGTCTCCACGAACGCGTCGGAGTGCGCGTTGGGCTTGACCACGCCCGGTGCAACGAACACGATCGGTATGCGGTTGTCCTGCTCGTAGTTGGTGTGTTTGGTCCACGAGCCGTGGTGCCCGAAGTGGTAGCCGTGATCGCCCCACAGCACGACGATCGTGTTGTCGGCCAGCCCCAGCCGATCGAGCTCGTCGATGACCATGCCGACCTGCGCATCCATGTAGCTCAGCGACGCGTAGTAGCCGTGAATCAGTTTTCTGGCCAGCTGGTCGTCGATCGGTTCCCTGCCGGCGGGCACGGGCGTGTATGCACCGATCTCGCCCTTGGCCCCCTTCTTGGCGTACTCGGGCGCCCCCGCGGGCGGCTTGGTGTTCTTCGCCAGCTCGAAGTCGTCGGGGTTGTACAGGTCCCAGTACTTTTTCGGCGCACAGAACGGCAGGTGCGGCTTGGTAAAGCCCAGCGCGATAAAGAACGGCTCGTCGCGCCCCTTGGCGGCGCGCAGCCGACGGATGCCCTCGAGCGCGATGCGCCCGTCGGCGTAGGCGTCGTCTTCGACCGGTGGGTCTTCCCATGCCGCGCCGCGCGGCAGCTTCCACGGGTTGCCCTTGTTGTAGTTGTTGAACAGGCCCTCCTCGCGCGTCAACGTTCCCCCGGTGCTCTCGGTCATCACGTAGTCGATCGGGCTTTCCTTGTGGAACGGCACCGACCACGAGCGTGCGTCGTCGGTGTTGCCGTGGCCGATGTGGAACACCTTGCCGACGCCTTCGGCGCGGTAGCCGTGCTTCATGAAGTGCTGCGGCATCGTGACCGCGTCGGGCGCAGCCTTGCGGAAGTGCGTGCTCAGCCCGTAGACGCCGAGCGTGGTCGAGCGCATGGAGGTCATCAGGTTGTTGCGCGACGGGGCGCAAACCGCCTGGTTGCAGTACGCCCGGTCGAACCGCATGCCACGCGCACACAACCGGTCGAGGTTCGGCGAGTGCGCGAGCTCATCGCCATACGCGCCCAGCGCCGGTTTCAAATCGTCCACGAGGATCAACAGCACGTTCGGCTTACCCTCGGCACGGGCTCCCGCTTTCGCCTGCCGGGTCAGCTTGCGGATGAGCTCGACCTCTTGCCGCGCGTACGGCGTGCCGTCCTTGCGGAACACGTCGTGGAACCACGGCTCCGGCTCGGCGGTGTATGGCTTGCCCCACGAGTCCCACGGGTAGATCGTCTGCGACTTGCCGTCGACCAGGCCCCAGTTGTACGCGCCGATGCGGTGCTTGTGGAAGATCGGCAGGATGCCCTGGAACGTCGAGTTGTTGCCGCGGGCCATGTACTCGGTGCACATCAGCGGGCGGCCGAGTTCGACCATCGACTCGGCGATCTTCCGCGCGCCGTCGGGGCCGTGGTAGGTGTGGAACGAGACGATGTCGGAGTTTTCGATCGAGACGCGGTCGATCGTGCTGGGGTTGGTCAGCCACTTGGGCCCGCCCCACACGCCGGCGGTCAGCGGTTGCGAGGGGTTGACCTGTCGCGCCCACTGGAAGGTTTTGTGCAGCAGCTCGGTGGCGCGCTGGGTCTTGAGATGGCCGGGCATCTCGGCCGCGGCGGTGCCGCCCCACTTGCCTCCGTTGCCGTTGTCCGGCTCGTTGAACAGGTCCCAGATCAGCACGCGTTTGTCGTTCTTGTAGCGCTCGAGCACGCCGACCACGTAGGGCTTCAGCTCGTCGTGGCGCGACGGGTCGCCGAGGATCACCTTGCCGGGCGACTGGACCCAGCCGGAGTTGTGCACGCCGGGCCGCGGCTCGGGCTGCTTGCCCGCCTTGGGCAGCGGGTGCCACACGCCGTCAAAAAACACGATCATCGTGCGGATGCCGTGCTTGTCGGCGATCTCGAGGTACTTATCGACACGCCGGTAAAACCCCTCGGGGTCCTGCCGCCAGGCGACGTCGTGCAGGAACACGCGCATGGTGTTCATGCCGATCGCCGCCGCCCAACCGAGCTCGCGATCGATCGTTTCGGGGTCGAACGTGTCGGCCTGCCACATCTCCAACTGGTTGATCGCCGTCGAGGGCACGAAGTTCGCGCCGACGGGCCAATCCAGCTTGTCGTACCAGGCGTTGGCCCGTTCGGCCGACCAGCGACCGGGCACGGGCTCGAAAGCCTCGGCGTTCGTGTGATGGCTGAAGGTCATGACGGCGGCGAGCGCCATCGCGAGTACGGCGGACGTGTGTTGCGACATCTTGAGCATGCTCCACGGGGTGACACAACACCATGACGCCAATCGTGAGGCGATTGGTTCAACGTTGCGCACAAACGTGGTGTCGATGCGCGGTTGCGTTAACGGCCCGACCGTCGGCCGTGGCGCGGCGGGCCGGCCGGCGCCTCGTCGTTGCCGAGGTAACCGTCGCCGTCGCCGTCCAGCCGATCGAAGTGACCCGGCGGGCCGTCGAACTCCCGGCGGGAAACCTTGCCGTCGCCGTCGCGGTCGAGCCGGCGGACGAATCCACCGCTCGGCGCACCGACGCGCTCGTCCCCACGCGGCTGCGAAGCCGATCCGGGCCGGTGGTGGGTGTACTTCATCTCCACTCCCGGGCCGGCGGTGCGTGGCTCGGCCGCGCCGCCGCGCACGCAACGCACCAGGTTGTTGATCCGCAACACGTCGCCCTGCGGGCCGCGGCCGGTGGGCCATCGGGCCGGGTCGCCGGCCTTGGGGTCGCTGCGCTGGCAGCCGGCGCCGTGCACGTCCATCAGCGTCTTCTTGTTCGTGCGCCGGTCGGTCATGAAACCCAAACCGCGACCGAACGCGATGTACACGCCCGCCACCGCCGACGTCGGCTTGATGTGCGAGGTGCTGGTCCAGTAGTGGCCGTAGTCGGCCTTGCCGCCTTCGTTGGTGATCGGCGACGCCTCGAACACCGGGTCGATCGCCGCCGAACGCGTCGTGTCGGGCGAGCGCGAGTAATCCACGATGCTCTGAAGTTCCTTGGCGTTGGGCAGCCGCCAGTCGTCGCGCCCGGCGTACTCCAAATCCTCCGCCCACTTCAACGCCTCGGCCCAGTCGAGCTTGCCGTCCTTGTTGCGGCCGGCCCCGAGCGCCGCGCTGTCGACCCGCATCCACGTCAACCCCGTGGCGCGGTCGGTGACGGTGCCGTCGCCGTTATCAACGAAGTCGTTGGTGCCATAGCGCGTGTTGCCACGCACGTAGATCGCATAAAATGTCTTCGCCCGACCGCGCCGGTCGCGCCCAACCGGGTAACCCTTGATGCGCCCGTCCGCGAAGTTCACGCCGAACATGGCCCGTTGGTTTTGCATCACCCTGCCCACGTACAGCGTGCTTGTCGCCCACTGCGAATCGATGACGCGATCGCCGTCGCTCGTTTTGCCGTAACTGAACTTGAAGTGGTTGGTGTCGATGAACGGTTTCAGCTCTGAGCTGTCGCGGCCCGTCGAGTCGGGGTCGGTCCCGCTGAATTGGATCAGCGAATACAGCTCCTTGATCGTGGGCAAACGCCAGTCATCGTACCCACCGGTCCGACACCGCGCCGCCCCCGCAACGGCCTGCGTGTACGTCTTCTTGCCGCCCGGATCGGCCTGCCACATCAGCCCGCTGTTCAAGTCGGTGACCGTGCCGTCGCCGTTGGCACGGTAAGCCGGTTGGTTGCCGTGGTAGTGCGCATCCTGCCCGAAGTACGCCGCGCCGGCCTCGGGGTATTCGATCTCCGTGCGGTTGTCGTAGCAGCGCACCTGCCCGGTGTCGACGACGGTGTAAGGCAACGCCATCGCATGAGCAAGCCTGCATAACCCGAGCGTGAACGCGATCATCATCAATACGTGGCATCGCGTGTTCATCGCGTGCTCCTTCGTGCAACGATCCAGCTTACCGAACGGCGCGACGCCGAGCGATGGCCAACCCACCCAGGCCGAGCAACAACAAGCCCGCGGGCTCGGGCGTGACGGCCGCGCCCGCCTCGGGCGCAACCAGCACACCCTGGCCGAAGTTGACGCCGAGCGCGTTCAAGTCGGCCAGCGTGATCTGACCGTCGCCGTTGGCATCGCCCGCGGCCCAGCCGCCGGCCTGGCCGAAGCTCGCCCCTAGCGTGTTCAGGTCGACCAGCGTCACCTCGCCATCGCGGTTGCAGTCGGCGAGCACCGTGCCCCAACCGCTCTGACCTTGAGCCGTGTTCTCCCACCGCAACAAGGTTGTCGCGTGCTGCTCGTAATCCGCCAGGGTGACCTGCCCGTCGCCGTCGAGGTCGTAAGGCGCATCGTCGGGCGCGGTGCCGCCGAGCTTGCCGATGAACAGGTCGATGTCTACATCGTCGACGTCGCCGTCGAAATCGTAATCGCCTTCGACGAAGTCGCGCACGAGCCGCACGTAGTTGAACACGCGCTGCACATCGCCCTGCGGGCCGTTGCCCCAGCTCGGGTAGTCACCCGGGTCACCGTCCTTCGGGTCGCTGCGCTGACAGCCCGCGCCGTGCACGTCGATCACGTCGACCCCGTTCATCGAGCCGAGGCCGCGCCCGAAGCACACGTACACCGCGGCGCTCGCCGAACCGGTGAAGCGCAGAAAGGTCGTGCCCGACCAGTAAAAGGCGTAGTCCGCCTGCCCGGCCTCGTTGGTGATGGCCGTCGCGTCGAACAGCGGGTCGATCGCCGCCGAGCCGGTCGTGTCGGGCGAACGCGTGTAATCCAATAAGCTCTGCAGTTCCTTGGCGTTGGGCAGCCGCCAGTCGTTGTGCCCAAGGTAATTTTCGGCGTTCTTCTGCTGGACCCACGCCAACGCGTCTTCCCAGCCCATGCCCACGCCGCTGTCCGACTGTGCCCACATCAAATCCGTCGCGCCGTCGCTGATGGTGCCGTTGCCGTTGTCTTTGAAATCGTTGACACCGTAGGCGTCGTTACCCCGGCAGAAGCGCACGTAATACTCCTTGTCGACGCCGCCGGGCCCGCCGACCGCGGGGTAGCCCTTGATGCGCCCGTCCGCGAAGTTCACGCCGAACATGGCCTGCGTGCCGTTCATCACCGTGCCGACGTACAGCGTGCTCGTCGCCCACTGCGAGTCGATGATGCGCTCGCCGGCCGAAGTGTCCCCGTAAGCGAACTCGAACGCGCTGTCGTCGATGAAAGGCGTCAGCCCCGCGCTGTTGCCGGCCATCGGGTTCGGGTCCGTGCCCCGGTAGTCGATCAACGAATACAGCTGCTTGATCGACGGCAGCTGCCAGTCGTTGTACCCGCCGTAGTTCTGCGCGTTGAGCGTGTCGACGTACGCGACGGCCTCGGCGTAGGTCATCTTGTCGCTCGCGTTGAGCACCCCGTTGCCGCTCCAATCGGCGCCCTGTGTCCAAGTCAAACCGGTCACGGTGTCTAACACCGTCAACCCGTCACCGCTGACCGTGTAGCTGGGTTGGTTGCCGGCGAACTGCGCGTCCTGCCCGTAGAACGCGTCGCCGAACGACGGCGCAGCGATCGCGGTGGTGTTGTTGTAAAAGCCCGTCTGACCGGTATCGACCACGGCGTAATCACCGGCCCACGTGACCGTGGCCACCACGAAACCGACCAACGTCGCTGCGAGTGCTTGCCCCTTGTTCATCTGGGTAACTCCTGCTCGTTGCCCCACCGCCAGGGAACTAGACCCCACCGTTCCGCCGCCGGCAAGTAGGTTGCTGCCAGGTTTGTAGAACGGGCGTCAAGGCGTCTGATCTACAGGCCCGCCGAACTTTTTTACGCTCTATCCGTCGTGGTCGGGCGGGCGTGGTGAGGTGTTCAGAAAACCGGGCGGGCAGTAGAATCACGGTGTCTTTTCGCGTTTTACCAACCATGGCCCCACCTGATGACGGAATCACCATCGAGACCGGAGGGCTTGGACGGCCGGCTGCGACGCGGCGACGCCGAGGCGCTGGGCGAGCTGTTGGCGATGCACCGGGCGCGCCTGTGGCGGATCGTGAACTTCCGCATGGACCGCCGCCTGGCCGGGCGGGCCGACGTCGACGACGTGTTGCAAGAGGCGTTCCTCGCGGCGCGCCAGCGCATCGCGCACTACGGCGAAGACGGGTTCACCTCGCCTTTCCTCTGGCTGCGGTTGATCGTCCAACAAACGCTCATCGACGTGCACCGCAGGCACCTGGGCACGGCCATGCGCGACGCGGGGCGCGAGGTGCCCATGATCAACCGCTACCCACAAGCAACCTCGGCCTCGCTGGCGATCTGCCTGGCCGGCGATTGGACCAGCCCCAGCCAGGCCGCGGTGCGCGGCGAGACGGTCGACGAAGTCCAATCCGCCATCGCGACCATGAGCGAGATCGACCAGGAAGTGCTGGCCCTGCGGCACTTCGAGGAACTGAGCAACGGCGAGGTCGCCGAGGTGCTGGGCATCGAGCCCAAGGCGGCGAGCATCCGCTACGTGCGCGCCCTGCAACGGCTCAAACAGGTGCTCGCGGCCCTGCCGGGCGCGGTGGAGACGCCCCATGACGGATGAGCCGACGTCGGATCGCGACCCGCTGGAAGTGCTCGCCGAGGACTTCGCCAGCCGCCAACGGATGGGCCTCTCGCCGTCGGTGGCGGAGTACGCTTCCGCCCACCCCGAGCTCGCCGAGCAGATCCGCGAGCTGTTCCCCACCATCGCCGCGATGGAGCGCCTCAAAGCGCGCAGCGAGCGTTCATCCAACGGCCTGGCGTCGTTGGGCCCGGTGCAACTCGAACGGCTCGGTGACTTCCGCATCATCCGCGAGATCGGCCGGGGCGGCATGGGTATCGTGTACGAGGCCGAACAGGTATCGCTGGGCCGCCGCGTGGCGCTGAAGGTGCTGCCGCGCCAGGCGCTGCTGGAAGAACGACAGCTCGCCCGCTTCAAGCGCGAAGCCCAACTCGCCTCACGCCTGCACCACACGAACATCGTGCAGGTCTACAGCGTCGGGGAAGAAGACGGCTTCCACTTCTACACCATGCAGCACGTCGGCGGCGTGGGGCTGGACCGCGTCATCGAAAACCTATCCCATCAGCACAACACGCCGTGCGACGAAACGTTGCAACCCGTGATCCGCAGCCTCGTCGGTGAGCAACCGGGCGAGCGCCCCGTGACACAGAGCACAACCTTCTATCGAGCCGTGGCGAGGCTTGGCGTGCAGGCCGCGGGCGCGCTCGCGTACGCTCACGAACACGGCACGTTGCACCGCGACATCAAACCGTCGAACCTGTTGCTCGACGAGAAGGGATCGGTGTGGATTGCCGACTTCGGCCTCGCCCACGCCGCCGAGGCTTCGCAGGTCACCCAGGCCGGCGACCTGACCGGCACGCTGCGCTACCTCGCCCCCGAGCGGCTGGGCGGCCGCACCGATGAGCGATCCGACATCTACAGCCTGGGCCTGACGCTTTACGAGCTGTTGACGCTTCAGCCCGCTTACGGTCAGACCGGCCGCTCGGCGTTGATCCACCAGGTTTCACAACACGCACCTGCGCCGCTGCGATCGCTCAACGCCACGATCCCGCGCGACATCGAAACGGTCGTGCTCAAGGCGACCGCGCGGCAGCCCGAACACCGCTACGCCACCGCCGCCGAGCTGGCCGACGACCTCCGTCGGTTCGTCGAAGATCGGCCGATACACGCGCGGCGGGTGGGCCCGGCCGAGCGTTTGTGGCGCTGGTCAAAACGCAACAAGCCCGTCGCCGCGCTGTCCGCGACCACGGCGCTGCTGCTGGTCGCGGTGGCGGTCGTGGCTAGCGTCGGTTACGTGCAAACTCGAAGCGCCTTGCAAAACGAAGCAACCCAACGGCAACGCGCCGAGTTCGTGGCGGGCGTCGCCGGTGAAGCGCTCGACAAGGTGTTTGCCCGCCTCGGCCCGAACCGCGCGACACAAGCCAGCCTCACCCTCAACGATGCGGACGGCACGAGCATTCAGATCACCGGCCAACCAGCCATCACGCAAGAGACCGCCGCGCTGCTCGAAGAGATGTTGCCGTTCTACGATCAGTTGGCCGAGCCGACCGACGACAATGTCGCGCTGCAACGCCGCGCCGCCGACGCCCGGCGACGCGTCGGCGACATCCGCCAACTGCTCGGCCAATACGACCAGTCCCTCGACGCCTACCGCAAGGCGATCGAAGCGTTCGCCGCGCTGATCGACACAGACCCGGCCGACACCGCGGCTTGCATCGGCTTGGCCGAAACCTGCAACGAGCTCGGCCGGGTGTGCCGCCTGTTGCGCCGGGTCGACGACGCCAACCAAGCTCACGAGCGCGCGTTGCGTGTTTTGCAGTCAATCGACGACCCGACGCAACCGGCCGTCCGCTTCGCAAGGGCGCAGACGCATTACCTGATGGGCGTGCGGGTCGCGCCGGAGGTGTTAACCGAGCCACCGGGCCACCGGGGCGCGCCGCGTCGTGAAGTTCACCCGCGCTGGGGGCCGCGGGTCGAGGCGCGCGTGCGACACATCGAGAGGGCTATCGAACTGCTCAAGCAGATCAGCGACGAACAGCCGCAAAACCCCGACTACCGTTACTGGTTGGCGCTGTGCTACCGCGAGTACGTTGCGCCGCCCGAACAGGGCCACCGCAACGTCGTCGACCAGGCCATCGAGCTGCTCGAGCAGCTCGTCGAAGAGCACCCGCACGAAGCGATTTACCGTTTCGACCTGTGCGAGACCTACGCCGCGGTCGAGGCGATCCTGCCGGGCCCGGTCGAGTTGGTCGCCCCGCAGATCGCCGACCGCCTCGACAAGGCGCTGGCGCTTTCCAAGCGGTTGACCAGCCGGTACCCCAACCGGCCGCGTTACCTCGCGTCACAGGCGCACATCTACCACAAGCGCGGCGACGTGTTCCGCAAGCTGGGCATGCTGGAAGAAGCCGAACACAGCGACCGCCTCGCGCTCGAACGGCAAACGCAACTCGCCGACGCGTTCCCCCAGGTTGTCACGTACCAGGTGTGGGAGGCAATGTACCGCAACCACCTGGCGCGTATCGTGCTCCGCCGGGGCAAGCCGGACGAAGCGGTCACGCTGGCCGAGATGAACACCACGCGCACCGCGCAATTGCTGGAAGACCGGCCCGAGATGTGGTACCTGCACGCGGCGCTGGCCGACGCCCACCGCACACGCGCCCACGCCCTGCGCCGCACCGGCGACGTCGGGCGTGCCGCCGAGGCCGACTCGCAAGCCCGGGCGCACCGCGACAAGCTGCGCGAAATGCTGGAAAACCGCGCGAACGGGCGTCAACCGTGACAGCGGCGTCCCGCGGGCAAACCGCCGAAGTTGGCGCCGAGCGCGTGACCGCTCTTCGCCCTAACCGTTGAAGTACATGTACGCCGCCACGATCGCCGCGAGCACGGCCAGCGAGGCGATGAGGTCGATCGCGCCCCAGCTCTTGCGCGACGCGCTGCGGTGCTCCTCGGTGAGCGTGCCGTAGGTCAGGCCGGAGATCTTCGCGTAGTCCGGCGCGGCGGTCAGGTAGCTGACGATCACCATCACGACGCAACAGACGATAAAGATCAACGCGCTGTAGTACTGGAAGTAGATCTTGTGGACCACCCACAAGAACGAATGTTCCTCGTAGGCGAAACCGTCGATCACCTTCGGCGGGGTGTCGACGGCCATGCGGAACAGGCCCATCAAAAAGCCCACGATCAGCACCGCCAGGCAGCCGGGCCCGTTGAGCCGTTTCCAGAACACGCCGAGGAAGAACACCACGAAGATCGGCGGCGCGAGGTAGCCCTGCACCGACTGGAGGTAGTAGTACAACCCTTCGGAGCCCTGGATCACGGGGATCCAACCCAGCCCGATGCAGACCATCACGAACGTGGCGATGCGCCCGATCCGCACCAGGCCCGCTTCGGAAGTCTGCGGCTTGAGCTTGCGGTAGAAGTCGATCGTGAACAGCGTCGAGCACGCGTTGAACACGCCGGCCAAAGAACTCATCAACGCCGCCAGCAGCCCCGCGACCACGACGCCGCGCACCCCTGTGGGCAGGACGTTGGTCACCATCATGGGGAAGCTCATGCCCTTGCCGCTGTCGGAGAGGCTGCCCTGCGCCAGTTGCAGCAGGTAGGCCATCTTCTCGCCGTCGGGGTCGTCGGCCCGCAGTTTCTCCAGGTCGATGCGCTGCCCGTCGGTGGAAAAGTAATCCTTGAACGGCACGAAGAACTGGTCTCGGCGGACCTGCTCGAGCGTCTCGGGAGATTCCGCGGCCATCTTGTCCAGGTCGATCTTCTTCACCACGGGCGTCGGGTCGCCCTTGGTTTCTTCCACCTCGACCACGTACGGCCGGTACGCGTCCATCGCCATGATCTCGGCGGGCATGACGACCCGGCCGGTCTTGAACATCTTGTCGAAGTTCATGCCTTCGATGTTGCCGGTCTGCGCCTTGATGGTCAGCGCGATGCAGATCATGCCGGGGATGATGAAGATGAACACGGGCAGCAGCTTGAGCATGCCGGCGAAGACCGAACCGCGGCGGGCCTGCTGCTCGTTGGGCGCGCCCAGGGCGCGCTGCACGATGTACTGGTCGGTGCACCAGTACCACAGGCCGATGATCGGCGCGCAGATCAGCATGCCCAGCCACGGGAAGTTGCCGTTGAAGTACCACGCCTGCCTGGTGATGCGCGTGGTTTCGATGCCGTACTCGGTGACCTTGCTCGACTCTTCGACCGGCGCCCACGTGCCCTCCACGCCCTCGGGCACGAGCGGTTTCCACAGGTTGAACATGTCCGAGCCGACCGTGGCCCTCAGCTCCGACCAGCCACCCAGCGCCGCCAGCCCGTAGTACGTGACCAGCGCGGAACCGGCGATGAGGATGATGGTTTGCAGCGCCTCGGTGTACGCGACCGCGCGGAAGCCGCCGAGCGTGGTGTACAGGCCCGTGAACACCAGAACCAGGATCGAGCCCAACCAGAAGCTGTCCATGCCGAGGAAGTTGATGTCCGGCAGCAGCACCTCGAACACGATCCCGCCGGCGAAAATGCCCACGGCGATCTTCGTCACCACGTACGCGACCAGCGAGATGATCGACAGCACCCACCGGCTGTTCGGGCTGAAACGCCTCTCGAGGAACTCGGGCATCGTGAACACCTTCGACCGCATGAAGAACGGCACAAAAACCCACCCCAAGATGAGCAGGCACCACGCGTGCAGCTCGTAGTGCGCCATCGCCACGCCGTCGGTCGTGCCCGAACCGGCCAAGCCGACCAGGTGCTCCGAGCCGATGTTCGACGCGAAGATCGAAGCGCCAACGATGAACCAGCCGAGGTGCCGACCGGCGAGAAAGTAATCCTCCGAGGTCCGCTGCCTGCGGTGTGTGGCGTAGGCCGCGACGCCGATCAACATCGCGAAGTAACCGCCGATCATGATCCAGTCGAGTGTCTGCATGGTGCCGAGCGCTCCTGTGCCGGTGTTCCCCTGTGGTGTTTGGCTCTATCGTTGCAGCGTGTACGCCGCGTGGTTCCAACGGAGCTCGCTGCGGAAATCGCGCAACGAGGTTTGGTCGTCGATCACCAGCAGTTCCACGCCCGCCACCGCCGCGAAGTCTTCCATGTGCTCGGCCGTCAGCGCCAACGAGTAGCCCGTGTGGTGCGCGCCGCCCGCGTAGACCCACGCCGCCGCCGCGGTCTCGAGGTCCGGCTTCGGTTGCCACAGCGTCCGCGCCACCGGCAGGTTCGGCAGCGGCTGCAACGGCTCGACCGCCTCGACCGTGTTGACCACCACGCGAAAACGATCGCCCATGTCGACCACCGTCGCGTTGACCGCCGGCCCGGTCGCGCCATCGAACACCAGCCGCACCGGGTCTTCCTTGCCGCCGATGCCCAGCGGGTGCACCTCGCACCTGGGTTGGTGCGCGGCGATGCTCGGGCAGATCTCCAGCATGTGCGCCCCCAGCACGCTCGGCCCGGCCGGGTCGAGGTGGTACGTGTAGTCCTCCATGAAGCTCGTGCCCCCCCTAAGCCCGTGCGCCATCACCTTCATCTGCCGCACGAGCGCCGCGTGCTTCCAGTCGCCTTCCGCGCCGAAGCCGTAGCCGTCGGCCATCAACCGCTGCGCCGCGATGCCCGGCAGCTGCTTCAAGCCGTGCAGGTTCTCGAACGTGTCGGTGAACGCCTTGAACCCGCCCTCGGCCAGAAACGAACGCAAACCGAGCTCGATCCGCGCCGCGTCGCGCAGCGATTGGCGCTTCTCACCGCCGGCTTGCAGCGACGCGGCGAGTTCGTATTGCTCGCCGTACTCATCGCACAAACGGTCGACGTCCGCATCCGCCACCGCGTCGAGCTGCGCCGTCAGGTCGCCGAGCCCGTAGCCGTTGACCGCGTAACCAAACACGGCCTCGGCCTCGACCTTGTCGCCCTCGGTCACCGCGACCTGCCGCATGTTGTCGCCGAGGCGCGCGATCCGCATGCCCTGCGCATCGTGCCACGCCGCCGCCGCCCGCATCCACTTGTCCAACTTGTCGCGCACCGACGGCTGCCGCCAGTGGCCGACGACGACCTTGCGCTCCAGCCTCAGCCGCGAACAGATGAACCCGAACTCGCGCCCGCCGTGGGCCGACTGGTTGAGGTTCATGAAATCCATGTCGATGGTCGACCACGGTATGTCGCGGTTGAACTGCGTATGCAGGTGGCACAGCGGCGTGCGCAGGCGCTTCAGGCCGCGCACCCACATCTTCGCCGGGCTGAACGTGTGCATCCACGCGATGAGCCCGACGCAATTCGGCGTAGCGTCGGCGTCGCCGAGCACCCGCGTGACCGCGTCGGGCGTCGTCAGCACCGGCTTGAACACCACCTTGATCGGCAGCCCACCGTCGTTCAGCCCCGCCACGATCTGCTGCGAGTCGGCGTCGACCCGCCGCAGCGTCTCCTCGCCGTACAGGTGCTGGCTGCCCGTGATGAACCACACTTCCAACGGTTGATAATCGATCATGCAATCTACCCTTCGCGCGTCGCGCCGGTCAGCACTGTCCGTAATACGCGTTCGGCCCGTGCTTGCGCTGGTAATGCTTGTCGAGCACGTGATCTTCGAGCCCTTCGGCGAACGGCTTGATCTGCAGGGTCGCGGCCGCCATCTGCGCCACGGCCTCGAGCGCGACCGCGTTGCGCACCGAATCCGTCGCGTCCCTGCCCCACACAAACGGCGCATGCCCCGCAACCAACACCGCGGGCATCGCAACCGGGTCCAAGCCCGCAAACCGCTCGATGATCACGCGCCCCGTGTTTACCTCGTAATCGTCTCCGACCTCTTGCTCGGTCAGCTGCCGCGTGATCGGCACGGGGCCGTTGAAATGGTCGGCGTGCGTCGTGCCGTAACACGTCAGCTGCTCACGCGCCTGCGCGAACGCCGTCGCGTACGTGCTGTGCGTGTGCGTGATGCCGCCGATGGCCTCGAAAGACCTATACAGCAGCACGTGCGTCGGCGTGTCCGAGCTCGGTTTCAAATCGCCCTCGACCACCTCGCCGTCGAGGTCGACGACCACCATGTGCTCGGGCCGCAGCTGCGCGTACGCCACGCCGCTCGGCTTGATCACCACGCGCTGGCTGTCGCGGTCGATCGCGCTGACGTTGCCCCAGGTCAGCGTTACCAACCCCAGGCTGTCCAACCAGCGGTTCGCCTCACACACCTGTTTTTTCAGTTCGATAAGCATGCCGTTACCCCTTGCGCGCCCGGTCGCGAATGGCGATCAGGTCCTTCATCACGTTGCCCGCGCTGCCCTCGGCGCTGAGCGTGTCGTGCAGTTGGCGGTAAAGCTTGTAAAGCTCGGCGTACACCCGCGCGTTGGCGCGGTTCGGCTTGAACACGTGCGGCTTCGTGCCGGTCATCGCCTTCTGCGCCGCGGTCACGCTCCGGTGCGCCCCGCCGACGATCGCGCCGAACACCGCCGCCCCCAGCGCACAGGTCTGCGCCGACCGGCTGATCTTAATCGGCCGGTCGCACACGTCCGCGTACACCTGCATGATCATCCCGTTCTTCTCAGAGATGCCCCCGCAGTTGACGACCTGGTTGATCTTCACGCCGTACCCTTCGAAACGGTTGATAATGGTCAGCGCCCCGAACGCCGTCGCCTCCACCAGCGCGCGGTAAACCTCCGCGGCGGTCGTGTGCAACGTCTGCCCCACCAACAAACCGCCGAGCAGCGGGTCGACCAACACCGTCCGGTTGCCGTTGTTCCAATCGAGCGCCAGTAAACCGCTGACGCCGGGCTTCAGTTTCTCGGCGTCGCGCGTGATCTTCGCGTGCGCCGCGGCGTCGTTGCCGTACCGCGCTGGGCTAAGGTGCTTGACGAACCAGTTGAATATGTCGCCCACCGCCGACTGCCCCGCTTCCAAACCGTACATGCCCGGCATCACCGACCCGGGCACGATCCCGCACAGCCCCGGCACGTCGGCCAGCGGTTTGCTCATCGGCCACACCGCGATGTCGCACGTGCTCGTACCGATGATCTTCACAAGTGTGCCCGGCCTCACGCCCGCGCCCACCGCGCCCATGTGCGCGTCGAACGCGCCGATCGCTACCGGCACACCCGCCGGCAACCCTACCTTCTTTGCCACGGCCGCGGTCAGCTCGCCCGCCTTCCTGCTGCTCGGCAACGGCTCGCTCGTGTAACGGTCGCGCAACGCCGCTAGCGCAGGGTCGAGCGACGCCAAAAAACGCTTGCCCGGCAACCCACCCCACCGCTCGTGAAACATCGCCTTGTGCCCCGCCGCGCAGATGCCGCGCGGCATCGTGCCCGGGTCCGTGTTGCCCGTGATGAACGCCGGCACAAAGTCCGACAACTCCACCCAGCTGTACGCCGCCTCGAACACCTTCGGCGCCGTGCGCCGGCAGTGCAGTATCTTCGACCAGTACCACTCGCTCGAATACGCCCCGCCGCACTTAGCCAGGTAATCCGTGCGCGACCGGCGTGCCTTCGCGGTGATCTCGGCGGCCTCTTCGTGCGACGTGTGGTCGCGCCACAGCCACGCGTGCGCCGCAAGGTTTCTCCTGAAGCGCGGGTGCAACGCCAGCGGCACGCCCTCCCGGTCGACGGGCAGCGGTGTCGAACCCGTCGTGTCCACGCCGATGCCGACCACGCGTTCGGGCCTGAACCCGCGCACCTTGCCCGCCTGTCGCACGGCGCGCCGCACCGCGCGATAAAAACCCTCGATGTAGTCGGCGGGGTTTTGCCTCGCCAGGTTCGGGTCCTTCGCGTCGAGCAGTATGCCCGCCTCGCCGCTGGGGTAGTAGTACACCGCGGTCGCGACCTCGCGGCCGTTGGCGGTATTCACCACCAACGCGCGCACACTGTTCGTCCCGTAATCCACGCCGATCGCAAAACTGGCTGAGCGGGCCGTTGGCACGCGAGCTTACCTCCTGCAAAGTGCGCGTCTCACGCCGTCACCGGGTGCACGACGCTGTCGGCAAGCGGCGATACCAAGCGGTCGATCCCCGTGGCAACCATGCCCTGCATCCGGCGACGCGGGGCAAACAGGCATTCGATCTGGTTCAGCCTGCCCCACAGGCTGTGTGCGCTGATGCAATCGTCGAGCCGCCGCCGCAACGGCTCGGGCAAATCGTGGGCCGCGCCGGTGAACACGACGCGCTTCACACCGATCATGTTCATCGCCCCGCCGATGACCGAACCCGCAGCGTCGAGCGTCGGCTCTACCCAACGCGCGTCCAACTCACCGTGCGCCGCGAGGTGCTCGGCAAGGTTCGCCCAACGCTCGAACCGCCGGTCGTGGTGCTCGGCCCAGCTGCGCAACAGCCCCCCGTGCGACAGCAGCGTTTCAAGGCAACCGGTGCCGCCGCAACCACAGGGGCGCGGTTGGCCGACGATCTGCGTGTGGCCGATCTCCATCGCGGTCGGCAGCGGCGCGGTGTACAGCTTGCCCCCGAGTATGGCCGCGCCGCCGAGGCCCTCGGCGATGTCGATCAACACGAAGTCGTCATCCCCCGACGCCAGGTGGTGGCCGAGCGCCAACGCACGAATCTCCTGCATCAGTACCACGGGCAACCGCCAGATGCTCTGCGAGATCGTCACCAGCGATGCGTCGGCCAACCAGCGCAGGTTCGGGCTGAACAACACGCGTCCCTCGGCCTCGTCGACCAAGCCGGGCACGCTGATGATCACCCCCAGCGCATCGGCAACGTTCAACCGCTCGGCCGCGCCGACGAGCATCTCGCCGAACAACTCGGCGCAGCCGGGCGTGTCGACGGTAACCTGCCACTCGTCGGTGCCCTCGACCCGCATCGGCATCGCCGCGAGGCGCGTCTCGCGCACGCCGACCTGCACGAGCACGAACCGAGGCGTGCGCCGATCGAGTTCCAGCGGCGTGCTCGGCCGACCCGGCGAACGATCCTGCTCGGCGCTCGACGTCGACGCCTCACGAATCAACCGCCGCCGACCCAGTTCCGCGGTGATCTCGCTGATCGTGGGCTTTGAAAGTTCAAGGCAGCGCGCCAAGTCCGCCCGGCTGGCGGGCCCCACCACCAACAGGTGCTGCAACACACGCCGGGTGTTTTGAATACGAAGGTCGGTGACGCTGCGAACCATTAGTTAGTTAATATAACATATTAACTTGCGTTCGTAAATCAGTGTCATCTGATCCATACCAAACGCCGGCTCCACCACCACTTATGGTGCAGCCAAACGATACGTAAGCCATTTAATGACAATATATTGATGTCGATCAGTGCGGCGCGGCTTGCGTCGGCTCGATGAACAGGCCCTCGGCGTTGAGTATGAGGGTATCCGTATTGGGCCGGTCCGACACGGTCGCCACAACCACCACCACGCTGCCGGGTGTCAGGCCCGCGCCGGTCACATCAACCGCCAGCGGCTTGCCCCCCTTGTCGTTGATCTGCACGGTCGCGGTCTGCTTCATCAACACATCGGGGTCGTTACAGCAGTAGTCCCACGGCGTCTCGCAGTGGTCGTCGTCGCCGTAGCACGGGTTGTCGAGCGACGCGTCGACTACGGTCATCACCGCCATGTTCTCCACCATCGGCGCAACCCGGCCGCCGATCATCACACGCGCCACGACCTTGTCGCCGGTCTTCGCCGACGCCTTCAACTCGGCGATGCCCGTCGGCGCCCCCGCCGGCGTGCTGGCCAACCACAACCCCTCGGGCAATTGCGCGGTGCTGGCGCCGTCCGGCGCGGGCGCCTTCGAATCGTTCGTACCCGATTCGCCGCAGCCACCGGCCAGCACCAACACGATCACAGCCAAGCCGGTCACCGTTTTATTCATCGCGTTTCTCATTGTCGCACTCCTTGTGTGCAAGTTTAGTCCGTGCTTGTTCAAGCCGCTTTGAGCGCTTCGGCGATCGGCATGCGCAAACACCGCAGCGTCGGCGGCAGCGCGCCCGCGATGCCCAGCGCCACACCCGACGCCAAACCGATCGCCATCACCGGCCCGTCGACCCGCAAGCCGAACGCGCCCATCGATATCCGCACCGTCACCCCGTCCAACAGCAACAGCGCCGCCGTCGCGCCGAGCAACGCCCCCGCCGACGCGGCGAGCGTCGACTCCTGCGTGATGCTCCATATCACCGCCCGGCGCGAAAAGCCCAGCGAACGCAACATACCAATCTCGCGCGCCCGGCTGGCGAATGCGGCGTACATCGTGTTCAAGCCCCCGAACACCCCGCCCAGCGCGATCAGCCCCGCCGTGACCCAGATCATGATCCGCACCGGCGTGTAAAACGACACCAGCTTGCGGTAGTACGCCGACTCCGACATCGCGGTCAGCTCCAGGTCCGTGCGCGTGGCGGCAAACACCTGCGCCGGCGTCGTGTCGGGTGCGCCCATCGTGACCACCACGCACGAAAGGCTGTCGCGCTTCGATGCGACCTGCACGTCGCTCAGGTGCGCCCACACCTCCGCGTTCATCACCGTGCCCGGCGCCTCGAACCGGCCGACCACGGTCCACGCCAGCTCGTCGAAATACACCGACCGACCGACGCCTAGCTTCTCGTCATCTAAGCCCATGCGCGTCGCGGCCAGCGCCCCCACCGCGATCTCGTTAGCACCGGGGTTCGGGGCGCGGCCCTCGACCATCTGCACCTGCGGGTGCACGAGGAACGCCGCCGGCAAAACCCCGCGCACGACCGTCTGCTTATCCGTTTCGCGGTCCGGTGAATCCGTAACGGTCACCGCCATGTGCACCTCGGGTGAAACGAACGGCACACCCATGCGCGACTTGATGCCCCTGATCGACGCTGCCGCGATGCCCGCCACCGCCGGGCTCACCTCGCTGCGCTCGATCGATTCTTCGCTGCCGGCGCCGAGCAGTATCACGTTGTTCGGCGAGCCGCTCTGCTTGAGGCTCGACGCCATGCCGCGCACGAAACCGCCCGCGGCGATGATCAACGCCACCACCAGCGCCGCGCCCAGCACGCTCATCGCCAAGCGCAACGGCGAACGCCCCAGGTTCCTCACCGCGTATTCGAACGGCAGCAATCGCATCGCTGTCTCCTCTTGCAACTCACACCGCGCGGAAGCACTCGGCGATCGAACGCCGCGACGCCTGCCACGCCGGCACCACGCCCGCCAGCACGCCCAACACCATCGACACCGCCAGGCCTGTGACGATCAGCACCGGCTGCGAGCGGATCGGGATGCTCACGCCGTCCACGGCCATCGAAAACTGCCCCCACTCGATCACGGCCAGCGCGCCCGCGGTGCCGAGCAGCCCGCCGGCCATGCCGAGCACCACGCCCTCGGCGACGATCAGCCGCCCGAGCAGGGCGCCGGTGAAACCGAGCGTCTGCAAGATCGCGTGCTCCTTGACCCGGCTCTGTACGCTGAGCACGATCGCATTGCCCACCAGCGCCAGCACCGCCACGAGGCAGCCGACGCCCAGGTACCGCGTGAAGCCGACGAGCTCGATCATGTCCGCCGCGGCCTGCGCGACGAACGCCTTCTCCGAGCGCGTCGTGGTCGGTTGCTCGGCGTGGTCGAACAGCGCATCGATCCGCCCCGCCACGCGCTCGAGGTCGTTCGGGTCGTCGACGCGCACGTTGAACTGCGTGACCGTGCCGAGCTTGCGGTCCGACGCCTGCTGCAAGAACGCCAGGCTCACGTACGCCACGTTCTGGTCCTGCGGCTCGGGCGAGTCGACGATGCCCGCCACGTACGCAAAGATGCCCGCCGCGTTGAAACGGTCGCCGACCTTCAAGCCGCGCCGGTCGGCCAGCACCTTGCCCACCAGCGCCGCGTCGCTGCGCTTGCGCCATCCGTCGAACGACCCGTCGAGCACGATCAGGTGCTTGGCGTGGGTGTCGGTGAACGTGTCCTTCGGCACGCCACGGAACGTGACCACGTCCAGGTTCGCCCGACAGTTGTTGACCACGACCTTCATGGGCGTGACCGAGCGCACGCCGTCGAGCTGCGCGATCTTCGGCAGGTAATACTCGGGCAGCCTGCTGGTAAACGGGCAGAACCGGTCCTCGCGGTAGACCACGAGCGTGTTGTCTTTCGCGGTGAGCGTGGTCGCCTCTTCCACGCCGCGGTGCATCGCCTGCACGGCCACGTACAAGAACATCGCCGTCGCCACGCCGCCGATGGTCAGCGCGCTGCGCGCCGGGTGGCGGACGACCTGCTTGACGATCAGCGGGATGAACCGCGCCGCGATCATGACGCCGCCCCCCCCGCCACCGACGGCGCGTGGCGTTCGTGTGTCGACACGTGCGTGCCCGACTCGATCAGCTGCCCCTTGTCCAGGTGCAGCGTCAGGTCCGCGTACTCGGCGGTCTGCGGGTCGTGCGTGACCATGATCAGCGTCTTGCCCAGCTCGTCGTTGAGCTGTTGCAGCAGCTGCATGATCGCCAGGGCCGAGGGCTTGTCGAGGTCGCCCGTCGGTTCGTCGGCGACGATGATCGCCGGGTCGGTCACGATCGCCCGCGCGATGGCCACACGCTGCTCCTGCCCGCCCGACAGCTGACGCGGGTAGTGGTCGTGGCGGTCGGGCAGGCCCACCAGCTCGAACGCGCGGGCCACGCGTTCGTGGCGTTGGCTTCGGCCGAGCTTGTGCAACAGCAACGGCAGCTCCACGTTCTCGTAGGCGGTCAGCACCGGCACGAGGTTGTACAACTGGAACACGTAACCGACGTACGCGCTGCGCCACGCCGCGAGCCGGCTGCGCGACAGGTGCGTGATGTCGTCGCCGTCGATGATCAGCTTGCCCGAGGTCGGCTGGTCGATGCCCGCGATCAGGTTGAGCAGCGTCGTCTTGCCGCTGCCGCTGGGCCCCATCAGCGCGAGGAACGCGCCGCGGTCGACTTCGAGGTCGAGCTCGTCGAGCGGGCGGATCACCTGCGAACCCTTGGTGTATTGCTTGGTCAGCTTCTGGCATTCGATGATGCTCATCGCGCAGCCTCCGTTTCGTTCGGGTCGATCACCTTGACGCGTTGGCCGTCGGCCAGGTCGCCGGGCGCATCGGTGATGATCGCGTCGCCCGGTTTGAGCCCCGCCGTCACGCGTACCCAGCCATCGGCGGCGGGCGGGCCGAGCGTGATCGCCCGGCGGCGGGCCGTCGAATCGCTGCGCTGGTAAAGCCAGACCTCGGCGGGCGCACCGTGCGCGCCGCCAACCAGTGGCATCGGTATGAACACACCCACCGATTGCCTGCCGCCGGTCGCGGCGCCCGCGCCCGCCGGTGCGGCGGTGGTCGTTTCGAGAAACTTCACGCGCGCCAGCATCTCGGGCTTGAGCGCGTCGATCGGATCGTCGATCGACACCTTAACCTCGAGCGTGTTCTTTTCGATGTCGGCCTGCGGCACGACCCGGCTGACCCGGCCGGCAAACGTGCGGTCGGGCAGCACGTCAACGACGACCTGCGCCCGCTGGTCGACGCCGACCTGCGCCGCTTCGCCGAGCGGCACGTCGACGCGCACCTGCAAACGCTTCGGGTCGTACAGGTGAACGACGTGCGCGGTGTGCTGGCCCTCGATGGCCAGCCTCAACTTGTCGCCGGGCGACTTGAGCCGTTGCATGACCACGCCGTCGGCGGGGCTGACGATCTTCGTCCGGCTCAGCCGCAGCTCGGCTTCGTCCAAGCGGACCCGCGCCGCCTGCGCGTCGGCCTTGGCGATGGCCAGCGCACGCCGGTCGTCGATGCGCAGCTCGAGGTCGCGCTCGGCCGCCTTGCGCTCGGCGGTGTGCCGCGCGACCTGCGCGTCCAGTTCCGCGCGCCGGTGCTCGGCCGAGGCCAGCCGGGCCTGCCCCGCGTCCAAGCGGAACCTGGCCTGGTCGGCGTCGAGCTTCGACACGACGCCCGACTCGGTTTTTTCGTAGCGTTCGTAAAGCGCCTTGAGCACGCGGACGGTCGCGCGGCGCTCTTCGATCGTGGTGTCCAACTGCTGGCGCTGCGACTTCGACTCCGAGAGCTGCGCCCGGGTGACCGCGACGCGGCGTTCGAGCTCGATGGGGCTGTCCCAATCGCTCTGCGCAGCGTCGAGGTTGGCCCGGGCGGTCGCCAACTCGGACAAAGCGCGGTCGCGCGCCAGGCGGGCGTCGTCGTCGATCATCTCCGCAACGACCTGGCCGCGGGTGACGCGCTGGCCCTCGAGCACGAGGACGCGCTCGACCACGCCGTCGGTCAGGCCCGAGACGTAAATCGGGTACGGGTCGGGCTCGAGCCAGCCGGGCGCCTGGACGAGGACCGCGCCGCCGGTCGCGGGCGCAGTGGTTTGAGCCGGTGCGCTGATGGGTTTGACCATCACGGGCGTGGTGTGGACTTCGACGGCGGGCAGCAGCACGCCGCGCGCGCCCCACGCGATCAGCGCCAGCATGGCCAGCAGGATCACGGCCGGCAGGACCAGGCGGCTGACCCACCGGCGGCGTGGCGGGGTGATGCGCTTCGCCGCGGGCTCGCCGCCTTGCGACGACAGTTGCATGATGCCCGGATCGGGGCTTTGTTCGTTCATGGTGTTGACTCGTGCGTGTGTTGAGCGTGACCGTGCTGGGGGACGGACCCACCGCACAGCGATCAGATAAGCGCGTCGGTTTTCACACGGGTTGCCGCGCGCAAGAAGGGCGCGGCGTCACGGGTCAGGCTTGAGGTGGGTGGTCGATCGACCGTTCGGCGCCGGGCGCAGCCAGCGGGTCGACGTCGTTCAACGCCGCGTCCACCGGGGCAAGGCCGGGCAGGCCG
The DNA here is from genome assembly GCA_028282805.1 of Phycisphaeraceae bacterium. Classification (GTDB taxonomy): domain Bacteria; phylum Planctomycetota; class Phycisphaerae; order Phycisphaerales; family Zrk34; genus JANQHD01. The sequence goes on along the minus strand of JANQHD010000002.1, from coordinate 5,320 downwards.
ATCGAATCGAACACGGCGACGAACAACGTCGGCGGCGCGTTTGTGATGCGGTGGCAGGGGCAGGTTTGGCCGTCGCCATCCGAGCAAGGCGGCGCGGCGGGCGCATCGCCCGTGCAGCAGCACTCGGGCGTCGGCTGGCAACAAGCCGCCTCGCAGGTTTCGGCATCGCCCCGGTCGGCCCCTGCCGCCGGCGTCGGCAACGCCGAGCCCACGACCAGCGACAGCAACAGGCAACCGACCAGGCCGGTGGTCCATCGCGCGGGTTGTGAGGTCTGCGAGTTCATGGCTTGAATCCCTATCGGCTCACGATATCGACAAGTTCGCACCCATTCCAGCCCGGCACACGCGAAAAACAACCGCGGCAGCGGTACGGTGCGGCGAAGCTACATAGTTAAGACGATCGGCGGCGGGGTTTTTGCATCAGGCCCCGAGTTCGGGGTCGGCTTCGTGCTCGGGGACGGGGGAAACTTCGATTTCGGGCTCGGGGTTGGGTTCGGGCTCGAAGCCCGCCTCGGGCTCGCTGGCGATCACGACACGGACCTGGTCGACCAAATGATAGGTGAGGTGAAAGTGGACCGTGTGCCCGTCTTCGGAGATCGTGAAGGTGTCGCTGTCGTCTTCGAAACCGCGCCAGACGTATTGCGGGTCCCCCTTGACGGGGTACTGCACGTCGGGGTGTTGCAGCGCCGCGTCGGAGGCGGTCAGTTGCGAAGTCCGGCTGAACACACCGACCACGCGCCGGGGGAAGCGGACGCTGAACTCGACGCTGCGCCAACGATCGGGCCTGCTCGTGTCTTCGGCGTGAACCAGGTACGAGTCGACGGACTCGGGCAGCGGCCGGGCGCCGAAGTCGATCGTGCCCTTGTAGTTCTTGTTGTTCGTCAACGAATCGATCAACAGGTTAGCCAGGTCATCATCGACACTAACGTGGGTGCGCTCGCGGAAGATGACCGCGTGATCGCCGGTGTTCAGGCGTTTGATCGACGCGTCGCGCGGCGGGGAGCGGAAGTTGCGGCACGGGCCCTTGATCTCCAACAGCGAGCGCGACTCGCGGATGGTGCGGACGTAGTCGTGGTCGAGCGGCAACAGCTGGAACCGCGTGGGGATCGGCTTGTTGACCCGGGCGGTGGTCTGCCAGCCCTCGGTCAGCGTGGGGGCTTCGGTGCTCGGTTCGTCGTCGCCGGGCTCGTGCAGCTCAACAACGCCACGGAACACCGCGACGTGGGTGCGGGTGTAGCCGGCGCTGACGCCGAACTGCGTGCCGATGTCGACCAGGTCCATCGCGTCGGTGCGCACGGTGAAGTGCTTGGCCGCGGGCGGCACGGTGGCGACCACCTGCCCCCGGTCGAGGAAGATGGTGTTGTCGTCAACCAGCTCGAACGCGCACGGCCCTTGCAGCAAAACGGTGGCGCCGCGCTTCATCTTGATCTTCGCGAACCCCGCGTCCAGCGTGTAGCGGCCCTGCAAGAGCTCGTCGCCCTGCTCCAGGCCCGCTTGCGCTTCGGCCCACTGCGGCTGGTTGGTCTCGGTCAGCGTGGCGGCGACGACGGGCGTGAGGTAGCGGTCGCCGCCGAAGCCCTGGCTGAAGATGACCATGCTGACCGCCGTGACCGCCAGCAGGACCACGGCCGCGGCGAACAGCCGGCTGACGGTGATGCCGATGCTGGACCGGCCGTCGGCCTGCGACCGGTAGATGGTCAGGCCGGGCAGGCTGATCATGTTGCGTGGCGATTCGGGTTCGCCTTGCGCCGCCGGCCGGGGCCGGTCGGCGAGCTTGGGGAGGGCGGGGGCCGCGGGTTCGACCGGGGCGATCTCGTGGCCGGTGAGCAGCGCCCGCTGGATGTGCGAATCGCTCTGGTCGGACGCGGCGCAAGCGGGACCGAGGATGCTGCCGCGGATGGTGCTGATGTCCTGCACGTTGATCACGCGGTGCATCTCGGTGTGCATGATCGCCTGCGCGGCGAACAGGTCCATGTGCGCGTCCGACTCGTCGAGCCAGCTGCGCAGCGTCGCCAGCTCCCGGTCATCGATCACACGGTCGAAGTACTTGCTGATCAGTTCCAGTGCGTCTTCGCGTTTCATCTGGTATCAACTCTCGGCGTTGCCAAGTGTGGCCATGCAGTCCTTGAGCAGTTGTCGGATCCGGTACAGGCCGACCCGCACGGTGTTGCTGGATGTGCCCAGCCGGTCGGCGATCTCGTTGGGCGTCAGGTCACGCACGTAGCGCAGGTCCAGCATCTTCTGCGCCCGCTCGGAAAGCTTGGCGATACAGGTCTCCAGGTTGACGCTGAGGAAGTGGCCGCGCTCGTGCTGGCCCTGGATGCTTCCGGCGAGCCGGTCGACCATGCGGCTGTCGAACAGGACCGCGTGCTTGGGCTGGTACTTGCCATAATAACGCATCACCATCACGCGGGCGATGCCGATCGCCCAGGCGTTGAACGGGCGCGAGGGCTCGTACTCATCGAAGTTCTCCGCCGCGGTGACCGCGACCTGTTGCACGATGTCTTCCGCGTCGTCAAAACGGGTCACCAGCGACCGCACAAACGCGAAAACGACCGGCTGAGCCGACATCCACAGCCGCGCCAGCTCCGCCGAGCTGCCCCGATCCTGTGGGGCGGGTTGGGTTGGATCTTTGTCCATTTTCCGGTGCCTGCGCATTACACGTCGTTGGTTTTCAAAGTGATAACGCGGTTCATTAGCCATAATCGCATCACGACATGCACACTAAATCGGTACTTCGGGGCTAATCCTTTGGCAATTATAAGCTTAGCAACCTACTAGCACAAAAAAACCACAATTCATGCCGATTATTGAATAACCTGTGCTAACGCGCGATCGTGGGTTTATGAATACAAGTAGCAGGAGAGCGATCTGCCCGCGACAACGCTTATTCCGTAATTTGCCGGGCCTGTCGCTGGAGGAATGATGTGGCGTACATGTTGCTCGATGATCAACGCGACGGAGCCTGCTTGTCGTACCCCCGGCTCGATCATCTGTCGCTGCAATCGCACCCGATCAATCGATTTCTTAACGCATTGATTTAATCGGCCCGACCGCGTTCTGCGGTTTGGGCCGTGCTGTTTGTGGATGGGCATTCAGAATCACGTTTGCAGCGTGTCGCTGCGAGGGCAAAAGGAGATTCGCGATGACAATGCGTTCGAAACGAAGCTGTCTATTTGGACTGGCGATCGCGGGTCTGGTTGGCCTGTCGTCGTCCGCCCAAGCCGAGACCTACACGTGGGACGGCACGACAGACACCAACTGGACAAACGGACCGCAGGACGACTCACTCGGTGGGGTCTTCCCCGCGAATGGGGCCATCGGTTCCAACTGGACACCGCTCAGCAGCGGCACCCCCGGCCAGCTCGCCGTGCCCGACGCGCTGACGCCCGGTGTGAACATGATCGACTACCTGTACACCGGTCACACCTGGAACATCCTCAACGCCGACGGCACGACCCTGCCGGTGATCAGCGAAGACGTCCAAGTCAAGCTGGACGGCGGCGCGCTGAACATCACCAACTCGACCGTGTCGCTCCTGCCGACCTCGGCCAACACCGCCGTGGGCCTGTCCGGCCTGAACATCGGCCAGACGACCGCCACCACGGCCAACTTCACCAACTCGACGATCAACCTCAGCCGGTCCAACACCAACGGCCGGGCCTTGGGCGTGACCAACGGCTCGGTGCTGACACTCGACAACACCGCCCTGAACATCACCTCCGAAGGCGGCAGCGGCGAGATCGACGTGCAGCAGACTTCGGTGATGAACATCACCAACAGCTCGGTCGTCACCATCACCGGTGATTTCGACATCAGCAACACCGCGCTGGTCACCATCGACGCGACGTCAACCGTCAACGTCTCCAGCGAGTTCGCGGTACTCGGCACCGGCGCCGACGTGACGCTCAGCGGCGGCACCGTCAACGCCGGCTGGCTCCGCCTCAACGCCTCCGGCGGCACCACGGAAGACCGCATGTTCGATTTCTCCAGCGGTGCGGTCGTCGTGAGCGACCCGAACGGTTTGCGTGGCAACATCTTCGAAGGCGCGTTCGACTGGACCGGCGCCGCCGGCTCCGGCACGGTGACCCACACCGACCTGTCGAACAACAACTCCAACCTCGCCGGCAAGATCGCCCAGGGCTTCTTCAGCATCGAGGGCACGCGGATCAACCCGGTGATCTCGAACACCTCGGACTGGTCGAACCCCGCGAACATCGCCGCGCTCAACGCGGAGCTCGCATCGCTCATCGTCAACAGCAAGTTCTTCAAACTCACCGACACCGGCGGCGGCTCGCAGATCCTCTCGCTCGAAGCTTCGGCCATCATCGAGTGGATCACCGACGGCGACAGCAACTGGAACACCGCGGCTAATTGGTCGACCGACCCGGCCCTGCCCGGCGTGTCCGACGACGTGCTGTTCAGCGGCCTGACCTTCTCCGAGGCCCGCACCATCGACATCGACTCCAACGTCGTGGTCAACAAGCTGACCGTCAGCGGCGGCAACCAGATCACCTTCGACGACCTGACCAGCGGTTCGCTCGACGTCAACGAGTACAACGTCAGCGGCACGCACGAAATCGCGGCCCCGCTCGCCGGCGGCGCGACCACCAAGTCCGGCGGCGGCACGCTGCTGCTGACGGCCGACAACAGCGGCTTTAGCAGCAATATCACGATCGCCGAGGGCGACATCGCGGTCACCGCCGACAACCCCCTGGGCACCAGCGCAATCTCGGTCAGCGCGGGCGCGGCCCTCAGCCTTCAGGGCGACGGCTCGGGCACCGGTTACAGCGGCGCCTTCGACACCACCCTCACCGGCGACGGCGAACTCCGCATCGGCGAGAACGCCACCACCGAAACCGTCACCCTCGACAACACCGCGATGGCCGGCTTCAGCGGCACCGTCGCGGTGCGCGGCGGCGTCACCATCGTTGACTCCAACACCGACCTCGGCAACGCCACCAACGGCGTCATCGTCAACTTCGCCACCGGCACGCTGCAACTCGACGGCTCGGGCGGCAACCTGACCCTCGCCGATGCGTTCAACCTCGGCAGCCGGTCGACGGACGACGCCCACATCGAGAACACCGCTGGCGACAACACTCTCACCGGCGACTTCAGCGGTAAGGGCAACGCCAACCACAACATCGTGACGACCGGCGGCTCGCTGACGATCGACGCCACGCTCACGAACGACGACACCGGCACCAGCACGTTCGTGTTCGACACCGCGGCCGGCACGTCGATCAAGATCGGCAACGAAACCACCGGCGGCAGCGGCAAGATCACCGACGGCCCGAACGCCGAGGTGGTCAGCGTC
>JANQHD010000015.1 GCA_028282805.1 Phycisphaeraceae bacterium | reverse complement strand
CGGCCTGGCAGAGCCCCGTCCTGCGTCCCGGCGAAGAATACCGGCACGTGATGATGACCAAGATCGGCGTGCAGGAATAATCGACCCGCCAGGCGAGCGGACTTCGATTTGACGTGACCCCAGTGACCGTGCCAGTTACTCGAACAGTTTAACCCTGTCATTGCCCTGCTGGGAAGTCGGCTGGAGCGGAGCGGAAGCCGGCTGCCCAGCGGCGATCGTCACCGGGGCCGGGGGCACGTATGCCCAACGACGAGTGAGGGCGGATCGTGTTGTACTGGTAAGTGGTCGTCGCGTCACCAGCGTCGGTCATCGAGCCGTTGGACTGCTGGTCGTGCACCTGCTCGGTGCGGTTACCCGCCAGGTCGAACGTGTAGGTGTCGGTGTAGTCTTCCGGGTCGATGTTGGTGTCGCTCCCGAAGTTGTAGGTCTCGGTTGTCAAGCGGTTGAGCGCATCATAGGTGTAGGTGAACGTCCGCTTCAGGTTGGTCTCGGCAACACCATCGCCGGTCGTATCAAGGACCTCGACGGTTTCGGTACGGTTGCCGGCCAGATCGTGTTTGTAGTGGTACTCCGCGAGGACGACGCCGTCCGAGGTGCGGGTCTGGACCAGGTCGGTCAAGCGGTTGTGACGTGCCCCCCTAATCCCGGTCCAGCCGTTGGACTTAGTTTAAGCTAGCGGCCGGTCCACGGAAGGAGGTCATGATTCATGGCAAGCAAACGCAAACGGTTCACGGCGGAACAGATCATCCAGATGCTGCGTGAGGCGGACGTCGAAATCGCTTGATCAACACGAACGCGTTGTGCCAGGTGCTCTCAGGCACGCCTCCGTGCGAGCGCCAGCCCGCCGAGCGACAGCAGCGCCAAGCTCGCTGGTTCCGGCACCGCGGGGTTCGACACGACCGCATTGCCAAAATTAGCACCCAATGCGTTCAGGTCCAGCAGCGTGATGTCACCCGAACCGTTCGTGTCGCCCATTGACCAGCCGCCCGATCCACCAAAGTTCGCGCCCAGCGTGTTCAGGTCCAACAGCGACACCACCCCGTCACGGTTGAAGTCGCCTCGCAGCGTGCCGACGCCGGATTGGCCGCTGCCCGGGTTATCCCACTCCAGCAACGTCGTTGCGTGCTGCACGTAATCGGCGAGGTCGATGAGGTTGTCACCGTTGAGGTCGAACACGGCGTCTTCGGGCGGTACGGTGGTGCCGAGCTTACCGATGTAGGAGTCGATGTCTGTCGCGTCCACGTCGCCGTCGCCGTCGAAATCGCCGGGCAATAGTGACAGGATCAGCACGACGTCGTTGCCCGAACCGCCGGTGTACGAGATCGTGACCTGCCCATTGAACCCGGTGTTGGAGATCGACTCACCCTCTTCGTAAAGGTTCATGGTCTGATTGTCTTCGAAAAATCCGACGATCCCTTCACTCGACCGGTTATCGATCAGCATCACGGTCTGGGCCCCGGTCAACGCCGAGAGGTCCAACCGCAGCGCCGTGCCGTCGCCGGCGAGGTCGCCGTTGCCGTTCACGCCGGTGTTGGCGGCGGCTTCGGTCGGGTCCTGGAGTTGGACGAAGTCGGTCGCCCCCGGCGCGAAGGGGCCGCCGCCACCGTTGTCGCCGATCACGATCAAGGGTGTGACGCCCGCGGCGTCGGCGACCCAGCGCAGGGTTTCGGATGCGGCCTGCGCCAGGTTGGCCAACTGATCGACGGTCATGCTGGCATCGCTGCCGATCAGTTCGATCAGGCCCTCGGTCCCTGTCGCACCGTCACCGAGGGTCAGGCTATCCGCGTGCACGACGACGGCGTCGCCCGAAACACGGAGCGTGCCGCTGCCGCCGTTGTAGCCGACGCGGAACGAGGCCGCGCCGTCCGCGGCGGTGGTCAGCGTGCCGCCGCTGATCTCGTAGACGCCGGTCGCGCCGGTGTTCTGGCCGATCACGAACTCGCCGTCGGATTCAAACGAACCGCCCTGCTGCGAGACCAGTCCCTGGCTTCCTGCGTCTCGGCCGATGTACACCGGGGCGTTATTGCCGATGAGTTCGACCTCGCCGTCGTCGCGGATTGTGAGGGTGCCGTCGCCGCCTTCGTAACCCACGTACAGGTCGTCGAGCGATTCCAGGCGCGCCGACCCCGCCGCGCCCACCCCGTCTCCGACCACCAGCAGCCCTTTCCCGCCCGAATAACCGACGCGTAACTGGCGCAGGTGTGAACCGGCCGCGCCGCCCCCGGGCAGTAACTGTCCGTGGTTGAGGTGATACGTCCCGTCGCCGGTGATCCCGCTGCCGACCGCGATGAACTTGGTGCTCCCGTCCTCATCGCCTGCGTTGACCACACCCGCGTTCTGATTGAAGACCCCCACCCCCCCCTGCCCGATACGCAGCCGACCCTCCACATCCAGCGTGCCCGTGCTGTTCCAGTTCACGGTGCCACTCTGGCCGTCGACACCCACAAACAAGTTGCCGGTCGATTCCCCACCCTGCGGTTCAGCACCGTCGCCGATGATCAAGCTCACCGCATCGTTCACGGTCAGCGTGCCCGCACCCGCCATGCCGTTGACGACCAGGCCCGCCTGTGACGAACCGACCTCCAGCGAGTTGATGCGGTTGCCGGCGGTCATGTCGGTCGATGCGTTCAGCTCGACAACGCCCTCGTTACCCAGGTACATGTCTTGCAGCGTCTGGAAGGGGTCGCTGTTCGAGCCGGCGAGCCCGCCTGCGCCGTCCCCCGCGTTCCACGCCGAATCGAAGTTGCCCGTGCCGCCCACCCACGCCAGGCCGACGACCTGCTCGAACACGCCGAAGCTCGTCTCGTACGCGAACGGCAGGCCGTACTCGCTCGACAGGTAGTTGCCGATCAGGTTGATCTGCCCAAGCGAGAGCTGGTCGTTGTACACGATGAACTCGGCCAACTGACCGGTAAAGTAGTCGGCCGAGAGCAGGCTGCCGCCCAACCGGCCGGTGCCCAGGATCAGCTCCAGGTCGTTGCCGGTGAAGTTCGGTGAGCCCGAAGGGTTGTTGCTGCTGCCGGTAAAGGTGTTCGCCGGTTCGGTGCCGTCGACGAAGAGGGTCGCGTCGGCATAAGACTGGCCCTGGTCGACCTGCCAGACGACGATGTGGAAGTCGCTGTTCGCCGCGATCGGCGTGTCGTAGAGCGAAGCGCCGTTGTTGAAACGGAAGCCCGCTCCGCCGTTGCTGACGCCGGTCGTGCTGTTGGACATGTCGAAACCGACCACCTGGCCCGCGGCGCCGGCGTTGTCGCCGATCTGACCCAGGCGCTCGGCGACCAGGCCGGACGAATCGCCCGTCGCCACGGCAAACACGGTCAGCCCCTGATCGGGGTCGGGCAGCGAGTTGTTCGAGCTGGACACCAGCGCGTCATCGCCGTCGAACTCGATCACCGCCTTGCCGTTCAGCTCGTTGGTCTGCACCGTGGGGGCGGTCGACGACCCGCTCGACGCCACGCTGTTGACAAACCCGGGGGCGTCGGGTTCTTCGTTCCAGGTCGTCACATCGGTGTTGTCGCCCTGGCCGGCGAGCGATTCGGCCCTGAAGTGTGCGACGGGGGTCGCGGTGTCGGGCAGCGTGCGCGACGGCGTGGCATAACGGATCGCCAGCGCCTCGCTCGCCAACTGGTTGACCAGCGCGGTCTGTTGGATCGCCAGGTTGTTCGTCTCACCCGGGTCGACCGACAGGTCGTACAGTTCGGGTTTCGTGCCGTCGGCGTTAAACAGCAGCTTGTTGTCGCCGCTGCGGTACGCGACCACTTCCTCGCCGTTGGCGCCGGCCCCGTCGCCGCTGGGGCTGGTGTGCCGGCTTTCATTGCCTCGGTTCGTGTTCCAATAGAGCGGCGTGCTGCGGGTCTGCGGCTGAACGCCCAGCAGCGCATCGCTGAGGTTATCGCCGTCGAGGTTCACCCCGGCCGGCGGCGCGACGTTGGCGATCGAGGTGAGTGTGGGCAGCAGGTCGTGCACCGCCATCACGGTGGTGGTGTCTTGCTGGCCCCCGGTCACCGTCCCCGTCCACCGCGCGACCAGCGGAGAGCGGATGCCCCCCTCGTACGCCGAGCCCTTGTTGCCCTGGAACGGGCCGGCCGACGCGATGTTGTCGGCGTTGGTCGAGGTTGGGCCGTTGTCGGACATCACGAGGATCAGCGTCTCGCCGCCCAGCCCCTGCTGGTCGATCGCGTCCACCAACCGCCCGATCTGTTGGTCGGTCTCTTCGAGCACCGCCAGGTAGTTGCGGGACTCGCTGGGCAGGGATGGGTAGAGCGCATCGTACTTGGCCTTGAGCGCGGCCGGCGGGTCGTGCGGCGTGTGGACCTCGTCGAGCCAGACGTTCATGAACACCGGCTTGTTCGGGTCCGCCGTCTTCGAGTCGGTGATGAACTCGATCGCGCGATCCACCATGAACGTGGCGTTGTACTCGCGCTCGAGGTAGACGATCTGGTCTAACCCGCCGCCGGTACCCCGCTCGTCGCTCTGTTGATTCAGGCCGTTGAGGTAGTTGCTCGGCCGGGTGGTCACGCCCGCCGCGTCACCGCCGTAGTCCTGCACGTTGATGATGCGATTGCCGAGCCCTTCGAACTGGGTCCATGCCTCGTCGTAGCCATATTCGACCACGCGCGGCGCCGACGCGTTGGTGCCCGGCGTCGGGTTCACCGCGTAGCCCACGTCGCGCCCCCCACCCATGTGCCACTTGCCGAAGTGGCCCGTCGCGTAACCGCCGTCCTGGAACGCCTGCGCCATCGACGGCGCGCTCAGCGAGAGGTGGTTGACGTTGTCGTTATTAGCGTTGTGCGTGGTCGTGTGGATAAAAGTATTGATCCCCGAGCGCGACGCGAACTGTCCGGTGAAAAGCGCCGTGCGAGACGGTGAGCAGATGGGAGCGCCGGCGTAGAATTGATCGAACTTGATTCCGTCTGATGCCAATTGATCGACGTTGGGCGTCTCGGCGTACGCGCTGCCGTACGCACCAAAATCACCCCAACCCATATCATCGATATTGATGATGATAATGTTCGGTTGTGACGCAACAGACCGGGCGGAGATCAGGATCGTCGACACCAGACAAACACACATGACCAACAAGGACCGGACACCGTTGTTTCGTGGCTTATGGCGACGGTGGGTACGATCGAAACACATGAGTTATTCCCTGTTGCATGGCGTTGTCGCCATTAAATAATTTGGCATTCATACGTTTACACGACCAGAACGCACATCCATCATCTGGCCGCAAAGCCGGTTAGCCGCGATCAAGCGGCTAACCGGCAGATCAGTTCTTTCACAGGACCGCCAACGATCGCCGAAGGTGGATTGTCACCTTGCGATGATCATTGAGTACGGCGCCTGAGCATCATCAGCCCGCCGAGAGCAACCAAGGCGAACGAAGCCGGCTCGGGGATCACGGCGAACGCGCCGATCAGCGTGTTGCTGAACCCCGGGTTTTGGTAAGAACGGTTGGACCCGGCTCCGTTTCCACCCGGATTCGCACTACCCGCAAAGTAGCCGTAGCCAGGAGTGAATAAATCAATCCAGCCTTCCAGCTGACCGTTACCTGCGGACTGGTAGTAGTTCGAACCCGGAAGCGCATCCCCGTTTGTCGACGAGGCCGCGGGCGCATCTTCGTCGGGATAGTAGAAGTTGAGGATGTTACCGCCGTACCCGAAACTGGTGTTCTCCGTGAAGTTCGTGTTGTCGATGAAATCCTGGATGGTCGGCCACTGCCGCAGTCGCCCGTCCTTCGGAGCGCCCTCCACGATGCCGTAGACATTCCCGTTGACAGGATCGACGCTGATGCCGTGCAGCCCCCCGACCACACCGCTGCCCGCGCCGTACACACCCGTCGACTCGGAGGTCGCCGCGTCCCCGGCCAGCCAAGACGCGATACTCGACCAGCTGTCCACGCCACCGCTGCCGTTCACGCCGTAAACCGTGCCATCCGCGGTAGACGTGAAGCCCTGGTAAGCGCCGTAGGCCGCGACCTGGCCTTCGTTGATACCGTCGACAAACGCGTTGCCGTCGGCGGGCGTAGCGCCATCGGTGATGCCGGTGAACGACCGGATCTGCCCCGTGTTGTCCACGAAGTAGATCACCGCCGCGTCAGCAGGAGGCGCGAATGCGACGGTTGCCAAGGCAACAACCGTCAGCGCCAACGCTGTCCTAAACGATCTTTTTGCGTGCATCTATAATCCTCCTAAACATTAATCCTTGATCCTCAACTGCTGAGGATCGGTGCGCGTATCAGCCGCCGACAACGTGCCGGCGTCGTAGAGAGTGCAACGAACATGGCGACGCATAGCTTGGGCCAAGCCCGACAAACGGCCTTGATCGAAGTACGTGTTTGGTGCAGATCATGGTTCATCGAATAATCAAAACCTCAAATCACACTCGCACCCATTGCTGCCGAGCAGCATGATCAAAGTGCTGATGAACACCTCAACACCACACACGCGCAAGCCGTCTCAACGGCTCACGCCTGTGCTCAACTCACCCTCTTCTCACTAGCCCCCGGCAACAAGCCCCAGAATCACACCCGGCGATGACGCCGCGACGGCCTTTAAAACTCCAGCGCCGGCGGTAACCGACGCAGGAGGGATGAGGTCATGCTTGGGGCATGCCTCGGAGGGCATACAGTTAACCCCGCCGCTTGCGGCTCAGCGCCAACGCGCCCAGCCCCAACAACATCAGGCTCGCCGGTTCCGGCACGGCCGGGGCGCTTCCGGGGGCGGGGGCCGCGATGCTGCTGCCGAAGTTGGTGCCGATGAAGTTCAAGTCCACCAGCGACACCGTGCCGTCGTAGTTGAA